>NZ_CP060497.1:0-1223730 GCF_014334135.1 Olivibacter sp. SDN3
GTATTAATCCAAATGTATGGTTACTAATATATCTCCGATGTTATACCATAAGCAGCTAACCACATCAGAGCTGTATACCATTAATACACTTTACAAAACAAAAACACCTAAGCAACATGATCTTCTATTAATACCTCTAATTAAACGTCTACAAATAAACTTCTCCAAGTAAGTGTTTATAGCGGTAACACATCCTTTGGTATTTACCATCGAAAAATAAGAGATTTTTTTCATTGAATTCTTTTTTTAAAAGGATTATTCAGAACTTTAGACTGCACTAACAATTCGTAAGCGGAGTTTATATTTCGACAGAAAACAGCTCAAATCTTTTATTTTTATAATGAGCGAAAATAAATTGTGGAAAATTATTGACTCAGATTATTCAACGAATGAAAAGCAGCAAAAAATCAACATAAACCTCTGATTAACAAGTATTTTAAAGATAATTTAAATTTTAATTTTTTTAGTTGTTTTTTTTTTTGAACTTCGAATCTCCGATAGGTTATTAACATTTCAACCATCGATTATTGAAAATCAGAATATTACAAAATACGGTATGGAAAAAACGAGTACAAGTGTATGGAATAGTTGCTTAGAAATTATAAAAGATAACATTCCAGCCCAAAGCTTCAAAACATGGTTTGAACCTATATCCGCTTTGCGTTTGGAAGGAAATGTATTGACCATACAAGTACCCAGTTTATTTTTTTATGAATGGCTCGAAGAACATTATGTTGGCCTGCTACGTAAAACAGTAAAAAAACAATTAGGAGAAAGCGGCCGCTTGGAATACAATATAGTAGTTGAAAAATCATCTAAAAACATACCGTACACAACTAACATTCCTTCCAACGGTAATGGCGCTGAAGGGAAAAAGCAGTCGATTCCTGTGCCTGTTGCTTTAAATAAAGACATTAAGAATCCATTTGTCATTCCAGGTTTAAAAAAGCTGCATGTAGACCCCCAACTGAATCAAAATTATACGTTTGATAATTTTATAGAAGGAGACTGCAATAGACTTGCTCGCTCGGCCGGCTATGCGGTTGCAAGTAAACCTGGCGGGACGTCGTTCAATCCACTCATGATATATGGAGGCGTTGGATTAGGCAAAACGCATCTGGCACAAGCAATAGGCAATGAGGTAAAACGAAATATGGCAGACAGGCTTGTTATTTATGTCTCTTGTGAAAAATTTTGCCAACAGTTTGTCGATTCGTTAAAAAACAATACGATAAACGATTTTGTCAATTTTTACCAAGCTATGGACGTAATTATTATGGACGATGTACATAATTTTGCCGGCAAAGACAAAACACAGGATATCTTTTTTCACATCTTCAATCATCTTCACCAATCAGGAAAGCAGATCATACTTACATCAGATAAAGCCCCTAAAGATCTAGCAGGCCTAGAAGAACGTCTTCTTAGTCGTTTTAAATGGGGGCTGTCCGCAGACATGCAAGTACCGGATCTGGAAACTAGAATGGCTATACTAAAGAAGAAAATGTATGCTGATGGTATAGACTTGCCATATGAAGTCGTGGAATACGTAGCCAACAATATTGACAATAATGTACGTGAACTGGAAGGTGCTATGGTATCACTATTGGCACAAGCAACGCTAAATAAGAAAGAAATTGATCTAAACCTAGCGAAATCAATGTTAAAGAATTTTATAAAAAATTCGCACAAAGAGATTTCCATAGATTTTATACAGAAATTAGTATGTGAATATTTTGAAGTTCCAGTAGAAATGGTCAAATCAAAAACTAGAAAGCGGGAGATCGTGCAAGCTCGACAGATTTCTATGTATTTAGCAAAAAATCACACAAAAACCTCACTTAAATCTATAGGGGCATTTTTTGGAGGAAGAGACCATTCTACGGTAATTTACGCCTGCCAAACAGTAGAAGACTTAATCGATACCGACAAAAAGTTCAAAGCCTACGTTCAAGATATTCAGAAAAAGCTTAAAATGAGCTAATTATTTTTGCAAAAATAAAATTCAGATAGCTAAATAATAAAACGGGAGCTTATATGTCAACTCCCGTTTTACTAAAAAACGCTAAAGCTCTTCCAAACTTATTTAACAGCTATTTCCTTTGCTTCAACCTTTTCTTGCTTCTTTTTATTCACGCTTAAAACCAAAACACCATCTTTGTAAGATGCTTCGATCTTATCAACATCCACAGCTTCAGGCAAAGTAAACGAACGTTTAAAAGAACTATAGCTAAACTCCTTACGGCTGTATCGCCTTGCATCCTCAAGCTTTTCAGCCTTATGTTCTGCACTTACGGTAAGAATATCATGCTCTACAGCAATTTTAAAATCCTCTTTACTAAACCCGGGAACCGCAAATTCTACATGAAAAGCATCCGCAGACTCTGCAACATTCACTGATGGATACTTAGCAGCGCCATTTACAACACCAAAAGAATCTCTGAACAGATCATCAAATAAATTGTTAACCCATGGATCGATTTTCCTAATCTTATTATTGTCAACAAATCTTGAAATACTCATTATGTTTTCCTCCTATTAAATTACTAATTTTGATTTACTTGGTATATTCAAACTATATACCAGTCTGAAAAACCAATTCAATTTCTCAAAAAAGAGACAAAAAGTCATGATAAAACAATTAAAAAAGACAAAATGACACAAAAAGACCATTTAGAAGATTTTAAATTCCGTACTCCCGTGGAAATTCGGTTCATTGATCTTGATGCTTTTCGCCATGTTAACAACGCCATTTATTTGACCTATTGCGAAGTCGCACGCACAAAATATTGGCAAGAAGTAATAAAGTGGGACTGGAACCTGATGGGAATCATTATTGCCAGCGCAACGATTGACTACATCAAACCGTTAACCCTAAAAGATCAATTATTAATTTATGTTAGAACATCAAAAGTTGGAAATAAGAGCTTTGAGTTAGCCTATATCCTGACATCCGAAAGTCAAAAGGGAATAACTATTCACGCTAAAGCTAAAACAACCTGTGTATGTATCGATTACAACACAAATAAAACGTCGTTAATTCCGTCGGATTACAAAAAGACCATGGAAATTGAAACAACTGGCAATGTTAACAAATCGTCATAAACACAGCGAACCACCTGATTACAAAGATTAAAATTTTATATTTGCAAGTAATATATAGATGCCAATTTTTTGGTCTATTTAATAAGGGATAATTCTAAAAACAGACAAATGAATACAGAAACAGCGACAAGCAATGCCCCCTTAACCTTAACAGAAGGTGCTGTAAAGGAGTTAAAAAAATTAAAAGAACAACAAGAGATTGGGGACAACTTCGGTTTACGCGTAGGCGTTGAAGGCGGCGGCTGTGCTGGAATGAACTATATACTTGGTTTTGACCAAAAAAAAGAGGGTGATACCGAATATATAGTTTCCGGTATTAAGGTCTTCATGAATAAGGCGCACGGTCTTTATCTAGCAGGAATGGAAATAGATTTTCAAAGTGGACTAAGTGCGCGTGGTTTTACCTTCAACAATCCAAATGCATCCAGCACCTGCGGTTGTGGTACTTCTTTCTCCGCTTAAAACAGGCAAAGCATCTCTCGTACTAACTCGCCTTAGCTATCTTTTAGCTAGAAAGGGAACTAGCACACGATATGCGGAAATTACGAAGCTGATAACTTTTAGTTAGGCTGATATTGATATATACAATCAATCATTTTTTAATTTCATGTCGCTCTTAGCATGGCTAATTAGCTTATCAGCCAACACCGCTGCAATCTTAAAATAAGATTCAACACTCCAACCTGCTACATGTGGAGTCAACAATACGCCTTCATGGTTAGACAGTCGTTCAAACCAATCAACAGTACTAGCCTCTGGAAATCGTTCAAGTGGCAGAACATCAAAGGCTGCCCCCAATATTTTACCATGATCAATAGCATCTAAAACAGCCATAATATCTACTATTTCACCTCTAGCTCCATTAAGAAAGAAAATTGGCTTTTTAAAATGTAGAAGATACTCCGCATCAACTAAGCGATGTGTTTCTCTTGTTAGCGGTATATGTAAACTTAAAATATCCGCATCTCGCACCACTTCCTCCATACTGACCTCTTTCGCATATTGATCAGAAAAACCTGTTTTGTATTTATCATAAGCAATTACATTCACGCCGAAACCTGATAGTTTACGGGCCATTGCTTGTCCGTTATTTCCATATCCTATCAATGCCACCGTCTTCCCTCCAAGTTCTACTCCCCTATTTTGTTCTCTTAACCAAATTCCACCCCTCACCTGTTTGTCTCCAGCACTTAAGTTATTCAGCATCGACAATAGCATTCCTATCATGTGCTCTCCTACTGCATCACGGTTTCCTTCAGGTGCATTTATTAATCTAACACCATATTCTTCCGCCAATTGTTCATCGATATTATCCATACCTGCACCGGCTCGCGCTATTATGCTGAGATGATCTGCGGCGCTAAAAACCTCTTCGTCGATTTTAAACTTTGACCGAACAACTAAAACTTCGTAGTCTTTTAGCATCTTTAACGCCTCAGTCCTTCCAATAGCAGGAAAGTACGAAAAATTAATACCTGCTTCAGACAACCTATCCATAAATACTTGATGAATATCATCAACAATTAATACATTTATCATAAATTTATAAAGCAATACCAGCTTACCTATTATGCTGCCAGGTTTCTATTTCATTCGTCAACATTACAAAGTCATCTACGCCCAAGCGTTCAGCTCTGAGCTCTAATAAGGGATGATTTTTCATTTTATCCTTGCTGATAATAACCGACAAAGCATTGCGTAAAGTTTTGCGTCGCTGATTAAACCCCGCCTTCACTACTTTCCAAAAAAGTTGTTCATTACAATTCAATGCTACCGTATTGTTTCTTAACAATCGAATAACACCTGAAAGAACTTTTGGAGGAGGATTAAAAGCTCCCGCCTTCACGGTAAACAAATATTGAACCTCATAATAAGCCTGTAAAAAAACGCTTAAAATTCCATATTCTTTGCCTCCCGGTAACGCTGTACAACGTTCAGCCACTTCTTTTTGGAACATACCAACCACCTCAACAACCTGATGACGATTATCAAGCACTTTAAACAAAATCTGAGAGGAAATATTGTACGGAAAATTGCCAATAATGGCCATTGGACCATTAAATGTAGAAGAGAAGTTTAAATCGAGAAAATCTCCTAGAATCAATTTGTTTCCCATTGCGGGATACTTACCCGCCAAATACGCTACCGATTCGGCATCAAGGTCAATCATCCAAGTCTTGTACCTTCGGTCTTGTAACAGAAAATCCGATAATACCCCCATCCCAGGACCTACCTCTAACACCAGCTGAAAACGATCTTCAGGATTCAACGCTTCAACAATTTTTTTTGCAATATTTTTATCTGTTAAGAAATGTTGGCCCAAGTGTTTCTTAGCACGAACTAACGACATGTAATACGATTTAAAACTGCACAAAGATACTGTTTATTTAGAATTGCATATAAAATCAATTTTATCTAAGTTTGGCCTATTCAAAAACGTAGTAAAATGAGTGAAAAGTTAAAAGTTGGTATAACTATTGGTGATGTGAACGGGATAGGCTTGGAGGTCATCATAAAGACATTGGCAAATAATAGAATACTGGATTTTTTCACACCTATAGTATATGGCAATACAAAAGTTGCTTCCTTTCATCGTAAGGCCATTGGCATTACCGATTTTAGCTTTAACGTCATTAACAGCGCTGATCAGGCAAGTGAAAAGAGGCCGAACATGATAAATTGCTGGCATGAAGATGTAAAGATTATGCTCGGAGAATCCAATAGCATTGGTGGAAAATATGCGTTTCTTTCCCTGGAAAAAGCCACAGATGATCTTATTCAAGGTAAAATAGATGTTTTGATAACCGCTCCTATCAATAAACATAATATACAACAAGACGAATTCAACTTCCCTGGACATACGGAATATATACAATCAAAAACCGGATCGAAAGACGCCCTCATGTTTATGATCAGCGAAGAATTAAAAATAGGTGTAGTCACTGGGCATATTCCTGTAAAAGAAATCGCAGAAAATATTACAAAGGAAACGATTTTAGCCAAGCTAAGGCTCATGCACAACAGCTTAAAAAATGATTTTTGGGTTCAAAAACCAAAAATTGCTGTGTTAGGATTAAATCCACATGCGGGAGATAACGGTCTAATTGGTTCAGAAGATCAAGACATTGTTATTCCTGCAATAGAAGAGGCAAATGAAATGGATGTTTTTGCTTTTGGTCCCTATCCCGCTGATGGATTTTTTGCTAGTGATAATTACAAAAATTTCGACGGCGTTTTAGCCATGTACCATGATCAGGGCCTAATTCCTTTTAAACAACTAGCTTTTCATAACGGCGTAAACTTCACTGCTGGATTACCTGTTATCCGCACTTCACCGGATCATGGAACAGGTTACGATATAGCGGGGAAAAATATTGCTTCGGAACAATCATTTAAAGAAGCTATTTTTGCAGCCGTTCATATTGCAAAAAGGAGAAAAGAACAGGATGATCTATTAGCCAATCCATTGAAGATCAGAAAACTGACAAAAGACAGGGATTAATCTAAATTTGAATCAACATCTTACAAAACACGTAAACGGCATCCATCCTAAAAACCGGTTTCATTTGATGCCTTTCAAATTTTGAAAACAAACGCTTACCCTGGTCGACCTGAGTTACTTTAAAAAAAACTTTCACATATTATTTATTATTTCTAAATTTGCGAGCTTAATTATCGTGCTTTGAAAATTTTGAATCAATACCGTATACCGTTTACAGGCCTAAAGCTTGGAAAACATGAGTTTGAATTTGAAGTCGACAAACATTTTTTTGCCGAGTTTGAGTATTCGATCGTCAAAGATGGTGCATTAAAGGTTTTCTTAACCCTCGATAAGCAAGAAACGATGCTTATAGCGGATTTCCATATAACCGGTATCATTGAACTCACGTGTGACGTTTGTTTGCGTAAATTCCCTGGGAAAACGGATATTAATGAGCGTTTGATTGTAAAGTTTCAGGAGGATGATGACACATCAGACATCTCAGACGAGATCTTGATACTAAAAAGGAACGAACACGAGCTCGATTTAGCTAATAACATATACGAATACATTAATTTATCAGTTCCGCTTTACGCAAGATGTGAAGAACAGGGATTAAACACAGCATGTGACAAATCAATGATTGATAAATTGAAGAACTTATCTGCTCCCGAAACAAGGGATACACAAACAGACCCACGTTGGGATATACTTAAGAAAATAAAAAACAATTAATTAAAATACCAAGACGAGATGGCACATCCAAAACGTAAAACCTCTAAGTCTAGAAGAGACAAAAGAAGAACACATTACAAGGCTGAATTACCAAGCCTTACTACTTGCCAAACTACTGGAGCAGTACATTTGCCACACCGTGCGTATAATGTAGACGGCAACCTTTATTACAATGGCAAGTTACTGATTGAAAACACCTCGATTGCCTAAGTTGATTTTTCATCTGCTTAAATTGTTTTTTAAAGGTGATGAAGCTTGCATGAGCTGTATGTCTTCCTATCCCTTTTTAAACGGTAGCTCATGCAGGTTTCAATATTAAAAAACATCCCAAGGTTCGCTATTTGCAAAAAAATGCGGTACTTTGGGATGTTTTAGTTACTGATGAAAAGTAAACGTTAATCAAGGATGAAAATTGGCTTAGACATTATGGGTGGAGACTACGCGCCTAAAGCGACTGTTTTAGGTGCGATAGAGGCATCCAAAGTATTATTAGACAACCAGAAACTGGTACTTATAGGTAATAAAGAACTTGCCCTACCCTTAATTGAAGAGGCTGGCGTTTCTCCCTCCATTTTTGATTTTGTACATACGACAGATGTCATAAATATGGGTGAACATCCTACCAAGGCTATTTCTCAAAAGCCAAAAGCTAGCATAAGTCTTGGTTTTCATTTATTAAAAGAGGGAGCGATTGATTCCTTTTCTTCTGCAGGCAATACGGGTGCTATGTTAGTGGGAGCAATGTTCAGTGTTAAAACAATACCAGGGGTTATTAGACCGGCAATTGCTACTAATGTACCCAGGCTGAAAGAAGGATTTAGCATATTACTTGACGTTGGAGCTAATGCAGATTGCAAGCCGGAAGTTTTATTACAATTTGGAATTTTAGGTAGCCTCTATTCCCGCCATATTTACGAAACTCAAACGCCCGCAGTGGCATTATTGAATATTGGAGAAGAGGAAGAAAAGGGAAATATGCTCACAGTTGCTGCTCATTCACTAATGAAAAACAGCAACACAATCAATTTCATAGGAAATATAGAAGGTAGAGATTTATTTGAAGATCACGTGGATGTTATTGTATGTGACGGATTCACAGGTAATGTTGTGCTAAAGTTAGCTGAATCATTTTATTCATTAACCTTAAAAAAAGGTTTTAAGGACGATTTCTTCGACCGTTTCAATTACGAACAATACGGAGGCAGTCCGATATTGGGAGTAAACGCTCCCGTGATTATAGGTCATGGGATATCCAGTCCGGAGGCCATAAAAAACATGATATTACTTTCCCGTAATATGATAGAATCAAAATTTGTAGATAAAGTAAAAGCTGCTTTTAAATAAAAACTTAGAATGTCTAAAATTCATGCTGCTATTACCGCTGTAAACGGATATGTTCCAGATTACGTACTAACCAACCAAGAGTTGGAAACTATGGTAGATACCAATGACGAATGGATCACCACTAGAACGGGCATAAAAGAACGTCGTATTTTAAAAGGTGAAGGAACAGCTACCTCAGATATGGCCGTTCCTGCTGTAGAGGGACTATTACAAAAACGGGGAATATCAGCGGCAGAGATAGAACTTATCATATTTTGTACAAGTACACCCGACATGCCATTCCCCGCAACAGCCAACGTGCTAGCCGATAAAATAGGAGCGGTAAATGCTTGGGGTTATGATTTACAAGCGGCCTGCTCGGGTTTTCTGTACGGATTAACCACTGGTGCTCAATTTATTGAGTCAGGTAAACATAAAAAGGTATTAGTGGTTGGCGGAGATAAGATGTCGTCGATAATTAACTACGAAGATAGGGCGACCTGTATCATCTTCGGGGACGGCTGCGGCGCTGTACTATTAGAGCCAAATACAGAAGGGCTGGGCGTTATTGATACCATTTTGAAAAGTGATGGCAGTGGAAAAGAATATCTGAATATTAAAGCCGGTGGCTCATTACTTCCTGCAAGCCATCAGACAGTTGACCAGAAACTACATTATGCATTTCAGGAAGGAAAAACCGTTTTTAAATTTGCCGTGACAAATATGGCAAATGTTGCTGCGGAGATTATGGAACGCAATCATTTAACCGCAGATGATGTAACCTGGCTTGTTCCACATCAGGCAAACAAACGGATTATAGATGCTACTGCTGAACGCATGGGGGTTGGGCCGGAAAAAGTGATGATTAACATTCAAAAATATGGTAACACTACGAGTGGTACGATTCCATTATGCCTTTGGGAATGGGAAAAAAAATTAAATAAAGGCGATGTACTCATTTTAGCTGCATTCGGTGGAGGTTTTACATGGGGGTCTATTTATCTAAAATGGGCATACTAGTCACCATCAAACAGTTTATATACATAACAAGACAAACAATTTTACTGTAAGGTATCAAAATGCTAACTTTGCAGGCATTATTATACAATTACTGATAATTAACAGATCAACACTTCCTATTTAGGTTACCTCCTAGTATCAGGAAGCAAAAGGTGAAGACATTAAATAGAACCAATAACTATGAGCATGGATATTAAACAAATTCAGGACTTGATAAAATTTGTTGCAAAATCAGGTGTAAATGAGGTTGCCATTGAAGAAAAAGATTTCAAAATAACAATAAAAACAAACCAAGAGCCAACATATGTAACTGCTACAGTTCCCGGCCAGCCTTTAGTCCAAGCTGCTGCTCAAGCGCCGGCACAGGTAACTGCAGTGAATCCCCCGCCTGTTGAACAGACCGCACCTGCCAAAACAGCTGCGGATGAGACAGCAAAATATATCACTATAAAATCACCAATGATAGGTACCTTTTACCGATCTTCCAGTCCTGACAAAGCTGCGTTTGTAAATGTTGGCGACGAAGTTAAATCCGGGCAGGTTGTGTGTATAGTTGAAGCTATGAAACTATTCAATGAAATTGAATCGGAAATCTCAGGAAAAGTAGTTAAAGTATTGGTAGATAACGCTCAACCAGTAGAATATGATCAACCATTATTCTTAGTTGATCCCTCATAGTTACAATCATTAAACCAACACATTACTTGGTATATTTATAGAATTCATGTTTAAAAAAATATTAATAGCTAATCGCGGAGAGATCGCCTTACGCATCATCAGAACCTGCAGAGAAATGGGGATCAAAAGCGTAGCCGTATATTCTACGGCTGACCGGGAAAGTCTTCATGTTAGATTTGCCGATGAAGCTGTATGCATTGGGCCTCCTGCCAGTAAAGATTCCTATTTAAATATCCCTAACATAATATCAGCTGCCGAATTAACAAATGCTGACGCGATACATCCTGGCTATGGCTTTTTATCAGAAAACGAAAAATTCTCCACGATCTGTCGCGACTATGGTATAAAGTTCATTGGTGCAACGCCCGAACAGATCCGCGGTATGGGGGATAAAGCGTCGGCAAAGGAAACTATGCGTGCTGCTGGTGTTCCGACAATTCCGGGTTCTGATGGTCTAGTTCCTTCTATAAAGGAAGGTCTAAAAATCGCTAATGAAATTGGCTACCCGATTATTTTAAAAGCGACAGCCGGTGGTGGTGGCCGTGGCATGCGCGTTGTTTGGAATGATCAGGAGTTTGAACCGGCGTGGGATTCTGCCAGACAGGAAGCCGGAGCGGCTTTTGGAAATGATGGGATTTATCTAGAAAAATTTGTTGAGGATCCGAGACACATAGAAATACAAGTTATCGGTGACCAGTATGGCACTGTCTGTCATTTATCTGAAAGAGATTGCTCCATCCAACGCCGCCATCAAAAATTAGTCGAAGAAGCGCCGTCTCCATTTATCACCACTGAATTACGGCAGAAAATGGGAGAGGCAGCTATTGCGGGTGCCAGGGCTGTAAACTATGAAGGTGCCGGAACCATCGAATTCCTGGTAGATAAACATCGAAATTTCTATTTCATGGAAATGAATACACGCATTCAAGTAGAGCATCCGGTAACAGAAGAAGTAATCAATTTCGACTTAATTAAAGAGCAAATTAAAGTTGCGGCTGGCGTTCCATTATCTGGTAAAAATTACGAGCCAAATATGCATGCTATCGAATGTAGAATAAACGCAGAAGACCCGTTCAACAATTTTCGTCCATCGCCCGGCAGAATAACTACTTTTCATTCTCCAGGTGGACATGGCGTTAGAGTGGACACACACGTTTACGCGGGTTATCAAATTCCCTCAAATTACGACTCTATGATCGCAAAACTTATATGCGTTGCACAAACAAGAGAAGAAGCAATATCAACCATGGAACGTGCGCTCAGTGAATTCGTTATTGAAGGAATAAAAACTACCATTCCTTTGCACCTTAAATTAATGAAAGACCCAAACTTCAGGGCCGGAAACTTTACAACTAAGTTTATGGAAAACTTTGACCTTTCAGAATAGTATGAATTTTATCGAATATAATGCAGTAGAAATACCATTCTTACGTTAAGAATGGTATTTTTGTTTTCTAAATGTATTGTATATTGTAAACAGCGAAGGGATGTATAAGCAGATAGCAACGCTAAAAACACTTTAAATAAACTTCCGTATTACTTGAACTATGAGCGAGATTTCTGGCAAAAAAATTATCGAAACAATTAAAAAAAAGGGCAAATCTCTTGAAGCAGAAATGTCCTTTTTCGACCATCTTGAGGTCTTAAGGTGGCACCTCATCCGCTCGGCAATAGCCGTCGCTATATTTATGGGACTTGCCTTTGCTTTTTATGATTTTATATTTGACGTGATCATTATGGGACCTAAAAAGCCCGAATTCTGGACATATCGTATGATGTGCAGTATTGGTGAGAAGTTTAATCTTGGACCGGATTTTTGCGTAACTGAAATTCCTATCAATATTATCAATACAGATATGGCGGGGCAGTTTACGCTACAATTAAACTCCTCGCTTTTAATCGGTCTGGTATTAGGTTTCCCGTATCTACTTTATGAGATCTGGTTGTTTGTAAAGCCGGCTTTAACAGACATTGAAAGAAAATCGGCTAACGGCTTTGTTTTTTATGCCACATTATTATTTATTACCGGTATTCTGTTCGGCTATTATTTAATTGCGCCACTATCCGTAAATTTTCTCGCTCACTATACCGTAAGCCCTGAAATAGATAACCAAATAACTGTCGATTCCTACCTTTCGTCCGTAGCAACACTTACATTAGGTACGGGTATTGTCTTTGAATTACCAATTGTGATCTACATTTTATCAAAAATTGGTATCATGACACCGCAATTTATGAAAGCTACCAGAAGGTATGCAATCATTATCATTTTGGTTATAGCAGCTATTGTAACACCTACACCAGATATATTAACGATGCTTACCGTAAGTTTTCCCTTATTTTTGCTATATGAATTAAGCATTGTTATAGCAGGAAGGGTTCAAAAAGCAAAATTGAAGGCCGAAAAAGCATTCTACGATAACGCAGAAGAATAAAAGAGAACACAGACATATTAAAAAAATGAGCACATTAAAAAAAATAGCAATTGGAGGAGATCACGCAGGGTACGCATACAAAAAAGAACTTATTGTCTTTTTAGAGAATGAAGGTTATACAGTAGATGACCACGGCACAAATAATCCAGATTCTGTTGACTATCCAGATTTTGCACATCCTACCGCAACCGCAGTGGAAAGAGGTACTTACAAAGCTGGAATATTAATATGTGGCAGTGCCAATGGTGTTGCTATTACAGCAAATAAACATCAAGGGATCAGAGCTGCGATCTGTTGGAATCCGGAAATTGCTTTGCTTGCTCGTCAACATAATGATGCTAATATCATTTGTTTACCAGCAAGGTTCACGTCTTTGAATGATTGTAAAGAAATGATCAAAGTGTTTCTTGAAACTGAATTTGAAGGTGGTAGACACCAAACCAGAGTAAATAAAATTGCATGTAGCTAATTCGAATATTATGTTAAAGAGAACGATTATCATTGCTTTTCTCACCAATAGTTTATTAAGTGGTTGCTTTGCGCAAAACACATTACAAAAACAATACGCGCAACTCATCACAGAACAATCGGCTAGTGATCATTTACATATTATCGCATCTGACGAATTTGAAGGTAGGGAAACTGGAAAAGAAGGAATAGAAAAAGCGGCACAGTATATTGCTGGGGAGTTCAAAAAGCTCGGTTTAACCGCTCCGGTTAATGGCGCTTATTTCCAGCCCGTTCCACTAGCCGAAAACAAATTTCAAGTAAATACTTTCCGTATTGGTAATCACGATTTAGAGTCCGGAGTCGATTTCTATATTATCAATGCTGAAAATAATGAACATATTCAAGACGAGGAGTTAATTTTTATTGGTTATGGTATATCTGATAAACATTATGATGATTTAAAGGATATCGATATAAGTGGAAAGGTTGTCCTTCTTATCAACACCGATGAACCTACCAATAATAATGGCGTTTCTGCGATTACGGGAACGACGGAAAAATCATCTTGGGCAACAAGTCGTAATAAACGTATACAGCATATCATAGGAAAAGGGCCAAAACTAATTCTAGCTGTTTCGCCAGAAACAGAAACCTTATTGGAACGAGTAAGAAAAGCCGGCAGCACCGGAAAAATGCAAATAAAAGAAGATATTGCTACTCAGGATACCGCTAAAGAGCAAACAGCAACTGTTGCGTACATCACTCCTAAAACCGCGAATCTAATTCTAAAGACTACCGGAAAATCGTACCAAGATCTTAAAACACAGATTGACAGCACCGGTAAGCCCAGCACGAAGCAGGTCAAGGTGAATGTAGATACACAGTTTGGCACGCAAATAGTTGACGTAAAAGCTCGAAATGTACTGGGTTATTTAGAAGGTACTGATCTTAAAGATGAGCTTTTAGTCATTACCGCTCACTATGATCATATAGGTGTCAATGCAGGCGGACAGATAAACAACGGTGCTGATGATGACGGATCGGGTGTTACAGGTGTATTGGAGATAGCTAAAGCTTTTACAAAAGCCAAACAAGATGGCAACGGCCCTAGAAGAAGCATATTATTCATGACGGTAACAGGTGAAGAAAAAGGTTTACTGGGCTCCGATTATTATGCGCGTTACCCCGTTTTTCCATTAGCCCAAACAGTTGCCAATTTAAACATCGATATGATCGGACGCATTGATCCTCCACATGCAAACAACAAGAATTATGTGTACTTAGTTGGATCTGATAAACTAAGTTCGACATTACATCAGATAAGTGAACAAGCAAACCGTGACAATACGCAACTGACATTAGACTACAAGTATAATGACCCCGACGATCCTGAAAGGATTTATTACCGTTCGGATCACTACAACTTTGCAAAAAATGGCATTCCAGTTGTCTTTTATTTTAATGGTGTACATGAAGATTATCACGATATTGGAGATACCGTAGACAAAATTGATTTCGAGATGCTTACCAAACGCGCACAGTTGGTGTTTTACACTGCCTGGGATTTGGTGAATCGCGACCAACGTCCGGTCGTCGATTCAAACAAAAAATAACTATTGGTTATTTCCGTTGTTAATATAGAAAAAAGAATCTTAAAACATGTCTACAAAAACTGCTTCTGATTTCATTGTTACCAGTGAGGATAAGGCTTTCGACTTATCGCACAGAAACGTTATTAACTATAACATTGACAAATATAATCACGCAGTTAACATTGGCTTGCAGCGCTGGAACAGCCTTGAAAATGCCAAGAGAAAAGCCCACGTTATCAAATGGCGGGTAATGGAAAACTTGGATAAGCTTTTACCCGATTTTGAAGCTAATTTCCAAAAAAATGGAGGCAAAGTTCTATGGGCAAACAATGTAGTAGAAGCTCAACAAGAGATTCTACAAATTATCCAGCGCGTTGGCGCAAAACGGGTAGTAAAATCCAAGTCGATGGCGACCGAAGAAATCGAGCTCAATGCTTTTCTTAAAGAACATGAGATTACATCGGTAGAAACCGACCTAGGGGAATATATTGTTCAATTACTAGGTCAAAAGCCTTATCATATCGTTACTCCTGCCATGCATCTTAGCTTGGCCGATATTTCAAAATTATTCCACCAGCATTTTGACACGCCACTTGATGCCTCTCCTGAGCAACTTACCCTAAAAGCCCGCGAATTATTAAGAAACGAGTACCTAAATGCCGAAGTGGGCATAACAGGAGCCAACTTTCTTATTGCCGACACTGGCAGTATCGCAATTACTGAAAACGAGGGCAATGCCAGGCTGAGTACGACGTTTCCTCGCGTACATATAGCTGTGGTAGGTATTGAGAAGCTTATACCATCAATTGCCGATCTAGATTTATATTGGCCCTTACTGGCAAACCATGGTACGGGACAAAACTTAACGGTATATAATAGCATAATCAGTGGTCCTAGGAAGGAAACGGAAACGGATGGTCCCGAAGAGATGTATGTCATTTTATTAGATAATGGTAGAACGGATCTTCTCGCTCAAAAAGAACAAAGACAGGGCTTATACTGCATCCGCTGTGGGGCGTGTCTCAATGCCTGCCCTATTTATAAAAATATAGGTGGACATACCTACAATACGACCTATAGTGGCCCAATAGGCAGTATCATTACACCTCATATGAAGGGAATGGCCGAATTCAAACACCTAAGCTATGCAAGTAGCCTCTGCGGAAAGTGTTCCGAGGTGTGTCCGGTGAAAATAGATATCCATAAGATGCTTCTACTGAACAGAAGAGACGCTGTAAAAGACGGTCTTTCTCCCAAAAGTGAGGAATGGGGATGGAAAGCCTACGTTAAAATCGTTCAACGACGTAAATTACTCGATTTCTTTGGTGGAAAATTCAAGAACTACTTCCTTAAGCTTTTCTTCAGAAAACCTTGGGGCAATAAACGTGACTTACCTGAAGTTTCCACTAAGTCCTTCAATGCGCAATGGCAGGAGTCTAAGAAAGAAAATCGCAGAAATTAATTTTCAAAGGACCTCATGAGGGTGCCCTTGGCTTCTTAAAAGCGAAAGCTTGAATGCTTTTTTTATGCATGCAAGTGTGAAAAAAGAAAGAACAGGAGTAGCTTTATCACTGAAAGCTAAAGGAAAAAGAGCTTTGATAATAATTATAATCGACTCCGTCTTCCTCGCTGGGATTAGCGTAAACCGTTTGAAGTAGCCATAAACCCGAGCGATTTAATTTAAAATATATCTTCCCGTCACCATTGGATCTGTATTTTGCCTCATGGACTTGCCCAGTAATTGATTTGGTATAAATCGTTGCACTAGCTCCTTCCAGAGGTTTACCTGCTAAAAAAATAACGGCTGTTATATCATCACCATACTGTAATCTATAGGGGTTTTGCTCAAGCACGATTTCCAATTGTTGGCATTCTTTGTTTTTATATAAGTTGCCGTTATGTTTTTCTGTTCTAGTGAGCGCTTTGGCTGTAAAAAATGTGTTTGCAGTGTATTCTGTTGTAAATCCCGATGAATCAATTATGCTAGCTAAATCTTTCAAATTTTCAGTCTTAGCAAAATCTTCAACCACCAGTTGGTCGTGGGTCTCTGTACCACCTTTAAATTCAATGGTCAATAAACTTTGTCCGTTGTTCTGCTGTAAAGCGCTATATTTTACAAATTCGCTATTTAAAGAGATCGTATCGGAAACTTTTTTACCTCCCTGTATATAGTTTGCATAGCTTAAATTGCTGATTGCTTCAGGGGCTATTTCTGTAGAATCCAAACCTCTGCCCTGAAAAAGTGTATAAGTGATGCTATCTCCCTTATCGGCATAATAATTACTGGCCAACAAAGAATAGTCCTGCGCCTTTACACTAACAGCTAAAAATAAACAGGAACTAACGAAAAAGCAAACTCTCAAGTCTTTAAACATCGGTAATAAGTTATGTTATAATATTGCTCTCAAACCTAACATAAAATTTTTATTTAGTAAAGACTTTGGCACTAAAATGATATAATTAACGCAAAACAAACACCACACTGACGGATATAAGCGGTCAATATGGTATCACTTTTAACGTGTTGATTTATTTAGAAGCAATATTTGTTAGCCTCGATTAACCGTTTGGCCACATTTTGGCGTGCTTCTTTAATATTAAAAGGGGCCACCTTAGTAAACCTTCTCAGGCCTACCAGCATCATCTTCAATTCGTCTCCTTCTGCAAAAGAATTTAGAGCCTCTTTGCCCGATAGATAAACCTTATCAACTGTTGTCTGCAAGCAAATACGGGCCATATCCAACTGCTCTTTCACTTCTTCCGTACCTTTGATCTGCACCAATTTTTCCACCCTGAGTAACGTCGATTCTGCGATATAAACCCCTCCAATGATGTCAGCAATGTTCATCAATATCTCCTGTTCTTTTTGAAGAGTCATCATCAACTGTTGAACAGCGGCACCCGCCACTAAAAGACCTGCTTTTTTAAGATTAGCAATAATTCTCTTTTCATAAGCAAACAAGGTATCATCAGCATCTTCAAAATCAGGTATAGCCAATAGTTCCCCCGCGACAGCCTGGGCAGGGCCCATTAGATCCAACTCCCCTTTCAGAGCACGCTTTAAAAGCATATCAACAATTAATAATCGATTAACCTCATTTGTTCCCTCAAAAATTCTATTTATTCTAGAGTCTCGGTATGCGCGTTCCATAGGAGCTTCTGCCGAATACCCCATACCTCCGTAAATTTGTACACCTTCATCTACAATATAATCAAGCATTTCAGACCCCCATACTTTTAAAATAGCACATTCTATCGCGAACTGTTCTGTTGACTTTAACTTTGCTTGGGCAGGCTCCATCCCACTTGCTACCAAAGCATCGTATGCGTCGTCTATATTTTGGCCAGCTCGGTATGCAGCGCTCTCAACAGCAAAATTTCTAGCTGCCATCTCAGCGAGTTTATAACGTATTGCACCAAATTTTGAAATAGGCAGTTTAAATTGTACCCTTTCATTTGCATACTTTAAGGCTTGTGTAATAACCTTCCTAGACGAGCCTATCGCAGCTGCACCCAATTTTATCCTGCCGATGTTAAGAATATTTACAGCTATTTTAAATCCGTTCTCGCGTTCAGAGAGCATATTTTCTACTGGCACTGGGCAATCGTTGAAAAACACCTGACGAGTAGACGACCCCTTGATTCCTAACTTATGTTCTTCGGGATTCATGGTAACACCGCCAAAAGCTCGCTCCACAATAAATGCCGACAAATTTTTATCGTCGTCAATTTTGGCAAAAACAATAAATATGTCTGCAAATCCGCCGTTAGTGATCCACATCTTCTGACCGCTAAGTAGATAATGGGTCCCTTCAGCATTTAATTTTGCACTTGTTCTTCCGCTATTAGCATCAGAACCTGCATTAGGCTCAGTTAAACAATATGCAGCTTTATACTCGCCAGTGGCCAGTTTGGGGATATACCGCTGTTTCTGCTCGGCATTCCCGTAATATAGAATGGGCAATGTTCCAATGCCCGTATGAGCCGACAGTGCCACAGCAAAAGAATGTCCGGCACCGACAGCATCTGTGACGAGCATGGAAGTGTTGAAGTTCTTACCAAAACCTCCAAACTCTTCGGGTATAGACACACCTAAAATACCGAGTTCTCCTGCTTTATTAAGTAAAAGCTCCATAAGGCCCTCCTCTTGAGCGTCTATCCGATCAAGGTTAGGATTTACCTCCGAGTCCAAAAAGTCTTCACAGGTCTTCTTGATCATTAGCTGCTCCTCGTCAAATTCCTCTGGAATAAAAATATCTTGGAATTGTGTTTCTTTAATAACAAACTCTCCTCCTTTAATGCTTATTTTTTCCATGCTTTCCATATGCTTGATTTACTATATACATTATATAATTTTCTACACTTACAATATTTCAAATATTCCAGCAGCTCCCTGTCCGGTTCCCACACACATCGTTACCATACCATATTGCTGTTCACGTCGCTTCAGCTCGTTAAACAGTTGAACACTCAATTTAGCACCAGTGCAGCCCAATGGATGCCCTAAGGCAATAGCTCCTCCATTCACATTGATGATCTCTTGATTTAACCCGAGCTCCCTAACAACAGCTAAGGATTGCGAAGCAAAAGCTTCATTCAATTCAATCAGTTGAATATCATCTTGCTTTAGACCAGCTTGCTTCAAAGCTTTTGGAATAGCTTCTATAGGACCTATTCCCATTATTCTTGGTGGAACACCTGCTACACCATAACTCACTAGTCTAGCAATTGGCTCAACGTTTAACTCTTTTAGCTTTGTTTCAGAAACGACCAAAACGAAAGCTGCCCCGTCTGATGTTTGCGAGGAATTACCGGCGGTAACACTGCCCCCCGCAGCAAAAACAGGTTTTAATTTAGCCAACAACTCCACATTGGTATCTGCTCTCGGTCCCTCATCTGTATCAACCACATATTCTTTATCCACTATTTTTCCTTCATTGATATAATTTTCTTTGATCGTTATAGGAACGATATCGTCTTTAAATTTACCGCTCTTTATAGCAGCCAATGCCTTTTGATGCGATTGAAAAGCAAATTCATCCATATCCGTGCGACTCACCTTAAACTCTTTGGCAACAGCCTCCGCTGTAAGCCCCATATTCCAATACCAATCCGGGTGGGTTTTAGCAACCGTTGGGTTTGGCACGAGCTTCCATCCGCCCATTGGCATTCCAGACATTACTTCGACACCACCAGCGACAATAATATCTGCCATACCGTTTTTTATTTTAGCGACCGCAGTGGCTATCGTTTCCAGTCCCGATGCACAGTAGCGATTAACTGTAACACCCGGAACTTTATCTGTATCTAAAGACATTAAAGAGATCAATCTTGCCACGTTGAGCCCTTGCTCCGCTTCCGGAGTAGCATTTCCCACTATCACATCATCTATTTGCGCTTTATCAAGATTGGGGATAGAATCAACTAAGCGTTTAATAACATGCGAGGCTAAATCATCTGCACGTGTAAAGCGAAAGCCACCCTTAGGGGCCTTACCCACAGCAGATCGGTAACCAGCTATAATATATGCTTCCATAAGTTTAATGTTAAAATGTAAGTTTTGTACTACATCGTGTATACATTCTTGTAGCACATAATAATATTAATTCCGTAGGGGCTTTCCTTTCGTCAACATATGTTGAATACGTTCTAATGTTTTTCGTTCAGCAGCTAATGCCAAGAATGCCCTACGTTCCAAATCGAGCAAATATTGTTCAGATACTTCCGTTGGCGACGACAAATTCCCACCACACATTACCCATCCTAATTTTTCAGAAATTTTTTGGTCGTGCTCACTAATATAATTACCCGATTTCATAGAATTTGCACCGACATATACAATACCTAAACCTTGGTTCCCTAAAACTTTGATATCATCTCGTTGAGCTGGTTGCGTATATCCCTTATCTGCTAACGCTAAGGCCTTTGATTTGGCATCTGCTAACAGTCTGCTACGGTTCATGGAAATCGCATATTTACCTTTTTCCAAATAACCAAGCTCATAAGCCTCAACAGCAGAAGTGCTTACTTTCGCCTGACCGATGGTCAGGAATCTATCCTTCAAAACATTTTGTGTTATCTGATCATTTTTATACTCATCAGATGCACGCAAGGCGAATTCCTTCGTCCCCCCCCCACCGGGTATAACTCCCACTCCAAACTCTACCAAACCCATATAAGTTTCCGCATGCAACTGTACAAAATCAGCGTGTAAAGCAAACTCGCATCCACCCCCAAGTGTTAAGTTAAAGGGCGCCACGACTACCGGTATACTAGAATAACGTAAACGCATCGAGGTGTCCTGGAACATTTTCACAGCCATATTCAATTCGTCATAGTCTTCTTCTACAGCCATCATAAAAATCATACCTATATTCGCCCCAGCTGAAAAATTTGCCCCGTCATTTCCAATGACCAACCCTTTATAATCTTTTTCAGCTATATCAATAGCCTTATTGATACCCTGAATAACGTCGCCACCAATGGTATTCATTTTCGTGCGAATTTCAGCATTAATAATACCATCGCCCAGGTCTATAATAGAAACCCCGCTATTCTTCCACAACGTTTTTGTTTCGCGTAGGTGATCCAGTATAATAAACTCTTCTGATCCCGGAATCGTTTTATAATTTTTGCTTGCCTGATCATAGAATTTCCTTTCACCATTTTCGATTTGATAGAAACTCTCATGCCCGCTCTCCAGCATTTCTATCACCCATGGAGCTACTTCTCCCGTTTGGCCAGGCAACCGTTTCTCTTCACCCTTAATTTTTTCTATTGTATCTCTAACTCCTAAGGCATCCCATACTTCAAATGGTCCGAATTCCCAACCAAATCCTGCGCGCATGGCGTCGTCGATACGAAAAAAGTCGTCCGTAATTTCAGGTACTCGCTTCGAAACATACTCAAACAACGGGTAATGCATGGCCTTAAAGAGAATTGCAGCCTTGTCATCCCCCTGTTCATAAACTTTCATTCTTTTAGCTAAATCATCTATTTTTTTTGTTTCCTCCAGCGTCGACGATTTCACCTTTTCTTGTTTTCGATAAGTTAGTTGCTTTAAGTCAAGTACTAATATCTCACTGTTACCTTTTTCATCTTTCTGTTTCTTGTAAAAGCCTTGTTTTGTCTTCTCTCCCAGCCACTTTTTTTCCGCCATCTCTAATACGTAACCAGGCAACTTAAAAATATCACGGGCCTCATCGTCGGGAACATTTTCATATAATCCATTGGCCACATTAACCATCGTATCTAAACCTACCACGTCCGATGTACGAAATGTTGCCGACTTTGGATGTCCCATCGCCGGACCAGTATATTTATCTACCTCTTCTACAGTTAAGTCCAGCTTCTCTACTAAATGGGTTACAGCTAACATAGAATAAACACCTATTCTGTTTCCAATAAAAGCAGGTGTATCCTTACAAAGCACCGTCGTCTTACCTAAGAATTTATCCCCATATTCCATTAAAAAGTCGACCACCTCATGATTGGTATGCGCTGTAGGAATAATCTCAAGTAAGCGTAAATAACGAGGAGGATTAAAAAAGTGTGTCCCACAAAAATTGTGTTTGAAATCATCGCTTCTATCTTTGATCATTAAGTGAATAGGTATTCCAGAGGTGTTAGAAGTGATCAGAGTTTCCGGCTTTCGGTATTTTTCCACTTGTTCAAAGATTTGCTTTTTTATCTCCAACTTTTCTACGACCACTTCTATCACCCAATCGGCCTGTGCTATTTTCTCCATATCATCTTGAAAATTGCCCGTCTCGATCAACTTAACATTTTTCTTACTGAACAACGGGGAAGGATTCGACTTTACGGCTGCATCTAGCGATTGCTTGACGATTCTGTTGCGAACGACTTTACTTTCCAAGCTAAGCTTTTTCGATTCCTCGTCAGCGGTGAGCTCCCTAGGAGGAATATCGAGAAGCAGCACAGATACACCTATATTTGCAAAATGACAAGCTATACGCGACCCCATAACACCAGAGCCAAGTACTGCCACTTTTTTAATCTTTCTGTTCATCATAATTGAAAATAATTTTATAGCAACCCATTATCGATCAACTAAATCGATTGCAGTTAAAAACTTATTTGGAGGATTCATCCTTCGGAATGTAATTCATAGCTAGGTCATTTAAACGTTTCAACATATCAATAAGTTTTGTTCTTTCTACATCTTTAATGTGATCGTCAAAATAATTATTGAAATCTCTTACGATATTCTTCGCTATTTCCCGCTTTGCTACCCCGAGCGGTGTAAGAAACACCCTTACTGATCGCTTGTCCTGCGTATCGGCTTGCCGATAAATCAACCCCTGCCCTTCCATACCGTTCAATATGCGAGATAGGCTAGTTGACTTGACTCCAAGCAATCCAGCTATCTGCGTAACTGCAGTTCCCTCCTTTCGAATATTGATCAGTAGATATCCTGTAGCTTGGGTAATACCATGTTTTGACGCTAAATGATTATATTTATTGGCAATTGATTGCCATGCTATTTTTAAATAATAGTCGATTGTGTTATCTTGACTCATAATTTACTATGCTTGCATAGCAAATCTACTATTTAATTTTAAAAATATCAAGGGTTATGATTTTAAATATCTGCAGATATGCTACTTCAAAGGTCAACAGCTTATTAATGCAAATTATATAGCCCGAACGATCAACTAAAACCTCGGGATGAAAAACAAATCATCCAAGTTTGCAAAAGAATTTATAAGTTTGCAGTTAGACGTATATTAACCTATAGAGCAGTGCAACTAAAAAAAACAGATAAAAGGTGTGGATTAAGCTCAAAAGAGTTTCTCGATCAATACTTGGATAAAGGTATTCCTGTCATTTTGGAAGACTTTGTTAGTAAAGATAGCCCGGCCTTTACTAAGTGGAACTATAGTTATTTCAAACAAATTGCTGGAGATCACATCATCGAGTTGTATGGCAAGGAAGATACTTCCAATGATCGGGCCAAGAGTGCTCCGGTAGCAAAAATGAAATTCTCAGAGTACCTGGATCTTATTGAACGGGAACCAACAGATTTAAGAATATTTCTTTTCAACTTAATAAAATTAAAACCTGAGTTAAACAACGACATTATCTACAACGATCTAACTGGAGGCAAGATCATTAAATGGTTACCATTTTTGTTTTTTGGTGGAGAAGGCTCCAGTACACGTAATCATTTTGACATTGATATGTCTCATGTATTTATCACCCAATACAAGGGAATTAAGAAAATATGGCTTTTCCCCTTAAATCAATCGGATCTCATGTACAGGCTACCCTATAACTTCCATAGTATAGCCAACCTCAAAAATCCCGATTATAGTAAATACCCCGCACTTAAATATCTTAATGGTTACGAAGCTGAAATCCACCCGGGCCAGACCTTAGTCATGCCTTCAGGGTACTGGCACTACATACAGTATGTAACCGAAGGATATTCTATAAGTGTCAGGGCACTTCCTTCGAAAAGAATGGATAAGTGGCGGGGATTTAGAAACTTAGTTATAACCCGTCATTTCGACAATACGATGAGGAAAATCTTTAAAGATAGGTGGTATCAATACAAAATAGAGCGGGCTATGGATCGCGCAAATCGTGCACTTAAAAAAATTAAATAGTCTGTGGCGAATAATTTCCGCCGCAGGCCTTTGTTTTTTATGAATTGACTTTATATGCTAGTCGTCATCTGAAGCTTTTACCGTATCTTCTTCTTTGTAGATCTCTTCAATGATCTCTTTATTTTTTTCTAGGATCACCTTTCTTTTTAGACTCAATTTTGGGGTTAACTCGCCCTCATCAATACTCCATTCCTTTGAAAGCAATGTGAATTTTTTTACTTGTTCCCAATGTCCAAAATCACTGTTAGCTCGATCAACAACTCCTTGAAATTTATTCAACACTTCTTTGTTTGCCACAAGTTCCTCTTTAGAATTACCTGTAATGCCCTTCTTCTCCGCCCATTTTTTCAAGTCATCGAAGGAAGGAACAATTAAAGCAGATGGAAATTTTTTTCCTTCACCAACAACCATAACTTGCGCTATGAGCGTAGACTCCATGAATTTATTCTCTAAAACCTGCGGAGCAACATATTTACCGCCAGTTGTCTTAAACATTTCTTTCTTTCGATCAGTAATTCTCAAAAAACCATCTTTAGTTAACTCTCCGATATCTCCTGTTTTAAAATAACCTTCGCTATCAAAAATTTCGGCTGTCGCCTCATCGTTTTTATAGTATCCCTTTGTAACGTTTGGACCTTTACATAGAATTTCACCGTCAGCTGCTATCTTCACCTGAACGGATTTCAACAACTTTCCTACTGAACCAAACATTAATCCATTAATCTCTAAATTATTTACCGCAATCACGGGGGAAGTCTCTGTTAATCCATATCCTTCCAACACGGGTATACCTGCTCCCCAAAATATACGTGCTAACCGTTCTTGAAGAGCTGCTCCACCGCTAATGATAGCAACAATGTTGCCTCCGAGAGCCTCTCTCCATTTCTTAAAAATCAGCTTACGTGCTATAGCTAATTTTATCCTATAAAAAAACCCATTCTTACCCGGCTCCTGAAATCCCAAACCCAGATCAAGCGCCCAAAAAAATAATTTTCTCTTTATTCCTGTTAAAGCGGCTCCTTTTGCCACAATTTTATCATAAACTTTTTCTAGTACACGCGGCACGGTGGTGAAACCATTAGGTTTCACATCATTTATATCGGCCACAATAGTGTCCATACTCTCTGCGTAATAAATCGATATCCCTTTGTAGTAATATAGATAAACCACCATACGCTCAAATATATGGGACAGAGGAAGAAAACTAATGGCTTTCAAGTAATTAGCTGGGAGCAGATGCCCACAATCACTGAAATTACTCACTAGGTTTCTGTGAGACAGATGAACGCCCTTTGGCTTCCCTGTTGTTCCAGAAGTATAAATTAAGGTTAGTAGGTCATCCTCAGATACTGCATCCCTATACGGGTGAAGGTCTACGTCTAGATCCCGCCCTTTTTCCTCGATTTCTTTCCAGTTGGAACTCCCGTCGATTTCATCGAAAACATAAACAGGGACACCTATATCTTTATTTTGTAGCGATTTGTTAATTTTATCATATAGCTCCTTTGTACCAACAAAAGTCATCTTAACTTCTGCGTCTTCTATAATATAGTCTAGATCACTTTCAGAAAGTGTCGGATAAAGGGGAACAATTGCTGCACCGATTTGATTTACGGCAAAATCCACGAAGTTCCACTCCGGTCTATTAGCAGACATCATGGCCACTTTATCTCCTTTTTTTATGCCTAAGTCAAGCAAGCCCTTGCTTAAGTTATTAATTATTTCTAAAACACTTTTTGTATCATATGTTGTCCATTTGCCGTTTGCTTTGCCAGCAACCATGACTTTTTGAGCATGATGCTGCTGATAGTATTCCAGCAAATCGAAGACACGTTTAACGCTTTCCATAGCAAAAAAATTTGTTATAACATTCGGTTTATTCAGTTACACTTTAAAGGTAAACAAAAAAGGGGGTACTCTGTGTTGTTTTTAAGATAAAAAAATCTTCCTTTATTCAATTAAAATCCAAAAATATACTATGCATACATAGCAATATCTATTACTGGCATTTATTTTGCCAACAATAAAAAAACCTCACCAGAATGTTTTTGTAACAACTATTAAGTGTAACTTTGGTGCCGGTTACACAATTATGTATGAACTTACTATTTTATTAAAAATTAAATTTATGAAAAAATCGCTTTTGACTGCGCTGTGTATTATTGTTTTATCGTGTATAGGATCAGAAGTTCGCGCTCAGGCAACCCAAGGGTACGATTACAAAAGTGCTATAGGTGGACGCTTCGGTGTTGCCAATGGAATTACTTTCAAGACATTTTTGACAGATCAAAATGCATTAGATGTTATTTTAAATTTCCGTTCCAACAGCAAATCTTCTACATTTAAATTAGTAGGGTTATACGAAATACACAATCCTATAAATGATGTACAAGGCTTGAGATGGTACTATGGCGGTGGTGCTGGTATTGGAACATATAAAAATAAAGAGACCGATAATAGCGGGGCTGCGTTTAGTATAGACGGCGTATTAGGGTTAGATTACAAAATAGATGGTGCCCCTATCAACTTGTCGCTTGATTGGAAACCTGAAATACGCTTTGCTCCCGACAACTCCGGAGTCGATTTTGCGGGTTTTGGATTATCCATCCGTTTTGCATTTTAACACATAAAAAAAAACAGAAAAGGCGAAAACCTATGAGCTTTCGCCTTTTCTGTTTTTTTATCATTTTGTTTGTGATCGCGATTTATTTTTCAGCCAACCATTTCGCCTTTAAACTATTCTGATCCTCAGAAGGATTTTCGATAGGCACAATAACATATCTACCCATTTTATTTGCGGTAACATGAACATCCAATTCTTTCAGAATGCCGTCACGTGAAACAAGGAAATTTAACGAATCACCAATTTTACTAGACTGCACTACGCGATTCAACTCTTTCCCGTTAGCATCAATACGGTATCCATTAACGCCTATTAATTCATCTTTAACATTAATCCCTCCATCCCATGCACCGCTACCTCGTAAGACACTCTGCACCAAAAATCTTCCATCGGAAGTATTTGTTCGAATACCTAAATCAGGAATCTCATATCCCTCATTTACATTAACCAACTCCAAGCCTACGTAATTCAAATATTCATTATAATCGGGAGTTACAGCATTGTTCACTAAAGAATAGATATCGTCTAAAGATATTCCTGCAACATCCTCTGCTAACGCCTTAAACTCTTCGTCCGTATAACCCTTATCACGCTTCTTATAAAACTCGTTATAGGCTAATTTCATCACATCATCCAATCCCTTTTCACCATTCGTTGCATGCAAGATCTTCACATCCATCATCATAGCCATTAGCGCACCTTTATTATAATAAGAAACAACACTGTTCACTGAATTTTCATCAGGACGGTAATATTTAATCCAAGCATCAAAACTTGACTCACTCAACGACTGTATATGGTTTCCCGGACGGTTTTCTACTGCCGACACATCGTCTGCCAACATTTTTAGGTATTCATTTTCTGTGTAAAAGCCCCCTCTCCTCACCAGTAGATTGTCGTAGTAAGCTGTAAAACCCTCAGCAATCCATAAGTTGGTAGTATAATTTTCCTCATCGTAATTAAACGGCCCTAAAGCAACTGGCCGCAAACGCTTAATATTCCATAAGTGAAAATACTCGTGTGCAACTAAACCTAAGAACCCTTTATAACCGCTCTCCGTTGCGTAATTGAATCTTGACGCACCTAACACCGTAGAGTTTAAGTGCTCTAATCCGCCACCGCCCGACAAATAATTATGCACAATAAAAACATAACGTTTATTCGGATTTTCACCATATATATTAGTAGCACTTTCGACTATTCCTGCCATATCGACTTTCAATTTTTCCTTGTCGTAGTTTCCACCGCCGTACATAGCTACTTCATGCGGTATTCCTGCGGCTGTAAACTCAAAAGTGTCTTGATTACCTATCTCTAATGGGGAATCAAACAATACATCAAAATCATTTGCGCGATAGCTGAACCTTTTAGCCTCGATCGGTTCCAACCCCGTTGAGACTTTATTCCACGAAGGGTGAGGTATTACTTGGACCTCAACCGGTCTATCAATTTGCTTATCCACATACATGAAAATCCCTGTTGGCGACAAAAAGGCATGTGACTCATCGATAAAACTAGTACGAACTGACACCTCAAAAGCGTATACACGATAATTAAGAACTATATTCTTTTCTCCTTCTGTCGTGATACGCCAAGTATTCTTGCTCAGTTTATCTGCCTTTAATAGATCTCCTCCCTTTCTCTTGGCACTAAACCCTTCCACGTTCTTAGAAAACTCCCTTATTAAATAAGATCCAGGTGCCCAAACAGGCATTTTGACATCCACATATTTTCCTGAAACATCATCAATTTCCATCTGTACATCTACATAATGTGCCTGAGGCTCTTTAAATGACACCTCAAATTTTATAGGTTGCTGAGCGAAAGCAGCAGTAGCAATCATCATAACGAAAAAAAAACTAGCGAATTCAATAAACGATCTATTCATAAGAAAATAATTAAAAGCCCAAACTTAGATAAACTTTCCATTATATGAAAATTCACACAGATAGTGGCTTCATCATCTACTTATTAGAACAGCTACATATCAGCTTCGATATGATTTTAACTTTATTTCAGTTTTAGCGTATAAAAACCCGATTAACATCAATAATGTTGCAAAAGAGTATAATAAATTATACCTAAATTAGCAGGTATTAATTAGGATCCGTCAGACCTAGTACGATATATGATAATATATGCAATAATCTTTGGTTTATTGTCAAGGATACGAAGCTAAAACAACCTTTAATATTTTCTGAATGAAAAGAAAGTACCTTTACCTAGCAATTATTATTGGGGTTATCGCATTTGCCGCTTATAAGTATTCCCGTAATAAAGAAAAAAAAATAGAAGCACCAGAGCCAGCTAAAAAAGGTGTTCCTATGGAGGTGAATGCAATCATTGTATCACCTCGCGATTTTTCCAATATATTAACTGTCTCTGGAAGTATTGAACCTAACGAACAAGTTCAAATAAGAAGTGAGGTCTCTGGAATTATACGGAATCTGTCTTTCCAGGAAGGGTCGCCTGTTGAAAAAGGCCAAGTGCTGTTTACTATTGATGATACCGAACTGCAAGCACAATTACTGCAAATGCAGACGCAGGAGAAATTAGCAGAAGACAATGCACAAAGGGCATCTCTACTATTAGAGAAAGAGGCCATCAGCACACAGGAAAATGATGTTGCCCACGCCGATCTCCAATCAGCCAAGGCACAAACGCAGTTAATTCAGGCGCAGATAGCAAAAACAAAAGTAAGAGCACCTTTTAGCGGAAGAATAGGATTACGCTCCGTTTCATTTGGTGAATACCTTACGCCTACAACAGTTGTCGCCAATCTTGTTAGCACGAATCCCGTGAAAGTAATGTTCTCCGTTCCTGAAAAATATACTTCTCAGGTAAAAGAAGGGTTACCCTTAAAATTCACCGTTAGTGGAAAACCGAAGCATTTTGACGCAAAAATCTATGCGATAGAACCAGGAATAGATGCGCAAACGCGTACTGTACAAATTAGGGCTTTAGCAAATAATGATGATGGAGAACTTTTTCCGGGATCCTTTGCACGTATCGAATTTCCCATTAACATGGTGAGGGAAGCGGTATTGATTCCGACGGAAGCTGTTATGCCCGTACAAAATGGAAAGCAAGTGTTTTTATTAAAAAACGATAAAGCTACTGCAGTAAACATTGAAAGCGATAGCAGAACCAATACCGATATCTTGGTGAGTGAAGGCATTCAACTTGGTGATACGGTGCTTACCTCGGGAATTATGTCTTTAAAGGATGGAATGGAAGTTAGTGTTAAAATACAGCCATGAGTTTATCTACGATTAGTATAAAACGACCGGTTCTTACGATTGTAATGAACTTAATCTTAATATTATTTGGGATAATAGGGTATACTTTTTTGGGTATTAGAGAATTTCCATCAATAGACCCGCCTATTGTTTCGGTTAGGACTAGCTATGCCGGAGCAAACCCGGAAATTATTGAATCTCAAATCACTGAACCTTTAGAAAAATCGATTAACCAAATTGATGGGATAAGAAATATTTCCTCCTCCAGCAATCAAGGAAGCAGTAATATCAATATTGAATTTGTCCTGGGAAAAGACTTGGAAGAGGCCGCCAATGATGTCCGTGACAAAGTATCGCAAGCGCTTCGGAGCTTACCTCAGGATATCGATGCTCCGCCGGTAGTATCAAAAGCTGATGCAGATTCAGAACCGATTATCACGTTGACGGTCAGAAGCGAAAATCGTAACATACTGGAATTAAACGACATAGCTGAAAACACCGTAGCGCAACGTTTACAAACACTCCAGGGGGTAAGTACCGTTCAAATTTATGGACAAAGGAGGTACGCCATGCGCATGTGGATAGAACCCATGCGTTTAGCGGCTTATGGCCTAACGCCACTAGACGTACGAAATGCACTTACTCAGCAGAATGTAGAATTACCCTCTGGAAAGATTACAGGAGCTAACACCGAATTGACGGTAAAAACGATTGGGAACATGTCTTCCGAAGAAGAGTTTAACAACCTAATTATCAAGACGGATGGTGAACGTATTATTCGATTTAATGACGTGGGTAAAGCCGTTTTAGGACCAGAAAATCCGGAAACAAATATGCGGGAATCTGGAGTTCCTATGGTGGCGCTGGCCGTGGTGCCCCAGCCCGGCACCAATTATGTAGAAATTGCAGAAGCACTTTATGCACGATTGGAACAACTCAGAAATGAAGTGCCGGAAGATATAAAAATCGATATAGCTATTGATAATACACTCTTTATTAAAAAGTCTGTTACCGAAGTTGCGGAAACTATTCTCATAGCGCTAATTTTGGTTATAATCATCATTTATCTATTTTTTAGAAATTGGAGTATAGCGTTTCGGCCTCTTATTGATATCCCGGTATCACTCATTGCAACCTTCTTCATCATGTACCTTTTTGGTTTTTCCATAAATGTATTAACCTTGCTTGCAATCGTTTTGGCGACCGGCCTGGTAGTAGATGATGGGATAGTGGTGACGGAGAATATTTATAAAAAAGTGGAAGAAGGCATGTCGCCCATGCAGGCTGCAATTAAAGGCTCCAATGAGATTTTTTTCGCCGTTATCTCGATATCTGTAACACTTGCAGCCGTTTTCCTACCGGTAATGTTTCTGGAAGGATTTGTAGGTAGATTATTTCGGGAGTTTGGGGTAGTAATTGCCTCAGCTGTTTTAATATCTGCGTTCGTTTCCCTGTCGTTAACACCGATGCTGAACGCCTATTTAATAAAAAAAGATGGCATCAAACATTCTCGCTTTTATGAAATAACGGAGCCTTATTTTGAAAAAATGACAAGCCTTTACGGAAACGCTTTACACGCATTTATCAAAAACCGATGGTTGAGTTTTCCTATATTACTTATTTGCTTTGGTTTAATCGGTTTCTTTTGGACGCATTTGAAAAAAGAGACGGCACCATATGAAGATCGAAGTTTTGTTGGCGTTAATGTAACCGCCCCGGAAGGAAGCACCTATGAATATATGGATCGCTTCATGCTTGAACTTATCCAGCTGGTAAACGATTCGGTACCCGAAAAATCGGTAAATATAGTCAATACCTCTCCAAGTTTTGGTGGTACGGGAGCAACCAATAATGGCCGAATGCGTATATCACTGGCTCCTCCTGAGCAAAGAGAGCGGTCACAAAGTGATATCGCACAAGCACTCACCCAGCAAACCCGAAAATATACGGAAGCCAGAACATTTGTTACACAGCAACCAACCATATCAGTTAGTAGACGGGGCGGGCTACCTATCCAATATATTATACAGGCATCGACCTTTGAAAAACTGGAAGAGAAAATACCACTTTTTATGGACGAGGCGAATAACGACCCGACGTTCTCAACAGTTGATGTTGACCTTAAATTCAATCGGCCAGAGTTGAACATCAGTATCGACCGGGATAAGGCACAAAGTTTGGGTGTATCGGTATTGGATGTAGCCCAAACCCTTCAGCTTTCACTCAGTGGACAACGCTTTGCTTATTTTATTATGAATGGCAAACAATACCAGGTTATTGGCCAATTTGATGATATCGATAGAAGTTCTCCCATCGACCTGACATCTATCTTTGTAAGAAACAATCAAGATCGCCCTATACAATTGGACAATGTAGTCAATATTGAAGAACGGTCAAGTCCGCCCCAACTATACCATAACAACCGTTTCATGTCTGCGACGGTATCCGCCAGTTTAGCACCGGAGATGAGCATGGGAGATGGTATTGCAGCTATGGACCGTATTGCAGAAAAAGTTTTGGACGAAAGTTTTTCAACAGATCTTGGTGGTGAATCAAGAGACTTTCGGGAAAGTGGTTCGAACACACTATTTGCTTTTGGCTTAGCTCTGCTTCTGGTGTATCTCATACTAGCCGCACAATTTGAAAGTTTTCTTGATCCTTTTATCATCATTTTGACTGTTCCTATGGCCGTAGCCGGCGCCATGCTTTCCCTATGGATCGTGGGTGAAAGCTGGAACATCTTTAGTCAGATAGGAACAGTCATGTTGATCGGACTCGTTACGAAAAATGGCATTCTCATCGTGGAGTTTGCCAATCAATTAAAAGAGGAAGGCCGCTCCGTAAAAGAAGCAATCCTAGAAGCCTCTGAAGCAAGATTACGCCCGATATTGATGACCAGCTTTGCTATCGCCCTAGGTGCACTACCTATTGCCATGGCCCTTGGAGCAGCAGCCACCAGCCGTATCGGAATGGGCGTAGTAATTGTTGGAGGAACGATGTTTTCGCTCATACTGACACTGTTTGTTATACCTGCAATTTATTCGTTATGGTCACGGCGATACAAACCCAATTTAGATTTGATGGAAGCTGAGAGAGTCGAACGAGAAGAATTAATCAAGCCCCAACCTATTGGATAAAATCCCGAACAGCTAGTTATGAAGAATATATTATTAAACATTTTACTATTCTTACAAATAAGTATACCAAAATCTGGTTTTTCACAAGGCCCCTTAAGCTTAGAAGAAGCAATTTCAATTGCGCTGAAACAAAATTACGATATACGGCTCGTCAGTAATGAGATTGCGATAGCCGAAAACAACGTCAATATAGCAAATGCAGGGATGTTACCTGTTGTTTCCGGCGATGTCTCTTCCTCTGCAACCATCCAAAACACAACCCAGACACTATTGAGTGGTGAAACTAGAGCATTAGAAGGAGCACAAAACACCGCTATGGCCTATGGAGCCAACCTAAATTGGACTATTTTTGATGGTTTTCAAATGTTTGCTAGATATGACCAGTTGAAAGAACTACAAAAACTCGGGGAAGCAAACTTAAAACAAGCCATTCTGTCTACCGTATTTGACGTAGTAAGCGAATACTTCAACCTTGTCCAACAGCAGCAACAATTAAATGCATTGGAAACAGCCCTAGATCTCTCCCGTTATCGATTGCAAATGGCCGAAAGCCGCTACCAAATCGGTCGGGCAGCTAAACTAGAGGTTCTTGCCGCTAATGTAGACCTCAATACAGACACCACCAACCTCATGCGGCAACGCGTATTTTTTGGCAACACAAAAATTAGATTAAATGAGATACTCGCAAGAGATGTGAACACCCCTTTTGATCTAGCCGATAGTATTATCATTGAAAGTAGTTTAAAATATGATCAATTATTGAATCTGGCATTGCAACACAATCCTGATCTGCAGGCGGCACTTATCAACCGGAGAATAGCACAGCTAAATCTTAAACAGGTAAAAGGTCAACGCTATCCAACCATTAACGTCAACTCCGCCTATACACGAAGTCGTACAACGGCTGAGCTAGGTTTCGCCACACAGACCAGAAATAACGGCTTCAGTTATGGTTTCAACGCTTCCATGAATATCTTCAATGGCCTTCTTCAAAGACGGAATGAAAAGAATGCCGAAATTGCTATCGAAAATGCAAGTGTCGATTTAGAAAAAACCAATCAGAGCCTGTTAGCTCAACTTGCGGCAGCCTTTCAAACTTACCTCGTTAATCTCGACCTGGTAGCACTTGAAGAGAACAATCAATCCATTGCAAAACAAAATATGGACATTACACTTGATAAATATAAACTGGGAAGTATTACACCGCTGGAATTCCGCGAGGCACAGCGAAATTATATAGACGCTAGTGTCCGCTTTAGTAATGCTTTATATGAAGCAAAAATGGCTGAAATCGGCCTGAAGCAAATAGCAGGATCACTAACCTTAAATTAAGTTCGGTGATCACCCTCATCTTTTCTGTTTTCTGTTATCCCACATACTTGCATACCTACGAAAGTTTACATAAGTTTGTGTACACGTTAACAGACTTTTTTAAAACCTGACAAGGTACTATGATATTAGTTGTAGATAGTGGGTCTTATAAATCAGACTGGATGCTCGCCTTACCTGAAGGAGAACCTTTAATTTTTAGAACAAGAGGTTTAAATCCTTTTTTTACTACCGAAAAAGAAATCGTCAAGATCATTCAAAATATTACTGATATCACTCCATATGCAGATTTAGTGACCGAATTGTATTTCTTTGGTTCAGGTTGTACCAATCCCGACCGTCGAGAAATGGTATCCAACGCGCTATCACATCTTTTTAGAAATGCATTTATTTCTGTAGACACTGATCTTATAGGCTCGGCATACGCCACATGCGGTAACGACAGCGGTTATACAGCCGTACTTGGCACGGGGTCCAATGTAACATTTTTTGATGGCGAACAGGTGCAGTCAACCAAACAAGGGCTGGGGTTTGTACTTGGAGATGAAGGATCAGGAGCTTGGTTTGGCAAGAAATTACTCACATCATTCTTATATGGATCCATGCCTGAAGAACTTTCCAAAAAATTTGAAAGCACCTACCGGGTAAACAAAGAAATTGTTATTAAAAACGTCTATCAAAGAAACTCGCCTAACACTTATCTTGCCTCATTTGCTCCTTTTATGGAAAGTAACCAGGCTCATCCATACATCCAAAGTCTACTCCATCAAGGATTCGAAGAATTCGTCAAAAAGAACATTCTATTATTCCCAGATTATCAGCTCCATTTCTTCCATTTTGTTGGTTCCATAGCCTATTATTTCAGTGAGCAATTACGTATCGTCTGTAATCAATACGCGATACAAATAGGAAAAATTATTAAGCAACCTATTGAAGAATTATTTAACTTCGTTATCGAAAGAGAAACTTCCAGCATTAACTGATCTTCCATCAGTTACTGGCATATTGCGTAACTAACAAAGGGAAATTACCTTATTATACAATGTTTATGAAAACCACCATGTTAATATTTACACTGTTGTTTGCCATATCCCAAGAAGGTGATATTTACAAATTTAACCTAACTTCTATTGATGGCGATACCATTTCATTAAGCCAATTTAAGGGTAAAAAAATATTGCTCGTTAATACCGCTTCAAAATGTGGTTTTACACCTCAATACAAAGAACTTGAAGAGCTATCCAAGAAGTTTAAAGACAAGTTGGTCATTATAGGTTTCCCGGCAAACAATTTTGGAGACCAAGAGCCAGGATCCAATGATGATATAAAAAGCTTTTGCGAACAAAATTATGGCGTTACCTTTTTACTATCAGAAAAGACTGACGTAAAGGGAGACGATATCGATCCTCTTTTTGCTTATCTAACACAAGAGGAGAATCCTGACTTTACCGGGGAAATCAAATGGAATTTCGAAAAATTCTTAATTGACGAAAAGGGAAAACTCATTCATCGCTATCGCTCCGCGGTATCCCCTCTATCCAAAGACATTACTGCTCAGTTATAAATATAGCAAGATAGGCAGTATTACTTTGCTAAAGACTAGCAAACTTATCCCCTATAAAAGAATAAGCAGCCAACATATTATCGACTGCTTATTTAACATATTAGATTTGCAATTGGTATTTATAAAAGTATGACAATAGACTGATAATTCAAAATTAAATTCTTCTTTCCTCTTTTAGGTCCGTTACCACATTCGATGTGACAATGAGGGTAGAAATAAAAAAACGTCCGTGGGGATATAGAGTTTCCTACAAAATAAAAAAAGTCGCTCTCATTTGATGAAAACGACTTTTTATGTTGTGGAGGCTACTGGATTCGAACCAGTGACCCTCTGCTTGTAAGGCAGATGCTCTGAACCAGCTGAGCTAAGCCTCCCTAAGGTGTTTTGCTTTTATATTGTGGAGGCTACTGGATTCGAACCAGTGACCCTCTGCTTGTAAGGCAGATGCTCTGAACCAGCTGAGCTAAGCCTCCTCCTAGCAATGTCTTAAATAAAAGACTTGATCCTTTTGGGACTGCAAATATAGAGTAGTTCATTAATATTGCAAAATATTTTATTCATATTTCTTAAATTAGCCTTATAAAAAGCTAATAATTAATATATTAAAATTCATCAACATTTGATGCTTGCCTTAAAGCACCTCTGTGCTTCAGCATTATTACATCGAATTTTGCCGAAGGTTTATTATCTTTGGAGCCACACAATATTTTTCACTTTTTATTACTTATGCAAAAACTTAGTATCTACCTAATTATTTTAACTTTTTTCGTTCTGCACACAACATATGCGCAGGATACACCGGTAACCCCAGCAAACAAAGCCCGAACAACGGCAACAACACCGTCAAAATCTCCTGCACAATCTCCGCTCAATAAAGGAACAATAGTCAGTCAATTTGATTACATTAATAGTTCTTCAAATAATTATCAAGAATATAAAGTGGTCAAAAAATCATCTTTGGAAAAACTTAAAGCCAACGTAGCAGATACAATTAGGAGTATGAACTCTAAGTTAGCTAATGTTCAAACAATATTGGATAATCATGATGCTGAAGTAAATACATTGAAAGATAGTCTGAGCAATGCTCAATTAGCACTTAAAGATGCAAAAGAAGAGAAAGAGAACTTCAACGTAATTGGCATCCAGCTATCGAAAACCACGTATAGCACCTTTATGTGGTCGATAGTAGGTCTTTTACTACTGGCACTTTTATTTTTTATATACAGATATAAACAAAGCCACATGGTAACAACAGAAGCAAAGAACTCTTTAGAAGAATTACGTAACGAGTTTGAGATTCACAGGAAAAAGGCTATGGAACGGGAGCAAAAATTAAACAGACGCTTGCAAGATGAACTCAACAAAAGGCTATAAACACGCAGCTAATCTATAAATAATAAAGGAGCTGTCTAAAAAGCCCTATTAATAGAAGATCCCCGATACTGAAAAAGTGTCGGGGATTTTTATTTTTTGTCCTAAAAAACAGTTATTTTTAGGTGCACCCAAACAATATGGCAAACATACTATTCAAAGCATTACCGTCCAACAGTCCGAGCCTGTTTCCGGAAGATATTTTTGCAAAGATCCCAGAGAACCACCCGGTACGTCTGGTAAATGCAGTGGTTGACAGACTGAACATCGACCACATCATAGGACAGTACAAAGGTGGCGGCACGAGCAGTTTCCATCCGCGTATGATGATCAAAGTGCTGTTCTATGCCTATCTGGGCAACATCTATTCGTGCCGCAGGATAGAAAAGGCCTTACAGGAGAATATCTATTTCATGTGGCTTTCGGGCCACAGTGCACCGGATTACCGAACGATCAACCACTTCCGTGGCAAAAGACTTAAAGGGCATATCCATTCCCTTTTTGCCGATGTTGTCCGTTTGCTTGCCGAACTGGGCTATGTAAGCCTAAAGGTCCAGTACATAGACGGTACAAAGATTGAATCGGCGGCAGGCCGTTACACTTTTGTATGGAAAGGTTCGGTGGAAAAGAACAAAGCAAAACTGGAAAATAAAATACAGTCGGTCCTCTCGGACATTGAATCACAGATAAAACAGGACCAATCGGAACTGGGCAGGGATGAAACACCCAAACCTATTAAGAGCAATGAGCTCAGGGACAGACTTTCTTTACTGAACGAAAAGCTCAAAGCAACAGCAAAACCTACCCAAAAACAGCTTAAAAAGCTGCGGGAAGAACATCTTCCAAGGCTGGAAAAGTACGAAAAGCAATTGGCTACACTGGGGGAAAGGAACAGTTACAGCAAAACTGGAATTGCAACTTAAAATAGGAGACTTTTTTATGCTGCCATTTTCTCTTTTTCCAATAGCATCTCTTCGATCTGCTTAGGGGTTTTATATCCCAGGGCAGAATGTGTTCTTTTGGTATTATAAAAACCTTCAATATATCCAAAGATCTCCAATTTAGCCGATTGCTGATCGATGAATTTTCTATGGTAGATCATTTCAGCCTTTAGTGTCTTGAAAAAGCTCTCAGCTACTGCATTGTCCCAGCAATTGGCCTTCCTACTCATGCTTTGAAGTATCTTGTTTTTTACAATTACCCTCCTGAATTCATCGCAGGCATATTGGATCCCTCTATCCGAATGGAAGATAAGACCATCTTTGATACCTCGGTTTCTAATAGCCATTTTGATGGCTTGTACAGAAGTGTTTTTAGTCGTCATATCGGTGCTTAAAGACCATCCAATGACTTTTCTGTCCGCCAGATCGATAACCGTTGTTAGATAAAGCCACCCTTTGCCGGTATGGATGTAAGTAATGTCGCTAACCCATTTTTGCGATAGGGAATCCGCTGAAAAATCTCTTTGGAGGAGATTTTCAGCTATCCTATAACTATGGCTCGAATCTGTGGTCACCCTATATTTTTTCTTAACCTTACTTCGTATCCCATGTTTCTTCATCAATCTTGCTACGTAGCTTCTTGATACCATTTCACCTTTTTTGTGCAGCTCTGCGGTTATCCGTGGGCTGCCATAGATATACTTACTGTCACTGTGTACCTGCTGTATTTTATCCACAAGTGCTTTACTGCGTTGTTCCCTGGGGGATTCGGGCCAAACCAGCCAACGGTAAAAACAACTGCTGCTAACGTTCAATACTTCGCACATCTTCTCTACGGAATATACTTCTCGGTTCTCCTTTATGAACCGGTATATGGACCGTCTCCCCTGGAGAAGATGGCTATGGCCTTTTTTAAGATATCGCGTTCTAATTCTGTATCTCTTAATTTCTTGCGTAAAATCCTTAACTCCTGCTCCTCCGGACTGATCTTGGGATTGTCAGGTAAAACCTTATTCCCATTATAACGTGGATTTCTACGCCATTTACTCAGTAAACTGGGGTCTATGTCTAATTCCTTAGCTACATCGGCTACAGATCCCTTAACAACGCTCAAATCGACCGCCATTATCTTAAACGAATCATCAAATTTTCTATGCATTTCTACAAATTTAAAATTACTGTCTAAATCTGTCTCGCTTTAAAGGTAGCAACTCCAAACCGATGAAGATGCCACCTTCATGCGGCTGAAAGATGACCACATGCAGAACGGGCAGCTCAAACCGGCCTACAACACGCAGATCAGTACGGAAGAACAGTTCATCACCCACTACAGTATCCACCAGACAAGCACCGATACCACCACATTGGAAGACCATCTTGATAGCTTCGAAGATCAATATAACAGGCAGAGCGATGTGGTGGTGGCCGATGCCGGTTACGGAAGTGAAGAGAACTATGAAATGCTGGAATCAAAGAACATAGAAGGTTACGTGAAATATAATTACTTCCACAAAGAGCAGAAACGCAACCAGAGGAACAATCCTTTTCTATTACAGAACCTGTATTATCATAAAGAGCAGGACTTCTATGTGTGCCCGATGGGACAGAAGATGGAGTTTGCCGGTAAGGGAATACGCAAAAGCACCAATGGATATAGTTCCCGGGTGAGCTATTACAGGGCCGAACGCTGTGAAGGCTGCCCGCTTCGGGGGCAGTGCCATAAAGCGCAGGGAAACAGGATCATCGAAGTCAACCACCGGTTGAACGAACTGAAGACCAGGGCACGCGAACGTCTAACATCGGAAACAGGAAAGTACCACCGGAGTAAACGCCCCATAGAAGTGGAGGCGGTCTTCGGACAGATGAAAAGCAACAACAGATTCAACAGGTTAACCATGAGGGGGCTTGAAAAGGTCGATATTGAGTTCGCCCTGATGTGTATAGGGCATAACCTGAGAAAATGGTCGAAAAAGCTCCTGAAAACAACTTCGTCAGGCCCAAACAACGAACCTAAATACAATAATCCCCTTATTTATGACCCCAAATGGATAAACTACTGCTATCAACCATTGGTCGCAGAGTAACATCCTAAAACCGATAGACTCTACAGGTAGATACAAAACGAAAGAAGGCGCCCTTTTTAGACGCCTTCTTTATTATTTATCAAGACCAAGAACAGTCTGCTCAGGATCATTCTTACCATTAGGTACTTTCAAATCTAAATCAAACAACTTATTCAACTTTTGAATAAAATATGCAGACAATAGGGGGGATTCTTTTTCTACATGTTGATGTACAAAGAAATAAAGTGATTGAAGTCCGTATTTTCTCCATTCAGTTATGCGATCTAACCATTCTTCCAAACGGGCGTAATCAGTTTCATGATTAGCTCCTACAAACCGAATAAAAGCGTGAGGAGTTGTTAAACGCATATGCAGCATATCTCGTCTTCCTGCCGTATCCACAATAACATTCGTCACCTTTTTACTTTCCAATAAAGAAAAAAAACTATTACTTGCCTCCACATCTTTGAACCATTCCTGATTTCTTACTTCCACTGCCAAAGGAGTTCCTACGGGAAATTCTGCCAAATATTCCTTTACTCGATCAAACTGTTTTGGCCCAAAGTTATCATGCATTTGGAGAAAAACCATACCTAATTTCTCCTCGAAAAAACTAATGGCATCACAAAACGCCAAGGTCGGTTCCGTCACATGGAGTAAACGTCTAAAATGACTAATCTGATTTGGTATTTTCGGGAAAAATCTAAAATCACTGGGTGTTTTGTTTTTCCATGTTAACACTTGTTCTTTACTGGGTGAATTGTAGAATGTAGCATTTAATTCAATAGCATTAAACTGCGTGGCATAATACGCCAATTCATCCTTAACACCCCGAGGATAAAATCCTTTTAGATCCTGCTTATTCCATTTTGCACAACCTACAGATACATGGAAGTCTTTCGTTTCAAGTTTATGATTCTTGAGCAAACTGATCGTATCTGGGTGCGTCGAAGGCAACGAAAAATCAATTTTTCCTGGGTCTTCTACCTGTCCAAACTTCATATACTTTTCTTTTTATAAAACTATTCATATACTATCTCCGATAAACAAGCCAACGTGTCGTGGCTATTGTTTAACCAAGAGATAAACGCATCGCATCATCTTGCAATTATAAATAATTAGTTCGGTTTTATACACTAATAACAATTAGTTCAATACCTCCTCTAAAATTTCATTCGATTTAATCTCTCCAATATTATCGATGTGGAGACGGTAAAAATCAATTACCTTCCGTATCAGCACCCTCCTATCATTATTGGATATTTTAACAGTGGGTAGATCGGTTAAGGAACACGCTAAAATGCGTGCCCATTGAGTGGTGTGAGGCTCATGCAATACAAAAGCGTGACTGGGCACATGAGGCGTAAAAACACCATCTTTTAAATCGAAAAACTTATCTACTGACTTAGGGAGAGCAGGATAAAACCCCAGATACCTTGTAAACTTCAATAGAAAATAAATATGAAAATTAACAGGCGTATCAACTGATGAATCCAGCCAAATAACAGCATTGTACAAAAATTCAAACATGGCTATATCCGGTCCCTGTTGCTTCACACTCTTATACACTACCTCATTCAAGAAGATGACCAATGAACTTTTAATAATATCATACGGTATCCTTTGAAACAACGGCAACTGCCTTGCTTCCGACACACGTTGTAGTCCTGTTCCGTCCTTATGGTAAACAACCATATCAAGTAAATGTAATGGTTGTAAAATATTCAGTCTAATTTTAGCCTTAGGTTTTTTTACACCATTGATCAGATAAGATTGAATACCAAACTTTTCGGTAAAAACATGCACCACAACACTACTTTCAGCATAGGCCGTGGTTTTTAAGACAATCCCCCTAGTTTTATGCAACACTTCAGTTAGTTTTTTATCAACCCTATAATCTTTGGTATGAAAATCATTCCTCCGCAGATTAATGAAAATATAGCAATCACTAAAACTGCAGCAGCAGCGGCATCTTTTGCTTTCCTTGCTAATACATGATATTCCGGAGAGACCAAATTAGTAAGTGATTCCAAAGCGGTATTAAATAGTTCCGCGGCAATCACTAATGTTATGGAAAGAAGAATCCAGAGCCACTCGTTCAGATTAAGCTTTAAAAGCCCACCAACAATCGTGGCGATTAACGCCATTATCAGGTGAACGCTAAAGTTCCTTTCACTTATAAACGAATCCCTGAGTCCTTTTACGGCAAACTTAAAGGCCTGTATATATTTCATTTACCCTATTCTTTTTCCTGCGATTGCTGTTCCCTGGATTCCAGAATGCTTTTGCGTTCGATTTTTCTAATCAAGCTGTAAACGATCGTCACAAAACCTACTCCAAACACAATAACTCCTACCACTAGTATTATACTATACCAATCGTTCTCCATATCTTTAAGGTACAAACCGCACCCCCCTGCTAATAGTCCTAGTAAGGTGAAAAAAAAACCTCTTTTTAAATATTTATTCATAATATTATGAAGATTAAGATAACGACCTGTTAAAGATAATAAATAATATCGCACAATTATGTCATCTGGTAAGCGCTATAACACTTGCCTGACACATATTAGTATGCGCCCCTTTCACTTCTCAGCATAATACCTTAACTTTGCAACCTTAAATTTTGGAATCAATACACTGATGTACAAGGAATATAAACAGCTCGACTTACCCAACATAGGCGCTAATGTTTTAGCTAATTGGCAAACAAAGCGGATTTTTGAAAAAAGTGTTAGCAGCAGACCTTCCGCCAAGCCATATACATTCTATGAAGGCCCCCCATCGGCAAATGGCATGCCTGGTATACACCATGTTATGGCACGTACTATTAAAGATATTTTTTGCCGTTATAAAACGTTAAAAGGGTATCAGGTAAAGCGCAAAGGCGGCTGGGACACACATGGATTACCAATTGAGTTGGCTGTTGAAAAAACGCTCGGTATTACCAAAGAAGATATTGGGAAAACAATCACTGTCGAAGCATACAACAATGCTTGTAGAAAAGAGGTGATGCGTTACACTGATGTCTGGAATGACCTTACGGAGAAAATGGGCTATTGGGTTGATCTTGACCATCCTTATATTACTTATCAGAACGAATATATCGAAACCATTTGGTGGATTCTAAAAGAATTTTATAAAAAAAATTTGCTATACAAAGGGTATACCATCCAACCTTACTCTCCTGCAGCGGGAACCGGGTTGAGCTCCCACGAACTCAATCAACCCGGCACTTATAAGCCGGTTAAGGATACCACCATCGTAGCGGAGTTTAGGATCGTTAAAGATCAAATACATCCACTAATTCCACAATTGTTTGAGCAAGAAGGAGAAGACACGGCTATGATCGCCTGGACAACTACTCCATGGACGCTTCCCGCTAACTGTGCGCTGGTAGTAGGTAAGCATATAGACTATGTAAAAGTACGCACATTTAATCAGTATACTTTTGAGCCTATAAGTATTATTTTAGCCAAAGACCTAATAGAAAAGTACTTCAAACCGGAAGCAAAGGATTTACCATTTCAAGATTATCAGACCGGAAACAAGTTGATCCCCTGGGAGATTGCTGCTGAATTTCATGGTCAAGATCTTCTCAACTTGAAATATGAGCAACTATTACCTTATGTAACTAATGAAGATCTACAACAAAATGCCTTTCGAGTAATAGCAGGTGATTTTGTTACAACAGAAGATGGAACAGGCATCGTGCATGCAGCGGCTACTTTTGGAGCAGATGACTTTAGAGTATGTAAAGAAAATGGTGTTCCGGGCATCTTAGTAAAAGATGATAACGGTAAAGACGTGCCTATCGTTGATAAACAAGGGAAATTTGTAAAAGAGATCACAGATTTTTCGGGAAGATATGTAAAAGAAGAATATTATAGTGATGCTGAGCGGGCATCGACTGATTTCAAACCCACTGACGTACTCATAGCTATTAAATTAAAGGAAGAAAATAAAGCTTTTGATGTAAAAAAATACGAACACAGCTATCCACATTGCTGGCGTACGGATAAACCCATCCTCTATTACCCATTGGATAGCTGGTTTATCAAAACTACTGCGGTAAAAAACAGGTTGGTTGAACTCAATAAAACCATTAACTGGAAACCCGCTGCCACAGGCTCAGGTAGGTTTGGCAACTGGTTGGAAAACCTGGTAGACTGGAACCTCTCACGTTCAAGGTATTGGGGAACACCGCTTCCTATTTGGCGCTCAGAAGATGAAAATGAAGAGATATGTATTGGATCTATCCCTGAGCTCCGCGAACAGATCGCTTATAGCTTAGACTCTGGATTATTAAGCGAAAAAGAACGGGCTAATCTTCAAGAATACCTTGATAATTTGAGTAATGAAGCATTCGACCTCCATCGCCCCTACGTAGACAATATTATATTGGTGTCTATAAACGGTCAAAAGCTTTATAGGGAACCTGACCTTATTGACGTTTGGTTTGATTCAGGCGCTATGCCTTATGCGCAATGGGGATTAGACCACGGCAAATTAGGACAAGACGACAGACTTCCTTTCAAAGATGGCTTTAGTGGCGCTTATCCAGCCGACTTTATTGCCGAAGGAGTAGATCAAACCCGAGGGTGGTTCTTTACTTTACATGCGATAGCCACTATGTTGTGCGATTCTGTTGCCTTTAAGAATGTTGTTTCCAATGGTTTGGTCTTAGATAAAAGCGGCAATAAAATGTCGAAGCGTCTTGGTAACGCCGTAGACCCTTTTGCTACAATTGAAAAGTACAGTGCGGATGCAGCTCGCTGGTATATGATTAGTAATGCAGCACCATGGGATAACCTAAAGTTCAATGAAGAAGGGTTAGATGAGGTTAGACGAAAATTCTTCGGCACGCTGTATAACACCTATGCCTTCTTCGCATTATACGCCAACATTGACGGTTTTACTTATAAGGAAGAGGATATTACACAAGAAAATCGTCCTGAAATAGACCGCTGGGTGATATCTTTGTTAAACAGTTTAACACAAGAAGTTGACGATTATTACAACGATTTTGAACCTACAAAAGCTGCAAGGGCTATTCAAAATTTTGTAGATGAGCATTTGAGCAACTGGTATGTCCGGTTATGCCGTCGCAGATTTTGGAAAGGAGAATATACCAACGATAAAATATCCGCATATCAAACACTTTATACCTGTTTGGATACAGTAGCAAAGTTGATGTCGCCCATAGCTCCTTTTTTCAGTGATCAACTGTTTTTAGATTTAAACAGTGTCACAGGTAAAGACATTGCTGAATCGGTGCATTTATCAAATTATCCTTTATACAATAAAGAATTTGTAGACAAAGCTTTGGAGGAGCGTATGCGCTTGGCACAAGATGTTTCTTCATTGACCTTATCGCTTCGTAAAAAGGTTGGCATTAATGTGCGTCAACCATTAAACAAAATTCTTATTCCAGTCCTCGACACTGCCTTTAGTACAAAGATTGCAAAAGTCAAAGACCTTATTTTGTCTGAAACCAATATAAAGGAAATCGAATTTATTAAAGACACTTCCGGAATCATTAGGAAGAAGATCAAACCTAACTTTAAAGCATTAGGACCAAAGGTAGGCAAAGACATGAAAATTGTTGCAAATGCCATTAATGGCTTATCTGATCAAAATATTAATGAACTGGAAATAACCGGAGCGTACACTATCCCCAATACACCGCACAAAATCACCATTGATGATGTTGAAATCATTGCTGAAGATGTTTCGGGTTGGCAGGTAGCAAACCTCGACAAACTAACTGTTGCCCTCGATATAAATATTACTCCCGAGCTTAAAGGAGAAGGATTAGCTCGAGAACTAGTAAACCGTATTCAGACACTCCGTAAAGAGCTAAACTTTGAAGTTACAGATAAGATCAATGTAACAGTGGGTAACAGTTCGATTATTACGGATGCGATTAAGAATAATTTATCCTATATTAGCACGGAGATTCTCGCGGATTCATTTAAAATAGAGAACAACTTATCTATTGGTGAACGTGTTGAAATAGATGAAACTGAGTTAAATGTATTAATTGAAAAAGTGTAAGGAATAATCTTGTTGGAACCTGTAGATTATTAAGTATTTATATTTGACGAGTACAGACAGATATCCTTTAAAAAGAATTGTAAAATGGAAAACACAGAAAAGACACGTTACAGTGATGCAGAACTTCAAGAGTTTAAAGAGATTATTTTAGAGAAACTTCGGATAGCTAAAGAAGAGTTGGCATCCTTGACAAAGTCTTTAAGCAATCCGAACAGTAACGGCACAGATGATACTGCCGGAACTTTTAAAACTTTGGAAGATGGCTCTGCGACATTAGAGAAAGAACAAATTAATCAATTGGCAGCCCGTCAAAAAAAATTCATTGATAATCTTGAAGCAGCTTTAGTTAGAATTGAGAACAAAACGTATGGTGTTTGTAGAGAAACCGGTAAGTTGATACAGAAGGAACGCTTAAGAGCGGTTCCACATACGACTTTGAGCATGGAAGCTAAATTGAAACAATATTAACAACTCAGTTGTCGCTGATCACCAATGGTAAGGGTTCGTGCTTTATTGTCAATTTGGGATCAACTGCATACTTCGACATTCAATGAAAGGATATACAAAGCCGCTCACTATCATATTATCGGTATTATTACTTGACCAACTTATTAAGTTCTGGGTGAAACTCAACATGACCCTCGGTCAGGAGTTCAAACTTATAAGTAACCGTGTGCTCATCCATTTTACTGAAAACAATGGCATGGCGTTTGGAATGGAGTTTGGCGGTGAAAGTGGTAAATTGGCACTTTCTATTTTCAGGATACTAGCAGTATTAGGTATAGGTTATGGCTTGATCTATATGATCAAGCGTAAATACCATAGAGGTCTGATCTTGTGTGTTGCGCTGATTTTTGCAGGGGCTTTAGGTAATATCATCGATTCAACCTTTTATGGAATCGTATTCAGTGAAAGTACGTGGTATGACAAAGCAAGCTTTCTTCCGTCCACTGGAGGATACAGTAGTTTATTCCACGGCAAGGTAGTTGACATGTTCTATTTACCAATCATTCAAGGTTCCTACCCCTCATGGTTTCCCTTTTGGTCAAATGAAGAATTCATTTTTTTCCGCCCAGTGTTTAATTTGGCAGATTCAGCAATTTCTGTTGGCGTAGTCATTATACTCCTATTTCAAAAGCGCTATTTCAAAGAAGAGATTGAAGAACCTGCTAGCTATAACAGTGAAATTGTAGAAGAATAATATTTTTAAGAAAACACAATTTGTAGCATTTTCTTTTAACAAATCGTTTTATTCCCAAACAATACCACAACTTAATTAAAATTGGTAAAATGAGTTATATGAAAAAACTAGTTATAGCAATGGTGTTAGGAGCTATTACATTATCAGCTTCTGCTCAAAATGTAGACACCAGGAGGAAAATCGAAGTTTACGGATCGGCGGAAGAGGAAGTAACTCCCGATATTATTTATGTCGCCATTTCTTTAAAGGAATATTTTAAAGACAGTAATAACAAGAACAAGATAACAATAGATGAGCTTGAAAAGCAACTAGCGCTTTCCGTAAAAAAAGCCGGTATAAAAGAGGAAGATTTTACGATCAACAACATCTCAAGTTACGCCCAAAATGATCCTAAAAAGAAAAAGGACCCCGGCTTTTTGGCTAGTAAGCAATATCGAATCAAAGTAAGCAACCTAAATGCAATCAATACGATATTAGATGGCGTAGATGCTCAAGGAATTCAATCTACCAGCATTTCGGGTTATGAACATAGTAAAATAACCGAAATAAAAAATGAGCTGAGGATCAGAGCGGTTAATAATGCAAAGGAAAAAGCATCCGTTATGGCACAAGCTCTTGGCGATACTTTAGGTCAAGCGCTCGAAGTAACAGATACTAATACAGACGCAGGTAGCCCACAGCCGATGATGTATAAACCAATGGCTGCACGTGGCGAATCAGCTGATTATGCTGAACAACCGATGGAGATCGATTTTAAAACAATAAAAATCAACTACCAGTTTAGAGTGGTTTTTGAATTAAAATAGTTATTTTCATTTTATAGAACCAAAACGGGGCGCAAATGCCCCCGTTTTGGTTGCTCAATATAAGCCTAATTTCACGCCATAGATTCAATACAGACTCAAACGATCAATCCTCCCCTATTTTATCATTTAAAATTCATGAAGACGCGGAAAAAAAACATTTTTGGTTTAAAATAGGTATTTATATATAAATACTTTAACTAAACTAAAATGGACAAAAAAATAGCTTCACTCGGTAAACTTCAAGCAAACGGTAAATCGATTAACAAATTGCCTTTTTCCATACGTATACTTTTAGAAAATGTATTGCGCAATCACGATGGGTTTTCTATTACAGATGAACATCTTTCCACTTTGATAAATTGGAATCCTGAGGGTGCTGATAAGGAAATTCCCTATAAACCTGCACGCGTTTTAATGCAGGATTTCACAGGTGTACCTGCGGTTGTTGACATTGCTTCTATCAGAGCAGAAGTTATTAGGAAAGGCAAAAACGGCGATAAAATCAACCCTGCCATACCGGTAGATTTAGTTATTGACCATTCTGTTCAGGTAGATTACTTCGGCACAGAATACTCCTACAATAAAAATGTTGAATTAGAATATGAACGAAATTCAGAACGGTATCAATTATTAAAATGGGCACAGGACGAACTTGAGAACTTCACGGTTGTTCCCCCGGGTATGGGCATTTGCCATCAAGTAAACCTAGAGTACCTAGCAAAAGGTGTTGTTGATAGAGATGGATGGTATTTTCCCGACACGCTTGTAGGAACGGATTCGCATACTCCAATGGTAAATGGCATAGGTGTATTGGGTTGGGGTGTCGGTGGTATAGAAGCAGAGGCTGCTATGTTAGGCCAACCTATTTACTTCACTTGTCCTCAGGTAATTGGTTTACGTTTAACCGGCAAAATTCCTGAAGGATGTACGGCAACAGATATGGTTCTAGCTATTACCAAAATATTAAGAGCTTATGGAGTAGTAGGTAAATTTGTAGAGGTTTTTGGTGAGGGGCTTGATCACTTAACTGTCACCGACAGAGCAACGATATCCAACATGTCTCCCGAATTCGGTTGTACGGTAACTTATTTTCCTATAGACCACCAAACGTTGGATTACATGGAACGTACAAACCGATCCAAAGAACATATTGAACTGGTGGAAACCTACTGCAAAGAAAATATGCTATGGAGAACAGATGAAGAATCCATCAAATACTCAGATATAGTAACGCTAGATTTAAATACATTAGAACCAACGGTTGCCGGGCCTAAACGCCCGCAGGACAAAATTTTAGTAAAAGATTTGTTTAGTGAATTTGGCAAGCTATTAAACGAAGAATATAGCCGCGCATATATCCCCTATAAAAATAGAGAAATTAATGCATGGTTATCCGAAGGAGGATCGGGGACCGAATACACTCCTCCCAGCGAATCGAATGCTCAAAAAATAGAGATAAAAGAAGGGCAACTGAGAACCGTCAGAATCATCAATAACAATCAGGAATATACATTAAGTGATGGTTCAATAGTCATTGCAGCTATTACAAGTTGTACCAATACTTCGAATCCGGCAGTTATGATTGGAGCGGGTTTAGTTGCCCGCAAGGCTGTGGAACGCGGTTTACGCACTAAATCTTGGGTGAAAACGAGTTTAGCCCCTGGTTCTAAAGTGGTTACGGAATATCTCAAGAGATCTGGACTATTGGAACCTCTCGAGTCATTACGTTTTCATCATGTAGGCTATGGCTGTACTTCCTGCATCGGGAATAGCGGTCCACTACCTCCGCATATTGCTGAGGCAATAGACAAAACAGATTTAGTTGCAGCATCTATATTAAGTGGTAATAGAAATTTCGAGGCCAGGGTACACCCACAAGTCAAAATGAACTTTTTGGCCTCTCCTATGCTGGTAGTAGTCTATGCTTTAATTGGAAGAATCGATGCAGATATTTTTAACGAACCAATAGATTTAGACCCGAATGGAGAGCCTGTTTACCTAAAAGATATCTGGCCTACACAGGCAGAAATCAATGAGGTAATCAACACTGCGATGAGACGGGAAGACTTCAAAAATGTTTACGATGTAATATTTGATGGTAATGACCTATGGCAGGATCTTGAAGCCCCTACGGGAAGTGATTATCAATGGAACAGCGAATCTACTTATATCCAGGAAGCCCCTTTTTTCAAGGATATTAGTAACAAACCGTCTGCTATCGAAGACGTCGAAAGCGCACGGGTGCTTTTATATTTGGGAGACTCTGTAACCACAGATCACATTTCTCCGGCAGGGTCTTTTAAATCAGATACAGAAGCGGGTAAATATCTAAAAAGCAAAAACGTTGAGGTAAAAGACTTTAACTCATATGGTTCAAGGCGGGGCAATCATGAAGTCATGATGAGAGGCACTTTTGCCAATGTGAGAATCAAGAATAAAATTGCGGACAAGGAAGGGGGCTTCACGAACTATTTCCCCGACAATGAAACACTATCTATCTTTAAAGCTGCTGAGAGATATAGAAAGAACGAGACACCGCTCATCATCTTGGCTGGCAAAGAATATGGAAGTGGTTCTTCGCGCGATTGGGCTGCTAAAGGAACCAGCCTCCTGGGCGTAAAAGCAGTAATTGCCGAAAGCTTCGAAAGGATACATAGGAGTAATTTAGTTGGCATGGGAGTTGCGCCATTGGAATTTCTTCCAGATCAATCCGCAGCTTCCTTAAATCTCAAGGGCGATGAGAAATATTCAATAAAGGGTTTAGCGGAGGATCTAACTACACATAAAACAGTTGAAGTGACCGCTGAAAGAGAAAATGGAGAAAAAGTCACGTTTAAAGCCAAGGCTAGATTCGATTCAGCAATAGAAATAGCGTATTACAAAAATGGAGGTATATTACATTATGTGCTTAGAGATTTTTTAGAGAATAATTGATTTTAATACAAAAATTAAACACAAAACTATAAATCATCAATAAAATAAAAACAAATAAATTAAAAAAACCGGGAATAATATAGAATAGCGTCGGAAAAATTTGAAATATTCATTATTTTCCCTTATATTTAATGTTTTACATCGACACTAAACCTAAAGAATCACGAAAGTGTTTTTTTAACAACATTTAATTAAAATCAAGGAGGGATTAGGAATGAAAAAGTTATTCATGGTGTGGGTGGCAATGATTTATTCAAATTTATTACTAGCAAGTGATATGGGAGACGGAGAACATTATAGTACTCCGAAAGCTATTACCTACATAATCATAGGAGTAATATTAATAACCGTAATTGCTACCGTACTCTACAAAAGGCCAAAGCGCAAATTTAACGAATAAGAGGTAGCCCGCACGTTTGGGCTACCCCTTATTCGTTAATCTTTACATAAAACTTATTTTTCCTTCTCAATAAGGTAGTACCTTTGCCCCCTCAATGCGTACAACAAAAAGCCGCTTATTTACGATATTAATTTTAGGTCTACTTTCAGCCATTGGGCCTCTTTCCATAGACATGTACCTACCCGGTTTTCAATCAATAGCAGACGATCTAGAGACCACTGTGCCACGTATTCAGCTTTCCTTAACCAGCTTTTTCATTGGTGTAGCATCAGGTCAACTTATTTATGGACCGTTGTTAGATCGATACGGGCGAAAAAGACCCTTAATCGCGGGCTTAATCATCTACATTATCGTCTCTATCGCGTGTGCTCTTACATACTCAGCCGATCACTTGATTATTTTTCGCTTTGTACAGGCGCTCGGCAGTTGTGCAGGGATGGTTGCGGCAAGAGCTATGGTGCGGGATTATTTTACGTCAAGTGAAACGGCAAAGGTATTCTCGCTTCTAATGCTCGTAATAGGTGTGTCTCCTATACTTGCACCAACAATTGGCGGATTTATTATTGAGCACTGGGATTGGCATGGGATATTTATATTACTGGCGTTGATCACTACACTCATCCTACTCGCTGTCATATTTATTTTACCCGAAAGTCGCGGCCCTAATAAGCAGCTCTCACTAAAACCAAAGCCAATAGTTAAGGGGTTTTGGGAGGTTTTCCGAACACGGCCATTTTATGTCAACGCATTTGCGGGCGGGATTGCCTCTTCTGGCTTGTACGCCTATCTGGCCGGATCTCCATATGTACTAATGGAGCTACATGGCGTATCAGAACAACAGTACGGTTGGATATTCGCAGTCATTGCTACCGCTTTAGTTACCACAAGCCAACTAAACAACTTCCTACTTAGGAAACATGCTAGTTCTAATATTGCAAAAATAGCCCTATTACTGCAAGCACTCACGGGAATTACACTGTTCAGCCTAACTGCGGTACATGCTATCAACCTTCCGTTGACAATTATCTTAATTTTTATCTTCTTAGGTTGTCAAGGCTTCACATTTCCGAACACTTCCGCAGCTGCATTAAATCCATTCGACAAATCAGCGGGCAGCGCCTCTGCTTTGCTAGGGAGCATACAGCTGGGAATGGGTGCAATAAGCTCAGCACTTGTTAGCTTGTTCCATAACGATTCTGGATTACCAATGACGGGGGTAATGGCTTTATGTGCTGTGGTAAGCGCCTCCATTTTATGGTTTCTGCCCGTAAAACAAAGCTCTTGATCTCGTTAACGTTTGCTGTGTATATCCTTGCACGAAACCGCTATGATTTAAACAGGGGCATCCCATGATAACTGAAAATTTATTACCTTCGCATATGTCTAAAAAAGATGCAGCTGCTCGTATTGCAGCGTTAACCAAGGAACTGAACGAGCATAATTACAAATACTACGTATTGGCGCAACCTAGTATATCAGATTTCGACTTCGACAGTAGGTTAGCGGAACTCGCTTCACTTGAGCAACAGTATCCAGAACTATTAGACCCCGACTCCCCTACCCAAAAAGTGGGAGGTGATATTACTAAACAGTTTATCACAGTGCGCCATAAATGGCCTATGCTATCACTGAGTAACACCTATAGTGAACAAGAACTCAAAGATTTTGACACACGTGTTAGGAAAGTGTTAGGGGACGATTTTCAATATGTATGTGAATTAAAATTTGATGGTTTATCGATGAGTCTCACCTATGAAAACGGGCTACTCACACGAGGAGTAACTCGTGGCGATGGTACGCAAGGAGATGATGTTACTGCCAATATAAAAACAATCAAAAATATTCCGAGTAAGTTACGGAGCACCGGCTACCCTGATATATTTGAAATCAGAGGAGAAGTGTTTATGCACCGTGCTGCATTCGAACGTCTAAATAAAGAACGGGTTGAAAATGACGAAATCCCTTACGCTAATCCTCGAAATTTTGCTGCAGGAACTATCAAGTTGCAAAATTCTTCAGAAGTAGCTAAACGTCCGCTTGACTGTTTTTTATATTTTCTATATGCCGATAATCGCGACAAATTATTCAAAACGCAATGGGAAAGTATGCAAGCATTGAAACAATGGGGTTTTCATGTCTGTGAACACACTAAACTATGTAATAATATCCATGAAGCACTAGCTTTTATTTCTTATTGGGAACAGGGGCGTCACGACCTAAGTTATGACATTGACGGTATTGTACTAAAAGTAAATAGCTATGCCCAGCAAGATGAATTGGGCTTTACTGCAAAGTCTCCACGGTGGGCTATCTCTTACAAATACAAGGCGGAAGAAGTTGAGACTATCTTAAAATCGATCAGTTATCAAGTGGGCCGTACAGGTGCGGTTACTCCTGTTGCTAATTTGGAACCGGTACAACTTTCTGGAACAACGGTAAAACGGGCCACCCTTCACAATGCAAATGAAATTGCTCGACTCAACCTACATGAGCTTGATACGGTACTAGTGGAAAAAGGAGGTGAAATCATTCCTAAGATTACTTCAATAAATACCGCAAAACGCGTGCCTGATGCGGTTAAAATAGCCTATCCAGAAAAATGCCCAGTCTGTGGCACTATTCTCGTTCGTAAAGAGGGGGAGGCCGTCCACTATTGTCCGAATGAAATAGGGTGCCACCCTCAAATTGTCGGTAGAATACAGCATTTTGCTAGCAGAAAAGCCATGGATATTGAAGGCCTTGGCAACGAAACTATAGAAGTGTTGTATAAAAAAGGATTAATTAAACAAATAGGAGATCTTTATAACTTACACCGTCATCAAAGTATTCTTGAACAAATAGAACGATTTGGAAGCAAATCGATCAGCAATATGTTAAATGGTATAGAGAAATCAAAAGAAAAGCCTTTTGAGAAAGTGTTATTTGGGCTCGGAATAAGATACGTAGGCGAAACCATTGCGAGAAAGCTAGTCCTAAACTTTAAAAATATTGATGCTCTTGCCACGGCAAGCAGTACAGAAATAGCAGAAGTCGACGAAATTGGCAAACGTATCGCCGAAAGCGTTAGCGACTATTTTTCGAGCGCTCTTCATCAACAGCAACTGGTAGAATTAAAAATGCAAGGACTGCAGTTTTCCATCGTTGAACAAGAAATACAGTTGAAGAGCTACAAGCTATTAGAAAAAACATTCATCATTTCTGGAGTTTTTGAATACCACAGTCGCGAGGAGCTAACGAACTTAATATTAGCAAACGGCGGAAAAATCATGACCAGCATTAGCACCAAATTAAATTACCTGGTTGCTGGTGACAAGATGGGGCCGTCCAAACTAGCAAAAGCCCAAAAACTCAACATACCAATGATCACAGAAGATGAATTAATTAAAATGATAAAATGATGAAAAATCTACCATTTTTGTAGTAGATTTAGTGTTCGCAAAAGAATAGATTAATAAATATAACACGTAAATAAGAAGATGAATAATCTACTTGGTGCCGGAGTGGCATTAATTACACCATTTAATAATGATGGTAGTATTGACTTTGATGGATTAGCAAATTTGATCGAATATCAAATAACTGGGGGAATGGACTATCTTGTTAGTATGGGAACAACAGGAGAGGTTGCCACACTAACAAAAGAAGAAAAGAAGAAAATATTAGATTTTACAGCTGAACAAGTTAATGGACGCGTGCCACTTGTTGCAGGTTTCGGGGGAAACAATACCGCTGAACTATTGGACCAAATAAAATCCTTTGATAATCCGGCCTATCAAGCAATACTATCTGTTAGCCCTTATTATAACAAACCTACTCAAGAAGGGATTTATCAACACTACAAAGCTGTAGCACAAGCAACAACTTTACCCATTATTTTATATAACGTCCCGGGAAGGACGGGAAGTATGATCTCCGTGGAAACGATTATACGCCTAGCAACTAATTTCAAGAATATCATTGGTGTGAAGGAAGCATCAGCAAATTTCGAGCATTTTACTCGAATTATGGCTAAGAAACCAGAAGGTTTCCTCCTCATTTCAGGAGATGATGCCTTAACACTTCCCATGATGTCGCTAGGTGCTGTGGGCGTCATAACTGTTGTTGGAAATGCCTTTCCAAAACAAACCCAAAAGCTTGTAAAATACTGCAACGAATGGCATTATGAAGAAGCTCGAAAACTACATTACGAACTGTTGAACATAGATGACCTGTGTTTTATTGAGGGGAATCCAGCAGGCGTCAAGGAGATGCTCAAAGAACTTGGAATATGTGGTAATCATGTAAGGCTCCCCCTTGTGCCGGTCAGTGAAGAAACTAAACAAAAGATTGCAATTGCTGTAAAGGACTTAACAGCACAAAACTAGCCCTATACTTATTTACTGATTTCCTTATCTCCACACACTTCGAGATGGGGAAATCAGTAAACTAGCAAAACAGGGTAAATAGATCTCAAAAGGATTACCCTTTCTTTTTAATCATTCTGTGCCTTCCCATTCATTACGTCAATATCTTATCGATTATCTTTTGCAGCAGCATGAATTTATGTAGAACAGGAGGTTTTCTTAAAAAAAAAGTCCTATCAAATAAATGATTAGGACTTTATAATTGCTTAGATTTGATAAATCTTATTTCTTATTTTTCGCCTCTTGGATTTCTAAACGAATAGATTGCGCCAAATTTTTAACATCTTGCAAACCCTTTCTCACACGAGTACCAGCGGCACTGTTACCCTTGTTAAAGAATTTGTCAGCATCTCCGTCTAAACCATCAATTAGACTTTTTAGCTCGTTGAATTTTTCAATACTTGCCATAGAATATACTCCTTTTGTTTGTTAATAAGTTAATAATTTTTTGTATATAGAGCTAATGTAAAATCTTTTTTCGAAAAAAAAAATTTTTTAAACACTTAAAAACACAATTTTCACCACTCCTGTTTGAAACATTTAAAACAAAATTAGTAAAGCAACCCCAAGTACTCTACAACATATTGATAAACAACTATTAACAAAACAAGTTTTCCATATAGCGCTTATTTTAAAAAGATATAATATTTACATAATATTAAGCGGTAACAACTTGTTGTTCTTTATAGTATCCATTATTTAACTTTTCAGAAACTTCTGAAAACGCATGCACAGTTCGCTTAACGTCTTCATTAGAATGGGTAGCCGTAGGTATCAATCGTAATTCTATTTGGCCTTTGGGGATTACAGGATAAACAACAATAGAACAGAAGATACCATAATTCTCACGCAAATCCATTGTAAGCGCTGTTGCTTCGGCAAGATCGCCTTTTAGAAACACCGGCGTGACCATCGTATTTGTATGGCCTATATCAAATCCCTGATCTTTCAATCCTTTTTGCAATAAAGTAGCAATTTCCCATAATTTAGCCCGCAAACCCGGCTCATTCTTTAAGAGCTCAAGCCTTTTTATAAGACCAATCACCATTGGCATGGGTAAAGACTTTGCAAAGGTCTGAGAGCGCATATTGTATCGTAAATAAGTAACGATTTCTTCATTAGCAGCAACAAAAGCTCCAATACCAGCCATAGATTTGGCGAATGTACCAAAATAAATATCTACTCCATCAATACAATCTTGCGCTTCATGTGTTCCTGCGCCTGTAGGTCCCATAGTACCGAAACCGTGGGCATCATCTACCAGCAACCTAAAATTATAAGCAGATTTCAGCTCGTTAATTTCCTTTAATTTACCTTGCGCACCCGACATACCGAACACACCCTCTGTTATTACCAAAATAGCACCACCAGTTTGTTCTATTATCCTTTTCGCCCGTTCCAATTGTTTCTTACAACTATCGATGTCATTGTGTTGATAAACAAAACGTTTCCCCATATGTAAACGAACCCCGTCAATTATGCATGCATGTGACTCTGCGTCATATACAATCACATCATTCCTATCCACCAAAGCATCGATAATCGATACCATCCCTTGATATCCATAATTCAAAAGAAAAGCATCTTCCTTACCTACGAAGGTCGCTAAGTCCTGTTCCAATGTTTCATGATGATTTGAGTTTCCTGACATCATTCTTGCTCCCATAGGGTAGGCCATACCAAACTCCTTGGCAGCTTTCGCGTCCGTTTCTCTGACCTCGGGGTGATTGGCCAAACCGAGATAATTATTTAAGCTCCAAACCAAATGATCTTTCCCCCTAAACTTCATATGTGAATTGATTTCACCTTCCAGCTTAGGAAAAGAAAAATACCCATGCGACCATTTATGGTGTTGCCCGATAGGCCCCAAATTTTTTGATATTTTATCGAATAAATCCAAAGTATAATACGTTTAATTTAATTTAATAAGACAATCATCATATCTGGTATATCGCTTATGCTAGTACTATAAAAAACGTTTTTATCCAGACCTAAGATAAATTGACCCCATATTGCTACACACTCGCAGAACAACGTCCCCAAAAATAGGTGATACAAAAATGTTTACAAAGATAAAGTTTCAAGCGATGAATACCAACTTTGAATTAAACCATATTGAAAATGGGTATAAAATCTTCCTTTTTTACCTATATAATAGTCCAAAAAAAAGCCAGCATGGCAAAAACCATCTGGCCCTCATAATCTAAAAACTAAATCTTATATCCGCTAATCGACATTATCATGCAGAAACGAATTATTAGGCCTTATCTCTGTAATGCCGTCCTCTGACGAAAGAGTAAACCTAGACACCTGTGATTCAGAAGAATGTGGCACCTGGTCTAGTGTCTTCTGCTTTCTTCTGTAAGCCGGTTCATTTTCAATTTCCTGTAACCCGTTAGTTGAACGAAGTTTCATGCTAAGATCCTTTAGCCTCAGAATCCGCTCTTTAGTCTTTCTCAGCTGTTCCTCTATGCTTTCATCTGTCTTTTGCTCATCCGCTTGTTTTGCTGCATTTGAACTTTGATAATCGTATCCGCTATCCTCCTGCTGCACTTCGGCTGCTTTTGATACATTGCCAAGATCCTCTTCATTGGCTACTACCGCCTTGTCTACCTCTTCCTGGTTTGCATGACTATCGTTGCTGCTACTAAAAAGAAACTCACTCTCCGCCACCTTCAACTGATATTCATTGGTATCCTGAGCATCTTTTTCGGAGCTTGGCTCTTCTTCAACCAACGTGTGGCGAATGATTTCCTCCTTCTTTGGCGTCACCACCTTATTCTCTATCGGTTGTGAAGGCGATCTAAAACCACTAAACAAATCAGCTGGAGGCAAAGCTGTTGGTTGCACATTAGGTGCTGTACTATCTGCTAAATTTTGCGTAGGAGTTGCTTTCGATTCTTTTTCAAGCATCTGGTTTACTGGTCTAACCAATGGAACTTTCTCTTCCTCCAGTGGAATAGCTATCCGCTTATTACTTTCTTCCTGTTTACGCTCCTCAGTAGTTTGGAATCCAGTAGCAATAATCGTTACTGATAAATCTTTATCTAAAGATTCATCCAAACAATTACCCCAAATAATTTCAGCAGTGAAACCTGCACGCTCTTGTATGTAATCTGTTATAATGGATATTTCGTCCATGGTTACCTCCTGTGTGCCAGAAGATATGTTTAAAAGGATATAACGTGCACCTTCAATCTCACTATCTTTCAACAAAGGAGACGCCAAAGCACCTTCGACTGCTTTTTGCGCACGCTCATCACCACTGGCTTTTGCATTTCCCATAATCGCTACACCACTATCATTCATAACGGTACGCACGTCTTTGAAATCCACGTTAATATAACCAGGGATGGTAATAATCTCAGCAATGCCCTTTGCTGCTGTAGTTAAAATATCATCTGCTTTTGCAAAGGCAGAGCTCATGGTAAGGTTACCAAAAATCTCTCGTAGCCTATCATTGGAAATGACAAGATAGGAATCTACATACTTGCGCAATTCAGACAGTCCTTCCTCAGCTTGACTACGACGCCGTTTACCTTCAAAAGCAAATGGTGTAGTCACAATAGCAACAGTTAACACGCCTATCTCCCTCGCCGCCTTGGCAATAACCGGACTAGCACCTGTTCCGGTACCACCTCCCATACCAGCAGTGATAAACAACATCTTCGTGTTTACACCTAACATACGCTTAATATCTTCAATACTCTCAATAGCAGAGTTTTCCCCAACGTCAGGATCAGATCCCGCTCCCATACCCTCTGTTAAACTTGCTCCCAGTTGTACTTTATTCGGAATAGGGCTCAACTCCAATGCTTGAGCATCGGTATTGCAAATTATAAAATCCACACCGCTAATTCCCTGCCTATACATGTGGTTAACAGCGTTGCCACCACCTCCGCCAACACCTATTACCTTTATAATAGATGACTGTTCTTTAAGCATTTCAAATTTCATATCTTATCCTAATTTACTCGTAATGAGTGGTATCCTAATCTTGCCTTTGCCTTATTTTCACAAGGTAATATTAATACTTTTTCCACAAATGTTTTCCACAATTGTTTATAATGTGGAAAAAAAACGAAGTGTTGAAAACTTATTTAATATAATCTGTATCTTCAATTTTATTATCGTCGCTTATATAGCGAATAATCTTATCCAAAAAGCCGAAAGTCTTCTTTCCTTCTTCTGCAATCCCCTTCACTAGCTGACTTTTGGTAGGATTTTCAACTTCCTCATACTCAACTGATTCAATCCCTTTAATCAATAAACCTATACCAGTAGCGTATAATGGGCTTTTTAGTTCATCATACGCATTTTTTGGCAACACCTCATTTTTTGACAGATGCTCATTAGGCATACCAATACGACATTCGAGCCCAGTGACATATTCCACCAGTTGTACAAGATGTTTAAGCTGGGCGCCTCCACCGGTAATAACGATTCCTCCAATCAGCTTACGCTCGTACCCCGACGATTTGATTTCATAATAAACATGTTCGATAATCTCTTCCATCCTCGCTTGAATAATATATGCCAGGTTTTTAACCGAAATCTCTTTGTGCTCCCTGCCCCGTAAGCCTGGCACGCATATGATTTCATTTTCTCGATTTTCATCGGCCAAGGCTGATCCAAACCGTACTTTTAACAATTCTGCTTGATTCCGCAATACAGAACATCCCTGTTTAATATCCTCGGTAACAATATTACCTCCTAAGGGTATGACTGCTGTATGACGAATGATCCCTTCATGGAAAATAGCAACGTCTGTTGTGCCCCCTCCAATATCAACTAACACGACCCCTGCATCTTTTTCTTCGGAACTTAAAACCGCCTCCGAAGATGCTAAAGGCTCCAATATTAACTCTTGAGCTTCTAGATTTGCATATTCAACACATCGTTTAATATTTCTAACAGCACTGACATGACCTGAAATAATGTGGAAATTGGCCTCCATCCTACGGCCAGCCATACCTATAGGGTCCTTAATACCTGGCTCATTATCAATAGTGAATTCCTGTGGCAATACGTGAATAATCTCTTCCCCTGGAGGAAGTACAAGTTTGTACATATCCTCTACAAGCTTCTCAATATCCTTACGGCCTATTTCATTATCATCTCTACGGGTCAATATTCCCCGATGTTGTAGGCTTTTTATATGTTGACCTGCAATCCCCACATTAACGACTTTAACATCCACATTGGATTGTGCACTGGCTTCTTCAACAGCCTTAACAATGCTGGTAACCGTTTTTTGAATATTGGCCACTACGCCACGACTAACACCTAACGATTCTGCCTTGCCAATCCCCAACACTTCTATTTTATTGTGCTCGCTCCTACGGCCCACCGTTACACAAATCTTTGTGGTACCAATATCTAGTCCTACAACTATTGGAGCATCTTTCCTGTTAGTAGTTCGTTTTTCCATGTCTAATGCGTGTTAATATGCTGTTTATTATTTTTTTCCCTTTGTATGATACTATCTGCTTTTTCACAGACTAACTGATTTGAAAATTTCAAATTCACTGTTTTATAAGTTCCCCACCCTGCTTTAGGAACAACATGTTTATAAAAAACAAGTAACTTATCAAACTTAGTCTGTAGTGAATCGCCATTACCGAGCACTATTTTTTGATCCCCTACCCTAGGTACCAACTCAATGTCTTTTTCTTCATTGACATATAGTTGTTCAATCTGACTATTCCATAAAGAGTCTGTCACCAAAAAACTGGCTACGCTGTAAAGATCCTCCGCTAATGCACTTTGTACAGAATCTTGCTCTCCTGTAAATCGTTCCTCGATATTTCCATTTGCCACGATTATATGTGGCGCATACAAGGCCGATGTTGGAAACTTCATCCCATCAACATCAACGTAAAAATCGTTGCCCACATTATTAATTATTCTCAAGATGGCTTCACGTTGTTCAATTTTCACGTTGACCGTGCCATCAATCTCGGAGAACACTTTTACTTCTTTTATAAATGGATTTGAACGTAGTCCATCCTCTATACGATGAATGGGTATATTTTTGAGTGTTTGTCCAATCAATACCCCACCCGTTTCTTCTACTATATTATTAACCTCCATCTGCGAAACAAATGCCTGTGTTCCAGGCACAATAACGTTAACTTTAGCACAAGTCATATTACTCTTCTTCGTATTGATGAAACTCATCAACACAGAAAGGCCAATAAGGCTCACACCCCAAGCAAGTATATAAACTACTCTGCGCCATCGTATTTGCTTTATTTTATTCAGCATAAGTCAATATTGCTTTCAAAGGATCAACTAATAAATCAATATTTCCTGCGCCTACCGTAATGATTACTTTTGGCCTTTCCTCTCGCACATAGGTCAAAACTTCCTCTGCATTCAATTTAAGTTTGCTAGTTATTGTAACTTTTGATAACAACCAATCTGCATCAATTCCAGCTATTGGCTCTTCTCTAGCAGGATAAATCTCCATTAACAATAAGGTATCGGCCAGGGACAGTGCTTCGGCAAAGTCATCCACGAAATCCCTGGTCCTTGTAAAGAGATGAGGCTGAAAAATACAGGTGATATGATCGTCAGGGAATAAATGTCTAACAGCACTTAAACAAGCTTTCAACTCTACGGGATGATGCGCATAGTCATCTATATACACACATTCACTATTTCTAACGATAAATTCGAACCTTCTCTTTACTCCCTTAAAATTCGCTAAAGCATTCGTTATAAGATCGTCTGCTATATCCATACACTTTGCCACAGCGATCGCTGCTACAGCATTTTCTACATTATGTGCCCCAGCCATACCTAAAGCGACATCTCGTATTATGCAATTATCGCTTAGATAATCAAAATAGAAAACACCATCCTGCACACGAATATTCAGTCCACGGACATCGGCTTCTTCATCAATACTATACTTAATATCACTGGGAAGAGAGAGCCCTTTTTTGATAATCCTTTTGCCTTCCGTTGTTACTTGACCAACAAATAACAAAAATGATTCTCTTACATGATCTGCGTCTCCATAAACATCTAGGTGATCTGCATCTACTGAAGTAACGACGGCTATATTCGGATGGAGAGTCAAAAAAGATCGGTCAAACTCATCTGCTTCCACCACCAATGTATTATTCGGAGCAAACAGCGTGTTACTGTTATAATTTGCGGCTATGCCGCCTAAAAACGCCGAACAACCGTAACCGCTGTCTGTCAAGATATGGGCGATTAAACTACTAGTTGTAGTCTTACCATGTGTCCCAGCAACGGCTATTGTAAATCGATCTCTACTGATAAGGCCTAATACTTCAGACCGCTTATGCAACCTATACCCCACTTTCTGGAGAAACTGAAGAATAGAAGAATCTTTTGGAATGGCTGGCGTAAAGACAACCATATTATGGTCGTCGAACTCCCTAAACGAATCAGGCAATAAATCCACATGATCTTCATAGAACACCTCAATACCCTCACTGATTAAGCTTTTTGTCAAACTGGTTTCAACTTTATCATAGCCATATACCAACAATCCTAAATGTTTAAAATAGCGAGCCAGGGCACTCATTCCTATGCCGCCTATTCCAACTAAAAAGACCTGTTTCGTGTTGACTATCATGATATCTATCTCTTTTCTAAAAACCGTTCCAACATTCTTTTACGTTTTACCGGCTAATTTTAAAACTTCATTCGCAATTACTTCATCTGCATCCAGTTTAGCTAGTTTCTTAATATTTTCAGATAATCTTTTACATTTCGTTTTATCTTGCAACAATAATACAATATCGTTAATCAGGTGCTCCACAGCTTCCCCATCAATCACAAGTTGTGCAGCGTCCTTCTCTACTAAAGCTAGCGCATTTTTCGTCTGATGATCTTCAGCCACATTAGGAGAGGGCACCAAAATTACTGGCTTGCCAACAGCACACAACTCAGCAATAGTACCAGCTCCAGCTCTCGCAATGATCAAATCCGCAGCCGCGTACGCAAAATCCATACGATGCAAAAAAGGCTTCAGCCACACGTGGTAATTATCTTCTTTTTCAATCAAAGCCTTCAACTCCTCGTAATAATAGTTACCGCACTGCCATATCAACTGAATTCCTGCATCTTTTAGGTGCTTCAAACCACTGAGCATACTGTTATTCAACGTCCGCGCGCCCAAACTACCTCCAGTCACCAATATTGTTTTTTTACTTTTATCGAGTCCAAACAATTCCTTAGCTTCAAATTCCTTTCCTGCGATATCAACAGCGTCATGACGTATCGGATTACCGGAAACCAATAGTTTTTCTTTAGGAAAAAATCTTTCCATTCCATCGAAAGCAACACAAACCTTATCCGCCTTCGCACCCAGTTTTTTGTTCGTTATACCAGCGAAAGAATTTTGTTCCTGAATAAGATAAGGTATTCCTAACTTTCCTGCTGCGTGAAGTACCGGTCCTGAAGCATATCCTCCTACTCCAACTACGACATCTGGCTTAAACTCCTTTAGAATACGGCGTGCTGCACGGACACTTTGAAACAATTTAAACGGTAAAAGCAAATTTTTTATAATAGAGCTCCGGTTAATTCCCTGTATATTTAGTCCTATAATCCTATACCCCGCAGCCGGCACTTTATCCATCTCCATCTTCCCCTTTGCCCCTACAAACAAGATATCAATCCCCGGTACTAATTTTTTTAGTGCATGAGCAATTGAAATTGCTGGGAATATATGCCCTCCGGTACCTCCACCACTTATAATCACTCGTCTTAGTTTATTTCCCATAAGTGTTTTTGTTTGTTTATGCCATTGCCGGAATCTCTCCCACAATTACTTTTTCATTTACTTTCTTATCATCCTTCAAGTGCTGCCCACTCCCTTTTAATTTCAATTCTTCTATATTTCTACTAACACTTAAAATAATGCCAAAAGCAACACTTGTGAATAGAATAGAAGTCCCACCCATGCTCACCAAAGGCAAAGGAACACCTGTTACTGGTCCCAACCCAACAGCCACCGCCATATTACCAAAAGCCTGTATTGTTAAACTAAACCCTAAACCTGCTGCTAACAAAGCTCCAAAAGCCTTCGGACTTTGTGTCACAATTTTTATACATCGGTACATAAAAACCAAATAAAGTATCACTAAGATTCCACCTCCTACCGCGCCGTACTCTTCGATGATAATTGCAAAAATAAAATCGGAATACGGATGGGGCAGTACGTTGCGCTGGGTGCTGTTTCCCGGGCCTTTGCCAAACAAGCCTCCTGTTGCAACGGCAATCTTGGCCTGCGTCGCCTGAAATTCCTTATCAGGGTTGGGCTCACCTTTCCCCATAAACGTCTCAATACGGGAGAGATATGTCTGCCTACGGGGCCCACATAAAACTACCAAAGTCAAAAGAACAACACCAACAACACTCACATAACTGATCTGTTTAATACTTATCCGCCCAATAATCAACAGTAAAATACTCACTGCAAAAAGCATAATAGCCGTAGACATATTAGCGATAGCAATAAGTATGATAACGATACAAACCGAACCCATAATCGGCAGAAACGCGTTCTTTACGTCTTTTATATTCTCCTGTTTACGCGTTAGCATCCTCGCCAAAAAGGTAATCAACGCTAGTTTGGCCATGTCCGAGGTTTGGAAAGTTTGATTAATCACGGGAATAGTAACCCATCTGTTCGCTTCATTCACGGAGTCTGTGAACAACAATGTATACAATAATAGTGGAATAGTTATTATCATCAGAATCTTTGAGATACCAGCATAATAGCGATAATCTAGCAGGTGGGAGAAATACATCAAAATTAAGCCAGCAAAAATCAAGGTGAAGTGCTTAATAAGATAGGTCTCCGTTCCTCGTCCTTCTTTATATGCTAATGTACCCGTAGAGCTATAAACAGCCAACAATGACCATACAGATAAAAGAATTACTATTATCCATATCCATTTGTCTCCTTTAAGTTTACTAAAAACCTTTTCCATAACCTTTACTTATTATAGTATACAAGCCTTTTACCCGCCTTCACTTCTATTCCTTTCAACTATTGCAACAACATACTAGAGCTCTTTCACAGCCTCTTTAAACTGATCACCACGATCTTCGTAATTTTTAAAAAGGTCAAAGCTTGCACAAGCGGGTGATAAAAGAACCGTATCTCCCTTTTGCGCAATATGATATGCAATCTGTACAGCTTCACTCATTGTTTGTGTATTCACGATGATTTCCGTATCCTCTTCAAATGCGTTGTGTATATTTCGATTGTCTTTTCCTAAACAAACGATACCCCTCACCTTTGTTTGTACCATTTCTTTTAGCATCGTGTAATCGTTCCCTTTATCAACACCACCCATAATTAACACTATTTTACCGGGCAAGCTTTCCAATGCATACCACACCGAGTTCACATTAGTAGCTTTTGAATCATTTATGAATTCAATACCGGATATTTTTGATACATGTTCTAAACGATGCGGTATGTTCACAAAATCACCCATACTCTCACGTATGGTCTCATTTCTTAGCTCCCACACTTTGGCGATAATCCCAGACGCCATGTTATTGTATACATTATGTTTTCCCTGCAATGCTAAATCGTTAATAGACATGATAAATTTTTCTTGTTTAGGTAATTTTATAATAATTTCATTTTCCTCGTTCAAATATGCTCCATGGGCCAGCTCTTCCTTCAGACTAAATGGATAAGAACTCGCGGAGCTTCCGTTTCTAGTTAGACCTTTAATAATTTCAGGATCATCCTTACAATAAATGAATATGTCTTCCGATCGCTGATTTTTAGTTATCCTAAGTTTAGCATCCACATAACGATCCATCTCGTAGTCATACCTATCCAAATGATCAGGTGTGATGTTTAAAAGAACCGCTATATCTGCGCGAAAATCGTATATATCATCCAACATAAAGCTGCTTATTTCCAGCACATAAGCATCGAATTCTCTCGTTGCTACCTGCATTGCAAAGCTCCTTCCAATATTACCTGCTAACCCCACACGTATACCACCCCTTTTTAACAAATGATAGGTGAGCATAGTAGTGGTAGACTTACCGTTCGAACCCGTAATTCCAATCAACTTTGCATCGGTATAACGGGAAGCAAATTCAATCTCGCCTATTACCGGCACGCCTTTACGCTTTAATTGCTGTACTACCGCTGTCTTTTCAGAAATACCCGGACTTTTAATGACTAAATCAGCCATCAGTAACTGCTCTAAAGAATGCCCATTTTCTTCAAACAAAATCTCGCTTTTTCTTAATTGCTCTCTATAAGATTCTGTTATCCGTCCATAGTCAGACACAAACACCTCATAACCCTGCTGTTTGCCAAGCACGGCAGCCCCTACTCCACTTTCTCCTGCTCCGAGCACGATAAGTCGTGGTTTATGGTTTGTTGTATTTGTTTCTTTAGACTTCATTAATTTATAACTATCTGATTTTTAATGTTACAATCGTTATAACAGCAAGTATAATCCCCACTATCCAAAATCTTGTGACTATTTTAGACTCATGATATCCTCTTTTCTGATAATGATGATGTAGCGGAGACATTAAAAAAATCCTTCTTCCCTCACCAAACTTTTTCTTTGTATACTTAAAATAAGACACCTGTAAAATCACCGATACGAGTTCAATCAGAAAAATGCCACATAAAATTGGAATAAGTAATTCCTTTCTAATCATAATGGCAAATGCCGCAATAATTCCTCCTATTGCCAAGGAGCCAGTATCTCCCATGAATACTTGAGCCGGATAAGAGTTGTACCATAAAAAGCCGACACACGCTCCAACGAAAGCTCCGGCAAACACAACCAACTCACCTGAATTGGGGATATACATAATATTAAGGTAGTCGGCAAAAATACTATTACCTGAAACATAAGCTAAAATAGCAAGCGTGACACCGATAACAGCAGAAGTTCCTGTTGCCAAACCATCAATACCATCTGTAATATTGGCACCATTTGATACGGCAGTAATAATAAAAACGACGAATATTAAAAAAACAATAAACACATATTTACCCTCTGGAACACCAAAAACATTCAACACCCTTCCGTAGTCAAATTCATTGTTTTTATAAAAGGGAATATTCGTTTTAGTTGATTTCACTTCCACGTTATAATAGCTCTTAGTTCCATCAAAATTCTGTTGCATCTCGATATTCTCCCCCTTCATAGGGCCGCTAACCTTCTGGCGAGTAACTATCGACGGGTGGTAATACATTGTCCAAGCGATGATAATTCCCAGGCCGATCTGCCCCACTACTTTGAATTTGCCCGCCAATCCCTCCTTATTATTTTTGAATACTTTTATATAATCATCGATAAAACCTACCGCTCCCATCCATATAGTAGCTGTAATCATTAATATGACATATATATTTTCCAGTTTGGCAAATAAGAGGGTGGGCAATAAGATACCGGCAATAATAATAAGTCCTCCCATTGTAGGGGTACCCTGTTTCTGCGTTTCGCCTTCCAGTCCCAAGCTTCGTACAGTCTCGCCTACCTGCTTACGTCGCAAAACGCTGATCAATCGTCCTCCATATACCGTAGTAATAATCAACGACAGTATAACCGCCATGCCGAAGCGGAAAGATATGTACTGAAACACACCTGCCCCCGGCAGATTAAAACTATCATGTAAATATGAAAATAGATAGTACAACATTTTTAACGACTATATTTTGCTCAGTGTAATACATTATTTTGCTGTCGGCCTTGACAACAATTTTATTCGTTTAACTCTTTAAAAAGATCATTTAAGATAGCCTTATCATCAAACGGCTTCCGTTGACCCATAATTTCCTGATATTTTTCATGCCCCTTTCCTGCGATCAAAACAATATCACGAGGTTGGGCTAAATGTATGGCAGCTTTAATTGCTTCGTATCGATCTGTAATTGCAAAAACATTCCGCTTTCTATCTTTAGGCACACCCTTTTCCATATCGTTTATAATTGCGTGTGGGTCTTCACCTCTTGGGTTATCAGACGTTATAATAACCTTATCACTTAGTTGGGCAGCTACCGAAGCCATTTCCGGCCTCTTTGTTTTATCTCTATCTCCCCCGCATCCCAGAACTGTAATGATATGTTCTTTCCCTTTACGCAAACCGGAAATCGTCTGCAACACATTCTTGACAGCATCCGGCGTATGTGCGTAGTCCACAATTCCGACAACACCGTTAGGTGCAACTTGAGCATCAAACCGTCCCTCTGCTCCCGATAATCTACTTAAAACGGTTAGTACTCGCATACTATCTTGTTCTAAAAGAACCGCAACACTATATGCTGCTAATAGGTTATAGGCGTTAAAACCACCAATCAATTTCGTCCACACCTCTTTGCCATCAATATTCATCAACATTCCGTTAAAATGATTTTCAATCACTTTCCCCCTATAATCTGCAATATTTTTTAGCCCGTAAGTCTTTTTATAGGCAACAGTATTCTGCAACATTACCAGACCGTTCCTATCATCTATATTTGTTAAGGCAAAAGCAGACTTCGACAAGCCATCAAAAAAAGCTTTTTTCGCCTTTAAGTATGCGTTAAATGTTTTGTGAAAATCTAAATGATCATGGGTGAGGTTTGTAAACACCCCTCCAACAAATGTCAACCCTTTTATGCGCTGTTGCACTACGGCATGTGAACTAACTTCCATAAAGCAGTAATCACAACCATTATCTGCCATTTCTGCCATTAGTTTATTTAAAGCTATGGGGTCTGGAGTGGTATGCGTAGCTGCTATTATTTTATCATTAATCTGGTTTTGCACCGTTGAAAGCAAGCCTACGTTAAAACCCAATTCCATAAACAGCTTATGTAACAAGGTAGCCACCGTTGTTTTACCATTTGTCCCTGTCACACCCACTAGCCTCAGACGATTAGAGGGTTTTCCATAAAAATTTGAAGCCATGATTCCCAATGCATTGGCCGCATCTTCCACTTGCAAATAAGTAACGTGATCATTGATTGAATCAGGAAGCACCTCGCACACGACTGTTGTTGCGCCATATGCAATCGCCTTATCTATAAATAGATGTCCATCTGTATTGATACCCCTGATAGCAACGAACAAATCTTTTGTTATTACTTTCCTTGAGTCAAAACATATCGCATGGATATCCCGTTCAATAACACCCACCGTTTGGCTTATTGCCACTCCATTTAATATTTTTGACAACTTGATCATTCTAGCTCGATTGTTATGGGCAAACCTTTGTTAATCGTTTCACCAGGTGTCACCGATTGCTTCACCACTTTTCCTTTTCCTTTTACAAATGGTTTCATACCGACATTTCCTAGCAGGTACATAGCATCCTTCAATCCCATACCCCTTAGATCTGGTACTCTCCCCTCGTCTATATCATCATCTACTAAAAAACGTAACTCCTCGGTAGTGTCCTCCTCCGCCTCCTTGTGTCGGGTATTTAATCCAAAAGCATTAAATACGTGCTGGCTGTCCTTCTGGAAACCTGCTTTAATGGTAGGGATATTATTTACCGAGGTGTACTTTAAATGATTAAAATCATGATACATCTGCGCATCTGCGGCATAAACACGTTCCGCTACTTCTTTGAAGACCGGCGCAGCTACTTTTATCGCATAATACCCTCCTTTTCTAGGATTCTGTATAACTACAATCATAGAATATTTCGGATTATCTGCCGGGAAATATCCAGCAAAAGACCCCTGATATCGTCGTTTACTCTTATAACCTGCAGCTCCATCTGCCATCTGTGCAGTACCCGTTTTCCCAGCCATCTTAAACAATGAATTCTTCAGTTCCCTTGCCGTTCCTTCTTCCACCACGCCCTCCAACATACCTTTAATTTTTCCTAGCGTCTCTTCCGAAACTATTTTTTCATTAATAACCCTAGCTTCAAACTTCTCGACCGTATTTCCTAATCGTCTAATTTCCTTTACAAACAAAGGGGCTACCATCTTTCCATCATTGGCAACTGCATTGTATAAAGTAAGCATTTGCAAAGGCGTCACTTTCAATTCATAACCGTAAGCCATTTGCGGCAAACTTAAGCCACTCCAAGACTTACTCTTTGGTGTTTTTATTAACGGTGTACCTTCTCCAGGTATCTGTAAACCTAAAGGATCGTTCAGATGCATAGCATACAATCTCTTAGTAAATGCCCCCGGGTTATCTTTATAATTTTGATGAATAAGTTTGGTAATAGCTGTATTAGAGGAAACCTCGAATGCCCTTTTTACTGAAATTTTTCCATAGCCCCCATGATGTGAATCGCGGATAGTATGTCTGTGCACACGAAACGTTCCGTCCTCGGTATCAACAATATCGCTGGTATCAATTTTCCCATCTTCCAAAGCGGCCATATAGGAGGCCAGCTTAAAAGTAGAGCCTGGTTCAGAGCTTTGCGCAATTGCGTAGTTAAATTTCTCTTTATAATGACCTTCATCTACCCGCGTAAAGTTAGCCACTGCTCTTACTTCGCCCGTAGCTACTTCCATTAATATTACACAACCATTATCCGCATCACTAGCAATCAGTTGTTTTTCCAGTGCTCTCTGCGCTACGTCCTGCATATTGATATCGATAGTTGATATAATATCTGCGCCATCTGTTGGAGCAACTTCTGTATCTTCATTAATAGGCATCCAACTACCGCCAGCAATACGTTGCACCAATCTACTTCCCTTTAGCCCGTCGATGTAATTTGCGTAAGCACCCTCCAGCCCAACAGGCTGCACATTTTCGTTTTTATATCCTATGGTACGTGCGGCCAATGTTTTAAAGGGTAAAATTCTTTTATTTTTTTGTTCAGCGATTAATCCCCCTTTATATTTCCCTAAGTTGAATATTGGAAAAGTGCGAACCACCTTCATCTCCTGAAAGCTTACGTTTCGTTTGACTAAATAATATCGGTTCCGATCTTTCCTTGCTTTCCGAAGTAAACGTCTATACTGATCAACCGATTTATCTTTAAAAAATACCGCTAAATTACTTGCAAGCGAATCCACTTTCGCATAAAATACATCATCTTCTAAAATTCCTGGAGCAACCATGTCCATTCTAACGTCATATTCAGGAACAGATGTTGCCAATAAACTTCCATCAGAAGAGAAAATATTACCCCTTGTTGCTTCCACTGTCTGGTAACGGGTAGACAAGCTATCAGCCATTGCCTGCCAATGCTGCCCTTCCACCATTTGCAGACCGAACATTTTGTAGAGTACAGCCACCGCAAAGATCACCATCACTCCAAATGACAGGTAGACCCTTAATAATATGTCTGTTCTAATATTCATTGCTTTCAGTACTGCCTATAGTAATTACGCTTATTTGTATTTTTAGTTATCACTATTATCCGCTAAAACAATTTTTTTTGGTGGATCAGTCAACGCCTTTAATCCCAAGGTGTCCACCTTCTTTAGCACCTCACTTTGCGTGCTTCTCAGCATCAAATCTGCCTTTAAGGATTTGTACTCCCAGCTCAAATATTTCACTTCCCGCGACAAAGCATCTATTTCTCTTACACTATCCTCTGCAAAATGCCTATTTGCTATATACGCAATAGCCAACAGTGCCAAAAAACCAATAAACGGCACCGCGGCCACCACACGCGAAGGCGAAAAACCATTTAAGCTGAGGACAGACCGGAGAAAATCATGGGAAGCGTCTGCCTTTGCCTCCACGGCGTCGCGCATCGCCTCTTGTTCTTCCTCGCTTAATTCTTTTTTCTTATACCCATTCGACATAAGACTATATTTCTATTTTGTTATACACTACCCCTAAACTACCTCCCGCTAAAGCCTCTCAGCCGTTCGTAACTTCGCACTTCGAGCTCGGCTATTTAAATCCACTTCCTCACTCGACGCCGTAACCGCTTTCCGAGTAATCAGCTTAAATGGCTTTATTTCATTTCCGTAAAAATCTTTTTCAACATCTCCTCTAAATTTACCCTTTGCCATAAAATTCTTCACCAATCTATCTTCCAATGAATGGTATGACATCACCACCAGTCGCCCTCCCGGCCTTAAAACCGATGTTGCTTGCGACAGAAACTCCTGCAAAGCGTCCAACTCCTTATTAACTTCAATACGCAGCGCTTGAAAAAGTTGAGCATAATATTTATTCTCTTTACCTCGAGGCACCATTTTCGCAACTGTTGCCTTCAGATCAGCCACGGTATTTATTGGTTTGACAATACGTGCTGTGACGATCGATCTTGCCAGGGTACGTGCATTCTGAATCTCACCGTACATACCAAATATTTTATGCAAATCTTCTTCGCTATAAGAATTCAACACCGTCTTAGCATCCAAATCTCCCTCTTTATCCATACGCATATCAAGCGTAGCATCAAAACGGATAGAAAAACCCCTATCTGCTTCATCAAACTGATGCGACGACACCCCTAAATCAGCCAAAATACCATCTACATGTTTTAGCCCATATAACCGGAGGTTATTTTTTAAAAAACGAAAGTTTTGATGGATCAACTGAAATCTTTCGTCCGGCAATACATTTCTAAGTGCGTCTGGATCTTGATCAAAAGCCAATAAGCGTCCATTTTTATCCAAACGGCTAATAATTTCTTTGGAATGTCCACCTCCTCCAAACGTCACATCCACATAGACTCCATCGGGCTTGATCGCCAGCGCCTCCATGCATTCTCTCAGCATAACCGGTATGTGATACGTTTTATCCATCGGTTCTTTTATTTAGATTCCCCATCACTTCTTCCGCTAAAGCAGCAAAATCATCTCCTTCGTCCTCCCACTGCTCATCATATACATGTTTTGCCCAGACTTCGATTTTATTAAACTGACTAGCAAGAACGATCTCTGTACCAATCTCGGCATATTCAAGCAAAGATTTCGGCAATAACACCCTGTTTGCAGAATCCAAACCAAGTTCGGTAGCCCCGCGCATAAACTTACGTACGAACTCACGCGTTTTCCTCTCGAATGTATTTAACTTACTAAGCTCCTCCATAATCCTATCCCACTCCCTTCTAGGATAAATAACTAAATGCGACTCCAACCCTCGGTTAATGACAAGCCCTTCCCGTTCAACCTCAGGCATTTGCTTTTTGAGGCCGGCAGGCAACACCATTCTTCCTTTGGTATCGAGCTTACATTCAAATTCTCCGAGAAAATGAGCCATCTATACAGTTTATCCAAATAATCAAATGTAAAATTAGAGATTTCTTCCACTTTCTCCCACTTTCTCCCACAAAAAAGTTTTCCACACCCGATATCTCCCACAGAGACATCTAAATGTAGCAGCTTTGCGCGCTGTTATTTTTTAGAAAAAACAAGCAGAAACCTACTTGAGCGCTCCGAACCTCGTCCATTAGACTTCCAACCGTTTATATAAAAATATATAAAGAGAATTATCGATTCCATCAGATACAATTCATCTATATGTAACATCTCGAGTAAAGCGTTAATTTTTTTCAAAGAATAACCATTTGCACAAAACATTTTTTATCCGTAAATTGTATTACAGATACGCCGCTAAGTCTAATTAAGGAACAAAATACTGGGGCGGCCAATTATAATTATAAGCTGTATTAAAATTGAGAAGTTATGAATTTCAAAAAGTTATGCATACAACTTTCTATAGTAGGAGGTTTATGTTTGTCCTTAACATCCTGTACTTCTAAATCACTAAAAGATCAACGGGCGGAGCAACAAATTGAATACATATTACTTCCGGAAACTCATATCGAAGTGGTAGACGGGGTAGCTACTTTTACTGGAACTTTTCCTGACGAGGCTAGCAGAGATGAAGCCGAACGCACTGCAAAGGGAATTAAGGGAATAAAATCGGTGATAAATAATGCTACGATCGCTTCCAGTAGCCCAGAAGTACAATTGACCAGTGATACCACGGCGACAACTTCGACTCCTTGATTAGCACAAAATATGTTGAGCATTAACCAAAACTTATAAATAAAAAAAGTAGCAAGGATCCTTGCTACTTTTTTAAAGAGTTGTAAAACTACTATTCGTTAATAGCTTTCACTCCTGGCAGCTCTCTACCTTCCATATATTCTAACAAGGCTCCTCCACCTGTACTCACATAGCTAACGTCCTCGGTAAGCTTAAATTTTGTGACAGCCGCAGCTGAATCACCACCACCTATCAACGAAAAGGCACCTTGTTTCGTAGCGTCTACTACTGCCTCGGCAACAGCCCTAGTACCTTTAGCAAAGGTATCCATCTCAAAAACCCCCATTGGACCATTCCATAATATTGTTTTAGAAGATCTAATAACATCTCCAAATTCCCTTGATGATTCAGCACCAATGTCAAGTCCCATTTCATTCGATGGTATTTGATCATTTGGTCCATCGTATACTTGCGCATCATCGGAGAATTTATCTGCAATCTGAGCATCAGTTGGTAAAATCAATTGTACGCCTTTCTCTTTTGCTTTCTTCACTAAACTATTTGCCAGATCCAACTTATCAAGCTCTACCAAAGATTGGCCTATTTCACCTCCCCTAGCCTTGACAAAAGTGTATGCCATACCACCGCCGATTATTAAATTATCAACTCTTCCCAGCAAGGCCTCTATAAGATCCAATTTATCAGACACTTTAGCCCCACCCATTATCGCAGTAAATGGTCTTTCTGGCTGATTTAAAACCTTTTCTGCATTCTTCAGTTCAGCAGCCATCAAATAACCAAAATATTTTGCTCCTGAAAAAAACTTTGCTATCACAGCAGTAGAAGCATGTGCCCGGTGCGCTGTCCCGAAGGCATCATTAACATAAATGTCTCCCAAAGCCGCTAACTCTTCAGCAAAAGATTCATCGCCTTTTTCCTCCTCTTTATAAAAACGTAGATTTTCTAGCAACAATACTTCGCCTGCCTTTAAATTCGCTGCTTTTTCCTTAGCTTGTTCTCCAATACAATCATCTGCAAACTGCACCTCTGTACCTAACTCTTCCGACAAATGATCAACAATATGTCTTAACGAGAACTTCTCTGTAGGCCCCTCTTTAGGACGCCCTAAATGCGACATCAAGATCACCGCACCACCGTCTTTTATTATTTTTTCAATCGTAGGTTTCGCGCCTTTGATACGATTATCATCAGTGATATTAAAATGTTCATCTAAAGGGACATTAAAATCAACTCGAACTAGGGCTTTCTTACCGGAAAAATTTAAATCATCAATTGTTTTCATTTGTATAAAGTTATTTTAATTTTATTTTAAAAGTCATACTAAACAGTTCTGCCTAATGAATTATTTCACCACTAAAAGGCTAATTAATTAAATTTTATCATCAAACAGAACGTTCCCTTAAATATTTTGCAACAAACATATAGAAAATTGCACTTTAATACAATTCCATATATTACTCACTTTTAATTATCGAAGCCGCAAATACATTACGCGATGCAAACCAATTTCAGGCACTTCAAACTCATCGGAAACAAATTCGAATCCGAGATTCTGATAAAAGCGAAACGCTATCTCACGTGCATTGCACCACAAATAAGACACCTGCTGCCCTTTAAGATAAACCGCTAAAAAATTCACTAACTGATTCCCCAGACCTCGGCCCTGAAAATCGGGATGAGTTGCCATCCCCCTTAGTTGGTAACCTATCCCCTCATAGCCGTCCTTCTTTTGTGGAAACGCAGTAAGTATGCATTTCGGTTCATTGTCTCCTTCGTCAATCATACCTAAATGAATGGTATCGGGTCTTTCATCTTCCTTAAATACACATAAACCGTAGAGCTTTCCGTTCCTTAATACCAAACTCCGCAACGGAAGCACCTCAGCGGGCGGTATGAATTTTATCGTCATATCTTGTTGTTGCACATCCTTTTTTTAAAAATTGCACTTCAGTTTGAGTCAATTTTAAATCAACAAATACGGTATTTACGCTGCTATAACTCCTTGAAGTTTCACCAACAAATCTACCAATCTATTTGCATAACCAGTCTCATTGTCGTACCATCCAACAACTTTCACAAGTCCTCCCACAACTGACGTAAGCTTTGCATCAAAAACACATGAATAAGGTGAATTAATAATATCAACAGAAACGATAGGATCTTCGGTATATTGCAAAATTCCAAATAGTTCATCGCTTGCAGCACTTCTAAAAGCTTCATTAATAGTTTCAACAGATGGTTTTCCCTGTAAAATACATGTAAAATCTGTTAACGATCCGTTCAGCACCGGGACCCTTATACCAGCGCCACCCAGCCTCCCTTCCAAATGGGGAAAAACACTGGTAACAGCTTTTGCCGCACCGGTAGTTGTGGGTATAATAGATGACGATGCCGCTCTAGCCCGACGCAAATCCCTATGAGGTGCATCGTGCAGATTCTGATCGCCCGTCATCGAGTGCACCGTTGTAATATACCCATCAATAATTTTCCAATTATCATCGAGCACTTTTATCATTGGAGCTACATTATTGGTTGTACAGGAAGCATTAGACAATAATTTAGCTGTCCAATCTATCGTACCGTCATTTACCCCCAAAACAACTATAGGCACATCCCTATCACCTGAAGGAGCTGATATGATTACTTGCTTGGCTCCAGCATACAAATGTTGCTCGGCAACTGAACGGTTCGTGAATCTACCGGTAGACTCAACAACCACATCGACATCAAAGGGTTGCCAAGGTAAATTCAATGGCACTTCCTCTTTACATACCGCTATTCTTTTTCCATTTACCACTAAACAACCAGTTTCTGCACTAATTTCACCCTGGAAGGGTCCGTGTACAGAATCATACTTAAATAAATGCGCTAAGGTTTCCACCTCAGTGAGGTCATTTATTGCTACGACGTCCATTGTGGTATTGCGCAACAATATATTTCTTAAGGTATTGCGGCCAATACGACCAAACCCATTAATAGCAATCTTCATCTAATTTATATATCATCCATTTTTAATATTAAAAGACACAGTTCCCCCAAACCACCAAACAAACTTAGATAAAATGCTCGGCATTCAAGAACACTGATAAAAAACAATTGAAAAGTGGATAAATGAAAAATATTTGACCTCTTATTGTCTTTTAAAACACTCGAAAGACATGCTAAACTTAACAAACGTGGAGACAAATGTTACAAACAAAACTGTTCATCCACTGTTTTCTAATTAGTATTTTAACTGTCAATTTATGAAAAAAGAAAGCAAAACTCCGGCTTACGAACCGAAGGATTCAGAACAAGAAACCAAAAGCAGCAACAAGGCCGTAAAAACTAAAAAAGATAAAACATATAAAAAAGAGTCAGCTATTTTGGGGAACCCAGCTAAAAAACGCATGTTTAGCGAACAACCTCCAACAAAACACAACACGCGAAACTAACACCTTATAGCTCATTTAAATACTGATTTAACAACCTATTAAACGTAGTCGGATCCTCCAAATTCGGTAGATGTCCGCACTTATCCATCACTTCTAATTTAGCATTTTTTATATTTTTTCTAAGTATTTCGGTTTGTTCAACGCTCATCAATTGATCCTCAGCTCCCCGAATAATAAGACAGGGAAAAGGGATATTTTGAAGACTGTCTGTGGTATCCGTGCGTGAGGCTAAGGCCAGTAACGTCGCACAAATACTCCTTACATCATTCCGTCTTATACTACTCCTGATCATTTCAACTTCATCCATCTTGGTTAACAGACTCTCCTCGGAAAACACTCGCTTTACAAAGCCTATTGCAAATACTCTCCTTCCAAATTTAAGCACCGATTGTATGGTTTCGAAACGTTTAATTTTGGCTTCGTCACTATCCGCCTGCGAATTGGTGTCGGCCAGCACTAGTCCCTTAAATAAATGAGGGGCTAATTGATTAGCACGAAGTGCTATATAACCACCCATCGAAAGGCCGCACAATACCACTTCCTTCAAATTGAGCTTTTCAATAAACACGATCAGATCTTTAGCAAAAACATCTATACTAAAATAACCATGGCCTATGGTACTCAGACCATGCCCTCTCACATCTACCGCTATACCACTAACGTTGTTGGGCAAGGTTTCCAATTGATTTAACCACATATTTTTGTTGAAAGGGAAGCCGTGTAGAAACACAACGGTTTTTTGAGGGGGCGTAGAGGATTCCTTTAGGAAGTAGGATATACTTATATCGCCGATTCTTATTTTTTTTCGCTGCATAGAGAAGTTATGATCCATGTTCTATTAACCTCAAAGCTAGAAATAAGTTTTCCATTATAAAAATTGGCTGCGACCATTTTTCCCTTTTAATTACCGTTATTAGACTGACCACTTTGATTAATAGCAAATTAATCAAACATATCAGCTACAACAAAACTCATATAACCGTGCTAAGGTTCTTAGGGGCAGCAACTGAAAAGAACCGATTTTCCATCGGTCATTCTATTAGCCTTTTAGTATAAATAAATAACATATTAACAATTTTTCTTTATTTATTTTTGGAATTTTGATAATCGTTCATATCTTTGCAATCCAATTCGGAATGCACTTGTAGCTTAACTGGATAGAGCACCTGACTACGGATCAGGAGGTTAGGGGTTCGACTCCCTTCAAGTGCACAAATTAATTTAAAGCCTAATCCATTTCTGATTAGGCTTTTTAAATTTTATAAGCATGCTAAATTTAGTTTTATTTGGCCCTCCTGGAGCCGGGAAAGGCACTCAATCTCAGAAACTTATTAAAAAATATCAATTGGTCCATTTATCAACTGGCGATATCCTGCGTGGAGAAATTGCTCAAGGTACCACACTGGGGGTAGAGGCCAAGAAATTAATGGATGATGGCAAACTGGTTCCAGACGAAGTTGTAATCGGTATGATCAGCAATAAACTCGACAGCAATAGCGACGCCCAGGGTTTTATTTTCGATGGTTTTCCTCGTACAGTAGCTCAGGCAGAGGCATTGGACAAGCTGTTAGCATCTAAAGACGAGAAAATTTCAGGTATGATTGCGCTGCAGGTAGATGAGGAAGAACTTGAAAAACGACTCCTCTTAAGAGGTCAGGAATCTGGCCGTTCGGATGATGCCAATCCTGAAATTATCCGTAAGCGAATCGTTGAGTACCAGTCCAAAACAGCTCCAGTTGCCAATTATTACCAAGAACAAGGCAAGTTGCAAAACATACACGGTATAGGAACTATCGAAGAAATATTCGACAACATTTGTAAAGTTGTTGATACTTATTAAGTACCGCCATTACGAACTATTTTTAAAATAAAAACAATCATCTGAATAATGGCACAAGGTTCTAATTTTGTTGATTACGTTAAGATCTGTTGCCGGTCGGGCCATGGAGGAGCGGGATCGGCTCACCTCCACCGCGATAAACACACCGCTAAAGGCGGGCCTGACGGAGGTGATGGAGGACGCGGCGGACACATTGTTCTGAAAGGCAATGCACAACTTTGGACTTTGTTACACTTAAAATACAGAAAACACATCATTGCAGAACCTGGCAATCCTGGTGCAAGTGCACTCCAACATGGTAAAAACGGAAAAGATGAAGTTTTAGAGGTTCCACTCGGAACCATCGCAAAAAACGCTGAGACAGGGGAAGTTTTATTTGACATTACCGAAGACGGTGAAATGAAAATTCTAACAGCGGGGGGTCGCGGAGGTCTGGGCAATTGGCATTTTAAAAGTGCTACCCAACAAACTCCACGTTTTGCACAACCTGGCGAAGCTGGAAAAGAAGAATGGATGGTTCTCGAGCTCAAAGTTCTAGCAGATGTTGGCTTAGTTGGTTTTCCAAATGCCGGGAAATCAACGCTCCTATCTGTAGTTTCCGCCGCAAAACCGGAAATTGCCGACTATCCCTTCACTACACTAATTCCTAACTTAGGTATTGTTTCCTATCGCGACAGTAAATCGTTCATCATGGCCGACATTCCAGGCATTATTGAAGGTGCGTCAAAAGGTAAAGGATTGGGATATCGATTTTTACGACATATCGAAAGAAATTCTGTTTTACTATTCATTGTCCCGGCAGACACTCATCGCGCTATCGCTGACGAATATAATATTCTACTGAATGAACTGACAGCCTATAATCCGGAATTGCTCGACAAACCTCACCTATTAGCCATAACAAAATCAGACTTATTGGATGAAGAGTTACGATCAGAAATTGAACAGGAATTACCGAAAAACATTAAGCATGTATTCATATCTTCTGTCGCCCAGAAAGGTATACAGGAGTTAAAGGACCTGATTTGGCAAGCAATCAACAGCTAACCCATCTCTACAGTATTATATCATCCAACCTCCATGAGTCCTTTCTTAATAACCCTATTATTTAGCTACCTTATCTAATTATAGCTATACTCCGTCTATAAATTAAACGCTCAATAGCAGATGAGAGACCAAAAAAAAGCTATTTTTTAAAGCTTTGGGCTCTTATCTATGTTCAAGCTGGCTTCACCAATAATTGTTGTTCTGATAAATAAAAGGTAATTACACTTTTAATTTTGTCTCTTTGCCATTCGTGAATGTCGAGCATTTTGGCTAAGTTTATAATAAAAAGATGAAAGCAGATAAACGGTAAAAAAAAACAACCAGTATAAACTTGCAAGACATCCATACTGTTCAAACTTTTCACCAAAATATGTTTGACCTAACAAAACAGATTAGGCAAGGAATGAAAGCAACTGGCTTTCAGGCGATTTTTAGTCTAAAAAACGGACGGTCGTGTGTAAGAGTTTTACTTAAAAGACCTTTTCTACAAACTCATCAACATATTACCCAACAATTAAACGGACAATAAAAATGAAAAAATGCATTTTTTACTTTTTTGGAATATTGATTTTCAACCCATTCGCTACTTTAGCGCAAAACGCTCGACAGCTAAAAAACTTGATTCATAATTCCGAAATTCTAAATGATCATTTCACGGGTTTCGCGTTATACGATTGCGAAAAAGAAGAGATGGTTTATAGCCAAAATGCCGACAAACATTTTACTCCTGCATCTAATACCAAAATTTTTACTTTATATACTGCCTTAAATATGCTGGGCGATTCCATTCCTTCCATAAGATATACGATACGTGGAGATTCACTCATTTTTTGGGGTACCGGAGATCCTACATTGTACAGAAAAGATTTCAACTCTGACAAGGTTCACTATTTTTTAAAAAATGCTCCACAGAAACTTTATCTCGCTTATGACAATTATGAAGGAAATTTTTATGGTCGAGGGTGGCCTTACGGCGACTATGACGCCTACTATCAAGCAGAAATCAGTTCCCTTCCAGTTGGCGGCAATCTGGTTACCTTCTCCACCGATAGTCAATCCATCGCACTTAATATTTATCCTCGTTATTTTAGCAGATTTTTAACCTGTGATTACAACTTTCATTCGTCCAGTTATAAGATAAAGAGATCGCTTACAAAAAATACCTTCACGCACCCTGACCTTCATCCAGAACACAATTTTGAACAACAGGTACCTTTCAAGACCACGGCCCTTCTAACCAAAACACTACTTGAAGACACATTGAAAAGACCCATTCAAATAGTAAACATTTCCACACCTGTAAACGCCCACACGATTTACAACGAAGAGTCTGACACTGTATATCGGGCCTTGATGTTGCCGAGCGACAATTTCATTGCAGAGCAGCTACTTTTAGTATGTTCCTCAACCATAGGCGATACACTAAGCGCAACGAAAGCTATCGAATATAGTAAAGAGCACTTTTTAAAAGATCTGCCTCACACAATTAACTGGGCCGATGGTTCTGGACTTTCACGTATGAATCTTTTCACTCCCGAAAGCATTATTGCGTTGTTGAAAAAAGTGGAACAGAACGTCAGTGATACCGCACGCCTACACCGTATATTTCCTACCGGAGGACTTACGGGTACATTAAAGAACGCATACAAAACAGACCAAGGTGAAGCTTTTGTTTGGGCCAAAACAGGTTCCTTAAATGCTGTTCATAATCAGAGTGGCTACTTAATTACCAGAAAAGGCAAACGGTTTATTTACTCGTTTATGAATAATAATTTTGTTAGACCCACTTCTGAAATACGCGAGGAAATGGTTAGGATTATCACTGCAATAAGAAATCGTTACTAAATCACCTGGCGTATACTCTTGATCTTCATTTTGAGCAAATGTAGTTCCTCTTCACGACGAATTAATAGTGTAACTGTTTTCTTGGCTCTTTGCAGCGCTTTTTTATAAGCACTAAAATCCATGGAGAAATTGTTGTCCACGGCAAGCAAAAGGTCGTCCTTCTTCAGCCCCGCTATATCAGCTGGAGAACCTTTGATAACACTTCCTATCACGATATTGCTATCTATTAATAGTAGATCAAGTCCGGAATATGCATAATCAAAGCGGTCACGATAACTTTTATTAGGTGTTAAATGTATATCACCCTTTGCGTAATTGTAGATCATATTAAATCTTCTGAGAATGTCGTTACCAATCAGCCCTCCAAGATAAGGGTAAGAAGTAACATCGAATACGTCATCAAAAATCAATGTAGGCACGTGTCTAAACCGGTAAGGACCAAACCTAAGTTGTTTTATAACGGTAAGTTGCATCTCAATCTTTCCACCAAGCCCATGCCCTTCCTTCGGCCAAAGTTTTCTATTCCAGGAGAGTAATGTACTATCTTCAACAAACTCTTTAGAAAGCATTACACAAACACCCGCTCCAATATCATGTAAAAACCGGGCATTTACCTCATGTTTATCTCGTAAAGTTGCTCCCTGCACAACTAGGCTTTTTATATTAGGTTTGAGCAAAAACCCTCCTTTAGGATAACGTAGTGTACCTTGAGAACATAACTCGATGTAATGTTCATCATAGTCAATTTTTACGATGTACCTACTGAATACTGAATAACCAATAATCCCATCCACCCTTACACCATATATACTTGACAGAAAAGAATAGTCGTTAATATGGAAATTCAAGCTATCTACAGTATACTCTGGAAAGTTAAGACTTTTGTTATAGAGGTAGCTAACTTCTCTAACGCCCGCTACCCCCCTTATACGCACAGATGTGGGGGTGGGTTGAAGATCTAGATGATCAACAAGCGTAGAATCGAGTGAAATCCCTCCGCTGCCCGTATCCAAAATAAAATTTAGCGAATCCGGATGGTTATCCAATGTTGCTTTAAGGACAATTACACCGCCTGTTAACGTAGTGAAAGGAATTTTACTCAACACTTGAGACGGCGAGGGCACGATCTCCTCCTGTGCATAAGCTCGACAACTGAATAGAATAATAAACCCATAAACAAACAACAGTTTGGCCTTCATACGGTTTCAAATGGTTAGCTGTATTAAAGTTATGGAAAACTGGAAAGATATCAAAAAAAAACAGGCCATTAATCGGGGAGACTAATGACCTGTTTACCAATTATAAACCTAAATTATGAAAGTGCAAATATACTCATAAAATTTATAATATCAAAATCTCTTAAAGATACCAGTACTTTTTAAAAAAAGAATAAAAGATTTTCCCGAATTTCAACTGTTCAAACTGATTTACAGAATCCTGAAACCAACTGTTAACGTATACATTCCAGTACGTTGCTCCAATAGCTCATTAAATTTTGTAAATCCTCTATTATAACGGGCATCAAGTGTAATGCTTCCCAAATCAACCCCCACATTAAAAACACCTCCCATATTAAATCGCTCATATTCAGTACCATTTATTTCAATGGGCTTATTCAAACTGTAGCTAAAGTCAGGACCTATTGAAACTCGAATGTTCATCTGAGCATCGTCAATAAGCTTATACCCGATCATCAATGGCACATTTAACTGGTTAAACTTTGGGTTAAACTTCTCGCCCTGAAAAATGAATTCACTGGAAAAGCGCGTATAATTTATTTCAGGCTGAAAAAAAAGTGTTTGTCCTATTCTACCAAAAGCGCCTACCGTAAACCCTACTTTCCCTTTTTCTTCGTTTACCTCATTATGACCAGCATATAAGTTGGTATAATTAGCTCCCGCTTTGACACCAAAGGTTAAATTCTCCGTTTGAGCAGCAATATGATTACCCGCACAAAAAAACACGCCTGAAATTACGGCTAATAGCTTTAATATTTTCATTTTTTTGTTGATTAAATTCATAGCTATGACAGCCAACACGCATACTGCCCCTACCTTGCTTTTTTATTTTTTGGATGCTCAATCAAAAATAACGGGCATAAACTTTATTGACGCATCATATTTCCACCTGGAAACCAACACATAACACTTTTTTTTATTTTAATTTTTTGAAATTTAAAATGGATATATATCTTTGCAAACCGAAAAACGAATACGTATTTCTAGAAAAGAAAAAATGGCCCGTTCGTCTAGGGGTTAGGACGCCAGATTTTCATTCTGGAAACAGGGGTTCGATTCCCCTACGGGCTACACATCTTGAAGTCAAAACATACAAAAGCCTGCAAATTAAACGTTTGCGGGCTTTTTGTTTTTTACAGCATCCTGATTCATTCAATTATTCGCATAAAACCAGTGAGTAATTCAGTGAGTCAATTCCCCGCATACCTTTACTCACTGGAAACGTTGTAACGAATTGTAAGACAACGTGTTCAACCATTGAACATCTTGACCACGCAAGGCTGCAAGGCTAATTTTGTTTCACTTAAATGATGTATTATCATGAGTACAAATTATTCCTTGCTCTTCTACTTGAAGAAGCCCAAAAATTATGCAGGTGGTGCCAAACCCATCTACATGCGCATCACCGTGGCCGGTGAACCTAAGGAAGTGTCCACCGGCCGCGAATGCGACCCCGTACGCTGGAACGCCAAGGCCAATCGTGCAAAGGGTACCAAAGAGGATATCCGTGGCCTGAACGCCTACCTCGACACGATGGAACGAAAGGTGGCCGATGCCCATCTGCAACTCGTAAAGGACGGCGCGGAAATCACCGCCGACTCGCTGAAACTGAAATACCTTGGCAAAGACGTGCAACGGCGGTATTTGATGGAAACGTTTACCGAACACAACCGGAAAATGGAAGCATTGCTGGGCAAGGGCTTCAAACCCAACACGCTGAAAGGCTACAACACTTCGGTGGGACATCTTACCGCATACCTATTGAAATGCCACGGCGAAACGGACATCGACATCCGGTGCATTGACCATGCCTTCATCACGGGTTATGAGTTTTTCCTGCGCTCGGACATGGCGTGCAGCGCGGTGTCGGCGGCCAAGTACATGAAGCACCTGCGCAAAATCGTCAACCTGTGCATCGCCCACCGATGGATTACGGAAAATCCCTTTGCGTTTTACAAGACAAAGGCCAAACCAAGGGAAAAGGAATTCCTTACGCCCGATGAATTGGACAGGGTAGCCAAAAAGGAGTTCAGCATACCAAGGCTCGCCCATGTGCGCGACATCTTCGTGTTCTGCTGCTACACGGGGCTGTCATACGCCGATGTGCGGAAACTGCAAAAGACGGACATCGCAAAGGGCATCGATGGCAGGCTATGGGTATTGACCAGCCGTGAGAAAACGGAAACTTCCTCCAACATCCCCTTGCTGCCGCAAGCCTTTGAAATCATCGAACGCTATGCGGACTATCCGCCATGCGTGGCAAAGGGGCTGGTGCTTCCAGTATTGAGCAACCAAAAGATGAACAGCTACCTGAAAGAGATTGCCGACCTGTGCGGCATCACCAAAAAGCTGACATTCCACATGGCGCGACACACATTCGCCACCACGGTGACACTGGCCAACAACGTGCCCATCGAAACGGTTTCCAAAATGCTGGGGCATACCAACATCAAGACCACCCAGCACTATGCCAAGCTGCTGGACACGCGGATTGGCAGCGATATGGAGAAACTAAAAGAAAAGTTAGGATTCCGTACAAACATTTCGTTATCGGCTCATTAACGGTTCTTATTAGCTCATATCGGCTCATTATTAAGTTCTTTTTTATAAATTTGTGTCATGAGCAAAGTAAGTGTACATACTGAATTTCTTGATATCAATTGGAAACTGATAGTCCTTATCAGTGAAATTGATAGGTTCGATGCCTCTTGGAAAGCCATTGAACGGAGAGAGGGGCAAAGCCTGAAAGAGCTTAAATCAATCGCTACGGTTAGAAGTGTTGGGGCTTCAACCCGTATTGAGGGCTCCAAACTAACGGATGAAGAAGTCGATATTCTTCTTAAGAACATGGACATCTCAAAACTTCAAGAGCGGGATGAGCAAGAAGTCGTCGGATATTATGAGGCCTTGGACGTCATTGATGAAAATTTTGAAGAAATTCCGGTGACTGAAAACGGTTTAAAAAACCTACATAATGTTCTTTTGAAATATAGTGAAAAAGATAGATGGCATAGGGGAAACTATAAGCAGCACTCCAATGCTGTTGAAGCGAATATGCCTGACGGAACAACACAGATAATATTTCAAACCACCGCACCGGGATTTCCCACAGAAGACGCGATGCGCGAATTAATGACATGGCATGATGCCGACAAGGATACACATCCTTTGGTTAAGTGTGCGCTTTTTTGCTATGATTTCGTATCTATCCATCCCTTTCAGGATGGAAACGGGAGGTTAAGCCGCTTGCTTGCTACGCTGCTTTTACGCAAATATGGGTATAAATGGATACGATATGTAAGTTTTGAACACGAAATCGAGAGTCAAAAAAATGAGTATTACAGGGTTTTAAGGACTTGCCAATCCCAAAGGCCGGGAGAGGATATCACGCCGTGGGTCATGTTTTTTCTGACGAGTTTGAAGAATGTTCAGGAGTCGTTGATGCTGAAGCTCGAAACCCATGGAGTACAACAGGCCATCTCACAAAGGGAAAGACATTTGTTGACCATAATTGAGGCAAATCCGGGTATAAAAACCAGCGACATGGCGAAAAAACTTGGTGTTTCAAGTGCAACAGTGAAAAGGATGTTGGACAGTCTTTTGTCGGCAAAACTGATAGAAAGACACGGAATCGGCCCCGGGTCTTATTATACACTGTTATAGTCATCGGCTCACTATTGGTTCTTACTGGCTCATATCGGCTCATTTCAGACACCGTGTTTCTAAATCTGCACACACCAAGGCATTTTCACCGCTTAGGCCACCGAACGCAAGGCTGGGGAATCGGGTCAAGGGCGCCGGAGGGCAAAGGCCTGCGGGAGGGGGCGTTTATATACCCTTGACCTTTCCCACGCCGTGGGTAATTTTGGCCGGGCGGTGCAAAGGCCGGATGTTTTCACCCATCGGTAAACTCACCGCCTGATACCCCGTGACTGCGCTTTCTTTTTCCGTTTGCGCCGCTTCTCCTCCTCCTCGATGGGGCTTTGCTGCTCACCCGCTCCCTCCACCGGAGCCATCAGTAACCCCAATAGGTCGGCAGCCATACTGCCCGTGGTGGTCAGCATTTCGCCCACGCTTTCGAACATGCCTTGGGCAACATCATGCGCCAGCTCCATTGCCAACGGCTGACCCTGCGGATGCCGCTTCGTTAATTCCGTGAGCGTGTGCATCTGCGCTTTCTGCTGTGCGGTGCCGTTCTTCATCGTATTGGCATATTGCAGGCTGTCTTTCAGGTTACGCTCGAAGTCGAACAGTTCATCGAACAGCGTCTCGCCCGACTGCTTGAACGCGGTGCGGTCGAACTGCCCCAGCTTCTGCGAATGGGCTTTGTTTTTGCCACGTGACGTATTCTGCGGGCTTAGCTTGATTTTATTGGTGATATCCTTGCGGCTCACGATGATTTGGACGTGCATCTGCCGCCCCTCCTTGCGTTCGCCTTTTCTCTTTAGCCCGCTTTTCACTTCCTTGTCGTTGTGGCTGTAATAGCGGTGGTTTTCCAGTTTGCCGAACCAAAGCAAATCCCTGTGACTTTCGATGCCGGGGCGTTTGAAGTTACGGGCATACTCGTCCATTATCCTCGTGGCAAATTCCTTTAGCTTTTCCCGTGCCCCGTCCTCGCCGTATTTGGACACGAAGTGCGCCAGTTCCTTTTGGCTGGGGCTGACGTTGATGAGGAAGAATTTGCTGTCGTCCCTGCCCAGCTTGGCCACGTTGCGGTCGATGCCCGTCCGCACCTCGTGGGGTTTGATGTCGTTGGCCGTTCCATTGAACCAACGCTCCGGCTTATTTTCCATCCCGTTTTCCGGCTGCATCCGGTTTTCCTTTTCGAGGTAATGTACCAGCGCACCGCTGCTGCCCTTGTTGTCGCCCGTTTCCGACTTGGTGATGTTGATGTACATACGTTACAGATTATCCAACGATTGCCTTGCATGCTTGGCCAGTTCTTCTTTTTTAGCTGCCGATACAGGCCAGCCCAAGGCTTCACGCTGGGTGATGTAGTAGTCCAGTACCTGCCGGAACCTGGACTTCAATGTTTCCCTTTCCCGAATGTTGCCAAGTATCTTTTTCAGCGTGCTGGAGTTGCTACCTTTAAAGCGAGACAGATTTAGACAGTAATTTTAAATTTGTAGAAATGCATAGAAAATTTGATGATTCGTTTAAGATAATGGCGGTCGATTTGAGCGTTGTTAAGGGATCTGTAGCCGATGTAGCTAAGGAATTAGACATAGACCCCAGTTTACTGAGTAAATGGCGTAGAAATCCACGTTATAATGGGAATAAGGTTTTACCTGACAATCCCAAGATCAGTCCGGAGGAGCAGGAGTTAAGGATTTTACGCAAGAAATTAAGAGATACAGAATTAGAACGCGATATCTTAAAAAAGGCCATAGCCATCTTCTCCAGGGGAGACGGTCCATATACCGGTTCATAAAGGAGAACCGAGAAGTATATTCCGTAGAGAAGATGTGCGAAGTATTGAACGTTAGCAGCAGTTGTTTTTACCGTTGGCTGGTTTGGCCCGAATCCCCCAGGGAACAACGCAGTAAAGCACTTGTGGATAAAATACAGCAGGTACACAGTGACAGTAAGTATATCTATGGCAGCCCACGGATAACCGCAGAGCTGCACAAAAAAGGTGAAATGGTATCAAGAAGCTACGTAGCAAGATTGATGAAGAAACATGGGATACGAAGTAAGGTTAAGAAAAAATATAGGGTGACCACAGATTCGAGCCATAGTTATAGGATAGCTGAAAATCTCCTCCAAAGAGATTTTTCAGCGGATTCCCTATCGCAAAAATGGGTTAGCGACATTACTTACATCCATACCGGCAAAGGGTGGCTTTATCTAACAACGGTTATCGATCTGGCGGACAGAAAAGTCATTGGATGGTCTTTAAGCACCGATATGACGACTAAAAACACTTCTGTACAAGCCATCAAAATGGCTATTAGAAACCGAGGTATCAAAGATGGTCTTATCTTCCATTCGGATAGAGGGATCCAATATGCCTGCGATGAATTCAGGAGGGTAATTGTAAAAAACAAGATACTTCAAAGCATGAGTAGGAAGGCCAATTGCTGGGACAATGCAGTAGCTGAGAGCTTTTTCAAGACACTAAAGGCTGAAATGATCTACCATAGAAAATTCATCGATCAGCAATCGGCTAAATTGGAGATCTTTGGATATATTGAAGGTTTTTATAATACCAAAAGAACACATTCTGCCCTGGGATATAAAACCCCTAAGCAGATCGAAGAGATGCTATTGGAAAAAGAGAAAATGGCAGCATAAAAAAGTCTCCTATTTTAAGTTGCAATTCCATCATTGACCTGATCCAACAGATAAGGGACCTGCCCCTTCCCAATGGCAGAAAACTGGTAAGGAGCGATTATGACAGTCCTTACTATAAGCTTGTCGCGAAGTACTTCACCCATAAGGGAAAAGCAATATCCGTGGATACCGCACGGAACTATTTTGTGAAGAAGGATCCCAGGGATGCAACAAAGGGCGTTAAGATCGAAGAGCACGAAAAACTCTTCAAGATCGTACCCAAAGGCCAAGACTAAACCTCCCGTCCACTTTATAGACATGACCAACCGGCTCCGTTGGTCATCCAACCTACCCGATTATCCCCCAATTTTGTCCCGTTGGCACTACGGATATCCGTGCCATGTCGATCAGGAAAACAAATTGGGAAAGTATGGAAATAGACATCGTAACGAAAGAAGACCTCCGCAGAATGAAGATGGAAATGATGGAGGAGATCAGGGAGATCCTAAAAGAAAATGTTAAAAAGGAAAGTAACCGCCAGTGGCTCCGCAGCACGGAGGTAAGGGAGATGCTGGGCATCTCGCCGGGAACATTACAGAACCTCCGTATCAACGGGACGTTACCTTACCGAAAGATCGGTGGCAGTATGTATTACCGCAGGGAGGATATCAGGAAAATGATGGAGGGAGGTAACAGCAATGGGTGAGCGGATGGAATTGCCCAAGCACGCGTTCAGCGCGTTCTTTGAGCGGATTGGCGATGACGGGCGTTTGCTGCCCACGCACATCGGGTTGGTGGCGGCATTATTCTACCACCACGATTGCGGTAAGCCGCACGGCCATTTCCAAGCCAGCCGCAGGAAGCTGATGCGCATCTCGCGGATACGCTCCATCGCCACGTACCACAAATGCCTGTCGGAACTGGTGGCCTACGGTTATGTGGAGTACCACCCCTCGTGGCATCCTGCCAAGGGCAGCAGGTTCAGGTTCATCATCCGCACGGGGGGAGGGGTAAATGGTCAGAATTGATGAGAACAAGAAATCCGTCCGTTTCCCCGAGGCGGTGGACGAACGGCTCACCCTGCTTGCGCGGAAACTTGGCCGCACCAAGCGGGAACTGTTCATGCAGATGGTGGATTATTTCTACAAGAGCAAGAAAGACCCCGCCGACCTGAACGATGAGGTGCTGAAAAAGGAGTTATCGAACGGTATCAGCCGCATCCTCTCGTTCATCCGCAAACAGGAGGGTGACATGCTCGTGCCGATGTATTCGGCGATGGAGGAACTGATGGCCATCGCCAAGATGCAAAGCCCGCTTTTGAAAAGCATAGGCAAAGGGCAGTCGGAGGCAACCATCATGGGCAGGGAAACCATCGGCTACCTGAAACTGGTGGACGGCATGGAATTGCAACTTAAAATAGGAGACTTTTTTATGCTGCCATTTTCTCTTTTTCCAATAGCATCTCTTCGATCTGCTTAGGGGTTTTATATCCCAGGGCAGAATGTGTTCTTTTGGTATTATAAAAACCTTCAATATATCCAAAGATCTCCAATTTAGCCGATTGCTGATCGATGAATTTTCTATGGTAGATCATTTCAGCCTTTAGTGTCTTGAAAAAGCTCTCAGCTACTGCATTGTCCCAGCAATTGGCCTTCCTACTCATGCTTTGAAGTATCTTGTTTTTTACAATTACCCTCCTGAATTCATCGCAGGCATATTGGATCCCTCTATCCGAATGGAAGATAAGACCATCTTTGATACCTCGGTTTCTAATAGCCATTTTGATGGCTTGTACAGAAGTGTTTTTAGTCGTCATATCGGTGCTTAAAGACCATCCAATGACTTTTCTGTCCGCCAGATCGATAACCGTTGTTAGATAAAGCCACCCTTTGCCGGTATGGATGTAAGTAATGTCGCTAACCCATTTTTGCGATAGGGAATCCGCTGAAAAATCTCTTTGGAGGAGATTTTCAGCTATCCTATAACTATGGCTCGAATCTGTGGTCACCCTATATTTTTTCTTAACCTTACTTCGTATCCCATGTTTCTTCATCAATCTTGCTACGTAGCTTCTTGATACCATTTCACCTTTTTTGTGCAGCTCTGCGGTTATCCGTGGGCTGCCATAGATATACTTACTGTCACTGTGTACCTGCTGTATTTTATCCACAAGTGCTTTACTGCGTTGTTCCCTGGGGGATTCGGGCCAAACCAGCCAACGGTAAAAACAACTGCTGCTAACGTTCAATACTTCGCACATCTTCTCTACGGAATATACTTCTCGGTTCTCCTTTATGAACCGGTATATGGACCGTCTCCCCTGGAGAAGATGGCTATGGCCTTTTTTAAGATATCGCGTTCTAATTCTGTATCTCTTAATTTCTTGCGTAAAATCCTTAACTCCTGCTCCTCCGGACTGATCTTGGGATTGTCAGGTAAAACCTTATTCCCATTATAACGTGGATTTCTACGCCATTTACTCAGTAAACTGGGGTCTATGTCTAATTCCTTAGCTACATCGGCTACAGATCCCTTAACAACGCTCAAATCGACCGCCATTATCTTAAACGAATCATCAAATTTTCTATGCATTTCTACAAATTTAAAATTACTGTCTAAATCTGTCTCGCTTTAAAGGTAGCAACTCCATCCCGTCCTTTTCTTTCACCAGCACATCGTTAGGCCGGATGTTCCATTTATCGCGTGTGCCGAGGTATTGCTGGAATTCGGTAAGTTTCCCGATGTTTGACAAATGCCGGGGATGCTCGGATGAGAACGGGTCTTTTCGTTCGAAATGCTCAATCCGTTTCTGCACGATATACCACACATGGGAAAGGAAATCTTTTTCGGAACCCTGCCCATTGGACAGGAAATAATTCAGGTGATAGGTATAATAGTTCTCAAATTCGGTTTTGTCCAACCCATATGTTTTGAGCAAAAAATGGTTGTTGCCATACCCCCTCTTCAGACCAAGTATGTTGCCAACATCAAACGGATGAGGGGAAAAATCGAAGCGGTTCCTGCTTTTGAAGTAATGTAATCCCATTGCGATAGTCTTTGAATCTGTATTTACAAAATCCTGTCCAACGGGCTTTTGATTGCACTCACTTGCGCATTGCCGACCTTTGCATAAAGCATCGTGGTCTTGATGTCGTTGTGACCAAGTAGCTGCTGAATGAATGATATGTCCGTGCCGTATTCCAGTAAATGTGTGGCGTAGCTATGCCGCAAACCGTGTATCCCTATCGGCTTGTTTACCTTTGCGGCCTTCATCGCACTCTTGAACACCGCTTGGACACTGCGAACGGAATACTGCCCTCCATACTGGCCTTCAAAAAGATAGGTCTTGGGGCGATACGATTTGTAATACTCCCGCAGCAAATCCAGCACCGCGGTCGGTAACGGTACATATCGGTCTTTCTTTCCTTTACCCGCTTCGATGAGCACCTGCATCCGTCCGCTGTCGATGTCACTCACTTTCAGGTTGACAACCTCACTTACTCGCAGTCCCATTCCGTAGCACAGTTGCAACATCAGCAAATGCTTCCGGTTTCGTACCGCGTCGAATATCCGTTTTACTTCCTTTTGGCTCAACACTTTTGGCAAAGTAGACGGCTTCTTTGGGCGTGGGATTTCGGCAAAGAAGTCCGGTTTATGGAGCACCTGTTCAAAATAGAATTTAACGGCGTTGAGCCTGCTGTGCAGTTGGTTTTCCGAAATCTTCAATGTATTGATGCAATAAAGGATGTAAGCTCGGAGACGGTCGTAGCCCAGCGAATCAACGGGCACGTCTTTCACCACATACAGCAACTGTGCAAATTCGACCATGTAGGTCTTTATCGTTGACGGGCTGTAGGCTTTCATCTGCAATACCTCTTTCATGCGTTGCAACTCCCGTGCATTCACGAGTGACAATTTGGACAATACCCCTTTGCCAACCGGTGGGATTTCCATCCCAAACAGTGTCCGGAAATGGGTGTTGTCCGGCACATACCAGCACTTTTCAGACCTGCTCCACCTGCCTTTCAGCGATTTGACTAAATCAATCTTTGCCCGGTCGTATTTGAAATCCACCCAAATGACCGCCGAATCATTATGCCTACCCTCCCGGAAAGCAAAATCGGAAAAATCAATAGCTTCCATACTGCGCATTTTGTATTACCTAATAAAGCAAATCTAAGAAAGTTATACAAAATGCGCAACGGATAAAATCACACAACCATAAAGTGAAGTCCCTTACAAACAAATATTTATGGCAAAACAGAGAATTATTGGTTTTTTTGTGTAGAGAAGATTATTGCGTATATTTGAGAGTTAGCCACCATTGTAGTGCGACACTTAAACATCGAAAGACTTCCACATGAACGAAATCTTAAAATATATAGGCAATATTTCACGGCTCGAAGAACAAGCTCAAGGAGATTTTTTGAAAGCCTTTCAAGTTAAATCCTTTAAGAAGGGGGACTATCTTTTAAGAGCAGACAAAGTTTGTAAGGAATACTACTTTATCAAAGAAGGACTAACAAAATCTTTTTTCTTCAACGATGAAAAAGAATTTATAATGAAATTTTTTAAAGAAAATATGTTCTTTACTGAAATCAGCAGTTATGTCATCCAGAAACCTTCAAAATATATGATTCTTGCATTAGAAGACACGACAGTTTATGCAATCAACAAAACTTCCATACAAGAGTTGTGCAAAAAACATCATTGCATTGAAACACTATTTAGTAAACTGTTTTCATTTACAACATTAGGAATGATGAAACGTATCAGCGAAATGCTTGAAGATAATGCTACTAAAAGACACCAAATATTTGTGAATGAAAATAAGGGACTTCTACAACGTATCAGCCTTGGCGACCTTGCCAACTATCTCGGTATAACTCAAGTGTCTTTAAGCAGGATTAGAAGTAGCAAATAATTTTTTATCATTTGTAAAAAGAAATCTTTTCTATTCGGATTAGTTTTGCACCATTATTAATTTAAAAAGTAAAAAATAATGGAAAAAAGAATGAACAATCCAGCCTTAATATTAGGCGTAAACCCTGCCATCCAAACAATGATGGGTTCTATTTACCAAAGTGGTATTTCACCAGAGTTACTAGAATACGTAGGTTTGAGAGTCGGACAAATGACCAATTGCGAATTATGTATTGGAGAAGCAATAGGGAAAGCCAAAGACAATCCAATAACAAGAGACCGAATTGAATATGTATTGTCTTGGAGAGATTCAAAAAAATTCAATGAATCTGAACAAACTGCACTTGAACTGACAGAAGCAATTACCAAATTAGAGAATAAGTACGAATCTGTTTCAGATGAACTTTGGCAAAAGACTGAAAAATATTTTGGGGAAAAGGAAAGGTCGGCTTTGGTAGTATTCATTTCTGTGATGAATATGTTTACACGTATTAATGTAGCTACAAGGCAATTAACAGCAGAATGGGCATAAACTTATAGCTGGAAAACAACGAACGGCTAACAAGGTATTGCCAAAATGGGGGCTGACATAAGTATATCAACAGATGTGCTTCTGTCAGCTTTTGTGCTATATTTGAACTGACGGTTTTCAAATGCCCCCACTTCGGCAATACCCAAAACGTTAGGTGCAAGGCTAACGAACCGCACAGCTTGACCGTGAAAAATTATACCGACAGATAATCTTCGAGCTTTATGACAACGGTAACTTTTCACTAATCACTTTTTTATGGTTTTTACCCCATACAACCATTTGTTCCAATATGGGCAACAACGAATAGGTGTATTTAGACAACTTGTATTCTACTGAAAGTGGACTATCAAAAACCTTTCTTTCTATCAACTTATTTTCTTCAAGGTGTTTCAGCTCTTTTGACAATACTCGTGTGGTAATTTTTGGGACGTTTCGCTGTATTTCCCTATAACGACAACAGCCTTTGCTCAATGCCGTCAATATGGGCATTTTCCATTTTCCGCCTATTACAAATAATGTGTCTTGCAAGTGTTTCATTGCTTCTTCGTCTGTCATTCCTTTCATACCTATTATGGTATCCTTTTGGATACTGATTGTAAATGTATATCATTTTACTGATACCTTTGCATAAAATTTAAACAAAATGATAAATAAAAAAGTAGCGTTAATTACAGGTGCTTCGGCAGGAATGGGAAAAGAAACTGCAAAACGGTTAGCACAAAATGGGTATATCGTATATGGTGTGGCTCGTAGAACAGAAAAAATGAAAGATTTGGAAACATTTGGGATTCATACATTGGAAATGGACATTACAAATGACCAATCTATCGTAAATGTTGTAGAAAAAATTATTGCAACCGAACAACGGATTGATATATTGATAAATGCGGCAGGTTTTGGTTCCCACGGAGCTCTTGAAGACGTTCCGATAAGCGATGCAAAGTATCAGTTGGAAGTAAATGTTTTTGGATTGGCAAGATTAACCCAGTTAGTGTTACCTTATATGAGAAAAAACAACTTCGGTAAAATTATAAATATTTCGTCTGTTGCAGGTAAAGTTGCGGGACCTTACAGCAGTTGGTATCACGCAAGTAAATTTGCGTTGGAGGGTTTGAGTGATAGTCTTCGTCAGGAAGTAAAACCATTCGGGATTGATGTAGTAGTGATACAACCCGGTTCTATAAAGTCGGAATGGGCAGATATTGCTATTGGAAATTTGCGTAAAACGTCAGGCAAAGAAACATCAGCATATAAGAAAGGAGCTTTAAGTTTTGCCAATTCCATTGAAAAAACAGAAAGCAAAGGGTCTGACCCAAAAGTTATTGTTGATTTGATTTACAAAGCCATTGCAGCAAAAAATCCCAAAGCAAGATATGCAGGTGGTCATATGGCTAAAATAGGGCTTTTTATGCGAAAAATCCTATCCGACAGAATGTTTGATAAAATGATTGCAAGTCAATTTTCATAAAGAATGATATTAAGAAGCGACCTAAAAGCAAAAAAAATACAACCTAAATAAAGACGGTTTTCATTGACATTTCAATTTTGGCTACAACAAAGTCAAATTCGGCAACACCTGTTCTTTTAAACCGTTGCAACTTTGCATCAATAAAAAACAGGAAAATGGAATTAAAAAACAGCACAATCTTGGTTACAGGCGGTACAAGCGGAATAGGTTTGGAGTTTGTAAAACAATTGACCAAAAAAGAGGCAAATATCATCGTTACAGGTCGTAACCTTGACAAACTAAATGAAACCAAAAAACAGTTTCCGAAAATTTCAATCTTTCAAAGCGATGTGAGCAAACTGCAGGACATTGAACAACTTTACAAAGATGTTACCGAACAATTTCCGCAACTGAACATCATCATCAACAACGCAGGAATTATGCGCAACCTGGACTTACAGGACACCGGTTTGAGCCTGGAAAACATCACGTCTGAAATCGAAACAAATTTATCCGGCACCATCCGTATGAACCACCGGTTTTTGCCGCATTTGAAAACGAAAAAATCATCGGCAATCGTCAATGTTTCTTCAGGTTTGGCGTTTCTGCCCTTTCCAATGTCCCCCATTTACAGCGTAACTAAATCAGGCGTTCACGTCTATTCAAAAGTGTTGCGTTTGCAACTGAAAAATACGAGTGTTAAGGTATTTGAACTTGTACCACCACTAACCGAAACAACGTTGATGAATGCTTTTACAGATGACGTTGACAAGAATACTTTGGGCTCGGCTATGAAGGTGGAAAAAATGGTTGGTGTAGCAATCAACGGACTTTTGAAAGACAAATTTGAAATCAAACCCGGAATGTCGAAAGCATTAAAGTTGATAGGAAGAATTGCCCCAAATTTCTTTTTGAATTATGTGGACAAAACCCTTGATAAAGCCAAAGCAAAAAAGAAAAACAAGAAATGATAAAGAACATAATTTACAAACAATAAAATCAAGAAAAATGACAACAAATAAAACAGCCCTGATTACAGGAGCAAACAAAGGAATTGGTTTTGCCACAGCAAAACAATTAGCACAACTTGGTTATCACGTTTACATCGGAAGCCGCAATAAATCCAACGGACAAAAAGCCGTAGAACAACTAAATGGATTAGGATTGGATAACATTGATTTCATTGAAATAGACGTTACTGATGAGCAATCGGTTAAGAATGCGAAACTTGAATTAGCGAGCCAAATTTCCAAATTGGACGTACTCGTAAACAATGCAGGAATCGGAGGAACATATCCCCAAAATGCCTCTGAAGTTTCGATTGGTAATTTACGGACGGTTTATGAAGCAAACTTTTTTGGTGTTATCCGTGTAACGCAACACTTTCTCGAATTGTTGAAAAAATCTGATGAACCGAGAATTGTAAACGTAACAAGCGGATTAGGTTCGCTTACCAACCATAGCGACCCCAATGCTCCATATTACGAGTTTTACAAAGACTTTAAAATGACCGCATACAACAGTTCCAAAACTTCACTGAATGCCTTTACCGTAATGTTAGCCTATGAGTTTAAAGACACGGCTTTCAAAATCAACAGCGTTTCGCCCGGATTTGCGGCAACCGATTTAACCAATTTTTCGGGATACAGCCCCGATGAAGTAATCAATGCGATTATAAAATATGCCACGCTCGACCAAGACGGTGCGACAGGAAAATTTATTGGCGAAGAAGGAGAAGTAGCGTGGTAGAAAAACTAACTTTGCATTATGGCAAACATAACACCATACAGAATAAAATCCATAACGGAAATACACCGTTTAATGGAACTTCCGAAGCCTCATCATCCGCTCATCGGCATCATTGATGTTACGGGTATGGAAAATCAGCCGAGTTTTGGCAATATCGTGTCCGACTTATATGCTGTGGTATTGAAAAGAGGTTGTAACAAACTTCTTTACGGACAACAGCAATTCGATTTTGATGAAGGCGTAATGGGTTTTATGGCACCAGGTCAGATTTTACGTGGCGAAAAAAAAGGTATGCCTTCTAAACTTGATGGTTGGATGCTGTTCATACACCCCGATTTTTTGTGGGGAACACCGTTAGCAAATAAAATAAAGAAATACGAATACTTTGACTATTCCGTAAATGAAGCTCTGTTTCTTTCCGATAAAGAAGAAGCCATTATCAATGACATTGCAAAAAATGTTCAAAATGAATATGAGTCGAACATTGATAAATTCAGTAAACAGATTATCGTTTCGCATCTTGAAAATTTATTGAGTTATGCAGAACGGTTTTACAATCGCCAATTCATCACAAGAGAAAAAAGTAATCATCAAATCCTTGACCGATTGGAAAAACTACTTTCAGATTACTTTAACAGCGATGATTTGGTAACGAAAGGCTTGCCGACAGTCCAATATATTTCGGAAGAACTAAACCTATCGGTAAGTTATCTAAGTCGTTTGCTCAAAACGCTAACAGGACAAAGCACACAACAATTCATTCACGACAAGTTGATAGAAAAAGCGAAAGAGAAACTATCCACAACAGACTTATCCATAAGCGAAATTGCGTATGAATTGGGCTTTGAACATTCTCAATCGTTCAGCAAATTGTTTAAGACAAAGACCAACGTTTCGCCTTTGGAGTTTAGACAATCGTTTAACTGAAACGAAGATAAATTAGCAGACGAAAAAAGCCCTGCACCTAACAAGGGTTTTGCAAAATGGCGGGGTTAAGTCTAAGTTGAAAGTTTGTTCCTTTTAATCCGCAAAAGCCAATTTTATTGGCTTTTTTTCATAATTTAGCAAATAGAAATTGGCTTTTGCTACGTTCCGTCTAAATCGAAAATTTATCGGAACCCAACGTTGTGGAAATAGCTGAAATTTTGATTGCGAAAGGAATTGGGATTGAAGCAGGATTGTCTAATTCAGCAGACGCACAAAAATTGGCAGGTACAGGGCTTTATAAACATTGTTTCCGTTTTTTAATTGAGCCACAGGAAAAGACTACATATGAGGCATTAACCAACGTAACGTCTATTGAAAAAATACTTAGAAAAATTCATACAAACCAAAGTGTATTATTACACGGGACTGACACTACGGTTTGGGACTTGGTTTCAGTAGCTTTTAGTAAAAAAATTGACACAAGGATTGGATTTGAAGATACTGTTTACTTAGAACCGAACAGCTTAGCAAAGAGCAATTACGACTTAATAGGTAAGGCAATAAGAATCAGACAAAAAATGTATAACTACTAACGCATAATTACAGGATGATTCTTCACGACAAACAAAAACGCCCTATAACAAGGGTTTTGCGAGAGCAGGGCGAAAATGTTCCAACGGAGCATTTTCGTTAAATTTGGGCTTTCAGCTCTGGTTGGAGATTTTCGGCTGACCCCCCCCGCCCTCGCAAAGCCCCGAACCGTTAATATTTCATTCTTACATCACAGAAATTTTGTACCTTAGCATCATAGTAATTGCAGCTAAAACGTATGTCGAACCAGTGAGTGATTCGATGAGTTGGGAAAAGGGACGGTTGTAAGACATTGACAAAGAGATTGGTGCCCAATAGGTTCGATTCCCCTACGGGCTACCGAGAGGCTCCAAAGAGAGCCAAGAAGATTTAAAAACCACCTTTAAATGTGTTTAAAGGTGGTTTTTCATTTTATAGGATTCGCCGAAATTCACCCAAATTCGAAAAAAAGAACCCCCAAAAGAACCTCCGACCCCTTGCGTGTCCACCCGATATTTGCTATCTTGCATTATTGTTGACGGTTCTAAAATCAGAGGATTATGAGCAGAACGGTAAAAATCGAATGTGGCATCAGTTTCCGTTTGAGGGAAACAGGAGCCACCAAACCAACGCAAAACCGTGCCTGTACTCACCTAGAGCCTCTGGTTATTTTTACATATAAATTAAATAAATATGCTAGAAGTAACCATTAAAACAAGTAAAGAGAATATGGATGTTAACATGATCCATCGTTTCTTGACAGAAGATTCTTATTGGGCTAAAGACATTTCCTTTGAACTCGTAGACCATTCGCTGGCACATTCCTTTTGTATCGGAGCCTTTGTAACTGGTAAACAGATCGGTTTTGGAAGAGTTATCACAGACTACTACACTTTCGGGTGGTTCGCTGATTTTTTTTGTATTACCTGAATATCGAGGAGAAGGTGTTTCCAAAAAAATGTTATCCTACATCTTTGACCAGCCCCTGGTCCAAGCGCCTAAAAAGAAAGATGCTTAATACAAAAGATGCGCACGGCTTGTATCGTCAATTTCAATTTAAAGATCTTGCTAATTCGTCCTATGTTCTGGAAATCTATAATCCCACTATTCATTTAGCGGATAACGAAGAGTAAACTCTTCTCAGGTTTCTACAAACCATTTATTTAAACAATATCACATGTGTATACCCAATACGTTTGAGTTCGAAAATCTGGCAGATAAAATCGCCTACAATTGATCAATTTTACCCTATCGCAAACCAACCCTTAACCGATTCGGCATAAAAACGGCATATAGACCTAACCCGTCTCTTCTGCGCAGGTTGGACATGCTTAGTGAGACTACGTCATGGGATGTTGCCAAGGTTTCCTATAGGGTCTTCTCAATAGCTTTGTCGCTTCGGGATCATTAATGCATATTTTTTTTTGCGAATCATATATAAGCGGCCGATTTAACTGCATGGATAGATTGGCTAGTATGCAACTAGCAGTTGATATGTGTCCCTCTTCAATATCTGCAACAGGTAAATGGTCATTTTCAATAGCCGAAAGGAGATTCAGCATGTGGCTTCGAGTAGCCGGTGCTGCATTCAGTTCAATTCTGGGCTCATTTAAATCCTCCGGAAACTTTTCCTTCTCGTATACTACGTCTTTCACAATTCGATCGCCTTTGCCTGTTGGGATAAACTCATACTTCATGGTACTTCCCTTTAAGGTGCCTTTATCACCATAAATAACAAATGCCCATGGATATTCAGGATCAGCCGGGTCGCCCCATGTTCGATGTTGCCATATACAGTTCAGTTCATCATATTCAAAAATAGCGGTCTGTGTATCGGCAATATTAGATTTTCCTTCTTTTTGAACGTAGATCCCTCCGGTTGCATTGACCCGCTTAGGCCATTTAAGTTGTAACAACCAGCGCACTGTGTCAAACATATGAACACACATATCACCCGTAATTCCATTTCCATATTCCATAAAGGTTCTCCACCAGCTTCCATGGGGTAGGCTGTCATATGGACGTAAAGGAGCCGGGCCAGTCCACATTTCATAATCTAGAAAGTTGGGAACAGGCTCTAGTGGTGGATTCCCATTCTTCCTCATATGATAGTAACAACACATATCGACGTGTGATATCTTACCAAGCAAACCTTTATCTATCACATTCTCTTTAGCATCGATCAGATGAGGGGTGCTTCTCCTTTGTGTGCCTACCTGTACTTTTTTGTTGTATTTTCGTGCTGTGCTAAGTATTGCTTCTCCTTCAAGTACATCGACGCTAACGGGTTTTTGTAAATAAACATGCGCACCTGACGTCATTGCGTCAATAGCCTGCAGCGCATGCCAGTGATCCGGAGTACCGATGAGAACTAGATCCAGTTTATGATCTGCCAGCATCTTCCTGTAATCTCCGTATAACTTTGGGACCTTCTTTGAGACTTGTCGCTCACTGATCAGCTTTCCTGCTTCCTCTAGATGATTACTATCCACATCGCACACTGCAACAACATTGATATCCCTGACCTGAATGAGTCTGAAAAGATCACTTTTCCCATACCACCCCGCTCCAATTAAACCGACCCGCATGTTGTTATGTGTGTTTGCAAACGTTAACCCCTTGGCCTGCAATGCAGATAAAGTTAAAACAGCGCTAGCGCCTTGAATGAATTTTCTACGGTTCAGATTAAAGTTAGCCATAATCCACTGGTTTATTATTTTCTATGAGGAAACAAAAAAAATGAAGATAATGTTTATTTAACTATTTCGTGTCAAAAAAATAAGTATTTGTGCCTTTATAAAATAAAAGGAAACATTAAAGTGATGACTATCATTATTTTATATTGTATTTATCAGGAATAATGTGATATTATCTAGGTATCTTTATAGAAACAAATAACCAGCGTTATGAACATACATCGCCCACCCATTCTTTGGACTGAATTTTACGGGAAGCTGGCCTATCTATTCTATAATGTTGCAGCATGCGACCAAACGATAACATCAAAAGAAATTGCCAAGCTAAAAGAACTATTACTTTCTACCTGGCTTGATTTAGAACCATCGTTGGATGAATATGGCTACGATGCCGCCTATCAAATAGAGGCTGTATTTGATTGGCTATTAGACCAACGACCACCCCCAGAGGAAGGATTTAGGGAGTTTTCCGCTTTTATCAAAGAAAATCCCGGATTTGTTGATAAACGTTTGGGAGCGTTGATTATAAAATCTGCTAACCAACTTGCTGAGGCAAGTTATGGTAAAAACAAATCAGAGCTAACATTTTTGTTTAAATTGGAAAAGCTCATTCAAACGGTTACATAAAACACGACATAATCCAAACACTTAGCTGATTAACAGCATAAAAAGACTAAAGCTATGAAAACCATCTTAATAGCAACTGATTTTTCTGAATCTGCCACAAATGCAGCAAAATTTGCAGCTTTTCTGAGCAACAAACTACATACAAAAACCATTATCCTATACCATACTTTTGAGTTTTTGCCCCTTTCGCAAGACGCACCAAAAGGCATTATCGCAAGTGCAGAAGCACTAATAAAACAGCGTATGGAGCATCTTGACGAATTAAAAACCGTCATAAGCGATATTGTCAATTCGCAAGTAGATATCATCACAATAACCGATAGTCATGGACTTAACAAGGGAATTAACCTACTAGCACAGCAACATGAAGTCGAAATGGTGGTTATCGGATTATCGGGAAAAAACAGAATTGAACAATTAATCATCGGAAGCAATACCGCTAGACTTACGAAAGAATGTAAACTACCCTTGCTTATCGTCCCCTTGAAAACAACGTTCGTACCCATTGAACAAATTATTCTGGCATGCGATATGAAAAATGTTGCCGGCACGGTACCTGTAAAATATGTAAAAAACATCACCAAACAACTGGATGCTAAATTAACGGTTGTTCATGTCGATAAAGGTAGTTCTTTTAATCCAGACATTATTTGGCAACAATATACCATACACGAGCTTTTAGATGAGCTCCAACCGGAGTATCATTTTGTCGAAAACAAAAATGTAAGTGAGGGCATACTAAATTTCGCGGAACAGCGTAAGGGCCAAATGATTATTTCAATCATGAAAGATAGAGGTTTTATGGAGAACCTGTTTCACAAAAGTGTCACCAAGCATCTCGTGCATCTAGCCAGCATGCCACTTCTTATTATGAAATTAAATTAGCGTCCAGTTCTTATTACTTTGCTTCGTCATGTCTAATACCTTGTCTGACACTAAAAACATGTAATGCAGCGGGGAACAAAGCATCCATGGTTTCTTGCACACCTCTTGATGAACCAGGCAGTGTAATAATCAACATATCAGACATAAACCCTGCTATCCCTCTCGAAAGCATAGCTAACGGTGTACGCTGCTGGCCATAAACCCTGGCAGCCTCCATCATACCTGGAATTTCCTGGTCGAGCAGGGGTTTTATGGCATCAGGAGTGACATCTCTGGGAGAGAGTCCGGTACCTCCGGTATACAACACGAGTTGATAACCCTGGCTTAAAAAGAATTTCGCCTTTTCCTGAATAATATTTTCCTCATCAGGTATCAATACATACGCACTGGCTACAATTCCATAGTCCTCCAATTTATTAATAATAAGCTTGCCTGACAGATCCTCTTTCAACCCTTTTGCGACACTATCCGAACATACGATCACCGCGCACTTAAGGTTATTATTAATTTTGCTAATATCCGACTTACCTCCCTTTTTACTAGCTAACCTGATAGAGGTTATCTCCACCGCTTTATCAATTGGTTTAAGCATGTCATACACCGTAAGTGCCACATTCATGGCACCATGCATAGCTTCTACTTCAACACCCGTTTTATAAATGGTATGAACCTCCACCCTAACGATAATAGATAAGTCGACAATATCATAGCTGATATTTGCATATTCTATAGGCAAAGGGTGGCAGTCTGGCACCATATCACTGGTTTTTTTTATCGCTAACAAACCGGAAGCTCTCGAGAACTCAAAAATATTTCCTTTAGGAACTTCATTGTTGCGAATTGCCTGTATGGTATCAGGGCCAGATACTTTAATAACCGCTAAAGCAACAGCTTGTCGCAGCGTATTAGATTTATGGGTGATATCTACCATTTTATTGATTTACTTTCCATTGATACCCTTCGTCGGCAAAACATTCTTTGCCCCATATAGGTAATTCTCTTTTTACTTTTTCCACCAGCTCATCACAAGCTTCCATTGCAGCTTTTCGATGGGCTGAAGCAGCCAACACAAACAGACATATTTCGCCAACAGCGACCTCTCCAAGACTATGTACGATCTCTATTTTCACGAGTGCGTATTTTTCAGAGATTTCTTTACTAATTTTCCGCATCCTTTCTATTGCCATTTCCTTATAAGCTGTGTAATAAATGGCTGCGACTGTTCGCTCCCCTACTCTATCCGCTCGAATCTGACCAATAAAAAAGCTACACGCTCCAATGGTAGGGCTCGAGCTATATTTTTGTATGGTATTGGCAACCATATCAGCGGCAATAGGGCCTTCCAAGAAAAGATTCTGAATCTTAAAAGTCATCTTATACAATACAATTACGTGGCCATGTTAACCTAAGCTTTTATAAACGTATCAGGTCCAGTCATGCCACATCACCGGCTAAATTAGGGAAAAGAAAACAATTATTTGAACGTTCATAATAAAGTATGTATTCCTCCTTTTAGGCTATATACCTTTTTATTGTTTTGCCCGATTACTTCCTCCCATTGCTTTACAGCCTGTAAGCTCCGTTTTCCACTTTGACATACAAAAACTACCGTATCTCTCTTTATCATAGAAAGCTTACCAGCCAACGTCGATAAGGGAATTCTTAAATGCGCAATCGCTGTCAAATTGGGTTGTTCTCCAATCTCCCGTATATCCACCACATCCACCTCTTCCTGTTCCAGCAACGATACAAACGCTTCTTTGCCTATCTCAGCAGTAGTCCAGACCTCCTTATTACATAAGTAATGGTAATCCATAGTTTCAAAAGTAGCTCGGTTTTTTGGAAGCAGCTTTTTGCCTAATGCAGTAGGTGTAACGGCAATGGTAAAGAAAGTATTTCTGCGTGCATCGTAGGTAAGCAAGCTTCCGGTTAGTACCTCACCCACTCCCGTTAAGAGCTTGATACACTCATTAGCCATCAGGTTCCCGATAATACCTGGTAAAATACCCAATACCCCCGCCTCACTACAGTTCAGCACCTCCGTTTCCTGTGGAGGATGGGGGAAAATATCCCGATAATTTATACCTCCCATAAAAACCGCCACTTGCCCTTCATATCTTGAAACCGCTCCATACACTAATGGCTTAGCCATTAATGCACATGCATCATTGATCATGTATTTAGCCTGAAAGTTATCTGTCCCATCAATTATCAGATCATAACCTGCTATTAAATCCAATAAGTTCGAATTATCCAAGAGATAAGGGTACGTACGAATGGTTACATCAGGATTTATGGCATTTAACATGCTCTTACAACAGTCGACTTTAGGTTTGCCGATGTCTTCCATAGTATAGATTACCTGTCTGTGCAAGTTGCTTAACTCCACCAAGCCATTATCGGCTACACCAATCTGCCCAACACCCGCGGCCGTCATATACAACAATATAGGACATCCCAAACCACCAGCACCAATAATCAACACCTTAGCCTGTAATAGTTTTCGTTGGCTATCTATGCCAAAGTCATCTAAAATTAACTGCCGATGATAACGCGCATAGACGTTGTGATCTTTCATAACATCTCTTTTTTTAACCACCCGAAAAAGGAGGCAATAAAGCAATCTCGGTATCCGGTGTCAATCTCCTATTTTCCCTGATAATCGTCCGATCAACTGTGATCACATATTTTGATTGCTGCAAAAGTGGATACCTTTCTTTCAATAAATTATCCAATTGGTCGGTATCCTGTACCTCATCTTTCAGCTGCATGATAGCGCAACCTGTAATATCTGTCAACTGTCCAAAAAAAAACACTGAAATTCCCATTTTATAACAGATTAGGTAAAAATAATTTAAATGAAGCAACAACGAGCACCAATGCTAACAAAAGCTTAATGGCTCGCTGCTGAAAACGTAACGCACCGAAGTACGCGCCGAAAAGCCCTCCTGAAAAGGCCACCGCTACATAAGCAATCATATCTGGACTGAACTGAATACCTTTGGTAATCTGCCCGAACAAACCTGACAGCGAATTAACAAAGATAAACAAAGCACTTATCGCTGCCGTTTGCTTTTGGTCTGTCCAAGCCAGCAGCAACAATATGGGCGACAGTATAACACCGCCACCAATGCCCAGCAAACCAGATAAAAATCCAACACCTGCTCCCATGAGTATCAGCCACCCCAATCGTGGGTTAGCCGTTTGGTCAACTTTTATGTCTCTGAAAAATAAGAACCTAGCAACCGGGATAAGTAAAAACACCCCTAACATCCTTTTGTACAGATCGGCATCTACGGTCATACTTCCACCGATAAAGGCCATCGGGACAGAAGCTATAGCTAAAGGTATAAATAGCTTTTTATTAAAATAATTACCCCTATAATAGTAAATAAAGGAGGTTAATGCTACAAACAAGTTCAATAGCAAAGCAGTCGGCTTCATTACTTCCGGCGCTACACCATATAGCGCCATCAATGCAAGATATCCGCTAGCTCCTCCATGCCCTACAGATGAATAGAGAAAAGCTATACCAAATAATAACACATAAAACAAAAAAATACTATCCATACCGTGGTAACTATTTCAACTTATTTTTTCATACGATCGCATGCCTTCATTTAGTACAACAATCATTTGGCCGCTGCGCTCATTCTCTTCATTTTCCTCTACACAAAATTTACCCGCCAATGCTGATCATGCTTCTATTTTCGATATCTTCACTCTTCAATTCTTTAAAATTGGCATCAAACTGGCCGCCGAGTTTTTCAGCCTTCCCGAGTATGTTACGTAGAATCAACTCTCGGATAGGTTCGCCGTTTCTCAATGCCGACAACAGATCTGTCTCACCTTTCGAGAAAAGACAATTTTTCATTTTACCGTCCGCTGTAAGACGCATCCTGTTGCATCCCGCACAAAAGGGGGCACTCATGGTACTTATAATGGAAAAAAAGCTTTCATAGCCCGATAAAGCATATTTCTTCGCCGTATCATGTACATCACCCCTTAATGGAATCACCGCATAATGCTCTTCAACCATTGTCAATATTTCTTTCCAACTAGTCACCTGATTGCTCGTCCATCGGTTGCCTGAGAAAGGCATAAACTCAATAAAGCGTACTTCTACGGGATCCTGTTGCGTCCATGCAATAAAATCCAATATTTCCATATCGTTGAAGCCTTTCATTACTACCATATTAATCTTTACCCGAAACCCTTTCTGTATCGCCTTTCGGATGTTATTCATGGTAAGTGTAAACTTGTCACGCCTCGTTAGGTATTTGAATTTTTCTGCCGACAAGGTGTCGAGGCTGATGTTTAGGGTCTTCACATGCGCCTCTTTCAGCACAGTTAAATAGGTATCCAACAATGTAGCGTTAGTGGTAATGTTTAACTCTACGGGTAGCTTGGCTAGTCGTAATAGAATATTGCCAAAATCCTTTCTTGCCATGGGCTCTCCGCCCGTGAGACGAATTTTACTAACCCCCAGATCAACAAAAGTCTTTGCAATGACTTCAATTTCATCTGCACGCATTATATGCACCTTAGGGGTAAAATCATAGCTTTCTTCCGGCATACAGTAAAAACACCGCAGATTACAAACATCGGTGAGCGAAATCCGTAAATAATTATGCTCCCTATGAAAAGTATCTTTAATCATCGTTTTTCTCGGTTATGCATTGTCGTCGTTTCCAATAGTTGTTCATAAGCCTCTTTGGTGTCGATATCAATATGGCCTAAAGGAAAAGCAACTGTTGCCACGCCCCGCCGTCGCCGCAAAATATATTTGGCGCCAATGTCACCTTTCAATTCCGCTAAAACCGGAAACATATCTTTAGCAAAAAAAGCAGGCACCCCTTTTCTTCCTGCATATGTACTCGCAACAACTTTGGCATTCGTTAACTCAGACTTTTCAATTAGCGCCTCTACGTGTGTATGGTCTACATAAGGTTGATCACAAACCATTATTACCACGCCTTCCACTTTTTTATAACGGTTGGCAACATGTTGAACACCACAACGGATGGAAGATGCCATTCCCTCTTGATATTGACCATTCACCAATACATCCAGCTCTACTGCCCTTATTTGTTTTTTCAACAACTCCGCTTGGGCTCCCAACACTACCACCGTCACCCCTGTCTTCACCTGCTTTGCTGTTAAAACAGTATTCATCAATAAAGAATTTCCTTTAAATGAAAGTAACTGCTTAAGCGTACCCAACCTGCGGGACATACCTGCCGCTATTATAATGATGCCAAACCGTATATCATTGCTAGTGCTTTCCATCCGTATACCTTCCAAATCTATTTATATTGACGTCACCATTATAGCTGTTGACCTTTCGTGTATATTACCTTTTGCATCACGTAAATGTTCACCATTTTTCTTATGGAACACTGCTTTTATTTCTGCTAGAATAGACAAGGCTATTTCTTCCGAAGTCTCTGCTCCAATATTTAGACCAACCGGACTATGAATATTAGACAACCCGCGATCAGTTAACTCAAAGCCGTCTACTGTTAATTCGTCTAACATCCGTTTCAATTTCTTTTTTGGACCCAAAATACCTATATAATTCACAGGAAGTTTGAATAAGACACGTAATATAGATTTATCATAGTTATAGTTATGCGTCATCAATACAAATGCAGTTTTTCCATCTATAGAAATCTGCTTTAATGCTTTTTCCGGTTCAGAGACGATAAGCTGGCAATTGGGAAAACGCTGCTCATTGGCATATCGTGGTCTCCCATCGATTAATGTTACGTCCCACCCTAAAACTTCTGCCATCTGTACTAAAGGTAACACATCATTTCCTGCACCTGCAACTACCAAAGAGATAGCTGGTGCCATGTATTCAATAAAAGCAGTAATAGATTTTACACTCGTTTTATGGTCATAACGTACAAAAGCTGATGTCTGTTGATTAAACGCAATCTCCACATCCTGTTCGATTCTTGCCATAGGTAATGGTAACCGTTCTGTAGCAAGGGTAAAGTTCTTTTTTACAAGCAGTCTTGTTCCTTGTTGTTGACTCCTTTTAGTTTCTAAGTTAAAGAAAGTTACTAATACCGATGGTTCCCTATTTTCTATTGTCGCTTTTAAAAGTGCTATCGGGTTGTTTTCGTCATCTTCTACAATAGGTTCGATTAATACCTTGATAATACCATTGCACCCTAAACCTACCCCGATTACAGCGTCTTCTTCATCTGACGTATCATATATTGTAAGCAAAGGTTTCCCTTCCATCATAACCATCAAAGCCTTACGCAAAGCGTCACCCTCCAAACAGCCGCCACTGATTGCTCCTGTTAACATACCCTCGTCGGTTATTAACATTCGCGCGCCCGGGCCTCTGTACGAAGAACCTTCAACATGTACAACTGTTACTAAAGCCGTTTTTTGTCCTTTACTCCTGGCTACATCAAAAGCATGTATAATCTGTTTAATCTCCTTCATTCTCTATGCTTCTTTAACTTTATCCTTGCATCATATCTTCATTCATTTTCTTCGGTCTAAACGAGCTAATCCGTTACACCTTTAAAAAACTTGTTCCGATTTTACCGTAAACTGCCTCACCGCCGCTATTAAGGTTGCTGTTGCCAACTTAATTTCTTGCTCGCTTGTCTGCCTTCCTAAACTTATACGGATGGCATTATGTGCTGCTGTCGGCTTTAATCCCATTGCCTGCAATACATGCGAAGGACGCTGAACAATTCCTGAACAAGCGCTACCTCTACTGAGTGCCACGTCTTTTGATATTGTCAGCAACAATTGCTCGCTGTCTATTCCGGGAAATGAAATATTGCAAGTTTGTGGCAGTTTTTCGCCTTTCCCATTTATAAAGGCCTCTTGAATTTCTTGCAATAATATTACTTCCATCTCTTCCCGCAGTTTTAATAAGCGCCTACTATCTTCTTGCATCTCCTCCTGACAAATAGCAGCAGCTTTACCGAACCCTACAATGCCAGCGGTATTTAGGGTACCGCTACGGTAGCCTTTCTCATGCCCGCCCCCGTGTTGCTGTTGCAATATTTCGACTTTTGGATTAACGTTGCGAACAAATAATGCTCCTACACCCTTAGGTCCATACATTTTATGTGCCGAAAAAGCCATTAAGTCAATAAAATCTTGCTCTACATCAACGGGTATCTTACCTACAGCTTGTGTAGCATCACACATAAAATACACACCGTGTCTTCTGGCCAACGCTCCGATCTGCTTAACGGGATTTATTATACCAGTTTCATTATTGGCATACATTAATGCAATACAGATTGTTTTTGTATTAATAGCCTCTTTCAGCTGATTTAAGGCGATCCTTCCATTAGCATCTACATCCAGATAGGTAACAATAAAACCTTTCGTTTCCAAATAAGCACAGGTGTCAAGTACCGCTTGATGTTCTACTTTTGATGTAATCAAATGATTTCCTTTTGATATACAGGCTTCTGCTATACCTTTTAATGCCAAATTAACAGCTTCTGTGGCACCTGAAGTAAAAATTAGCTGTTTGGGTGAGACGTGTATTAAATTTGCAATTTGTTCTCTTGCTTGTTCTACAGCCTCCTTTGCCATCCAGCCGAAGCTATGGTCTCCACTCGATGCGTTTCCGAACTGACTGGTAAAATATGGCAACATGACGTCTACTACCCGCTGATCGCAAGGGGTTGTTGCATTATAATCCAAATATATAGGTGTTACGCTCATGCAAAAAGCCCACTTTTAACAAAAGGTTGTGTTTTTAGTCGAACACCCGATGCCGCAAAAACAGCATTGGCCACCGCCGGACCAGCGGGCGGTAAACCAGGTTCTCCCAATCCAGTCGGTTTTTCCTCATTATCTATAAAATGTACCTCTACATCAGGCACTTCCCCCAGGCGTATCATACGGTAGTTATTAAAATTCGTTTGATCGGGTTTACCTCTCGTAAGGGTTAGTTCGGCATACATGGCATGCCCAATACCATCTATTATTCCCCCTTCTAATTGTGTTTCTGCACCACTTAAGTTAACAATGGTTCCACAATCAGCCACACAATACACCTTTTTTATCTTAAGTTTTCCATCGGGTTGCTTGAGTACTTCCGCCACTTCTGCGACGTATGTTTCAAAAGAAAAATGGGCAGCAAACCCCTGAAACACGTTTGTTTCTTTAGTTTTCCCCCAACCGGCTACTTCTGCCGCCTTTTTAATAACCCCTGCAAACCTATCGGGGTCGTAACTGATCTTCCCAGATGGATTTTTTTTCACGTCCTCTAGCATCTCCAAACGTAATACTACAGGATCTTTACCTATGCTGTGTGCAATTTCGTCTATAAATGACTGTTCGGTAAATGCAACAAAATTATGTGTAGGTGCACGCCATGGAGCCGTGGTAACCGCTGATTTATATTCATGCGAATCTACCTGAAAATTTGGGATAGCCCCCGCCGGAAAACTATCCTGACTGGCAGCACCACTATTAACACCTACTGAACGATGGTGCCACCCTACCAGTTTATTATTTTCATCTATCGCTGCTTTATAACGATAGCTATACATTGGCCGATAGAAACCACCCCCCATATCCTGTTCTCTGGACCATATTACATTGACCGGAATTCCGCCCGCGAGTTTTGAAACCAGCGCTGCTTCTTCGACAAAATCAGACATGAGTCTCCTCCCAAAACCACCCCCCATGCGCGTCAGCATAATAGAAATTTTCTCTTCGGGGATTTCCAAAATTTCAGCCAATCGAGTTCTTGTGCGCTCGGGTGTTTGTATGGGTCCATGAAGTTCCGCCGCATCTGCTGTAACATGTGCAAAGAAGTTCATTGGTTCCATGGTATTATGGGCAAGAAAAGGAGCTTCATAATTTGAGCTGATCACTTTTGCTCCTGTTGCAATAGCTCGCTGTACATTACCGTCTTTTCTGTGCGCTTCTCCCTCAGGATTTTTATCCAATATATCCTTAATTTTTTTTTGATAATCCGTCGTGCTTTCCATCGCTCCGGCGTCATTCCATACGGGGTTTATCTTTTCTGCAGCCTGCCAGACGTGCCACGTCGATTGTCCCAGTATGGCTATTTTATCATCAAAACGAAGAATTTGTTCAATACCAGGCATAGCTTTGGCCGCTGTATCATCAAAAGACTCCAGACGCTGCCCGAAAGCCTCTGGTCTTATAATCGTCGCGTAGCGCATTCCTTCAGTTCTAGTATCCACACCATACTTTTGCTTTCCTGTTACGATTGCTTGGTTATCTATATTACCTATTCGTTTACCTATTATTCTAAAATCTTTCTTTTGTTTGACAACAACGTCTTGCGGCACATCCATTACAGCCGCCTGTTCAACTAATTCTCCATATCCAAGTTTTTTACCACTGTTACTGTTTACTACCACGCCTTTTTCGGTAATACACTCATCGGCGGATATCCCCCAGACTACAGCAGCTGCATTAATCAACATCTGTCTTGCCGTAGCCCCTACCTGACGGAAAGAATCCCAGCTTTCCCGCACCGATCCACTACCACCGGCTATCTGGCGACTATACCTATCGGTATCCAAACCCGCCTGCTCGACCTGAATATCTTTCCAATCAACGTCCAGTTCTTCAGCAACCAGCATGGGTAACGATGTCTTTACCCCTTGTCCGATTTCAGGGTTTGGGTTCATCAGCGTTACTCGACCGTTAGTATCAATTTTCACAAATGCGTTTAAGTCAAACTGCTGATTATCGCCGTCTTTAGGCGAGCAGGAGCTAAAAAAATTGAAACCCAATACCAACCCACCCCCAGTAAGTGCGGTAACCCGAAGAAAGTCCCGTCTATTTAATTTTTTTGTTAATGTCATGATCTTGTTTTTAATCGACAATCGCCCGCTGAGTTTAAGATTTTTCTGATGCTAACTTAATCGCCTTTTTTATGCGGTTGTACGTCCCGCATCGGCAGATGTTTGTCATCGTTGTCCTAATATCATCATCAGAGGGTATTGGATGCTCTTTTAGCAAAGCCGCCGCCGCCATAATTTGTCCTGTTTGACAATAACCACATTGTGCTACATCTACTTCCTTCCAAGCGAGCTGTACCGGGTGGTCACCTTTCTCAGACAAACCTTCTATTGTGGTAATTTTTTCATTCCCCACACTCTCAATAGGGAACACGCACGATCGGACCGCTACATCACCCAGATGCACGGTACATGCTCCACATTGCGTAATACCACAGCCGAATTTGGTGCCCGTGAGCCCTATCACATCACGTATTACCCAAAGCAGAGGCATTTGTGGATCTACGTCGACTTCATATTTTTTTTTGTTAACGGTGATGCTGTATGCTGCCATAATTTTTAGTTTAGTTAGTGATATGTAGCAAAAAGAAATAAAACACCTGTATTAATAGCTAAATTAAGCCAAAATATCTACAGTACTTTATCAAAAATACTGTTTTTCGTGCGGTTTTACCAAAATTTATCAACTAACAAATAACAAAGTTACATACCTGTTGAAAGGTTCATACACGATACACTTTGTTTTATTAACAAGTCGTTAACGTTTGAAGTGTATATCCTATGCCATATTTTAATACTTTTACGCCTTTTACTGATAAACCAAATGTTAATCAAATTATAATGAAGTTTAAAAAACTGTTTGCAGTATCACTGGCCATTTTTTGTGCTTCTAATGTATTATTTGCACAAGAGTCACCATCAAATCTTTATGTAAATAATCGCGCGCCATTGAAACTTAATACTTACACGCCACTCCCACTAGGGGCAATCGAGGCAAAGGGCTGGCTAAAAGAACAACTTTTACGAATGAAAACAGGGTTAACTGGCGATCTCGACAAAAGATACCCACAAGTGGTGGGCGAACGGAATGCTTGGCTGGGAGGCGATGGCGACGCTTGGGAACGGGGACCATACTGGATTGATGGTTTACTGCCATTGGCTTATATCTTAAAAGATCAAGAATTGATCAACAAGGTTAAACCTTGGATTGATTGGACATTAAATAATCAGCGAGACGACGGTTATATGGGGCCCTTACCGATGGAAACCAAACCTGAAGATGGTTTACAAAAAGATATGCAAGAGGATTGGTGGCCGAAAATGGTCATGCTCAAAATATTACAACAATATCACCAAGCAACGGCAGATGATCGTGTCATCACCGCACTTATCAAATATTTTCAATACCAGCTTAAGCATCTCCCAGAGCAACCACTTGATCATTGGACTTTCTGGGGAAATCAGCGGGGCGCAGATAATCTCATGGTGGTATATTGGCTCTATAACATCACCGGTGAGCATTTTTTGCTGGATTTGGGCGAGCTTATATACCAGCAGACTTTTCCTTTCACCAAGGTATTTCTGAACGACTATAACAGCATGCAAAATGGTACGGCCCATTTGTATCCATACAATATCGGCAATCGTTATCCTTTCAAAGAGGATTTAATTAATAAGCTACACGTAGGACAATTACAGAGCTTTCATTGTGTAAATTTAGCGCAAGGGATTAAAGCCCCAATTATCTATTATCAGCAAAATCCAGATTCATTGTATCTAAAAGCGGTTAAGAGAGCTTTTAAGGATATCGAAATTTTCCATGGCCAAGCACAGGGCATGTACGGTGGAGATGAGCCTTTGCATGGTAACAATCCTACCCAAGGTATAGAGTTCTGTTCGATCGTAGAGCTCATGTTTTCTTTAGAAAGCATGCTTCCTATCACAGGTGATGTCGGTTTTGCTGATCATCTGGAAAAAATAGCCTATAATGCACTACCGACACAGGCTACTGACGATTTCAATTATCGACAATATCTGCAGAGTGCTAATCAAGTCAAGATTACACGCGCGAAGCGCAATTTCTTTGAAGATGATCCGCACGATGGGACGGATTTGTGTTACGGCTTATTAACAGGATATCCCTGTTGTACTTCCAACATGCATCAAGGATGGCCTAAATTTGTACAGAACCTATGGTATAGCACAGCAGATGGCGGGTTAGCGGCTCTCGTTTATGGCCCAAGTCAGGTAACTGCCAAAGTTGCCCGGGGCGTAGACGTCACAATCACTGAAAAAACCAATTATCCTTTTGAAGAAACAGTAAGCTTCACTATCCAGACCAAACAAAAAGTTAACTTCCCATTTCATCTACGAATTCCGCACTGGGCGGAAGGTGCAAAACTTTTAGTAAATGGCAAAGAATGGAGTGAACCGGTACATGCAGGCACAACCGTAAAAATCAATCGTGAGTGGAATGATAGGGACGAGGTACAGTTAGCGTTACCTATGCAAATTTCGACCAGTAGATGGGCTGAATCATCCGTAGCGGTAGAACGCGGACCGCTGGTATATGCTCTCAAAATAGGTGAAGATTGGCGTAAAGTGCAAGGAAGTGATCGCTACGGCAATTATTATGAGGTATACCCTACCTCTGCCTGGAATTACGGCTTGTTAATGGATGCAATTAACAGGCCCGAGCAATATTTTGAGGTAATTAAAAGCAATCATATTTCATTTAAATACCCTTGGAACTTAGAAAATGCACCCATCAGTATCCATACAAAAGGCAAAAAGATTCCAAGTTGGCAATTATACAACCATATGCCCGGCCCGCTGCCACACAGCCTGCCACAACGCATAGGTGATCAGGCATCCGAAAGCATTACGCTAGTGCCTTATGGTTGCACCACCCTACGGATAACACAATTTCCATTGGTCAACTAATAAATTAAACACGGTGACGTTTTTGATCAGGATAAGATAACAATTTATCCTGATCCTTTTACTCGTCGTTGAATATCATCATCACCACGTTTCCTTGAGTGACTTTTTACCTGTTGCGTACCGAATCGATAAGAAAATGTGAGCATACCGATACGACTATCCAAATTGATATTTTCATGCATATCGATATGCCGATAGTTGATGTTTCGGATAAATGTACGCGTTCGGAACAGGTCGTTCACTACTAACTTAAGACTTGCTTTCTTATTAAACAGCTGTTGTTGCAGTCCACCCGAAACCACGTAGTATGCATCCCGCTCGAATAGACCATACACCGATTTTGAAAAATATTGGGCACCTAACTCTGCTGTAAGTCCATTTTTAATCGCAAAGGTATTTTGCGAATTTGCCGTGTATGTCCACACACTATTGTCGATAGTTCCTCCATCCTGTATTCCAGCGTATGCATTCTTGAAAAGATTAATGAAATTATTGGTAGACCACCAAGAAGTTAAGTCCTGATTCATTGTAAAGCTCATTCCGTAAAAGGTTAGCGACTGCAGATTCTGTGGACGCAGGATACTGGTATTTATTTCATCTATTTGTGTAACCACGCTGGTCATTACATCCTTCGTGCGACTAAAAAAAAGTGAAGTGATGTATTTGTCTTTCAAGGTGTAACTTAATTCGGCTGAGTGGGTAAGCTCTGGTTGCAGAAATGGGTTTCCTTCAAAAAAGAGAAAAGGATCTTGGAAAAAACGGAAAGGGTTCAAGGAGAAATAATCTGGGCGATCTATCCTTCTACTATAAGATGCCTGCAACTTATGGCGTTCTCCTAGTGGTTTTCTTATAAACAGACTGGGAAATAACTGGAAATAGTTTCTTTTCACTAAAGAATCCGTACTTAACTGGTGACCAGTGGTACCAGTATATTCCCCTCGCAAACCCACTTGAAACTCCAGATTACCCAAATTATGTTTATAGTTCAGATAGCCTGCATGGATCTGCTCCTTATAGATAAAGCGATTAGTCGTTTGTTGGTCGATCTCCCAATTACCGTTCCGGAGAGTATCATAGTTTGCGTTGTTATCTGCGTTCACTAAGCTGCTCTTCCAACCACCTTCTATCGAAATTCGTTCATTTAGTGTTCGACTATAATCAACTTTCCAAACAAATACGTTCGTTACTGCTGGAATATCACCTCTACGCATCGATAAATTGATCAGCTCGTTATTTAAGGGTTCAAAATTGGTCTGCAACAATTGATCGGCATCAAAAGAAGATCGAGAATAATCAACATCTGCCGACAGTTCGCTATTATTATCCCATTTATGAAGGAAGTTAATATTTCCCCCCAAACTATTCCACTTCTCTTCATTGTCAATATTGGTGAGCGCATTCGATAAAAGCTCTCCTCCCGGTTTGGTAATGATATTACGTGCTGTGCTGTAGCGACTATATGATCCGACGTTGCCGTTCAGTACCGCACCTACTACAGTATTATCTGAAAGATTAACATCAACACCAGCTTTGAAGTTGTTGGTCACCAGTGGCTCATCTGTTGTGGATTGCTGATTAGAAACTCGAGAGGGTGTTCCTGTTACCATCCCATCATAGAAGTTACGATTGAAGTTAAACGTTTCTTTCTCTCCACGAAAGGCATAATCGTAACTTACAAAGAAATTTGTTATGCCGTTACTGTAATTTAAGTTAAGCCCGACACCGTAACGGTCGTCCCGCCCTCTTCCATAATTCAAGTAAGTATTTCCATTGACACCTGCTTGTATATTTTTTTTCATTCGGATATTGACAATCCCGGAATTACCGGCGGCATCGTATTTGGCAGAGGGATTTGTTATCACCTCTACTGAAGCAATAGATGCCGAGGAAGTACCCCGCAACAGGTTCGTTAGCTCTTTCTGCGAGAGATACGTTTGTTTTCCGTTGATCATGACCATCACACCTTGCTTTCCTCGTAACGTAAGGTTACCGTCGTTATCGACCATTACGCCCGGTGCTCGCTCTAAAACTTCCAAAGCTGTATTTCCTTCCGCGAGGATACTGTTTTCTACGTTCATTATTATTCTATCTGCCCTTTGCTCAATTAAAGGTTTTTTCGCTGTGATAGTAACCGCCTCCAAAGCGGTATTGCTTTCCGTTAATATAATTTCACCATAGTCGTACGTAACCTGATCAGCACTTAAGTGGATTACTTCGCTTTGATACGCATGATAACCTAAACTACTAACGCTAAGCATATAGTTCCCGGGCGATACTTCCATGGAAAAAGCTCCGGTGGAATCCGTTATCACGCCTTTTATATGTTTTTTTCCCTCATTTGCCTCAATCAGTAACACATTTGCAAATGCTAAAGCTCCTGCCTCAACGTCCACTACTTTGCCTTTTATCTGCGCGAAAACAGTACTTCCACTGCAAATAAAAATTGTTGTTATAATCGCTATTTTATAAATAAACATCAATTAGTTATTAAGAATGATTTTAAATAATGCAAAGATATGTGAAGGAAAAGAAATATGAGCAACGCCAAACGGATTATTAATAACGCTTTAAGAACTAAATTGACAAAGCTTTACCGTCGAAACCTAATTTCTAGAATAGACTAACCTGAGATAGCTAAGGTCTGAGGAAAGGTTTGTTAGCAATACATCTGCATTCTTCAGAACCAAATTCAATTTAAATCGTTAAACAATAAGTATTTTAACATGAAACACAATTAATCTCAATAGGCAGATGACCAAGACAGCAGATTTATTTATAAAAGCATTAGAAAACGAGGGAGTGGAAGTTATTTTCGGGCTGCCGGGAGAAGAGAACATTGATTTTTTAGAGGCACTTAGAGACTCCAATATTCGGTTTATAGTCACAAGACACGAGCAATCTGCCGGCTTTATGGCTGCCACTTACGGACAATTAACCGGTAAACCAGGAGTAGTGCTGGCCACGCTAGGCCCTGGTGCAACCAACCTGATAACTGCGGCCGCTTATGCACAACTGGGAGGTAAACCTATGTTGATGATTACCGGGCAAAAGCCTATTCAAGAAAACGAACAGATCAGCTTCCAAATCGTAGATGTAGTGGGGATGATGATTCCGGTTACCAAGTTTTCTAAGCGAATCTCTTTTGGTTCTCAGGTACCTGCTATTGTACGCGAAGCATTTAGAATTGCTGTACGAGAGCGTCCGGGAGCGGTACATATTGAACTACCGGAAGATGTAGCACGTAAAAAAGTGGATACAGAGCCTTTTCAAGTAATTCCTGACCATTTCCCTCAAGCATCCGAGAGCGTAATCAAAGAAGCAATTACGATGATCCGTTCCGCAAAAAAACCGCTGGTTTTAATTGGAGCATCAGCTAACCGCAAAGATCTTTATGACCTATTAAGTGACTTCATTGAACATAATAGCTTCTACTTTTTTAACACGCAATTAGGTAAGGGGGTGATTAATGAACAATCCAGCTATTATTTAGGAACCGCTGCTTTGTCAAAAGACGATTTTATTCATGATGCTGTAAAACAAGCAGATCTCATTATCAATATTGGCCATGACGTGGCTGAAAAACCACCCTTCCTCATGAAAGAAGACGCACAGCGGGTTATACACATCAGCTATCAACCAGCAGTTATCGACGAAGTGTATTATCCACATTTAAGTGTGATAGGCGATATCGCAGCGGCTATCAACCAAATAAACAGTAAATTAGAGAACACGGTAAGCGACAAAGAATCACGCTCATATTTGGAAGAGCAAAGGCACATTTCACAAACATTAAACCGGTATAATAGAGATGATCGTTTTCCCATCTTACCACAGCGTCTTTGCAGTATCATTCGAGAAGAACTTGCTCCAGATGATATCGTCACACTAGATAACGGGATGTACAAGCTCTGGTTTGCCCGCCTCTATAAAACATATGAACCCAACACACTCCTACTTGACAACTCTCTAGCTTCCATGGGAGCCGGTTTACCATCAGCGATAGCGGCCAAACTGATTTATCCAAAACAAAGAGTAATTTCCGTTAATGGCGATGGGGGATTCTTAATGAATTCCCAAGAGTTGGAAACGGCCAAACGCCTTGGTTTAGATTTAACAGTCATTGTCGTACGCGATGATGCCTATGGGATGGTACGATGGAAGCAGGAATCTATGGGTCTGGATGATTTTGGGTTATCATACGATAACCCAGATTTTGTTAAATATGCAGAAAGCTACGGCGCTCAGGGATACCGACCCAATACCGTAACCGCTTTTCAAAAAACGCTACAACAATCACTTCACAAACCCGGAATTCACCTTATAGATTTGGCAATCGATTATTCATTCAATCAAAGGTTGGCCGAGGATGTTTAATGCTGGGTAATTTAAAAGCAGATAACCTTTAAAACACTCATGAAATGGGCACTTGTACCCATATTGATTTTATAAATTCCCTTTTTTCAACTCCTCAACTGCATAATTGACAGCTCTGGCGGTCATGGCCATATAGGTTAATGAGGGGTTTACGCAACCGGATGATGTCATAGCCGCACCATCTGTTACGAACACATTAGGTGCATCCCATAGTTGATTGCTCGCATTGAGAACGGATGTTTTCGGGTCACGGCCCATACGTGCGGTTCCCATTTCATGTATTCCCTGCCCCATAGCAAAGGTACTGCGGTAACCGCTTACCTGTTGCACACCTGCAGCTTCTAACATTTCCTTTCCCTCCCTAATAATGTCGTCAATCATCATCCTTTCGTTCTCCTTAATTTCGGCATCCATGGCCAATACCGGCAGCCCCCATTTATCTTTCACTTGTTGGTCGATATAAACGCGATTCTCATGATAGGGTAGAATCTCACCAAAGCCGGTGAGCCCGATAGACCAAACCCCAGGTTCACATAACTCCTCCTTGAGTAGTGTACCTATTCCCAGTTCAGCAACATCTCGCTGCCAACTTTCTCTTGAGGCACCACCCTGGTATCCAAATCCTCGTATATAATCTCTTTTATCGGCATTCAAATTCTGAAATCTTGGAATATATACACCGTTTGCCCGTCGTCCAAAAATATACTTATCATGATATCCCTCCACGACTCCTCTTGCACCGTTGCCTAAGGTATGGTCCATCACATTATGCCCCAGCTCTCCGGAACTGCTCCCAAGACCTCCTTCCCAGATGTCTGTTGCCGAATTCATCAATACCCAGGCCGAGTTGAGTGCAGATGCATTCAAAAAAACGACCTTAGCAAAATATTCATATGTTTGATTATTTTCAGCATCCAAAATGGTTACCCCTGTAGCTTTCCCAGAATCCTTATCATAAATGATATTGACTACAATAGACCATGGTCTAACAGTTAAATTACCGGTTTTCACCGCAGCAGGTAATGTAGAAGATTGCGTGCTGAAATAACTGCCGAAATTACATCCATTGGAACATTGATTTTGATACTGGCAATTTACACGGCCGTGTAATGGCTTGGTAATATTTGCCACACGCCCAATAATCATCCGTCGTTCGCCATTGTAATGTTTTTTTAAACGGGCTGCAACATCTTTTTCCACCACATTTAGTTCCATCGGAGGCAAAAAATCACCATCTGGCAATATATCCATACCTTCTTTACTGCCGCTTATACCGGCAAAACGTTCCACATAGGTGTACCATGGCGCAAGGTCTCTATACCGAATGGGCCAATCCACAGCGATTCCCTCTTTCAGATTAGCTTCAAAATCCAGGTCACTCAAGCGATAACTTTGTCTACCCCATATTAATGACTTACCTCCCACCTGATATCCCCTTACCCAATCAAAACGTTTTATCTCTACATAAGGATTATCCACTTCGTTCACCAAGAAATTAACGTTACCTTCTGTCATTGGCCAATAACGGGCTTGAATAGGATGATCGTGCAACATCTGCTGACTACGATTATTCCTGTAAGGGTATTCCCAAATATTTCTAGCTGCGAAATCGTAATCCTTAATATGCTCCACATTCCGTCCCCTATCCAATAGCAATGTTTTCAGTCCCTTTTCGGTCAGTTCTTTTGCAGCCCAGCCCCCACTTATACCCGATCCAATAACAATTGCGTCATATGCATTATCAGCTACCATGGTTTTTGTTAATTAGTTTATCTGTTATATTTTAGTAGTTCTCCCAATACCAACGTTTGCATAAATTAACATAACGCTAATAAATCCATCAGCTTCATTCTTTTTCAGATTGCGATATGTTTATGAACAGTTAGTTGCCGATATGTATCGGTATTTTCAAACTTAGATAAACTTTCGTTTATATACAACTCTCGGTAAGTAAAAAGAATATGTAATGGTAATTTCATTTATGCTATAATATCTATATATTTTTTCACGTTGGTATAACAAATTTTTATCTTGCACGTCTTAATGGTGTTTTGTTTGAAACATGCTGAGTAGAATTCTTTTTATCATTCCCATATGGATCATCGTAGATCTATATTTTTTTCAAGCCTTAAAAAGCGTTGTAGGTCATTGGCAACTACCTGCTAAACAAACCATTTATTGGGCATACTGGATGTTTGACCTATTGCTCATACTGTTCATCCTATACCTAAGTTTCATTGACTCAAAGATTATTCCGACACGTTACGGGTTCCTCTTCGTAGGTTTTGTATTTATCTCTATTATCCCAAAGTTATTTGCTTTACCTTTTCTGTTGTTAGAGGATTTGACCAGGCTAGGAAGTTATATTGTTCATTATAGCTCAGAAAAAACCTATCCAGAACGCCGCAGGTTTATAGGTCAACTTATACTGGGCATCAGTACCATTCCTTTTGGAGCAATCATATATGGTATGGCCAAAGGAAAATACAATTATAAAGTACATCGTAGCACACTATACTTTAAGGATTTACCCCAGACTTTTGATGGCTTTACTATTACCCAGCTTTCGGACATCCATTGTGGTAGTTTTACTGATCATACCGCAGTAAAACGGGGTATAGAGCTGGCAAACGCACAAAAAAGCGATTTAATGGTGTTAACCGGCGACCTTGTTAATAATGAAGCCGAAGAACTAGATGAATGGCAGAGCACTCTTGCCCGATTGAGTGCTCCTTTAGGCGTTTATTCTGTTTTGGGCAACCATGATTATGGTGATTACATCGCATGGCCATCATCAGACGCTAAGCAAGCTAATCTTAATCGTTTAAAAACCATGCAACGCGAGATGGGTTTCCGTCTGTTAATGGATGAGCATGTGAAAATTGAAAAAAACGGTCAGTTTTTTAACCTTGTCGGTATTCAGAACTGGGGCAAGAGTTTTGCTCAATATGGTGATCTGCACAAATCGATGCAAACCGTCGAAGAGAACACCTTTTCTGTGCTGCTGTCGCATGACCCTACACATTGGGAAGCTCAGGCATTACAACATCCCAAACCTATCCATCTCACATTGGCCGGACATACCCATGGTATGCAATTCGGCATTGAGATTCCCGGTTTGAGGTGGAGTCCAGTAAAATACATTTACAAACAATGGGCAGGCGTCTATAAGATAGGATTTAAATACATCAATGTTAACCGGGGTTTCGGTTTTATCGGTTTCTCCGGTAGAGTCGGGATCTGGCCAGAAATTTCTGTTATTACTTTACGAAAAGGATAAATAGGTATAAAATTTCAGACTGAATATTGTGCTTGGATAAAATAACGAACACTTCTAAAAAGCAATTACTGATTAAATTTATTTTCATCGGCGTTCGTGAATGTCACGCTTTTTGCCTAAGTTTACCTCACGGAAATGATGCCTTCCGACTGAACCGCCCTAAAAAGCTGATGGCGTCTACTGAATCAATGTATATAAGCAGCAAATGTGCTTATTGCATTTGTAGACACTTTATTAGCTTTATTATCATGGCACACAAGTTTCATCAATCTTTTGAACAAATTCGCATTTTTAAAAGCCTTGTCCGTTGGACGGTCATTCTTTTACCTGTATCAGTCAGTATAGGTTCTGTAGTTGCCTTCTTTTTATGGTTATTAAACGCAGCCACCCATTTTCGTTTTCAGTATCCCTGGCTTCTTTATTTTTTGCCATTAATTGGACTACTTATTCATTTTATCTACAAGTTTTGTGGTAAAACTTCCGAAAAAGGAAACAACCTCATTCTCGAAGAGGTTCATACACCTGGAGAAGGCATACCTAAGAGAATGGCACCAATCGTATTGGCAAGCACGGTGCTCACCCATCTTTTCGGTGGATCAGCGGGCCGCGAGGGCACCGCCGTGCAGATCGGAGGGAGTCTCGCTCAAATGTTCAGTAAATGGTTTAAGTTAAACGCTCAAGAAACCTCTATATTATTGACTGCGGGGATAGCCGCCGGTTTTGGAGCCGTTTTCGGGACACCTTTAACTGGTGCCATCTTTGCACTAGAGGTGCTCGCCATTGGTAGGATACAGTATTACGCAGTTTTTCCCTGTCTGGTAGCGAGTTTAGTTGGTGATCTGACAGTATCTGCATGGCAGATACACCATACCACTTACCGAATAGATACACTCGACATACCCAATTTATTCGAAACTTACTTTTCCTTAAACATATTACTTATGGTAAAGGTAGTGGTCGCTTCCATTGCTTTTGGTTTAGCAAGCCTATTGTTTGCACAATTAATCCATCGCTTGAGAAAATTTTTTCTAAACTTTATTTCACACACTTGGCTTATTCCTATTATTGGAGGTATAGTGATTATACTACTAACGGTTATTTTAGGGAAACCAGATTACCTTGGTTTAGGGGTGGATACAATATATCCTGGAGCAACCACAATTCCATCGGCTTTTACGGCGGGTGGAGCAGATACCTGGAGCTGGCTTTGGAAAACTATTTACACCGCCTTTACGCTTAGTACAGGCTTTAAAGGTGGAGAAGTTACCCCGCTATTTTATATCGGCGCTACTTTCGGTAATGTCTTGTCTATATTACTGAATGCACCTGTTAGCCTTTTCGCTGCATTGGGCTTTATTGCCGTTTTCGCAGGTGCTACGAATACACCGTTGGCATGCACCATCATGGGCGTCGAACTTTTTGGGGGGGAGTATCTGATTTACTTTGCCATTGCCTGTTATACCGCTTATTTTTTTAGTGGGCATTGTGGTATTTATAGTGCGCAAAAAACAGCCATACCGAAAGGGAAGCCCTATCATCGAGAAATTGATTAAAACAAATGTAGGAGAGGAATGCTAAGTGCAACTATTCCTAATGTAACACTCTTCATATTCGCCAACCACTTCAAAACCCATTTTTTTATAACACTTGATTGCTGCGTGGTTATCTGATTTCACATTTAATCCGATAAAATTAACACTTCTATTTAATTCTGCACAAAGTTTTGATACTAGCTTCGTTCCTATTTGCTGCCCTCGGTGATCTGGATGCGTTGCGATATTACCCAGGGCAGCTACCTTAAATTCAGCTGAATATACATGAACACCTGCAAGCCCCACTAATTTATTGTCGAGAAAATATCCAAAATACTTTTCCGTTTCCATCATTCGCTCATCAAACCAATTATCTGGATAAGCTATTGCATAAAAATTCCGAATTAACGACAGCTCATTTACTGTTAATCGCCTGATATTTTCATCCACTATTGTTAGCGCTTCTTTCTTTAATAACATTTTATAATGGAATCCATAATATTCAATTACATGCTTCCTGCCAAACACATCGATTAAATCAGGGCTGAGATGTGCCAAAAATTTGCCCGGAAGATTCGATTTAATCCGTTTCAATAATTCAACAGCATAATCTGCGTTATTTTCGTAAAACGTTAAAAGTGTTGGTATTTGCATACCGGTGTACAGCAAAGCGATAGATAGGATATCGTTATTCTTCACTAGGCCATACCAAATGGTTTTTGACCAGAAAAATTCATCCAAATCACCAATACAATATATTTGAATGGCTGTATTTTTCTTTAAAAAATTTAATATAGGTTTTTTGTTATGTAAGATCTGAATTTCCACTGAATATTAGCAGTTTTTTATATGTGTACAGTTTATCTCAACTTCTCAATGAGGTGTTTTAACTAGTGCCATCGACAAATATAATCCTATTCAAACTTAAACAAACCTGTCTTTACAGACAAAAGACAAAAGGTATGTCGAACAACATTCGTGTTTATTCACTTCCCTGGGGGGGCATACTTTTTTTCGGCATCATCAATAACCAATACCCAATCATTTCCTTCCCCTTCGGTTGGTGAGGTAAAAGCCATCCTATTCAACCGGTTCGCAGTTCCAATTTTCGCTATCTCTCCATTTTTCGGATTATACCACCAGGTTGTAATCTGTTTAGCCTTCGTGAAAGAAGTATTGACTTCTACCGTTCGGCCAATTGGTAGATAGATCATTGCATAACCATTTTCATCTCCCCGAAAAGCCTCTATATGTGTAGCATTTTCTCCTTTATCGCCCGCAACAATGGTGGAGTCGGGCACTCGCTTTTGCATCGGTCGCGATTCCATTAAATTTCGTAAATAACCTACTTGGAAAGCACCTGGACGATCCATTGCATTCCTCCAACCCCGATCGGCAAAATTAATAACCTCCTCCCGATCTCCCATAAATTGCCAAATGGCGTGATGCCCATAAGTGACACCACAAGCGCCGGCAAATACAGAACGGTAACACTGTTTTCTAACATCATAGTCGCGGAAGTACCCATTATCGGGATTCCATTTCGGCCAAGGGTTTACGGGATGATCTTCATAATTTGGCTCGGCATCTAGGGTAGGTTTTGAAGGATGCTTTTCTCTGTCATACTTTACGGTTTCCCAATTAGCTACATCTCGCCCACTTCCATGGCCTGATTGGAACATGTTTAAACCCAGCCATTTTTCCTCATGAAACCACTGAGAAGTAGAAATATTCCCTCCAGATGGATGATAGGTTATCAAGCAGCTGTCTTTAGTAGCTTCACTAATACCCCTTGCCATCGCTCTCCATAGTGAACGCCAGTCACCCTTATCGGCAATTGCAGGCCTATCACCCCCCAATATCCAGATAATGTTCTTATAAATTTTATAACGCTCTCCTAGCCATGCCCCATAGTGATATGCGTTTACCGTGTCAAAAACTACCGGTCCGACACCCCAATCAGGCGTTACCTTATCTCCCCATGTAGGCAGTAATCCTACAAACATATTCCGGTCTCCCGCCATTTCTATCGTGCTATCGATTATCGCAAAATATCGGTCGTTCGGCTTTGTTGGATCATCATTTTTGAAAGGAGTTTCTCCATATCTATTCGGCACATGTAGTCCATCAAATTCGGCCAAGGCGACAGCTTGAATAACAGTGAACCCTTTCGCCGAACGATTATCAAGGTATTCTCTTATTTCTGCTAAGTTAAGGCGATGAAACAATTCCCAGCCGGTATCTCCAAGCCAAAAAAAGGGGCTACCATCTTCATACTGGAGATCGTGTCCATTTGGCACAATTCGCATCTTCTTTTTATCTAAATCTTGTGCGATAAGCACGGCATGCGCCAAAAAGCTAAACGTAATTAAGATGAATTGTTTCATTTTTAAGTAGTATTGTTGATGAATATTTCTTCATTATTTAATTTCGTATTAAAATAAGCATTTATTTTTAACAGTCTACATAGCTCACATAAAGAGTAAACACATTTTAATACCCATTTTAGTCAACACACGTTGTCTTATTTAAAAAATATGTAATTAAACCTCTTTTTAAGATATTGCCGAGATTTTTCATCTCACGGTTATGTTCAAGATATCACTTTGAAACATGTCAACAAAAAAGTCAAGCTGACGAGGGACGATGGAGCGCTATATGTGCATATTAATGCAACGTAGCTTAATCAGCATGCATGCAGAAACGCATCACCTGCACGTTAAGCGCTACAGCGAAAGAGCGCTACCATAGATTTCTAGCGGATCAACTCAGTATCGTTCAAGGGGTGCCACAACATATGCTAGCTTCCTTTTTTGGGGATAACGCCGGAAACACTGAGCGGAGTGAGAAAACAAATAATCACCTGGAACCTATAACAAATATCTTGATCTATATCAATGGAAACGATCTTCGGTGCCTTAAATTCGTAATGTAATTACATGCGAAGGATAAAGATGATAAAAACAAAGGTAGCTTAATCCCGTTGGTACTGTGGGTAACGATATGGGTGCTCTGAAACAGATCGCAATCTTATTCAAGGCAATTACTAAATTCAACAAATAGCGTTCTTCTATGATTACGAAGTAGGTGGTTCATCGACGCTTCTACAGCATAAATAAGGTTCTCAAACATATGTATTTCTTTACAGATGGTTATAAAAACACTGCCTGTTGCAGATGATGTACATGCAACAGGCGTTTCCCAATAACCCTAGTATGTGCTAACCCTCTTCGTAGAGCCTGACAGCATTAACTCCGGCAAACTGAAGACTTTTCACAATATCCGACGCGCACAATCCAATTCCTTCAACAATCAGTAAATTATAAATAGAATCAAAGTCTACAGTCCATCGTTTTAAACCACTCACTTCTTTTAACAGTATGCCTATTCGCTCTATGCTTGATGGAGTTGTTAAACTCGTCTTAAATTTTAAAGTTTCCATAAGATTATAAGTTTTACTGTATACAATATATTTATTCTAAAGCCACATGTATTATCTATATCAGGCAGGTTTCATGATCAAAACCGACGGTGTTTTAGATAGCCAGACACTTCTCGTCTCCAACGCTCTCTTCCAACTGCTCAAACTGATGACCATCAAATCATGTGTTGTCAATATTTCCGTATCCATCTTGTCTTTATGAAGCCAAACCAAGTGATCAGGAGCTACCTGTTGCACCGCTCTTATGGATTCCTTAAACTCCACGTCTTGCTTGATCGTTCCTACGATATCCAATAACGTTACCTTCACCTGTCCATTGTGTATAAGTTTTTGTATGTAGATTAAAAGAAAACTATCACTCAGAGAGAAGATAGGAACAATTACCTGTTTGACCTCTTGGAGTTTCTTATCAATCAGAATCCCTGTTGGAATTTTGGTTGACCGGAGAAGCTGTTTTGTCCGCTCGTCAAAGACTCCCATCGCGAAGGGATTTTCTTTACCCGTAATCGTGCCATATAACCTTTCTGGATTAATTACCCGAGTGGTAAAACCCAATATTTTACCTAAAAAAGTACCCTCAAAAACCGACTGACCTATGCCTATTAAAAGCAAATCGAAGTCGCCCTCATTTGCCGTTTCAACAATTTCTTCGTCAATGTTTTGTGAAGGTTTAAAAAGAGATATAACCGGCTGATCAAGATGATTTGCTTCTTCCTTAATTGGAGCGAAACTTTCCCGTTCGTATTCACCAGCGTTGAATTGCGTTAACTCGTTTCCCGGCGACAAATGTAGCGCGGTGATGGTCGCCGACTCTTTGGATTTTCTAATCAAGGCATTCGCAAGACGAACTAAAAGTTTTCCGGTCAACGGGTTTCCAAAGGAAATTAAAATATTATATTTATCCTTTTGACTGAGTTCTACGATCAAACCATCTTCTTTGTTGAAGAGTTTATTGATGAGGTCAAGTGCAGGTCCCGTCATAAAAGTGGTGATGAGAGCCATTAATACGAGCATAGCAAACATTTCTGGGCTCAGCACACCCAAATCATAACCAATGTTTAGGGCTACAAGCTCCATCAGTCCCCGCGTATTCATTAAGGCCCCTATGGTAAGGCTGCTGTGCCAATTTTGTCCTACAAATCGTGCGGCAAGCGCACTGCCAAGAAACTTACCCGTTACAGCCACCAATATTACCACTATACACAACTTCCACATACCTGGTTCATTAAGCAGGCCTATCTGCGTTCTCAACCCAGTAAACACAAAAAACAGTGGCAACAGTAACACCAACGCTACATCTTCCACCTTATCAACAAATACATTTCTGAATTTGACATTTGCCGGCATGATTACGCCAGCCATAAATGCACCGAAAAGCGCATGAATACCAATAACTTCCGTACACCAAGCAGAAAGCAACAATGTAACAAAGAAAATCCCTACAATAGGTTTACTCAAAGCTTCTTTATTGGTATAAATATCACCTATACGCCGCAAAAAAGGTCTTACAAATCGCAGCATCACAAATACATAAGCAACTGCTAACAATATGGTATAACCCGCACTTAAGAATGAACCTGCTTTCACAATGGCAATAACCGCTGCTAAAATGCACCAAGCAGTAATATCATCTGCTGCTGCGCATGTAATCACGATAGACCCCAATCGACTTCTGGTGAGTCCTCGTTCCTGCACAATTCGGGCAAGCACCGGAAAAGCAGTGATACTCATAGAAATTCCGATGAACAATGCAAATGAAATAAAGTTGATTCCCTCCGGAGCCATACTCTCATAAATGAAATAGGCAAATAGTACGCCCAGAGCAAAGGGAAAAATAATACTGGCGTGACTGATAACAACTGCTTCATGAGCTTGATTACGCAATACCTTTAAATCCAGCTCCATGCCAACAACGAACATAAACAAAATCAATCCGATTTGGCTCATGACGCCCAGGTTACCTAAAGAAGACTCCGGAAAAAGAAAAACCGAAAATTCGGGAAAATAATAGCCCACGATTGATGGACCTAAAAAGATCCCAGCTACAATTTCTCCAATGACAGACGGTTGCCCAATTTTCTTGCAGAAATAACCAAAAATCCTTGCTACTAATATGATGGTAATAATCTGTAATAAAAGGATAGCCAACGGGTATTTTACGTTATCTATGAGCCCTTCTATAAAATGACTCCAACTGGAAGAATTCGCATCAAATGAGGTATTCATCAATTGCGTATTTTCCAATGCTGCGCCCTTATAGATCGTTAAATAGATCAGTGCCGACAGTCCTCCTATTACACTTATATAAAATATTACATTTCTGATTTTCCTCATAACCGCAGATGCCATATCTAAATGTGCCGTTGCTAAAATAACACACCCAATTTACATTTTTACGCGGGAGTAATATTTATTGTAACCAAAAGGAGGAATTTTGTAATAAAGCCGGAGAACATACAGAGATTTGACTTATCCTCAAAGCCGTCTATTCTCCATAAAGCTTTTACGGTAGTGCTCGTTTAAAGGTAACTGTAAAAGTTTACCATTGGCATCCAAGATATTCGTACTTACCGTTTCATGTGTATAAGCCACAATTGTGCGAACGGCGATAATCGTTTGCCTATTGATCCTTATGAATTCCTTGATTGGCAGCAATCTGATCAGTTCATCAAACGAGATATTCTTTAGGATAATTTCTGAACTATTCTTCATAAATGCCTTTTTATCGCGCTTGTCGTTATCCGCAACAGTTATATAAAGTAGATCATCATAATTAAGTAGTGTTTTACCCCTATTACTATTTAACTTGACAAAAGTGCTGATTGGTTTCTTTTTGTTATCGACAAAGATTTTCGCTTTATGAAAAGCCTTTTCCAAGCGATCCCGCTGTATAGGTTTTCGCACATAATCGATTGCTTCAAGATCAAATGCTTCTGCCGCATATTGTTTATAGGCAGTACAGAAGATGATTGCTTTCCCTTTTAATATTTTTGCCACATCTAACCCGTTGACACCGGGCATTTCAATATCCAGTACGCACACATCAAAATCTAAATGTCCCACCTCTTTTAAAAGTTTTTCTGGATTATTAAAGGCTCTTACCACTTCCACATCTTCTATCTGTTCACATAAACGGCGTATGTAAGTAAGTCCGGGCAGTTCGTCATCTAACAACACACACTTAAGCATATTTTTCCAGTAGTTTTATTTCTAAACGGATTGTATAAATCCCATTTCCTACGGATTCATTATAACGGTAATTTTTACCGTATACTGTCTCCAATCGCTTGTTAAATGCGAGATTTCCCACACCACCTTTCGTATTGGTTGTTGTTACGTTTTCTTCTACACTATTGGCCACAGAAAGTTGGAACCAGCCATCTATCACATCAAATACAATCGAAATAAAGGCGCTTTCCCGTTGTAAGTCGACGTGTTTAAAAGCATTTTCTATGGGGTTTATAGTAATCAGAGGTGCAATGAGTTGTTGCTCGTATATCACTTTCTCCTTACTTATTTTATTTTTCACGTGGAGATTAAATAGCGGGCTTGTTTTTAAGCGATTGATTTCGATCAAGCTTTGCGCAAAAGCCACTTCGTCTGTTAATGCTACATACTTCACATCAGATTCATAAAGAATGTAATCCAGCACATTAGACAACTTATCTAATGCATAATAACTTTGGTACGCATGGGACTGAATAGCGTTCAAGGCATTTCTAAACAAATGTGGGTTTAATTTGTATTTCAACAGATCATCATTTATACTGTTTTCCTTTTCGAGCTCCAAGTATTTTTTTTCCGAGACATCTTTTTCTTGCCTAGCTATCTTTAAACGGTTGAAAAGTATAACAACAATTACTAGGAGAGTAACTATCAATATACTAATAAATACACTGACGATCAAAATATTTCCCGTGCTTAACAAGCTGCTATCTGTTTTTCACAAACTTAACTAAAATTCGTGTGAGGTACAAAAAACGAAAGGTCTCCAATCGGGGAGACTGAAGACCTTTACTAACCAATTATAAACCTAAATTATGATGTCACAAAGATAAGTACCGGAAAGGTTCCCTGCAAATATTTTTGATGTTTTAACATATTTTAACAAAAAAGCTAACGGGTTTTAGCATGCGTTATATATTAAATATTTACATGATAATCTTTCTTGATCGATTCTCCGTTCCAGGCCTTCTTCATCGTCCACGGTGAAAATGGGCTGTTCCAGAACGGATTACTCTCGGGCAAACCCAAAGGTAAAAAGGATAAAGATGTTAGGTACATGCTTCCAGTATTGCTATAATAGTCGGCCAAACTTGCTTGTTGATTTCCAATGATCCCCATACCGTTCGCCGGTACCTGCCCTATAGTTCCTAAGCTCATTATTATTTGGGTTATACATGAACACACCCTTTTTATCTGTACCGATCCAAAGATTTCCTCCACCATCTTCCAAAATGGTAGCGACTACGAACGGCCTGTCATCAGCAAAAAGGCGTTTGTTTAAATGCGAAAGTAAATCAATTTCCAATTTATTATGCTGAAAGCTTATCTTCTTTATTCCATCATTGGTAGAGGCCCATACACCACCATCTTTGGCCTTTTCAAGCGCATAAAATATATTTTTAGACCAAGCCAAAATAGGTTGATCATCGTATTGAATAATATTTAGTCCGCCACGCGTTCCCACCCATAATTTCCCGTCCTTATCCTCTGTCAGAGAACAAATGACATCATTGCTCAGTCGAAATCTTTTTTCCGAAGTGCTGTTATATCGCTGAAACACCTCTTTCTCGTCGTCATAACGATTTAAGCCATAAGAAGTTCCCACCCACAGAACGCCCTTATGATCTACCAACATGCTATTCAAATAATCGCTTGAGCTCAAACTGTTATCCAGCTCAGTTTGTTTAAAAATGCGGAAGCTTCGAGTGTCATATCTATTGAGTCCGTAACGGGTACCAATCCATATAAAGCCACTTGAATCTTGCGCAATAGATAGCACAGAGCTGTTTGACAAACCCTCTTTGGTTCCTAATTGATCGAACTTGATCTGCCCCTGCCCCAAAAGTAAGGACGGCCATATAAACAGCAATAGAACCAAAAACTTGATCATAATAGCATATTTAGTAGGTTGAACAATGAATCCTCCATTAGTTTTAAAACAATGATCTAAAAAATTTATTGAATTGCAATATTTCATACTGTGCAATCGATTGCTCAAAAATAAAAAGCCATGTAATACTTCACTTGTAATAACAATAAGATAATGTAGGGACTACATTTCATACATATTGAAGCCCTTAATTTGACTATAGAAATAAATAAACGAATGCTTTGTTATTCGGCTTAAGATAACCAATAATTTATTCTTATGAAAAAACAAATTTACACTTTCACATTGGTGATGTCTCTTTACGGCTGTTCTAGACAAGAGTTATCCCAAATGTCACCAACCTCATCAGAGCGTGATGAAATAACTAGAACATCTCCATCAAATTTAGTACTGGCTAATAATGTAAGCGTTACATACACCGATGAAAGCTCTTTTGTTGAAAGTTTAGCGATGTATGATTTCAAAAGTATCGATCAACTTAATTTAAACAGACAAGGTCAGGTAAGTGGCTATAACAGCACTTATGGATTCAATATTCCTGCAGACAGGCAGGTAAAAGGTTTCAAATGGAATAAAGGCGATCAGGACACTAAAGAATGGCGTCCACAGGGTATAACAGGTTTCGAACGAAATGGAAAGACTTATTTGATCACTACCTGGTATGGCGTAGGGCCTTCAAATATTCCCGGCGTACATAACCAGCACAAGGGTGTGAGGGTAAGCTTAGTGGATATCACTAATATGTCGAACATCACATATCGCCATATACTACTAGTACAAAACAAGGAAAATATGGGCAACAGCGAATTGTATAGGCCATCTAATCCTTATACGCAGCTAGAAGGCTATGCTCCGGTTACCATTCACGCTGGCGGTGTGGCTTATTATGATGGTAAGATTTATGTAGCAGATACCCGGTTAGGCATCCGAGTCTTCGATTTGGATAAATTCATTAGCGCCGAAGGTGATGTCAACAAAAATAAAATAGGCGTCGAGCATAGCAGTACACTCAAGGCATTCGACTATGGATATATTTTGCCTCAAATTGGTTACTACAAGATAACTGATGGTTCGCCATTTTCATGCATAGCTCTTGGAGAAGGCAGTACTTCTTTAGAAAAGAGGTTGTGGACAGGGCAGTATCTTGCTCCAGACGCTGGTCGTACTCCCACCATATACGGCTTTCCTATAAATGAGCAGGGACAACTATACGGCAATGTAGAAAGCATTTCGCCACTTGATAAATATGACACGCCTGTATATCGTATGCAGGGAGTTTACCGTTCAAATGCTAAGACCGTCATGACGACAACGGGTAACGGTAATTATGAAGGTTCAACCGCTCGTCTGGTACGATATAGTGACGGCACCGCAGCGGCTACCCGATACAGATGGCCTCATGGAGCCGAAGACCTATATTTGGACACATCAACCGGTTTACTATGGAATCTTACCGAATATGAAACAGAAAAATATGGCAAAGAAAACCGGGCGGTTTTCGCGGTGAGGTATGCTGACTATGATTAGCTGATAAGAAGAATTTGCCTTAAGATCAAAGCTCCGGTCTATATTTACATCCGGAGCTTTTTATCTATAGAGACGGACTATTCCTTATAGGCAGCAAATTCTGCTAAGTGCGTGTAGTTAATATCAAAATGACTGTTTTGCGTTACCAACTTAACGTAGCGAAAGGTTTGCTCAGTAGCTAAAACGATGTAATTCGATAAGACATAGGAAAGCATCAAACCAAAATAGGCTCGACCAATATTGGTCGAGCCTGATTACCTATTGCATCAGTATCCAGGGTTCTGCACTAAATTAGTGTTTAAACGCATCTCTGATGTTGGTACTGGATAAATACGATAGTTAGGAGGCTGTTCTCCTTCATTGAAAGCCCAGGAACCTTCAAATTTTCCAAAACGTATCAGATCGTTTCTTCTCCATGCTTCCCAAGCGAACTCCCTTCCACGTTCCTCTAATAATTCATCTAGTATAATACCTTTTACCAAAGGAGCTCCCACCCTTTCACGTATTTTATTTACCAACACATCTGCCGTTTGCAATTCTCCTCTAGCGGTACTAGCAGAGGCACCGCGAAGAATAGCTTCCGCCTTCATGAGATATACGTCTGCTAAACGAAATACCGGCACATCATTATTTGAATCTCTAGTACTTGGATGCGTATTTTTATCTGGATAGAACTTAACGGAGCGCACACCCCGAGCCTGTCCCAATTGGTCATTACCCACATCCATAGTTGCCACATTTCTCAGTGGCATTTCAGGAGTAAACTCCAAGTGCCAATCAATTTCCTGCGTGGGATTGGGACCGTTGTATGTGGCATCCAAACCTCTATTAGTCGTTCTGATCAAAATAGGATTACCTCCAAAGTCAAATTGCTGTCCAGCTAGCCATGTTTCGTTTCTTCTGTCACCGTCAAGGTCAAATAGGGCATAGAAATCAGCGACGGTACTCAATGCAATACTAGGCCGGAAGGGCAACTCGTACTTCGCTTCTAACGCGGTATGCAACCCAAATCGCGAAAATTGGTTTCCCTGTGCAACATTGGCATCGTAAGGGACTGCCAATATAGTTTCACTATTTGGCCCGTTATCTGGCATAAACAAACTGAGAAAATCTGCTACCAATGCAAGGTCAGATTCCTCAAGCAATTTATCCGCATATTCAACCGATTCGTTATATCGGGGAGTCCCGGTATAATACTCGGCATTCAGATACAATTTTTGCAATAAGACATAAGCTGTCCAACGATTAGGTCTGCCATAAATGATCTGTCCTGTCTCCGTCGATAAATCAGGGATAATGCTCAATAATTCCGATTCTATGTAGTTAAACACCTCAGTACGTGATGAAGTAACCGGCTGTTCGGTGCTACCGAAAGTAGTAAACAACGGAACATTTCCGTAAAGGTCCATCATAAAAAAGTAGAATAACGACCGCATAGCACGCATCTCCCCGATAGTCTGGTTTCTCGTTTCACTTTCCTCTACCTGTTCAAACATGTTAATAATGCGATTGCAGGTTTGTATACCACCAAAGCCCCATTCCCACACCGAACGAACAGTAGGATGATCGGGAGTCCAATTGTGTTTATGTAGCATTCGGTACTGGCCACCGTCATCGTAATTTCCATCACGGGCAGGGATGATAGCTTCTTCGGTAGACAACTCCTGTAGACGCCAGTAGTCTACCGCATAACGTTCTCTAAACTGTGTGTACACCGGACCTGTAGCCGCAACAAAAGACTCTGGCGAATCTGGAAAATTTTCTGGTGTGAGTTCAGATTCAATAGGTATATCTAGCTTGGTACAAGCTGTTAGCGAAACGACTAAACAGGCTGACAATATATATTTTCTATTCATGATAGTTTTTCTTAATCATTTGTTAAAAGACTAGGTTCAATCCCAACATAAAAGTCCGTGTTTTCGGGTAATAATTACGATTATCAATCCCCGGTTCAATACCTCCCATATTAATTTCCGGATCAATACCACGGTAATTTGTTATGATAAACAAGTTATTAGCTCCAGCATAAACGCGCACCTGATTATTCCGCTTCGTTTTAAAATTATATCCCAAAACGGCATTATCCATTCGCAGGTAGGAACCACTTTCTATAAATCGATCAGAGATAAAATAAGCATTGTTATCATCGATTGACTCGCCTATGCTAAATGTAGGAATATTCGTTTGCGTAGCATTATTTGGTGCATTCATGTCTGCAAGTGTTGCATTCAATATTTTGTTTCCTGCCACTCCCCGTAAAAAGAAGGTTAAATCAACGTTTTTGTATTTAAATACATTATTCCAACCATACATAAGTTTAGGTTGTGCATTTCCGGTATAATAAAAGTCGTTCGACGTAGGTGAAATCGTCAAATTTCCTTCTTGATCATAAAACTGCGAGATACCATCCTCATTTTTTCCTGCATAACGCCATGTATAAAAGGTACCCAGTGAACGCCCTTCCTGCACAAGCTGCGAGGCATTACCCGATTGCCCTCTACCATTAAGATAAGCAGTTTGAATGAGTGGAAGATCAAAATTATCATTTGACAGCGAAACTAGTTCATTGGTGTTATGGGAAACATTTACACTAGTTGTCCAGCTAAAATCAGCTTTCCTTATAGGAGATGCTGCAAGGGTAAACTCGACACCTCGGTTACTCATTTCACCAGCATTGGCAGTAAGCGTATTAACAAAGTACTGCGTAGTTGACACCGGATACGTCCAGATCAGATCTGAAGTACGCTTATCATACACATCAATAGAGCCCGACAATATATTATTGAACAAACCGAAATCAAGTCCCAAATTAATCGTTGCTGTGCGTTCCCATTTTAAGTCGGGATTATCGTTCTGAAAAGGGCCTATGGCATTTATAAAGCTGCCATTATAATAAAACCTTCCTGAGCTACGATACAATAATGTAGAAGTAAAAGCATCAAAACCGAGCGAGTTTCCTGACACACCATAACCGGCTCGTAATTTCAGCTCGCTAATAGCATCTATATCCTGCATAAACGATTCTCTATTAATGAGCCAACCAGCGGAAAAAGCAGGAAAAAGGCCCCACCTATTGTTAATACCGAAAGCTGACGAACCGTCCTGTCGTAAAGAAGCCTGTAAAAGGTATTTATTTTGGTATTGATAATTTACTCTACCATAAAAAGATATCAACCGGAGCACCTGAATGCGTTTATTCCCATAGTCTACCACAACACCTTCTGGCGGGTTACCCAGGCCAGGATTATTATATGATAAACCATCGGTTACAAAACCTTGATTACTTGTCTGAAAACCATCGCCCAGACGATCTTCCTGCCAAGAATACCCCGCGAGTATTTTCATGCCGTGTTCGCCAAAATTACGGTCGTAATTAAAAAAAGATTCTAACACTTTTTTCGTATTGGTAACCGTATTCCTTATAGCTTGCCCATCTAGATTCTGTGCCAATCCTGAAAACCTATTCCTATAGATATTGGTATCAATACGTTCGTCCTGATAAGAAACGCTAGTGGTAAAATCCAATCCTTCCAATATATTCACTGTGGCCTGACCATTGACTAGAAACAATTTTGTTTTTTGTTGATGAGTATTGTTTTCAATTAAAGACACGGGGTTCAAATAACCTCTAGTTCTACTAAAATCTTCCATATAAGAGCCATCTGGCCTTTTTACAGCAACAGTAGGGAGATAAGTAAGCATGTTACTATAAACCTCATCTGGCACTAATTCACTGGTGGTATTGCTATTCGTAACACTCAAATTCAGCTTTAGACGATCGTTAAAAGCTCGCTGTTCCATGTTTCCACGTACAATGAATCGTTCGAGGGAAGACCCCTTTATAATCCCTTCGTTATTCAGGTAGTTCACACTGGCACCGTAAGAAGAATTTTGACTACTGCCATTAAAAGACAGGTTATGGTTATGGGAAATACCGGTACGACTCACCTCATCCTGCCAGTTGGTATTGTTCCCATCGTCGTTAATTTCATCCAAACTCCGTCCGTATCCGTTAAGATAATTACGTAAACCATCGCCGGACATCATATCAATAGTATTAGAAATATTCTCTACCGCAGCATAAGTGCTGTATGAAAGGCGTGACGCTCCCTCTTTGGCCTTTCTTGTAGTTACCATGATTACCCCGTTGGCGGCTCTCGAGCCATAGATAGCAGTAGAAGCAGCGTCTTTTAATACATCTATACTAATGATATCATCTGGCGCCACAAGATCAATAGAGGCGCCAGGCACTCCATCTATTACATAGAAAGGCTCCTGCGCACCGGCCCTCAATGTTGATGGACCTCTCAGGATTACCGCAGGCCTTGCATTTGGATTACCGCTGCGGGTAATATTTAGTCCTGCCACTTTACCTTGAAGTAACTGACTAGGTGCGTTGAATACTCCTGTATTAAACTCCTCACTGCTAACCGAAGTAATCGATCCTGTGATCTCACTTCTGGAACTGCTTCCATATCCCACTACTACTACTTCTCCCAGTCCCATAGGTTCTTCGCGAAGTTTAACATTTAAAGTGATTTGTTTACCCTGTACAATTTGATAATTTCTAAGCGTGTCAGACATGTAGCCAATATAGCTGAATATGAATTCGTACATGCCCTGATCAGAAAAGCTCATAAAGCTAAACAGCCCCTGCTCTGAAGTGCTTGTCTGAAAACTCCTTTGCGTACTTTGGTTAACCGCCTTGACACTTACCCCCTGAAGGGGCGCACCTAAAGTATCTTGTACTAAACCCATTACATGGGCTTTTTCTCGTTGTGCCCACGCTTGTTGGGCTAGAGCTAACAAGCAAAGCATAAGCAAGATACGGCTTCTGAGATGTTGAAATACATTCATTTGATTGATCGTTTTAATTACGTTTAAAATGGTTTAAGGTGTACTATTGTATGGGTTGAATTTTATAACTCCTAGGCTGCTCTTCTGTAAGTACAAAGCTGTTTAGCAAACAAATTTTTTCTAACACCTCTTCTACTTCTTCCTGAGTAACGTTGACTTCTCCAGTGTAATAAATTGGTTGCAGGTCCAAGTTCGTTTTTGTCAGAATTTCCACTTGATATTCCTCCGCTAGGATCTCGAAAACTTCTTTCAGTTGAACATTCTTAAAGAATAAAGCATCTCCAGTTTTCGAGTATAGGCTCTCGAGCATTTCCTCCGCTTGCGCTTTCTTTTTAATGGTCCTCTCATTCACCGAAGGATTAAAAGTAAAATGTTCCCCTGGAAATAAGATTCTCTTAGAAAACTGTTGATTGGCTTCTTCAGCTTCCACTTGCACCTTGCCTTTATGAAGTTTTATGGTTACCAGTTCATTTTTTTTATTTGCTTGTACCGTAAAGGTGGTTCCAAGAGCAGTTGTTTTAGTTTTACCAGCATATACGCTAAAGGGTCTACTAGGGTCATTGGCGACTTCAAAAACAGCCATACCCTCTAAATAACTTTCACGGATAGTTTGAGAGAAATTAGATAAATATTTCAATTTACTATGCGGGTATAAACGAACAATCGATGAATCAGGTAAAACTAAACTGAAAGGTTCTTCTGAAGAATTCGTATGTGTTTGCCACAGCGGTGCCATCTCAACAGGCATGTTGGCCGGATGTACATGCCGCGGATCCTTAAGCGAGACTTTCCAAAGTACCACAGCCATCAATAAGGGTAACAGTGTTGCGGCTAGAGCGGTGACTCCTGGCCAATAGATTTCTTTTGTTTCTCTTACGGGAATGGTTTGTTCATCGAGGGGCAATCGTTGATGGATTTGCTTTAACAACTGTTCAGAATGTGTCTCTGCCAGTTTATCCTCCGTAGTGAACGACTGCCAGTCATCCTCCGGAAAGAGACATGCTATTCGCTCTGGTTTTTTCCACAACAATTGCCTGAGATATTTTCTTGCCTTCATATACCCCTTAATACGCATGCCAGAGCAACACCCCTAAACACTTAACAATAATTTAACATATTGTCGGTTTTTCCCTGCCAACATTTAAAACAAAACGGAATACATATATTGTCTTAGGCGACTCAGCACTTTAGTAATATGCGCTTCCACTGTTTTAATTGAGACCCCCATCATCTCAGAGATTTCTTTATGGCTCATACCTTTTTCTCTACTTAAGGTAAAGATCAGTTTACGCATTGCAGGCATATCTGAAAGTTCTTCATCAAAAATCCGCATCAGATCTTTTGCTTCGATCATTCGAATGAGATTATCGGTAAATGGCGTTTCAGCACTATCTCCCTCGTATTTGCTTCTGACTTGTTCTTTTCGCAGTTGATCAATAAGTACTTGCTTAGCCATATGAAAAAGTTGCACAGAGATATCGATATGGCTTCTCAGTATCGTTTTACAGTTCCACAATTTAATAAAAGTGAGTTGTACAACCTCCTCGGCTAAAAACACCGAATGCGTTTTTTTCTTAATGAAGAAGTAGAGTCTTTGATGATACTCGGCATAGATAGCATTAAATGCTTCCAAATTCCCTTGTTTAAGATGGTCAACTAATGATTGCATAGGACTCAAAATTAGCGTCACGCTTTTAGCTTAAACAACATAATATATTAAGCTTTTATTAAGCCATGCCAAATAAACCTATTTAGCTGGTTGTTTATAATGGTTATTTTGCTCCAATTACCAAAATCTAATATATAGTACAGCTAACAACAATATTACGGTAACACTTAATATAATAGAGCTTGGTTCTAACTTGAACATTGATTTGTCTAAGATAAATGCCTTTTTACTTACTTTAGGCGCATATAAACTAATGATTACCATGACTATCACCGTAGTTAAGAAAGACCAGCCCAAACAAATGAAAAAAGGAATTTCATATACCCCATCACGATTTAGAAAGGCCGAGTAAAGCCAAGTTTCGGGGCCAAAAATTTTAACCGCTAGTTGATTGAAAAAAATAGAAGCGAGGAAACCGGTTAAGATACCCGCTATAGCAGCTGTTCCGCTGGTTCGTTTCCAGAACATACCAAGTAGAAAGGTAGCAAATACACCCGGGCTAATGAAGCTGGAATATTTTTGAACAAAGGTATAACCACCTTCGCCACTTATGCCAAGCAAATCGTTCCAAGTAAATGAAACACTGAGCAGCATAGCGATCAACACCGCCCATCTTCCAGTTTTTACCATTGTACGTTCGCTCGCATCTTTATGGATGTATTTCTTGTAGATATCCAGTGTAAATATAGTTGAGATACTGTTGGCTTTACCTGCCAGTGACGCTACAATCGCTGCGGTTAATGCGGCTACAGCCATACCTTTTAGGCCTGCTGGCAGGAAAGTTAAGATGGCTGAATAGGCCGAGTCTTTGTTAGTCCCATCCATTGCTGGTAACAACCCCTTATTGTACAGCACAAAAGCAATAATTCCTGGCAATAATACAATAATAGGCATTAAAATTTTTAATAGACTGGCAAATAATATCCCTGTACGTGCCGTCTTTAAATCCGCACCAAGCGCTCTTTGCGTAATATACTGATTACACCCCCAATAGTTGAGATTACTGATCCATTGCCCCGCTGCATACATTCCAAAGGCCGGTAGTATCAAGTATTTGTCAACATAATCTTGAGGAGCATCGACCTGCGGTTTTTTGAACATAAGATGAAAATGATCTGGTGCCTCGTTGAGTAAAACCTTGAAGCCTGCATAAATATCTTTTCCGAAACCAAAATTTTCACTTACTACCAATAGCGCCATATAAGTGGTAGCCAAGCCCCCTATAATCAGCACAGCGACTTGTATCGCATCCGTGTATCCAATTACCTTCATACCACCCAATGTTATTATAATGGCAAACAAGGCCAGCACCACCATAATCTCATGAAAGTAAAAGCCTCCTAATAAACCGTTAATAGCCAAAGCTCCCAAATAGAGTATAGATGTAAGGTTTACGAATACATATAAAAATATCCAGAAAATAGACATAATAAGCGCCACCTGTTCATTATAGCGCATAGTTAAGAACTGAGGCATGGTAAATATCCGGTTCTTTATATAGATTGGCATGAAAAACACAGCCACCAAAATGAGTGCGGCAGCTCCTACCCATTCGTATACAGCAACGGCAATGCCCGCAAAAAAACCATCGCCACTCATACCGATAAACTGTTCAGCAGAAATGTTAGAAGCTATAATAGACGCGCCGATGGCCCACCATGTTAAGGAACCTTCTGCTAAAAAAAAGTCTTTAGCATTTTCTGTCTCCGTATGCCTTCTTTTTTTATAAATCCAATAACCGTAACAACTAACAATAATAATATAGAGGGCAAAAACCAGATAATCCCAAGTAACGAGTTGGCCAGACATGAATAAAGCTAGAATCTAATTAAAAATATGTAACGAAAAACCTTTAGGCATAATTTATCCGCCACAAACTTAATTAAAATAGTGAAATATGCAAGAATACTGATCTACTCTAAAATCGAAGCGTTTCAGGAAGATATTTGGCTACCAAGTCTTCGTAGTAGGGTTTTAACTTACTCCAATCGGGAGGTATCGGATTTTTTGAATATAAATCATAAGGGTTAAAAAGTTTCACCCATCTAAACATTTCATGATCATGTGCATTCATTAAATGACTGTACGCATTTTCCCGATGCTGAGCATAAAAGGAATGATAACGCAACATATATAACGCACTCTCAGGCAAGTAGTCTTTCATCATGTGATAAATATATTCATCATGCCCCCATGAAAGCTGTACGGCATCCAATCCACAATTTGGCTCATAGATACCATACTTGGTATTAAAGGTCTCATTATCATAGTCAGCGTTAGACTTAAAGAATTCCGGATATACGATTTTATCGGAGAAAGCACAGCCTACGGGGAAGGTGTCACCTACAACGGCCCACTGGGGTTCTCCAAATAAACATAACACTTTTCCCATATCATGAAATAGGCCTGTAAGCACCATCCAGTCGGGGTGGCCGTCAGCCCTAATTGCTTCCGCTGTTTGCAGCAAGTGCTGAAATTGGTCGAGGTCGGTGTCTGGATCTGAATCATCCACTAACTGGTTTAAAAATTCGAAAGCATCCCACACAGGCATTTCTTTCTTATCAAATTTTAAAAAATCATCCTTCTTCTGTTGAACAAACTCATAAGACTGATAGGTATGATTGAGCCGATAAAACTCCTTCACACTATCACGACCTGGGTCTTCGTAGTTTCGATAAGCTTCTTTAGTTTTTGCTGTAGCTATCACATCAGGATCTGGATAACGGCGCAAAAGATCGTCTTCCCAATGATCTAAATCCTCCAATGGATTATTCTCTGTTATATTTGCTTGCTTATTCATCATAATGTGTTAGTTGGTTAATTTTTAGTTTTTGGCGTTACGCGCTATTCCATAGACGCTAGCTTTTACTTGTTTATTCAAATTTGCAATAAATTCTTTAGGATAAATTGCTTTTAAATGGATATATTTACTTAAACGATTACGTAAACTATTATAATCCACTTTCCAGAAATAGCAAATTGACCTATAGGGTAATGAAAAAAGTTACGATGAAACAATTGGCAACAGCACTTAACCTGTCATCTGCCACGGTTTCAAAAGCACTAAGAGACAGTTATGATATCAGCGAAGCTACCAAACAACGTGTACTGAAACTTGCTGAAAAATTAAACTATAGCCCTAACGCACATGCCAGCAGTTTAAGAGGTAAGCAGAGTAAAACGATTGCTGTGGTTATCCCCGAAGTTGCCGATAGTTTTTTTGCACAGGCTATCAATGGCGTAGAATCTATAGCACAGGCTGCGGGCTATCATGTACTCATCTATCTTACGCATGAAAAGCTTCAGAAGGAGCGGGACATATTGAAAGAATTGCAGAATGGACGGGTAGACGGCGTATTATTATCGGTAAGCACAGAAAGTGTCCACAGTAGGCATATTGACGAATTGCAAGCTGCCGGTATGCCCGTCGTATTATTTGATCGAATTATTGAGCAGACAGGAATAGGGCAAGTCTACACTAATGATCAGGAAAGCTGCTGTCAGTTAACACAACACTTAATTAGCCTACAATGTAAAAAGATTACCTTTCTCGCTATCTCAGATGCACCTTTTGTTTCCAAACGGCAAAAAGGTTTTCGAAAAGCAGTAGAGAGTCAAGGTGTATCTGGCAATGTTTTATATTGTTCTAATGACGAAAATCAGAACCGTTTATTAATACACGATTTACTAACAGGGACTGACAAACCCGATGGCATTATTGCCTCAGTGGAAAAACTCACTACCGGTGTTTATCTAGCCTGTCAGGAAATGAACATAGCCATTCCTCAAGCCCTCAAATTCGGGGTATTCTCCAATCTGAACAGCGCAGCCATACTAGCACCCCCACTGACTACCATTACCCAACCGGCTTTTGAAATTGGTGAGGCGGCAGCTTCCATTTTACTTAAATTTTTAAAAGAAATTCCCTTTGATACAGATGAAAGAACGATTATGATCCCTGCAAGATTGGATATTCGAGCATCTACACAGGTCTAGAATCTAGTAAAAAGGCGCCTATTAACCACTGTTCACACATTTTACATTTTTTTAAAAAAAGTATACTAAATTAGTAGACTTTTTATATCTTTGCTACATCAAACATGCCTTCTCTTCTCATATATATTAGGTTTTATAATTGGTTAGCTCAAAGTACCCGCCCATCGGGTACTTTGTTTCTAACAATTTCTTAACTATCTGATTTCACTACAGCTGCCACCATAAAGTATTAGGATATTTTTTATCGATCCATACCGGTTCCCCGATAAGGGGAGTTGTAAGTTTAACTTTTTTGGCTTTTGACGCATCTAACAAGCGCATAACCGGCTCATTCCATGGGTGATTAGCTAATCTAAACTTCCCCCAATGTACGGGCATCAACACCTGCGCTTGCAAGTCTATCGCCGCCTGTGCGGTCTCCTCGGGCATCATATGAATATGCGGCCAAGCCTCATTATACTGTCCACATTCCAATAAGGCAATATCAAATGGACCAAATGATTCACCTATTGCTTTAAAATGCCTATCGTAACCGGAGTCACCTCCAATAAAGATTTTATACCCATCTATTTCCAACACGAAAGAAGACCACAATGACCGGCCCCTAACAAAACCTCGGCCCGAAAAATGTCGAGCAGGGGTAGCGGTCAACACAATATTATCATCAAACGTCATCCGATCCCACCAATCCATCTCCCGGATATCCAGTTGCCGATTGTCCGTGCATTTTATGATATCTTTCCCTACACCGAGACCTGTACAAAAGACTTTTACAGCCGGCGTTAATTTGAGCAATGTCTTCCTATCCAGATGATCATAATGGTTATGTGTAATTATCATTAGATCTATAGGCGGCATATCCTCAGTTTTATAAATATCTGTTCCCGGAAAAGCTTTAACTGTTCCAGGTATCGGTGAAGCGCTTCCACTGAAAACCGGGTCTACTAAAACATACTTTCCTTTACTGCAAATGAGGTAAGAAGAATGCCCAAACCAAACGATAACTGGTGTTTCTGCATCCAGTGATGCAAGCTCAGTACGTATTGACGGTAAACTTACGGGCGGAATAGTGGATTTGGGTTGTCTAAACTGTTTATGCAAGATCCTCCACCAGCTGTAGCCTTTCGCAAGCATGGGTGTAAGCGATTGATTCTGGAATTTCCCACTCCTGAAATTCGACGAATTTTTAGCTACCATAAGACACTCCAATCGTTTTATTTCGATAAACTTAAATAAATTCCCTTTAAAGAACAACTTTACACCTAAATATCACCCTGAGGTCGAAAGAAGCAGGTAAATGACGAAACACTTTACGACAGCCTTCCAAGAAATGAATCTTATTGAGGTTGTTTATCAGACAGCTTCTCAAGCACAAGGTAACGATCACGATGCTGTTCAGTTTCTGCCTGCGTATACGTATCGATACGTATCAGCTCTGCCGGCTTACCGCTTTCTACGGCAGGCCATTTCGGTATGCCCAAACCATTTGGATTGCCCGTTTTTATAAAATTCACAAAATACGCCTGCATCATAGCGGAGACTTTAAAGTCTTGCGGCTGCCAATCATACACCCGGTTAGTAGATAAATTACCGAGTGCATACTCAATTTCCGCTGAATGCACCGCACCGGAAGGAGCTTTCGGTTGCTCTTCCACACCTGTCTTATCCTCCTCTCCTCTAATTATACCACCTGCTAAACCCGCGGTCGCGCTCCCCATTTCAGTCCGCATTGGCGGACGCGGTCTAGCGTATAAATATCGGTATACCGTGCTCTTGCCTGTACGGCTATGTACATCACACCATTTCCACGTACCGTAACCTATAAATTGGTCACCAGCGAAATCTGTAGCCACCTGCGCTACCGACTCATCTGTTTCTGCTCGATAAACTTCTAAAACTTCGTCGGCGTCTTTCCCATAAACCTCTTGTACTGCCGTTCTAAAATTATCCAAGGAGGGCTCATTGTCTCCCAACAAAGCACGATAGTTCATCTCCTCCGAATTCCATCCTACTAATAATGGTACCTGAGCCTGACCTCCAACTTCAAAAACCGCCAATGGGCTTTTGGTAAAGAAATAGCCATCTATGGTAACCGGAAAACTACTCCATTCAGGTGCAGCGGTAAATTCCAACAACTCTTCAGCAGATATTGCACGCAATTCGGCTAGAGATTTTTTTTGAATAGCATCTCCAAATGCCCTTCCTTTGTTCTCTGCCTCTTTTAACGAAGCAATAGGTCTATCTCCCAATAGAGAGCCGCTCTCTCCTATTGCCTTTTGAAACAGGCCTTTTGACAATGGAGAAGCCATTTGAGCGCTGACAGAGAAGGAACCGGCCGACTCGCCTGCTATAGTAACCTGACGCGGGTCTCCTCCGAAGGCAGCAATATTATCCTGTACCCATTTAAGGGCAGCGTATTGATCCATCAATCCATAATTCCCCGACGCCCGATTGGGTGATTCGCGTGTAAGGTCAGGGTGTGCAAAAAAGCCAAAAATATTTAATCTATAATTTACGGTAACAGCTACAATACCATTACGAGCCATACTTTCACCATCATAACGTGGTTCAGAACTATCTCCGGCTAGCAGCCCACCGCCATAGAAGTACACTAAAACCGGAAGCTTTTCCTTCCCGGTTTGTGCAGGAGTCCATATGTTTAAGTATAAACAATCTTCACTCATACCATCCGAACGAAAGTTCATATCACCAAAAATCGGCCGCTGCATTGCCCGAGGTCCGAACTTTTCTGCTTTACGCACACCTTTCCAATTTTCAACTGGCTGAGGCTCTCGCCACCTCAACGGTCCTATAGGGGGAGCAGCAAAAGGTATTCCCTTAAAAGTATAAATGCCAGACTCGTCAAGCCCTTGGAGTTTACCGTTGTCGATTTTTACAAGGGGATTATTTCTATTGTCTTTTAACTGCGCATAAGTTGCATGCACGAAAAGTATCGCGAAGAGTGAGAAGAAAATTTTCATGTGGTTTCCCGTTTAATACATTAGCAAGATAAAAAATAACCAATAAGCGAGCAATCGCCATAAACACTATCCAGATCCGTGTTTTTGCATACTAATTTTTGTTTGTTAAAGCCTCAATAAAGATAGCGCTTATTTTGAACAGGAACCTTTCATTCATTATATTTTTCAATCGTTAACAACCAAATAGTCATTTTATTATCAAAACAATAACAAAACCAGTTGGCAACCCTATAAATCAAACAAAAAATTTAATTCTGTAAAAATATTTCTCCATTTTCGCAGCAATTTTTATTAACCCATAAAAATTGCAAAAGGGAAAAAGCAAATAAACGAAGTGAAAAAAAGAATCAGAAGAAGTTACAGAGTTGCTAAATATGTTGTTTACCGGCAAACGATATTAGAACCCATAGATCATTTATGGACATTTGTTGGGGCATTTATAGGTATTGGTCTTATCGGTTTAATGAACAGCTCAAAATTTGGCGATGAACTTAACATTATGCTTATCGGATCCTTTGGTGCATCTGCCGTTTTAGTATTTGGCGCGACAAACAGCCCACTTGCACAACCAAGAAATTTAGTTGGGGGCCATCTCATTGCCGCATTTATTGGTGTTACTGTTCAATTATTGGTGCCGGGAGACCTTTGGGTAAAAGCATCTCTTGCGGTTTCGCTAGCCATTGTAGGTATGCAGATTAGTAAAACGATGCACCCACCAGGTGGCGCCACTGCCCTCATTGCCAATATAGGATCTGACGAAATTAAGGAATTGACCTATTATTATATAGTATCGCCCGTACTAAGCGGTGTGTTAACCTTATATCTCACAGCTATTATTGTAAATAACATCCCTAAGGACCGAAACTACCCTTATAGAAAATGATCACCGATGCAATTTGACCTTAAAAATCAATGGCCAATTTTTCCCCGTAAGGTACATAATCTCATGCGTGTGATCCCAAGCAATGCCATTTAAAACTTTTTCAGTGTCCTGTTCAAAATGCGGCGCATATTGCTGGATCAATCCTTCCAAATGCATCATACCTACCACATATCCTGAAGCCGGATCAATTTTATAAATCTTATCATGATGCCATCTATTGGCATAAATATACCCATCAATATACTCCAGTTCATTTAATTGATCAACGGCTCCCGAATGGTCGTTCACTGAGAGGGTTTTTATTAACTTAAAATTATCGGGATCAACATAACTGATTGTCGAACTACCATCACTTAACAGCAAATACTCCCCATCATTGCACAAACCCCAACCTTCTTTAGGCCACCTTAATTCGGCAACAGACCTATTTAAATCCTTTTGATTATACACAAACACCTGATTCGTCTGATAGGTCAGCTGGTAGAGCTTTCCATCGAAAAGTGTGATTCCTTCTCCAAAAATCTTTTGATCGTTATTGGAAAAACGTTCGATCGTCTTGCCATTTTCCGGATTGATTTTTCTAATAGAAGTGCTTCCATACTCTCCCGTACTTTCAAACAAACTCCCGTTGTGATATTCAAATCCCTCTGTAAAAGCTGATGTATCATGTGGAATGGTATCCACTATATCATACAATAAAGTAACAGGGTTTGGGGCAGTAATACGATAGGTATCGTCTAAATCATTGGTATCTGTCCGTTTCGTATTACAAGCAATTGGACTTAAGGTAATAATAAGACCTAAAATTTTAAATAGTCTGAGCATACTTTCAACAAAAAGGTGATTAATGTACGAAAATAGCTATTTATTATATGTATATAAAGTAGCCTCATACCGTCAAAATGACATGAGGCTAAAATCTTCACCACTGTGGGTGTATTAATTAACTTATTGCTTATAAAGACCTATATGAGATATCATAGGATTTAACCTCGAGGACGTTATGCGCAATCGAATGTTATCAGCACGAACCGTATCGAACTTGAGCAAACGTTTATATCCAACAGTAGTTCCTCTCGCTACCTCTTTCCAAGAGTCGCCTTCTTTATATTCGAGGACAAATTGTTCAATACGTTGTCCCTTTTTTATAAACTCCTGCACACTAAGCACATTAAATGTAATGGCTTCATCGAGGGTAAAAAGCAGTTCTGTTTCGCTATCAGTGTCTGTGGGAGTCCAATAAGTTTCTTTGTTATTATCGACTAACCGCGGTAATCCTGTAACATTGGCTGCAGATATTTCGGCCTTTTCAAGTAAGTTTGTTTCAAAAATATTATCGATGTTTTTTTTCCATTCGCGAAGATACTGCACGTCCGACTCATGGATACGTCCTCGCTTGTCTGGTGGAATGTTGAGCAATAGCACACCATTTTTGCCAACCGAGTTAAAATAAATATCCAACAGTTTTTCTGGTGTTTTCACCTGATCATCCTCTTTAGTATGGTAAAACCAACCTGGCCGGATAGAAACATCCGTTTCTGCAGGGTACCAAACCAATCCCTTAGCTTTATATATTTTTTCGCGTCCGCCAAGATCATCTCCCCGCATATCGCCAGATGGCTTAAATGCTAAATCTTGCTGAGAATTGTCTGACACGGCTGACTGATCAAGATTGTCAGCCGGAACAACACTCCACTCAGTTTCTCTACCATATCCCGTTTCAGTTCCAACCCATCTTACATCAGGCCCCATGACAGCTATCACGGCTCGGGGTTGCAGTTTCCTGATAAGTGCATACCAACGCTCAAAATCATATACTTGCTTTTTACCATTCGGTCCTTCACCATTTGCCCCATCAAACCAGACTTCATCTACTACACCGTATTGCGTTAGTAGCTCGGTAAGTTGATTAACAAAAAAATCATTATAAGCTACTGTCCCATAAGTACTTTCATGACGATCCCAAGGTGACAAGTATATACCAAAACCAACCCCTAATTTCCTACAGGCATTGGCTACCTCCCTTACTATATCACCTTTACCTTGTTTCCACGGACTGCTAGCTACAGAGTGCTTTGTATATTTACTGGGCCACAAGCAAAACCCATCGTGATGCTTCGCTGTGATAATCACTTGCTTTATGCCACCATCTTTTGCTGCCTTTACCCATTGTACGGCATCTAAAGCTTCCGGGTTAAAGAGTGATGGATCTTCCTTTCCGTCTCCCCATTCTCTATCAGTAAAGGTGTTGATACCAAAGTGAAAAAAACCGGTAACCTCTAATTCCTGCCACCTTAACTGTCTCTCTGTTGGTATAATATTCGCGGCTTTCTCAATTATCTTTGCTGGCAAATCATCTTGTTCTATTAATACGTAGCTCTGTGCGTTTAATTGACTATAATAACATAAAATAATGACGAAGCTTATTATATAGTTTTTAAAATTCATTTTGCTATATTTTATATTTACTGTTGCCATCCTGGATTTTGTTCCAAATTTGGATTCAAACCGATTTCCTGTAAAGGTATAGGATATAGGTACATTTTATCCTCCCACGTTCTCCGCTGTATACCTGTATAGATGCGTACGTATTCGTCGTCATTTACCACGATACCATTAACCTGAGAGGCAGGATACTGTGCTCTTAAAGTAGATGTCAACTTCATTCCCAATATAGTTTCAGGTTTTTCAATCTGCTTTCCTGCTTTCCACCGCAACAGATCGTCAAATCTAAAACCTTCGTCTGCAAGTTCGACCCTTCTTTCTCTCCTTATTTCGTCTATTAGTATTGGCAGGTCTGGAAATTCTGAATTAGGATCTCGTTGTAAAGTTGCGATCTGCATGGAAGGCATACCAACTCTTGCTCTCAATAAGTTGATACTCGCGTCAATGTCTTGTTGTACAGCCTCACCCAACTCAGCTTTAGCTTCTGCATATATCAGTAAAATTTCTGCATAGCGAAAGATGAAAAAATCTAACGTTGATTGGTTTGCCTGCCACATCGCAGGATCCGAACTCCTTCCTTTTATTAATTGATAACCTGTATTTGCCGTATTGGTACCGATACGCGGCAAGTCAATAATATCCTGCGAGCCATCGCTGTTTTGCAACAATACGAACCCCTTGGTAGCAATGGTTTGGAAAGATCGGGGATCACGATTGGCAAACTCTTCCCCAGGTGTGTCATCCCCCTGATAAAGTGGGCTGAGCCCTGTAGGTAAACCATCGGTACAGAGATAAGACCTTACAAAGTTCTTGCTATAACCTGTACCCGACTCTCCCAATGTTCTGCTAATATTATTCATTAAGATGGCTTGCAGGTAGCGTCTCGGGAGTATTGCTTCGGGGTTTCCGTTCAACTCCTGTTGAATGAATAGTTCATAGTAATCTGTTTCAGGATTACCACTTGAATATAGCTCAAATCTCCCAGCATTCATAATAAGCTCAGCTGCATCTACAGCTTCCCTTAGGTAAAGCTCACTTCCTTCTTCATTAAAGTATTTTCTTCGGGTTCCTTCCCACAAGCAAATACGTGCCTTTAACGCTGCCGCTGCATATTTATGCAGCCTTCCTGTTGACACATCTTCCGGTATATGATCAACTGCAAAATTAAGATCCAGTAATATAGAATCCATTACTGCTGCTCGAGGGGTTCTTGGATCATAAAGCTCTTCACTTTCTTCGGTTAAGTCTTTGCTGTACCACGAAACATCTCCATAACGCTTCGATAGCCTCCAATAAAATAAGGCTCTAAAAAGGCGCACTTCTCCTGCATAAATGTTCTTTGTTTCGTCGCTGGCCTCTGCATTCTGGTAGCGCTGGAGAAAATAATTTGCATTCCGGATGTTAGTCCAGTCGTAGTTTTCATCTGTAGACGGTATTACATATTGCCCCGCTAAAAAGGGATCGATATTATTAGGCACCTTGTCGTCGGATTGATTATCCTGAATAAAGTTCTGTGTAGGCAGCTCTGCATAAAACTGATTGGCATATAATTGCAGGTCATTCTCATTCTTAAAAAATGTAGGCTCTGCAATGGAAGATAGAGGTAAACGATCCAAGTAGCTATCGTGCTTACATGACTGCCATATAAAGGCTACCATAATGAAAAAAGTATATTTTTTAAAAGTGTTCATATCTTGTTTACTTTATTTTTTGAATCATTTTAAAATCCTAACTGTAAACCAAAGGCTATCGATTTCATCAGGGGTGCATCCTGAAAATTAAGCACCTCTGGATCAAAAGCTTCAAAGAGTTTTGTGAATGTGAAAAGATTCTGTGCCGTCACATATAGCCTTACACGGTTAAGTTTAGCTTTTTGTACTAAGGTCTGCGGTAAAGAATACCCCAATGTTAGCTGTTTTACCCGTAGATAGGAAGCATCCTGTAGATATCTTGTTTGGGCTTGAGCATTTCCGCCGTTTTCAAATCGTAAACGAGGAAAATAAGCATTGGTGTTTTCGGGTGTCCAATAATCTGTTGCATATACAAAAGGTACATTCCACTCACTTGTAAACCCCCAGAAGGCACTGTTGTCTAACCAAACATCCCGTTTCCCAATCCCCTGTAAGAAGGTTGTGAAATCAAAATTTTTATAATTCAGTCCTATATTAAGTCCAAATGCATAACGCGGTGTTGAATTACCTATGATCCTCCGGTCGCCAGGATTACCTACGGTATTTGTTCCGAAGTTAATTACACCATCGCCATTTAAATCTACATACTGCACATCTCCAGGCCTCCAGCTTCCTCCCCAGATTTGGGCCTGACCTGGTGCTTGATCAATTTCCTCTTGCGAATTAAAGTAACCTCCTGTTTCGAAACCCCATATTTCATTTTCTACCCTACCTTCATACCATTGGTCTTCCGTGAATACTTTGTTGGGATTTAAGGGATAACTCGTTAACCTAGCCTGATTATCAGATAAAGAAAGTAATACATCATAAGAAAAATCATCGCCAATACGATCATTCCAATTGACGCTCAATTCCCAACCTTTTGTTATCAACACGCCAGCATTCTGTTGAGGAGCATTCGTACCTAATACGGCAGGAAGGGGCACCCCAGCAACCAACATATCTCGCGTACGACGTTCGTAAATATCAAAAGTACCCGTAAGTTTATTATTGAGAAATCCGAAATCTAAGCCAAAATTGGTAGTGGCAGATTTCTCCCAGGTAAAATAAGTACTTACCAAACCCGGTGTACCAACCCCCACTCCCGTTTGGTTTCCGAAAATATATTCTAAGTTATTGTCAATAGGCATTGTTGGCAAATAAGGGTAAAAATTAAGCGTCTCATATAATTCGTCTTGATTAAAGCCCTGATTAGGTAGTTCTCCGTAAGATCCCCTTAATTTGAGATCGCTCAGGACACCTCGAGTTCCTGCCATAAAATTTTCTTCAGAAATACGCCATCCTGCCGAAACCGAAGGTGTAAATACATACCGAGTGTCGGAAGAAAACCGAGAGGATCCATCATAGCGCCCATTTACTTCTAACAAATATTTATTATCGAAAATATAATTTAACCTAAACACGCTACCAAACAAGGCCCATTCATTATCGGCCCCAGTAATATTTGGGCGTGGATCGTTATTTAGATTAATAGCAGGTAATGTGGGATCTACTAAATTATTAGCAAACACCTGCATTCGCTTATATCGGCTGCTTTCACGATTTAAACCCACCATTGCCTTAAAATAATGTTTATCGGCGAAGGTATTTTCATAGGTTGCGAAAGCGTTTAATGCAAAGTAATTATTATTATCGGTTATTTCAGTTACAGACGAAGGTGTTGTCCAGGGATATGTTCCTAAAAGAATGCCATCAACGCCATATTCCTGAAAAGGAATTTGGTGGTTTTGGTTAAAACCACTATAAGCATTCCAAGTGTAATTAGCGGTTAATGTGACATGTTCTATTGGGCGAATATCTACTCCACCTGTCAACCAAATATCATTTGAATACTCTTTTCTTCTACCATTCTGTAAGGCTACCGCAAAGGGGTTGGTAAAACTTCCCTGACCGGAAAAGTTGCCGTCAGGATGGCGAACAGGCATAATAGGTCTTAAATCTCCTGAAATCCATCCACTGGTCGTCCAGCCAGGAGCTACTCCCGCCGCTTCATTATCGCTGATGTGGGTCATGGCGAAGTTTCCATGAACAGTAATCCAATCGGCTATCTCAGAGTTCACCTTCAAAGTTGGATTTAAACGCTGAAATTTCTGATCAGCAGCCTTAAAGAGACCTTCTTGCCCTAGATACCCTAGGGATGCTAATACAGAAGTAGCTCCTTGCCCTCCCTGCAACGATACGTTATGGCGTTGCATAGGTGCCCAACCCGGATATTGTTCTTTAATCCAATCTGTATTCCCTACGTAACGATATCTAGCCGGATTAGAGGGATCTATATATACAGGCAAATTATTTACAGGATCATTAAAATAAGCCTGCGCACGAATAGAATCTTCTACGGTAAAAATTTCGGTTGCAGTAGTTCCGCCATCCTGACCATTACGGTTAGCTTCTCTATGCATCCTTATATAGTCAATTGAATTAATATACCGTGGCATTTTTGTAGGTCGTGAAGTGGTATATTCTCCAGAGTAGTTGATTTGGGGTTTTTGATTAACAGGATTCTTTGTTTGGATCAGGATAACTCCGTATGCGGCTCGACCTCCATAGATGGCAGCTGCCGCTGCATCTTTCAGCACTGTAACACTTTCCACATCAGAAGGGTCAATAGAGTTGGGATCACGTTGAACACCGTCCACTAAAATAAGTGGACTTGCCTTTCCCGCATCAATAGATCCAGTTCCCCTCACATTAAAGTTCGAGCCTGTGCCGGGTTTTCCATTATCCGAAGAAATATTCAGGTTGGGAACTAACCCCTGAAGTCCCTGACCAAGATTTGCTACTGGCCGATTTTCCAACTTTTTCGCATCAACAGAAGCTATGGCTCCTGTAAGATTTTCTTTCTTCTGTGTACCAAATCCCACCACTACTACTTCCTCCAAGTTTTCTTGATCTTCTTCCATAACCACTCGAAGGGGTTCTGCTGTAGCCAAGATTTCCTGACTGACATATCCCATAGAGCTGAATACAATAGACACAGAAGCAGTTGATACGACCAACGAAAATTCGCCATCTTCATTTGTTGTTGTACCGTTCTTCGTACCTCTTTCAAGCACACTAACTCCAGGCAAAGTTTCCCCACTTTGATCGGTCACTACTCCTTTCACGGTCAACTGTCGCTTAGCCATTAACGGCCTTATCATTGATTCGGTTCTTCTTTGCACCAGAATCGTTTTGTTTTCCACCTGATATTGAAGCGGTTGCCCTTCGAAAACTAAAGTCAATACTTCTTCAATATTTCCTTGGTTAATTTTCACTGTTACAGGTTTTGCTTCTCGGAGTAAGTCAGCATTGTAAAGCAACTGGTAGCCACTTTGCTTTCTAATTTCTGTAAGTACCGATTTTAGCGATTCGCCGTTAGTGTGCAGACTTATCTGCTGCGAAAAAGCATAGGCAGATATCTGCAAGCACACTAAGGAAAAAAAAATTACACTTCGGTTCATAATAGCAGTAATCGTAGGTTGGTTAACGGTTCGTTTTTTCCACTTTTGCTTCGAGCAAAAGAATACTTTACATAATGTAATCAAATGCATACATTTGTTAGGTTAAGGGTTAATCACTTAATTAATTTCTCTTCAATTTTGGGTTTTGCCTTTAAAACTACCGATTACGTTGCCGCGTAATCGGTTTGCTTTTTTCATATCAACTGTTACATAGGCTTAATATATTTATCTAACTACTCGAATGGTTCCATCTGTCAGTTCAAATTTCACATCGCCGGTTTTCTCCAGCATCTTCAAAACCTCTCCCAAAGAGACATTACGTGAAATAAATCCGTTATAAAGTATATTGGGTACATTACTATTATCTATACGAACAGCATACCATCTTCCTAAGATCTTTAACACTTCCAGCAACGGACTTTCATTAAACAGAAAATTTCCTTCCTTCCAGGCAACCTCGGATTCAGCATCCACGGCAAGCAACTGAATATTGGGCTTCCCTCGACGTTTAAGTGACTGTTCTCCTGGATTAAGTACCATTTTCTGTCCAGACAAATTATCTACTTCTATACTTCCCTCCAGCAATGTCGTCTTTGTAACGTGATCATCATCATAAGCACTAATATTAAAATGGGTTCCCAGTACTTTTATCTGCTGACCAGACAACTCCACATAGAACGGTCTATTTTCATTTTTTGCCACTTCAAAATAACCCTCACCTTCTAATTGAACACGTCGTTCATTTTTGGCAAAGCTTACCGGATATTTTAATGACGAAGACGAATTCAACCATACGCTACTTCCATCTGGTAGTATCACCTGATATTGCCCTCCCTCTGGTACGTAGATGGTATTAAATGATTGCTCACTGCGATACCCCTCAACAATTCTTTCAGCTTCATACACTAAGAGACCGCTTTCCGTAGCCGATAATTTTATATTATCCTGCCCTAATGATGGATCATCATTTTCTTCACCTAGCACAACTTCCTTTCCGCTAGCGAGCTTTAATACCGCTTTATTTGAGCCTGGTTTTACTTGATCAGCCAATTCGTGCTTAGCAGTAATACGCTCATTTTTTGTGTTGAAAAGCATAAACATCAATGACGCAGTCAGACAAACCATCGCTGCGTAAGCTATCCAACTAAACTTTTTCTTTTTATGACTTAGTCCATCATATTGTTCAAAGACATGATGCAAGTCTTCATCCATAGATTTCAACAGGTTGTTATCTAATTCTCCATCTTTTATAAGTTTGATAAACACCCTTAATTCTTTTTCAGAAATATCTCCGTTTAAATATCGTTTGATCAAAAGTTTATAATGCTGTTGCTCTTTCATTGGCTGTTTCTTATATATTAAGACAACCATCGAGTCAGCTAGGGTAGCGAAAAAAAAATAAAACAATTAACAGGTTGATGTACAGCGACAAAAAAAATAAAACCTGTGATTTTTCAAAGAAGGTTAACAGAAGATCATAAAAATAAGCACCAAGGTGATATCCAGTTTATCGGATGCAACATGACTTAATGTTTTCATTGCCTTTACCATATGGTTTTTTATGGCATTTCGAGATACACCCAAGGTTGCGGCAGCTTCTTCGTAACTCTTGCCTTCCTCTCTGCATAGCTTAAAGATTTTTAATGTCCTTTCAGGCATTTCGTACAATGCCATATCAATAAACTGATTATATTCTTTAAACTGCAACTCGTCCAAGGTAGTACTACATTCAGGTAAATGTGTAGTAAGATGATTTAGTGCATCCTCAGCGTGTACAATTCTTTTCAGGCAATTTAAAGTATGATTTCTTGCTACCGTGAACAGATAAGATTTAAATGACTTTATTCCAGCTATTTTATCTCTGTTTTCCCAAATTTTTATAAAAATCTCCTGCGTTATATCGTCGGTTTGTGTGCGACAGTGCACATATTTCAGCACAAATTGCGCGATGGGTTGTTTATATTTTCTGTAAATCGTTTCGAATGCCCTTTCGTCACCTTTACTCATTAAGAAAAGGAGGCGAGTCACGTCATTATCTATGCTAGGTTTCATAAAGGTCAAATAGTCTCTGTTTTTAGTGACCAACGATTTAGTTATTATATATCGAGGAACCTTCTTTCGGTGGTATTAGCAACTTTTTCTCTTAGGCTAAGCTTTATGGTTTTTACGTAATAGTCTCTTGAAGAGAAGATTCTGTGCAAATGTTTATATTTTCTTTTAGAATTCATTATGTTCAATTAGCCAACCAATCTGCTATATTAGCATCGGCTTCCTGTATACGCTTGTAAATCAAGACAAGTTTATCTATGTTTGATTAACCAAAACATATAAGCCATGCCATTAATACTATCAATCGCAAGTCTTATGAAACGGCCGCTATTGTTGGCAATCCTACTTTTTTCACTCTTATTCGGTAGAGCGCTTTTTGCGCAGCAATTATTTGATAAAAATACAGCTACTGAAAGTAACGGTTTTTCGAATAAGCGACTATTACGCATAGATAAGCTCATTCAGCAGTACATTGACAGTAACTGGGTTAAAGGAGCGGTGGGTTTTATAGCAAAAGATGGCTATCTCGTTTACCATAAGGCTTTTGGAATAGATGATATTCAACGTGGCACACCCATGCAGGGTGATGCTATTTTTAGGATTGCTTCCCAAACGAAAGCCATTACCAGCATTGCCGTAATGATGTTGTTTGAAGAAGGCAAGTTTTTGCTTGATGATCCCATATCCAGATATATTCCAGCATTTGCTAACCCGAGCGTATTGCAAGATTTCAACGAAGCCGATACCACATACACCACTATACCTGCCAAAAACGAAATTACCATCCGCCATTTGCTTACACACACTTCAGGCATTGATTATGCACAAATGGGTTCCTCAAAGATGAAAGCGATTTATGCTAAGGCCGGCATAGCCGCAGGATTTCTTCCCCACAAACAACTATTGGCTGATGCCATCGACACACTAGGCAAATTACCACTTATCCATCACCCTGGAGAGCAATGGACTTATAGTTTAAGTACTGACGTATTGGGCAGATTGGTTGAAATAATATCCGGCATGTCTTTAGATGAATTTTTAACACAACGACTTTTCATCCCTTTGGGCATGCATGACACCTACTTCCATCTACCAGAAGGGAAAAGGAGTAGACTAGTTCAGGTTTATACGGAAGATCCAGAAAACCGTCAAATCGAGCTATGGAAAGAAGACACCTTCCCGGGGTTAACGGTTGATTACCCTATCAATAATAATGGTTACTATGCCGGTGGAGCCGGATTGGTGTCGACCATTTCCGATTATGCCATCTTTTTGCAAATGCTTATCAATGGAGGGGTATACAATGGTTCTCAACTACTCTCCAGACGTACGGTAGACATGATTACCATGAACCAAATAGGTGAACATTCACTTGGAGACAATAAATTCGGACTTGGTTTTGAGGTTATCACAAAAAAGGGAATGGCAAAGCTTGGACAATCCACTGGGAGCTTTGCTTGGGGAGGTTTTTTCGGCACCATTTTCTGGGCGGACCCTAAGGAAAAAATAGTAGCTTTGCTATTCATTCAACAGCATCCTTTTTCCCATGGTGAGCTACACGATAAATTTAAAGCCCTGGTTTATCAGGCCTTAAAATAATAAGAAAATTTTACTAAAATGTTTAAAATATAAATATGCTTATTGGAAAGAACACTTGTACAACGGTTGTTAGCTCATTATTTTTAGTTGCTATTTCGTTATTCGGCTTTAGCGAACACATTCTTGCGCAGCAGGAAGCTTTGAATACCGTAAAAATAGCCAACCCGTTACCTATTGCCGTAGGTGATCCTTACGTACTTTACCATAATCAAGATAGCAGCTATTATATGTATGGTACCGGAGGCGATGTTAAAGATGGTTTTGGTGTTTTTCAGTCGAAAGACCTTTCGTCATGGGTGTTTAAAGGGCAAGTATATTTTGGCAACAATGAAGATTCGTGGGGTACGCACTCCTTTTGGGCACCTGAAGTATATGAATTTCAAGACAAGTTTTATCTTTTTTACAGCGCCCATTGGAAGGAAAACCCAAGGGATGAATTGGAAAATTTCCGGATAGGTGTTGCCGTATCCGACTCCCCTTTGGGTCCCTTTAAAGACTTGAGCGACCGTCCGCTCTTTGATCCGGGCTATCCGATAATAGATGCCAATGTATTTGCAGATACTGACGGAAAGCTCTATCTGTATTATTCACGTTGTTGCTATAAACACTCTGTACAAAGTGAGATAGCTGATTGGGCAAAAAAAGAAAGGTTGTTTGATGAGATTGAAGAAAGCTGGGTCTATGGCATCGAACTCAAACCCGATTTTTCTGGAGTTGTCGGAGATCCTGTGCTACTGCTACGCCCTCCTATGCATATGAACGATAAGCAAGCCGAATGGGAGAGTCGCTCAGTAACCTCCGGTGAAGTCAACCGCAGGTGGACCGAAGGTTCGGTAACCTTTAAACATGGTAGCACCTATTATATGATGTATTCCGCAAACCATTTTGGCGGAGAACATTATGCCGTAGGATATGCTACTGCCGAACATCCTTTAGGCCCTTTTGTGAAAGCTTCAAACAACCCTGTTATTGAGCAAAACATAAAAGTGGGAGGAGATGTGAGTGGCACTGGTCATAACAGTATTATTTTCTCTCCTACCGATAGTAAAATGTACTGTGTATACCATGGTAGGACAAAGCAAACTGGCAATGACCGCGTAGTGTTCATCGATGAAATGGAGATTCGAGAAGACGGCACATTGATAGTGCATGGACCTACTACTGCAAAGTAATTCTTTTGAAGCCGCGGGCAGATTCGAACTGCCGTAGAAGGTTTTGCAGACCTCAACCTAACCACTCGGCCACGCGGCTATGGGAATATTAAACTATTTTACTATTCCTGCAAAACGTTGATAAAACAATGTTGGACTATTTTCGTTTTTCGGGGCATATTTTCCAGCAATGATCGGAATATAAATTACCCTCCTTCTACTTTCTTCACCCACCACGTTTGATTTCGCTACCCGATGCCATAAGCGACCATCGTGAATGGTTAAATCGCCCGCCTCCGGCATGATCGCCAATTCGCTGGGGTCAGTGTCATGCGAAACAAAATATTTTTTCCTAAACAAGAGTTGATATAAGTTTTGCCGGTGTGTTCCGGGCAAAATACGCAGTCCTCCATTCTCCTCCCTTAGTGTACTCAAATGAATACCCACATTTAGCATCGGGTTCAACCTAGCGCCCTGAAAAATATCACGAAGACCGTCAGTATGCCAGCCCATCTGCGTAAATTTACTGTCAGGGCCATTGATATAATGGTTAAACACCATACCATCTTTTTCTTCTGTGCCTAAGCGGGCTCCGGGACCAACTAGATCCAACAATTTCTGAAAACGCGGATCTAATGAAAATTCTTTTAATACCGAATGATGCTGATTGATGAAAGCAAAGCGTTGGACAATCTTCTTCCCATTCAGATCCACGCCATATTTGATGGGCACACCATTAATCTTTTCCACATTTCCATCAATCCACCGTTTTTCCACTTCCTTAGAAGCTTCTATGATAGCTTGCACCGTTTCAGGTTTGATAAAATGCTTAAAATGAATAAAACCATGTGCATTAAAGAAGTCGAGCTGTTCTTCTGTAAGCCTATCAGCCAACCGAAAAGTTTGATAACTTGTTGCCATAAAATTTAAGATTATTATGTGAATATTTAATTAGATAAAATCAGCGAGTGAAAGATTATACGAAAAACCAGTGAGGTTCGTATGTCAGGTAGCGCGTTAACAATAACAGCAACATACCAGTAAATGCAGGCGCATTCGCATGGATAAATTATGTTGGTGATATGTTAATATAAGATTCATTATAAAAATAAAGTCTACTTAATTAGTAGACTTTACAAAAGTAGTATAAATACTTGAATTTCAAAATTTTTAAAATTTTTATTTGTCGTAAAGATTGGCAGCTATACGCTCTACGAGTATTTTCGGGAAAAATTTCACACCGATAAGTTGAAGTTTGTTCATCGCTCCAGGGACTATCTCGGCCTTTCTTTCAAACAAGCCTTTAACTGCCTCTTCCGCTACCACGGCAGGCTTCATATTATACTTTTCGGTAAGATGGCTCAGCGCCTGCATTCCAGCTCTATTGGCAAAACCGGTTGCCACAGGGCCCGGCGATAAACAACTCACATACACCCGATGTTTCTTAAGTTCCTGCCGAATTGCACGCGTAAAGCTCAGCACATAGGCTTTTGAGGCGGCATAAACCGCTAAGCTAGGAACAGACTGGTAAGCCGCCGTACTGGCAACCTGAAGGATGTAGGCCTCTTTCTGCTGTTTAAGCTTGGGCAGTAAATAAGCCGTTAGTGCCGTTAGCGCTCCTATGTTTAATGCAATCATCTGTTGTTGCTCTGCCAGGGAAAGTTCTTCAAATCTTCCCCAAAGCCCAAAACCGGCATTATTAACCAACACACTAATCGGCACTTCTAGTTCATCGATCCATTGTTTTATCAAAACCGGAGAATCTGACAGAGAGAGATCCAGTGCATATACCTCGACGCTTATATGGTGGTCAATTTCCAACTCTTCCTTAAAAGATAGAAGAACATCTTTTGATCTTGAAACCAATAAGAGGTTGTATCCTTTTTTTGCCAAAATTTCGGCTATATATTTACCTATCCCTTGGCTTGCACCTGTTACTAAAGCGTATTCGTTCATTATACTTAGCTAATAAAACCTTTCACATACTCCTTGGTAAGATCCTCTTTTGGATTTAACAATACTTCTTCGGTAGGACCAAATTCGATTATCTGCCCCATGTATACAAAAATAATATAATCTGATACGCGGCGGGCCTGCCGAAGAATATGGGTAACCAGTACAATGGTATATTTACTTTTTAGATGAATAATCAAGTCTTCAATGATTTTAGTAGAAATCGGGTCTAAAGCTGAAGTGGATTCATCTCCGAGAATAATTTCTGGCTCTACGGCTAAGCCTCTAGCTAAGCACAGACGTTGTTGTTGCCCAATAGACAGCGCCAAAGCTGAACCATGCAAGCGGTTTTTCACTTCTTCCCAAAGACCTACTGCCCGTAAATAATGTTCAACCAAATCATTTATCTGCTTTTTATCACGCATTCCGTGAATGCGCGGTCCGTAGGCGATATTGTCATAAATAGACATAGGTAAAGGATAAGGCCTCTGCGATAATAAGCCCATTTTTTTTCTTATATGGGTTACTTCGGCCTTTGGGTCATAAATATCCTCACCATCTACCAACACACTACCACTAATTTTCACCTGCGGCACATCGTCCAGTAAACGATTAAAACTTTTCAGCAACGTCGTCTTTCCACATCCCGAAGGCCCGATAATAGAAGTAACACTTTTATCAGGAATGTTGATATTAATATTTTTTAATAGGTGATTACCTCCTATATGGACGTTCAAATCTTTTACACTGATATGTGGGTATTGAGTCATTTTAGTCTTAGTTGCGTTTTTTGGTAAGGATAGTTGTAAGTACCACAATAATTAGGATAAATATGGTAAGGATCAGCGCCGACGCATATGCTCGGCCCTGCACCTCTGGAATTGGACTACTCAGTTGAAAAAACACAGCCAGAGGCAATGTTGCCGCCGGTTCATTCAAAGAAACCGGTATATGATCGCTAAAACCTGCTGTAAACATCACAGCTGCAACGTCGCCAACTCCCCGTCCAAAGGCGAGCAAGATAGCCGTTAAGATACCCGGTCTGATTTGCCGGATATACACTTTTGCCGTTTCCCAGCGTGTAGCGCCGAGAGCAAGCACCGCTTCTTTCAGTTCTTTGGGAACCGTTGTGACCACTTCATCTAAAGTTCTGACCATGATAGGGATGATCAGCAAGGTTACCGCAATTATTCCTCCCAATAGAGATGCCCGTACACCCAAATAAACCATTAGGCTAAACGCAAAAGCTCCGTACACAATAGAAGGCACTCCGAAAAGTACATCAAAAGAAAGTTTAGCTAATTTCCCAAAGGCATTGGATTTTTTTAGATAAACGTTCAGGTATATTGATACAGGTATGCTGATCAGCAAACCGATAATAGTTGCACCACCCGCAATATACAAAGATCCCACAATAGCATTCAACATACCCCCGGAACGTCCAAAATAATATCCCCCGTCTGGGATTTTACTTATCATATCCCAGTTGAGGTAAGGCACGCCTTTCACCACAATAGTTCCGATGATGAGGAACAAACAGGCGCTAACAGCCAAGGTAGACAATACCATAAGCGCCTTAAAAAACATTTCTTCTAATTTTCTTCTACGCATTTCTCACCTCAAGTTTATTAAGTATCAGCCTCGAGACCATATTAAACAACAATATAATAATAAATAGAGCCAAAGCTGAAAACATCAATGCAGCATCGTATAAAGGTATAGACATCATTTCACCAAAATTATTTGCCAGCAACGCCGGCAAAGGGTAACCCGGGTCGAATACTGATCTAGGCGCTATTGGTACATTTCCACATACCATCAAAACAGCTATAGTCTCTCCAAATGCACGTGAGATAGCCAATACTGTTGCGGCAAAAATTCCTGGTCGTGCTTTTTTTAGCATTACCTTCTTGATAGTCTCCCATTTAGTAGCCCCCAGCGATAGGGACGCTTCCTTTAGTTCTTTAGGAACGGTAGCTAGAACCTCTGTCACAATACTCACCAACAATGGAAAAATCATTACAGCTAATACCACGCCACCGGAAAGTACAGTAAAACCTGTTGAAAACTCCACAAAATGTGGGGCCACATATTGCTGTACAATAGGCACTATAAAAAACACACCCCATACACCATAAATAACCGGGGGAATACCTGCTAACATATTCACTATAGGCAGGAAAATCCCTTTCAATCTTACAGGGGCATATTCTACCAGATAAATTGCAGTCAATAAGCATAAGGGCAAAGCAATTATAATGGCAATACCAGTTACCCATAAGGTTCCCATAATAAATGGATAAAAGCCGAATTCGCCTTTCATTGGCCGCCAAGCACTGGAAGAAATGAGTTCCCAGATACTGTGTTTATCCAGTATTGGTTGTGCTCGCAAGTAAAGACCAATACCTATCAAAAAAACTAAGGATATAGCCAGTATTGCTAGTGTTAGCATACCAGTTCCTATCGCTTTATCTTTTACTAAACGTATATTCATTGTATTTTCTTTAATTCAGCAGCCACGGTCTCCTCGCTCAACTTCACATAGCCATTCTCTGGTAGGCGAGCCTGACCTTCGGGCGAAAGGATATATTCGATGAAGGCTAAAAGAGTTTTATTTTCAGGTCTTCCATGAAATAGGAAACCCAACGTGCGCGCAGGTGGGGAGGGATAACGTCCGTCGCCTATCGCATTATTCAGACTATCCAAATGTTGATAAAAAAACTCTTCTGGATCGATTTTACCATTCTCATTCCAATCAACGGGTATAATCTGCACATTCGGCTGTGGCAAACGATCTTTTAAACTATATACATAATTCAGATTACTGAATCCAATTGAAAGTGGGTCCCGCATAATGGCCTGTGCCTGACCGGGATCACCGAAAACGCCGATACCAGATAAGTCTTCCTGCGAACAATCTAAGAATTTTGCCCAAGTCTCGGCAGCTCCAGCTGCATCAGACCTAACATAAACATGCATGTCGTAGTCGGCAGAAATACCCGGCAATTGACTCCACCTGTGAACATCTCCTTCAACAAAAATCTTTACGAACTCCCGCTTAGTCAATCCTCTTCTTAGAATATTGTCAACCGCTGGATTATTCGAATTGAACGTCGCTACCACAGCATCGTTGGCTACATTGATGAGATATCCCCCTTTTTCAAACTCTTCCGGATGGATATCCCGAGACACCAAACCGATATCTACCATTCCTGACAATACGTCGGCAATACCTTTACCTGCACCTCCAGCGGAGATGTTAAAACGTACCTCTGGATGGATCTTCCTGAAATCTTCACTCCATTGTACCACCATTGGATACAGCGCAAAGGCGCCTGAAATAGCAATAGTTTCAGTGGTCTCTGTACGATCTTTTTTAAAAGAGCCCGCACAACTACCCATAGTAAAGCATAAAAATAAATAACCCGCAACTATATAAATCCTTTTCAGATCAACTTTCATCTTCAAATTGTTTCCTAACGGTTTCTGTCGATTGAAAACAAAGGTATAAGAAAATATCTACAATAAAATATAAAATCTATGTTTATACTAGATTAACATGTTTTTTCTACGTATCTGTAGTGCTGGCAGATCACACATCATAGAGCTCCATAAATTAAATGATCAAAAGTGCTTTCTTTTCATCTATAAAATCATTTTTCCAATGGGAATAAGAATCGACGAACGAGCCCGGCAACCACGAATACGTCACGGAATCTACATTATTTTTTCATTGGTGTTAGGCTTAGCGGAATTTTCGGCAGAGGCTAACTAATATGCTATTTATGACATTGTTATTTATACCGACGACGAAAACTGACAGTTGTGAAAAAAGCAATTCATCTTTTGAGTTTGTTTTCAATGCATTTTATCTAAGTTTGGAGCATGAAGCATCCGATCTACAACGTGCCTTTTGCACTTCTTTGTTTAAGCTCTCTTCTATTTTCGGCCAGCTTCAATATGTTGATTCCAGAATTGCCCGCCTATTTGAGCAGTTTAGGCGGAGCATCATATAAAGGATTAATTATTGCGTTATTTACGCTTACAGCAGGCATTTCACGTCCTTTCAGTGGAAAACTGACAGACACTATTGGTAGGGTTCCTGTGATGGCTATTGGTTCTTCTGTTTGTTTTATCTGTGGTTTTTTATACCCTGTACTCAGCAGTATTTCGGGCTTTCTCTTCTTAAGGCTTTTACATGGGTTTTCCACAGGTTTCAAACCTACGGCCACTGCCGCATACGTTGCCGACATTATTCCGAAAGAACGATGGGGTGAAGCCCTAGGCATACACGGTTTATGCTTCAGTACAGGTATGGCTATCGGACCGGCTATTGGTGGTGCAATCAGTGCTTTCTATTCTATTGATGTACTTTTCTACACGTCATCTTTACTTGCGTTTTTATCCATTGCCATTCTACTTAACATGAAGGAAACCCTTCGTGAAAAACAGCATTTTCGATTTTCCCTGCTACGCATTTCACGACATGATATTATTGCCATTCAAGTCTTGCCTGCAGCGATCGTTACACTGTTGTCGTATTTTGCTTATGGCGCTATTCTGACATTAATACCCGACTGGAGCGAGCATCTTGGTTTTGCTAACAAAGGAATGTTTTTTATTGTTTTTACGATTGCTTCCCTGTTTATTCGCTTCTTTGCTGGCAAACTATCCGACCAATATGGACGTGAAAGAGCTATTAAGCTAGGACTGATCTTACTCACCGTTTCGTTACTCCTTATTGCCTCTATCCACAGTACTGTAAGTCTGCTGTTGGGAGCAATAATTTATGGTATTGCAACAGGCATATTATCGCCCGCCACAAATGCTTGGACAGCAGATCTCAGCAATCCTGAGCAACGTGGAAAAGCCATGGCCACCATGTATATTGCCCTTGAAATTGGCATAGGTCTAGGCGCCCTACTGGCAGGATGGTTTTATCAGGATGAGCTACGTATGATCCCGATTATGATATACACTGCGGCAGCGTTCGCCTTCGTCTCGCTAGTCTATATGTTGGCCAGAACGACGGGCAAACGTTAAAAAATCAATTTCTCCCCGTCTGCGTATACACTACCGGACCCTTTCAATCGTATTGATCTATCCGTCCGTTTACCTCTCGCGTAGTACTCATTGCTCTGCAATTCCAATACATGAGGGTCAATCGCAACAATCGCATCTTCGCTTCCTTTTAATTTACTATAATTCAGCCGGTTACCCACAATTTTTAATTTTTTTGAACCCAAATCTTCTATACAAGCTTTTGTAGCTGAAATATCGTTTTTGTTAAGGAGGATACTATTAGCTTCTTTATAAATAGATATTGCATTTCCGTCTGATGCTTTAATATCATTATCTTCCAAGTATGCCTGGTCTACCTTCCATATTGAAATAGCCCCTCGCGGAGACTTACTTGACAAGGTGTTTTTCCTGAAAGCCAACAGCCCGTTCATGTTAATATGAATGTTGCCATGAAGTCTGTTTTCCTGTAAAATTAAACTATCCACCGAAATACTGCTCGGAAAAGAAATGTCTCGTATCGTATTCGATTGCAGCATAAGTTTTTCAGCCTGCATACCTGCAAGCACACGCAATCCCCCCAGCTGATTTTCCTTTAAATGTACCTGCCCGTTTTTTCCCACCAATTCTGCAAAATCATCAGCTTCATTGCCCTGTGCTTGTATGCGATCACAACTTCGAATATAAAGCGCCGGACGATTATTATTCAAAGATTTATTGTCGCTAACCATAACGTTAGAAACACCAACAAGTGTAGCTATCCCAGACCCGTCTGGTGTTTTTTTTCCGTTGACCCAACCATTTGCTTTGCTAAAATTACGTGCGATGTGTGCATTCAAATCAACTAAACGCCGCTCATTCATATTGTTTATATCAATACCATCTGCAGCATTTTCTTCTAATCTGTTCTCTACGATTTTATAGTTACGTTCCACTCCCGCTGAACCAAACGCAATCTGTATGCCACTCATGCCATTGTGATGAATACGGTTATTTACTAACTCCACATCCTTGCTTGCATGAAAAAACACGCCGTTTTCACCATTTTTGAATATTTCGTTATCTCTTATTTGAATATTTTGACAACTCTGTATACGGATGCCCGTTCCGGGCTGATAATGATGGGTATCTTCTCGTGGTACACCATAATTTGCAATCTTGCTATTTTCAATACGCACGCCTCGACACGCAAGTAAGTAAATCCCTGCGAAAGACTTAACTTTTGTGAAATCGCCCTTAAAATAACTATTTTCGACTTTTACGTTTTCACAACTATCAAGGTGTATCGCTTCATTTCTGGTTTCTGCTTTCAAGCTTAAGCTTACGTCCTTCAAGTTCTTCCCATACAACAGAGGATATGAAGAGTACTGTTTTTCAATACTAAAGTTAACCATCGAGTCACTTGGCAACTGCTTCAACCAGCCGCGAGATTCGATATGAATACCTTCTCTTAGATATAGCGTACGCACGTAATGATCTCCTTTACCAATAATTACAGTATCCCCTATCTTCGCACGATCAATCAGCGCTTGAATGTCAGCTGTTTCGTCCAATTTTTTAGCGTTTACAACCGCTATGTACTGTTTAACGGGGTTTCCATCTGATACTGTTCGACGGATTTGAGCAGATTTGACAGGGATATTACTAAAAACTAATAACTTTATCGACAACAATATATTATAAAACATAGACTATCCTTTTATCTTGATCAATTATCAAAAAAATGATCGTACCACAAAATCCTTACTATAGAAACGTCAGTTTCTTCAAATGTTTTATCTGTTGTGTCAAAAAATCTCAATTTTTTGAATTTCTCCGTCCAATTACATGATACACGCACATCAATAAACAGCTATTTTATGTGTTCTTACTTGATAAGGTATCTTTTCTTTAGAATTACTTTTCTGAAAACCGATATCATCAGATGTCTGTATGGGCATATGACAATCCACACAATTGGTATTTACCGTACTCGCCTGCATGTTGTTTAATGATGAATGTTTTACCTCTTGGTGGCAGCTGATACACTGTTTAGCATGCGCGACTAAAGAAGGCGATTCTTTTTGATGAACACTATGACAAGTATTGCAATCCATCTTGCTCATCTGATAACACTTGCTAGCCTCGATCAATTGTTTTTGTTTACCATGAACATCGATATTACCTCCTACATAATCCGCAAATTCCGGCAAAGTTTTAACCGTATCGCCTGGTTTTACAAAAAATGTTGAATTTGTTACTTGTAAGCTTGCGCCTGAATGGCATATCCCGCACATATCCATACGTTGTTCTTTTGAAAGTTGCCGATAACCTACTAGTTTCTTCCCTTCTTTTAATTCAGGATTTTGCTGATGAAAAGATACATGCTCTGCCGCCGGACCATGGCAGCGTTCACAGTCGACACCTGCCATAAGAGAGTTTTTCACAAATTCCTCCTCTACAGTCATGTTAGATTGGGGGATCAAATTTGTCTTTACATAAGAACCGTGGCATTCCAGACAACGCGAAACAATGGCTCTACCAAAATAAATCTGATCGGAGGGAAAACCCGGACTGTTAACCCAAAGATGTTCTTTGACCAAGAAATTGAGCGGCATCTGCATCAATTTGTTACCATACCAATAAGCTAGTGTATAAGCCGTCTTTCCCGATCCGAATACAATGTCTGCTTTTTCAGATTTCACATTCTCCCCCCGAATATAAGCAGTTTGATACAGACCGCCCGGCGTCTTCTCTATCCCTACTTTCGTATGTTCGTTAAAGATAAAGTCACCGTCTTCTACCCCTAAACTATCAATATCTTCTCCCGTTGTTAATGTTTTCGATGTATTAAAATGTGCATTTTGCAAATAATCATCCACTATCCCTTGATGGCAGGAGCGGCAACTGTGCATACCGATATAGGTCTCTCCTCTCACGTCCACACGTTCTTCCTCCTCCTTACACTGACTGATAATAATCAGTACACAGCTTAAAAGGAAAAAAAGTAAGATAAAGTTTCGACGTTTCATAAAGGTTCATCCTATTTAGTTTAGCATTCTAATGTACAAAAAGAAATGCAATAGGTAACGATTAGCAAATTAATCTTTGGAAAAAATACTAGGAAAAGAATGTCATTCAATTTCCATCGATTGAACAGGCTCCTAAAGTCCATTTTTCTGTTAAACCCCTTAAAAAAGTAGGAATTCTTAACGAAAAAACTTAATTTTCAGTTTTCAATAAAAAACGTAGATCAATTATTAACACATTTCATATTTATGAGTTCAAAGGATTTCTCAAGAAGATCATTTTTAAAGAATGCCATGTATTTAACGGCGGGGGCGGCAGCCTTCCCTCATCTGGCCACTGCGGCAACCACAAATTTTACCAAACCAAAGTTTGCATCACCTAATGAACGTGTGAATCTTGCCTGTTGCGGCATTGGTAATAGAGGGGGTGAAATTATCGGCGATTTATACGATACAGGGCTTGCCAATATTGTGGCCCTCTGTGATGTAGACATGGAGGCCCCCCATACGACAAAAGTGCTAGAACAATTTCCTGATGTACCTCGTTTTAAGGACTTCAGAAGTATGTTCGACAAAATGGGTAATCAAATAGAAGCGGTGACAGTAGGTGTACCCGATTTTTCACATTTCCCCATTTGTATAGAAGCCATGTCACGTGGTATTCATGTGTACGTAGAAAAGCCCATGGCCCGCACATTTAACGAATGTGAGCTTTTAATGAAAGCTGCTAACAAATACAGCAATGTAGTCACACAAATGGGCAACCAAGGCCATTCGGAGGCCAACTATTTCCAATTTAAAAGCTGGTTTGAAGCAGGCATTATCAAGGACGTTACCGCTATTACGGCCCATATGAATGCACCCAGGAGATGGCACGAGTGGGATCCAAACATCAGCTCTTTTCCGCCAGCCGAGCCCATACCCTCGACTCTTGATTGGGATGAATGGCTTTCAACCCGTCCATTCCATGATTATAACAAAGATTTTGTCAATGGGCAGTGGCGCTGCTGGTACGACTTTGGAATGGGGGCATTGGGTGATTGGGGAGCACATATCATAGACACGGCACATGAATTCTTAGACCTCGGTCTGCCTTATGAAGTTGACCCCATAAAACTAGAGGGTCACAATAAGTTCTTCTTTCCGATGAGTACTACTCTTGCCTTTAAATTTCCAGAACGTAATGGCATGCCTGCTTTAGATATTACTTGGTACGATGGTATAGATAATCTACCTCCTATTCCAGATGGGTACGGCGTGTCCGGTCTTGATCCAAACATTCCACCTCCAAGCACTGGGGAGATTGAACCTGCAAAGTTAAACCCTGGCAAGATTATTTACAGCAAGGAGCTTACCTTTAAAGGTGGATCGCATGGCAGTGCGTTGTCGATCATTCCAGAAGAAAAAGCACAGGAAATGGCGACAAAACTTCCTGAAGTTCCAGAAACTCCATCCAATCACTTCAAGAACTTTTTATTGGCCTGCAAAGGGCAAGAACAAACACGTTCACCATTCCATATTGCCGGACCATTGAGTCAAGTGTTCTGCCTGGGCGTCCTTGCACAGCAGCTCAATACCAAGCTGGAGTTTGATCGCGAAAAGAAAATCATCACTAACAACAAAACAGCCAATGAACTGCTGATAGGCCCGCCACCAAGAAAAGGATGGGAGCAGTACTACAAGGTATAATATATTCTAGGGTTTATAAAAAGGCACTTAACATTTATTTTAAGTGCCTTTTTTGTGGATAAAATTATGCTAAGTGGCCTCTTGTAGGGTGTGGTTGTATCTCCGTGAGATCGCCAATTTTAATTGGTTTATTTGTTTCAATACTTTTTCTCGCTGCGATACCAATCAGCACAGACATTATACCGTCACGAATTCCCGCAGCATGCTTGTAGGGATCATCTGCCTGTGGATTTAGGAATAACTTGTCGTGTAACCTTTTATCACCACCACCATGTCCGGCTCGTTCACTCACCACTTGGATGGTTTGGTAATCCTCCCACGTTTTATAAAAAATAAGTGGCTCGCTGATTGTTTCTTGATCTCCAGATTGATTCATTTCTGCGTCATGCAATTCGGACTGGTCTAGCTGCTCATTTTTCATCCATGGAATATCCAACCAAGCTTCTATCCTCCCTTTATGCCCATTAAAGGCAATGCGCCATCCTTCAAATGGGGAATATGTAGTTAATGAATAATTAACGACTGCTTGGTTGGCATACCTTATCTGAGCAGACATCTTATCGTATATATCAATTTCTTTACGGAAGAGACAATTATCCCGTATATAACCGTCGTATTGTTCATTGGCTACATACATCTTCATATCATGCTCATTTTTAGTAATATCCCAATGGTAGTTACATTCACTTTTATGATTGCAGTCGCGGCAGCTTTTACCTCTGAAAGGGCCATTAGCGCCATAGTGCTCTAGCTTACCATACGCAAAGACCTCTTCAGGATCCGAGTCCAGCCACCAATTTAGCAAATCGAAATGATGAGTAGCTTTATGCACCCAAAGCGAGCCACCACCATTCATCAGGCCATGCCATCTTCTAAAATAAGACGCTCCATGGTGCACATTCAGATACCAATTAAAATCTACTGAAGTAATCTCGCCAATAGCTTTTTCTTGTAACAACTCCTTAATTTTCGTCATATATGGCCCCCAACGGTAATTGAAACCGACAATCAGATTTTTGTTGGATTTCTTTTCGGCGGCCAAGATTGCCTTACACTTTTCTTCATCAGTAGTTAACGGCTTCTCAGTCAACACATCACAACCTGCTTCCAGTCCTTTAATAATAAACTCATGATGCGTAGAATCTTTGGTCGTAACAATGACCAAGTCCGGCCCTACTTCCCGTAACATCTTATCAAAATCGGTATAGGTGGGGCAGTTAACGCCCATATACTCCTTCGCATACTGTACACGACCTGGATTAATATCGCAGAGTCCAACAAAGTCCAATTTATCTGGATATTGTTCTACCAAGCGTTTTCCCCAAAAGGAAGTTCCACGAACACCTGTGCCTACCAAAACCAATTTGAGTTTATTTTGGGGCCCGAATCCAACTAAAGGACTTGCTACTGCAGCACCTGCTGCCAACATGCTAATAGAGTAAATAAATGATCTTCTAGAAAAAGAGCTTTCCATTTTGTTGTTTAATTAGTTAGTAGCCATAAACATATTAAACAAAAAGCGCTGTTCTAAAAGATTACAAAAATAAATCTACGCAATCGTTTCCAAGAAAATGCTTATTCCCTTTTTTAGTTATTGTTTTGGGAAACCACTGGCTTTTTTGATCTCCTCAATCTGTGCAGTATGGCGCAGGCTATGTCCAGCAATGTAAAGTAAAAACCGATAAGCATCCGTGTATTCTTTTGCCGGTGTAATTGTAATATGGTTGCGTAGCTCTTCTTCGGGAGTATCATTGATTAAGTCAAGTGTAATATTCCGTTCCTTTTCCAATACGGCCAATTCGTTCTTCAGATTATATGTATTACTTTGCGGCCGTAACATTTCGGGAGCCTCCGCTTTAAAGCTTCGATCTTGCATCATACTTACCACCTGTGCACCTGAGGTTTTTATCTCTCCTCTTTTTTCAGGGTTTGCCGGTTTCGCCAACAAATCTATCACCATATCCCGCAACATCCCTTCGGTTTTAGCGATATGCTCAACACACTGACCGATAGACCAGCTATTGGCGTCTGGTTTAAAATTAAATTGTTCGTCACTTAGTCCATCTATACTTGCCAACAACTGCGCCTTTGCATCATCAAAATAATGCAACAAGGTATCCTTATCATTCACATACAGATTTTTTCCCTTAACTGCTATTGAGCCCGACAGCAGAAAAGCCAATACGAGTATTAAATTTCTCATGGTTTAATAATTTAGTTAAGCTAAGTTAACACTAATTTCAGCATAGATAAAGGGCATTACGCGACAATTTAGGGGTTAAATACGACGTCTCAATCAGCCCAAATCTTCTTCAAAGAAGTAAACAACCAGCATTACCGCTTTGTAAGAACCCATATTTTTTGGTGTATGAGGTATCCGCCCATCAAAAAGCACCGAATCTCCGGCACTCATCCGAACGCTTTCGTCTTCGAAACGATACGCTATTTCCCCAGACAGAATATAGTTATATTCAAGGGCCATCGTTTCTACCATAGGTTTGCTGGCATTTGATTCTAGTTCTAGCAAAACAATATCTACGGTAGATTTTCTAATGTTGCGGGTTAATATACGCTGGTAATGGAAACCTATAGCTTCTCCCTCCTTAAAACAACTGTATTCTTCCTTTTTTTTCAGTAAAATGGTTTTGGTTGTTTTGTTAATACCAATATCTTTAAAAAAAACATTTAGATCAAGATCAAGCGACCGGATAATATCAATAAGCACCACCAGAGACGGAATCACTCGATTGTTTTCTATTTGGGAAATCAAGCCCTTGCTCACAGAAGCCCTATCGGCCAGTTCCTGTACCGTAATACGCTCACTTTTTCGTCGTTCTTTGATCTGGTTCCCTATCTGAATCAGGATATCATCTCTCATCTAAATACATTTGCTGAATCAAAAAATATCAGCACAAACATAGATAAATCGCTTTTTATAAGCAATTTAAAAGAGAATTGTATTGCCATTCAATCGTTTCCGCGCGTAAAAGGGACAAAACGTACCGGGGTGAGAGCCGTTTTCAGCAGCTTGCCCTCTTTCTTTTCCAGCAGCATCAGATTTTGCACATCTGCAGCGGCCCCTATGGGTATAATCATCTTTCCTCCTTCTTTCAGCTGTTCTATTAATGGATCAGGTATCTCTTCTGCCGCAGCCGTTACGATAATAGCGTCGTAGGGGGCTTTTTTTTTATAACCTTGATAGCCGTCTCCTATAATAACATGTACATTATTGTAGCCTAGCTCACGCATCAGTTTTTTAGTTTGTTCACCGAGGTTTTTCACAATTTCAATAGTGTAAACCTCCTGAACTATCTCTCCCAGCACCGCCGCCTGATAACCAGACCCAGCTCCAATTTCCAACACCCGATATCCTTTTTTGGGAGCAAGCAGCTGAGTCATTTCAGCAACAATAAATGGTTGGGAAATTGTCTGCCCATACCCAATGGGCAGAGGAGTATCTTCATAAGCTCGCTTTCGGTGTGCAGCAGGTACGAATAAGTGTCGTTCTACTTTACGCATGGTATTGAGGGTTAGATTATGCGTAATTCCGCGAGACTCTATTTGAGAACGAACCATGTTTTCGCGTAGGCGCTTAAAGTCTTGCGATTCTGTAGTAGGAGAAACCCACATGGCCAGTAATATTGATAGAAACTGTTTCATAATATCAACCCTTTATCTTTCTGGTTCTCCAAAAGGTACTACTAATTTACAAAAAAATTTAAAATAACCAGACTTACTTCACTCTAGAAAAATTATAGTAAACTTCTGTTAATTAGCCATCAAAGATGGAGCCGACAACCCAAGGTTCCAAATAATTAAGATAAGTAGTAAAAATTAAAAAGCAATTAAACATGGAATCATTAAGCATCACAAATTCAGAACTAAAAGAGCTTAGCTCAGTCGAGTTGGACGAAGTTTCAGGAGGAACTTATTATGAAGCATACAGACATTCTATGGGAGGAGGTCTTTATCTATCAGTGTTTACGTTCGACAACAACGGTAACATAACAGACATTACCATCATGCCCGATCCATTTGGAGAATAAGCAGGTTCTACACCTAACGTCGTAAAAAGTCTTTTTAGGAACGATAGGAAGAGGTGTTGGGATCACCTCTTCCTTGTATGACCATCAGACATACCCCAAAACAACTGACAGTTTGTTCTTTTGTTAACCATGAGATGAACTGTACCTTCCCCATACTCCATGGCAAAGTTTAAAGTCAAAACTTTAACGTATTTGCGTTACTTTTCTTCAGTTCAGCGACACATACTATAAACGGGACGTACTCTCAATAAAATCAATTAAGTTTGTATATGGCTTATTTACTTTCCTTGTTACCTATTTTTTCCTTGCTGGTACTGTCCTTAACAAAGGGGGTAAAGACTGCGGTAATGTTCACCTGTGTACTCACCGTATTGTTGTTTTTTTACTGGGGTGCCGGTTTCGCTCGTTTTTTTGCAGGACTGAGTGTTAGTGCGTTAACAACTTTAAATATATTAATGATTGTTTTAGGTGCAACATTCTTGTACAACATCATGTCTCACACCGGCATGATTGATAAGATAAGTCACTCACTAGACGATTTGAGTAATTCGCGCGCTATCCGCTTTTTTATTGTTGCTTTTGGCCTCACCTCTTTTTTTGAAGGTGTGGCAGGTTTTGGAACTCCAGGAGCCATCGTACCACTCATTCTTATCGCCATGGGATACGAACCTATGCGTTCAATCGCAGCGGTGTTGTTATTTGACTGCCTTTTCTCCTTATTTGGTGCTGTGGGTACTCCCATTATCAGTGGCCTTCAACACCCGCTTCAACTTAGCTACATCACTATTCAGCATGTTAGTTTCTGTGCCTCCGTACTCATTTCACTAGCAGGCCTGGTGCTCATTTTTCTCATTTTTCATAAAGATAGAAAAAAAATGTTTATCGAAGCCAACATAGGTTATGCTAGGCTATATCTATTGTACACGTTTTTTGTTATCCCATTTTGTGTGTCTGCTTGGTTTGCTCCAGAATTAGCGTCTGTTATCGGCGCCTTATCTATGTTGTTCTTCTCCTTTTTATATCTCCGAAAAGCCAATACCAAAATTAATTTCACGCCTTGGGTGCCATATGCTTTGCTTGCTTTACTCCTATTACTTCCAAAAGTGGTACCGCGCTTACGCAATTGGTTAGTAATAGATATACATTTCAACAACATTTTAGACACTGGAATCAACGGTAGTCTTCAGCCGCTTTTATCGCCATTGTTTCCTTTTATCCTCGTTGGCTTGTGCGTGATATTTTATAAAAAAAGCACCTCATTACATCTAAGACCATTATTCATAAAAATTTGGAATGTTTCCCTTGTACTATATCCATCCATCGTTATTGCCCAGCTCATGATCATATCCGGTGTACAACAACCCTCAATGGTACAAAATTTAGCCACTATGATGAGCCAATTGGGCGATGTCTATCCAATATTTGCTCCATTCATTGGCATGGTAGGCACATTCATCACAGGCAGTACCACCTTATCTAATATAGTGTTCGCGCCATCACAACTTGAAGCTGCACATAAACTGCTTATCGATGAACAGACCGTCCTTTCACTCCAGCTGAGCGGGGCAAGTGCCGGAAATGGGATTTGTTTGTTCAACATCATTGCCGCGGCCTCAATAGCAGGCATTCAGAACTACAGAGCTATCCTTACAGACAATATAATCCCCACCTTATGGATGGGGGCAGTGATTGGTTTGATAGGTTTCGGCTTAATATACGTTGCTTAAAAGGTAAAAGGTAAAAACCTTACCAAAACCCGTTAAAAATTTGAGATCGAGTTTTTTTTTCCCAACTTAGAAAAGAAATACTTTATTCATCTCAAAATAGCACATATGAAAGTCGTTTTTTACAGTTCGAAAGCTTATGATATTGATTTTTTCAAAAAAAGTCCTTTCGGTGAGCAGCATCAGTTGAATTTCCTAGAAGTTCAACTTAACACCCAAACAGCAGTTTTGGCACAAGGTCATGACACTGTCTGTGTATTTGTGAACGACATTGTCAATGCAGAAGTCATTCAAATATTAGCCGATCAGGGAGTCAAACTTATAGCGCTACGCTGCGCAGGTTTTAACAATGTAGACCTCGATATGGCTCAGTCATTAGGCCTCAAGGTAGTACGGGTACCTGCCTATTCACCCTATTCGGTAGCAGAGCATACACTTGCTCTTATCCTCACGCTTAACCGTAAAACCCACCGCGCTTTCAATCGTGTACGAGAGGGCAATTTTTCCTTGCACGGACTGATGGGCTTTGACTTAAATGGAAAAACAGTAGGACTTATCGGTCTAGGCAAAATAGGTTTGGTCACGGCGAAGATTTTGACCGGCTTTGGATGTCGTGTATTAGGATATGATATCAATACCAGCGAGGAAGTAGAGCAACTAGGCATAGAATTTTCCACACTAGATGACATATATTCCGAAGCAGATATCATCTCCCTGCATTGCCCACTCACTCCGCAAACTTACCATTTAATCAATAAGGATGTAATCAACAAACTAAAAAAGGGAGCTATGCTTATCAATACCAGCAGGGGAGCATTAGTTGATACAAAAGCTGTAATTGAGGCACTGAAGTCTGGGCAGATAGGTCACCTTGGTTTAGACGTTTATGAGGAAGAAGAGCACCTATTCTTCGAAGATCTTTCGGAAACGGTTATTCAGGATGATGTATTTATGCGTTTACTTTCTTTCAATAACGTACTGATAACTGGGCATCAGGCGTTTCTTACGAGTAATGCCTTAAGCAACATTGCAGACACCTCCTTGCAGAACATCAGTGCTTTTGAAGAAGGCAATGAATTGGTAAATGAGGTGAAAATCTAATGATATCGTTAATAAACTTAATTATGCTTCATTGAAGTATTTCGTATATAACATCCCAATAATACGCCAACTTGCTCCAGTGAAATTACCAGACCAGACTGACGTTCATTATCCGTTGATTTGGATACATTCCAGATCAAGTAAATCATTCGACTACAAGAGGATCAACTTTTACTTAAAGAACTACTTCCTATTCAATTAAGTTTTCTTTTTTAACCTTTCAACTGAATATAAATACTAATAGCTTCTTCTATTTCTTAATCGCACTACTGACATAAACACTAAATAACACAAAATAAATCGTTTTAGTTAAAACAATATCTTCTCTTTTGTGTTCGTTATGAAGTTATTATTAATGGTTATTCTAATTTTAGGAAACAACCATTTTAACCAATTATAACACCAGTTGGACATAAATTTATAATGCTTAAGATATCCGGCATCATTAAATTTTACTATTGAAAATAGTTTCATTTTTAAAAAGGCAATTATCCATTTATTTATAAACACTTAGTAAAATGAGAAATTCAACATTTATTTCACTGATCACCGTCCTATTTTCGTCCTTTATTATGTTATCCTGTAGCAAAGACATCGCAGAAGAGAAGACCTTCAACGAAAAGTTTGCATTTAAGGCTGGCAAAGCAGGCGATATTCCGATGTTTTTAACCCGAGCAGACACTTTAATGAGTTCTATCACCACGTTGTACTTAGACGGTATGCCTCGAGACATCTGGAGTTCTAATTATCCGCGCACCGACGGGTATTGGGATGGAGCGGCAGTTATCTGGGGGCATGGGGCAGCTTTTTCCGGATATGCAGCGCTAAGGGAAGCCGCGGAAGGATTTCCAGCATACAAGTCCCGCTATGAATCAGACTATGACGATCGGTTATTAACCGCCATTGACCAATTTCGAAACACCCGAGACGGCGGTGCAGAGGCCTACGCCGTTTATCCGGGAGATGGTGACGAACGCTATTTTGACGATAATATCTGGATAGGGATAGACATGTTAGATTTGTATGAGTTGACAAATGACAGCAAGTACCTAGACCGTGCCGAACTCGTTTGGAATTTCATATTAACAGGTACCGATGATATTATGGGTGGTGGCGTTTATTGGAAAGAAGGCAGTATGTCCAAGCACACTTGTTCAACTGCGCCAGCAGCAGTATTGGCTGCAAAATTATACCTAGCAACTAATGAGGAGCATTATTTAACAAGTGCAGAAGACCTGTATGCATGGTGTAAAGAGATGCTGCAAGATCCCAATGATTACCTTTATTGGGATAACGTTCGTCTGTCGGATGAAGATGATCCGGATTCTGAGATCATCGTATCCGAGGAAAAATACACTTACAATTCGGGCCAACCCATACAAGCGGCGTCTCTTTTATATACCATTACACAAGACCCACAATACCTAACTGATGCTCAAAACATCGCAGAAGCAGCTTATAATAAATGGTTTATCTCTTTTCAGTCAGATATTTTAGGCGAGACCTTTCAGGTTTTAGAGCCCGGGCATGTATGGTTTCAGGCTATTATGTTCAGAGGTTACATAGAGTTATACAAAATAGATCATAATAGAACCTATATAACCGCCTATGAAAAAACATTGACCCATGCCTGGCTATCCGATTGCCGTAATGAAGAAACTCATCTGTTAAATGGCGACTTTAGAGGTGGCACCAATCAAGACAGCTGGGAAATACTTCATGAAGGAGCTTGTGTGGAAATGCTGGCACGTTTAGCCGCTCTCGAACGCGACGGTATGTAGACTAAACCCACTATGATATCAATAAATATACATCAGTGCTTATGCTATAGCACTGATGTATATTTATTTTCTTTTTATTCTTTTTTGATTCCAAATTATCAGAACCAGATGATGGGGTTCCGCACCGGCAAGTTCCTAATCACTTCCTCCACATCCGGGTTATGCTCAAGATCGCGCCACACATCAAACCATGTTATCTCATCAAAAGCATTGGCTGCAAACAACAAAGCAGGTTGTGCCATGGGCCAGTTCTCCCAGTACATGACATCTTTGTCTAATGGCCACGTTTCTTTATTCTCGATATATGGAAACATAAATTCCACTCCCTTCCTGATCGACCTGCCATCTTCCAATGTATATTTCCACAGGTTATCTTCGGGTGTACTTAATATTTGACATATCATGACCATGGCATCCAAATTAAACAAGGAGTAGCCATAAGGTTTGGTGCGAGCCAGCTCTCTTAGAAAGCTGCCGTCTTTATCCATTTGATCCGGCAGCAATAAGGTTTTATAGCGGTTACGACAAAAGTCGAGCAACTCTTCATTACCTACCAATCTAGCAAATGCCGAAACCTGCATGACCCAACAAGTACCATGATTGTTCTCGGCATTCATCTCATCTTTGCCATAAGGATGCTGAGTTAGCCATTGCAAGTAAGCAGAAAACCATTCTTTAATGGGTTCTAATTGCGTAGATGGAAAAATCTGAGCCTCTTTCATTACAAGGACACCCTGCGCCACCTCCATCAGGTGAATGGTATCGATAATACCTATCCCCCTTCCGGTAAATCGTCCCTTAATCGCCTGAGCATACTGTAAATGCGGATTCATAAGCGTTTCCTGATTTATAAACCAAGCATCTAGGTGTTTAAGCGCATGTATTACATATTTTTCATCTTTAGTAATTTTGTAGGCCGAAGCCAAGGCCCCTATAATCTGGCTAAATCGAATCATCGCCTGACGATGTGCAACAAAGTTTTCCGGATTGGTCATGCCATCTCGCTGCATATATGGCCCATCCAGATAAGCAGGATCTGGCCACCAATAATCGCCTTCAGAAAAGAAATCATGTTTTCCACCGCCACTTCTTGGCGACTGCGTGGCCGTTACGGTAATAGGCGCTTGCTGTAAGGCCCATTGTGCTTGCTTAAGTATTTGTTCATGCAGCAATTGTGCTGCAGGCCTTTCAAACGGGGCATCATACCTGTCGAATGTGCACGACAATATGGTTGCGACAGCGCAAAAAGCAAAATAAAAAAGGTACCTAATCCCAATAAAGGTCATAACTATTTATTTCTCATTTAAGGTTATCATTGCGGTAGGTAAATCATCCGATTGAACACTTGCGACGCACTCCGTTCCATTGAGACGCACCTTTATCATGGCCCTTCCATTATAGAGCTGCACTTTCCGCGAGCCATTGGAAGTCCCCTGATTATCAATCAATTTACCATCACCTATAGTTTCGAAAACCACCCAATTTTGAGCATCAAGGCAGATTGCGCCCTCAGCATCCAATAAGGTCACTTGAATGCTAGCCATATCGCCCTCCTGATCAACTTGTTCCAATAACATGCGCTCAGGCCTTTCCCACTTTGCTGTTTGATAATACTGCGTAAATTCATCGTCCACCGTCTCCTCTCCTTTTTTTGCCACCGCCTTGATATGATTCTCTCCATCCTTAAACTGTATCATCCAACGCAGGCCTGCGGCAGGAAAATCTTGCGTGTTTCTTTTTTTACTTCCAAGGCTTTTACCGTTCACAAAGAGTTCCACTTCCGATGCGTTGGAATACACTTTAACCATTTTCTCTTCATCTGCGCTACCCCATCTGGTTGGCCAAGAATGCCCATAGATATGCACCATAGGCTTTTCTGTCCAATACGATTGGAACACGTAGTAAGCTTCCTTTTTTTCAAAGTTACGTTCAACCACGCCTTTTTGATTAACATATGGTACGGGGTTATCCGGCCTAACCGGGGTGGAGAAATCTTTAAAGGGCCAATAAGCTGTACCGGTAAGCCAAGGCATTGTTTTCTGTTCCTTTAAATGCCAATCAATTAAGTTACAGATATAACTTTCACTCCAATCGCCATCTTTCGAAACCCTCGCTGCCCCACCGTATAGGGAAGCATCGCCAGCCCGTTCATCTGTGCCACTGCCTCCGGCAACCTCTGCAAGCACCTTATCAGGATTTTCAGCATGCCTTCCGGCATGGCTATCTCCTCCCCACTCTACATGTAGGAAATGATTTACTTGCCGCATTTCTTCTTCAGAAGACTCCTTGTAATCGGTGTACTGTCCTCGATACCACCCTGCCCAAATAGAAGGAGAATAAACATCGACAATATCCTTACAAAAGTCACATCTTCTGATAGCCGTTTTTCTGGTCGGATCCAGACGATGTGACAGATCGTTCAGTTCTGCCATGAATACCCTAATTTTCTCTTTGTCAAAAACCGAAAAATCACCTGGCCAATCGTTCTCATTTCCCAAGCCCCAAATAATAATCGAGGGGTGGTTATAATGTTGTTCAATCATGTTGGTAAGCATACGCTTCGCCTGCTCTTGATAAGCGCTTCCGCCAAGGCCGCCCCGGCACCAGGGAATTTCTTCCCAAACCAATATCCCGAGGCTATCACATGCATTCAACACCTCTCTCGATTGTTGATAATGTCCTAAACGAATAAAGTTAACGCCCATCTCTTTCATCATAAGCATTTCCTGCCTGATCATGGAATCCGTCATCGCTGCCCCCACACCAGCGTGGTCTTCATGCCGATGTGTACCACGTAACAGTAAACGTTTTCCATTTAAATAGAATGGGCCTTTTTCTTTAAACGCCACATGACGGAAACCTATTTTTTCCCGATGCACATAAATATCACTACCTGCTTTCGCTGTCACCACGAGTGTATATCGTTCCGGAACGTCAGGATGCCATAGGGTAGGCTTGTTGATAAGCAATTCGCCGATAGCTAGATCGCCGTTCAAATCTGTAAACCCTTTTGTCAATTGTGCCACCTCTTTCCCTGCTGGATCTAACAACGTCACATCAACTGCAACATTTTGATGATCAGCATAATTCACCAGGCGTGTTTTCACATAAACTTTCCCTTCTTTCCCTTTATCATCTACCTTCGCTTCCGCAAAAACCCCGTCAACAAACAGCTGGGGAACATACCTTAAATTCAAGTGTCTGTAAATACCCCCATAAAGATTGAAATCAGATAAATCTGAGGGTATCATTTCCAAATCTCTCGAATTATCCACCTTGATGGCAATCGGAATTTCGCCGTTAAATTGCTTAGTACATATGGGATTTTCCTTAAATGCCTCAACGGCCTCCGTAATATCTACGCTCCACTCATCATAACCACCGGTATGTTCACCAACCTTAGTGGTATATACAAATACCTCGGTTTTTTGTCCAACTCCTTCGAAATGGAGCAATATACGTCCATTCTCATAGGGATTATCGATTGGCAAGCGTTTACGGTACCAGCCTGGCCCCTGGTAATAATTCATACCAGGGTCTACAGCATCTTCCGCGTTAAAACAATGCGGAAGATCAACGGTTTGCCATATAGGAACAGACTCGGGGTCTCCTTTTCCTACGGGTCTAACCGCTTCCCATATACCTCCCAGGTCGCTTCTTAGAAAGTCCCACTGTGTATTTATTCTTACCGATTGCTGTGCCCACGTTAAGTTAAAAAATCCGATAATAAATAGTAAAGGCAATAAACGAAATGTGCTTTTGAACATAAATGTTTTATTGGTTAAATGAATTAAAATCATCGATTTTTTCGTCGCAATTTTGAAAACATCTTTATAGAGGGAATATATAAAATATCTAAACAAAAAAGAATGGAACAGGGAGAAAATCATTAACTTTTTTGGAATAAAAAATAGCTTTATTGAATATGGTTACGTTAAACAGCCAATACTACCCGTTACACCTGTAAACGAAAGCCCCCAACCGGGGAGATCGGGGGCTTTACTAACCAATTATAAACCTAAATTATGAATGATTCAAATATATGCGTTTACTGGCATCCTTTAAAAAAGTTAACATTTTTTAACAAAAAAGCGCATTCAAATGTAATGTTTTTGTTAAAAACACTAAATAATATGTGTTAACGGCTTGGGAAAAAACGCATAATTCTCCATGCCAATTCCCGGACATGTGTAAAATCTATTTCTTTCCACCTTCCACCTCAAGGCATAACTTTATGGATCATATTTTATCATGCCTTGTTAACTTACTATACATATACTACGATTTTTTAATTTTATTATCACCTAAAAATAATATAACAACATTCCGCTTCTTTTTTTGAAAAATCTTTTGAAAACTGTCACTTATAGCGGCTAAAAAATCGGATATTCGAGCAGTACTTACATTTTTGATTTACAACGATGGGAATAACGAAAGAAAATCCAGATCTGAACATTGCTGTGCTTATTGACGCCGATAATGTTTCGAGCACGAAGATAGAAGGTATTTTAGATGAAGTAAAACGGCATGGGACACCGTCTATCAAAAGAATTTACGGTGATTGGACGAGTGCTTACGTATCGGGCTGGAAAGCTCCGTTGCTCACTCATGCCATTACTCCCATCCAGCAATACAGCTATACCAGTGGAAAAAATTCAACGGATTCAGCATTAATTATCGACGCTATGGACATTCTCCACACGCAGCAGATTGATGGATTTTGTATCGTATCCAGCGATAGTGATTTTACCCGGCTAGCTATTCGTTTGAGAGAATCAGGAAAAGTTGTGTTAGGAATAGGACAAAAGAAAACGCCAAAGCCGTTTATTGCTGCTTGCGATAAATTCATCTATATTGAAATTCTTGGTGATGGCCGTAACGAAACAGCGGCGGCAAGCACCGAAATTCCCGAAAAGGATAAAGACAGTGATCATATCGAAAAAGGTACGCTGCGTCCCACGGATACGGAAACCATAAGCAACAACTTTATCAAGCTTCTACGAAATACCATTGATGATGTAGCTGACGAAAGCGGCTGGGCGTCTTTGGCAGAGTTGGGGGCACTATTGAATAAACGCAAGCCTGATTTCGATCCCCGAATTTACGGATTTAGCAAATTAACGCCCTTTTTTAAATCGCTCAGCAAGCATTTCGACATAGAGGAGAAAAACGTTGAAAATTCAAAGATCAAACATGTTTACATTAAAAATAAAGAAAGTAAAAAACCTATAAGAATTAAGCGGAAATTATCAAATAAGTAATCCTTTTCTAAGTTAACTATCGTCAGGATGAATAAATATACAGAGCAAATATTACACGAAAGCAAAACATTCGAGCATATAAATTATGCTGAACAACGACTAGAAAATCGAGAGTTTATTAATTGTACGTTTATCCGTTGTAACTTTAATAAGAGCAATCTTGGTAACAACGATTTTGTTGACTGTCATTTCAAGTATTGCGATTTCTCACTCACTATACTTCATCACACTGGTTTCAGCGATGTTGTTTTCACCGAGTGCAAAATACTTGGAGTAGATTTTACGATAGTCAACAAATTTATGTTTTCTTTTGCATTTAACAATTGTTACCTGGATTACAGCTTATTTACCGCTTCCAAACTCAAAAACACCAATTTTATAAATTGCTCATTGAAGGAAGTAGATTTTTCGGAGGCAGATTTATCAGGTTCAACCTTCAATAATTGTAGTCTCTTAGGCGCAAAATTCTTCCATACCATTCTTGAAAAGGCAGATTTCAGAACCGCACAGCATTTTGCCATTGATGTTGAAACCAATCGAATGAAGAAAGCCAAGTTTTCCAATTTAAGCCTTTCAGGACTGCTATACAAATATCAGTTGGATATATCCGACGATTAACTGATCATTCAATTTCACCACAAAAGGAGAGACAGGCAAACCTTCTTCATTATATAAGTTTGCATTTCCCAGATTGCCGACCCATGCGTAGCGTACCATCGTAGACTTATCACTATTGCTTCATCCACTGAAGCCCAGTCCCGGCTCTCCAGTTCGCTATTGCGCTGTAATACCATGCCATTACCGTTCAGTGAACGTAGATAAATGTATGTGGAAGAACAATCTATTGCTCCTGCACACTATTCAAAACAACAGTTGCCGCAGTCAAGCCTTCCGACGCTACTTTCAATTTTATACGCCCTGTTTCACCCGGTTTCGCCCGTACAATGACCAAACCCAAGCCGTTAAAAGCCTCCCGTTTCTGTGCAGAAAACGGCGTCAAATTTGTGGGATCACCATTATCTGTCGCAACAATTTCACCTGGCCCTGCTATTGCGTAATGTAGCAGACTCTTTGCTTGTGGCACAAGCAAACCATTTTCATCCTCTACCCTTGCCGTTACGAAGATCAGATCTTCTCCATCGGCCTGCAATGTTGTACGATCCGCAGCTAATACGAGCTTGCTGGCCGGACCGGTTGTCTTTACCGCGGTTTCCGTCCACTTTTCTCCATTTTTATAAGCTACCACCTTCAGTTCGCCTGGACTGTACTTAACATCGTCCCAACGTAGGCGATATTCATCGGCTCCCACCATCTTTCTGCCCAGCGACTTTCCATTAAGGAACAGTTCGGCCGCATCGCCAGAGGTAAACACATGCACCGGTGTTACCTTACCGATACGATCCGGCCAGTTCCAGTGCGGTAAAATATGTGCCATAGGCAAATCTGGCCGCCATTGCGACTGATAGAGATAAAAACGATCTTTTTTAAAACCGGCCAAGTCTATGACACCAAAGTAACTGCTGCGAGACAAATAGTACGGTGTTGGCTCGCCGAGGTAGTCCCAACCACTCCAAACAAAACCACCGGCTACATAGGGATGTTGATCCATCATTGCAAAAACCTTGTCGGCCGATGCGCCAAAATCCACCGAATGCAATTCGTAAGCGCTCACCCGTTGCGCGATCGAATCGCCTCCCATGCCTTCTTTCACCGGTGCACTGTTCCCGTCATACACGGGGAAGAGGTATTCGCCACGGCTACTCACAGCCGCTGCGTTCTCACTACTTACAATCATTTTATGGGGGAATTTCTCACGAAATGCCGGAAACAGTGGAGGCGTAGATATTCCTTTCAAGCCTTCATAAGCCTGTCCGTTGCGAATGCCTTCTCCCTGATAATTCAAGCTGATAATATCTACCACTTCCGGAAGCGGCATATGCGGTTTGGCATAGTTCATGGAGACCGTCGTCGGCCGGGTAGCATCCTCTTCCTTCACAATAGTCTGTAAACGTTTCGCCATCGCTGCGCCTACAGTATCCGTATACTGCTCGCCAACCTCATTGCCGAAACTCCACATGATTACCGATGGGTGATTCCTATCACGCCGAACGAAAGCCCGTAGATCTTGTTCATGCCAATCCGGAAAGATCAGGTGAAAATCAAGTGGCGTTTTCTTCAACTCCCAATTATCAAATAGCTCATTTATCACGAGGAAACCCATCCGGTCTGTCAAATCCAGCAGTTCCGGCGCCGGTGGATTATGCGCCATTCGGATGGCATTGCAACCCATCTCCCGGAGCATCTCAAGTTGTCGCTCCGCCGCACGCGTATTAAAAGCAGCACCCAGTGCACCCAGATCGTGATGTTGATTCACCCCGTTCAAGGGAACATGCTCACCGTTAACCAATAAGCCCCTAACAGGATCAAATTGCAGGTCGCGAATGCCAAAAGTTGTCTCATAGACATCCACCTCCCGCCCTTTAGTAGTGACCTTCGTGACAGCCGTATAACGATGAGGTCTTTGCTTAGGCAAGGGCACCCACAGTTTAGGCTCCAAAAGTGTTGTCGAGCCCATTAATGTTTCGCTTGTTTGCGCCTTCAGCAGGGCCTCCATGTCTTTTATTGTCGCGACAGGTTTACCTATTTTTCGTCCGTATGCATCCAACAGATAGATTTCAGTGGCCACCTTCACCTTTTCATCCGTCTTGCCATCATTATCTACTGTTAACTGCAATGCTATGGTTGCAGCCCTTTTTGAAACATCACGTGTAGTGATGAAAGTACCCCATTGGCCTACATGTAACGGATTACTTTTGACAAGCCAAACATTGCGATAGATACCGCCACCGGGATACCAGCGTGAGGAACTCGGTGGGTTATCCAAACGGATGGTCAGTTGGTTCGTACTCCCCGGGATCACGTAAGGCGTAAGGTCGAGCCGCCATGAGGCATAACCATAAGGCCAGCCACCCAGCAATTTGCCGTTAAGCCATACGATAGCATAAGACATAGCCCCATCTATATCCAGAAAGATGGATTTACCGTCGTCGGAGGCGGGGATATCCAGTTCTTTACGATACCAAGCAACCCCTTGACTTGGCAGGCGCCCCATACCTCCGCCAACTTCCGTGTTCCACCCCTTATAAAAAGGACCATTGATGGCCCAATCGTGTGGCAAGGTTACTTCTTCCCAGGCACTATCATCAAAGTCGATCTGTACAAAAGGAAAATTATTACCAGGATTTCCTTCCGGGCGTATATACTGTTTTGTCGAATCTTTAATAAAAGCATTTCCAGTAGGCAAAATCCAAGGCTTTAATACATGTCTGGCCTCTTCCACTTTAACTGCTTCCGTAGGCTTTGCGTCGGCAGGTTTACCGTCTTCATCAGCAGTCACCTCAGGCCGCAGATCGTAGATTAGACTATCCGCCTCAGCCAGTGTCTCATATTTCAAGAATTTCCAACCATCATTGAGGGAAATACGCTTATTAACCGGTTCCTGGGCAGGGCTCTGTAGCGCTATAGTAAAAAGCATCATGAAGCAAACCACATCATTCAGGTTGAATTTTATCGCCATAATCTTTTGTCTATGAATGATCTACAATTGTTTGTTCGAATAAAGGTAAAAATAACACTAAATATGCAACACAACAAATCCAGCATTAGACCAATCAAAAGCATATCATAGTTAACTACTCAGACCATATGCTAAGCAAAACTGGAGGTTGAAAGCTTACGTTATGCATTACTAAAAGAAAGAATTACTAATTAAGAGCAGTATCACAAGCGTTTGAAGAGCTTTGGGTAATTGATAACAAAACCATCCTCATCGATTGTAATTTCTGCCATGAAGTCGCCTTCAGTATTTTCGAATCGATACAATTGTTGATCAAGCCGTGTATAACACTGGCTTGCGATATAAACGCGCTGTTCAAGTACGTCAAAATATAGCACATTAATAGTTTTTTTTTCACCCACCTTCAGCATTAACCTATTGATAGCCAATGTATTTGTAAAAGGAGACACTGAAATATCAATATCGTAATAGCCTAATGGAAACTCTTTCCCTCCATCATCTGTTAACCATCTATTTGAAGCAAAAAGATAATGCCAGCTGATAAATTCATCATCCAAATGGCCGTTAATGCTAACAGCGTTTACTTGCCATTTTTCATTGATATGCACCTCGTAATTCACTATTACCTTCATTTGGTTGATGGTACCGTTGACGGTTGAATGGACTACAGCATTCCTCTCTGCCAATATTTCCATTATCAGGTTTTCATGTGTGTTAAATGTCTCCATTCCGTTCCACGAAATTCGCTTGATTTCCATACCAGGTGAACATTTGTTGAAAAGCGTTTGTTTGCTTGAAGACAGAGATCGGCAGATATTCTATCAGTTCATCTTTACCGTTTCTGCCACTCCCTCTTCAAACTTCAACATACTTTTAGCGGTTTCGGCTGCTTTTAAAAGCGAATCGGTATTTAGTACCTGATGGTTTTTTTCCCAATCCTGATGACTATTTATCAACCCTTGTACACGATCATGCTCCCGTGAAGATAGGTCGTGCACCTCTGCAGGGTCTAACTCCATATCGAACAACCTCCAGTTAGCGTCACCGTTCAACTTCAACAGTTTCCATTTTCCTGCTCGTACGGCTTTATTTCCACCACGCTCAAAGTAAAGTGTATCATGGTTTATCGCCCGTTTACCTTTAAAAACAGGTAACAAGGACCTTCCTGCCGCTGGCAGTATATCTTTCTCATTATATTGCTTAGGATAGGCCGTACCCGACAGTTCTAATATGGTAGGCAACACATCAATAATATGCCCTCTACCTACCACTTTACGGTGCTTCCACTTTGCCGGGAACGACGCAATAAAAGGGGTATTGATCCCTCCTTCATAAGGAAAAGTCTTCCAATATGAAAAAGGGGTATTGATGGCGTAAGCCCATCGATGAGTAATTGACTCGTAAGAATCGGGCCCGCCAAGTTCCGTAGCGTTTTTCGGTCCCGGCAATTGACCCCAATCTGCAAACACACGGCTTACATTTTCACCGGCAGCCCCATTGTCTGATAAGAAAAAAAACACCGTATTTTCGTACTGGCCATTTTGTTTTAAATGAGCTATCAATTTTCCAATATTTTGGTCTACCCTATCCAACATAGCTGCATGCACTTCCATACGTGCCGCCCAAGTTCTTTGTTCGTCAGCACTTAATGTATTCCAAGCAGGTATGGTAGACGGTCGTTCTCCAAGAGAGTGTCCCTCCTTAATAATTCCATTTTCAATAAGTTTCTTATAGCGAAGGTTACGTAAGGAATCCCAACCTATATCATACACTCCCTTATATTTGGCGATATCTTTGGGTAATGCCTGCAATGGCCAATGCGGTGCATTATAAGCCAGGTAGAGAAAAAAAGGTTTGCCGGAGTTCTTGTTCCCACTAATAAAATCGTTCGCTTTTTGCGAAATAGCATTGGTTAAATAAAAATCTTCTTCTTCTGCCACTATACGTTCATTATTTTCTATCAAGGGAGTAGGTTTTTCAGCATGTGGTAGATGATTAAAATATACCGAAGCCCCTTCAATGAAACCATAAAATTGGTCAAAACCTCGTTGTATAGGCCAGTAAAGAGAGTCACTTCCCACGTGCCACTTTCCTGCTAAAAAGGTCGCATAGCCGTTTGTTTTTAACGCTTCGGCTATTGTTACCGTATTCTCTGCCAGGTAACCTTGATAAGATGGCACACCTAAATTAATATTAAAGTAGCCAACACCTGCATCGTGCTGATACTGCCCAGTAAGCAATGATGCCCTGGTGGGGGCACATATCCCAACATTGTAAAATTCGCTAAACACCACCCCATTGTTAGCGAGTGCATCAATATGCGGAGTGCGGATTTCGGATCCGTATGCTCCTAAGTCAGAATATCCCATATCGTCTACTAATATCAACACCACGTTGGGTTTGGGTGAGTCAACTTGTTTATCGTTACTTTTACAGGAAAGTTCTAATGTTATTACTACAACCGCCAATAGATACTTAAAATATACTTTCATCAAAAAGTTTTGTTAAATGTAGAAATCAAATATATGGGTCTGCCGATAAACAAGCAATAAAAATCTACAAAAACAGTAGACTTTATTGTTGCCGTCATTAATGAATAATACATTAATGGCGCTCAAAAGCTTACTTGTTATAAACAATGCCAAAATATAAATTTTGGCACAGCCTTTGATAATGTTATAATAGGTTTAGGTTGATTAAAAAATGAAAAAGTCTGACATCCTCAAAAGTCAGGCTTTTTCTGTTTTAACGGAATGTAAAAGATAAAAGGTATCTTTACCTGATGACAATACCCGACAAACATTCGTTAGAGGTATGGATGCGGGGCCCTATTGATGGGGTTCCTACCTTACTACAGCCAGTCGCCCACGCCTTGTTACAGGTCAATGAAGATATTCATCAGTATACAATTGGTTTTTCAGACGCATTATTATGGAAAAAACCAGCGGGGATGGCTTCCGCAGCCTTTCATTTACTGCACATTCAGGGAGTTATTGACCGCATGTTCACCTATGCTCAAGAAGAGCGCCTTTCAGAAGAGCAGTTTATTTTTCTTCAAAACGAAGGTAAACAGCTAACAGGAATCACGGTACAGTCATTATGTCAGTCACTTGACAAACGCATTTCATTGGCCATTGATCAACTACGCGATACGGATGAAAATCAACTCAAAGCTATACGCTATTTAGGCCGCAAACGCATTCCCACTACCTTTCTGGGATTACTGTTTCATGCTGCGGAACATAGCCAGCGCCATGTGGGACAGTTGTTGGTTACAATTAAAATTCTGCAGGAAGGATTTCCAGTAAAACCTTAGCAATACCCCCATTCATGAATTGTAATCTTCGTTCCTGTAATTTTACAGAAACCTGTTTTCGGAAGAGTAAGATCGCAGACTGTGATTTCAAGCACGCCATTTTCATAAACATAGATCTCCTAGGTATTGATTTTTGTATCGACCCGGTACAAAACAGCATTTAAGGTACAAGGTTCTCAGCTGTTATGTTAAGTCATTTACCTAATCTATACCGTATCGAAATTGTTTATCCCTGGTAGCTAAAAAGCACTCATTTGCCTCCTCAATAAGCCGGTGATCATCTGTACCGGCCCGATCAACCAATACCATTAATTGTCTTTCGCAATAAGGCGAGACTTTTTGGAACAGCTGTTTCTGGATCTTCTTTTCCCTCCATTTCAAGCGAAACATAGCCTTTAAACCCCACTTTTCTAATGATCTCACCAATTTGCACATAATCTAGGTCAAGGTCATAATAATGTCCTCCACCGAAGTACGTTTTTGCCTGTATGATATTTGCATAAGGAAGTAAGCGTTCAAATTGTGGGTAAGGATCGCCAACATAATTACCGGTATCTAGATTCAATCCCATTGCCGGCGACGAAGCCAATGATTTATAGATTTTCTCAAGGTAATCAATATTAGACGATAATCCCCAATGGTTCTCAATAGCCAATATTACTCCCACTTTTTCAGCTTCTACCAAACATTCGCCCATACTATCAATGCACCAGTTGATTGCATCTTGATCGGTATACCCCGGCAAGGGTGTTTCTTTACCTGTCTGGTAGTAGTCCGGAGCCTTTCGTCCGGTACCCCAGCTGCCTGTGTTCATCCGGATACAAGGAATTCCCATCTGTACAGCAAGGTTAATACATTTAATGGTATGATCAATATCTTTCTTCCGTTCGTTGGCATCTGGTTTCACAAAACTCTGGTGAATCGATAACATCGGCAAGGCCAAACCGGCGTCAAAGGCTAATCGCTTTAACTTGTTCATATAAGGCAAAGTTTCATTTTCCATTTGCCTGTGCAAGATTTCCACGCCGTCAAACCCTAGTTTTGAAGCATTCTCGATGACACGCTCTATAGGATATTTTTCTTTTTCGAAATGCCAGTATGAATATGTTGATACAGCAAAACGTATTGGCATAGAAGTGGAGGTTGCCTCGTTGGTACGGGCTAAGGTTTTCGAAAAAGAGCTCCCTAATACCGTTGCTGCACCAATTATTGCAGCATTTTTTAACAGCGAACGTCTGGAAAAAGTAGTGTTATGAGCAACCTGCTTTTGTTTATAATTCATAAGATATCTATTGATGTGAAAAGAATTTTCGTTTCCTCTCTGTTATCTCACCTATATATGCACCGACTTCTATCAAATTTAAAGCAGGCACTTATCCTTAAGATTAATTCACTAACTTGGTTGTTGGCTCTGTAAATTTAGTTAACTAAATTTTATATTACACCAGAAGCCCTTGGTAAAAAATTTATATGAATTTCATTGGATAGCTAGCTTTGATTTGTCCTTTTGCTATCTTTTTGAGTTTTGGTGCCACTAGCTGTTTTGTTAATGGTTTGAGATAGTCGACATATAAAATCCCTTCCGTATGATCATATTCGTGTTGTATCATTCTTGCAGTTGTTCCACTAAATGTCTGTGTTTGTTTCTCAAAATCTTGGTTGTAATATTCTATAGTAACTGTCCAATTTCTTTTTACTTTTTGTGATAAATTCGGAATACTTAAGCAACCTTCATCGTCTTCCCAAAAACCACAAGAACGCTCAATCACATTTGCATTGATAAAGGTTTCCCTTATTCCCTTATCGTTTTCATCAAAAAAGGTTTGTCTGCCCACTTCTTCCAAATTTTCATAAGTTGTCTTGCTATCCACGACAAATAACCTAATTGCCTGTCCAATTTGCGATGCCGCCAAGCCGCAACCGTTGGCATTTTGCACGGTCTCCCACATATCCCGAATGATTTGCTCCAGATTGGGATACTTTCTATCAATACTTTCGCATTTCTGCTTTAAAATACGATGCCCGTAAGCTAATATTGGTAATTTCATTCCTTAGTTTTTTGTAAAGTTCTAAAGAACAGACAACATGGGCAATGAACCTATGTTAAGTAGTTACCTCCCGGCATTTTTTAATTTTTGGCGTTTGTCATTGCGCTACAATTTGTCTACGTATCCTACTCAATCCTTGAGGTGTTATTCCGATGTATGAAGCGACATATTTTAGCGGAATAAGCTTCAGAATATCAGGTTGCTCGCTGAATAACCGCAGATATCTTTCTTTGGAATTATATTTAAGTAAAAATAATTCTCTTTTACTTTTGATCAGGAATAATTTTTCCGATACAACACGTCCTAAACAGTTACCGACTTTAGTTTCAGTATATACTTTTTGCAGATCATCACATGAGATCTGCCAAACGATTGTTTCTGTTAATGATTGAAGTTCGTATTCAGATGGTGTTTGTGTTAAAAACGACTCATAAGCACAAGTAAATTCGCTGTTAAATTAAAATTGAAAGTCAATTCGCTGGGATCGTCAGGAATATAAAAGCGCACAATTCCCGTTTCTATGAACGACAGGTAATTTTCTGTCTCGCCTTGTTTAGTTATGATTTCATTTTTGGCGAATATTTTCCTATCGAAATGTGCCGCGATAAATTCCCATTCTGATTCTTGCAATTTTATTATACGTTCGTAATATGCTCTAATGTGTCCCATTTTATATGAGGTTTTCTTAAAATATGTTGCCACTAAGAGATTAGAAGTACTGCCCTTCAATACCGTACAAAACAAATTGGCTTTATTATTTTAACGTAGTACGATTCTAAAATTTTTCGATATTAACGACAATACAGACACTAAAATATGATTATTAATCACTTGTAGAAATGATAACTCTACCGATAAGTCACGTAGATATCAACAGAAATTAATAGCTATACCCTATTAATAGCAAGAGGGCTTTTCGATTGAAAACTCCGTAATCAACAGGAACTTGCGTACTTTGGTCTATCGATTTCATAAACCTATTTTAAAATCATGAAATGCAGCGATATTCAATTCCAATGAAATGCGGTGCCGTCCTATACCTTCAGGCAAGGGCATACGGCTATAAGCGTGATATCCATAATATAACCTGATGACCGACCCCGCAGTAACACCCATTTTTGGTGTGATACGCAAACTGTTGGTTGAAAAATCTGTATACCAGCCCACATCAACACCTCCACCCACAGTTAGCCCCCCTAACATCCATACGGGCACACCCGCATCTATATTTAACTTGGGAACCAAGGCAAATTGTTTAGCAAACACAGCTTCGGTCCCCAAGGACATATCAAAAAAGCTTGCTTTTTTATGCCCGAAAAGCACACTATACGCACCAAAGCCAAGATCTATGCCCATGCTCTTTTGGTAAGATATACCCAAGCGATTTAATGGCATGAACCCACTCGCGTGCTGAGCATAAAGAGCAGGTGTTATCGCAATGGTTAAGAAGATTGTCCAAAAACCTGAACGAATGCGGGATAAACTCATCGGCAAAAAAGTTTAATTTCAAAGATAATTAATGCCCCGCAGATTTATTCCAGTAAATAACAAGATTATTTGTTGCTCTACCTGACGCAATAATATCGGGTTTACCATCACCGTCCAAATCATCGACATGCAGGTCTTCACAGGCCATCCCCCCTTTGTCAATCCAATAAGGTTCCCATGCTGCTGACAGGGAATCTTTCACGTACATTTTCACACCCACTTGTTCATCGCAATTGGGGTTTCTCCATCCGGCCACCACTTGATCTGTATTCAAACCAAGAAAGTCTGCTGTAGCGATACCATGCCCTTCTTTAAGCTTAGTATCCAAAACCGTTCGTTTTACCTGATCACCAATACCCTCATAAACAACAGCCTGATGGCCATGCATTGGCTCTGTGGTTGCTATAAAATTACCCCGTTCGGCATCTTTACCTATGCTTATTTCGCCTGTTCCATAATCTAAACCCTTAATTTTTTTTGCTTTCCCTGAATTATTGTCAATAGCAAATTCGGAGTCTATATAATGTACACCTTCTTGAGAAGCCACATACAAACCCGCTAGTCCTGTTTTTTTATCATCATCAACTACTATTCTATCAAAATTATGCGTGAGATGTAGACTGGAATCTAAGGTGATTAAAGACCAATTGCTTCGTACATTTTTTGGATAGCGATAAGCTAGTACCTTTACTCCTGCGCCTACCCCATCTCTATTTCCTCTACCATGAAGCGGAAGGACTACCAAATAGGCTTGACCGTCGTTGGTTTTTATCCACTTCATACGGTGAACTGTCGGTTCATGATGTAGTTCAATAGCTTCCCAGAGTTGGGTAGGATCTTCCGGTCGGACTAGATAATGTACTGATCCGGACTGCGTAGGGTCTGAGGTCTCATTAGGATTCCATTGTGCCCCAACAGCAATTTCCACTTTACCGTCGCCATCTATATCTTCTGCGGCAACACATACGTTATCATGAATTGTGACATTTTCTGCCAATAGAAACCTTCTCCAATCACCATTTCTATACCAAACAAATTGCTTTTTGTCGGCTAAAATAATGTCTGGCTTCCCATCGCCATCTACGTCACCGATAGCTATTCCGTAACCTATACTTACATTTTCGTCAAGCACCTGCTTTTTGAAATTTGGTTTGTTATCTTGCTTATTGACTGAAGTGGTTTTACTATTAAAGAATAATATCAAAGGAATAACTAAAGAAGAAAGAATAATCTGCTGAACTGTCATAAGAGTTAATTTGGTTTATTCTAATATTTTGGCTTTTTCATAAACAACATAACAGGACTCTTAAGGTTTAGATTTATCACTCAGATAGAAAAACTTCATTCAGTAAAATTTACTTAATTTAAAGCATATTTTCATACCTTTCCATGAATGGTATCAAACCGAAAGTAATAGCTAGCCAGTTCAACTAACTAGCTATTACAAAAAAACTTTTAACTAAAGTACAAATGACTACTAGAAGGAACTTTATTTCACAGACCTGCATCGCTGCATCCGGTCTTTTGTTAGGAGGTAAAGCCGTATCGGCCATACCTAAGCCGAAGTATAAAATGGGACTGCAACTATTCACCATTCGAGAAGCAATGGCCGTTAACCCGGATACAACGTTGAAAAAAGTAGGTGCGCTTGGCTATGAAGACACCGAAACCTATGGTTTTGATCCGCAAGCAGTTGCTTATTATGGTTTAAAAGCAAAAGAATTTGGCCAATTATTGGATGATCATGGATTGATCACCACCAGCGGCCATTATGATCTATTCCGCTATTTTAACGCCCCTGAAAATGAATTGCTCGCTTATGTAGATCAGTGCATTGTAGGAGCGCATATCCTTAAACAAAAGTATATTACATGGCCTTGGCTTGATCCGCAGGACAGGGATATTGATAAGTTTAAGCTGCTGGCATCAAAACTAAATACGATTGGGGAACGGATCAAGAAAGCAGGATTAGGCTTTGCCTACCATAACCACGACTTTGAATTTATCGATTATGATGGTAAAAACGGTTATGATATCATCATGAAAGAGACAGCGCCGGATCTTGTAAAATTGCAGATAGATCTTTACTGGGTAATGCGTGCATCGAAAATGACGCCCGCAGAATTGTTTAGAAAACAACCCGGACGTTTTGCGATGTGGCATATCAAAGATATGGACAAAGTTAACCAGGACTATACCGAGCTGGGAAACGGTTCTATTGATTATACCAAGATTCTGCCCGATACGGAAATTGCAGGTTTGCAGTATTATTACCTCGAACAGGGTGGCAATTTCCGTGAGGATGCGATGCAGAGTATAGCGCAAAGCGCAGAATTTTTCAAGAAGAATTTGAAACGTTATTTATAAACACCAAGTTCCTCATTCTTTTTCTACTCTGCTTAATTTCATTCTCAGCTCTTCACCATTCATCTCTCCTTCGAGAACCAGTTGGCCGTTAACTTTCGAAAGCTTACCGATGAAACCATTTAAGGTATCGCTAGGATATCGCCAATGGATTTCTATGGAATCCGTCTCTTCCTCCAAACGATATGTTCCGATATATCGATACCGATAATCATTGAAATCGAATACTATTTCATCTTCCAGATCCATATAAATGTTAGTCAGCACGCTATCTTTTGGGCTACTGGCACTAACGGGCACCTGATTTACTGTCAAATCCTGCACAAAGTATTTCCCTGTTAAATGTGGATGCTTATCGGGATAGTCGTAAATAAGATAAAAAATGATGGGCCAAATAAATATGGATAACCGGAAGAAATATTTTGTTCCAGAGGCGATACGCAAGGTATTCAGGCCTTTCATGGGCTGGAAAATAAAATCAATTAACCTATTAAAATCCTGCGATAAGAAATAAAACACCCCAATAAGCAATATAATACCGTGTATGAGCACCCCTATGGGCATATGGTAAAAGAAGTCCAAGGAGGTTATAAAAATCAAGACCGGAACTGCCAGTATCAATCCGAAAAGCCTCGTTTTTGAGAAAAGTAGCAATGCTGCGGTTATGATCTGCAACAAGGCAATACATGCGGTAAAGGGATATGAGTATTTGAAAAAAGCCCATACCAAGTTTTCGCCCGAAAAGTTACTGAAGGGTTGATCTAACACCCCTAATGGAACAATCATCTGTAAGCCTTCGATTTTATGCCATCCAAACATGGATAAATCAAGAGCTAATGCGTAAATAACGGCATGCTCTAAAAGCGCTTTTAACCGATAGCTATTTATGCTTGCCTTCCTTTCACGAGCGTGCCATATATAAGGCAATAGCAAACCTATTAAAAGCAGCAAAAAGGTAGTTGCCAAGAGGACAACGGGGGGAATCCAAGGTGAGAAATACTTAAGAGATAGTCTTCTGAAGTCTGCGCCGACTACTAGTCCTGCCGCTAGGCATAACCAAACTTTGCTTTTTAAAGGTATTGTTCCCATAACGTGTTTTACATTAATCTTGAAGCAAAGAACACATTAAATAGGAGTTATTCGTCCAAATGGGTACATTTGGACATATTTCTTGGTTTATTTGTTTTCAAATAAGGAGGCTATTAAGCCGATAACCTTCTTAATGATATGGTTGAATGTTTATTTTACGTGAACCCTGCCTCACAAGCAATACTAAGAATCATTAAATGCCTACGGTAGTCTTGCGACAATAGCCGTTACGAATTCATCAACGAATAAAAAGTCATTCCATATGCTCTGTTGATAAAGAAAGACAGGTTGTCCATCGAAAGATCGATCTTCTGGCTTAATTTAGCAAGGTTGACACCCGAATTGGTGAACACTTTTTCTTCTCCTAATAGAAGAATCGAGTTTACGCTTATAAATTTTTAGTTCTATTCCGTTTAACCGGGGGACGAAGTAAACCATTAATTTCAGTATATATTTTAGCTACAACTGAATAAAAGATTCCCTAAAAAGATTTTATTTTCAGCAAACAAACGTGTTTTTAGATCCTTTTATATGCATGGAACCCACTATAACACATCTCATTAAACAATTAAAGGACCAATTATTGGATCGTTTCACCTCAAGCGGTGCTCATGCGGACCTCTTTGATGCGCTTCATGGGCTTTCTTGGGAACAAGCAGGACAGAAGCAAAAAAATTTCCCCTATAATATCTGGCAACTCGCTGAACATATTCGGATTGCCCAATACGATATAGTCGAATTTTGCCGTAATCCCGAATATCGGTCTCCCGACTGGCCTTTAGGCTATTGGCCAAAAAAAAGTAGCCCCGAAGGCAGTAAAGAATGGAAGCAGACCTTAGATAATATTAAAGCTGACCATGAACTTTTTGTAGATTGGCTTAAACGGGGAGATGCAGATATTCTGAAACGTTTTGAACATGGCACTGGACAAAGTCTTTTTAATGAAGCATTGCTAATTATGGATCATAATGCCTATCATGTTGGTCAAATTATTCTAATAAGGAAATTAAATGGCTGGTGGCATTAAAATATAATTTTATATATTTGCACGACCATGGAAATCTCAGTTAAATAGTTATTCTTTTTTTACCGTTCCAGTAAATTCCTCTATAAGGAAGCGGTCATTTATTGTCTTTTTTTGGCGTCTCAACACATGCCAGATCCTTTAACTATTTATTATTATGAAAAATTTTTTTGAAAGTCCCTTTAAGGGAAAAATTATAGCCTATCACACTTCCAACCCTAATATTATTGCTGGCAGATACAGTTATTACTCGGGTTATTATCATGGTCATTCTTTCGATGACTGTGCGCGTTACTTAATGCCAGATCGGGATGATGTGGACAAACTCATTATTGGAAGCTTCTGTTCTATTGGGACAGGTGTATCATTTATTATGGCCGGTAACCAAGGTCACCGGTACGATTGGATATCTAGTTTCCCATTCTTTTATATGGAAGAAGAACCTGCATTCGCAAAGGGCATTAACGGCTATTGTCCGGCAGGCGATACCATTGTCGGGAATGACGTATGGATTGGTGCCGAGGCGATGATTATGCCAGGCATAACAATCGGAGATGGGGCCGTAATTGGAAGCCGCGCCCTAGTCACAAAGGATGTCTTACCTTATTCAATTGTTGGTGGTAATCCTGCAAAGGAAATTCGAAGGAGATTTGATAACAATCAAATTGAAATGCTGCTAGCAATGAAATGGTGGGATTGGGAGATTGAGAAATTAAAGCCTGTGATACCACTGTTATGCAGCGGTAATATAGACGAACTTTACCGATACAGTAAAAACAGTACAATTTCGGGATAAAAAAGTTCTTCCTTTGAGAATCTCCTCAAAGATTCTCAAAGGAAACCTTAATGTGCATAAAACTAATCCGATACCGTTCTACTGAACGCATCTACAGCAAGAAGTGCATCAGCAACTTCTTCTATGGAAAGATTTGGATTGAGGTTTTTTAATGTATCATTATCGCTATTTGCGAGTTCGCCTATATTTAACAGTCCCTCCCTACTAACATTTTCCAAATGGATTTCTTTTAACGTTGTTGGCATTTTTATGGATCGATAGAAGCGAATATAGCGAGCAATTTCATCATCATCACGCCTTTCAAGCACCATTTGCGTCAATGTACCATAGGCTACTTTTTCACCGTGTGTTAAATGATGAATATCGCCAGAAACAGCGGTAAACCCATTGTGGATGGCATGAGCAGCAGCAAGTCCTCCATTTTCAAATCCTAGGCCGGAAAGCAAAGTATTAGCCTCCACAACTGCTTCTACCGCAGGGGTAACGAGTTTTTCTGAAACTGCCATGTAGGCACTATACCCATATCTTAACAACGTCCTTTCGCAAGCTTCGGCAACGGCCATCCCTGCAATTGTGGGTATTCCATTGACCATAGATTTTGAATTGGTGCGTGCAACGGCCTGTGCTTCAACAAATGTTGCCAATCCATCGGCAATACCCGAAGCAAACAGTCGTACCGGTGCCTGAGCACAAACATACGTATCTACCAGAACCAGTTCAGGATTTTTTGTGTAGAAACGGTAACTATCGAATACACCATCGTCTGTATAAATAACTGACAGTGCACTGCAAGGAGCATCGGTGGAAGCTACGGTAGGTACTATTACCACTGGTTGTTTAAGCTCATCGGCTACTGCTTTAACCGTGTCAAGTGTTTTCCCACCACCCAAGCCGACTACGACTGTTGTCCCTTCAGCGCGCGCTTTCTTTGCCAAACGCTGAATTTCCTTTTTTGAAGCTTCACCATTGAATTTTTCGTAATGAAATGATGTTTTGGCACTATCCAAAGATGCTATTACCTTATCCCCTATTAATTCCCAAACAACCTTATCGGAAACCAAAAATGCTGAGTCTCCCAATTCAGTAACGTAACTGCCCAGCTCATTAATGACGTCTCTCCCTTGAATATATTTCTGTGGAGATGAAAAGATAAATTTACTCATACAAATGCTATTTTTTACTCTACAAAACTTCTACTGATTTGTTCTGTGGAAAACTCAGCTATAGAACGGGTATTCAGTAAGCTAACAAACGACCACAGGCAATAATCGCGATCCAAATTATAATTGATAAAAATGCAGATATCTTTACCGAAATGGGGGAGTCATAAAAACTGCTCACTTCAATATTTTTCTTGAAAATAAACTTATGAAATACCAGCACATTGAGTGCGGCAATACCCAGTAAGATCATTTTGAGCCAAAATGTTGGATCCACACCAAGGGATTTTGCGTTAGTAATGAATAATAGAATTCCCGAAGGTGCAATAAGTATCAGACCTCTTGCCGACCAGGGTAACAAATGATTGGATAACTCCTGCAATGGAAGACTTTTAGAAAAGCCTAACAAGCGCAGATCAAACATAAAGGCCGCACCAACAAGAAGAACAATACCAACTATATGGACAATCTCCAAAGCTGGGTACAACCACATGGATTGGCGTATACCCAACGCCAAAGATGTACTTTCCAACCAGCTAAAAAAGTTAGACATAAAAAAGAGTTTACAAATTAACGTAACTCATATTTTTTGTCTCCAATAAATATTCGCTCCGCACGCATTTCTGTTTTTTTGGTTTTATGAGGATAAGCAACTATTCTCACAGCAGTTCCTTTTTTGATCATATCTGCAGATAATCCACGATTGGTCATACGACTAGCGGGTGCCAGATAAACCGTCCACATCTCTTCTTTATATTTTACTTCCGCTAGTGCGTGTGGATTTTCGTAAACAGATTGCTCAATAGTAGTTTTGAAATCCAACACCTTATTTTGGTCATAACTGGCCCATCCGTGGTGGAACGATGTAAATGAAACACAGAGCAGAAATAAACTTGCCACTGAAATATTTTTTAGGTAAGTCATAATTTGGAAAATTTAGTTTGTTAACGTATCAATCTATATTCTTAGAACAAAAGGCTAGCATCTATGTTTTCAATCCGCTGTTTAAAAGCTACTAATATTGTATTCCCCCCGCGAAGCAATAGCATTCTGCAACTCCCGTGGAATTGTTTCGATAGACATGGTTTATGCTTTAATTTCATAAAAAACATACCGATCTGGTAACAAAAAAATATCTAAGATTGCCATATGCTGGCCAACTCCTTTATTTTCCAAAATTTAAAGCTATTTAAAAGAGGTTCAAGGTCCTGGCAAAGTTGCATAGACCAATGGCATATGGTTAAAAAGTGTTAAAGCAGTATACCTATATGCTCGTTTTTGTTATTTTTAGTTCAAATGAATCGTATTTACGCGCTCACCTCAATTGTTTCAACTATATGCGTCTGCGTAACAGCCCCTGTTTCTGCGCAGACCGGCATACCTATCCACGGAGTTGTCGTATTGACCGATACCGGTATATCTAAAACCGCCGTAAAGGTAGGTAATACGATAATCAACAACCTTGCAACTCACGAAGCCACCTCTCCCGATAATTTAGGCGTTTTTTCCATAAACGCCAAAATAGGTGATTCAATTGAAATTTTATGTAATGGTTTTCCGAGAAAAATCATGCCGGTAACGAGTTATGAACATATGACTGTATATCTTGACCGGACAGTTTTATTGGATGAGGTGGTAATAAGCGCCAATATTGATAAAAAAGCGGATATGGGCCAGTTAATTACAAACTATAATCGCCAAAAAAAGATCTATTTTGACGGACAACCACCTATAGCATTACTATCTCCATTTGACGGCAGCCCGATCACCTTTTTCCGTGAACTGCTAAGCAGGGACGCAAAACAGGTTAGAAGATTTAAAGCTCACCTGAACCAATTATTAGAAAGTGACCAAATAGAAATGAGATTCAATAAACAAACGATAAAAAAAGTGATCACTATAAATGATAATGAAATCACAGATTTTATTACAGCCTATCGCCCAGATTTGACGGAACTTGAGAGCTGGTCGGACTATGAGCTCTATAAATACATCAAAAAATCATACACCGCTTTTAAAAAATCACCCCCTTAGACAAACCTATGCTATCGTCACCTCATTCATCAAGTATATATCTTGTATCTTATTCAACAGTTCCACACCTTCTTTAAAGGGCCGCTGAAATGCTTTTCTACCTGATATTAAACCAGTCCCACCTGCTCGCTTATTGATGACAGCTGTGCGGACGGCTTCTGCGAAATCATGTTTACCTGAAGCCCCTCCCGAATTAATTAATCCGGCTCTTCCGGCAAAACAATTTAACACTTGATATCGGCATAAATCAATCGGATGATCAGTACTTAATTCGGTATACATCCGTTCGTCTAGCTTACCGTAACTGCTGTCTCCTAAATTTAATGCTTTGTATCCCCCATTTAACTCGGGAAGTTTTTGCTTAATGATATCTGCCTGAATCGTAACCCCCAAATGATTAGCTTGACCGGAAAGGTCTGCTGACAAGTGATAATCAATGCCCTCTCTCTTAAACGCATCGTTACGTAGATAACACCATAAAATGGTGGCCATACCTAAAGAGTGCGCTTCTGCAAAAGCTTGACTGATTTCAATGATCTGTCTTCCAGATTCGGATGAACCAAAGTAGATAGTCGCTCCAATAGCGGTTGCCCCCAGATTCCAAGCCTCTCTGACCGTTCCGAATAAGATCTGATCACTCTTATTGGGATAGGTCAACAGCTCATTGTGATTAATCTTGACTATAAATGGTATCTTATGCGCATATTTCCTAGCAACAGCCCCTAATACACCATAAGTAGTTGCAACCGCATTACACCCTCCCTCAATAGCCAACTTCACTATATGTTCCGGCTCAAAGTATATTGGATTAGCTGCAAAAGAAGCGCCAGCGCTATGCTCAATACCTTGATCAATAGGTAAGATGGATAAATACCCTGTAGATGCTAATCTGCCGTGTCCGAAAAGGTTACCCAAGCTTTTCAGTACCTGTGGGTTCCTGTCTGAAATACTATATACTTCGTCAATGAACGACGGAGAAGGCAAATGAAGTAATTCTTTTGGAATAGTCTTACTTTGATACGAAAGCAAATCCTCGGCACCTAAGTATTGAATTAGTTGGTCGATATTCATAACTGCTATTTTATTTATTTTACAACCAATATGGTTAAAAAAAGTTCATCATTTAACCTTCGTTTTATAAAAGAAGTTCCATCACTCCTGCGATGAACGGAAAAACATGCAAACTTTAGGTAAACTGACGCAAGCTAATTATAAATACACTAGTGATAATTTGGATAGTGATAAACGCATTTTACAAAATACGACTGATTTTTGTTAATTTTAATGTGATTCAATTTTGAAGTTCTACTTTTTAACTAAATAGTATGGATTATATAACAATTAGATGGGCCGACCTAGATCCAAATTTTCATCTGCGACATAGTTCTTATTATGATTTCGCCGCACAGGAGCGAATTTCTATTTTAAACCAATACAATATTACTATTGCCGCAATGAAGGAACAACAATTTGGACCGGTGCTTTTTAAGGAAGAGTGTGAGTTTAAACGTGAAATTACGATGACCAGTAAAATCTATATTGAGACTAAGTTATTGAGAATGAAAAAAGATGCTTCGTTTTGGATCATCCGACATCGGTTTCTTTCAGATACGAATAAGTTACATGCTATATTAAAAGTTGAGGGCAGTTGGATGGATACGATAAAGCGAAAATTAGCCAAGCCTGTTCCAAAAATTGTATATAAAGGGCTGTATAGTTTTCCTAAAACGGACGATTTTGAATACATACAATGATGATATAAATATAATCTTTAAAAGAAACTCACATGTGGTTGGAATTTCATTGAAAGTATCAGTTATAACCAAGCTAAGCAAATCATATTATGGAACTGAGAACGGAATTTTCTAAAACGGATATTGGATTAAAGGTATTATACTCCGGATTACTCGTTGGTACATTTGATATACTCGCAGCTTTAGTAAATTATTACCTTTCTACAGGCAAAAACCCGTTGTTTGTTTTCAAATATATTGCCAGTGGCCTTTTTGGTACGGACGCTTTCTCAGGGGGTATTGCTATTATTCTGGCAGGTTTGCTTCTACATTATATCATAGCTATGGTATTTGCGGTAGTGTTTTACTTACTGTATTTTAATGCGCCAATTTTATCAGCGTATAAAATCGTCACTGGCATCATGTATGGAGTTTTTGTATGGACAATTATGAACTTGATCGTTGTACCCCTTAGCCAAACACCGAAAAGCGCATTCAATGGACTCCAAGCTTTGAAGGAAATGCTGATCCTAATCGTTATGATCGGCCTACCGTTATCTTTTCTTGCCCATTATTTTTTTTCAATTAAAAATCGAAAATAACATCCTTCCTTTCACAATAGTTATGCTGCTATAATTCGTTCATACAAACGAAAATATCATTCGCAAACACCAATATAGAGCCACATGTTGATTTCCCCGATTACTGCATTTGTAAGAATGTCCCGTTACGTTTTACCGAACGCTTAACTATTTATTCGAACCTTTTTGTGAAATTAATCAAAAATACTTTTAGCTTTTATTGGGTGATTACGTCTATCGTACCACCGTTCTTAAATAGATCGTGCGACACGAAATAACCTTCACTCTCTCGTCCATCTACTTTTATAGACTTGAGGGCCCTACCTTTTTCCGGTTTTGTTATCGTCAGTACTTCGTTATTACTTGTCTTCCATTTTATTTCATCAAAAAGCGGAACAGTAACGATATACTCCGGATCTGTTGCAGAAAACGTATACAGACCCAAAGCGCTAAAGACATACCAAGCTGACATTTCACCGGCATCATCCATTCCGCAAAGCGCTAAACCTTCATCACCAATACCATATAAATTATTTAAAATATAATCAATTATTTTTTGTGACTTCTCCGGTTTCCCAATAAAATGGTAGGCAAAAGGTGCTTCATGATCCGGCTGATTGCCATGACAATACTGCCCTATCATGGTTTCAACATTTCTAGCAATGTAGTTAGGGTTCCATGGCACACTAAACAACGAATCGAGTTTTGACTCGAAATCTTCTTCTCCTCCATATAATGCAATCAAGCCCTCCATGTCATGTGGAGCAAAAAAAGATACTTGCCAAGCATTTGCTTCCCTATACATATATTCATAATAAGGGTATTGAGGATTAAAATTCTGGATCCAAGTGCCATCCTCCAATCTACCCCTCATAAATTTAGTTGTAGGGTCAAACATATTTTTATAGTTCTTTGACCGCTCCATCAGTATGTTAAAGTTAGCTGTATCACCAAGTTTGTTGGCCATTTGGGCAAGTGAATAGTCATCATACGCATATTCTAAAGTTTTGGATACACCGGCCTTCCCTTTCGTTTCTACATGAGGTTCGGAAATATCGGGATCAGCGATATACCCCTTTTCGATATATTCATTGATATAAGGACGGGCACCTCCGGACTCATTAGCATTCTTTAAAAGCAATTGGTAGGTGCCCTCCACATCAAAATCATCAATGCCCCTTAGATAAGCTCCAGTAATAGATGAGGCACCATGATCGCCGTGAAAAAACGTGGGAATAAATCCCGTCTTATCGCCAACATCTTTCATTGACTTAATAACGTCTAGTGTAACTTTTGGCGATATCAATCCTAGCAATACATCTTTATTGCGATAGGTATCCCAGAGAGAAGGTTCTGTATAATAATTAAAATCAGCACGATCTACTTCGCCTTTAGCATCTGTAAACGCTCCATTTACGTCGCTACGTAATGCTGGCCATAAAAATGATCGGTACAGGCAAGAATAAAACATTTCTTTCTGCTTCTCCGTTCCTCCGCTTACAGTTATAGATGATAATAGTTCCTCCCGCTGCGAAGCCGCCTCATTGCGAATCTGAGCAAAGGACTTATCACCAATTTCCTGTTGAAGGTTTTGTTTGGCATTTTCAATGCTGACAAATGACAACCCTATTTTGAGTTCGACGGGTTCATTATTACCATTAACTAAATGCACGACAGCAAACCCATTAGACGCTCCCTCTTCTTTTTTCTCCACCCTTTCAATTGCGGTATTTAGTATAGCATAAAAATAAATCTTCTCGCCTGTTTGCTGGTACCCCTGTACAACGGAAGAACCGACCTGTTCAATCTGCCAGTTTGAAACTTTATTATTGGCCTTTGCCAAATCAAAGAGAATTTGTCTTCCCGCATTATCTTCGTAAGCATACCTATGGTAGCCGCATCGAAGTGTTGAAGTTAAATGCACATCGACATCATAGTCATCGAGATAAACCTGATAAAAGCCCGGCGCTGAACTTTCCCTCTCATGCGAAAATCGGGATCTAAATTTGTCGGAGGATTTTTGTCCACCATCCGAAAGAGGAAGAATTGGAATATTACAAAGGTTCCAATGGCCCTTATTGGTGTGCGTAAAACCGTAGATTAGCGTATCTTCATATTCATAACCCGCACCGGATCCATATTCCGTAATCGGACTCAGTTGTACCATCGCATTCGGCAACGAGCTGCCCGGAAAAGTAAGTCCGGCCCAAGATCGCCAACCTTCCGGTAACTCGTATCCTAAAATCTCAGGATCAGTAAGTGGTGCCGTACCGATAAAGGTGTTGACATAATCAGTATAGGATTTTTTGGTTTGACCTTCACTTACAGTTGAGGTAAGCAGTATTATTAAAATTATTGCTAAAAGGTTTTTAACTTGAATACGCATGGTTTTTTATTGGTTTTCCCAAACTTAGATAAAGTTATTTTCATATGCAAGATTGTGTCATAATATAATTCACATGCGGCACTTTGATCATGGTAAAACCAACTTGTTAAATTTTGAGACAATATTAAAATCGATAAATCTTGACCAGATAGACACTTGGGATATTTTAGACAGAATTACCAAAGAAATGAGAGTTCCTTGATTATACTCAAGCTCCTCTTAACGAATATCTTTCTATCATAAATTCGAAAAAAGGTTTTGTTTCTCAATAAAACGAAAGATTGACTACACAGGACTGGATACGAAAAAGCGCTTCTCTTCATGCCTTGTCAATACCTTTAGCCGATCACCTACTTGCATGACACCTGTTCCATGATGGATAAGGTTTTGGCCGAACATAGTTTTATTGTCTTTCATCCGATAGGTTGAGAGGGTTTTCAACGGCTCTTTCCCTTTCTCTGCGGTTTGCTGATCAATTGTAGTAAGAATACAACGTGAACAGAGTTTTACGCCGAAAAAATCAATATTGGCTACTTGAATATGCTTCATCAAGTCTTCTTCATAAGGTTCTCCTCCTCTGAAAACGATATTAGGCCGAAATCTGTTCATGGGTAACTGTACATCCAATCGACTGTTGAGGTCATCTAACGATGCTTGTCCTATCGCAAGAAATGGGTAACCATCGGCAAAAGAGGTAAAGTGCCCCTTCGATGCATAACGTGTATCCACTTGGCGATGCGTGTCATCAGGCATATAAATTAGTCGACATTTTAATCCTAAGGTTTCGCTGAACCACTGGTCGTAGGAAGAACCGAGGGTAACCCCTTTGCAAATATCGCCCCAAACCGTTACCTCTTCAATGGTTTGATGGTTATGTGGAAGAAAAGGTATATGGATATCACCCCTCATTGGATGCCTGGCCAACAGACCTGACGACTTGAGAGACATTTTGATTGAAGACATCTGCGGATACTGCCGCTGCGTAAGAGATCTATTCTGCTCATCAACGAGCATCCAACGTCTATCATATTTGAAGCCACGATCGGTAACTTCTGCCCGAGAAAGGGTAATCCCGCCCAGGGATTTAATCGGATAGATATATAGTTCACTGACGGTAAGCATAAATAGGTGCCCTTCTCAAGCAAACTTAAGCAAATTAGCTCGTAGATACAATGCTATTCAAATTATATAGTAGAACTAAAAGATAGCCTTACGGCAGTGTTTCACGAAAGGTGTTGGCTTTCGTATAATGATCCAAGTAACACATTAAGTATTACGAAACACTTCATAGATGATTTGCAGGAGTTGGTGGGTTTTTAGCAAAGCTTATTGTAACTTTTGAAAAGTTCGATTTTATAGTTGTAATACGGGAATTTAGCTATTTCAATTTACGGGGAGAAACGCCGAATTTCTTTTTAAATGCGCCACTGAAATGTTGTACCAAAGAATAGCCCAACCCCAGTGCAAGCTCAGCCGGGGTTTTCCGGTTGGCCAGCAATTCATTCTTGGCGATACCGAGACGTGTATCGGACAGATACCCAAATACGGTTGTACCGAAGGTTTATTTGAACCCTTTTTTCAGTTTGTATTCGTTGATACCTACCAATCTGGATAGTTCGGAAAGTGAAGGTGGATCATGTACATGTTCCAGCATGTATTCCCTTGCAAATTCAATACATTCCTTATCATAATCCGTTTTTATAATACTGTTGTCGGACTGAAAAGTGTTGGTACGTACCAGACATAAAAATGGAGAAAGGCAAACCCTCGTGGTCCATTTAAGGACCCTCAAGTTTAGCCTTCCTCCTGGGGATTGTTATAGAGGATCATGGATCACACAAAACAGGTTGGTCAACCTGAAATATGCGCGGGTTATGTTTATTTCTCAAAATGGTAGCCGCCAAAGTATTTCACCGGCGACCATGACGGTAACGGATCCGCGATCTTTGGCGAAAGATCACTATATTTATCTGAGCCGTAAACTACTCTTCCGCCTACTACGGTCAGCACAGATTGCAAGTTTTTAATCTGGTCATCAGGCACAGCAAAGTAATCATCACTCAGCAGCACGAAGTCTGCAAGATTTCCTGGTGCGATGCGTCCCTTGTCACTTTCCTGATACTCGAACCAGGCGGCACCGATGGTATATAATTTCAAGGCTTCTTCACGTGTCAGGCGGTTATCCCCAGCCAAAATGACGTTACCAGAAACGGCTTTGCCAGTCACTGCCCAACTGATCCCTATCCATGGGTTACCGGGAGAGACGCGGAAAGCATCCGATGTCAACGACAAAGGAATGCCGCTTTTTATCAAAGCCCTGAATCTTGGTGTGTACAAAGCTTTTTCTCTGCCATGGGTCTTTGCAAAAGCTTCTCCGTGCAGCGCCATTTTTGCGTCAAGAGCTATGCCGCCGCCTAATTTTTTTACCCTTTTGATATTTTCATCACTGATCGTTTCTGCATGTTCAATACTCCAACGCATGCCGTCCAGTGGTGTGGTCTTGACCACTTCTTCCATCGCGTCTAGGAAAGGGGTTATATTTTCGTTGTACGTTATGTGCAAACGGAAGGGGATTCTCTTTTGTATGAGCTTACGAACATCTTCTTTGGCGTATTCTCTCATTTTATCTTCTGGAATGATGACAGTTGGTCTATCAAAATTCTCATGGTCATGGATCTCAGCACGGAGTAGCTCACCGGTCCCCTCATACTCATAGCCATGCTCCAGATTGGGGTGCAAATTTTGTCCCGGGCTCAAAGGTGAGATCTTCGTGATCCTTTCTATCTCGGTATCTACCCAGTTTTTTTTGGGATCATAACTGAACCCGAGGTCAGCGAACGGAAATCGGATATTTAGCCTATTCTCATTAATAAGGGTTTGAAGGGGTGCGTGACCTTCAGGGTAACCAATGAGGCTGGAGTTGTCAATGACAGAAGTTATTCCGAAACGGTTCAGGTCTTTGATCAGATATTCAAGGGAGCTAACCTGCTCCTCTGGTGTCGCTGTTGGCAACATGGTATCCATTGCCAGAAATACGAAAGTATATCCTTCGATCACCCCCGTATAATTACCTTTATCGTCCTTTTGAAGTTCGGTACCGGGTAGCATCGGGAATTTTGACGTGCCGACCCCGAAGAATTTCATGGCCGGCTTGTTGAGCCATACCCTGTTGTAGGCATACTGAACATAAAGAGGCTTGTCTGGCACCGCTTTGTTCAATTCTTCAATTGTCGGATAACGTTGTTCCTTAAATTGATAGGGAGACCATGCGCCGTGCACCTTTACCCAATGACCATCCGGTGTTCTCGCCGCTTGCTCGGTCAGCATTTCAAGCGCCCTTTTAAGCGTCGGCACATTATCCCATCGTACCTTATGGTTAAAATTCTTCTCGTTCAGCGGATGCATATGCGAATCTTCCAGTCCGGGGATCAGGCGTCTGCCGTCTGCGTCGATCAGGTGGGTGTGTCCATCTTTAAGGGCAAGGATCTCGTCATCGTTGCCGACAGCATAGATCCTGCCGGCACTTACGGCAAGCGCTGTGGCCTGCGGCTGTGCTGCCGTCAGGGTCGTGATCTTGGCATGATAAACGATCAAGTCCGCACCGGCAGATGGCTTGCCCGTTTGCGCATATGATCCTGACCCGATAAGTGCTGCTGTGAGTAATGCAATGGTTTTTTTCATCTGTTTGTATTTTTATTTTGTTTATTTATTACTTGCTTGTTTCCAAAGGCATTCATGCTACCTTCGGCGGTTTAGTTGTCAGATGGAGCCTTTGATGATTCAGATAATCATTGTCCTGTGTGCTTAATGATTATTGACAAGCAGTTAAAAATTTTGGTATCAATGAGCTCGCTGTCGTTTCGGTTATCTGAATCATGTCGGGTTCATGATTGTACGTTAGTGATATAATAAAATTCCCAATGTTATATCGCCTTTATAGGCAATGCGTATCTTTTGTGCGAGCAGGATCGAAAGCAAATTTTCATACATTTCTGATCAAAATTTAAAACCTAAGAGTGAACTAATAAAAACCCCATCTTTATGCTGCGGTATCACGTCGTTGATAAAATCCCCGGTCTTAAAATATTGTACGCCCGCATTGTAGCTCAGAAACTTGCTGATCTGCCAGGATACCGTAGAAATGTAAGCCGTGCCAATATATCGGCGGTTTGAATTTGAGGAACCCAGCCTGAGCGTACCATCCGGAAGGTAAATACCGTCCTGTAGGGATTGCCGCCAGGAGAATACCGTCTCTAAGGAAAGCAGCACATTCTCGACCGGGTTCCAGCTCAAGTTCGGATGAATAGACAGCAGGTTTGCCGGACCGGCCTGTGGGTTCATACCGAAATAACCGCCGTTCGGATATAAAGCGTTAAATGTGCCCAGTTTACCGTCGCCCTTGGCATCGTCGCCTGAAATAAAATCGCTTCGGAGCTTTACTGTCGGAGCCCCGTTCAGATTAGCGAAGCGATAAGCGATATCCATCGAACCGCCCCAAGCGCGGATATCTGCCGCACCAAACTTACCCAACTGATAACCGATCTCAAAGTTGTAAAGCACTTCATTTCCGTTCGCCCACAACCGGGCACCGACGGTCTGGCGGTTTTCAGCGGCAACACCATCATCAAACCTGGCCTCATCCCGGTTGATACCCATATAATAAAGGTCTATATGGAGCATTTTAGCCGCGTTATGTGTGCTATAAATACCCCAAAGGCTCGATTTTCGGCTAATGGGATTATCAAACACACCGGTCTTTACACGACCGGCCGCCATGAGGAAAGCATCAATGTTCCATTTTGGGGAAGTATATGCCACCTTGGCTCCGTCGAAATACAAGCGCAGGTTGGGGCCTTCGCGGACATCGAGCAGCCGGCCGCTACCGTACTGCAATTCCTGGCGTCCTAACCGGATGGTCATCCTATCATCCATTCCCTTGTAAGGGATCAGGTCTATGAAAAGGTTTTGAACATTCAGCTGATCTTCATCGATAGGCCGCGGTCCGTTCTTTCGCCCGTTCTCCAAGCCGCTTCGTAACTGCCCGAAGATCCTGATCCTGCCACTTAGATGCAGATCAGCATGCAGCTGGTACCGCTGTAGCAAGAAAATATTTCTGCCGACATTACTTGCGCCCCAGTCTTCGTGCTGTGCCCGGTCCAGTTCAGCCCTTAGCTCGCCACCGAAGGAAACATAGGTTCTTCCGCTTTCCGAAAGCGGCAGGTATTTCAACCGATTGTAAAAGGTCCTGGTACTACCCTTCAAAGCTGAATAATCTTCATTAAAACGTAACAGTTTGAAATTTTGGGCATAGGAAAATTTTACCAACACTAAGAGACTTACTAGTAATACAGTTTTTAGTTTCATCAGCCGTGCATATTATTGATTGATCTCCTGATCCGTTTTGGTTGGGGTCGTTTTCCTTTCATCGTGTATCGTTTTGGTTCCCAAAGGAGGGTTACCCCCCGTTCGTATATTTATGTATTTCCATCCCGTTCAAATCATTTTTTGCAGCTTTTCAGAACGGCAATCAATAGAAATATGGATCCCGTGTACTGCATGAACATCATTATAAAATGCCATACAAATCTCAGCAATCGGAATGCAACGGAACGAAGATATTTGTAGGAAAAGTACGTAGACAAAGGTCTACTGTTTTAATTGAGGCAAGAAAATAAACTGGTTTAAACAACTCTTGCCGGCGATTGTCACGGCATAAGGCATCTCTATAGATGCTTGGTTAAGATCCTTAAGGGACATTCATCATTTGGCGATAGGCAGAAAAATGTTCTGCCTATTAAGACAAGAAATCGACATAAAAAATATTCAGGCCATATTTCATACCAATGAATGAATATTTTTTATCAAAGATTTCATCTGGCCGTTAAAAATCAAATTATATTCAGATGAAATAACCATGTTATTTTAAATTGTGCCGGCGTTTGACCCGGCTTAGCGTATCTTTATTGATACCGAGATAAGAAGCAATGACATGCTGAGGAAAACGACCAACAAGCTCGGGATAACATTCAGCAAAATCTATATAACGCTTTTCAGCAGTGAAACTTATTGCAGCTGTGAGGCGTCGTTCATTGGCCATGATGTTACGTTCGTCGAGCTTGTTCATCATTTGCCGAAAGGCAGGAACCTTTTTCTCCAACTCCTTAGCGTTATCTAAAGTCATACAAAGCAAGTGGCATTGCTCCAAAGCATCGATATGGAATCGGCTTGGTGTTTGGTTTATAAAACTTTCACGGTCGCCCATCCACCAATCCTCGATCCCAAGCCTCACGATATGTTCCAGCCCCTTATCATCAACGAAATACATCCGCATCGCACCTTTTACAATAAATGCAAATTTCTTACAAACGTCTCCGTCCTGTAAAATGTATTTCCTTTTCCCTAATCTGACTGGCGTAAAGTTCTGCCTTATCAATTCCTTATCCTCCTCTGTTAGTGGTTGAGAGCTGAATTTTTCCAGATAATTAATGTAAGCGTCGTACATATAACCCTTGCGTCTATTTTAAATATTAAAAGAATGTTTGTGTTGTGCTAATATACGATAAGTTGAAATTTATTGCTAAATCCGTTGCAAAAATTATAATTCAATCCATTGAATTACTGACAGTTACATCACTAGGCTTCAATACTCGATCGTCGCCTTAATCGTACTTTGTTGACAAATATCTACGTTATTTTGCTACAAATAAAAAGCCACTTTAAGTCGGTAAAAGATACTTTGTATATTATAAAGGGAAAATGGGCGATAATGATTATCGCATCTCTGGTATCAGCGATAAAATGTTATTTAGAACTGCCGGCTTATGGCGGTATGCGAAAAATTGAATAATTCAGGGGATTTGTAAAACCATTTATGCTGCCTTTAAAAGTTAATAAACAAGCATAAATGCTCCATTCAGCCACTTAAAAACAAATAAAAACCGAATGAAAACAAAAAGCCTGCAAACGTTTAATTTGCAGGCTTTTGTATGTTTTGACTTCAAGATGTGTAGCCGAAACCGAACAAATCTCGAAACATTTTTTGGAAGATTTGGAGCGGCTCAACCCGTTAAGTCACGAAGTTTCTGATATAAGATAAGCAATATTCTTAAATCCAAATACCCTAAAAATTAGGGTATTTGGATAATACCTTTCCTCCCTTTTCCTGTGTTTTTGAAAATGCTAAATTTCTCAACTAATTCTCCTAAATCTCTGGTTGCAGTTAGTTTACAATCGTGCAATTCATTGGGTGCTGTTTGGCGTGAAATACTGTTGATTTCCTGATACTCTTTATTTGTGATTTTACCTTTTTCTTTCGCCATTACCAAAAATTTGGCAACGGCTGTTTCATCAATATCATCAAAACTTGCTCGCCGTTCAATCGTCTTTGCCAATGAAAATAGTGCTTCCGTTGGCATTTGTAAATCCACAAATCCATTTTAGGTATTCATCTCTCCAAGAGCTTTTGTATTCTACGTTTTGTTGTTCGGGCATAATTTATTGTTCTATTTTATCTCTAAAAAGCGCTGATGGTTGAAGGCAATATTTTTCCCTTATTAGCATGGGGTTTGGATAACAAGTTGTTTTAAAAACAGGAAGTAAACTCCATGGCTACCCAGTGCTTAGTGATAAAGTTATGGAAATTTTTATTAAGCCCGAGACTTTATAAGAAAACTGGAGTAAGACCCTAAAGAAAAAGAAGATGTCTAATAAATTGTCATGTTGAGCGGAGTCGAAACCTGCAGGTAGGCAGGTCTTGCTTCTAGGGAACATTTTGCCGAAATTCCTTAATAATCCCGTAGAGCCTGTCCCGACTCTGGCGGGAGATTAACGTTTGTAGAAAAAATAAGCAATAATATATACTGCTCCGTAGGAGCAGAACATCGAATGCGGCGGCCCCTCGGGTGAACGGGGCGGTACAAGTCTTAAAGAGATGCTATCTCGGCAGTCGTGTGCCGGTCTTACCGTGATAGTCGAGGGACTTCTTACCACCTTTAAACACGATATGGATATCAATGTGGTGTTGCTTATAGCCTGGCTGTATGCGGGCTCCCCGACGGGTGTCCTTGCGAAAGCCGATGTAGCTGATATCGCTGAGGTCATGGTCGGTTGACGCGTCATCCAATGCTTTTTTAAGCACGTCATATCGGATGGCATCCACCGTGAACAACCGAGCGGTGTCGATCTCCATGAGCGACATGAAGCCGGCATCAACGGAGTTCCCGCGGATGGTTACGCTGCTGACGGAACCAGGCATAGCCGCGTGCTCCACCCTTACCATTGTATAGTCTTTGTAAAAAAGCACGGATTCGATGCGTCGTTCGCCGATATACGCGATAGCGCGCTCATAGGCTTTTTCGGACATTTCCGGGTTAAAATTGCCTTTGTATTGGAAAACCAACTTTTGCGGAAAATACGTGATGTACATTCGTAGCCAGTCCATATTCCCGGTGGCCATAAAGGGTGCAAGGAAGCCGAAGCCAAAGGTCGCGAAAATCAACACCATGCTTACCGATCGCTTGAATACATTCGGATTACGACCAATCAAGAGCAGGAGCCCTGTCTTCCGCCGTTCGGGATAAATCTTTTCCGCCTTAAATGTTTCTATGTCTGCCCCGATTGCTTCCACAGGCTGTTTGGGCGTCACGATACCGTATCCTGGGTCGTGTTTGTCTTCGTAGAATGCGATAATAGTTCCCACTTCCAGCGGCTCAAGTTCTTCCACTGTCAGGAATTGACGTATCGTGGTTGCGTACGGCTCGCCGGATTCGGGGAACACGGTGATGTCGATAATCATGAGGTCGCGTGTCTCCACCATCCGTATGCCCGCATAAAGAATGTTGTCGATGCGTGCAGGCGTAGCCTTCCCGTTATTTGCTTGGTGCGTTGAGGTAAGTTGTTCAAGCCTCCGATCGGTATAGCGAAGATACACCGAGATGAGCAGCCATCCCAGGCCGATCGACCCGATAATATGGATGGGGCCGAACCAGATCGGTAAATAACCCATCAACAATGCGGCCAACGTCCCCACCACGATGCCCATTATAAGCCAAAGAAGTATCTTATAGCAAAAAATGCTGAGCCGCTCCCGGATCAAGTTAGGCGTTTGTGGCATCAGCAGTAGCATTTATGCATGTATCGATGAGCCCTTGCACCTCCGCCGGCTGAGTATTGCCCCATGTTTTGAAAAAATCGCCTTCGCCACCAAAGTTATCCATAACAAAACCCAGCACCGGCACCCGTGGTTCTGAAATCCCTAAAAAACGGTAGTCCATAAAACGAAAATACAAAAAAAAACGAAGCTTCCAGACTAGCTTCCTTCACTGGCCCGTTCCGTCAGTACCTCCTTTGGCTCAAAGGCACTTTGTTCTGTAAGAATTTTGTTAAGATCCCTTGAAAGCAGAACTGGAGCACATCCGCATCCAAATGGAGTGCTGGCCGTCCTGCGGTATGAACCTTTGAAATGCCTTGGTCGGCTTCCGTCACTATACACTCGGTAAATGATAGCACGTTTAAATTGGTGTTAAAAGAAGGTCACCCATGGGTAACCTTTCTTAATAGTAACCCGTAGGGGATTCAAAATATTGTTTTATCGTGACAAAAAACAGTGATTTTAAAAATTCGGAGGGTGTCGAATTTGGGTGAATTTCGACGAATCCTATAAAACGAAAAACCGACTTTAAATGTGTTTAAAGCCAGTTTTTGAAACTTGTTTGACGCTCTTTGGAGCCTCTTGGTAGACCCTAGGGGAAGAATATCGAACCGTTTTCTGGATGATTTACGACGAATTGCTAGCTAATTTCTTAATCTTCCCAAATAATACTAAGAATGGTTTTGTAACGTCTTGTTGGGATACAGTATTCGTAAAACGGGGTATCTTCCTCATACTGGTTCAAATTGAACCACGTCGATTTATTTATCGTTTGCGCTTTTTCTTCCAATTTATAGATGAAATCATAATTATTTTGTAGGTATTCCACAGCGACGGAATCCGAGGGGGGCGACAGTCTATTATAATCACCCATCCAGACATTTAAACTGTCCGACTTCTTCCAATATCTGACTTTTCCATTCTCAATAAAAACCAAACATAAAGGATGAAGTTGCTCAAATTGTATATAACGGAATATAGTAGCTGTAAGACTGGTCTTAAATCTTTCGGATAGTTGCTTGATAAGTAAAGGTGAAAATTTCTTTCCTTTAGCTTCTTTATAAAATAAACTTTCGGGCATCAGAAGCTCCGATGCAAACTCATTCGCTTCCAATTCTTGCTTACCATTCTTTAAAGCATTTTCCATCCCTTCTATTATATTAAAATTTGCAAAGGTATCATCGGGAAGTTGCATATTTTTATGCATTATCAGATGTCCTATTTCATGAGCGGCAACGAAACGCTTTCTTTCGGGAAACTGTATTTTTGAATTTACTTTTATAACTGCTTTACTGTTTCCAAAGATTATTTTACCATCACAATTGCTGAGTTCTTCTTCTATTAACATTGCATCTAAACCTGCAATGAATAAATCCATATCTAAATCAGTAATCTCGTCTAGGCCACAGTTTTCCAACAACCGTTTTGCTTGTATATGTGCATTAGTGGCTTTTCTCATTATTTTCCAATTCTTCTAATAATTGAACAAGATTTTGATCTTTGATAATCTCAATGAGATCTTCTTTCGAAAGCTTATCAAGGTTGCGATACAGAGCAAAGGATGGATTGCCTTGGATAAATTGTTTTAACATAGCTACAGGCTTCTCAATGTTTGATTCTATTGCTTTCTGAAATTTTACAACAAGTGCCTGTAGATCGTCATTACGTTTCTTTTGTGCTTTTGCCTTGGCTAAAAAAATAATTTGCTTTTTCTTCTTGTTATATTCATTTATATCTTGAATATTCTCATTTAGCAAATCATCAATAAGCTCCTTATCTGCTTCTTTATAGAAGGAGACCAATGCCTCATCTATTTTATTTTTTATATCCTTGCTCATATGATATTTTTTGCTTCTGATTTAATTTTTGACAATGTTCTTTGAAGACGTTTCGTGACATTATAAATCACTTTAACTTCTACTCCTAAATCCGAGGAAATTTCAGCAGGTTTATACATTCCATCCATCCAGCATTCAAAAACAGTTAATTCTTCATCGTCAGCCCCCGCTTCCTTTAAGAGTTCTCCCAATCGAAGCCTTTTCTTTTCGAAATCGTATTCGGAGTTAGATGCCATCAGTTCGGGTAACTCATCATCATATTTAACGCGATTTGATTTAAAAAAATTACTTATCTCACTTTTTAAGCATCCGAATAAAAAATCATCAAACGAACAGGTGGCATTATCCCAATCTCTTGTTCCTTCTATAACTTTTAGAATTACGTCGCCTACAAAGTCAACAGGCTCTTTTCCATTGAAGCTTTTTATTCCTACAGAACCTAAGCGGTTTAATGCATAGGCATTCATCCGGTCTATGACCGCATCTAAATCGATCGATTGTATAGCTTCAACAAGATTCATTGGCTTAATCTATGGTTAGATGCTAAGTTCCGAAAAAAAATTGCCATTAGTGGCAAAAAAAAATGAAATGGTAGCATATGTAATTGAGAGCTTCTAAAATATATTATGAAGCTTGATTTTAAGTCAAATTTAGGATATTATGAGTAAAAAAAACCAACATGTCGTGCCCAAAGGAGATAATTGGGCTGTTAAAGGAGCCGGGAACACAAAAGCGACCAAAGTAGTTGAAACACAGTCAGAAGCTGTCAAGATAGCGCGCGGAATTGCTATTAACCAAAAATCAGAAATTGTTATCCATAGACCTAATGGCCAGATTAGGGATAAGAATTCTTACGGAAATGATCCGTTTCCTCCAAAAGACAAATAACATTCGAATGAAAGGGAAAGTAAGTTTTATTATTGGTATCCTTGGATTCGCTATCTGTTTCTTTTTAGAGAGTGGTGAATCCAAGGCCACAATTTTCAAGATTTCGTTAGGTTTCGTCTTAGGAAGTCTTATCGAATTCATTGTTTTCTTAGTTGAGAACCGACGACGTTGGGGAATGCTAAAGACTTTCATTATTAAACCCAATAAGCCAGTAAGGATAACAGTTGCTTACTTGTTCAGGATCGAGATTAATGGAAAGTATATACTCATTAAAAGGCACAAGAAAGATAGGATCGGCTATCAGCCCATAGGGGGAGCGTTCAAGTACTTCAAGGAGGAGAATCGGGAGTTGTTTGATAAGCTCGGAATTGAACCTTGCGACTTAGTTCCCCGAGACGAGGACACAGAACATGATTTAAGGATTAGAATAAATAAAAGGAAAAAACTTATTGAATTTTTAAAATGGTTTGAGAGTAGAAAAAATCGGGAAATCGATCCATGGAGGGAATTCTATGAAGAGCTTATTGAACCTGGCCTTCTTCCTTCGGAGCCTTTTAAACACGTCAAGTATGCTTTCATTGGCAATCATAAAGAGGGTGTGATACCGTCTCCTGTATTTCCAATTGATGAATTCAGATATGCAGAGATATACGAACTAAGACTTGAGACAGACGCACAAAAAAAAGCTATAGCAAACCTTCTAAACAATGAAGGAGAGATAATCTTTGCCAGTCCTGATGAAATAAGGCGGGGCGCTACAGAAAAAGGAGAAATCATATTACCACATACGTTTAAAATTTTACCACGATGATTAGTTTGAGTGACAAAAAAACACAAATTGATGACATTCTTGATAAGATGGCAGAAAATTTGCAACTTGGAGACTCCAGGTATGACCGAATGAAACAGCATTATGAAGCTGTAAAGAACTGGATTGAGAAAGATGAAAAATTTTTCAAGCCATTTGCTTATGAAGTTTATCCTCACGGATCAGTACGCATCTTAACAACCGTAAAGCCTATTGGCAAAGATGAGTTCGACCTGGATATTGCCTTGCATCTTAAGACCTCTCATATTTCACACACGCCTCAAAAAATCTACATAGAACTAAAACGCAGGCTAATGGAGCATGAGAAATACAAAGAAATACTGGAGGCTAAAAACAGGTGCTTACGGTTAAAGTATCATGGAGACTTCCACATGGACATATTGCCTGGTATCCAAGAATTTGATTGGGATGACGATAGGCTCTGCATCCCAGATCGATCTTTAGGACTTTGGGTTAGCAGTAACCCCCGTGGATATGCGAAATGGTTTTTGGATAAGGCCAATTCTGTTAAGACTAGTTTACTGGAAAAAGCTCTTCAAGCAGAGAACATACCAGCAGATAATTTTCGATACAAAAAGCCGTTACAGCGTGCTGTCCAGCTAATAAAGAGGTACAGAGATGTATATTTCCAAAAGGATGCGACGTATAAAACCTCCAGCATCATTTTAACAACAATTGCAGGACAATACTATGACGGGGAGGATAGTATTTTTGATACTGTCGAAGGCATAGTTAATCGTATGTCAGAAAACATTCAATACTTGCCTGATCGTATAAAAATACTAAACCCGGTAAATCAACAGGAAGACTTTACTGATAAATGGGATAAAGAGCCGGCCTTTTATGAAGCATTTAAAAACTTCCTACATCATTTATACAATGAGTGGCAAGAATTGAAAAAGGAGCATGGAGTCCTTCAGGAAGGGCAAATATTGAAAGGTTTGTTTGGTAGCGACCTCTTTATAAATGCTCAACGAAGTCAAGTTGAGCAACTGGAAGATTTCAGAAGGCAGAAGGCTATTGGAATCAGTCGAGGTTCAGGCAATATAGTTCAAGTGGGAACATCATCAAGCACACTTATCAAAAATAACACTTTTTATGGTTACTAATGCGTTATTCAAATAGCATATTGAATCCTAAAACTGTACTCGTTCAAGCACAGGCTATACGTAGCAGATGGCCTGGGTTTAATGTCACAGTATCAAGCGGCAGACTGAAAGCGATCGGAAGCTTACAGCCTACTTCGCGAAGCAGCGCATATAGCATAAAAGTTATTTATTCTCTCAATCAGCATCCTGACATATTTGTACTTGATCCTAAGCTAAAGCGCAATCTTAATGACGAGAAAATCCCGCATATGTATTCGCAGGAGAAACTCTGTCTTTATCGACCTTTATACGGCGAGTTTAAGTTCAGCGATCTGATCAGCGAAACTATCATCCCATGGGCATGTCTTTGGTTATACCATTACGAGATCTGGCACTTGACCGGCGACTGGTTGGGAGGAGGAGAACATCCAAATGAGTAAGTTTAAGTCCTAATCGAACAGCTTTTTCTGTTAAAATGGGAACAAACTTAATTGAGGATTGATGATCGCTGCTTGTTCTTTAATAACGGGGGGATAAAATACGCCAATGATAACAAACGGGTTTAGAGATCTCTTTAAATGCCACTCTTTTGTTGTTCCTAAAAACAAATAAATATCCCTTTTTATAAAATTATCCCAATATTGCTCTCTCACTTTTGCCAATGCAACCTTTTCACTTTTATGTTTCTTTAAACAATTAAAATACAATTGGCCTATCTCCCAATCCTCTATCATCAATCTAGGTTGTTTTCCATTTTCATCCTCAAATTTATAAAAAAATTTATACGGAATCTTTTCTATGAGCTTCCGTGGCGCATGGTTTGTTTCGAGTGATGAGAACAAATCAAGCTGGGCTAATTGGTCTTTCCATTCCTTTTTCCATTCCCGATCATCCTCTTCAATTTCAAAGCGGATAAGTTTATGCGGTTTGAATGTTGCTAATGAAGTGTTTGTAGGTGCTCTAGAGTCTTCAATCAATTTATCAATACTCGTGTATAGATTTTTAGTGCACACCTGCTTTCTTAGATTCCATGCTATGTTCTTAGACTTAGTGGATCCTTGTATTGCTATACTTTCTTTAACCACAATATCAGAAAAATCGTAATTTCTAGGAGAGTGACTCTCAGGTCGAAAATCATCCCGACGTCTTTGGACGTCTAGTTCTATCCAAGTGAACTTGTATGTAGTTACAATTCCGTCCTTTCTCAACCCGGACAAGAACTTAAACGGGACAGGATAGATTCTAATCCATGTTCCGTCCTCTAAAATACCGGCTGTGCAAACTAGCTCATCATAGCTTCTTGATGGTAATGGATAGGTTGTTACGGTGATAAGGATCTTTTTTCTTGTTACCAAGTTAAATATGCTTAAGTTCATAATCCCACTCCTCGAGGTGGGTGATAGCTTCAGCCAAAGGTTTACGATGACATTGGCAAATGTTAGCTTCAAAGCAAGTTAGCGCAATTCTGTGATATTTTTGCAATAATGTGAAAATTTTTTTTTGACTTGAAAGGGTTTCCTTAATAACGGATTTTTTGTATTCATCAAAAAGCTCATCATAATCCTTTTGAGAGTTAAGCTCTTGTCTGAACTCTGATTTGATACCCACTTCAGGAAAGTGTGTATACTCGATTCCTACCGATTCACACCCATTTTTTAGTTGAGATTTGGAAAAACCAAACTTCATGCTGGCAGCATTATTCCTCACATCACACAGCAGTTTAATGTTATTTTTAATCAATTTGTTGATGTATTCTTCCAAAGACAGTCCCTCATAACCGATTGTAAATAAAACCGTGGTATTATCAGTTGGCCTTGATTTTACCACCTTGTTATATTGTTCTTCTGTCAATAACCTTTTAGCGACCAAACTATTTATGGCGTAATATGGATGGGAGATATAGGTAGTTCTCATCAACTCCTCATTTGTTTTTTTGCCATATATTCTCTTGATGTCCTTAATAACTTTTTGGTCGGCGACTTTAAGTTGTTTTAAGTAATCGACGTCTGATATATAACTAATTGAATTTTCTTCAATATGCACAATATTGTACTTATTCAAAGTTTTGAGGTCAGACATACTTTGAAACGAATAGCAGCCGTATTTATACGGAACAAAATGGTAACTGCTAGAGCTTTGAGACCTAGTGACTAAAAAGAGCAATTTTTGCAACTGTATTTTATCCAGTACATTGCCAAATTGCTGTAATAACCCCAACAACAGCTTTCTTCTGTAAAACATTTTGCAAAGATAGGAACAATGCACTAGAATCTCTCATATTGATAATCTCGAAGAATGTTGATATACTCGTCAATTATCGTATAAGATATATAAAACAGTTTGAGAAAGAAGGGCCAAGAAATACGTTAATAAAACAACTTGCCCAGCAAAAAAAAAAAACGCACATCAGCAAGTTGGATTTAGGTTCTAAAAGGACTTTATAAGCACTTAAGGCGCGGCAAAAAAAAGCCCCTTGATTTTTGGTAAAAATCGAAGGGGCTAAAAATTGGCATATTGTAAGTTCTCAGCTATACAACAGATTTACCGCCTTTTTAAACTTCTCGTTCAAGCACTTTTCTTTAGCGTACCTCACCAAACACTCATTAAAAAAGATAGCGTTATGGTTAAAGCATAATTGTTCTGCAAAAACATGTCGGCTTTTAATCATATCATATTTCAAACGTTTAATGAGTTTTTCCGTTTCCCCTGCAAGATGAAGCCAAAAGTTAAATGTTATGATACTTTTGCTGCTCCATTCGTTTTCATAAACTGCCCTATTCTCAGATAGACTAACGCAAAAGGAGGATGTATATTCCAAAAGCGGTGCTATTTCTTCGGGAAAAAGCTGATGTATCAATTTGGCTTTATCCGTGTTTGTTAACTCATCTATCGATTTCATAATAAAACCGCGCCCTTTGTACGGTTGCGCTTCCGCTTAAGTTAAAACGTTAATTCAATGCAGCCGCGCCCACCTGCGCAAAGCCGTTACAAAGATCAAAGGCCGTCTGTGTCTGTTGCTGGGAAATTCCCCACATAAGGGACTTTAGTTTGTTTTCTCCGCTACCGTAATCATGAACATTTTGCAGATAGCGTGGGATAAGCTCCTGACGCCTTATCGATATTACTATCGGTAGGTTTCCCTGAACTCTCCCCCGAACCGTACGTACAACTCTCGCTGTATACGGCTCTCCACATAATATATGCAGTCTATTCACCGTTGTGGATTTTTCTATGGCAATCGTGACAGACCGCCAGTGTTTTCCTTCTTCTTGCCATCATGACCAACTCCCAAGGTTGCTTGCCCTCGACATCTTTCATTTTCCTGATGTGGTGCATTTCCAATTGTCCATTTGCCTCACATAACTCGCATTTCTCTGCTTTCAATCTGTCAATCAAGCTTGTAATAGACCTTGTGAAGTATACATCTGGGTGGTTATCCACCTTGTTGTCTTTAATAGCTTCGGTGTTTCTTTTGAAACCTTTGTTATAGAATACACGTTTGAGAGTTTTGCCCTTTTTGTTTTTATAGAATACAGTAAAGTCCTTGTCATGCATGTATTTGTTGAGGATTTTATGTACAGATGACTTGTACTTGGCCGCAAAGGTTCGGTACAGGCTGTATTCCATGATATAACCAAAGTGATTAATCTGTTTGAGATTGTTCACTAATGAATAGTAATTGTAAAAGCCCCGTACTTCAGAGTTGTATCTTGTTAAGATTTCGAGGTCATCGTTATTTATAAGTGAACCTCTATGCAATGGTTTCCAGACTTCTTTACCATTGTGATATTTTACCTGTACCCGACGGTAGTAGAGTAATTTTTTCAGTATGGTTGAACGGGACACCCTTAGCATAACTCGTTTGTTGTGGGCTTTCTTTAAAAAGCCATTCTTGTCTCTCATGCGCAAGTCAGACCTTTGGACAGTGATTTCATAACCGAGGAATATTGCAGGTTTCTTTGAATGGGTAATCAGTGTCTTTTCGTCTGAAAGAGACAGCTTTAATTTTTCATTTAAGAAGTTTTTAATATCCTCTTTAATGAGCTTGCATTCGTCTTTTGAACCGATGACACCTATTATAAAGTCATCTGCGTACCTCACATATTTCAATCGCCTGTAGTTTGCATCCATTTCGTTGCAGCGTTCGATAGAAAGTCTTTTTATCTCAAGCATTCTAATCTCCTTTTTCAGGAGCACTCTCTCATTTTCATCTTTTTCAAGTTTCAATTTCCCGAGCAGATAGGATTTTCGGTATACATTATTCTTGGCAATCTTTGTAATTTGTCGCCTCTTTCCCTTGTCGAACCTTGTAGCATAATCTTTCATGTACTTATCCAGTTTATCAAGGTAGATATTTGCCAGTATGGGGCTTATAATACCACCTTGTGGAGTTCCACTGTAAGTTCTGTGATAGACCCAATCTTCAATGTATCCCGCATTAAGGAACTTCCGTATAAGTCTGATGAACCTGTCATCTGTTATCCGTTCCCGTAAGATGTTCAGCAGTACCTCATGATTGATATTATCGAAGAAACCTTTAATGTCCCCTTCAATGAACCATGCTGCGCCGCTAAAAGTCTTTTTGACCTGTACCAGTGCAGTATGGCAACTCCTCTGAGGTCTGAAACCGTGAGAGCTATATTCAAACTGCTTCTCGAATATGGCTTCAAGTATCATCCGAATAACCTCCTGCACCAATTTATCGTCAAAAGACGGAATACCTAAAGGGCGTTTCTGACCATTTTTCTTGGCTATATAAACCCTTCGTGATGGATTGGGCTGATACGTTTCATCTCTGATAGTATCAATTAGCTTTTCAATCCGTTGTAAGCTCATACCGTCAATTGTGGTATCATTTGAGCCTTTGGTCATGTTTCCTGCTTTAGCATAGATCTTTTGGTAAGCAGTGTAGTACATTTCCACATTGAAAAGAATGCGATAGAGCCTTTCAAATTTGTAACCTGAAATTCTACTATGCTTCGATAGACTGTTTAATACAGATTCTGGATTTCTCATAATGTCTCTCACATTTTCCTTTATTTGTATTAAAAATATTAGCTGCCTCCCTTCGCCATGTACAGGGCTTTCCCCTGCTCGGACTACTACGGAGGCTCCGTTGCCATGTCGGATATTCAGAGACTGCTCTCATAGCCACGCCAGTGGCTTTCCGATTTAGGTCAATCCCCGTTTAGAAGTGCAATAACATAGCTCGATTAGATTGTCGGATATGACTTATCCTTTACTACTTATTGTAGTCGTGCCGATAGTCTGTTCATGCCCTACTTCCAAACAGGCGAGAAGTGGGTACTATCAGAGTGACGATTTTAGTTGCCTTACGTCAATGCTAGTGCCGTTGCCACTCGGATCATCATTCAATCAGATTCGATTTTATCCTCATATCTATTCATTTCATCTTCCCAATTCAGTCGCAACCTGACAACTGGTTGACTTTTTGGATTCACCGACATGCTACACTCCCTGTCCAGTTTCCCTTCCAGATAAGTCGGTTGATGATAGGCTTCAAAGAACACTCGCCTAATACCTCGCTACAGGTATATTTATTGCACATCCAGTACGGGCGCATCCGTGACCGCATTATAACAGCCATACAGCGTCCCGTTTGTTGTTGGGTCAACCTGAGAAGGGTTATTAAAAGCATAGGCTAAAACAGCATCAATTTTTTTATTGAACTGGGTCGATAGTTCTTCTTCTTTCTCGCCCAATATCTTGTCCAATGCCTCTTTACTGGGAGCTAAGGCCAATTGTATCAAGCGTTTGAGATTGGTGTCTGTAATACGGACTTTTGACCAGTGGTTGAAAATCTCCTGAAGTTCACAACTAACCGTACGGCTTATCCCTAACAGCTTATGTGCCTTTTTCAGCTTCTCGTGTGCACTGACTGTATGCCGTATCTTAACAATCCTTTCTGTCGTCCGAAGGGCTGCATTAAGGCTGTTGTTGCAAACGATCCTGATCGGTGTAAATGCAGCTGTAATACTGTTTGTCCCGTCATGCGCAGTGGTAAGGAAAACATATTGATCGATAAGATCATCACGGCCGACCCTGATAAAGTCAGGCAACTTAGCTGTGATAAATATACGCTCCCCCTTTCCCAAAGCCCCGGCCGTTTCATACAGAATCCCATTCTTTGCCCCGACAATGCTATCAAAAAACTCGAATGCAAAAGCGTTCTGTACCACTTCATAATCTTTCCCCACATGCTCGCCCAAAACTTCCTCATTGTCGGTTCTATAGGTAAAAAAACTATTTTCTGAAAACCGTTCTTTTCCGCTCGGGAAAACCTGCATGTTGGGTGATTTCGCAACTTCATAGTTAAGCCCCGCACATTTTATGGCTTCCTCGCTTGTAGGATAATCCTGCAATATTGTACCTAGACTATGCCAAGGGATTTCCTTCACACTGAAAAAAGAATGTTCTCCTGTAGTGCCATTATAATTGATGTTGTGTCCCATTTCCTTTAATTTTAGTATTACTATTTGTGGTCGTACCTGCATACTCACAGATAAAGGCCGTTAACTGAACTTGAAACTCTCCAGGGTTTTCTTCTCTGAATTCTTCCCCGTAACCTTCCCAATACAGTCCGTCCAAATACTCTAAAAATGCTGTTTCCATAGCATAAGTGATTAATTTGCCCCTTGCCGTAAATGACAAGGGGCATTGATAACTAAGCAGGCAATTGGATTTCACCTTCAATCTCGGCTAATCTATCCATACAAAGTGTGTTGATGTATTCGGCTACTTTCTTGATGATGTACGGATTTTTAGTGATAAACTCCCTCCGCTTATCGTCCTCAATCGATAGTACGCATCCCTGAAAATGGTTGCTGTCAGTTTCTTCCGCATCGTCTTTTTGGGCGACTTCGAAAGCATTGAGTGTATCAATGGTATCGATCAGCTTATCCCGCTGGATTTTCCTACGATGCAATTCTTCCACGAGCTTTAAGGTGCTTTCTAAGTTCAGCGCAAGTTTTTCCAATCTGGGAGCCGTTTCTGTCGCTTTCTGCTCTTTTTGCTCTGCTATTGGAGAAGCTTCTTTTTTTGCGTCTACAGCATTCTCTTGCTGTTTTTCCTGAGGCAAAGAAGGCTTTATATTGCCCTGTGGTTTAACTCCATTTTGTGCACTGTTTTTTACAATATTCTCCAAATTGCTTTTGCTGTTTATTTCTGTAGTTTTCATGATTTCTTTTTTGATGTCAATAATTCCGTTTATGTAATTTCCTTTCTTGGGCAGAGCGAGCGGAAAACCGCTTCAATCTGCTGTTAGCTCAGTGGGGGGCTTCTGCCTTTAATTTTTTTCATAGCGCCTAACTTTTAAGTCCATCGGGCGCAGGGGCCCTCCGGCAATTGTTAAGCAGCCTCACCTTAATAGAATCCCCATCCGTGCAAGGCTTTGCCGAAAAAAATACGCTCGCGAGGAACGAGCGAGGAAGATTTTTTTCGAGCAAACCAACGGGCAGGCTTGCTCGGGTGGGGATTGTTTAATTTTTTTGCTAACGAATCGCCGGGGGGTACGCAATCATTGAGCGTTTTATGGGCTAAAAGAACATTAAACGAAGGGTTTGACTTGAAAGGCAGGCAACTGGCCGATGAGGGACGAGGCTGCCTGTTGCAAAAAATAAGAGGATAGCGGCTTCAAGGCACGAAGAAGCGGCTATCCTCTTGCATTTTACAGAAGTTTATATAAAAAAGTTAATGGTACTATGTTCTCAATCGCTGACTTTTGTATAAATCAGTGTTTCTCCGTCATCTTTCGGCCATTCCATTACCCCTTTATCAAGATTAAATTTGAGAATTTTCACACCTCCTCTTAGTTGACCTACAATACGCAGCGTGGTATCACCGGTCTGAAAATCCGCAACCAATATTGATCCCGGCTTTCCCTTATTCCATATCCCGGCAACTTTATTTACAGGACGTTTGGGGTCATCCTTTTTTGCATTGCTCCAATGGGCTACTACCTGAACATCAAATTTTCCGTCATCCGTTGATTTTATTTCCACTGTATCTTTATAATAGTCAAAAGTGGATTCACTTTGAGATGCATATTTACCAATTAGCTGATCTTTTAAGTCTGTTTTCCCTTTTGGCGATAAACAGGAAAACGTAAAAAATGAAATCGATAACAAAACGATCCATCTAAAATTTTTGCATGCTTTCATAATCAGGAGTTTAGCTAACAAAACTCAAATATAAACTAATAAAAAAAAGATTAAGAAAGTATTACTCGAAACAGGCTAAATTGGCATACAAAAAAGCCGCTATCATACCATAGCGGCTTTTCTTCTTAACCAAGAAACTTACTTAGCATTCTTCTTTGCGGTAACTTCGTTGCGTATTTCTTGCGCTAATGTTTTTGTGTTCTGAAGTGCGCCTCGTAAGCGTGTGCCTGCTGCTTTGTTTCCTTTTTCATAAAATGCCTGTGCATCTTTTTCGGCCGATGCAATAAGTTCTTTCAGTGCTGCGAATTTTTCCATGATACAGATTGTTTTTAAGATCAAGATATAGAGGTCGTTTTGAAAAACCCTAAATCTTTGTGATTATAATTGTTTAATACCGAACAATAGGCTTGGCCGGTAACCAAATCTATTGTTCAAAACCCTAAAATACGGCAAATCACTTTACCGGGCAATACCTGCCGCTCTTTCCTGCTTATTTTCTCTGGATACTTTACCCTGTTGTTCGGCTTTTACTCCCGGCTTTAAAAATTCCTCCCGTTTTTCAGGCTTGCCATTTTCAAGGAAGAAGTTGGCCTTACGGAACCTTACCGAGGCTTCTACATAAACGTTAACCGTTTCTCCGCTGGCTTTCTCCGCTTTTACAAGCTCCCTGTTTCCGTTCATGATTCCTGTAAAGATCTTTTCCGCCCTTTCCGGATTTTCAAGATCTTTAATATTAAATGACTTGAGTGATTCTTTAAGATCAAAACCATAACTCGGGTCGTGGAATATCCTTGTCGTGAGATTATTATACCTGTCACGGGGTTTGTCGGTATTCAGCATTACCCATGCTTTATAAACCATACCCTGTATATTCAGCAGATCATCCCGGTACACGGCGCGTCCCTGCACCAGATTCCCTGCCTGTTCCTTATTGAATCCTTTTCCTTCTTCTACGTAAAATGTCTGTGGTATGGGACTGGCATAATAGGCAGATTGGAAAGTTTTTGCCACAAAATTCACCTTTCCATTTTCCATGTTGGCAACCATACTTTTATGGGCAACATCTTTTCCAATGGCAAGTTCGGCATTTCCTTCTTGCTTTTTGAACAGTTCAATGGCTTCATTAACGTTATCAAGCTTCTTTACGATGTTTTTGCCATCGTCGCCTTTTAGGATAACCATATATTTCTGCCCCATCTCCAACGGGTCTACTTTGTTGTGCACCGCGTCAAATTTGTTGAAGTAATAGAAATCCGATTGGCTGGATTTTTTGTAATGCAGCGTAAAATCAATCTGTCCTTTTGCCGTTGCAGGCATACTGTCATATGCTTTAAATTCGGGAACACCCAGCTTGATATTTTCTTCAATCTGTGCAATGGTTTTTGGGCTAAAGCCAAGGTTTTTAGCTTCGTCGATTCTATCCTCTAAATTGTTCAGATTCATAATATTCAATTTTAAGTTTACGTTTATTGTTAAATATGAAATGGTTGTATTCTTTTCCTTTTAGGAAAGCGGATTCTTCCAACCTATCTAGTGTTTTTTAAATCATTGTTCTTTAAGAGTACAGACTCCCCGGCTTTTACCTTAACCTTTATTTTGCGGACTTTTTTGCTGATTATGTTTTTAGCGGCATCCATACCTGCACCTGCTACCTGCGTAGCAATGGAGCCATCTAGGCCGTACATACCAATTCCACGCACCAGATTGTCCGTCCCGAGATTTGCCGCTTCCGTGATGACCGCTTCGGGTGCATAGAGGCCCTCCATTCCGTCGAGGCCATAAACGCTCAGGTTTACAGGGATAATTGATGTTCCCAAGCGGATATTGCGAATATTCAGCATGATCCGTTGATTCGCTATCCGGCAGGTAGCGAATAGGTAAAAGCCTTTGGGAATATGATGGCCTTTGATGACCATACTATCCTGCAACTGAAGCCTCAATGTAGCTCCCTGTACTACCTTTTGTTTATTGGTAATGATCGCCGGTATCGCCCTGAAAAGGCTATCCTTCTCTGGAATCATCTCTTTTTCGCTTTGTAGCTTTTCTTTGACCCGCTCGGGGTGCTGAATATCCAGAATCGTCTGGAGCAATCCGTTGAGCTGCTCCACCTCTCTGTCATCAGTGCTGTCCGTATGCATGCTTTTCATTAGCGCTTCCAGCCGATCTACTTCGTTGTTCATCTCTGATTTGGGGCTGGGTTCCGCCATTGGATTTTCAACTACAGCTGCAAAAGGAAATTTTTCCTGTTTTTCCTGTGGCCTGCTGATTTCCTGTTGAATTGCTTTTAGCTTTTCATCAATTTCCTCGGCTTTTGGATTTTCTTCCGGCGAGAAACCTAGCCTATTTATGACGTTTTCAATACCCTCCTGCTTTTTTTCCTCATCACTTGTCGCCTGCCGGTAAAAATCCATCTTATCACGGGGCTGGTTTTTCTGCCTGAATGCAGCATCAGGTAATTCCGTACTGATGCCTTTCTTTTCGGATTGGGTATCATCCTTCGTTCCCATGCCGCCATCCAATGTATAAAATGCAAATACCAAAAAGGGCATTACGAGCAATGGCAAAAACAGCCATATTTTACGGGTGTCTCTCTTTTTTTCCTGTTCCATCATTATATTGTTTTTTATTGATGATCAATTTCAGTTCAGTACCCGGACCAACAGGTAAATACAGTAGGCGCTGGTAGAGAGAAAGCACGAGAGAAAAGCGAATAGTAAAACCCATCGGGGTAAGCCACTGGCTTTTTTATTCAAAAAGGAAGCAACCCGTTTCTGTCCCGTGATGATTTTCATCGCTATCCGGTAGGCCGTTTCATCCTGTTCATGTTGCCGCTGCTTTCTATCCTGTTGTTTCCGATATAGTTTCATGGCAACTGATTTTCATTTTTGAGGACTTCCCAGTGCTGTATCAGAAAGCCATGTGGGTTATTATCTGTCTGTTGCTTTAAGTCGCGCACTTTCCCTTTAGTAACCAGCCTCTTCAATGCCGTGCTGGTTGAGCGGGTGAGCTTTTGGGTAGCATAACAGATAAATGTGTAGGGATATTGGTCTATATCAAGCACGGTGCTGTCCACCTCAATTTCCTGCGAGATATTGGCCGAGATCAGGTTGTTATAATAACCCGATTCCTTCAGGTTGTCATACTGCTTCTTGGCAGATTCGTCCGCGAGATAAAATGCCTTTGAGACGCTGGCCTCTATCGCTTTGTCGTCCGGAATGAGGTTAAAAAAGTAGTAGTGGAACGTTTTGATATGATCCCGTAGCTCAACAGGCAGGTTACCTTGCCTATGTGTCGCAAGGGCTTCCAGCACCTTCCCGTTATATAGAATATAAATCCGTTGCTGAGCCGCTTCTACCATCTGATAGCTTTTGTAGGCACAGAAACAGACGGTCAGTACATTGGCCAATATCAGGAAAATGCTGAACCTTTTTATATGTCTGAATGCCGTGTCGATATTTCTGAATTGTGTAAACATAGGCTTGTCTTTAATTTGAATTATTTACCGGAAAGTTTGTCATAGAGGTGGGCTCCTCCTTTTCCCGTAGTACCTAATGCACCATGTGAGCCTAAGCCTTCCTGCCGGCCGGAATATTGTTTTCCGGCCTGTAAGATGTTGGAACCTCCCTGCATTACACCAGCTGCCCCTCCTGTCGCCAAACCTCCTGCGGCCATGGCCGAAGTAGATACCATACTGGTTACCTTCTGTAATAGGGCATTGGCTCCTCCTGCCTGCACCACGTAGCCAGCTACGTTGGGAACGGTGAAATACCCTACGATTCCGATCAGCATAAATATCAGGTAAGCGGTATCATAGGTACTGAAAAAGGTATCTCCCGACTGGCCAATCTGTCCGATATCTATTTTGAGCATGTTCTCCTGAATTTTGCCGAGGATGCTTCCGAATATGTTACTAATGGGAAGCCATAAAAAGACATTGATATATCGTGCAAGCCATTGGACAAGCGATTGCTGGAAACCATCAAAGACCGCCAGACCTAGCACAAAGGGCCCGAGTATAGAGAGCACGATCAAAAAAAATGTCCGGATTGTGTTGATGCACAGGGAAGCAGCCGCGAAAACAACCTGCAAAACCTCGCTCATCCATTGCTTTACCGAGTTTCGGAAATTGTAAGATTGTTTCTCCATCCAGAACTGCATATCGTGGCCCAGTCCTTCAAAAAGTCCTTCGCTCGAGCCGTTTTCGTTTTCGGGATATTTATATTTATACCATTCGGAACGATCACCGTTACCGTCTTCTCCGATATAGATATTATATAGATCGGATTTTTTTACTGCCGCCTCTTTTTGTTTCAGCAACGCCATGATTGCGTGATCGCTATCTTTGACCATTGCACCAGTGGCAACCACGGTCGGTTGCAGTACACCGTTCATCAGATCGATGACCGCCGGGAAGAACATAATAGCGAGGCCAAGACCGAATGGGCGCAGGAGCGGATAAAAATCGATGGATTCGGCGGCTGCAATCTGGCGCCATACACGGCTGGCGGTATACCAGAGGGCGCCAAAACCAGCTATGGCACGGGCAACGTCGATGAGTTTTCCGCTTAGCGGCTGCATGTCATCCCGCACGGCCTCCAATACGGGTTGCATACCGCCCAAGGTCTGGGCAATATCCGCGCGACCGGCAAGCGGGAAAGCGAGTGCACTGGCCGCCAACAGGACGGCCGCGAGTTTAATATTTGTCATGGATTTTTACCGTTAAAAAATTGACTGATACCTTTGATATCATTTATTTCCCTTTTTCTCTGCATCAGCAATACATTACCAGATTCATTGAATTTCCTGAGGAAAAGTAACTTGTCCTGTATGTCGTTGTAAATACGGTCGATCTGTGCCAGACGCTCTTCATCGCTCATTCTCAATTGAGAGGAAGTGATCACCAAGAGAAGATCCTCCAGATTGTCTTTGCTCTGGTTCAATAGCCTTCCGTAGACGTTAGCCATATATTCCAATTCTCCGGAGTTGAATATTGCTGAACTTCTGAAATGCGATAGTGCGGATCGATATTCCGAATTGATCCTACCCTGTAGGTGGAATTGCAACTAAAAATAGGAGACTTTTTTATGCTGCCATTTTTTCTTTTTCCAATAGCATTTCTTCGATCTGTCTGGGTGTCTTATAACCCAGAGCAGAATGTGTTCTTTTGGTGTTATAAAATCCTTCAATGTATCCAAAGATCTCCAATTTAGCTGACTGCTGATCCATGAATTTTCTATGATAGACCATTTCAGCCTTTAATGTCTTGAAAAAGCTCTCAGCAACTGAATTGTCCCAGCAATTCGCTTTTCTGCTCATGCTTTGAAGTATCCTGTTTTCTACAATTACCTCCCTGAATTCATCGCAGGCATATTGGATCCCTCTATCCGAATGGAAGATCAGTCCATCTTTGACACGCCGGTTTTTAATAGCCATCCTGATGGCTTCTACAGAAGTGTTTTTAGCGGTCATATCAGTACTCAAAGACCATCCGATGACTTTTCTGTCCGCCAGATCAATGACTGTTGTTAGATAAAGCCACCCTTTGTCAGTATGGATATAGGTAATGTCGCCAACCCATTTCTGTGACAGGGCATCCGCTGAAAAATCTCTTTGGAGGAGATTTTCAGCTATCCCATAGCTATGGCTCGAATCTGTGGTCACCCTATATTTTTTCTTGACCTTACTTCGTATCCCATGTTTCTTCATCAACCTTGCAACATAGCTTCTTGATACCATTTCACCTTTTTTATGCAGCTCTGCAGTTATCCTTGGACTACCATAGATATACTTACTGTCACTGTGTACCTGCTGTATTTTATCCAGAAGTGCTTTACTTCGCTGTTCACTAGGGGACTCCGGAGAAATCAGCCAACGATAAAAACAACTGCTACTAACGTTCAATACTTCGCACATCTTCTCTACGGAATATACCTCTCGGTTCGCCTTTATGAACCGGTATATGGACCGTCTCCCCTGGAGAAGATGGCTATGGCCTTTTTTAATATATCACGCTCTAATTCTGTTTCTCTTAATTTTTTACGCAAAATTCTCAACTCCTGTTCCTCTGGGCTAATTTTAGGATTGTCAGGTAAAACTTTATTCCCATTATAACGTGGGTTTCTACGCCACTTACTGAGCAAACTGGGGTCTATGTCTAATTCCTTAGCTACATCGGCTACAGACCCCTTAACAACGCTCAAATCGACCGCCATGGTCTTAAACGAATCATCAAATTTTCTATGCATTTCTACAAATTTAAAATTACTATCTAAATCTGTCTCGCTTTAAAGGTAGCAACTCCAGCGGCAGGTTCATCATCAATTGCAAAACAGTTTATCATAGTATTTCTTTTGTATCGGCAGATAAATCAATAAATAGCTCAACTGTATAAATCTCGTCCTCTTCCATACGACTAAGTCTTGCTTTGTTCTTAAAAGCGCCTTTCAGTCTCCGTTCCATATTTTTCAGGCCAGTGTGGCTGCCCGGAGTGTCTAAGGCTTTGCTGACCCTTTTTTTATTAGAACTATAGAAGTAAATCTTATCCCGGTTGACTACGATTTTGATTTGCAAGGGATATAGCGGATCTGATAGGTCTCCATATTTGAAGGCATTCTCCACAAGGGTAATAAAGGATAAAGGTGGAATGGAATGCAGGTAGCGGTCCCCCTCGAATTCGAACATAATATTTTTTCCTTTGCCGAAACGTCGCCGGTTGATTTCGAGGTATATCTCCAGATATTCCAGCTCCTTATGCACAGGCACCAGCTGTTTGCCTTTCACCGCATTATCTAGGGAATACCGCATCATCATGGAAAGCAGGTAAATGCTTTCTGCCAGCGACTTAGACAAAGCAAGCGCCTCGGTATAGATAAAATTAAGGGAATTATGTAAGAAATGCGGATTGACCTGTGCTCTTAAAAAGGCCTGTTCATATTCGAACTTCTCCCGCTCCATTTCGTAATGGGCCTTTTCCATCCGGCGCTTATAGGCCAGATTGGCAAACCATTTCAGTATAAAATACACAATAGTGGCGTAACTGGCGTATTTTATATAAGGGGAAAGTATATTGCGCAGATAGAGGCTCAGTTTGAACGGCACATCTTCATAATATAATTTTGCCCCGAATAGCGGCAGTATTCCATAGATGCACACGTAGCCCAGTGCGGCCAGCATAAAGAAAGTCGAGATGACCAACAATATCGCTATCCCGATATTTATTTTCCGGTTCTCGATAAATTTAAGTAGAAAGAAATTACTGTAAAAGATAATCGAATACAATAAGCAGAGAAAAAGTATATGACTGTAGTCCACATAACTGATTTTTGGCAGATTGTAGATATACACAAATTGAGCATAAATTATCCAACAGATAAAATTGAACAACAGTGGATGTTTACGGAAAAAAGTGGCCATATCTTCCGGTTTTTTGGGTTCATCATTCCACAAGATAAAAAAATTAGGCCATTTTCCGTAAAAAAGTGTGCAAAGGACGTTATTTCCCTGTGCAGCGATCGCATCTAATGATTGCATACTCTCTTCTTTTAGATTTCCAGAACAATTCCGTTGGTTATGAGATCGCTCATATGATTCCGCTGCAATAAAGGTACCGTGAAAGGATACTCTCTTCTATAAATCTGTTCAAGACGTTGATATAACCACCGTTCGATACCGAAACATTGGTAATCACTTTTGCGGAAAAGAAAATATCTGCCTTTTATACTGAAAAAACTATAATCCTCTTTATTGAATTTGACCAACCTTTTCTTTTTCCCTTCCGAGATAAGTGGTTCAGATAGCTGTTCCGGTATCGGATTGACAATATCTGCATGCTCATGCAAGTGTAACCATGTTTCCCACTGCCACGGCTTTTTGAAGACCGCGTTCTCAAGATGTTTATAAATTCGCGAAACGGCCTGGACTATAAATATTTGCCTGTTGCTCTCCTTATCAGGTATTATCGGAGGAAAAAAATCGAGATAGGGGACAAGTTTCCATTGCCGTGTAGAAATTACAGGATAAATCGGGGTTTTGCTCAAGTAAGAAATAAAAGCAGCTCCTGTTCTTACTTTGATATGTTGGTTAAGGAAAGGGATGGATAACAGGTTACGGCCTGTAAGGTCATTTCCTGTTCCGGTATTTCCGTCTACATAAACCAAAATATTTTTACCGTCCCTTAGTTCTCTATTTATTCTCAACAGGCTGTTTTTATCATTGGCATTGATCAGATTAAAACCAAGGTGTTCTATTTTTTTGTTGTCATATTTAGAATCAACCAGCTCTGTTTCCTTTTGCATCCCGTCTTGTGAAACCACCAGTACAAACGGAATATCGTTTTTTGCCAGATAATGCCCGACCATCCGGAAAGATCCGCTATGAAAGGTAGTAATTACTCCGGGTCTGGCTTTTATGTCCTGCAAAGTATAACCATGAAAGCGGACTTTAAGGTTTTTTGGCACGTCCGGAAGTGACTGTTCAAAATAGCTCTGTTGCTGGTTGGTTAATAATTTAAAGAAATTTGACTCATGCTCATTGTATTCCATCGATGGAAGAAAATTACGGAAGCTTGCACTTACCACCTGAAATTTGTACCAGAAGGGGTTTGTAGGTTCTAAAGAAATCCTTTTATGGCTGACAGCAAAGCCAAGAGAATGATTTTTTATAGTTATAATGATATTCTCCATTTTTTAAAGATTTAGCCCGACGGCGGAAAACCGTCGGGCGGTAATATCATTTTAAAGCCCCTCATAAGGGATACATTTATCTTCTGTTTCTGCTACCAACATTACAGCTTCCAATGCGAGCAATGTAATTGGCCGGTTGAACAATTTGCCTATCCTGGATTTTCCTCTTTTAAGTTTCATCTTTGTGTCTCTTTAGTTAAACCATTGCCTACTCTGATCAAGGGTTTTCGGTTACGCCCTACCGATGGCCACGGGTTTTCTGGATATCCGACAGTGAATTTCGAGCATTAGAGAGGTCTGTTCAACTAACTTGGTTTGAATGGCAGGATTCTTTATGTGAATGTCGCTTTTCTGCATGTGAAAATTTTATAGCGACATTACAGCGGACGTATGGATTTTCGAAGTAACCAAAAGGTGGAGTAAAAAATGTGAGGAGTATTTCCGATCTCAAATTATTGACTGAAAGTCTAGTTAAAATGAATTTACATGCACATTTCTGTATCTGTTATGGGTATACCGGAATTCTTTTTGCATTCTTAAAGTTTTATTTAAATTTAAAGCTGTGATAAACTTGTTATATAAAATCTAAAATACCGGTTATAACTTATAATGAATAATACACTTGTTAGTAATTGGATAAAATATTACAGAAATAGCCTGGCAGATGGTGAGCTTTCTGATATATCGCCAGATACCTGTAAAAAACAAGGTCATTTCCTTGATTCAAAATCTGCCCTTTCAGCTGAAAATCTAAAATCTTTTTATGCCAGAAACCATGCGACCGATGAAAGGGATGAAACAAAACAGAAAAAAGACCGGAACCAATATCAACCCACCATCAACATATTAATCTCTCCGTTTTATATATCAACTAAAGTAGCGCATGGAAAGAACAAAGGTGAAATAAAAAAGAATTTCCCTTTCTGGATAGAGGCTAAGTTAACCAGCCAAGGGACAATTATCGTCGACGAATCCCTGCGTAAGCCTTGGATATGCCGAAGTTTTTTAGAACCTATTTCAATAGCATCGGTTAACTGGCCAATTCTCAGCACAATGGAGAGGTATGACAGTGCCCTAGAGAACCATCGCTTTGATTATAAATCCTTTGATAACTATTGGGAAAGCGCCGCTAAGTTCTTTGAAAAGATAACAGGTTATAAGGACTATAAAGTACTGTTCGATGAATTTAACGCGAAACATGAAGTCTGCATGATCAAATCGGATAAAGTAATTTCCGCGCAAATTATACTGAACACCTATGCCGACCTTCAGAAAAGAGAAACTTTTCCTTTACTACTAACGCAGATAACAGATTTTTCCCCCAGGTCAATAAAAAAAATCCCTGATGTCAACCTGCTTTTTGCAGAATCGGGCCACTACGGACAGTTCAACGATCAATTTCCGCTGAGCAATTCCCAACGAAAGTCACTGCTGGTATACGAACAGCAAACAAATGGCAACATACTGGCGGTAAACGGCCCACCCGGAACAGGTAAGACTACACTATTGCAAAGTATCCTCGCGAATGAACTCGTAAAATCTGTTCTTAATGGTGCAAGACCGCCTAGGCTGGTGGCCTCTTCAACAAATAACCAGGCTATCACCAATATTCTTGATAGTTTCGGAAACATGGACGGTAATCTTCCGCGATGGATTCCAGAGCTAAGCTCTTTGGGAACCTATATGATTTCAACGGATCAGAATAAACAGAATGATGCTTTAAAAAAGGGATATCAGCTTTTGTTTAAACAAAAATTCGATTTAGCCGGACACTATTTTGATCATCATCTGGAGCCGGATATTCACCATATCGAAAAGTACTACATAAGCTGTTTTAGGAAATTCGCCGATATTGATAACCGTCATGACCTTAAAGCAATAACAGATTACCTAAAAAAGAACATCGTCGACAATAGTGACTATATCGATCATTTCTTATCCTTAATAAAAGAAATACATGACGCGGAGAAGCAGTACTGCAAACTCAGTTCATTAGCAGATTTCACTGAAGAGACTGCCCTGATAAAGAGAAAGCTAAATGAGCTGGAAAACAGAAAGGGAACATTGAAGAAGTTTAAAACCGAATTAGGAATATTTTTAAAATCAATCAGACTGGTCCATCTATTCAGTTTTATTCCTTATTTTAAAAAGAAACTCCATCGTAAACTTTCCTTTTTTCTAATAGACGCTCCTTTTGAGGAGCTCAAAAATATTAAGACCATAGAAGAAACAGAAGATACGTTTATTACACTATACCAACGTATTGAAGAGGAAATAGCTAAAGCAAAGCAAGAAATCACGAAACGACAGGAGATTTATAACTATTTATATAAGCTCAAGTGTCAATCCGATGAATACAGTGGAAGACTCGAAACTCTGTGGCAAAATTATCTCCAACAGCTCGATGAAAAAAGAAGATGTATCATACAAAAAGAATTTAACGATCTTGACGCAATAGAACAATTTAATTGCATTCTCGATGTCTCCCTTCGATATGATTCATTTGTCTGCGCAGTACACTATTGGGAAGGCAAGTGGATAATGGAACAAAAAGGTCCCAAACTTAAGGCTAATAACGGAAAACCTGCCAGGGAGAATCTTTTTTCAAGAATGAGTTATCTGACGCCACTATTTATTTCTACCTTTCATTCACTCCCTAATTTCGCTTCTTACTCAATGAGAATAAATGAACAATGGGTATCTAAACCTCTTTATGAGTTATTTGATATACTTATTGTGGATGAGGCGGGGCAGGTGTCTCCTGAAGTTGGTGTTCCGGCATTCAGTTTGGCAAAGAAAGCAATTGTTGTTGGCGATGTCTATCAGATAGAACCCGTTTGGAATGTTCGGAATGATAATATTGACAAAGGAAATCTCAAGGAAGCCAATCTATTATTGCAATATTCCTTCGACCATTTAAAAGAAAAAGGTGTTCTGTGTTCTTCCGGAAATTTGATGTTTTTGGCTCAGCATGCTTCTGATTATTCACAGGTTGACGGTTTTAACGGCACGCTATTAACGGAACATAGGAGGTGTGTGAATGAGCTCATTGCATTTAGCAATGATTTTGTCTATAACAACACACTTCGCCCCATGGTGGGTAGCTCAAAAGGAGTTAGCTATGAGAGTGAGGAGTCTTCAATTTTTATACCCCCGCTAGCTTATATCCATATAGCCGGAGATTCCACCAACCATTTTTCAGGAAGCCTTCAAAATAAACAGGAGGCAGAGGCCATCGCCAAATGGATAGCGCGATATGGCGATATCATTACGACCTCAATTAATAAAGAAAAGCCGAGCGATGAGCATAAAAATATAGAAGATTGCCTGGCTATAGTCACCCCATTTTCAGCACAGAAAACGGAAATAAAAAAGGCATTAAAAAAGTATAATGTAAGCGTTAAAATAACCGTTGGTACGGTCCATGCCTTACAGGGAGCAGAAAAGACCATTATTATATTCTCGTCTACCTACGGTAAGAACCATAATGGAAATCTTTTTTTTGACAATGGCCCAAACATGTTAAATGTTGCCTTAACAAGAGCCAAACAGCATTTCATTGTGATGGGGAATATGCGGTTATTCAATCCCACGAATACAATGAAGCCATCAGGTGCCTTAGCTCATTACCTTTTTTCAAGCGCTAAAAACGAACTGTCTTCTTCATTCCTGTATGATGATGTCACTATTCAATCTGAATATCGGGTAAATACGATTGAGAAACATCGAGCATGTTTAAAGAGAGCATTTGAACAGGCTCAAAGAAGAATAGTAATTGTATCGCCATATATATCACAGCTAGCAATAGAGGCAGACGACATAATCGATAAGATTACCAAACTAGCTGAAAGCATAGAAATATTAGTTTACACTGATAAATTTTTAGACCAACCAAATGGACAATTAAAGGAAAATGCGCGAAAAGGAAGACAGGCCCTGGAAGATGTCGGCGTAACGTTGAAAATTCTAAATGGAATCCATAATAAAGCGTTGGCTATTGATGACTATGAATTAATAGAAGGTTCCTTTAACTGGCTTTCGGCAGTACGCGACAGAACGAATCAGTATTACCGACATGAGGTCTCACAGATTATAAGAGAAGAGGAAGCCCTTATACAGATCAAGCAGTTATTGGAAGAACTTAAGGCGATTGAAGAAAAAGGGTGATGAAATGTAAGACTAAGCAGAAGACGCTGATTGACCGTATTGTTTTCCATCACTTCTGCTTACACTCAACTCTTCTTTTAGACAAAGTGACAATGATTCTTCTCTATAATGCGTAAGGTTTGTGAACTGTAAGGTCAATTTAGACCAACATTGGCAACCGTTTCTGATCACCTTCAAGAAGCTAATCCACAATTATTTGCCTTGACTTAAGGTTTTTTAGTTGTATTTTTTCGTATCTTATAATCATTAAATGATTCCGAAATGATTGCAAGATTCTCCTTAAAAAATTTGAATGTTAATAAACATTACGAAGCTAAAAGTGATGAAACTATGTTGCTTTCTAATTTTAAAATTAATATTTTAGTCTCCGACATAGGGAATTTCCAAACAATGAAAATAACCTACTCTAACCTCTTATTGGATAAGTGCTCCTTCTTTAATCTCGGTTTCACATTGAATATTATAAGGCCTGTCGTTTTTCCGTATATGGATATATATTGTTGTTACTACGGAAAATCGGATGCGGTTTACCGATTCGGACCGACCACTATTGCCGCGATGGAAAACTGGCACTGAGCTCTTTGTGAACGGTTGTATTCCCTTAATGAAAAAGATCCACTTGTCTGGGAGATAAAATCGAAAATTATTACTTGGAAAAATCAATGTAAACAAGAAACTTCCACTGATAACGTATGACTCAATCCACTAATCCGGTTCATACATTAAAACACTTTCAAGTAACCCCAATAATCAATTCGTCAGACTATAGTTTATTCAATACGAAAAAATCAGCCAAAAACGAAAAATCAAAGCAATTTATTGTAAATTGGTATTTTTATAGGCTGGCCAGTAATGATCAACGATGTTAAACCAATTAACTTTACAGTTATTCGATAGGGAGTTTCAGGTAAGATTTCGTATTCGAATAAGTTGTAGCTAAAATTCTAAAGTTTCGTGAGATCAATATACTGTTACTTAAAGTTTACATACTAAAAAGATCTTTATGATTTAAATCTCTATAGATTGGATATTCCGCACCAAAGTACACCACTTTTCCGCACCAATATGGTTCTTCCCCACTTTTGGTGGTTACGAAGGAGCTAGTATCAGCCTTTTCTCCAGTAAGCGAAGTGAGCAACGTCCATACATCTGTCTTTTCAGGGTCTTTAACTTATTCACGTTTCCTTCAACCGGGCCGTTGCTCCATGGTAGATCGAATGCATTTTTGATTGCCGCGAAATCTTGTCGGAGCCCTTTTGCAAAACCACATAATTCCGGGATCGAGGAATCACTTACGCTCTGTATCCAATCCTGTAAGCCCGAGCTAGATTGATCTTTAAACATCATTTGACGGAATTGTCTTATAAAAAATAGCGATTGCTTCAATACAGCTGAGGCCGTACAGAGCTGATTCAATATATTCGATTCATCCCCAGAAAGTTTTTTGGGATCATTGAAAAAGAGCATAGCACTTCTCGATGGTCTCCAGAGACTGAGATCCGAGGGCAACACAGTTTTTATTCCCTTTTTCTTACCCATTGCCAGACTATGCCTGGCCAGCCCGTCGGATAAGGTAGAGTATGCACCCTGATATCCGCGGCCTTTAAGTTCAGTATGTAATTGTCTTAGCTGGATTGCCGGATTTTCTGCTTTCCTTTTCTTTATATAACCAAGGTGTTCCTCCAGCCCTGTCGGTGAGATGTACGTTTTTCGCGGAAGTTCCTCGCAGTGTTTATATTTTCTGACCGTTATACGGCTCATCTTAAACCTTCTGGCTATTTCCCTGATCGGAATGTCCTGTTGTAACAATCGCTTCACCTCCCGGAACTTTTCCTGCTGACGTGGCGAAGCCATACTTTTCAATATGCGTGGAGATGCATGACTTATTTCACTTTGGCTGTCCCTTACTCTTTTCATGGCTGCGTGTTCCCTGTCCAGGATTTTCCGGACCGCCTCTCCAAGGTTTTTCAACAGGTGCCAGCGATCCGTTACCTGGATGGCCTGCGGTGCACCTTTCGTTGAACCACGTTGATAATTGCCATACCTGTCCCTTGAAATGACCTGTATCTTATGCCGCTCTTTCAGCCAACCGGAAAGGGTCTTCTCTTCCCTGTCGCCGAGCAGGCCAATCGGTCTGTTTGCTGCTAAATCTACGAGTATACTGCCGTAACGCTCCCGTTTTCGGATAGCCCAGTCATCTACGCCTAAAGCTACCACTTCATTGCTTTTGGGAAGTTCTGTCCGGTCTATTATACGTAATAAGGTTGTATCACTTACCGGTATAGAAAATTCACCACATATTCTTTCGCCGGATTTTCCACCGGCTTCAATTGCTATGTTCAGTAGTCTGTCCTGTAATCTCTCCGTTTTCCGCTGATATGACCGGAAATGGTTATCGAACCTTTCGGTAAATACCTTTAATGGACATTCATCGGTGAGGCAATAAAACTTACGGGCCCTGAGTAATATTCTCGAGGATTTTCCGAACGAAGGTAGATCATTAAACTTTCTGGTGTAATAGCTGTGTATCCTTGAAGATACTAAACAGCAATTTGGACAGGCACTTCCTTTTTGGGTGCTCTGCACATAAATATTAAGCCTATCGATCTGGTCATCTACAGAAATGACCCGGAACCTGTCACCGGAATTGAAGATTATTTTGGTGGCATTCATTGGTAATATAACGAATCCAACGCTTGATCTCATAGCTTTACCACCAAAAGTGGGGAAGAACCCCAATATGCACCAGTGATTCCGGGGCAAAGTACACCAGTTTATAAGCAAGGTTGACTAGCTGTTTAGGTTTAGGTTGATTTTTCCCTGAGTGTTACAGGGACTGCCAATCCGACACAAAGTGGTTCTTCCCCACTTTTGGTGGTTACGAAGGAGCTAGTATCAGCCTTTTCTCCAGTAAGCGAAGTGAGCAACGTCCATACATCTGTCTTTTCAGGGTCTTTAACTTATTCACGTTTCCTTCAACCGGGCCGTTGCTCCATGGTAGATCGAATGCATTTTTGATTGCCGCGAAATCTTGTCGGAGCCCTTTTGCAAAACCACATAATTCCGGGATCGAGGAATCACTTACGCTCTGTATCCAATCCTGTAAGCCCGAGCTAGATTGATCTTTAAACATCATTTGACGGAATTGTCTTATAAAAAATAGCGATTGCTTCAATACAGCTGAGGCCGTACAGAGCTGATTCAATATATTCGATTCATCCCCAGAAAGTTTTTTGGGATCATTGAAAAAGAGCATAGCACTTCTCGATGGTCTCCAGAGACTGAGATCCGAGGGCAACACAGTTTTTATTCCCTTTTTCTTACCCATTGCCAGACTATGCCTGGCCAGCCCGTCGGATAAGGTAGAGTATGCACCCTGATATCCGCGGCCTTTAAGTTCAGTATGTAATTGTCTTAGCTGGATTGCCGGATTTTCTGCTTTCCTTTTCTTTATATAACCAAGGTGTTCCTCCAGCCCTGTCGGTGAGATGTACGTTTTTCGCGGAAGTTCCTCGCAGTGTTTATATTTTCTGACCGTTATACGGCTCATCTTAAACCTTCTGGCTATTTCCCTGATCGGAATGTCCTGTTGTAACAATCGCTTCACCTCCCGGAACTTTTCCTGCTGACGTGGCGAAGCCATACTTTTCAATATGCGTGGAGATGCATGACTTATTTCACTTTGGCTGTCCCTTACTCTTTTCATGGCTGCGTGTTCCCTGTCCAGGATTTTCCGGACCGCCTCTCCAAGGTTTTTCAACAGGTGCCAGCGATCCGTTACCTGGATGGCCTGCGGTGCACCTTTCGTTGAACCACGTTGATAATTGCCATACCTGTCCCTTGAAATGACCTGTATCTTATGCCGCTCTTTCAGCCAACCGGAAAGGGTCTTCTCTTCCCTGTCGCCGAGCAGGCCAATCGGTCTGTTTGCTGCTAAATCTACGAGTATACTGCCGTAACGCTCCCGTTTTCGGATAGCCCAGTCATCTACGCCTAAAGCTACCACTTCATTGCTTTTGGGAAGTTCTGTCCGGTCTATTATACGTAATAAGGTTGTATCACTTACCGGTATAGAAAATTCACCACATATTCTTTCGCCGGATTTTCCACCGGCTTCAATTGCTATGTTCAGTAGTCTGTCCTGTAATCTCTCCGTTTTCCGCTGATATGACCGGAAATGGTTATCGAACCTTTCGGTAAATACCTTTAATGGACATTCATCGGTGAGGCAATAAAACTTACGGGCCCTGAGTAATATTCTCGAGGATTTTCCGAACGAAGGTAGATCATTAAACTTTCTGGTGTAATAGCTGTGTATCCTTGAAGATACTAAACAGCAATTTGGACAGGCACTTCCTTTTTGGGTGCTCTGCACATAAATATTAAGCCTATCGATCTGGTCATCTACAGAAATGACCCGGAACCTGTCACCGGAATTGAAGATTATTTTGGTGGCATTCATTGGTAATATAACGAATCCAACGCTTGATCTCATAGCTTTACCACCAAAAGTGGGGAAGAACCACAAAGTACACCAATAATTCCGCGCCAAAGTGCACCACTGGGAGTTTTAATAGGATTGCATAAGTTAGGGATCGACAAGATTACCTTACGATATGGCAAACAAACCTCTCAGCATGCACAAGATAAGACAGATATTGTTGTTCCTGGACCGCGGTTATTCCCAACGGTCCATAGAAAGGGAAGTCGGTGTCAACAGACGTACGGTTGCCGGTTATCTGGGCCGTTTTAAAGACAGCGGGCTGAGCTTTTCCGAACTGCTACTTTTTGAAGACAGTGAGCTTGAAGTTTACCTGAATACAGATAAAGCACCCCGTGAGCAAACAGATCCCAGGCGGTCCGAGCTGGACTCGCTGTTCCCGTATATGCTTTCGGAACTGCGCAAAGTGGGCGTTACACGCCAGCTGTTATGGCATGAATATATCCGGGATTATCCCGATGGTTTCCAGTATTCGAGGTTCTGCGAACTGCTGCAGGAACATATCCGTTCGCAGGGTGCCACCATGCACTTTGAGCATGAACCGGGCAAAATGCTGCAGGTAGACTTTGCCGGTGATATGCTGCACTATGTGGATACCGGAAGCGGTGAGCTATTAGCGTGCCCCGTATTCGTGGCCGTACTGCCCTTCAGTGGCTATGGTTATGTAGAGGCACTTCCCAATGCCACATTGCCCCAGGTACTGCGTGCCCTTAACAATTGCCTGGACTATTTCGGGGGAGCCCCGCTATCGGCCAAATCGGATAATATGAAACAGTGGGTATCGCGCACCAACCGTTACGAGCCGAAGTTCACCGATATGCTCCAACAGTGGGCAAACCACAACAACATAGCCCTGCTGGCCTCACGTCCGGCAAAACCTAAGGATAAGCCATCGGTGGAGAACACCGTAAAGATCACCTATCAGCGCATCTATGCACCCCTGCGCAACGAGACCTTCACCTCCCTATCGCACCTGAACCGTGCCATAAAGCAAAAGTTAGCGGAACACCACGACAAAAACTTCCAGCGCCGGACATTCAGCCGCAGGGAACTTTTTATGGATCAGGAAAAACACGCCCTTCAGCCCTTAGCTGGGGTACCTTTTGTTGCCAAACATTATACAAAAGGCAAGGTGCAGCGCAATTACCACGTGGTGGTGGGCGAAGACTGGCACTTCTACAGCGTACCGGCACGCTATATCGGAAAGGAGGTGCGTATCATCTACTGCACCGATACGGTGGAAATATATCATACGGGTCAGCGTATTGCCCTGCACGGGCGCAGCTATAAAAAACATGGCTATACGACCGATAAAGACCATATGCCGGAAAACCACCGGCACATGCACGAACGTCTGGCGTGGGACCCCGATTATTACCTGGCAAAAGCGGAAAAATATGGCCCTGCTACCCGCGAGTACTTCCAAAAGGTTATGGACAGCAAGCTCATTATAGACCAGTCCTATCAGGCCTGTCAGGGACTGATGCGTCTGGCCGCTATCTATCCGGAGCGTATAGAGTCTGCCTGCGCAAGAGCGCTCAAAGGGCAGCGGTTCAATTATATGGCCATAAAGAACATATTGGACAACAATATGGACCTGCTTGAAAAAAAAGACGCTCCCAAACAATACACCATACCCCTACATGATAATATCCGGGGCGCGGAAGAATATAAATAAAACAATAACATAAAAATAGCAAATGAATACAGATCAGACTATCGAACAGCTCAGAGGGCTCCGTTTGGCCGGGATGGCCAGACGTTACGAGGCGGTAAGCGCACTGCCCGTGCACGAAGTGCAGGATGTGCATGAACTATTGGCCTCCATGGTACAGGCCGAAGTAGAATACCGTGACCATGCAAGAACACAGAAATACCTGAAAGCAAGCCGTCTGCGCTATAATGCACTGCCCGAAGAGATTATCTGTAACCCGGAAAGAGGGATCACCCGTGAACAGGTGCTCCGGCTCTCGGATGGAGCTTTTATCCAAAGAGGCGATAATGTGCTGATAACGGGAGCTACCGGATCCGGTAAAAGCTTTCTTGCATGTGCACTGGGGCGATCAGCGTGTCTGCTGGGGTATCGGACAATGTATTTCAGTATGAACCGTTTCATGGATACGGTCACCCAGACAAGGCTTGACGGGACCTACCTGAAGTGGATAAAAACCTTATCCAACCAGAAATTGTTGATACTCGATGACTTCGGACTGAAATCAATAGATGCCGATACCAGATTGGCCTTATTGGATATACTGGAAGATAGATACGGCAACAGTTCTGTCATTTATCACTTCCCAACTGCCCGTGGAGGCATGGTATAACTTTATCGATGAGCCTACACTGGCCGATGCGATAATGGACAGATTGACAGCTTCGGCACACCGCTTGCCCTTACAGGGCAAGTCTATGAGGAAGAAAAAAAATCATTAACTTTGAAAATCCAGTGGCACTGCTGCGCAGACTATTGACCCCTTGCACTGGTGTACTTTCATCCGGAACAGATGGTGTACTTTTCCCGGAATATTCAATAGATAATGGAAGACAGATTTCAGATAAAAGACAAAAGCGAAAATAAGAAGCCCATAAAGATTGCGCCGTTTAAGAAGGAGATCAGAAAGACTACACCGCATAAACACAATAATTATTTCGAAATTCTCTTCCTGTCACAGGGCAGCGGTTCTCATTATATTGATTCCCGAAGGTTTGAAGTAAAGCCACCGATTGTGTATTTTATCCGTAGAGAACAAGTGCACTACTGGGAGCTGGAGAGCGAACCGGATGGCTATGTCATTATCATAAAAAAGGAATTTGCTGAAAGGTGCCTAGATGCTGAATTGAAATTTCTGATTACTAAATTCAGTATGTTAAGTAGCGTAACGATCGTAAATGATGCTCCCATCCAAACTCTTTTTCAACAGCTGACTGCGGCAAGTGAACGGGAAGGCAAATATATCTTCCAAGTGATCGAAGGTTTACTGAAAGCGCTGCTGGCTATGATCCTCGAAGTTGCAGATCCCATCACGGGTAAAGCCGGTATCGACTCCAATTTATATCAATCCTTTGTTTATCTATTGAGCACCAATCCGGTCGTTAAAAACACCGTGCAGCATTATGCCGAATTATTGAAAACATCTCCCCAGAATTTGAATGCTGCCTGTCGGAAAGCCGTTGATCAACCGGCAACTGACATCTTGAATGAGTTTGTAGTGAGTGAAGCAAAACGTTTACTTCATTATACAAATAAGACCATTACCGAAATTTCGTTGCAGCTCAATTTTACAGATGTCTCCCACTTTGTTAAATATTTCAAACGGATTACAGGCTCCACCCCTCAGAAATTTCGCTCAACACTTAACTAGTACCATACTTTTTTCAGGTATACCGTAAGTTACCCTTTTATTATATGAAATTTGTGTCATATCAGCTATAAAGAATAGATGTATGACCAATAGTTTTCCTTCGTGTTGACTGCGCCAATTACATTCTACGATTGTGCCAAAAAGAAACAAGCGGAAACTGAAGAAAAAAGGTCTGGAAAAAGGCATTGTTGTAAAAGGTAGCCTCTTTATTAGAAAACTATAATAAGCAAGCCGTTCAATGAACGATAATCACCTTTAAAGAAATAAATATGTTTCGAAGAATAATACAGACCGATGCTGCAAAAACAACCATTATTATCCGCCTGATGGTTGGTGCAGTTTTCCTTTCTGAAGGAATACAGAAGTTTCTGTTTGCCGATAAACTGGGATCGGGAAGATTTGTCAAAATAGGAATTCCTGATCCGGAATTTTTTGGTCCTTTTGTGGGAACCTTTGAAATAGCCTGTGGTATCCTGGTGCTCCTCGGAATGACCACCCGTCTAGCAGCTATTCCGCTCATTACGATTATGCTGGTTGCTATAGCCACCACCAAAGCAGCCGTACTGGCAGATAATGGCTTCTGGGAGATGCTGCATGGCAGCAGAACAGACTGGGCGATGTTACTCGGCGGTATATTCCTACTGATCAAGGGCGGGGGTAAATGGTCGGTAGACTATCGGTTTACACACTAGTAGAGAATTACCATGGAACTGCTCATCATCGGTATCTGTAGCTTGCTGGTATCTTTGCTTACCTTCTTTTCCGGTTTCGGGCTCGGCACGATCCTCATGCCGATATTTGCCATTTTTTTTCCCGTGGATATTGCTATTGCACTAACAGGAGTTGTTCACTTATTGAACAACGTTTTTAAGTTTTTTTTAACGGGCAAACAGGCCGATAAGGCAACTTTATTCCGTTTTGGCATCCCGGCAATTATCGGTGCATTTATCGGTGCCTACCTGTTGCTCCGTATTGCCCACCAGCAGCCCTTATTATCCTATGCTATAGGAAGCAGAACTTTTCATATAACCTCTGTAAAGATGATTATCAGTGTACTGCTGATCGTTTTCGCTTTAATGGAAGTGCTTCCGAGATTCAAGCGACTTCAGTTCGGAAAAGATAAAATGATGATAGGCGGCCTAATTAGCGGTTTTTTTGGAGGTCTTTCGGGTAACCAAGGAGCCTTGCGCAGTGCCTTTCTTATTAAGGCAGGGCTCTCCAAGGAATCTTTCGTTGCAACCGGAGTAATTATTGCCTGCCTGGTCGATCTTTCCAGGCTGTCGGTTTATTTCAGGCAATACTTAAGCTCGGGAATCCATGAAAATCTACCCTTACTGATGGTAGCTACCCTGGCAGCTTTTATAGGAGCCTTTTCGGGGAACCTGCTGTTAAAAAAAATAACACTTCCCTTTATCCAGAAGATGGTCACTTTCATGATCGTATTGCTGGCAGTGGCATTGGGACTGGGATTGATTTAATAATTAAGATGATCACTATAAATACGAACGATTATGTATAAATATCTGTTAAGGTCACTCCAGCTTTCCATTGCTTTGCTGATAGGCCTACAGAGCGGGTTTTCACAGGAGATTCCCATCGGTACAACATTAAAGGAGCTGTTGGATGTGGCTGCGGCCAATTATCCGTTGCTGAAAGCAAAAATGTTAGATGTGCAGTCCGCACAGAAAGGGGTAAGTGCCGAAAAGAGCACATTGGTCCCCACGCTGGATGCCTCATACCAGGCAAACTATGCCACCTACAATAATATTACCGGCATGGCCTATCCGCAGTTCCTTGTCCCCATAAGCGGTCCTCCATCGACAGGTAACGATTACAATGGTGTGTTTGGTAGCGCGACCAGCCTGTTACTGAACTGGGAACCTCTGACATTCGGCCGCCGGCAGTCACAGATAGACCTTGCAAAGGCAGGAGTTCAATATGCGGAGGCCGATGCGGAGAATGAAATCTTTCGGCATAAGATCAAGGTGGTAAATGCCTATCTGGACATACTGACAGCGATCGAACTGGAAAAGGTACAGCGGGAGAATTTTGCCCGCACTGACGCTAACTTATCCAATGCAAGAACATTGGTAGTAAATGGTATTAAACCCGGCGTGGATACCGCCCTGTTAAAAGCGGAGGTATCGAGAGCCAAGGTAGAGTTATTGGCTAGCCGGAAGAACAAAGAGCAGGTCATCATTACCCTTGCAGAGCTTCTGGCAACTGATAGCCTCCCCTCGTTTACTGATACCATGTACTTTAATCGGTTACCGGCCGACGCAGTCAGATCAACGGAGATGAAGAACCCGATGCTGTCATTATACAGCTCGAACGTTGAATTGAGTAAAGCAAGGAAAAAGACATTGTCCAGAACCGCCATGCCCACGCTCGGAGTATGGGGTACCGCCTATGCAAGGGGGTCGGGGATTGGTTATGATGGTGCAGTAAAATCGACAGAAGGACTCGCTTTTCAGCGATATAATTACGGGGTGGGACTGCAACTGAATATTCCCATCCTACAGTTTGCTAAAATAAAGTCGCAGGTACAACAGCAGGACCTGCTGGTCAGGTCGAACGAAGAGCGGTTGAAAGAGCTTAGCCTGCAACTTAGAAAACAAAATGAGCTGGCAGATACAACCTTGAATACAGCGCTGGCTATGGCGAATGAAAGTCCTCTATTCCATGAATCGGCCATTTTCTCTTATAAGGCCCTGCAATCCCGGTACCGCTCGGGACTGGCCAACTTTGCGGATCTGGTGCAGGCACAGTATGCACTGGTAAAAGCAGCTACAGATAACAAGACGGCCTATATGGCCGCTTGGAAGGCTCTGCTGTACAAAGCTGCGGTAAATGGCGACCTGAATTTGTTTTTGAACCAAGCTAATTAAGAATAAGATATATTATGATCCGATTAATAGCATTAGCGTTGCGTAAGCCACTGGCCGTAGTGGTGTTTTTTATTACGATCGTCTTTTTTTCATGGCTTACCGTCCGGACCATGAAGATCGACATTTTTCCCAAAATGGGTCTTCCTACGATCTACGTGGCCCAGCCTTACGGAGGCCTTTCTCCCGAACAGATGGAAGGTTTTATTACCTCATACTATGAATATCATTTTCTGTATGTTACCGGCGTAAAGTTTGTAGAATCCAAGTCGGTTCAAGGGGCTTCCATCATCAAGATACAGTTCAACGAAGGTACCGACATGAGCCAGGCAATGGGCGAAGTGGTAGGTTATGTGAACCGTTCGCGGGCTTTCATGCCGCCCGGCACCGTGCCTCCATTTGTCACCCGTTTTGATGCGGGCAGTGTGCCGGTAGGGCAGCTGGTATTCACTTCCGATTCCCGCTCACTTGGCGAGATACAGGATCTGGCGCTGTTCAAGGTACGACCCATGTTTTCCACCCTTCCCGGCGTATCGGCACCGCCACCTTTTGGAGGAAATCAAAAAACAGTTATCATAAAAGTTGATCCCGAAAAGATCAGAAATTATAACCTATCGCCGGATGAGGTGGTACAGGCTCTGGCAGCCTCCAATAGCATTACACCTGCGGGGAATATCCGGGAAGGAGATAAAACCCTGATTACTTCACAAAATGCCGTCGTCGAAAATATTAAGGAACTGGAAAATATTCCCTTAAAGATGGGGGCCGGCCCGTCGGTATATGTCCGCGATGTTGGGAATGTGGAGCTTGGGGCTGATGTAACAACAGGCTATGCCCTGATCGATGGAAAAAGATCGGTTTATATTCCCGTTACGAAGCGCGCAGACGCCGCCACCTGGGAGGTGGTGCAGCGCGTAAAAGAGGCGCTACCGGACATGCAGGCAGCTGTTCCGGAAGATATCAAGGTAACCTATGCCTTTGACCAATCAGGCTATGTAATCAACTCCTTAAATAGTTTAACGACAGAGGGGATTCTAGGTGCGCTATTGACCGGCCTGATGGTACTCCTGTTCCTGCGGGATATCCGTGGCGCATTCATTGTCGTCATCACCATTCCATTGGCACTGCTGTCTGCCGTTATCTTCCTGAAGATTTTTGGGCAGACCCTCAATGTAATGACCTTGGGGGGCTTAGCCCTTGCCATCGGCATACTTGTGGATGAATCGACAGTTACCATTGAAAATATCCATCATCACCAGGAGCTGGGTAAATCAAAGGCCAAAGCAATTTGGGATGCCTGTCGAGAGATAGCACTACCAAAGTTGCTTATCCTACTCTGTGTGATTGCAGTATTTGTGCCTGCCTTGTTCATGTCCGGTGTCCCCGGTGCTATGTTCTTTCCTTTATCGCTGGCAGTAGGCTTTGCGATGATCGCTTCCTTCCTCTTATCCCAAACCTTGGTACCTGTTTTCTCCCACTGGCTGCTCAAGGATCGGCCTCCGGAAGGAGAAGCCGAAACAGCGGGAGGTTTTAATCGCTTCCGGCAACATTATAAAGATTGGCTGAAGAGCTTTGTGGAAAAAACATCTTGGATCTCCTACATTTATCTTCTGTTGTCTTTCGTATTATTGGCCGGGGGATTCTGGCTATTGGGAACGGAGATCTTTCCCAAAACCGATGCCGGGCAAGCACAGGTGCGGCTGCGGTTACCCACCGGAACGCGTGTGGAAAGAACCGAAGAGGCCACGCAGAAGCTATTGCATCTGGCCGACAGCATTACAAAGGGGGGAATTGAGATCTCCTCTGCCTTCGTAGGCGTACAGCCTTCCAGTTACCCCGTAAACCTGCTACATTTATGGACCAGCGGGCCACATGAATCGGTTACCAAGATAAAATTGGACAGGGAAGCCGACATGCCTATCGAAAATTTTAAAGAGGCGCTCCGCCGGGCAGCCAAGCAGGTGCTGCCAACAGCAACACTCTCCTTTGAGCCCGGCGATATGGTGGAACAGGTGGTGAACCTGGGTTCCTCCAATCCAATTGAAATTGCTGTAATGGGCAAAAACCTTTCTCAAAGCCAGGGGGTCGCTGCCAAGCTGAATGCGAAACTACAGGAAATCGACTACTTACGGGACGTGCAGATCGCAACACCCTTGGAATATCCCGGGATCAAGTTGAATATCGACAGGATAAAGGCGGGGCAACTGGGATTAACAGTTGGCCAGATCAGCAGATCAATGGTGGCTGCCACCTCCTCCAGCCGTTTTACGCAGCCCAATTATTGGCTCGACAAAAGTACGGGTACCGCCTATCAGGTGCAGGTGGAATATCCGCAGTACCGTATCAATAGCAGTGCCGAATTAGGACTGGTACCGGTTACTTCGCCATCCGGCACCCCGATTTATTTAAGGGATGTAACCACATCGGAGAGAATTACTTCTCCGGGTGAATATGACCGTATCAATCAGCAACGGTTTATTACCATCACAGCAAACATTTTTAAAAAGGATGTGGGGTCGGCAGTTAAAGATGTAAAAAAAGCCATTGGTTCATTGGGCGAGCTTCCACAGGGTGTAAAGATCATGCTGAGGGGACAAGCGGATTTACTTGAACAGACCATGGGTGAGCTGGAGGGCGGACTTTTGATTGCGATCGTCGTGATCTTCCTGATGCTTACCGTAAACTTCCAGTCGTTCCGCCTTTCGTTGGCAGTCCTGTCGGTGATACCCGCCGTTATAGCCGGTTCGGTACTGCTACTGTTGCTAACCGGTCAGACCCTGAATATACAATCCTATATGGGAACGATCATGGCGGTCGGTGTTGCCGTAGCCAATGCAATCTTGCTGATCACCAATGGCGAACAGCACCGGAAGCAGCTGTCAAGTCCAGGTTTTGCCGTTACGGGCGCTGCCAATCGCCTGCGCCCGATACTGATGACGAGCCTGGCCATGATTGCCGGAATGGTGCCGATGGCCATTGGTCTGGGAGAAGGTGGTGACCAGACGTCGCCATTGGGTATTGCTGTAATCGGAGGGCTTATTTCTTCCACTATCAGCACCTTGGTCTTCCTACCGGCCATCTATGCAAGGATGATGGGCAGAAAGAGCTATCAAAGTCCGTCACTGCATCCGGGAGATAAGGAGAGCAGATATTATGAAACAGGCAATGAAAATCACTTTTAATAAAAAATCTTACAATGAAACTTTTGTATTCAACCATAGGGATTGCGTTATCCTCTTTTACGTTTCTGGCGGGATGCCGGCATACTGATAACAGCAAAACTGAAACAACAGACCGCATGGACACTGTCGCGGTATTTACCCTGCAAAAAGATACCGTAAATAAACAGCTTAGCTTTCCGGCAGAGCTGATCCCGCTTGAGCGGGCACAGATATTTGCCAAAGTGAGTGGTTATGTAAAAAACATAAAAGTGGATATTGGCGATAGGGTAAGCAAGGGGCAGCTATTGGCTGTTCTGGAAGCTCCGGAAATGGTAGCCAATTATGCGCAAGCGAGCGCTGACATAGAAATGTCGCGTTCTAAGTACCGGGCGAGCCTGGACGCCTATAAACGCATCTTAAATGCTTCCCGTGTAGACGGTACGGTAGCTGCCGGTGAACTGGAAAAAGCAAAGAACCAGATGCAGGCCGATAGTGCTTCGTTAAATGCAAGCAGATCAAAAACAAATGCCTATGCGCAACTGAAAGATTACCTTATGATCCGCGCCCCTTTTTCGGGTATTGTCACCCAGCGTAATATTGATCCCGGCACCTTGATCGGAACAGATAATACGACACCTATGTTGGTCGTAGAGAATATTCATACACTCCGTCTAAGAGTTCCTATACCGGAGGCCTATACGGCAACTAACCTGGAAACACCCTCCATCGATTTTACAGTGGATGCCCAACCTGATGTAACATATAAGGCAAAACTAGCTCGCAAAGCCGGAGCCCTGAACCTCAGCAACAGAACTGAAATATGGGAATTTCTCTATCCCAATGGTGATAATCAGTTGAAATCCGGTATGTTGGCCACTGCTATACTGAAATTAGGCAGAAAAGCATCCGGTTTTCAGGTACCGCCGGCAGCCGTTGTTACCAACCAGGAAAAACGTTTTGTTATCCGGCTCCGGAATGGAAAAGCGGAATGGGTAGATGTACGCAACGGCATCAGTATGGGGGATGGTATCGAAATTTTTGGTCCCCTTAGCGAGGGGGATACCCTGCTGGCCAGGGCAACCGATGAAATAAAACCCGGAACTGCCCTTGTTTCAAAACAGCTTAAACAAGAATAACATTTTTGAAGGAGAAGCCTTTTAATGCTTCTCCTAAATCTTACATCAAACTACAACAGTTTGATGAATTAGTTTGCTTTAAAAATTTTTTCACATAAGGAGAAACCTCCTGTCTTTCGCTCTGACTATCGGTATTCAAGTATCCCCGAAAAATCAGTTCGATAAACATTTGTTCTGTAGGTTCTGTGGAAACCCCACCCTTCCAATACCATTGGCGTTCTTCTCCATTACTTGAGATATGTTCTGGATACAGGGAAGTATTGCCTATTCTAATTGTTGGAGAGGAACTTATTCCCAAATGTTCAGCTTCATCAATGGTCGTTATAAAAAGGTTATTAAGCACCAAATGTACGTCGAGCTTCCGGAAAACAGGTTCTAAAAATTTTACGGCGTTTAGGAGCATTGTATGAACCTTATCACAGGTTGTGCAGCTCTTTTTTCCTTCTATCTGCATGTCCACTTGAATTAACTTTACATCTAACAGTTTTACTGATTCTTTTACGTTGTCCATAATAATAAATAGTTGTTTAATACTTACTAGACTTAGCAAACTTCAATAGGACGCAAAAAAAATTATTTTTTTGCTAAACAACATGGCTCCGTTACGGTGTATATGTAGTTATCGGTTTCATTTTTCTCTATTATACCGCATTCCAAAAATTTTTGCCGCAGTAACTTTCTTCCCCTTTGTATTCTTGATTTCGTGGCTGTAAGCGTTAAACCAAGGCTTTTTGCGATTGCCTTTTGCTGGATATTTTCAAGGTCAGCAAGTCTTACCGGTTCGGCATATTTTACCGGAATTAGTTGTAAAAGTGGCTCTATCCATCGTCGGGCATTATGGGTTTCGATCGACGGCCAGCCGATTGCCGGTGATTCCGGTTGCAGCTCTGTAAACCTTGTGGCGTCTTTCTTATAATCGTAAATCGTATTCTTCGCAATCTGACATAGCCAAGATTCAATATTTTTAATATCTGCTTTCTTAAGACAATAGAGATACATTTTCACCAAAACTTCGTTCATGATCTCTTCAGGATTCAAATATTGGGGCGAGCGCTTATATACAAACCCTTTAAGTTTACCTTTTTTTTCGTGCCAAATTCCTATTACATCGCATTTCATATCATTGATATATATTGTCAATCAAGTTTTTAAGCAAAAATCGTATTATCGCAATAATACGATAAAAAAATAGATATGCAAAAAAGCACTAAGAAATATTAGTGCTCATAATACTAAAAATGAATTTCAATCAATTTTTAATTACTTCTTCGATAGGTTTTCCAATATTACCGTTGGGCTCCTGTATGTGCAGCAAAGTAGAGATTATTATGTGCAGCGCCAATAATTGCTCTGCCAATTTCCTATTGTTAAAACTTTTGACCCAAACAGGTAGCACCTTCATATAGAAGCTACTACTTACCCAGTTCCCAGTCCCGCCATAGTACAAATAGGCTGCATTGGCAAAATGCCCAGCTGGTAATATTGCAGAACGGTCTTTCAGCGCAATTCCTATTACATCAGACCGAAAATTGGAAAATAAACGGAGTTCATCGGTAATTGTTGAAGTCAACGGACTTTTAGATGATATTTTTCCGCTATTATTCACAGTCCCCACACTATTCACTGTCTCATCATCGGTACAATAGACATTTTCACCCGTTTCCTGATCCAATCGTTGCCAGTAATACCATGAATAGCGGGCATACTGCCGCTGTAAACCGTTATATGCCCTACTGCTGTATATATTGTAGGGGCATAATTAATATTAGGGGTTGTCTTACGAAAAGCTCTCTTTCAAAAACCTTTTAAATCCATTGTCACCAAAACGTTCGTAAAACCTATATAGGTAATCATAACCCATCTGATCTACCACGATTCCTACGACAAGTTTGGACGGGCGGCTTATTTTGTTATTTGGCCGCTAATCGTAAGCGATGTTAAGAGTAACAGGAGCAGGTTAACGGTTTTTAGTTTCATAAGTCTAAATTAAAGCGTCCTTCGGAACAGCTTTATTATTGATATACGACAAACCATCTAAAGGTGGGTAACAATAATACTATAAAAAAGAAAGTTAACAAAAAAGGAGTTCAAGTAGAACTCCTTTTTTATGGCTTATAACGTGCAATCTAATAGTAAACTGCCTGTTGAGGTGTAAAGTTAGCCCAACCTTGCGTCCAGTTAGTGGCTCCAAAAGCGCCTCTATATTCTACAGTTTCGAGTCCTTCCAGTCCATGAAAGCTAGCTCCAGAAAGTAGCAATGAACCGGTTGTAGGTAGTAACTGAGGTGATTCACTCAAATCAAATATTGTTGGATCAATCCCAAGATCAGTCCACTTGGGATAGGTTGCGTTACCGAATGCTTCTGTCCTGAACCAAGCTGAAGCATCTTGGCTTCCAATCTGGGCAGCAATAATCTCCTCTCCTTTTGGATTCGGAAAATTAACAGATCCACCGGTACCATATCCATTTTCACCCCAACCTTCTACACCTGCCAAGATGCAGTTCTTCATAACCAATTCTCCAGCTGCGGCATTTGCTGCCGTATTGGTGCCTTGAATGAACAGCCCATTTGGAAAGCCAGTGAAAATAGAGTTATGGATTTTGAGCTTATTATTCCTTCTCAAATGTAGCGCGTTTTGAAATTGAACGGAAATGGTTTTGTCCTTGTCTTTTTTAGGACCTATTATCGTTATATTTGAAAACGTACCCGATGTAAAGGGGCTAGAATCTGTTCCTGAACCATCGTTATCCACTTCAAATCCGTTGGAACCAGACTGATCCGCTGAATTTGCGTCTCGTATTGCAATTGCAAATTGTACATTTCCATGGTAGCCATAATCAACGTCAAAATCGTCGTCAAGACCGCGGTATGCGACCAAATACTTACAATTAACAGAACCACCGAACCACTCGAAAGCATCATCCAAACCATACGAACATTGCACATATTCGATGGTTGTACCACGTCCAACTGATCCCATTGTTAAAGAGTTAACCTCCTGATTTGGATTGATTGGTATACCTGCGTATTCTATACGAACGTACTTTAGAACACCGCTGTTATCTTCTTCATCCTGACCGCCATGCCATGCGCCATAATTACCTTCCAGTTCCGCCTCACCTTGGTTGTTGGTCGCTTTTCCACAAAGTACAACTCCACCCCAATCTCCCGCTTCGCGGAAGCCAGGCGACCTTTCAGAAGTAAAAATAATAGGTTCGCTTTCGGTACCTTCAGCCATAATTTTATTTCCCCGTTGAACAATCAGTGTACCTTTGGTTTCTCGGTCGCCTATTACGATAGTTCCTGGTTCAATTGTCAAAATTACGCCTTCTATGGCGGGTTGATTCTGTGTATTGCGACTATCTCTACCAACACGAACGAAGCCATTCAGACGATAAACAGTATCTTTAGACCATGTGGTATTCGTTGCGATACTTCCTGCCTGAATATCTACAATAGGCTTGTCACTGTCGCCATCATCATCCGGATTATTTGAATTACCGGCTTCATAATATTCGATAACGGTAGTTTTTTTGCATGCTCCTAAAGATAGAGTAAGCAATAAAAGAAGAAACGAAAACCTGAATATGGGAATATGCGTTTCTTTGTAGGTTTGTTTATTATTCATCATTATGGATTTTATTTTTATTCATTAGTGTCCGGGGAAAAATAAAAAGGAGCAGTAGAAATTAATCGAACTGCTCCAAGATTTATACTTTTGAGTTCCTACACAAAAAAGTATGAACAAAAGTAATTATTTCAGCGGACAGCCACTGGTTAGTCAGCTGATAAAATATCTGGACAGGGAAGAAATAAACCGGACAGCCAAAAAAGAGGGGAGCGACAGATACTATAAAAAGTTTCACACCTATGATCATCTGGTAACGATGTTAATGACAGTAATAAGTGGATGTAGTTCATTGCGGGAGATATCGGGGCTTTTTCTGGCCTGTCAGGGTCGTATCGGCCATTTGGGGCTGAAGGACTTTCCACGGCGGAGCACTTTCGCCGAGGCCAACAGCAAGCGCAGCAGCGATGTCTTCGCTAAGATCTACCAAAAGCTCTATAGACGCTACCGTTCATTTTTACCGGACAGCCGAAAAAGTAATTTACCGTTGAAAGATCTGTACATTGTAGATTCGACCACCATCAGCCTTTTCAGCGATGTGCTCAAAGGTGCCGGGCGTAACCCCAGAGAAGGAAAGAAGAAAGGGGGCATCAAGGTGCATACCATGATCCATTCACGGGAGGATGTGCCTTCGCTGGTACGTTTTTCATCGGCAGCCACCCATGACCATGTATTCCTGAAGGAACTGGAGCTTAAGAGGGGTTCCTTTGTAGTATTTGATAAAGGCTATATTGATTATGCGCAGTACGCCAGCTGGGATATGGAAGGAGTCTTCTTTGTGACACGGCAGAAGGAAAACGCTGTTTATGAATCTTTAGAGCAATTTGCTGTCCTCCAAAGGGATGCAGAACGTGTAATGGAGGATGAAGTCATCAGCATAGATGTAAAAGGTAGTCCTTTATTATTACGAAGGGTATTCTATTACGACCATGCAAATGACAGTATCTATGAGTTCCTCTCCAATAACTTCGAGCTGGAGGCGACCGCTATTGCCGATATTTACCGTCAAAGAGAGATAGAATCGCTGTTCAAAAGACTCAAACAGAACTTCCCGCTTAAATACTTCCTGGGGGAATCCCAGAATGCCATCGAGATACAGATCTGGGTGTCGCTGATCGCCCAGCTCATCCTGCTGGTAATTAAAGAAAGGACAAAACGTAGATGGGCTTTTTCCAACATGGTATCCTTTATCAGAAGCCATGCTTTAACTTATATCAATCTCTTTAAGTTCCTGGACAATCCAAACGTGAACTGGAATAAGTTAACATCAGGAGATCAAAATCAGTTAAACATCTTTCAGACATGACCATGCTATTGACTCTGCACAGAATAACATCGCTCACAGAAAAACAAGCAGCCTTTTTAGGCCAGTTGGAAATTTAACCGGACAGTAGTGATTTTTATTGAAAAATTTTATAACTCAAACTAAGTCCGAATAGTCGACCTGAACGGTAGCGGGCAATAATCTGGTCATTATCGCGATCATATTTACCATCACCGTTACCATCCTGTAAAAGCAGATAGTTTTGATTCAACAAATCGTTAAAGTTTGCTTTTAGACTGAATTTATTATTAAGAGCTTTACTTACAGTTAAGTCAAGAACATTTCGGGGCATTTCATAAATATCTGGATAACCTTCATAACCTATATATGCTATGCGTCGCCCGATCACATTGTACAAAAGGTTGACCTGCCATTCGCTCTTTACGTTATTATAGAAAAGGCCCACATTGGCTAGATAAGGTGCTTGTCCCTGAAGAGGCCGTTCGTCAGACTGACGGTTCGCTATATCTCCGAGTTTAACTTTACTATCAATATAGGATGCATTCAGTAAAACAGTAAGATCATCTAGAAATTTGCTATTTGTCAATCCTGCCAATGATTTCCGGATTTCTAGTTCAATCCCTTTATTTTCAGCGAGCTCAGCATTTCCGAAAGAGAAAGTTTTGGCGCCCCCGGAACCCGCCCCCGGAATAAAAACTGTTTCTATTGGATTAGCAAAACGTTTATAGAAAGCTGAAAGACTTATTATTTCTCCATCATTCGGATAATACTCAAATTTCAGATCATAATTATCGATGGTAGCCGTTTTTAAAGAGGGGTTTCCAACGTTGGTAAAGTTGAGGTCAAAATCATAAAAGGAAAACGGAGCCAATTCCCTAAATTCCGGTCTGTTGAGTGTCTTTCCGTAAGCCATCCGTACCAACGTTTTTGTATTGATATTATAAGAGAGATTGGCTGAAGGAAGAATTTTCGTAATGTCATTATTGACGCTTACCGGCCCCTGATCATCGGCACTCTCCAACTGTTGCAAATTGTTCTCAATACGCACGCCTGCTACTAATGTCAATTTATCCTTGTAGGGCAAATTGATATTGGCATATCCGGCCATCAATCTATTTGACGAACTGTAATTATCGTTGGGATTGGACTGTTCATCTATTCTAATACCCGTTGTCGTGTTAATGTTCTCCCAATTGAATAGTACATTGATAGGCTGTGTTAATAAACTGTTATCGAACATCGAGGAATTCGCCCGCACATAACCGATATTTCGGGAAGTAAACGTACGATGTTTATCTTCGAAATAGCCACCTATTTTCAATACTGGGTTGAATAGGCTTTCCTCTTTTTTAAAGTGATGCTCCAGATTCACTGCACCTGTTTTTACATCCTCGTCCATATTGGAGTAGAAACGACCCAAAAACTCGGCAGCAGCGGCTCCTGTCGGAACGTACAATGTGCGTTCACCCGTTGTTGCATTAACATCGGAGCGATAACGTTTATAATCCGGTTGATCACGATAGGAACGACCATATCCTGCCACCCAGTCGAAAATGGTATTCTGTTGATTGAATTTATGTAAACCGGAAAGCTGACCTGAGTAAACACCGCGATATAAATTATTGAACGAGTAACTGTCAGGCAGGTAGTTCGATTCAAAGTTTTCCCCTGTACGATTGGTAACTTGAGAGGTTCCTAACTGATTGAACAGGTTTTTAAACTCGAAGGTATGATTTTGGTTTAAACTGAATGCCCAGTTATGGATGATACCGAACCGCACGTTATAATTGTACTGCTGATCATTGTATCTATAAATTGCAGAAGATGATTGGTTCGTCTGATCGTATGTATTAAAATCTCCACGCAGGACACCAAAGTTTGTTTTGCTATTACTGTAATTGATTGAAGTGATATTCCCCAGCAATTTATTTTTTATCACTACTGTCCGGTTAAATTTCCAACTGGCCTAAAAAGGCTGCTTGTTTTTCTGTGAGCGATGTTATTCTGTGCAGAGTCAATAGCATGGTCATGTCTGAAAGATGTTTAACTGATTTTGATCTCCTGATGTTAACTTATTCCAGTTCACGTTTGGATTGTCCAGGAACTTAAAGAGATTGATATAAGTTAAAGCATGGCTTCTGATAAAGGATACCATGTTGGAAAAAGCCCATCTACGTTTTGTCCTTTCTTTAATTACCAGCAGGATGAGCTGGGCGATCAGCGACACCCAGATCTGTATCTCGATGGCATTCTGGGATTCCCCCAGGAAGTATTTAAGCGGGAAGTTCTGTTTGAGTCTTTTGAACAGCGATTCTATCTGCCACCTTTGACGGTAAATATCGGCAATAGCGGTCGCCTCCAGCTCGAAGTTATTGGAGAGGAACTCATAGATACTGTCATTTGCATGGTCGTAATAGAATACCCTTCGTAATAATAAAGGACTACCTTTTACATCTATGCTGATGACTTCATCCTCCATTACACGTTCTGCATCCCTTTGGAGGACAGCAAATTGCTCTAAAGATTCATAAACAGCGTTTTCCTTCTGCCGTGTCACAAAGAAGACTCCTTCCATATCCCAGCTGGCGTACTGCGCATAATCAATATAGCCTTTATCAAATACTACAAAGGAACCCCTCTTAAGCTCCAGTTCCTTCAGGAATACATGGTCATGGGTGGCTGCCGATGAAAAACGTACCAGCGAAGGCACATCCTCCCGTGAATGGATCATGGTATGCACCTTGATGCCCCCTTTCTTCTTTCCTTCTCTGGGGTTACGCCCGGCACCTTTGAGCACATCGCTGAAAAGGCTGATGGTGGTCGAATCTACAATGTACAGATCTTTCAACGGTAAATTACTTTTTCGGCTGTCCGGTAAAAATGAACGGTAGCGTCTATAGAGCTTTTGGTAGATCTTAGCGAAGACATCGCTGCTGCGCTTGCTGTTGGCCTCGGCGAAAGTGCTCCGCCGTGGAAAGTCCTTCAGCCCCAAATGGCCGATACGACCCTGACAGGCCAGAAAAAGCCCCGATATCTCCCGCAATGAACTACATCCACTTATTACTGTCATTAACATCGTTACCAGATGATCATAGGTGTGAAACTTTTTATAGTATCTGTCGCTCCCCTCTTTTTTGGCTGTCCGGTTTATTTCTTCCCTGTCCAGATATTTTATCAGCTGACTAACCAGTGGCTGTCCGCTGAAATAATTACTTTTGTTCATACTTTTTTGTGTAGGAACTCAAAAGTATAAATCTTGGAGCAGTTCGATTAATTTCTACTGCTCCTTTTTATTTTTCCCCGGACACTAATGATTTTTTATGTTGAATCGCTTGCTCGCTGTAATATTTAATTTTTGATCTGAATTACCTGTACTCTGTTGTGGCAACCAGGAATTGCGTAAAGCATGCCCGGCAGCGTTTCTCCAACTAGATGACACTTCACGTAAATTCTCCGGAAAATTCTCCGGTAAATCATTCTCACCGGTATTGAATCCGGTCCAGTAAGAACTTCCGGCATCGGGTCGTTGAAAATTATGGAATGTTGCATTCTCCCGATATGCAGTACCGTAATCAATAGTTAGCTGATCCTGATCGGGGACCCCTTTTACGAATACCTTGATCAGACCACCTGCAAAGTCTCCGGGAATTTCGGCGGAAGGGCTTTTATAAACCAATACCCGATCAATCTGCGAACTGGGGATCAAATCGAAGGAAAAAGACCGAATATCTGTTTCTAAACTAGGGGTCACCACATTGTTCAACTGCACTGCATTGTATCGCTCAGCTAGTCCGCGGATATTGATAAAACGGTTATCTACAATGGTTATACCGGGAATACGCTTTACTACTTGTGCCGCATCCGAGTCTCCCGATTTTTGTATAATCTGACTGGATATACCGTTTGCCACAACATTGGCTTTCCTGACTTCCGATAGAACGGCTAGTTCAGAACCGGTTAAGCGTCTCCCTGACACAACCACTTCATCCAATACCATTTCGTCATGTTCCATTTGAACATCGGCCACTGTTATTTCATTGGAAACTACTTCAACTGCCGTTAATATATTTTTCTTGTAGGATAGGTAGCTGAATGATAATTCGTATTTTCCCGGTAGTATAGTATTTAGTGTATAGTCACCGTTGGCATCTGTAGTCGCTGCAATTGAAGTGTTTTTAACGCTGATTGATAAGCCTGGGATAGGTTCGCCAGTCTGCCTGTCAGTTACCTTCTCCCTTTAATGGTTCCGGTCTGTTGTGCAAATAGGGGGTTAGATATTAAAAGGCAGATTATGAATAGATTACAACACAATTTAACGTAATCTCGGTACATTTTTTTCATGTACAAAGATTACAATTGTAAAATTTCGGTATAATTACCCTTTTGCAAACAAGCTATCAATTAAATGTTAATTTAATATTAATAGACTTGATTTATTAGATTCTTTTTCTCGTGTGTGTACTAAGGTCGCACTGCAATTCATTGGCACGTCTTTCGAAATTATTGAACACCAAGTTAAAGTAGTCAGAAAATTCCCAAAAAGCATCCCAATTTATACAGTAATATGATTTATTGATTCTCGTTATGCCTTTTATCAGACCCGCGCGCTCTAGAGCGAGAAGATGCGTTGCCAGCACCTGTTCTGAAATAGGGAATCCCAAAGATAGTAATCCTTCAGAGCATTGCTTCTGTTGAGCTAATCGGCACATAATGGTGACTCTCACGGGATGCGCCAGCACGCGCATAAACTCCGCAATTTTTTTCTCAAAATTTGGAAGATTGTTAATGTTGTATTTCATGTTTTGGTCAAATTAGGTCAATTAGATGGCCGGTATCATAAAAACCGTAGTCTGTGTTTCGACGGTAAGTTTCCTGCTGATACTTGCATGGAACAGTTTATGCCATATGGCATGTCCTTTCAATAAATGAAATATAAGTGATTTGCGAAGTATCAAATTTTGATGCAAAATACAGCGCATACCCGATCAAAAACTCTTCGTTCTCATCCGGGTTTATCAAAACAAGTATTGCTTTCATAACTGGTTAAATTTAATAAGCTTTGCGCAACATGTCGGCAAATTCATTTGGCAACGGGCTATCTTCTATTGCCTTTGCTGCTACTTGAACATCATAGTCAAAACGCACAAAATCAACGGTTAAGGTCTCGGGATCAAGCAAAGATGTTGTTGCTGTTAATTCTAACAAAACATAACATCCCTGCGGATTCCCATCCTTAGGTTTCCCTACTGAACCGGTATTGATTACATGTAGATAATTTGCCCCTTCGGATTTAAGCACGCGGTGATACGGTTTATGAGAATGGGCCACACATAAAATAGAAGCATTGCTTTCTATCATCATCGCTAAAACATCTTCTTCAGGGGTATCGACTAATACATACTCGTCGTTCCTTCTGGTGCTGCCATGCACCATTAAGACATCAAACTTTTCATCCGCAGTTTTATATTCCAAGCGTATATGGGCCGGCAGATCACGAAGATATTTCCTGTTAACTTCATTAATTAGCTGATAAGCATAGTTTTTACCAATGGCTTCGATGGCCCCCTTTGCCTCTAAAGCACCAACTTTGGCATCATGGTTTCCTGCAAGGACGGGTATTTTTTTGGAACGAATAAGCTCGATCACCTCATTTGGCCAAACGTTATAACCGACAAGATCACCCAGGCAATAAATCGCATCTACCTGTCTCTTATTTAAATCTGTAAACATCGCCTCCAAAGCAGGCAGATTGGCATGGATATCTGAAAAAAGTGCAATCTTCATTAGTTTAAATTAGTTAACCGTTACGTAACATATCTGCATATCCGTTTGGAAGAGGGCTATCTTCTACCGCCTTCGCCGCTTTTTCTACATCATATTCAAAACGAACAAATTCAACGGCGATACTTTCTTTTTCTCTCATACTGCTATCGGGATTAAGCGTGAGTATTACGTAGCCACCCCTGGGATCACCATCTTTGGGCTTCCCCACTGATCCAATGTTAATGGCATGCAAATAACGTACGCCGCCATCTTCATCGTTTACGGAAAGGATACGATGATACGGTTTGTGGGTATGGCCAAAGCACATCACGGAAGCTCCTGCCTGTTCCATAATTCGGATCATGCTTTTTTCTTCCCTATCTTCAAAAAGATATTCATTCACTCTTCTGGGGCTTCCATGTACCAGAAGTACATCCATTTTATCGTCGTTCAGCTGAAACTCCAACCGGATATGTGCAGGCAAGGTTCGGAGATAAGCACGTTGATTATCTTTCACGGCTTCATTGGTATAAGCAATGGAGATTTTTCCCATAGCTTTTTCTTCATCTGTTTTGTAAGCGCAACCGCAGTCGTCACTGCTTCTGCCGATACCAAAATCGTAATTCCCGGCAATTGTAGGAATATCTCTTTTTCGGATTTCATCGATTACTTCATTGGGCCAGATATTATACCCTACCAGATCGCCCAAACAATAAACCGCATCTACCTGTCGGTGTTCAAGATCCTCAAAAAATGCTTCCAATGCGGGTAGATTAGCGTGGATGTCAGAAAAAAGTGCAATTTTCATTTTCTTTAATGGTTTAGATATTCATTTAGTTCATTTACTGTGGCACGCGCAGATCTTCCTACTCCTATCAATGTGGCAGAGGCAAAGCCCGTCCAGTTTCCATAACCTACGAGCCATAATCCTGCTACCTCCTTTGCACGTGTACCCTCGGTAATTACGCGCCCATCGACATCGGTTATCCCTAATTCATCCAAGTGTTTAGTGGCATACTTAAATCCGGTACACCAGACGATTATATCAAAGTCTTCCCTTTCGTTAGATCCCCAGATCACGCCGGTTTCCGTGAGTGCATTAAAACGCCCTTTGCTGTGTAACACATCCCGTTCGCGAGCCTCCACTACGGACCGGACCATCACGATATTTGCCAGGTCATACTGTTTCGTATCGAGAGGTTTACCTTCTTTCATGGCTTGATACTTGGCAGTAGCAACGTCAAATAACACCCGGCCGTCCACTTCATCGGGAAGAAATGTTGGTGGTGTTAGGGTAGACCAAACCGTATTCGCTACCTTCGAAATCTCGGCCAATAGCTGCGCACCGGAATTACCTCCGCCCACTACCAGCACTTTTTTACCCTGAAAGTCCTTTGCATTGGCATAATGTGCCGAATGAAGCTGCTTCCCTTTGAAGGAGTCAAGCCCTTCCAAGTTCGGAATAAAAGGGCTGCCCCAGGTGCCCGTTGCAGAAATAAGCGCCTTGCAAAAATAATCGCCACTTGATGTACTAAGTGTATACCCATTATCGGTTTTTGCAACTTCCTCTACTTTAACAGGTCGCTCAGCAGGTATTTTATATTTCTCTTCGTAAGCCTTCAGGTAGGCAATCGCCTCGGCTCTTGAAGGGAACTTCCCCGAAGATTCAGGCATCAACCAACCGGGTAGAGAGCTGAATGCAGCCGGTGAAAACAATGTAAGTGATTCCCACCCATGCTGCCATGCTCCTCCGGGTTCCTGCTGCTCATCGAGAAGAATATAGTTCAATCCAGTACGTCGCAAGAAATAAGCACAGGCAAGCGCACTTTGCCCACCTCCAATTATAATCACATCGTAGCTTTTATTTGATACGGCCATACTTAAGAGAGCACTGTTTTGGTATAATATTTCTTTCGGAACCAGAATGCGAGATTCACAAGAGCGATCAGGGCGGGAACCTCTACCAAGGGGCCAATAACCCCCGCAAATGCCTGGCCTGAATTGATCCCGAACACACCTATCGCTACTGCAATGGCAAGCTCAAAATTGTTTCCAGTTGCTGTGAAGGCGATCGAAGCATTTTTTGAGTAGTCGGCTCCAAAACGTCTAGCAATTACGAAACTGAATATGAACATAAAGGCAAAATAGATTACCAACGGTATAGTTATCCTTATTACATCCATGGGTATCTGTACGATCAATTCACCCTTCAAACTAAACATAACTACAATGGTGAATAACAAGGCAATCAAGGTAATGGGTGATATAAAAGGAACATATTTTTCCTGAAACCATTTTTCGCCTTTCAATGCAATGAGCGCATATCGACTGATTACCCCCATCGCAAAAGGAATCCCCAGATAAATACCAACACTTTTGGCTATTTCACCGATGGTGATATTTACTTCAGCTCCTTCAATTCCGAATAATGGAGGTAGTACCGTAATAAAAATATAGGCAAATACACTGTAGAACAATACCTGAAAAATACTATTGAGGGCTATGAGACCCGCTGCGTATTCGCGGTTTCCTTCAGCAAGCTCATTCCAAACCACCACCATAGCGATACAACGCGCCAAGCCGATCAGAATCAGGCCGATCATATATTCTGGGTAATCCCTTAAAAAGGTGATGGCCAAAAAGAACATCAGGAGCGGACCTATTACCCAATTTAGTATAAGGGATACACTGAGCACTTTTACATCTTTGAATACTTTACCGAGGTTCTCGTATTTAACTTTTGCCAGCGGTGGATACATCATCAATATGAGCCCAACGGCTAAAGGTATGTTGGTTGTGCCACTTGAGTAAGAATTAATAAAGGAAGCGGTAGAAGGTATAAAATAGCCCATACCAACGCCGATAGCCATTGCAAGAAAGATCCACAAGGTTAGGTAACGGTCAAGGAAACTGAGTTTTTTGCGGCCGGTAGCCGGTGCACAATTATTTGCTGACATATCTTTCATTGTTTACATGTTCTTCAATAAAGTCTTTCATATAGGCTTTTACCAGATCTCTTACAGCCCTGAATTCATTAAGAACTTCTTCGGAAGTACCTACGGCTTTTGCAGGATCGGGAAAGTTATGATGGAACTTCTGCGCTTTGGTGGGAAAGTATGGGCAGCTTTCCTTTGCATTATCACATACGGTAATGACATAGTCAAAATCGATATGGCTGTATTCATCCACAAGATTGGAGGTATGCCCGGAGATGTCAATGCCATCCTCTTTCATCACTTGTATGGCTGTTGGATTGACACCATGGGTTTCAATACCCGCGCTGTATATTTCTGCCTTTCCCTGGGCGAAGTGCCTTAAATAACCTTCTGCCAGTTGGCTCCGGCAGCTATTGCCGGTACATAATACCAATATCTTCTTCATTGTGCTTTTTTGTCTTATTTAATCAATTCCTATTGTCTTACTCCGGCGTTCCATTAATGTAGTGTCACGCCAAGTGTTTCCGTGCTTTCCAACCTTTTCCCGGTAACCTAGTTGCCGAAAGCCATGCTTTTCGTGCAGGCGGATGCTCGCTTCATTTTCCGGAAAAATGCCCGATTGAAGTGTCCAGAGACCTTGGTTTTCGCTACTTTCTACGAGTGCGTTCATCAAAAAACTACCCACGCCTTTTCCGCGATAATCCTCGTGTATATATACACTTACTTCCGCCACACCGGCATAAACACAACGACTTGAAACAGGCGATAGCGCTGCCCATCCTGCGATGTGCCCATCAATACTTGCTATAAAACGGGAATGCTTGAGATGCGATCCATCCCAATCCTCCCAACTCGGCGCTTCTGTTTGAAAAGTAGCTTGGCCTGTAGCTATCCCCTGTAGATAAATAGTTCTTACAGCTGGCCAGTCTGTGTCATTCATTGTTCTTAGTTCCATTAGTCGGTCTATAGTTTTAGCAGCATCCTGACCCGGGTGTACAACTTTGAACGGTCGCTAAATTGACCATCTCGCTTTTGCTTTCTTCTTCCTGAACCGGCGCACAGCACTCTTCGCCTTTATCATTGGTGCCGCAACTGCCTCCACGACCGATGGCTTTACATTGTGTGGCATCAGGGATAAGATTAACAATGAGGTTTTCACCTTCCAAAATCAACTCACCTGGGTACATCTGGCGGGTGTCAAATTCCGAATTACCAAATTCTATCTTGACAACCCCAGAAGGATTTAACGGAAGAGATTTTTCTACCAACGCTACAATCGACAGGGCTTTGCCTACCGTCATTGCTCTTTCTGAGTCGCCAGTAAGGGGTTCCCAAAGCTGCACAATTATTTCTGTCCAGGCATTCATCACGCCTCCGCAGTCTACGGAGGTAATAGGAGCTTGTTTGATCTCTGTGATATGGTAAGAAGCATCTACCCATTTATCATCGGCATATTGAAACTGTAAGGTGGCTTCTTCATTTTTAGTCAGTTGGGCTTTGAACTCGCCCCAGTTCATTAGATCTTTCGTATTCATAATATTGCAATTTAACGATATATTAATATAAAATTTTTTAACAACACTCGTTGTTCGGCACGTATCCATTTAAAAAAGCGCCTACTGTTTCTTTCAGCAGCTGCCAATTTTCCGGGTGAATGCAATAGCAGACACTGACCCCTTCAATGGTACCCTGTATCAGTCCCGCTGTTTTAAGTTCTTTTAGATGTTGCGAAATCGTTGCCTGCGCCAGGCCCAGCTCTTCCACCAGGTCTCCGTTGATACATGTTTTTGAAGCCATGATGTATTGCAAGATGGCAATACGGGCGGGATGGGCTATTGCTTTCAAAAGAACAGCGACTCTGTTCTGCTCTTCCGTAAATATTTCTGTTCTGGTAACACCCATGATTTTATTGTTTATTGCAATATTACGATGAATGTTTTTAAGATCCAAATTCTTGGCAAAAAACTTCCATTTCTTTTGTTGGTCAGGCTTAATTTCTTAACTCTAAATTTTTGCAGGCGCTAATCAAATGTTAATACGTGATCTATGGTATCCAACATGACAACCGATGTAACGAGAAAAGTAAATTTTAAACTATTTCAACTGATCAGTCACGACGTGATATGTCGGGTCCTCCAGTATGTTCACTTCGATCAGGTCCTCGGCGTTTTGCGGCAGTTTCCGGCAATCACTGCTCAGATGCTTAAGATGCAATGTTTTCCCCGCCTTTTATACCTTTCGGTGAGTTTGTTCAACGCTTCAATTCCCGACATGTCTGCCACTCTGCTTTCCCTAAAATTAATAACAACCTCCTGAGGATCATGTAGGATGTCAAATTTTTCATTGGAAGCCGTTATCGAACCAAAAAAAGCTGTCCATAAATTTCGTAATGCTTGATATCAAGCTTTCAATTAAGCCAACCTCGCCATAATAGCGGCATAGGGAAAAATGATCTCGAGTGTCTCGAAATTTAACGGAACAGCAGGCAGGTGAAAAGGCGGAAAACCACCTTTCATCGAAGCTATATCGCCTACAGTTTTAGTTTCCAATCCAAGGTGGAGTTGCTACCTTTAAAGCGAGACAGATTTAGATAGTAATTTTAAATTTGTAGAAATGCATAGAAAATTTGATGATTCGTTTAAGACCATGGCGGTCGATTTGAGCGTTGTTAAGGTCTGTAGCCGATGTAGCTAAGGAATTAGACATAGACCCCAGTTTGCTCAGTAAGTGGCGTAGAAACCCACGTTATAATGGGAATAAAGTTTTACCTGACAATCCTAAAATTAGCCCAGAGGAACAGGAGTTGAGAATTTTGCGTAAAAAATTAAGAGAAACAGAATTAGAGCGTGATATATTAAAAAAGGCCATAGCCATCTTCTCCAGGGGAGACGGTCCATATACCGGTTCATAAAGGCGAACCGAGAGGTATATTCCGTAGAGAAGATGTGCGAAGTATTGAACGTTAGTAGCAGTTGTTTTTATCGTTGGCTGATTTCTCCGGAGTCCCCTAGTGAACAGCGAAGTAAAGCACTTCTGGATAAAATACAGCAGGTACACAGTGACAGTAAGTATATCTATGGTAGTCCAAGGATAACTGCAGAGCTGCATAAAAAAGGTGAAATGGTATCAAGAAGCTATGTTGCAAGGTTGATGAAGAAACATGGGATACGAAGTAAGGTCAAGAAAAAATATAGGGTGACCACAGATTCGAGCCATAGCTATGGGATAGCTGAAAATCTCCTCCAAAGAGATTTTTCAGCGGATGCCCTGTCACAGAAATGGGTTGGCGACATTACCTATATCCATACTGACAAAGGGTGGCTTTATCTAACAACAGTCATTGATCTGGCGGACAGAAAAGTCATCGGATGGTCTTTGAGTACTGATATGACCGCTAAAAACACTTCTGTAGAAGCCATCAGGATGGCTATTAAAAACCGGCGTGTCAAAGATGGACTGATCTTCCATTCGGATAGAGGGATCCAATATGCCTGCGATGAATTCAGGGAGGTAATTGTAGAAAACAGGATACTTCAAAGCATGAGCAGAAAAGCGAATTGCTGGGACAATTCAGTTGCTGAGAGCTTTTTCAAGACATTAAAGGCTGAAATGGTCTATCATAGAAAATTCATGGATCAGCAGTCAGCTAAATTGGAGATCTTTGGATACATTGAAGGATTTTATAACACCAAAAGAACACATTCTGCTCTGGGTTATAAGACACCCAGACAGATCGAAGAAATGCTATTGGAAAAAGAAAAAATGGCAGCATAAAAAAGTCTCCTATTTTTAGTTGCAATTCCATGGCACCAATTTTCAGCAGATAGGATAGCCTTACGGCTATAAATTTTTCCAGTTTATGAATATCCAGCTCGGGCTGTAAGGAATGGAGTTCGGCAACGATGTCATCTTTAAATCCATTTCCTATTTGGTAAGTATATAGGCAATTTTCCTGTCGAGCTTAGATTTCGGACTGAAGGTGTTTTCCTGTTTTAACTTAGCGTTCGTTTTCTGTTTATAACTGCTTGCTTGCTGCACTTCATTATCTGATAAAGGAACAGACAACTGTTTTATAGGTGATGCGGATAACAATGCAATGGTATTATCGATATACCGAATGGTTTCTTCCAACTCTTGTCTTCTATTGGTAAGATAGGCTATGACCTGCTTGGTAAAAGGTTGATTCATATTATGTATAGATATTTAAGTTCCAGTAATTGACTCTCTGGCAAATCGACAGAAAACAATTTAAGCAATTCCATTTGTACATTGTTTAATGGTGGTTGAACGGTTATATTTGCCATATCGATATCTCCGCAATCTTGCCTTTTATAACTTCTATTTACTTATTTTATATTGGCCGTGTCATAACTGTCAAGTTCTATTGCCCTGTTCTGCTTTATTCTCGATTTGCTTCTTTGACACTTCGATAGCTTGATGTAATTTTTCTTTTAGCAGGTTTTTACTGGGCAACTGAGTAAGGTATTCAGAAACCTTGATACCTGTGTTATCAAGCTGTAGAAGTTCCACTTGTTCGTGGTTACCTTCGGCGCAAAGAATCAATCCTAACGGTGTGTTTTCACCTTCTTCCATCTCATATCGCTCCAGCCATCTTAAATAGAGTTCCATCTGGCCTTTATACGCTGCTTTGAAGCGACCTAACTTCAGCTCGACAGCAATGAGTCTCTTAAGTTTTCGATGGTAAAACAGCAAATCCAACCTGAAGTCCTCTCCGTCGATAATCATACGCTTTTGACGCTCCACAAAACTAAATCCTTGACCCAACTCCAGAATAAACCGCTCAAGTTCCCTTAAAATGGCATCTTCGAGATGCTGTTCGCTATAGGTATCTTTCAGATTTAAGAAATCAAGAAGGTAGGGGTCCCTAAAAACTAAATCAGGACTCATTTTGTTTTCGTCTCTGAGCGCTTGTAATTCCTGTTTAATTAATTCGTCAGGCCGTTTGCTAATCGCTGTTCTTTCGTAAAGCATGCTACTTATTTTATCACGGAGGGTCTTTACGTTCCATCCTTCAGCTTTGCATAATTCCAAATAGAATTCCCGTTGAAGCTCGCTTTTCAATGGTATCAAAGCAATAAAATGTGTCCAACTCAATTGTCGTATTGCCGATACGACAATTTGCTCATCCGAAAATACCGTAGCAAATTGAATCATTCGTCTAAGATTCTCGGAGAAATTATTTCCATATTGCTGTACCAATCTCTCTGAAAGTCCCACGATGATACGCTGACCATATGCAGCTCTTTTTTCTGTGAGTAAGTTTTCATTTACACGTTTCCCGATTCTCCAATAGAGATAGGTGAGTGTACTGTTTGCGCTCTGAGCAAGTTGTTGTTTGCTTTCCTCAATCAGCTTGGCTACGTCAACAAAAAGTTGCTTCTCGAATTTAATTGGTTGGTTCATCGTAACGAAGTGTACCGCGGGAGGGCAATTGGTTAATTATTCCTCGTTTGCACCCGAGCTTGTAAGCGATTTGCATCTCGTTTACTTTTATCGACCTGTTCTTCTAAATTCTTGATCTGATCAGAAGAGCAGCCTTGGTACATGTTAATAGTTCCTTGATTGCCGTCGTAATTATTAAAGACATTTGTATATGTCGATCTGTCTTGATAACTGAGGACGTATTCAGGAGTAACTCCGAGAACTTCAGTCACTTCTTGTAAACGCTTCAAGGTTATGTCTGTGACATCATTTTCTATATTGGCATAAGCTTTTGTGGATAAACCCAGCGCTTTGGCCACATCTTCTTGTCTCATCCGACTATGCTTTTCCCTAATTTCTTTCAAAATTTCGCCTACTTTCATGTCCTTACTGTTTTTAATTAAAACTCTATTTTATTCTCTTTAAGAAGCTCTTCAAGTAATTTAATCCTCTTCCTTTCACTTTCTATCAGCTCTTTCTGTAAATCATATATAATTCCTAGAGTAACACTATTACTCGCTTGATTGATTTTAATAGTACCCTGATTTCCATTATTATTATGGATTGTATTATAGAAATCTCTTTTCTTCTCTTTATAAGTTAAGATATATAGGGGCGTACACCCAAGAATATTGGCGATTTCTTCTAACCGATCTAGTGTAATATTCGCCATGTCATTTTCTATATTAGCATAGGCTCGTGTAGTAATTTTGAGTTTTTCAGCAACATAAGATCTTTTTAAATTCTTTTCGAACTCCCTAATCTCTCTGATATTACTACCGATTTTCATGCTCTAATCGTTAAAAATCAAATTGTATATTATTTTCTAATAACAGTTTTTCAAGTCTAGGTATGCGCTTTACTTGCTCGAAATATAATTCTTTGTACGCTTTTCTTACTTCCTCCTGATCAACAGACTGGACGTTAACTATCGTTCCTTGATTTCCGTTATTGTTATTGAAGTAATTTCTTATTCCAAAAGGTGCGTCGTCTAACAAGATTAAGTCAACAATATTTACAGAAAGTCTATTTGCGATGGCCTCTACTACACTCCAAAGCACATCCCCTCCCGCTTCAATATCTTTGTATTCCTCTTCGGTGATTCCTATTTCGTCAGCCATAAATTTTGTTGTATATCCTTTTTTAGCTCTAATTTCTTGTATGTTATTCCCTATGTTCATGATTTTGTATTTTATCTTCAAATATAATAAACTTCCTTTAAAGTAAGTAATACTTCCTATATGAGAAGTACTTTTTTTTATATAAAGCACCATATCACTTTTCTTTGCAAATACCTAACACAAGATTATGAAAAAGAAAAAGGTACCTAAATCGATTAAAGCCGTCCTAAGAGAGGTCCATGGTCGTCTTATACCTAAGCTTTTTCCACACCAACCAACTAAATTTTATCCGATAGTAACACTCTTTGACGATGAAGAAATCATTGTCAGCACCTCTGATTTCAATCTGACAATTCAATGTGCTGAGAAAAAGGGCACTGAAAAGAATCTATACAAGAACCTTATTAAATCTCCTGTTTAGCCCTTTTCTCCTTCTTTCCATAAAGAAGTTCAACCTAATTTTTAACCAAACCGTAATCACAGAAAATGAATTTAACGCTCATAAGGGGTTTGCTGTGCCCAAAAGGCGAGCTATCGGCTTCCGGCGATCGGCTATCAGCTAAATCCCGATTCAAGAAAAGCAGTACTAATAAAAGAAATATCATCAATCTCCACACTATTGTCCGTCCTCATTTTTTGGGACGAACGACCGTGTGTAGGGACCAACGACATAAGATCATTGCGAATCACACTTTAAAGGTCGCCAATAGATACCCATATAAAACAGGCATAAAGATGGGTTTGAACGGAGTGGTCTTGCGCGCCCCTAAACCTTACGCCTTTTACCTTATAACCTTAAAGATTTTGTTCTGTGTTTGTTTGGCACACGCCCGGCAGTCCTCCTTCCCGGAGGCTGCCACCGGCGTGGCTTTACGGCAATATGTACTTAAGGGCAAAGTGTTATCAGTAGTTAATAATGATCCACTTACGGGATCAACTATAAGTATTGTTGGCAATAACATTTCTACGAAGACGGAACCAAATGGAAATTTTATTATCAAGACTGCTTTGGCAAAAGGAACATTACGTATATCACATATGGGCTATAGAAGCAAGTCCCTACTTTTCTCAATTAGCGAAGATGATGAATATATCGTCACTCTTTCTCCTGAAGAAAATGTGCTCGATGAAATTCAAGTTATAGGTTACGGAGAAACCAGCAAACGTTTTAATACGGGAAGCGTTTCTTCCATCTCCGCAAAAGAAATTGACCAACAACCCGTAACAAATGTATTATCGGCCTTGTCCGGCAGGATGCCCGGTGTGTTCGTACAGACAACAAACGGGTTACCTGGTGGAAATATAAACATTCAGATCAGGGGTAAGGGTTCAATTGCCGCGGGAACAAGTCCACTATATATAATCGACGGGGTGCCTTTCAATTCCTCAGTTGGCAATTTAACGTCAATCAGTGTCCTGTCTACCAGTGCGATAAATGGTCTTGCCAGTCCTTTGAATGCCATCAACCCAAACGACATTGAAAGCATTACTATTCTAAAAGATGCTGACGCTACTGCTATTTATGGAAGTCGCGGAAGTAACGGGGTGGTATTGATTACTACAAAAAAGGGGAAGCAGGGAAATACGAAAATAGCGATCGACATATCAAATGCCCTGAACCAAGTGGCAAACCTTCCCAAATTACTAAACATGGAAGAATATCGGACTATTCGGGAGGAAGCCTTTACAAACGATGGAAGATCGCCTTCATCGGATCCGAATTCAGCTGATTATGCGCCGGAGCTGACCGTTTGGAACGACACGCTAAATCGAAATTGGCCGGAATTTTTACTCGGCGGTACGGGCAGTATTACCAACCTATCTGCAAGAGTATCAGGAGGGAACGCTCAAACCCAATTTACCGTTAACGGAAACTATCGAGCGGAAAGCACCTATCTTCCGGGCGACAACAAATACGCAAGAGGAAGTTTGGCAACCAACATTCAGCATCAATCCGCTAATCAAAAATTTCAGGTGAATTTATCCAATTTTTTCACGCTGGATAATAACAGATTGGTCAATCCCTCCTCCAATACATACTTCAATTTAATGCTCCCTCCGAATTATCCCATCTATAACGAGGACGGCAGTTTCAACTGGCACAGTTCGAACGTGGTTGCGGAGATGAATGCCTATTCCAAGTCGAAGAATGACAATTTTTTAACCAATATTCAGCTTAAGTATAACCTTGACGAAGCGATTAATATTGCAGTAAGTGCCGGTTATAACAGGATCAATTTTGTGCAGCGACAGGTTTTTCCAGGTATCGCGCTGTACCCCGGGTCAATCAATTATACCAATTTTGGTAATAATGGCAATAACTCGTTGATCATAGAGCCTCAGATCAATTATACGAAACGCTTCGGTTCGTCCAATTTAACTCTCATGCTGGGCGGAACATATCAGAACAACAATTCGTCAGGTGAATTTATCAGAGCCAATAATTTCAGTACAGCCAGTTTAATGGAGAACCTAGCCTCAGCAACAGATTATTTGCTTTCCAACAGTTTCTCACAATACAGATATGCCTCGGTATTCGGTCGGGCAACTTTCAGTCTCAAAGAAAAGTACGTTGTGAACGGTGCCATACGGAGAGATGCATCTTCCAGATTCGGTCCCAACAACAAAATCGGAACATTCGGCGCCGTAGGGATTGCATGGCTGTTCAGCGAAGAAAGGTTTTTAAAATCCAGCGGCATTTTAAGCCATGGAAAGCTCCGTGCCAGTTTCGGCACGACAGGAAATGACCAAATAAGCGACTACCAATATCTTTCTACCTACGGCAATTCCAGCTACCAATACGAAGGCGTTGCTGCACTCGCGCCCCTGCGTATCGCCAATTCGAATTTCCGTTGGGAAAAGACCAAAAAAATAGAGATGGCCGTTGAAGTGGGGCTGTTCAAGGATAGGCTGTTAATAAATGCCAACCGATACATGAATACAAGTAAGAGCCAATTAGTTGCGTACACGATACCTTCTATGACGGGTTTCACCAGTTATCAGGCAAACCTGCCCGCTAAAGTAAGCAATTCCGGATGGGAGGTAGAAGTATCGGCCAATATAATAGCAACCGATCGGTTTAGGTGGACATCCACTTTTAACATTACTATTCCCAAGACTGTACTTAAGGAATTTGACAATTTAGAAAATTCAAGTTATGCAAGAACTTTGGTGATAGATGAAGATATTTCAAGAATTTATGGATACAAGTTTACCGGTTTGGATGAAAAAGGAAAACCTTTATTTGAAACTATTTCAGGTGAGCTGACATCGCTACCTTCCTCCGCTACAGATGCGTTTTTCACAATTGGGAAGCAAACACCGGATTATTATGGAGGTATCGGGAGTAATTTATCATTCGGCAAATGGACGGTCGATATCTTCGGACAGTTTGCCAAGCAAATGGCTATGGGAGGTTTGAATTATACACCGGGATCGTTTTATAATAGCTTTTCAACCGTACTGGAAAGATGGACACCTGAAAATACCGTCACAGATATGCCTGCTGCTTCCACCAGTAATAACTCGCGGTTCAGGCAATCTTCAGGTAATTTCTTTGATGCGTCGTATTTCAGGTTGAAAACGATTGGTTGTTCCTACGACTTCGGCCGGATCTTTTTTAACAAAATCGATAACCTGACAATTTATGCGCAAGCACAGAACCTGTTTACATTATGGGATAAGAGATCGGCGCTATTAGATCCTGAGTCAGGAGCCTTAACAACGTCCGCAAACAACTTACCACCCACGCGTACGCTTTTGCTCGGGATACGGGCTTCATTTTAACCTCTTGATATGAAAGCAAACATAAAATTTATCCTATCATTATTTATCATTGTCTTCTCCGCATGCGAGAGATGGGTGGAAATAAATACACCCGAGAACCAGCTTACCACAGACAAGGTATTTGCTGACACGGCTACGCTGAACGGGGCCGTCGCAAACATGTATGATCAGTTTAACCGTTCTATAGACGTCTCTTACAATAAGTACATGGGTCTGTACACTGATGAGCTCCAATATCAGGGATCAAACCAGGAGGTGCTGGAATTTTATAATGGAAATATTCTTGCAGCCAATTCTATGATATTGAACATATGGAGCAGGCTTTATGCTGTTATTTACCAAGCGAATGACATCATTGAGCAGCTCACAAATTCTTCCTCTATTCCTTCGCAGGTTTCCACGAAAGCGATCGGGGAAGCAAAATTTATTAGGGCATTTGCCTATTATTACCTGGCCAATACGTTTGGGGATGTCCCTCTTATCCTCACTACCGATGTTACCCTGAATGCATCGAGTGCAAGAACCGAATCGTCAGAGATCACTAATCAGATAGTTGACGACCTCACCGAATCAAAGGTGTTACTTTCGACCAGTCCTGACGGACCACTTTCGCGAACAAGGGCAAATCGATGGGCTGCCACGGCACTGCTATCGAGACTGCTTATACAACAGGAAAAGTGGGAAGAAGCTTACTCTGCTGCCAGCGAAGTGATCAATTCGCAATATTTTACTCCTTTATCAGATCTGTCTGTTGTTTTCCGATCCGGCAGTAGAGAAACCATTTTCCAATTCTGGACACAGAACGGGTTCATTCAGGATGCGACGAACCTGATAGCACTTTCCGGGGTACCGGCATATTCCTTGTCCAGCGGTTTAGTGCAGGCTTTCGAAGAGGAAGATCAAAGGAAAGTTAACTGGACGGGAACGATTACAGCAAACGGAACAACCTACTATTATTCTTACAAATACAAAAATCGTTCGTCAGGCAGCACCTCTTTTCCCGAGTACCTCATTGCCCTTCGTTGCTCGGAACAATATTTAATAAGAGCCGAAGCGGAACTACACCTAGGAAATACCGCGGGTGCAATAGACGATATTAATACAATACGGGTACGGGCCGGACTTTCTTCACTTCCCGCTGATTTAAACAGCCAAGAATGCTTCAAGGCGCTGGAACAAGAAAAGAGAGTAGAGATGTTTATGGAATGGGGCTATAGGTATATCGACTTAAAGCGTACAGAGCGCATTTATAATGTGATGAGCAAATATAAGCCAAATTGGACCGAACATTCTGATCTTTTACCCATACCTCAGCGTGAAATCAATGTCAATCAAAATTTAACTCAAAATCCCGGATACTAATGAAAAAACTAACATTGATAATCATGCTTTCCTTGTCTCTGAATAATCTGTTACATGCGCAGAATAGAGCAGTGCCTAGCCTGAAAATCGGGGACAAGGTTCCACAGATCGCTCTTAAGGGCTTTTTAGGCAAAAGGGAAGCAAAAGATCTGAAAGAATTTTACAAGGGGAAGGTATTGATTATTAATTTTTGGGCGTCATGGTGTGTACCGTGCCTAAAGGAATTGCCCATATTGGATTCGCTGGCAAAGGTGAATGCAGATAAACTAAACGTTATTTCCGTTACTTATGAATCCAGGGACCATACAGTATCGTTTCTGGAAAAACACCCTGATTTAAAACTGAAGAGTGTAGCGGTTCTTCCGGGAGATTCCGTATTACACCAAATTTTCAGTCATCGGATCATTCCGCATAACGTTTTGATCGATAGTTCAGGAACAGTACGGAATATTACCGGTTCGGAAGGGATAACCCAATCAAATATAGATCTGCTTATTAGGGGCAAATCATCGCTGACCAAAAACAAAAATGATGCGATTGGTTTCAACTTTAATGAAACGTTCCATAAAGGCGATTCAAATTTTATTTCAAGGTCTATTTTGACAAGTTACATGGAAGGAATTCCGGGAGGGCTTTCTTATCGGAGATCTTGGAATCCAAAAAAGCGTGAGATAATTCGTTTCTTTTCCTTTAATGTTTCGCTCTCTCATTTACTTTGGTCCGTAGTCGGTATGGAAAAATCCATTCGGAACTACTACCACCTTATGCGGATAGAAACCAAGGATTCGACCAGATACTTCTGGCCGAGTGAGTGCCCGGAATCGTTTAACCGATCGAAGTATAAAACCAAGGCAAATTGGATGAAAGATAATCTATACTGTTACGAACTGACACTCCCAAAACCATTTCAGGATACCGCTTTTTTCGACTTTATGTTGAATGATCTGAAACGGGTATTCAAATTTGATATTGAGAAAAGACGGGAAAAGATATTGTGCACAAGCATTTACGTAAAGGAGAGCGGGTTACTGAAAGCATCACAGGCCGATACTTCTTATATTCAGGTGAATTCAGATGGGCTAACGGCAAAACGTGTTTCTCCAGTAGAATTATTCCATTACATAAACGAAAAGGTAAAGCCAAATCTCAATAGCATACCTGCTGACCCGCCTTTTATCGATAAAACAGAACTAAAATTTCCGATTGATGTGGCTTTAAGATTTGACAATGGTCGTCTTCCAAGCTACGAAGAGATTAAAGGTATGTTAAAAAAGAGATATGGTTTTAGTACGAAATTGGAAAAACATAAATATCCAATAACCATTATAAGAGATATGGAGCCCTAAGACTCCATATCTCAAAGTAGTGTTATAGGCCAAAATTCAATGTGGTGGCATCTGGCCCCGGGCCACTAACCTTCTCGCCGTTAGCGCAGACATTGGCGCCATTTTCGCAGCCGTAATGATCGATCGCTTCCTGAGTGGTTGCGTTTTGCAAAGACGAGCTGGGATTTTCAGGTGCAATGCTTGTACTTTCCCAATCATACCTGGTCTCCTGAGCATTTGGTTGGTTCGCGAGTTCTGTTGCTACCGCAATTGAACTTCCCAACAAGAATGCTCCTAAAAGGATTTTTGATTTTGAACTTAACTTTTTCATAATTTTAAAGTTTTAGAGTGAAAAAATATGTGAATTATGGTTTGTTATTTTTGTTTGGATATTTTCCTCTATGCCAATAAATCGACAGTAGTAAAAGCACAATTACAGAAGCGTTGAAAAAAAGGTGCTGCTCCCAACCCATTCGGGATAAAATCCCGCCACACGTACAAGGTAGGGTGATTCCGGTCCTGACGGAAACAACTTTCATCCACGTAATATAAATTTCGAATAAAACCATCAGCACAAATGAGGCTTTATAGGCCAACAACCTTGTTTTTTCCTTATAGAGCATTACCACCAGCGCCAATTCGATCCATGGAAGAACCCTGCCGATAACCGGTGCCATAGTTTTCATAAAAGGAACGGGAGCAAGCCGCATTTGAAAGACAAATTTTTCATAACCCAGCAGTTTGCTTACAGCGGTATACGAAAATAAAATGATGACAAATACAACTGTGCCAATCATAAGTATTTCTTTCCAGTTCCATGAGCGAACGGCTCCCCATAAGTGCCGGAACTTGCCATTAAGTTTGCATAATAGATTATTTTTTTGAAATATTGCCACTTTCATTATCTGTAATCTTATGTGATAAAGTTCTGAAAGTGAGAAATAAATCTTTATATCAGTTTTCGAAAACTTTTGTCGGATATGAGACATGGTTTTGTCGTAAAAGACACAGATTCTTGTCACAAAAGCGATAAACTTTAGGTCATTAATCATGCTTAAGCATCCTTTATGTTGAACTAGAGCAGTTTTGAAAGAAATGTAGTGAGGAATAAAATGGTTTCACCCCATAAAAATAGCTTATGTGAAAATCTGCTTATTTTCGGCTTGGTGAAGAGAAAACCTACGATTTTAAAGTAGTGGTTTTATTTGATAATCTTGTACAGATATCTCCTGTCAATTTGTAGGTATTGGGCCTGTTGTTCAACGGTCAATTTTCTGGCAAGATCAGGATATTCCATAAGAAAGTAGTTATATCGGTCTGTTGCATTTTTAATTCGCAGCATGATCTCTCTTCCGGCACCTTCCACTACGGCCTCTTCATAAATTTCCAGTAGCATTCTGTACATATTGATGTTGTTACGCGCAATGGCATCTGCGCGTAAAAGGTTAAGGGCGTATCCGTCTGTATCATTTAAAACCTGAATAAGTTCCTCTTTTTTTGTTCCGGATAGAAAGCCATTACCCGGCACTATAAAACCTTTGTCGATTATCCATAAGCAGTAGTCTCCACTGGATTTAGAAACCACACCTCTTACTAGACCACCTGTGATATAATAAAGATATGCAGTAGAAATACCTGTAGGATAGGAAATCACCCAGCTTCGTTTAAATGAAATTGGGGAGAAGAGATCCTCTAACAACATGATGGTCTTTTCGTTAGCTGTTTTTAGGGATTGTAGTCTTTGTCGTAATTCCACCATAGCCTGAATTTTATCCATAAAGGAAAAATTATTTTTTCAATAAAATGGGTGGTTAGGGTGGTACGGATTAACCACCCTTTTGTTGATACGGTTAAAAAAAGCACTTTATAAAGACAAGGACGCCTGTTCAGGGAGCGGTGGAGTATTTTTTTTGTGGGCCTCATTCTGTTTGGGCAGTGACGCGGTTATCTTTGCTAGCTCTTTTGTTATCAACTGCTGTATATCATCCTTTATATTGAGATAGGTTTCCTGTATGTCCTCTGATGTCACCTTTTCAACAAGCGGTATATCTCTATAAGAAGCTTCCTCTGCCTTTATTGCCTCATGGTCATTCTGTATTTCTGCATGAAAAATTTTCTGTGGTATCTTACAGTCCGGGTTGTCGGCAACAACGCCAACAAACACGCCTGATGAGAGTGTTGCTATCTTGCTTGCCGGAATGGCGGCATCCAACTGCGTAGATTTTGAGATGGATGTGTCACTGCTGTTTATGCTCAGACTCTGTCGATCCTGAACAATTTTGCCAAATGTCTCAGATAATTTTTTTGCAGTATCGCCGGTCACCTGTCCGCTGATAATATTCCCGACAATTCCGGTTATTACATCTGCTTGGTCTGCCCCGTAATCTTTTTTTAGCTGGCTGAAATCCTGAACGGCTAATACCGTGGCTACTTTGTTGCTCCTTGCTGTAGCAATAAGGCTATCGATATTGTTAAAGTAGATAGTTGGAAACTCATCAAAAATAAGGCTGCTTTTAAGTTGGCCTTTCCTGTTGACCAGTTTTATCATTCTTGAAATGAAGAGGGAAAGTACAGGGCCGAACACCTGTAGTTTCTGCGGGTTGTTACCAACGCATACGATTTTTGGAGCTTTTGGGTTATTAACATCCAAGGTAAAATCATTGCCGCTCAGAACATAATATAATTGGGGCGAGGATAATCTGGCCAATCCGATTTTTGCGCTGGCGATCTGTCCTTCAAGCTGCTCTTTTGCATTATTCTGAAAGGCGGATATAAATGGGTTTATCAGTACCTTGATCTGTTCCTCCTGTTGCAATACGGCAAAAAGCGGATCATAATCCACTTGCATCAGCTCTATAACATGCGGCAGGGTGCAATATCTCCCGTCTTCATACTTCCGAAGAAACCAGATAATGGCTGTTAGGAAGTTTATGGGACTCTCTACAAAGAAGTCACCTTCCTTTTTTATCCAGTCGCGGTTAAGGCCAAGCATAATGGTACGGCTTGCCTCCGTAGCATCGGTTATATCGTCCATACTTTCGGGATCCAAGGGATTGCACCGATGATATATTTTCTCGAAATCGATCACCCAAAAGGTTGGCTTCACGGTATAATTCTTCCGATATCTCAATAATGCATTATAGGTAATCCTGGACAGATCATCGAATTTAAAATCATATAAGAAGACGGAGAACCCCTTTTTTATATGCTGATCAATGATATGGCGAATGACAAAGTAACTTTTCCCCGCGCCAGGGGTTCCGGCTACCAACAAGCCTCTGAAAAGATTGATGAAGTTTATCCAACCGTTCCTTATCTTCCCCTTAAGCTGGTATTTTGTCGGGAGGTTAACGGAAAATTCATTTTCCAATAACCGTTCTTCCTGTGGAAAGGTTTCATTCTCGGTATTAAAGATATCATGGCTAAGCTTTTCTTTCAATAGCCTTGAGAGGTATACTCCTCCCGTGAGGATCAGGAGGTAACCTATTGATGTTACCAGCATATAGAGTGCAGCAATGACCGCTATTCCGGAAGGGATATAAAAACAAAGTATACTTATGAAGTAAAGTAACAGTCCGGTAATAATATAGCAAACGATCACCCTTACCTTCATCTTTTCATCCTTTTTGCCCTTTGCTCCCAACAGGGATATCGATAACAAACCCAGTGCAGCTAGTTTGGGCAAGAAGATGTCGGAATAAAGGCCCGTCTTTGCAATAATACTTATGATTCGATCGGTAATTTCGGCTATCCAGCCCCATTGTTCAAAAGCTTTATAACAGAATAGATAGAAATGGATAGCCAATATGAATATGCTGATCAGTCGGGAAAAGTCAATGATTTTCCTCAATCCCTGTATATCTTCTCCTGTGTTCATGGTTTTTTTCGCTTTATTCTTCTTTTTTTCTTTTTAGAGGTTATAGAAGGTGCATATCCGGTATACTCGGGATCAAGAAGATCTTTTAGTATTTTATCAGTTGTAGTAGTAGAGACAGTCAGATCGGAAAGGTTGATTTTTTCGGTATATTGAAGGCGCTTTTCTTCACTGAGGGGTTTTAGGTAACTGTTTATTCTTTTTGGTTTCGCCAGATAGGTCGTGATCTTATCGTTTTCGGCAAGTTTTTCCTTCAGGGCTTTTGCACTGTAAGCTTTCCCAAGACTGCTGCCATTAAAAACGGTTTTACACCGGTGATCAATAAATGTAGCGCCGTATATAAACCCTTCTTCATTCTGGCGAAAAATAAGCGATATCCCACGTTTTTGTAATTCGGTAATTAGTGTCTGCTTGGTAATGTGTTCGTATTTGCTGATCGCCTGATCGATTCGATTTTTTAAATCAGCTCGATAAGGTTTTCTTTTCTCGACATTTTGTTCAAACTTTCTTTCCAACCGTTTAAGGATAGGTTTACTATAAAAGCTGCTTGCCTTGATCGGAACTCCAACCTTATGGCCCTGTCTGTCCAGTACTGAATAAAGAAGACCTTTTTTTCTGAACATTTCGCTTTCCTCACTCCCCCTGTCTGCCACGACATTGAACTGTTTGAGCACTGCATTAAATTCTGCAAGTGACGTGAACTTATAGCTATTCATCACCGTCGTAACCACACTGGCGATTGCCCTTTTGGTAGGCAAATGACCATATTGTATCCTCTCAGGATCAATTGCCTTTATAGCTGGCTCTGGATGATATGTTTTGCTCTCCGCTCTTATCAGGCCAAATTCTTTCTCTATGAATTTTCTTGCCTGTTCCGATTTTATCCTCCCTATATTATGTAGGTCGATGGAGTTGCCATCCTTTTTTATATTTACCGTTGCGATATGGAAATGCTGATGGGAAACATCGTGGTGCCGATATACCAGAAAAGGTTGGTCACCAAACCTGATACGTTCCATATAGGCTGCTGCGATCTGTTGCATTTTAGTGTCATCCAGTTTTTCACTTGAATGGAAGTTCAACGAGATATGGAGTGCATTCGTGCTTACGCTTGGTTTAAGGCAGATTAGGTGTTCAAACCGTCTAAGTTTATGAGCGAAGTCAAGTTTGTCGATGTCATACGCAAAGCCGCTGGCCATAATCAGCGTGGCAGAACCTTCCGCAACCTTCTGCTCATTATAATGCAGTATGCCGCGTATACTTTTACCTATCATGATCCGTGCAACCATTTTTCAGCAAGTTTTGAAACGATACTTAACAGATGTTCCAGCTTGGGTTCCATCTGTTTATAGGTACTGGCTGTTTTAAGAGCAAAAAAGGCCCGTTCAGCCTCATTCTGACTGGTATGAAAACGATGCGTCTGCTGATTGATATTGACACCTATAGCTTTAATCTCTTTTCTTATCAATGCAAGCTCTTCCATAGGACCATTCATAGAAATATCCTTGTGCAGGTAGGTTATCCGTTGTTTTAAAAGCATCTTTCTGACCACTTCTCCAATGCTCCTGCAATCACTTTCTTTCCTGACCTTTTCAAGCTTATTAAACTCATTCAAGGTGACCCTTATAACAATCGGATTAGTAAGTACCTGTTCTTGATCTTTGATTTTTTTCCTGGGCATAAATCACACCTTTTAGAAAGTTCAGACTTTGCGAGTTCCGAGCAAAGTACCCGGCCTCAAGGACGGCAAAGATATTTTCGTATACGAAAATACATCTTTGCTGCCCACCCGCGTGGGCCATAATTGACCGACCAGTACGTAGTCTGAGCTTGGGTTATCTATTAATGGATTATTTTTTTTGAACATAAATGGCCATACCCTAATTGGGGGAAAGAGGTTCAATGGCTTCTCCCTCCTGATGAGAATGAAGAGGTATAAAAGAACGTAAAAGTTGACGTATACGTGTCCTAGTGTTGCGGAAAGGTTTGATAGTAGGATGAAGATTCTTTGGAAAATCTGCCGTTCCCGTTTGTCTTTTCTTTTTAATTCTTTTCATGGCTCTGACTTTATTTACAGGCAAAGTTGAGAGAATTTATTCAAGTCATTGACAACTTGTTGGGTGGTGGTGAAAGAAAAATTAAAAAAACCTTTATTAAAGAAACCACATTTGATTGCTATATCATTTCCTACACAAACTTTTTTCTCGCACATTACTAAGGTATTTAAGGTCGGTACTAATCCGCCAGAACCATTCCAAAGGCCCTAGTTTATATCTGTTAAACCACCATTGTGAAATTTTTATCTGCACCATATAGAAGATTATTGCAAATAAAACAGTAATTGACAGACCGTAATTTTTAGAAAAATTAAGATTAGTATGAAATAATGCATAAAAAAATACGGTCTGAACAATGTAATTGGTTAGTCCCATTCTTCCGACAGCGGCAAATACCCGAAACTTTAAAATGCTTATTCTGGAAAACATAATATATCCAAGAGCAAAGACAAATACATAAATTGCTGATAACATTAACTCCATTGCCGAAATTCTTACAGACATAAAAACGTTAAAGATTTTCAATTGATTTAATCTATCATCAAATACACGACCAGATAACCAAAGGATAATAAAGGATAAAATAGAATACAACAAACATTTCTTTATTACTGTAACATTTCTTGAAAAGGTTAATAAGTCTCTTTCGCCAAGCCATTTTCCAAGAATGAAAAGCCCAATTATCATAAAGAAAAGTCCTGATGAAATCTGCCTTGAAACAAATCTTGGTAAATATGAGTCACCTATTTTTAAATAGCCAGTGAACTCATATATTTCCTTTTTATAAGAAAAACTAAAAGAACTTAATAAAAAGAAGAAAAAAAACATATATAGACAGTCTTTGCCGGTTACGTCCTTGAATACAAGCAAAAGTAAGCCCATTGCCGCATAAATCTGTAGAATATCAAAAGGATAAAGCAGGTTGTGCAGAAAACCAATACAAAAGAGGATCACAAGTCTCCAAGTATATTTTAATGTAAATTTTTCCATTTTACTTCGAGCATTTTTTAATTGGATGGAAAAACTTAAACCGAATAAAAATGCGAATATCGTGTAAAATTTCTTGTGTATAAATAATGCTAAAAGAAGGCTAACATAATTATCGGCATTACTTAAAACGTCGAGGTCTGTTCCGAGTCTATAAATACTATCGGCATGTGCAAGAATAATGCCTAATAGACAGAATCCTCTTAACGCATCGATAATATCAATTCTAACAGGTTGCTGATTTCTCCGTTCTTCAACTGATTCTGTTAAGGTTGTACAGGCTTTAAACATGTAGGTAGCATAGGTGATTAATTGTAATGAACCAGCGAGGCTCCATCTTCAATAGAGCCCCGCTGATCAGTTAAGCTACATGAGACATTTCCTCACATGCTTGCGCACATCTACGGCAAGCTTCCGCGCATTCGCGGCAATGTTCCATCCCCATACTGGCATGCTTTTCACATTCTTCTGCGCATGCATTACAGATTTCAGCGCAGACTTTACAGATCTGTTCGCTGTATCTACTTCCTAAGCTCATAACTTCTGCAGCCGATCGACAGATCGCTGCGCATTCTAGATCTAATTGAATGCATTTTTTTAGATGACTTACATCTTCTTCATTTAAACATGCGATAGCACAGTGGTTGCAGATAACTGCACAAGCATTACATGCTTCAATGCAGTTTTGATACTCTTGATGTGACATAAATAAAATGTTTAATGTTAAAAAAATGATTAATTGTTCCGATTGGCCAATATCCAATCTTGTAATTCGGCGATCTCTTTTTGTTGGTCGTCGATTATCTTCTTTGCCATTGCCTTCATTTGTTCGCTCTCACCCAGCTGTAGAAGCAGTTGCGAGCTTTCAATTGCACTTTGATGATGGACAATCATTAATGTAGCAAAATCCTCGTCGGTACTACCGTTGATGACTTGTAAATCGGCATTTTTAGACGATTTTTCCATGCCCTCCATCGTTTTCATCTGAAATTCTTCATTAACAACTGACGGCTCATTACTTTCGAGAAAAGTTGTTAATTCCGCTATTTCAGCCTGTTGGGCGGCTATAATGTTTTCGGCCGTTTTGCGCATGGTAGCGTCAGTTCCTGTCGATAGCTCCTGATCCGACATCTTAATCGCCCCCTCGTGATGCATACGCATCATCATGGCAAAATCGATGTTCGGATCTTTGGTAAATTGCATAGCATGCATATTATCCATCATTTCATGCATGATACCCATCATCGTGTTTTTATCATGCTCCTCAATTTTAATGGTATCATCGTCTTTTGAACAGGACAAAAATGCAATGGCAACTGTTGCCAACAGCGTTAGTTTAACAACGTTTTTCATAGTAGGTGTTTTAATTTTAAACTTTATCAAGTGATAGTCTTACCTGCTTATTCAGTCCTTTGAACCGGCTTGGAGTTAATCCGGTAATAGACTTAAATTGATTCGAAAGATGAGCAGTACTGCTATACCCCATTTCATAGGAAATCTCATTGAGAGTTAATTCTCCATATAATAATAATTCTTTTACCCTTTCGACTTTCTGCTGGATAATATATCGCTCAATGGTAACACCTTGAGAGTCAGAAAAAAGTCGACTTAAATATGCTTGATCTTTATTTAGACGCCTGCAGACAACATTCATTATACTCTCATTTAAATTTTTAAGATCGGAATGGTGCACAAGCTCGATCACGACATTTTTTATACGTTCGATAAGCTGGTTCTTTTCTTTATTTAATAACTCAAAGCCTAAAATATTCAAAGATGAGCTGATCTGATGTAATTGTTCCTCCGTTGGATCAACCGATACTTTGACCGTACCCAGCGATATCTCTAAAATCTGTAATCCCAGATTTTCTAATTGTTGGCGAACAACCATTATACAACGGTCGCACACCATATTTTTAATGTGTAATAACATGTAATTTTCAAGCTTAATAAAAAAATAGAGTTACTGATCTCTTGAGAAGAATCTTACGAGACAGCTTGAAATCAAATAAGGAGGGTTTGGTTTAGTATATAAATGGGCTTCTTTCGAACCTTGGGTGGCCCCGTATCCATAGAACATACCTGCAATTTTACCTCGGTCGCATTGAATGTATATAGAAATCTTTTTTCTTGACCAAGCAAGCAATATAATCCAGGCCCGTCTAGCGTTTGTTTTTGGGTTGTGATATTTTCCTTAATGACATATTCGCCATGCTCTTTACAACAATCGCAATCTTTTCCTTTGTCGCAAGACTTTTTTGATTTGTGCTCTTTGCTGTCACTATTGTGCGCTAATGAAGTTGAGGATTCGTCTTTAAATAGATAGTTGCCGCTACAATGTAAGATACATACAAACAGACCTGTTGTAAGTAACAGATAGAATGCTGCAAAATTTATGGCTCCTACTTTTCTCATATTCTTCACCGAGAACCGGTTTCTTAATCTTAGTACATAATAGATTTTTTTTTGTTTTAAAAAAAATAAAAAACAGGTAGAAAATTCTACCTGTTATGGATTAAGCCTTTTCAGCTTTATATCCGGCTTGTTCTAGTAAAGATATTACCTTTTGATCGTTTAGCGATTCGTCGCCTTGAACAGTTAATATCTTGTCCGGGCTAGCGGTATCAACTTCCCATTTTTCAATTTCTGAGAGGTTATTCAAAAAAGGGGTGACAGTTTCTATACAGCCGCTGCATTTGATGTTTGTTTTGAACGTTAATGTTCCCATGATATTTACTGATAAATTAATAAAAAATGTGAGTTTAACCTGTATTAATCTTTATGTAGAATTTTCTCAGACGGTAGATCATTTATAAATTGTTTTATACACGGCGCCAAGGACTTTGAGAAATCATCGATTGTTCGAATATCATTTGAGAGTGATGTGGTCGAAAGCTGTGCATTAACCAAAAGTTTTACTAAATTTTTGGCTAACACCGCAGGATGGCGATTATCATTTCCAGGTATTATGAACGTTGGAATGGCAATATCTTTTAATTCCTTATAATCGTAAAAAGCGCGGTCGTATACTATCGCTGCCGCTGCCGAGATACTTGCCGGCTCAGAGCGGGGAATGGCATCTTTCACCATATCTCCAATTACTGGCGATAAATTCTTAAGGATAGGCTCCCAAGCTGCCCCTATGCCATAACTTAAGACTCGTGCAGCAAACGCTTCCAACAGCTCAATTTCTTTTGCTTTCGCCTTATCGTCTTCAATTTCTTCAATACTGATGAGAATCAGTGCCCGTAACCTTTCTGGAAAAGTTATTGCCGATTTAAGCGCAATCGTCGCACCTATTCCAGCGCCTCCCAATATTATTGAAGGTACTTGTAAATAGTCGATGAGATCCCTCACATCTTCCGCATACCTATTCCATGTATATGAGTTTCTATCATAACAAACCGTTTTTCCGTATCCCCGTAAGTCTGGCAGAACAACTGAATGTTTGCTCGACAGAGCTTTTGCTAAAGGAATGAGACTTTGATGGTCCGGGCCACCCCCGTGCATTAACACGACAATTGAGTCTGTATCTTTTTCGATTGCGCCAACAGAAGTCGCATAAAGAATGTGGCCATCACTGCTTTGAAAGCAAAATTTCCGTATTTCATTAGTTGATCGCATCAACCGCTTTTCCATGTTGGTTATTTTTGCCATTTTAAACGAAGGCTGTTACTAACAACGGAGACAGAACTTAAGGCCATTGCGGCACCCGCAATCATTGGATTCAATAAGAATCCGTTGATCGGATAGAGAATCCCTGCCGCAATAGGAATACCAATCAGGTTATATATAAATGCCCAGAAAAGATTCTGCCTGATCGTTTTAACCGTTTGCCGAGAAAGACGGAGCGCCTTAGGAACCTGCTGTAAATCGGAGGATACCAAAGTCATTTTTGCTACATCAATCGCTATATCCGATCCTTTTCCCATTGCAATGGAAAGATCTGCCTGTGCCAATGCCTGGCTATCGTTAATACCATCGCCAATCATGCCAACAACTTTTCCTTCTGCTTGCAATTTCTTAACGAAATCAGCTTTGTCAGAAGGGTAAACTTCAGCCCTATAATTTGTGATTCCGACTTGAGAAGCAACGGCCGCCGCTGTTTGCTGGTTATCTCCGGTAAGCATATAGACTTCTATCCCTTTTTTAGTCAGCGTTTCAATAGCTTTTTTGGATCCTTCCTTAATCCTATCGGTTATAGCTACTATGGCAAGAACTTGTTTATCATTAAAAAAATAGATAACAGTTTTTGCCTGTTCTTGCAATTCGGAAACTTGCCTTTTCAGAACTGTGGGAATTTCAACATGAAGCTCATCTAAAAGTTTACGGCTTCCTGCCAAGTATTTATCGCCTTCAAATTTGGCCTCCACACCTTTACCCGTAAGGCTTTCAAAATGTTGAACATTTACAGCAACAATTTCCCCTGACTTTAAATACTTTACAATGGCCTCTGCTAAAGGGTGCTCCGACTGTTGTTCGAGCGCAAGAAAAATGCTTTCCAATTTCGATTGTTCGATCGATAATGCAGCGTTCCAGAGAATATCAGTGACAGTAGGTTTACCTTCTGTTATGGTTCCGGTTTTATCTAATATAATGGCATTTACTTTATAACCTAGTTCCAATGCCTCTGCGTCTTTTATAAGGATACCATGTTCAGCACCTTTACCAATACCAACCATGATTGCTGTGGGAGTAGCAAGGCCAAGTGCACAGGGGCACGCAATTACCAAGACCGTAACCATCGCCAACATACCCTGCGTAAAGGCATGTTCACCTCCGAGTAACACCCACGTACCTAAGGTAATTAGTGAAATCAGTATAACAATCGGCACAAAAATACCGGCAATTTTATCGACAAGCTTTTGAACAGGGGCTTTTGATCCCTGGGCATCCTGTACCAACTGGATGATCTGTGACAACATCGTATCGGAACCGACCTTCTCTGCAACAAAACGGAAACTTCCTTTTTGATTGATTGTACCGGCATAAACTTTGTCTCCAGTGACCTTGATAACGGCAACAGGCTCGCCCGTAACCATACTCTCATCAACATAGGATGTACCTTCGTATACTGCCCCATCTACCGGAATTTTTTCTCCTGATCTTACTAATAATTGGTCTCCGACTTGTACCTCCGCAATGGGTATTTCTTTTTCGCCTTCTTCTGTAATGACAAAGACATTTTTCGGTTGCAATCCGATTAATTTTTTGATGGCGGAAGAGGTATTGGACTTAGCCCGTTCTTCTAGCAATTTGCCTAGCATAATGAACAGGATCACTACAGCAGCTGCTTCGTAATATACATGGGGGTGAAGGCCTCTCTGATGCCAGAATTCGGGATAAAAGGTATTGAAAACACTAAAAAGGTAAGCGATACCGGTACTTAAAGCCACCAGTGTGTCCATATTGGACCTTCCGTGTTTAGCTTGTCTGTATGCATTGATAAAAAAGCTTTTTCCGAAGATAAAAAGTACAGGAGTTGACAACGCCAACATGATATAATTGGCGTAGGGCATATCCATTAGGAACATCCCGAGAATAACAATGGGTATAGTTAGAATAGAAGTAGCAACAATTCTGGTTTTTAACGTTTTGTATTGATTTTTCTGTGCTTCCTCTTGCACTTCTTTGCCTCTTTCCATATCCAAAACCAGGTCATATCCGATAGATTGGACTGCTTCCCTGAATTTATTTGGCTGAACTGTAGTCGGATCATATGCGACCTTTACGGTTTGGGTAGCATAGTTCACCTCAGCATTGTTCACTCCGAAGAGTGATTTGACCATTGATTCTACGCTTACAGCGCAGGCTGCACAGGTCATTCCCAACACGGGAAGTGAAATGGTTTCTATATTTTCTTTACTTAACATTTCCTTTGATTTTGATAGTACAAAGGTAAACAAGGTCACTACCCGACTCTTTACATGATTCCGAGAAAAGCTTACATAATTTTAACTAAAAGAAGTGATGCCCTTTAAAAAAGGCACCACTTGAGGTAATTACTGTACTAAAAACTAAAATCTTACCAATAAGCCTCCTCCCCAACGGTACCGTGAGTCATATCCTGCTGAAAGAGATATCTTTTTCGCTAGCATATATTCAAGGTCCAAATGGTATTCTTTATCTGTATTTGCACGCCAGTTAAAGAACATCCTGGGAAGAAGCCATTGTTCACCTTCAAGCTCGCCCCGCACACGTCCCTTCATGTTTACACTTACATCCGCTTCAATAAAAAATGGTAACGTATACCTGAAACCCAGTACAGGCAACTCATAATCCTGTTCAAAAGTTTGCCTTCCGTTAAATACGTTGTAGTACTTTTGCTGTAACCCGCGAAAACCGACATAAGGTCTTAACCAATCGTTCAGGTACCGTTCATATGACACCTCTGCCTCGTACTGACCGTCGTAGTTTGCATTTGCTTCCACACGAAAAGCATTTCGGGAGTTAAAGTAGTTGGCCTGTAATTCACTCATATGGCTTTTGGCTGCAAGGCTTCCATAAAAGAACCATTGCCGATCTTCCTTGAATAAGTTCTTCAGAGGCGCATCGGCTAGTGCGGTATCACGTTCGCTTCCTTCATAATGGACAATGCGTGCCATACCGCTCATCATGTGGTACAGGATATGACAATGAAAGAACCAGTCCTTCTCCTCGTCCGCGGAAAACTCAATGGTTACGCTGGTCATTGGCGGAACGTCTACGGTATGTTTAAGAGGGGAATACTCTCCATTTTTGTTCAGCACCCTGAAGAAGTGCCCATGCAAATGCATAGGATGATTCATCATCGTGGTGTTCTCCAAAGTGAACTGTACAACTTCTCCTTTTTTTATGTTGATCATATCAGCTTCGGAAAGCACTTTTTTATTGATCGACCACACGTAACGGTACATATTGCCCGTCAGTGTAAGATGATAATTCTTTTTTGGACGTGCGGGATCAAAAGTGGTCTTTTCCAAAGCTTTCAACATGTCATAATTAAACACCACCTCTTCCGTTGAATCCGGCCCCATCTGGCGACCGGTCATTTCGCCGTGCATAGAATGATCTATTGCTTTTTCACTTGGCTTACTTTCTTCCATATGCCGCCTATGTGCCATATGATCGGCGCTGTCCGGTTCCATCTTCATTTTTCCCACGTCGTTACTCTCCTTCTTGTGTCCGCGATGATCCTGTTTTTGTAGGGAATCCTTCATCTTTATCCCATCATCCATCTTCATGTCATGACCGGAATGCTGATTATCGGTGGGGGGCTGTTTTTTCCGGGAAACTTTTTTTGGAGCCTTGTTCTTTTCTTCCATACCGCCCATGTCCATCCCTTCCATATCCATGTTTTCCATCGTTCCGTGGTCCATACCGCTCATTTTCATTCGTCCCGGAAAATTCACCGTCATATCCATCATCATTTTATCCATATTCCATACATCGGGTCTGGAAATGTTTCTTGCCATTACCTTCTCACCGGAACCGATAAAAACGGAAGTGGAGCCGGAAACATCCTGGGGAGTTGCCCGCAATTCATAAGCACCATCAGATGGCACGGTAATAAGGAAATCGTACGTTTCTGCCGTTCCGATCAATATCTTATCAATGGATATGGGAGTAACGTCCAAGCCATCTGCGGATATAAGGCGTATTTTTCCACCTCCATAATTCAGGTAAAAATAAGTGGAAGAGGAGCCGTTGATCACTCTTACCCGAAGACGATCACCCGGCTTATATTGCGACAGATCAATGGAACGTTTTCCGTTTACCAGAAAGGCATCGTAATAGACATCAGAAAGATCCATTGCAGGCATCCTTGTCCATGCACTTTTTACCCTCTGAAAATAAGACCCGTGTGAAATCAGTTTATCAAGGCTTTGCGCATACCCCTTTTTGATGGTATACCACTCACTTGCGGGATCGTTACGCCGGAGTGTGCGGTGAACTTCCGACGGATTTTCATTGGTCCAGTCTGAGAGCAATAAAACAACCTCATGGTCAACGGGATGTGTTTTCTTTCTGGGATGTATTAGGATAGGCCCGTATAGCCCACTCTGTTCCTGTAGCATCGTGTGGGAGTGGTACCAATAGGTACCGCTCTGTTTTAAAGGGAAGACAAACTTCCGGACACCTCCCGGTTTTATGGGTGGAGTGGTAAGATAAGGAACACCGTCTTCAATATTGGGTAATAATAGCCCGTGCCAGTGCGTGGAGGTCTCGTGATGATGCAGCCTATTATGAACATAAATAACAGCTGTATCGCCCTCGGTGAACTCAAGTGTCGGTGCCGGAATCTGCCCGTTTACGGCAATTCCCTTTACTTCTTTGTTGTTTGCGTAATTGACCGTTGTATCGCTCACATAAAGATGATAGGTAACCGTTTTTCCCGGACCTTCCGCCATTTCCATTTTATGGGGGGGCAGATTGTCAACCGCGTTTTTATTAGGATGCGTATGCTGCGCCGAGACCATAGTAGCAAATGCTAACGGAAAGGCTACCAATATTATTTTCATTATATTTTTACTTTTCATCATCTTCATCCTTTATTTCAGTTTCCAACTTTTAATAGACTGGCATTGATGGCAACGACGACGGTACTCACCGTCATTAAAATGGCGCCCGCAGCGGGACTCAAAAGAATTCCTTGACCGTAAAGGATGCCCGCAGCCAACGGTAAGGCGATAATATTGTAACCGGTGGCCCATACCAGGTTTTGGATCATTTTGCGATAGGTAGCCTTTCCAAAAAGTATCAGGTTAACGACATCTTTTGGGTTACTGTTCACCAAAACGATACCTGCTGTTTCTGCCGCTATATCGGATCCTGAGCCAACGGCAATACCCACATCGGCCTGGGCCAGTGCGGGCGCATCGTTGACACCGTCACCGGTCATGGCCACATATTCACCTCTTGTTTGCAGTTCCTTGATTTTTTCCAGTTTCTGATGAGGTAAAACCTCTGCAAAAAAACTATTCATACCGAGCTTTTCAGCGACAGATGCGGCTACTTTTTTATTGTCTCCTGTTAACAGGATGGATTTAATATGGTGGTCGTGTAATGTACGGATAGCATCCGCAGATTCCGGACGTATCGTGTCGGCCAATGCAATATAGCCGATTGGGACTTCATCAATTAGTACAAATACGATGGTGGATGCTTCATCCGACTCCTGTTCGCCTGGTAAATCCAGTTTATTTTCTTTAAGGTAACCCGGACTAACGACCTTTATTTGCTTTCCCTCCACATCAGCTTCCACTCCTTTACCGGTGATAGCGTTGAAATTCTGTGTTTTTGGGATATCGATTTGAAGCTCTTTTACCTTTTGGATAATACCCGTAGCGATGGGATGTTCTGAATTTTGTTCTAAAGCCGAAGCAAATCGTAGTATTGCATGCTCATTCAGGCCGCTTTGATAACTAACGACCTTTGATACCTCAAATTTACCAACAGTGAGTGTTCCTGTCTTGTCGAAAACCAGGGTGGTGATTTTACGAGCATTTTCAAAGGCAGTCCGATTTTTAATTAACAAACCATTTTTAGCGGATTGAGCAGTCGATTTGGCAACTACCAAAGGAACGGCTAAACCAAGTGCATGAGGACAGCAGATAACAATTACGGTGACCATACGCTCGATGGAAAAGGCCAAATCTTTCCCTCCTGCAAAATACCAGTAAGAGAAAGTTATGATACCTGCCAAGATAGCGATCAAGGTAAGCCATCTGGCAGCAGTATTGGCCAGGAGCTGCGTTTTGGATTTCGAATGCTGTGCGTCCTGAACAAGTTGAATCACTTGAGATAAATAGGATTGTTCTGCCCCATGTGCGACTGAAATCCGGATGGCTCCGTTTCCGTTAATAGATCCGGCAATTACTTCATTTCCTTTCCGCTTCAGCACTGGTTTCGACTCACCTGTAAGCATGCTTTCATTTAAAAAACTTTCACCGTCTATGATGGTGCCATCGGCTGCAACTTTCTCCCCAGGTTTGATCAGTATGACATCGTCTTTTTTCAGATCAGCAGTTTTGATGTCATTGACATGGTCACCCGTTATCAGATGCGCTTCGTCCGGCATCAGTTGTACGAGCAATTCAAGCTCTCTGGAGGCACCGGCAATGGATTTCATTTCGATCCAATGCCCCAACAGCATAATCAGGATCAAGGTTGCCAGTTCCCAGAAAAAATCCATCCCCGCTAGTCCAAATACCGTTGCAACACTATATCCATAGGCAACTGTGATGGCAAAACCAATCAGCGTCATCATGCCTGGATCTTTACTACGCATTTCATCCGCCCACCCTTTAAGGAAAGGCCATCCGCCGTAAAAGAATACGAATGATGAAAGTGCGGCCAGAACATATTGATCTCCCGGAAATTCGATATAAATATTAAGCCATTGCTGAATCATGTGAGACAGGAGAAGTATTGGAACGGTAAGTATTAGCACTACATAAAAGCGCTTACGGAAATCAGCAATCATCATCGCATGATGGTCGTGTCCCGCATGCCCCATGGGTCGATTGTGTTCATGGTTTGCCTCGTGTTCTGGTTTTGAATTCTTAATCTGTTCATGAGCATTATGACCATGGCCATGGTGGCCGTGATGAGCGGCATCGTTTCCTTGAGAATGAGAATGTTCCATAATTGTTAGTTTATTCGGTTTATACTTTACAATTTAGCATCGATCTTGTTTCGTAGTCCCTTAGACCAATTGATCAGAAGATCAACTTCCTCCTTCGTTAATCTTGCATCCCTATGAATCAGTGTATATGACTTTAGCGGCATAGCTCCATCCTTCAATTGACTTTCGATAGATCGAAGCTTATTGTATTGCTTCTTTATTGGATATGATCCGAATTCATCCAAATTAAGTTCCTTTTTTCCATGGATAATATGGTTTTCCATCAACTTCGCAAAAGGCTGTACACTACTGTACCAAGGATATGCTGTACGATTACTATGACAGTCAAGGCATGCCTTTTTTAACACGGCATTTACCCTTTGCGGAACGTTGTATATATGATTAATGGCATTTACTCCTGCCGCTCCATTGTTCTTTTCCTGTTTCGGAATAAATTGTATAATCACTACAGCTAACAATACAAAAATTCCAATGACAACTACCGATTTGCTTAATTTGTTCATAAGAATATTTACTTAAAGTTAAATAATTTCGCTGTTTTAGCCATTTTTTTCTCATTTATTATAATAACATAATAAAGAGGCTAAGCTTCCTGTAAAGGATGTTTTCCCTTTTTCAGTATATACTCGCTATAAAGTAAATAAGCACCGGTAACCACCAATTTATTGCCTGCTTTTAAACCCGATCTAATTTCAACTTTATCGAAGGATTCCAATCCAGTGGTTACTTTTCTTGGTTCAAAGCGTTCTTCATCTATGGCAACCCATACATGTCGGGTATTGCCATCATTAATAACGGCATTTATAGGAATTGACAAATATTCTGACGACGATTTTTTGGAGAGAATGATATTAGCTTGCATCCCGGGTTGCCAACGATTATCAGGATTGGTGATGCTTCCGCGAATCTGCAAAATTTGCTCGCTGCTTGCGAGGTTCGGTGTTATAAATTGAAGGGTCATATCCTGCGGGTCATTCTCCCAGCCGGCAACAATTACCTTTAGTTTTTGCCCTTCCTTTATTTCACCAATTTCAGAAGGATACACATCTGCCTCGACCCACAGATTATTATAGTTTTCTAATTGTAGCAAAGTAGAACCTTCCGATACATACTGGCCTTCGGTAACAGAAATCTCCGAAACTTTGCCGCTTTGCGGCGCATAATACGTAATGTAAGGATTTGTTCTTTTTGTATCTGCCAGGTGTTTGATTTGCGTATCGGATTGGCCATATAGAATCAGTTTCTGTTTGGAAGCTTTATGAATATCCTGAAATCTCCTGTCGTTATTGAACTGCGCGGATTGTGCAAGCGCCATCAGGTATTCTTCTTGCAAGGTCAACAATTCTTCTGAGTAAATTTTATAAATTGCCTGCCCTTTTCCGACTGATACGCCTGTCTCTTTTACATATAGTTCTTCGATCCTCCCCGCAACCCTGCTGCTAATAAACGTCGTCTGTTCCGGATTGACAACAAGTTTTCCATTTAAATAACTATTGTCTTCAAATCCTTCGGTTCCGATTATAACTGTTGTGATGTTAGCCAATGCCTGCTGATCCTTACTGAGAGTCAGACCTTTGTCTTTATTGTTTTTATCGAAGGGGACAAGATCCATACCACAGATGGGACAGGTCCCCGGTTTATTCTGAACGATCTGCGGATGCATTGGGCAGGTATAAGTTTTAACTGAAACGTTCCCTTCCAGATCTTTCTTTTTTTTCGTGCATGCAGCAATTATAATGGACGGCGAGACAACCGTGAATAGTACTGACTTCAAAAAAGTTTCTCTTTTCATATTAACTATCTTTTTGGGTGATGATGAAACTTTCACTATCTACGAGATAATAAGCGTTTTCCGCGACGGACCAGTGACTGATGTTATCCAATACTTGAACTTGTCCATCTACAGTAACACCGCTTTTAACTTCCGTAGGCACAAAAACGCTCCCCTGCTTTTTAAACACAATGGACCGACCGCCCAGTTTTAATACAGCCTGCTTCGGAAGCCACCAACCGCTAGCGATCGTTGTTGGGATTTTTCCACGTAGTAACTCACCAACCCGGAGATTCGTGGTTGCCCCATAAACCCTCGCCAGCGTGAAATTTTCCCCTGCCCTGTAGGTCGGTTCGAGCAGCTCAATCTTATCCAAATAACTTTTGTCCGGGTTTGCTGTGCTATTGTAGAGTATTCTTGCATTTAATTTGACCATGGAAGCCAGTTGAGGAGCGATGGAAAACTCTGCAATCAGATCCCTGTTGGTATAAATATTGAACAATCCCTGGCCCACGCTGACATACTGCCCTTCCCGTAGTATCAGTGGGGTAGTAGTTACAGTGGTTGGAGTGCTCGTTGCGCTGCCTGGAGACATGGAATTCCCTCCCGACATCCCCCCCATACCGCCATCTGTGCTAGGAGCCGGAGCTACCGCTGTAACCGGAGCTGGGGATGTGCCTTTTTCCAAGATGTAGCCATCCGCTGGACTATAGATGGATACCCGATAGTCCGGTTGACCTTTCTGTAATATGCTATTAATCTGCTGCTGCGTTAAACCGAGAAAACGAAGCTTGTTGGTTGCCTTGTTGTATAACTGCTCGTTGGTCACTTTATTTCCCTTCAGCAGTAATAATTCCCGCTGTGCTGAAACCAGTTCAGGGGAGTATATTTGCATGATCAGTTGGCCACGCCTGACAGGCTGATAGTTATATTTTATATACAGTTTTTCAATTCTTCCTCCAACACGGGCGCTGATCGATGTATTATTTCTGGTATCAAGCGTCACTTTGCCGGGAACTTCAACCATCAAAACCTGTATACCGCTATCGGCCTTAGTAGTCGATATACTGGCTTTAATCTGTTCATTTACCGGTTTCAATAACGATTGAAGACTAGTATCTACTGGAGACTCTCCGTGCTGTTCGTGTCCCTTACTCGGAACCTGATCGGGTTTTCCCTGCCGACAACCAATGATCAGAGCCGTCAAGCAAAAAAGCACTATACGCTTATTTATAAAGTTCTTTCTCATAATCTACAATCATTTTGTATAGTTTAAGCTTTTCATCCAATAACGAATTTCTCATCATGGTTACCGCTTCCCAGTCATTGATTACCACGGTGAGCTCCTGTTTATTTTCTTGGTAGGCTTGAAAATTTGCGTCAAGTGCGCGGTTCAGCGACGGAATTACTTTTTCCTCAATAGCGCTGATCTGTTTCTGCATATTTAGTATTTCGTACTGCATTCCATATAGCATACCTTGACTCTCCACCAACATGCCGGTTCTTTCTTTTTGCATTGCCTGTACGTTCAGTTCCATCGCTTTTACTTCGTTCTTGTACATTTTACTGCTCCAGGGAGCTATTGGTATACTTACCATTCCCATTATACTATAAGCGTTCGGCATCATTTTTCCCAACGGGGACATATGGTCAAAGCGGATTTTAAAATCCGGTTTTGACTCCTTTTTCATGGATTGTATGTTAAGTTGCATACTCCCTATATCCGCATCCATCTTTGTAATATCTTTTCTTCTTGTAGCCAGAATTGAAGTGTCCAAACTTGCTTGAGGTGTAAATTCCGGAGAAAAAGTTGTGTCAACTGCGAACAAGGTATTTCCCGGCTGGTTCATTAAGCTATTGAGCCATGCACGTGCTTTGGCAATTTCCCCTTCTTGCATGCGGATCATGTTCTCAGTGTCCTCTATGCGCGCATCTGCTTTAAATACGCTACCTAGGGAAGATCTGTTATATTCATAGCGAATCCCTTCTATTTCCTTCATGGTTTTCATCAGAACCACATTTTCTCGGAGTATATGGATGCGCTTTTCGGCAACTAACCAGCTATAGTAAAGCATTTTGGCTTGTGCTTTCAGTTCATTGAGCTTGACCTTTCTTGATTCAAGTTCCGACTTCCCCTGTGAGGCAATAAAATCCCGTTTTCCCCTTAGTTTTGATGGATTTGGAATATCCTGTTCAAATTGAAGCATAAGCGATCCTTTATCGCTATCCGACATAATTTCTTGTCCCGGATATGGTGTCATAAACGTTCCTACACCAACCATTGGAGCCATCCATGAAGTGGCCGCTTTTGCGCTATACTGAAATCCTTCCGCTTTCAACGAATAAGATTTCAGTTGCTCATTTTGCTCATCAATGCGTTTTAGTATAGTATCTAACCGTAACACAGATGTGTCTTGCCCGTAAGTGAAAACAGGATATAAAACGAGGATAAATAGTAATTTCTTAATGGTTTGCATCGTATATTTCTAATTTTCCGTATTTACGTAATTCATATTCTTTTGTCATCAGAAATATCAACGGAGTGACTAATAGGATGTGCGTAGAAGATGTTAGAACACCTCCAATCATAGGAAGTACAATAGGTTGCATGACATCGATCCCTACACCATTTGCCCATAGTACCGGCACTAAACCGAACAAAGCGACACTTACCGTCATCAATTTTGGTCTGAGGCGTTTTGCGGCACCATGTATTACATATTCCCTTAAATCTTCTTTGGTTATGGTATCGCTACTGTTTCCTTTCAGTTTGACCAATTGTTGCATGGCATCGTTAAGATAAATGACCATGACAATACCTGTTTCTACTGCAATTCCGAACAGTGCTATAAATCCTACTGCCACGGCTACGGACAGATTGACTCCCCAGAAGTAAATCATATAAGCGCCACCTATCAGCGCGAACGGTATCGTCACAAGGCTTAAAAACGCTTCCCGCAGAGAATGAAAGGCAAAATATAAGGCGAAAAATATAATCACGAACACGATGGGTGCAATCCATAACAATGTTTGCTGCCCTCTGATCAAATTTTCGTACTGTCCGCTCCATTCCAGGAAATAACCGTCCGGCATTAACCCCTTGCTGCCGTTGATCCTGTCAATAGCTTCTTTAACCGTACTTCCCAAATCCCTGTCACGAACATTGAACATGACAGCACCTCGCAGTAGCGCATTATCGGACGTGATCATAGGAGGACCTGCTTCAAACTTGACGTTGGCAACAGAGCTCAACGGAACTTCACCGAATGACTGGCTCTTAAGAGGAATTCTTTCGATTTTTGTGATGCTGTTTCTATAATCCTGACTTAGCCTCACGTTTATGCTAAATCTCCGACGGCCTTCGATGGTCTGTCCTATGGGTGCACCTCCTAAGGCCGATTCAACGGTTTGATTCACATCATCGACGGTTAAACCATAACGGGATAGTGCTGATCGGTCAATATCTATATTTAAGTATTTTCCACCTGTAATAGGCTCCACGTATAGATCCTGTACACCCGGAATCCCTTCCAGAGCGTTTTTGACACGTTCAGATACCGATGCTATGCTGTCCAATTGCTGTCCATAAACTTTAATCCCCACATCGGTGCGGATCCCCGTTGCCAACATATTAATCCGATTGATAATGGGTTGTGTCCAGCCATTCACCACCCCCGGAATCTGAAGCTTCTTATCCAATTCGTCGATGATATCCTGCTTCGTTATGCCTTCTCTCCATTGACCTTTAGGTTTGAGCATAATAATCGTCTCGATCATACTGATAGGCGAGTTATCCGTTGAGGTACTTGCCCTCCCCGCCTTTCCCAGCACCTTTTCTACTTCCGGAACACTTTTAATGATTTTGTCCTGGACCTGTAAAATGCGTTTCGCTTCACTGTTGCTTATATCTGGAAGCGTAACCGGCATGAAGAGGATGCTTTGTTCATCCAAAGGAGGCATAAACTCGGTACCTAAGTTTTTAAGTAATGGAATAGTTATTAAAAGAGCGATTACATTAATGGCTATAGTTGTTTTCCGCCATTTTAATACTTTCCGGATAATCGGCTCATAGATTCTGCTGAGAAAACGGTTGACAGGGTTTGCGTCATCTGGCTTGAACTTCCCTTTCATAAAAAAGGATATCAACACAGGGGCCAGAGTAATAACCAAAAATGCATCAACAATCATGATGAAGGTTTTGGTATAAGCTAATGGATGAAACAGTTTTCCTTCCTGTCCAGTCAACATAAAAACCGGCAAAAATGAGGTTATAATGATAACGGTTGCAAAAAAGACGCCCCGGCTTACCTGTTTGCTGCTTTTTTCAATTACCTTTATTCTTTCTTCATCAGAAATCCATTGAGGCGATCTTTTGAATATATTTTTAAATTTTTTCATATTATATTTCGCTGGACTTTTTATTGGATGATTCCCACTGCTCGTATCGCTCTGACAGATGTTTATACGCATTTTCGCTCATGATAATACCATTATCTACGATGACACCTATAGCGAGCGCGATACCGGTCAATGACATGATATTCGATGAAATTCCAAACGCGTTAAGTAATATAAAACTGACGGCCAATGTGATGGGTATCTGGATAATGATACTGAGAGCACTTCTCCAATGGAAAAGGAAGATGATAACCACAATGGAAACAACGATCATCTCCTCTATCAAGGTACGTTTTATTGATTCGACCGACTCCTTTATCAATTCTCCACGGTCATACACAATGTCAAACTTGACCCCTTCAGGGAGTCCTTTTGCAACTTCCTTCATTTTCAGCTTGATGCGATCGATCACTTCAGCGGCATTCTCGCCGTAACGCATAACAACAATTCCACCTACACGCTCGCCCTCCCCATCTTGATCGAAAATGCCCAACCGTGCCTCACCTGTCATCTGGACGGTGCCTATGTCCGATATTTTGATAGGATTTCCGTTTTGGTTGGCAACCGGTATATTTTCGATTTCTTCTATAGATTGTAGATAACCGCTTGTTTTAATAATATAACCAATATCACTCATTTCGAATTTTCGCCCTCCGCTTTCGTTATTGTTCGTTCGCACGGCATTGATAACATCAGGTATAGATAATTTATAATAGAGAAGTCTGTTTGGATCAACGGTAACTTGGTATTGCTTTTGAAAACCACCGAAAGAAGCTATTTCACTTACTCCTTGAACATTTTGCAAAGCAAACTTAATGTACCAGTCCTGCACAGCTCGCTGTTCTCCAAGATCTAGTTTGGGTGCATCTAAGGTATACCATAAAATATGTCCCACACCCGTTCCATCCGGACCGAGCTGTGGGGTTGCACCTGTCGGCAAGGTACTGGAAACAGTACTTAGCCGTTCCAATACACGTTCACGTGCCCAGTAGATATCGACATCGTCGTCAAAAATGACATAAATAAAGCTCATACCGAACATTGAGCTTCCTCGAACGTATTTTATGCGGGGTAATCCCTGTAGGTTTGTAACCAAGGGATAAGTGATCTGGTCCTCGATCAATTGCGGTGCCCTTCCCATCCATTCGGTAAATACGATCACCTGGTTTTCAGACAGATCTGGAATGGCATCGATGGGATTCTTTTTTACCGATATTACTCCCCAGACAAATATGCCCAGGCTTAACATCAGTACGATAAAACGGTTACGTAACGACCACTCGATAACTTTATGTACCATATCGATAAAGTAATTTTGCTGTAAAAACTGATTGATGGTTTAATTTGTAGTAACGGAGCAGCCTGAAAAGTAGCCCGTGACTACGTCACGGGCGAAATAAAACTAATTAATAACTTCCTTAACAGACCCGCACTTAAGCATTTTACTTCCGAAATATGGATTTTTTATTTCATTCGCTTCCGAGAGCCACATAGCGCCTTCATTATCTTTTGCCATAGGGCAATGTGCATTATACAATGTTCGTCCGGCTCCGAAGCCTTTGACCAGCGCATATACGTCCTCGCTCATCATGATGAAATGTTCTCGTTGATGTTTAATATTGCCCACATTTTCACCAATATGTTCCGCATGCTCTTTCAGATCGGCTTCATTCTGGTTATACAGTGCTGCTTGTTCGGCAGTTAAGACAGATTTATCTAACTGGTTCATGGCTGCGACCATTGCTTCACCGCCACTTGCGGCTTCTTTATCATCATCATTGGATAACGCAGTTTTTACATGGATATAATGATCGACGATCTGTTTTATGGATGAGGCCACTTTTGGATCCACATCCGTAAAGCTGGCCTTGATCTCCGTAATGTTTGTGTTTCCATCGGCCGTTTGATGTTCTACATTTTCCATGGTCTCCATATTTTGATGATCATCGATTTTCTTTTCTGAATTTGAATTACACGCAGCGAAAGTGAAGGCTGTGACGGCCATCACACCAAAAATTAGATTTTTCATTTCAATTAATTTTATTGTTTAATGATTATGTTGTTGTGATTTTTCCTGTTGATGCCCTTCATGCTCACCCTGAGATGCACCTTTGCGATCGTATTGACAACACCCCGGTAGCTTGTCATAGGCAGCATCCGATGCAGAGAGATCTTGTGTATCGTGCCCAGCCTTGGCGATTTGCTTCTGCACATCTTTTTCGGATACTTTGTCCGTATTGAATGCCAACGTCATCATTTTTGTTTCGACATTCCAGTTTGCGCTTTTTACACCTTCAATATTGGCGGCCTTTTCAATGCGCTTTTTGCACATTTCACAATTGCCATAAACTTTAAAAGATGTGTTTTTTTCCTGACCATATACAGTGGTCCCAATGATAGCCATAATAGCTACTAGCATTAATCTGATAGATTTCATGATAAAAAGAATTAAATGTTTAAAGATTATTGCAGGCATATAGAAATGCCATCCTATTCGAATCTCAGATGAGATCGAAAAAAAAAGAAGTGGAAATAGTATTAAATTCGGAAAACTTGGTTTTTGAGGTATAATGGTGTTTTGATCGCCGCGGGAGGCGAATTGCTTACCGGATTCTCTTCCGTTACCGATGGAATAATCAGATAGTCCGAAATATCATTTGGAATTTTCGGTAATAGGAAACTAATTTTTTGGAATTCTAAAAAGGTATTCTCCGAACTTTTATGAACTTTATCCAGTTTTACCTGTTTATGCTCATCCTTGCAACAGTCATTTTTCTTCTTCGATTTCTTAGTCATACCGCACACTTCACAGGCATCGTCTTGGCCGTGCCATAAGGAGGTGTCTACCAGTTTTTCCATGCAGTAATGCAGATGCATGGTAAATCCGGTAGATGTACCGAGATAGAAAAAGGTCAATATGATAAGTAATATCTTCTTCACTGCATTGCAAAGTAAATAAAAAGTTTAGATAAAAAATTACATAATTCCGTTCTTATTTTACATAATTTTGTAGTGTCGAAGGGCTCGCTTTATCTCATTTGTTGCTTCCTTGATTCCGAAAAATAGAGATTGGCCATTCCATAAAATGAGTTATCCTTCTTGATAATTGCAACAAGCGATTTAATGCTGAAATGATCGTCGTTAGAATCGCCGAAGATTATAGGACTTTAATTCAGGATTCTGCTTTTCAATCGCTCATTCGTCAGCTTTTTCATCAAGACACGTGTTCGTGCACACGACGGGAACCATTGAGGTATTTCTGTTTTTTCAGATATCATTAGCTATTTAAGACCTGTTTGCATAAGGGGCGTCATGGTAAATAGCTCTGCGCAGTTTTGCAGCAGGGCATGGGGAATATAATGGCTAAACGTTTTAAAACCGCAGGATTGTGTCAGTCATTCTAGAGAACCTTTACGCCAAGTATTACACTCACACTGTCGCGACAATTTCAGCTTTTTAAGCTAGCTAAAATTTTTCTTCATAATTTGAACGACAGGCGTCGTTTGGTTTTTATATTTTTTGACCACTTCCCAATTAGTTGGCAAATTCTTTTTATTAAAATCTACAATATTGTCTATAGTAGACAATAAGAATATGGCAAAACGGCTTATAGAAAAACGACATATCACTCCCGAACAGGCTACGAAAATTTTGAATAAAAGAGGCATAGAAGTAAACGAAAAGCAAGCAAAAATAATTTTGGATTTCTTGTATATTTTAGCTAAATTAACAGTTAATCAATACTTTAGGAAAGATTAGCATATTCGTTTATTGTAAAAAAATACCATGATACCAACATACCTTTATATCCGAGTAAGTACAGATGAACAGGCAAGACGGGGTTATTCTTTAAGAGAGCAGGAGGACAGACTCCTACAATATTGTACTTTGAACGGTATAGAAGTTTTAGGTATTGTCCGTGAAGATCATTCAGCCAAGACATTTAACCGCCCAGAATGGAAAAAGTTGATGATAAAGCTAAAGAAAAAACGTAAGATGGCCGTTCAGATACTTTGCGTCAAATGGGATAGATTCAGCCGTAGTATAGAAGCCGCCTATGAAATGATCGGCGTGTTGAGATCATTAAATGTCACTGTTAACTCGATTGAACAACCTGTGGATATGTCTATTCCAGAGAACAAAATGATGCTTGCCATTTATTTGGCAGTTCCGGAAGTTGAGAATGACAGGAGGGCACTAAATGTTTTTTACGGAATGAGAAAGGCAAGACGGGAAGGGCGGTGGATGGGAACGGCGACTATAGGTTATATAAACAGAGTTACCCCCGATGGGAAGAAATATATCATGCCGAAACAACCGGAAGCAGAAATTATGAAGTGGGTTTTTGAAGAGTTGGCCAAAGGTGTTTATGCCGCTGAGCAGATACGTAAAATGGCCAACGAAAAAGGGCTAAAATGTGAAAGAAATAACTTCTGGAAGATTATCCGTAATCCTGTATATTGCGGAATAATCATTGTCCCTCCTCACAAGAATGAAGAGATGGAATTTGTAAAAGGCCAACATCAGCCGATTATTTCTGAAGTTCTTTTCTACAAGGTACAGGATATATTGAATGGGAACAAAAGACCTATCGCAACGAAAGTGGTTTCTAAAGACATGTTACCGTTAAGAGGATTTCTTCAATGTCCCAATTGTAGCAGAATGTTAACCGGAAGTGCGTCAAAAGGACGTCATCGGCACTATTACTATTATCACTGTTCGTCCTCGGCTTGTGGCTGTAGATTTAAGGCAGAGGAAGTGAACGGTTATTTTGAAAGGGAACTGTTAAAGTTTAAACTCATGCCTGAAACGGGCGAGCTTTTCAAAATGGTCGTCTTGGACGAATATCGTTCATCTAATCGCGAGGAACTAGATGAACGGGCCGCGTTGTTTAAAAAAATTGAAGAGCAGGAGGCCATTTTGTCTAATGCTAGGAAAAAATTAATGAAGGATGAAATAGATGGTAATGATTTTAAGATTATTAAAATGGAGTGTAATGAAGAACTGAAAAAACAGGAAGCACTATTGGCCGATCTCCCAATCAAGTCCCAGAATATAAAAACGATAGAAACCTTATTGGACAAAGTAGTAGAAACGTATTCAAATATCGATAAACACTATATGGGGGCAGATATTGAAGGGAAGCGTAGAATCATTGGTTCGATGTACCCGGAAAATCTGTGTTTTGACGGTACAAGACATCGAACCGCTCGACTTAATGAAGCATTATCGCTTATCTTGCTAATTAACAGCGAGTTAGAATCAATAAAAAAGGGGAAAGATTCGTTTAATTTGAATCTTTCCCCTGAGGTAGCCCGTAGGGGGATTAAAAATATTGCTTTATCGTGACAAAAACAGTGATTTTTAATTTTCGGGGGTTCTTTTTGTGGTTCTTTTTAGGCAATCAAAGAGAATCCTAAAATAAGTCGCTGTGTGTGCCTGTTCTTGTTAATGTAATGAGCCTTATGGCGTCGTCCTGTTCCCAAACCAACAGCCAATCGGGCTGGATATGGCATTCCCAAAACCCTTTGTAATTACCCGTCAACTTGTGCGGTTTGTTTTTTGGCGGAAGCGTACCGCTTTCAACCAATTGGGTAACGACTTCATCGAGTAGTCGCATACCCAAACCACGCTTTTTGGCGAGTTTAATATCTTTTTTGAACTTTCCTGTCTGTTCAAGCTGATACATTACGAGTAAAGTTCTTTTCTAAAATCTTCAAGAGTGGTTTTTGTCGCCTTGCCCGATTTAGCTTCCTTTATCGCCTTTTCAGTATCTTTATTATAACGAGGTTCTTCAAGCTCTACAAAAGGAAGTGTTTTAAGGTATTCATAGAATACTTTTGCCTGCTTGCTTCGCTTATCTATTTTTATCGTTATTTCCATATCCACATATTTTAATGATACTACCCCAAAGTTACGAAAAAATAAAATTCTTCGCTATTGGCTGGCGAAAGAAAGAAAACGCCCAATATGATGAAAGCTTTTCACCGTAAATGCCCAAAGCGAGAACAGCCGCGGCCAAGAGCGATGGGGTTTCGCAGGCCACAAATGCGCGGTGGGAACAAGGTATATTTGTCGGTTCTTTTTCGGATAACTTCGATGAACGTATCGAGCAAAAGATATTTCACTCAGAAATCGTGGTAGATAATGAAAAGGTAGCAGCTCAAACCAAAGCCTATCAGCAGATACCGCAAATTCTATCTTTTGTAAATGAGCAGGGCGAGGATAAGATGAAACAGGAAATTGAGGGTAACTACAAACAGATAAAATCAGATATCCTGAACATTGTTATAAGTGAAATGGAACGCATCAAGAATGACCCGAACTTGCAGCATTTGGTGCAGCAGAAATGATATATCGTGGCATGGTTGTTTGCACTTTACCATTGGAAAGGTTAACGCTATTTTCCAATAATCTTTTCCCTATGACTCGTACCCCATTCGCCAAGTGCCGTTATAACGTTATGTAGTGAAAAGCCGTGTTCGGTCAAGGAATATTCTACGGTTGGGGGAAAAGTATCAAAGACTGTTCTAGCTATAAGTTGATTTACCTCCAAGGCCTTCAATTCTTTTGAGAGCACTTTGTCAGTAATACCCTGAACATCCCTCGATATTTCCTTAAATCGCTTATTTCCAAATTTTAGCGATATAATGATGGGTATTTTCCATCTCCCGTTTAAAACTTCTAAAGCGTCTTTAACAGGTAGAATTGCCTTCACGCACTCCTGTTTTTTCTCTTGATTTATTTTATCTGTGATCATAATGTGATGTATTACTATCCCATTGGATAGTGCTATCCAATGGGATAGTAATATCTTTTAGATAGCAAATGTAGGTAACTTTGCATAGTTAAACAAATAATAATTAAAAATATGAGAAAAGACAAAATCATTTATTGGGTGTCCACTTCACTAACAATCCTGACCGGTGCATCCTCTGCCTTTCTTTACTTTACAGATGCTATGGGAGAAGCGTTCAGGCATTTAGGCTTTCCCGACTATTTTAAAGTTGAGCTGGCTATCGGCAAAATTATAGGCATTCCACTTTTACTTATCCCTGCTGTTCCCAGAATAATAAAAGAATGGGCTTATGCCGCTTATGGTATTGTTTTTATGTCGGCAATCATTGCACATACCGTTGTTGACGGCGTTGGAGCGGCGATAACACCATTATTACCACTTATTTTCTTAATCGTATCCTACCGATACTATCATAAATTAAATAGAGCATAAAATATTAGAGCGTTGCACTTATTAGTTGCTAGCGCTTACTAAAGGTAGTCCCACAGAAATCATTATAACTAAAAATAAAGAAAATGAAAAAAATATTGCACATCATTTCAAGCATCCACGGAGAAATATCTTCCAGCAGTCAGTTATCAGACACAATCGTTGAGAACTTAAAAAATGCTTATCCTGACAGCCAGGTTAATAAACTCGACCTGTCGGAGTCACATTTCCCTTATCTTGAAGCCAAACATTTTGAGGCATTTTTTACACCTGCCGAACATCACACTGCAATCCAGCGAGAAGTGTTTGGCCGTTCCGGGCAAGCTATAACTGAATTGAAAGAAGCTGATTTTATCGTAATTGGTTTACCCATATACAATTTAGGTATTCCGGCCAGTTTAAAGGGATGGATCGATTACGTGGCGCGAGTTGGCGAGACATTCAGCTACGTAGATAATGCACCTATAGGTCTCTTAACCGATAAAAAAGTATATCTGGCCATCGCCTCAGGGGGTATATATAGCGAAGAGCCAATGAAGAGCTATGATTTTACAGAACCCTATCTAAGGGCAATGCTGGGATTTATCGGCTTGACAGACCTCACAGCCTTCAGGGTGGAGGGAACAGCTATCCCCGGAGTTAAAGAAACTGCCTTATCTAAAGCACAGGAAACAGTCAGTGAGTTTACTTTCTAAGTATTTTGTAATTCAGCATAGATAATAATGGGCAGCAAAGAAAGGATAGCCAAATTAAAGAGCGAGTTGCGTAAAGACATACTTTGCGCAGCCCTTGCTATTTTAAAAAATGATGGACGCCAATCCCTAAGCCTGCGAAAAATAGCTGACCGCATAGAGTACTCTCCACCAGTAATATATTCTTACTTTAAAAATAAAGAAGCCATTCTAATTGCTCTATGCGAATTATGCTATCAGCAATTTAATGGATGTATCGAGAAAAATTGTAGAAAGCTGACCAACCCGGAAGAAAGGTTGACAGCAATAGTGACCACATGTTGGAACTTTGCGATTGAAGAGAAAGAAATGTATGATTTAATGTGGGAGGTTGGCAGCACTTGCACCGATCCTTTTACACAATTCAAAGAGTTGGGACTATTTCTGAATTTTTTAAGTGAAACGCTGAAAAATCTGTGCGGCAAGAAAGTATGTACAGAAGAATACCTTTTTCATAAAAGCCAGACTGCCATAGCAGTAATGCATGGGCATATTTGCTTGAATTATACGTTGTCAAATGCTGATCCGAAATTAAGGAGTAGAATGCTGAACGAGACTATACTTTACGTAATGAATCTTATAAACGACTATAATCTGACATCGCGTGAACTCAATAATCATTATTGAGAGTGTGAAATAATAAAAGAGAATGAATAAATCGAAAATTCGTATCGGATTTATTGGATTAAATCCAGACAAACAATGGGCTTCAATAGCTCATATACCCGCACTGGGAACGTTGGTTGAAGAATTTGAAATTGTAGGGGTTGCAAACTCTACTTACCAGAGTGCCAAAAAATCAGCAGAAGCATTCCAGATTCCTTTAGCCTTTGAAAATGCCCAGGCGCTGATACTATCAGATGAAATCGACCTCGTGGTCATCACCGTCAAGGTGCCTCATCACTATGAATTGGTTAAGGCTGCATTGGGAGCAGGCAAGCACGTCTATTGTGAACATCCATTGGGCAATGGCCTGGAAGAAACAAAAGCATTGGCTGCATTGGCCGCCCAAAAAAATGTAGTCGCCGTGGTCGGCACTCAACTAGTTGCTGCTCCAGAGTTGCTTTATCTACAGCAACTCATTAATGAGGGATATGTGGGGAGGGTTTTATCTTCTACCTTGAACGGTTCTGTTAATAACTGGGGGGATAACGTAATTTCTCATAATTACTATATTAATGATAAGTCATTTGGAGCGACATTATTTACAGTTCCATTCGCGCACACCTTAGCAGGTGTCATAAAAGTATTGGGAGGTTTTGGGAAATTTAAGGCAGAAATGTACAATAATTTCACCTCTGTAAAAGTAACCGATACAGACGAAATTAAATCTAAAACAACTGAAGACCAGATACTGGTTATTGGTGCATTTAAAAGCGGAGCTGCTTTTTCTGCTCATTATCGCGGCGGTATCAACGCAACCAGCCTAGTATGGGAAATTAATGGAACCGAAGGAGATATACAAGTTACCAGTTCTTCAGGACACGCACAGTTGCTAGGACTCAAAATACTTGGAAAGAAAAGCGACGAAAAAGAATTGAAAAACTTGATTCCACCTGCTGAAATGTACCAGGGTCTACCAGATGATCCTTTGGTTAGAAACGTTGCCGCTATTTACCGGCTTGCAGCTGGTGATATCCGAAACGATACCCGTAACGCCCCTACATTTGAGGATGCAGCAAAATTGCACCAAGTTCTATCTTCAATTGAGAAATCCGCGTCAATTTAAGTAAGTATAACAAAACGAAACTCCGAATGGATATTTCGAAGATAAATAAATCATTATGGCATATCAATTTAAAGGATTATATATTACCGAAGAACAAGGTGAATTTAAAGCGAACTTAACGGAACTTTCTACCGCAGATCTTCCAAATAATGAAGTGCTTATTAAAGTAGCTTTCTCGTCTGTTAATTATAAAGACGTATTGTCTGCATCGGGAAACAAAGGGGTTACCCAAAAGTTCCCGCATGTACCTGGTATAGATGCGGCAGGCGAGGTGGTTTCTTCCCGTAGCAATAAATTTAAAACAGGTGATAAGGTAATTGTCACAGGATACGATCTTGGAATGAATACCTGGGGCGGATTTGGAGAGTACATCAGTGTCCCATCTGGCTGGGTGTTATCCCTTCCAGAACCATTGTCGCTTTTGGACGCAATGGCTTTAGGCACCGCGGGTCTTACGGCAGGACTATCAATATATGAACTTATCAACTCGGGCGTTACACCGGAGAAAGGTAAAATAGCGGTGAGTGGAGCAACGGGTGGTGTCGGAAGTATATCTGTAGCTATATTGTCTAAACTAGGATATGAGGTAGTAGCAATTTCAGGAAAAAAACAGAATGATTTCCTCACAAGAACATTAGGAGCCAATGCGGTTTTTACCAGGCAAGATTTTATAGATAAGTACGATAAAGACATCATGTCAAAGATGGAACTTGCTGGGGGAATTGATGCTGTCGGAGGAAGGATTCTTTCGGGAATGCTTAAGGCCACAAATTATAATGGCACAGTGACCTGTTGCGGTTTGGTAGCTTCGCCAAATATTGAAACAACTATATATCCATTCATTATCAGGAATGTAACACTTGTTGGAATTGATTCGGTTGAACAACCATTAAATCATAAAGAAGCTATATGGAAATTACTAGCAAATGAATGGAAACCCACTGTGCTTAGTCATATCACTAAATTAATTAATCTCGAAGAACTGCCAGCCGCCTTATACGATGTAAGTCAAGGAAACGCAATAGGGAGATATGTTGTGAGCCATGGATAACTAATTTATTTTCTGAGTAAAATAAAAATAGTTGTTGTAATAGGAATTATTAGTTTAAAAAATACAATGTTAAATTTTAAAAGCAAATAGTATGGACATAAAAAATGTCACAGTCTTTGGTGCAGGCGTATTGGGTGCGCAAATAGCGTTTCAAACAGCCTTTCATGGCTATAAGGTCACTTTATATGATATCAAAAAAGAATTCCTTGAAAATGCTCGTAAAAGGTTTGAGAATCTACGTGAATCCTATAAGGTTGATATTGATGCCACGGATGAGGATTTGGATATAGCTTTCAATAATTTAAGTTATACTACAAATCTTGCGGAATCGGTTACAGATGCTGATATTACCATAGAAGCCATACCTGAAAACCTAGAAGTTAAGAAAGAATTCTATGTCAAATTGAGTACTTTGGCACCCCAAAAAACTATTTTTTGCACGAATTCCTCCACATTACTCCCAAGTGATTTTGCTGCTGAAACAGGCAGGCCACAGCAATTTTTAGCACTACACTTTGCCAACCTTGTTTGGAAGTACAACATTGTGGAAATCATGGGCCATGCCGGCACGGATGCCAAAAACATCGAAATCATTCTTGCATTTGCAAAAACAATTGGGATGGTGCCGGTTGTCATTCAAAAAGAAAATCCCGGCTACATCATGAATGCACTATCAGTTCCGTGGCTAATGACTGCATTAGATTTGTTGATAGAAGGGGTCGGAGATGTAGAGAGTATTGATAAGACATGGATACTGACACCAATTGGAAACAGGTCTATCGGACCTTTCGCCCTTTTGGACATCATCGGACTGACGACTGCATATAATGTTATTACCAATAATGCAGAGAAGACCGGTGAAAATACTTGGATCAAAAGAAAAGAATTTATTAGAAAAAATTTTATAGAGCCCAATAAACTCGGAGTGTCCACAGGAGAAGGTTTTTACAAGTATCCAAACCCGAGCTACGAACAGGAAGCTTTTCTAAAACCCTAGAATAATTATTAAAAAATATTCCAACTAACATAATACAAAATTCAAATATGTCTTTAATTGAAAATCTTAATTGGCGATACGCCACAAAAGCTTATGATCCTACGAAAAAGGTAAGCGAAAAAAATTTATATAAGATTCTGGAAGCTGCCCGATTGGCACCCACATCGTCTGGCTTACAGCAATATAGGGTATTGGTCATTTCTAATCAGGAATTGAAAGAAAGATTAAAAGAAGGTTCGTTTAATCCTGAATCCATGAGAGATTGTTCCTATGTTCTTGTATTTGCAGCCTGGGACAACTATACAGATGAACGTATAGATAAGATATACAATCATACGACACGGCAAAGAGGCTTGCCGGACGGACAATTTAAAAGTTATACCGATAAGATAAAAGCCATTTTCGCTTCTCAAACCATCGAGGAAAATTTTGACAATGCTGCCCGTCAGTGCTATATCGGCCTGGCAATGGCATTAGCTCAAGCTGCAGAGCTAAAGATAGACAGTACGCCTGCTGAAGGGTTTGACAATGCTCAGGTAGATAAAACGTTGGAATTGAAAGTGAAAGGTTTAAAAAGTGTGGTTTTAATGTATGTGGGCTATCGTGCAGAACATGATTGGCTGGCTCCAATGAGAAAAGTTCGAAACCCGATGGATGAGTTTGTAACTTTTATTGGATAAGGCAATTGAATAATCCTTCAACTTGATGATCCGCATTAAGCCTAAATGTACCGTTTAGGCTTTTCTATTAATAAATCAAACATCAATATTGCAAACTAAGGGGATGGAAAAATTCTACAATGAAACACATCTTAAATTGGAAACTGCAATTCAAGAAATAGGAAGTGAAGCTGACTGCCCTACAAAAAGTATCGAAGCTGTTATACAGCTCATCATCAAAAGCCTTTCGGATTTAAAGGATTTTATACTTAAGAAAGATTTTAAGAACACGGAAGAGGAAATCTATTTTTTCAAATACCAAAAACCTCTTATTGTTTCAAAACTCATCTACTATAATGCCATTTACAAAATCGAAACCAGAAAACCGTACGGAGTCAAACGCACCAGGAAATATCTTAATAAAGAACTGAAGAAACTAAAAAGGTTCTTTGATAATAACCTTGATTTTTATAAATATTACCGAAGCAATAACTCTTTCCTTGATGAGAGCCTTTTTGTACGTGGAAAACACAATATTGGGCTATGGTTAGATACTTTTTATTTTGAGGCAGACCATCGCTTTTCAACGTCACATGACTATAAGGTCGCCAAAATTATTGCGAACGATCTTATACAGGTCTATCTTGAAGACCAGCTAAGTAATAACAAACAAAAAAACACTTCTGAAAGCTATCCTTTAAATTGGACTGCAAATAAAACCGCTTTAACAGAATTGATTTATGCACTCCATTCACAAGGGGTATTTGACAATGGAAATGCGGACATCAAACTCATTGCTAGAACATTTGAACTAGCCTTTAATATCAACTTGGGTGATTTTTACCATACCTATATGGAACTTAAAAGTCGAAAAATAAACCGGACAAAATTCCTTGACGGTTTGCGTGATGCTCTGATTAGGAAGATGGAGGAAGAAGACGGGAAAGATAATATTTTATTCTTTTTAGGTTTAGGTTGATCCGGATGACACAGTTCGCGTTACACTACCGCTCTTTCAGCCGTTCCAATTCTTGCTTTGCCCGCTCTGCCTGTTCCGTGGACTGCCTTGCGTTTTCCTCGGCTTTTCTAATCGCAAGCAATCTTTCTTCCTCCTGCTTCACCCAAATTTTAAGTTGTTTGGGATTGGTGTTGTAGATAGAATCTATATCCAAAGACACCTGCGGATAAAGCAATCTCACCATACGGATTTTGATGTCATTGTCGTACAAAGTTGAATTTTCCTGCCAAAGCTGAAAGCTGGCGAAAAGAGAAAGCACCGACACAAGCAACAAGACAGCTACCGTAATGATATACGGTAGCTGTCTGCCCGTAATGCGATGCTCTATGGTCATCTTTGTTTTCTGTGGCATTTCACCTATCAGTTTCTTTTGTTCCTCCACTGCCGTGACAAGGTAACCGGTTGCCTCGACATGCTTTAGGATGGATGCTTTCATGCCAGTAAGCGTTTCATCCTTTATATTGTTTTCTTCCATTTTTTGCAAGCGTTTATCCACTTGCACCAATATTTCCTGTGTGTCTTTCAGTATGACCAATAATTCCTGTTCGTTCATGTTTTTTATGATTTATCGTGATACTCCCCTTGACTGTGCTTCCTGTTTTTTCCTCTTTCGCCTGCGCCTTTCCGCATCGCTCATGCTCTCGGGTTCGGGCGGTGTGTACGTGTCCAATAGTGCTTCGAGCAATCCCAATCCCTGCGGTTCGTATGCGTGCGACCGCTGTTCCTGTGGCTGTTGCAGTATCTCCCTAATCTGTTCGGCGAGCGGACGGCTGTCCGTAATCGGTTGGGTGGCTTCCATTACTCGGTTTTCTTTCAACTGTCTGTCCATGCCTGCAAAACTAAATTTGCGGTCGATTGCCGAACCTTTGAACTTCACGCCGTCCTTTTCAAAGGAAATGCCCTGCACTTCATTTGTACCGCTACGGTATTTGTAATGGATAGCGATGCCCTGCCCTGCAAGCATCGTTTCCACCTGCTTCCATGTGGTGGCTTTTGCCATGATGGATTTAAGGGCATCGTGTATGGCATAACGAAGTTTGTCGTTGCCCCGAAGTGCCTGCCTGTTAACCTTTGCCTTGCCCTTGCCGATATGGTAACCGTAACGCTCCGTCATCTCCCTGCATATCTTTCGGCTCTTGTGCCAATGGTTATAGTTGCCAATAGTCTTGCCCTCATTGTCCACACGGTTGTACACGAGATGAAGGTGTGGGTGTTTCTTATCCGTATGCAGTACGGTCACGTACTGGGCATTCTTGATGCCCATTTTTTCCATATACTCCCTCGCATGCTGTGCCATCTTCTCCACCGTGAGCTTTTCCCTGTCCTCGTTGCTCCAGCTTAGCACGGTATGCCCTACGGCATTGCCAAGCTGTGGACGCATCTTCCGCTGTGCGTTGAGGTCGGCAACAATCGCCTTGATGTTATAATCCCTAACGCCTGCCGAATCCAGAACAAAGGATTTTTCACGTTCCAACAGGTAGCGCACACAACCGCCGAAACTCTTGCCCGTGATTACCTTAGCTATCATCCTTACCAATCCTTTCCATTAATCGCTCCACCTTGTTAAGCAATTCGCGCAGATCCGTCATGATTGATACAAGCCCTCCCTTGTGCGCAAGCTTGGTCAACTGGTTGAGGTTGTTCGCCATGCCCGACAGGGTACGCAGGTAGCCTGTTTCTTCTGTTGAAAGCCTCGGCCTTATGACAGAGGTCTTTGCGGACTGCCGGAACCAATCGCTTACCCGCATGCCTGCGTTCCTTGCTTTACCTGCAATCGCCAAACGTTCGGTGGGGGTCAAGCGGACAACGAGCGAAACGCTTCGGGTGATGGCTTTTTTCGGACGGCCACGCCTGCGTGTTTTCCCGTTCGTCCCTTTTTCTTTCGCCAATTTTTTCATTGGCGAACCTCCCCAAGTTTACGGACTGCGACCATCGGGAGCATCCGCCGTTCCCCACACCGCGGAGCGTGGGGAAACGGTTTTTTGCATTGCAAAAAAATAAACTTGCTCCCTACAGGGCGACAAAGGTTTACCTTTGGAGAACTGACTGCGGATGGTCGGTCTTTCCGGTATTCTTTCCGGCTGACACCATGCTTTTGGGCGAGGTGGCTACTTATCTGCATGTGCAGAAAAGTAGCTAACGGAATAGCTGGATATATCATTATATCATTTCTCCGATATACCATCATTTCATCCCCTTTCCGCTCTTTGCAAGAGCATCACGGATGGCCTCGTCCGAGTAATAAACCTTTCGGCCGATGCGTCGGGGTACGAGGATGCCTGCCTTTTCCCAATAGTGCATGGTGGAATAGGCTACGCCGAGCATGAGCCGTGTTTCTGCTCTCGTCCTGTAACCTATGTTCTGTGGAGGTGGGGTCGGCTTTTCTGCCGTGTCTCCGTGGAGTGCCTCTCTAACGGCCTCCTTTACATTCTCGGATAGGATTTCCTTGAACTCCCTGTCCGAATAGCTTGTGAATATCTGCGCCATATCAAACGTGTTTGTATGGTGCAATGTTCGGGGGGATTCAAAGGGGGATTGGTCACTATTTCATTTTTGTTCGATAGGATGCCCTGCGGTACTGTTTAATATATATATCGGGCATGTATCGGCTATCTTCTTAGTCCTCTTTTCCTTTGGTTAGGCTCTTTATCCGCCTGTTGCTTTTTCAGTTTTTCAAGTGCTTCGATATCCCCAAGGTCTTTGGGTCTTCCCACGTTCCGCTTGTTGCGGATAAGGTCATTGGCACTGATAAACGATATTTCCAGACCGTCTATTTCGGTTTGCAGACGTGTATGGTATGCCTCATCGAAGTCGACACCCGATATGGCGTTAAGGATGTCTATGCGCAACGGCGGATAGCCCAATTGGGTAACGTAGTTTTCCCGTAGGAAGTCTTCCTCGGTAAGCCCAAGCTGACCAAATCCGAACTCCGCTATCACCTTGACCATTTTGCCTGCGTTCTCCGCATCCGGTTTTATCCATATATCGAGGTCACCCGTGTGCCTCGGCCTGCCGTGAAAGGAAAGGGCATAAGCACCTACCACCATGTACTTCACTTGGTGGTCGTTCAGAAGCTGGACGAAGTCGGTAAAATCCTGTTCAAATATCATCTTTGCGCTGGGTTACTGTTTTTTCCATGTGTTGGGGGTATGTTCCGAGCAACCAACTGTAATATGCCCTGCGCAGGCGTGTCACTTCGGCTATCCGTTCGGAAACTGGGCGGTCTAACCAAAACTGGATATCCCGTAGGTCTTCCTCGTCTATCTTTACATGGCCTACAACCATTGCCATCTTCCTTTTTTTCATGTTCTCTTTACAGACATTGTTAATGTAAATATACGGAATTTCGGACAGAAATAAAACAGGGCAAAGAGTGTCTATCCGTTCCTGCCCGTGTTCTTTCTAATGTCGTTGACGAACCTGCCTTTGGGAAAATCCGTGTCGGGGCAAACGCTTTTCAGATAGTTAAGTACCTTATCTTCGTTCTTGGCTTCAAAATCCTTTAGTTTGGCACTTCCCGTCGCATTGAACAGTTTGACATCACGTTCGGCCGTATCCGCCTTGATGGGTTTGCCACCGAGGATTTTCTGTAGAATCTTGCCCATTTGTCCGTATGTTAGGCCGTCGTTCCAAATGGACTTGTCAAGGAACCCCAGCTTGTAAAAGAAGTACATGCGGAGCCTGCCGTTCTCTATGGGGCTGGATGGGTCTATTACCGCATTGTCCGCTTCTTCTTCCTCCTTTCTGTATTCCGACAGTATTCCCTCCAACGTGCGGTTGCGCTCCGTAACGGCGGTTATCTCGTCCTGCTGTTCCTTTACGGTTCGGGCAAGCTCCATGCGCCCAGCATCCTGCACGGCCAAAAGGGCATTTTTTTCCTGTAACTCGGTTTCAAGTTCCTTTAGCCTGCTTTCAAGCTCTCTTATTTTCTCCTGCTCTGCGGAAGTGTAACGGTCGAGTACTTCCCTTATGCCGTGCATGAGGTAGGAACGGATTTGGTCGGGGTCTCCGTCTATGAAATAGGTGTCACGGATATCGTCATCGTCCTGTATGATGTCGAAGATAATGCCGTCCCCACTCAATTGCCGTAACTTCGTTTCGTAACGTTTGAATTTCTCCACGTCAATGCGCACCTTTATCTTGTGCATACCCTGTTCTACGCTCATGACATCCAGTTCGACAAGCAAGGGGTTCAACCGTTCCGCTACCTCTTTCCGAAAGTGCGATATGTAAGGCGCATCGGTGATGGCCTCGACCAAGCGGTGGTAAGTGCCATCGTTGATGCCCTTGAAAAATTCCATCCAAGCGGTGGCAAAGTAATCCCGTCCGCCGATGGCATCCCATTCCAGCCCCGTACCCGTTTGCAGAAAGGTACGTCCGAACCAAGTGAAATCGGCAAGTAGGCTGTTCAGATGTTTTAAGTCGTTTAATTTCATGAGCGTTGTCTTTTGGTTATCCTGCCTTTTCCAGTTCTATTTTTGCGGTCACCGTATCGAGTATGAGCTGTGCGTTTTCCTCGCGGGTCATCTTGATATATTTAAAGAAATTGGTTTCCGTAGTATGCCCCGTTATCTTCATGATGGTGAACGTTGGAAGCCTGTAATGCTTGTACATATTGGTGGCGAACGAACGCCTTGCCGTATGTGTTCCCATAGCATCATAGAAAGGAATGGTCACCTGTACCCGTGTACCGCCCTGCGGTACGGTAATGCTGACAGGCTGGGTAAGTCCGGCCATCTTCCCGATAATCTTGATGTAATCGTTCAGCTTTTGGTTGCTTATCGGCTTTGGATAAAGATAGGTTCCATCTTCTTGGCGGTAGCTTTCCAGTATTTCACGGGTGACGGGCAATATCGGAATCGCAACGAAAACCCCTGTTTTTTCCGTTTCAATGTGGATAAAGTCGCCATGAACCCGTGCTTTCTCCGCTAATACCGAATAGTCTTGAAAGCGTAGTCCGCTCCATGCGCCGAGCAGATAAAGGTCTCTCGCATTCTTTAGACCTGGATGGCCTGTTAGGTCAACGGAATGTATCGCCCCTAACTGTTCTATATCGTTATACACCGCATCGGTTTCCTCCTCCACCTTGATGAATGCCTTTGACTTGTATATTTCATTCGCGTGCCAACCGAGTTCCTTTGCCTCTCCCATGAACAGCTTAACGTGCTTGATGACCTTTCCGAAGTAGTTGAGCGAAAAACTCCTGTCAGTGAACATATAATTCCGCAGGTCATAATAGAAATCCATTGTCACGTTATCGAAGTTCAGCCTTTTCAGCTTCCTATGCTCCACATACTCCTGCAATAGCGTTCGGCTACCCTCGTAGGAGCGTATGGTGTTTTCCCTGTAACGCATCCCTGCACGTTTGCCTTTCAGCACGGTTCGCTTGCCCTCACGGCTAAGTTTTACCTGTCGGTCGAAAAAAGAAAGAAGCGACTGGCTGGGGTCGGATGCCTTTACCGTGGTTGCCCCTGCAAGTAGCCCTATTACCTGTTCCTTAAAGATAGCCTTATCGGGGTAGCTCTGGAATTTGTTCACGAATGTACGGTATTCGGTTTCCACCGTTGCCTTTACGGTTGCAAGTTTTTCGATGATGGCTTTTGCCTCGGCCGAATCAAGCCCTTTTAGTCCGCCGATGGGTCTTTCCTTTTCGGGGTTCCATTTGGCGGGGTGTACCTTTGTTCCCGTGGGTATCTTCACCACGGGCTTGCCGTTGTACTCCACGAAGCACGTTATCGGCGTGGGTTTGGTGGCCCCCGTTTCCCGTAGACGGAAACTGATGCCACATTCGATTTTTACCGTCCTGCTCATAATCCTCTGATTTTAAACCGTTAAACAATAATGCAAGATAACAAATATAGGGCGGACACGCAAGGTGTCGGGGGTTCTTTTCGGGGTTCTTTTTGTCGAATTTGGGTGAATTTCAGCGAACCCTATAAAATGAAAACCGCCTTTAAACGTATTTAAAAGCGGTTTTTGAATCTTCTTGGCTCTCTTTGGAGCCTCTCGGTAGCCCGTAGGGGAATCGAACCCCTGTTTCCAGAATGAAAATCTGGCGTCCTAACCCCTAGACGAACGGGCCTCTTTGCTTCGAAATAAAATTATTTCGTTTCGGGACTGCAAAAATAGCGCTTAGTTTCAATATTCAAAAAAAAATGTAAATATTTTATATTACATACTGATTATGAGCAAGAAAAAATTCACCTACCATATAATAGTGCCATATCGGATATCCAACGGAACGTAGCTTTGTCCAATTGTTTCTTCTTCAATCGCCATTTCCAGTTAGACCCAGTAGTGGCAGGTTTATTCGTCCGAGTCTCTCCGCTTAGCCCCAGCACGTCCTGCATGGGTAAAATAGCGATATCCGCTACAGATGCATATGCCAGACGAGCCATAACTTCGTGTACATTCTTTTCAGTTACTTGTTGTCCGCTATAGGACGTCAATTGTTTCCTGGTACGTTGATCAATGTCCTCTTGGTACCAACCAACAACAGTATTATTATCATGTGTGCCGGTGTATCCCACAAACTTAGGGCTATAATTATGTGGAGCATGTGGTGAATGGGGAAGATTTTTTCCAAAAGCAAACTGCAACACCTTCATGCCCGGCATATGCAGATCGTCCCGTAAAGTATATACACCGTCTGAAATATCCCCTAAATCTTCAGCAACGAAAGGCAATGCACCAAGCGCGTTCTCAAGCACTTGAAAGAAAGCTATACCTGGGCCTTTCTTCCATCTTCCGGCTTCTGCAGTTTTTGCATTGCCGGGCACTTCCCAATAATCGTAAAATGCACGAAAGTGATCAAGCCGCACCAAGTCATACAACTCCATATTTTTCTTCACCCTTTCGATCCACCACTGGTATCCCGTTGCTTTCATCTTATTCCAGTTAAAAACAGGCATTCCCCATAATTGTCCTTCCGCATTAAAATAATCAGGAGGCACACCCGCAACCCCGCGCATTTTGCCGTTTTTATCTAAGAGGAAAAGTTCCCTGTGGCTCCAAACATCAGCCGAATCATAGTTGACGTAGAATGGTATATCGCCAAAAAACTGAATACCTAAACGATTGCCATAACGTTTCAACTGCTGCCATTGTTGAAAGAATATATATTGCTGCCATTGCACATTACGAATAGCTTCCCTTTCGTTCGCTTTAAATTTTTCGATAGCAGCAGGATGCCGTTCCTTAAAGCGTTCTGGCCATTTATACCAAGGCTGCTGCTTATGCTTAGCTTTAAGCACCGCATAAATAGCAAAGTCTTCAAGCCAAGTCTCTTCCTGTTTACAAAAATTATCAAAATCCATTACCCGATGATCTTGTTCGGGCAATAACGAAAACTGGTGATAGGCCTTTTTTAAAAGACTATGTTTTGCCTTTTCAGCCATTGCATAGTTAACCTCATCTGTAGCCTCAACTACCATTTGAAGGAGATCTTCTTTTTTTAAGTATCCGTTAGCTACGAGCTTTTCCATACTGATATAAAGTGGACTTCCAGCCATTGCGGAGATCGCACTATAGGGTGAATAAAATTCATTTTTGCCACTCGGATTCAAGGGCAATAGCTGCCAGTAACGTTGTTTTGCATCTGCTAAATATTGAATAAACTTCTGCGCGTAATTACCAAAGTCGCCCAAACCGAATGGCCCCGGTAAAGAGAAAACGGGCAGTAGCACACCAACGCTGCGTTCACTTGGCTCTTCGTTAGCCTCTAGAACCGCTAAAGGAAAAGTATCGAAAATATCCTTCAATAGCACTTTTTTGTTTGCAGTCCCCTCTTTACCATCGAGTACATTTCTATAAGTAACCGGCGCTCCCTCCGGCCAACTTATTGCAGTATCCTTCCAATGAAAGGTTTCTATTGCGGTAAGATCGCCGTTCCATATATGCGCTATATGCAGAGGAATCACCGTAATACTCCAATGCTGTTTATAACGGCGCGCGAAAGCTAAAACATGATCACGATATCGTCCGCTGACTTTAAGCGGAAGATAGAAGCCGTCAGCAAACAAAAAAGGTCGTTCCCGACGGTATCGAAGCAACAATTGCAGTAGATATAGCTTAATGCGCCCACTTTCCCGGTCTTTCCATAACGTATCTAATGAAACACCTCTACGATAACTTTCTAAAAAGTGTATTCTTTTTTCATAATCAACAGACCTTCTATTATCAGGATCGACCAAGCTCAAATCCCACAATTCTGTTCCCTGATAGATATCAGGCACGCCAACAGCCGTTAACTTTAACACCAATTGCGCCAAGCTATTTATCATACCACAATCTTGTATTTCTTGGATAAATGGCAGAAGTAAAGTCCAAGATGATCCTTCCATTAAAGAAACCGCAAAGGTGTGAGCTGCATGCTCGTAAGTCTCATTTGGATCTGTCCACCCACTATGTACTTTCGCTTCCCGCAAGGCTTTCTGCAGGTACGTTTTCAACCGCTCTTCTTTAAATGTGGGTAATTCCGCTTTTTCCACAGGATATGTACCTATCAATGTCTGTACGACAAAATAGGCATCATTCCAATCGATATCTAGTATAGGATGTTCTTTTTTGATCTGCTCAAACACTTCCAGCCATTGACGATAAAGCGAAGCAATAACTTGAAGCCTTGCCCTAACGTCCTCTCCCCTTTTAGTATCATGCGTGGAAGTACCGTTCATGGCAAATGGCCACTTAAGTAATCTTTTTTGCATCCATTGATGATAAGCATCAACAGGCATAGAAAAGAACGTAGGATGATCTCCCACCTCATTGTGCGCAATAAATCGGTTATAGGTATACATCAACGTATCTTCTACCCCTTTGGCCATAAGCGGGCCACTGAACTGCATAAGCCGTTGATAAAACAATGCTACCTTCCTTTTATAGGATGTACTTTTACGGGATTGATTACCGATAAATAGTTCAGCTAAAAACTGAAAAGCATCTTGAAGAAGGGGATGCTCATTCGTCAAGCGGATAAAGAGAGACCTAAGCAATTCCTGCTCGGTTGCATCTAATGGCAGTGCATTGCCATAAAAACGATATACCGGGAAAGCTGTCCAAAATTGAGCAATAGCTAATCGGACATGCTCCTGATAGGTTTTTCCTATTTTGCTAGGTAAAAGTTTCAGTCGTTTCAAATACCGAAAAATATTATCCAGCTCTCCTTGCATATGCTCCTTCAAAATCAGCATTTTCTTTTCCGGAACCTGTTCCGTAGCTTGCTTTTCGTCCGCAATAAGGCTCGTATAATAATTGGTGATTTTTTTTTCTGCACCCGCTTCCGTAAACAGTTTATTGGTACACCCAAGGTAATCGTATCCTGAAGTTCCCGCTATCGGCCAATATTTCGGTAACACTTCATCATGTGCCAGAATCTTTTCAACCACGATATACACTTCTTCTCCCACAAATGACCTTAACTGATTCACGTACGCGGTGGGGTCCGACAATCCATCTATATGATCAATACGAAGCCCCTGTATTAAACCTTCGTCAAGCAACGTTTTAGGTAAACGATGCACGGCTTCAAAAACTTCGGGAAGGTGCACGTTTAAACATATTAAGCTATTAACCGTAAAGAAACGACGGTAATTTATGCGCTTATCCGTTTCTTGCCAAAAGCAGGGCTCGTAATATTGAGCGGCTACTATCTTTTTTAATTGAACGGGAGTGTTTGCCTCCTTTAAACGTTGCTTTAACCACTTTTTAAAATTTGCTTTTTTCAAAGCTTCAATGAAGGCCTCTTCAAACGCAAGCAAATGTTCCTGAAACACGCTCCCCTCGTCATTTTCGTTCAAGTGTGCTAAAACCGACTGGATTTGCGTTATGCCGGCGGGCATTTTTGCCGCTCCTTCCGTCAATACCAATTGATAGGTATGAAAATTTACGGGATAATAGTTATCGTAATAACTTAAAACCAACGCGTTACCCTCTAAGGCAAGTTGTAGCTCTCCCTTTGCAATGGCTTCTTCCAACGGCACGCCCAAAAAAGGTACCATCAAAGGGCCTTCAAAATAATCACTGCCCATAGCCGTATCGAAATAGGAGGCATAAGCCGACTGTTTGCCCTTTTCGAGTACATCCATCAGCCAGATATTCTTCATATGGAATGCCATGTGGTTTGGCACAATATCTTGCACCCACCCAATGTTGTGCTGCTTAAGTAATTGAACCAAGGCTTTAAATTCCGGCATACTACCGATTTCAGGATTGATTTCTTGCGGATTTATCACATCGTATCCATGCATGCTTCCCGGCGTAGCTTTAAATATAGGCGAAGCATATACTGCGTCCACACCCAAAGCAGCTAAATAGGGTACAATTTTTTCGGCATCTTGAAAGGTAAATTGTTTATGAAATTGTAGACGATAAGTAGATAAAGGATAAAATGTTGCCATAATTAAAGCTTTTTTGAGCGGTACACACTGATAGATGACGAGGGCACAGTAAGTGTTGACGTTGAAAGTTCATTGGGCATATTGCACTTACCTCCCCACTCTTCATCCGAAGAACCAATAAGTTTTTTCCACGGTTCCTGCCCCTGTTCGAGCGTAATAACATGCGATTTGGTATCAAAATTCAATATAGCAGCGATCCGGTGCGAACGATCTTCTCTCAATAGGACCAATACTTTTTCCTTTTCCAAACCGCTCACTTGAAATCGCTTTCGATCAGGTTTTCTCAATATTTGATTCGTCTTTCTAAATGCTATAAAGACCTTATAGTAGTTGTGAAGTAGTCGATGTCTTTTTTTTGCTAAGAGCGACCATTGTAATTTCGATCGTTCGAAGGTATTTAAAAGATTGGGATCTGGTGCTTCGGCGCTACCATGAAAATCCTTAAATTCCTTACGCCGCCCCTCCCGTACAGCACGTGCAAGCTTTTTTTCGGTATGACTTACAAAATATAGAAAGGGATTGGTTTCTCCATATTCTTCTCCCATAAAAAGCATGGGCATGTAAGGAGACACCAATATTGCACCCAATAACAGCTTCTGCAGTTCAAAGCTGTACAACTTGGCACTACGTTCTCCCAACATGCGATTGCCCACCTGATCATGGTTCTGTGAAAAAACCACAAATTGTTCTCCCTTATTTGCCGTCACGCGATCACCAAAATATTTATGGCGATGCCCACTATACTGACCATCAAAGACGTAGGCGTCTCGATAGGACTTCGCCAGGTCTGTTACTCCCTTAAAATCAGTGTAGTAACCTTTAGCAGGTTCTCCTACGCTCACACGTAAAGCGTGATGAAACTCATCAACCCACTGCGCATGCATACCATACCCTCCCTTTTCGGTACTTCGAATATATTTGGGATCATTCAGGTCACATTCTGCAATCAAATAATAAGGGCGTTTGGTATATTTACTTAGCTGATCTAAGATTAAACGCATTTGCCGCAAAATAGGTTTAGAGCTAAAATCTTTCATCGCATGAACCGCATCTAAGCGTAGGGCGTCTACGTGAAAGTCTCTGAACCACATCAACATATTCTCGATGATGAATTGCCTCATTCCATCACAATAAGCGTCGTCAAGATTAACTGCTGCTCCCCAAGGTGTTTGATATTTCTCTGTAAAGTAAGGCCCGTATGCACCAAGGTAATTACCTTCTGGTCCCAAGTGATTGAAAACGACGTCTAAAATTACTGCTAATCCTTTCTGATGACAGGCATCCACCAGTTGCTGAAAATGGTGGGCTCCTCCATAGCTATGCTGTACAGCAAAAGGAAACACGCCATCATAGCCCCAGTTTCGATCACCGGGAAATTGCGCAATTGGCATGATTTCAATAGCCGTTATACCCAACTCAATTAAGTAATCTAAACGATCTATTACAGCAACAAACGTTCCTTCAGGAGTAAAAGCGCCGACATGTAGTTCATAAATGATATAACCTCTCAGTGGGTGATTTGTCCATTTTTGATCCCTCCACTGATAGCTGCTGAGATCCGTCACCATCGAATAGCCATGTACCCCTTCCGGCTGGGACAAGGAAGCAGGATCCGGATATTCCTGCTCATCGTCTATTTTAAATTTGTATTTATCACCACCATGTAGCCCCCTTATGTTTGCTTTCCAAAAACCAAAGGAGTCTTTTTTCAAGGGTATCGATTTTCTTTTATCCGCGAAAACGATGCTTATCTTTTTTTTAAGTGGCGCCCAACAAGACACCTCTGTGTGCTTTGAACCTAGATTTACGCCCAATGTACGTTGCTTTATATTTACTTCTTCCATCTGTACACCATTAGCTTTTCTTCTACTTGCCATTTTTTCGTTCACAGCGAAGGACCATAATCGAACGGCCTTCGATGCTGATAGTCTCTTGCGGATTATAAACTGTACTATCTTCGACCACAAAGGAATGCGTATCTACCACCTTAACCCACTCTCTACCATATTTGCTCTTTGGCAGTTTGTAATCCAAGGTATCGTGATGAGCGTTAAAAATGATATAAAAATGATCATCATAAGTTTTCTCTCCCTTTTCATTGACCTGACGTATGCCGTCACCATTTAAGTATACACCCAACGACTTAGCAAAATCATGATCCCAGTTTTCATCAGGCATCTCGATCCCCTCTGGTAAAAACCAAGCAATATCTTCTACACCTAAACCTTTTATAGACTGACCAACAAACCATTTCCTCCGGGAGAAAGTAGGGTGATTTTTTCGAAGATGTATCATTGCCTTTGTAAAGTTTAACATATCCTGGTCCGTATTTTTCCAATCAAACCAAGAAATTTCGTTATCTTGGCAGTAAGCATTGTTATTTCCCTGTTGGGTTCTACTGATCTCATCTCCGCCTAACAGCATGGGAACGCCCTGAGAAAGCAATAGCGTTGCCATTAGATTACGCTTTTGCCGAGACCTCAATTGATTGATCTCATCATTATCGGTAGGGCCTTCTTGCCCACAATTCCAGGAGCGATTATGATTTTCCCCATCATTATTGTCCTCGTTATTTGCTTCATTGTGTTTTTCATTATATGAAACCAGATCATTCATGGTAAAACCATCGTGAGCAGTAATAAAATTAACACTCGCAGTAGGTCTGCGATAATCGTCCATATACAGATCAGAACTTCCGGTAAAACGCTGTGCAAACTCTCCCAGCATGCTATTGTCACCCCGCCAATAGTCGCGTATACAATCGCGGTATTTGCCGTTCCATTCTACCCAACCAGCGGGAAAATTTCCTACTTGATATCCTCCCTCTCCTACGTCCCAGGGCTCGGCGATTAGTTTTACCTGAGAGATGACCGGATCTTGGTGAATGATATCAAAAAAAGCGCTCAATTTATTTACATCGTGAAATTCTCTAGCCAAAGCGGCAGCCAAATCAAACCGGAATCCATCTACATGCATATCCGTTATCCAATAACGTAAACTATCCATAATAAGCTGTAGCACGCTGGGTAAATTCGCGTTTAAGGTATTTCCAGTGCCCGTATAATCCATATAAAACCGTGGATTATCCTCTGTTAAACGGTAATAGGAAGCGTTATCGATACCTTTGAAGCTTAAGGTTGGTCCTAAGTGGTTACCCTCCCCCGTGTGGTTATATACGACATCCAGGATAATCTCAATTCCCGCTTTGTGCAAAGCTTTAACCATATTTTTAAATTCGGTAACCTGTTCCCCATTTACTCCAGAGGAGCTGTAACGAACATCTGGTGCAAAAAAACCAATTGTATTGTATCCCCAATAGTTACTTAATCCATTTTCAACTAAATGTCTATCGTTTACAAATTGATGTATTGGCAGCAGCTCGATAGCGGTAATACCGAGACTTTTTAGGTAATCAATGGCTACCGGATGTCCGATAGCGGCATAAGTACCTCTAATTTCTTCCGGTATGTCCGGATGTTGATTCGTAAATCCTTTTACATGCGTCTCATATATAATGGTTTTATGATAAGGAATTCCCAACAACTGATCGCCCTCCCAATCAAACTGTGGGTCAATTACTACTGATTTCGGTATGAAAGATGAATTATCACTTTCATTAAAACTCAAATCTTCATTCTCATCACCCACTTCATAACCAAAATTAGCATCATGCCAGTCAATTACTCCTGCAATAGCTTTTGCATAAGGGTCTATAAGCAATTTATTTGCGTTGAAGCGATGGCCTTCTTCGGGCTTATACTGACCATGCACCCGGTAACCATATTTTTGTCCTGGCTTAACATCCGGCAAGTAAGTATGCCAAACTTCGTGCGTACGTTCTTCCATCACAATACGTTCTTCTTGAGCATCTGGCCGATCGGAATCAAACAAACACAGTTCTACTCCTGTAGCGTTTTTAGCAAACAAGGTAAAATTTACGCCTTTGCCATCCCAGGTAGTGCCCTGAGGATAGGGTTTACCAGGATATATTTTTCTTTTCATTTAGTAAATATTTTTTCGTCAATATTCAATTAATAGTGCTCAAGAACCAACTAGGCAGCTTTTAACCAGTGTTAGGCCTCTTGCTTCTCGCTGGCAAGGAGCCTTCGATATTCAAAATTTACTTACTACCATGCTAGAAAAAAAATTCTGCACATGGTTTATACATAAATGTAATTCATCTGCTGTTCAACTTCCTATTGCTAAATTTACTTAGTGCACTAAGAGCTACTGACTGATCTTTTCATAGGTGATTATACGTTCAATTAATAGCTTTCACTGTCTTTCTCTAACAGTCTGTTTAGGTCTTTTGTTTAGATCACGTAATAAAACGGGGATGTCTTTTAAATAAGGCATCCCCGTTTTATTACGACCATGTGTTAATGAATAACCAGTTAGTATTTCGCTGGTTCTCCTTTTTTTATCAAGGTGTTTTTAATAAACAGGCGTAAATCTTCATTTGCCTCTTTTAAATCTGGCTGCCGCATATAAATCATATGTCCTGTTCTGTATCCCTTAAAACTCATTCTATCTTGAAATTTACCTCCAGGATCCATCTGCCACATATTATATTTTGCATTGAAATAGTCGCAAGCTCCATCATAATATCCAGACTGCGTCAATACATGTAAATATGGATTCTGTGCCATTGCCTGTTGCAAGTTTTCACCGGTGTGATCGTCTGAACGGTCCCAAGGATACACTGATCCAAAAACATTATATTTAACATCTGTTGCAAAATTCAACTCATTCCGCAAATAATGATTGATTGCAGGTGTAAAAGAATGCGACCAAGAAGTTAGCTCTGCATTGAAATCAGGTCTTTCGCCACCATCTTTTTTGTCGACCCCCAGATAACGCGAATCCAGTCGGCCAATGGTAAGTCCACGATCTCTGAGCAGTTCTTTCCAAAAAAACCATGTCGATATATCAAAATTCTGCTGCAGCACAACCTTTTTCTCTAAGCCAGCATAACGCGCAACCTGTTCGGCAATTTGTTCTCTTTCAGTTTTTGACAGTGAACCGCCTTTGGTTATAGCCGGTAAAAATTCATTTAATGTAAAAGATTCTACTTCTGGCAGTAAATCATCCAAATCTTTCTGTTGAAGATCCGTACTCAGCGCTTGGTGAAACCAAGCTGCAGCTGCAAAATAAGGCAAGCGTAATGCCGCTTCCACAGGCCCTTCACGTTTCAATCCCAGATCAGTAGGTGAAACCAACACGACCCCATTTAAATACATCCATTGTGCATTCTGTAACTCCAAAGCTAACCCAGAGACACGCGTGGTTCCGTAACTTTCTCCAATCAAATACTTGGGCGATTGCCAACGATTTATCCGTGTCACGAAGGTATTTAGCCAAGCAGCTAAATACTTTATATCCGCGTTGACTCCAAAGAATAATTTCTTATCTGTATCCTTTTCTAAAATACGTGAATAACCGGTATTGACCGGGTTAACATAGACAATATCTGCAACATCAAGAATAGAATACGGGTTATCTCTCATCTCACCGTAGGGCTGCACCGGATACCCCTCGTCATCCAAGGTCAGCATTCGTGGGCCTGTGTAACCGATTTCCATCCACAACGATGCCGAACCAGGCCCGCCATTGAATGAAATAACTAACGGTCTGCTAGCCTTATCTTGGATATCGGTGCGTTCATAATATGTATAATTAATAGCAGCAACAGCCTCCCCCTCTTCATTCCAAGAGGGTTGCATACCGGTTTTAGCCTCATAATTCACCCGTTGACCATTGATAGTAGCGCTGTGTTTAGTACTAACCACTGTATCAATAGGGAGATACTGTTGGGCCAAACCAGATTGGAACAGCATGATGCTTGCAATAATTGTTAAGTAAAATCCTCTCATATTTTTTAGCTAAAAATACATAATAAAAAGACATGACATATTTTATCGCAACATTATTACAAAGAGCCTAGCGTTATTACCAGTGGCTAATACTGCTCTTTTTCGTTTGGAAAAGAAAAAGCTTTGACATCAGAAACATATTGTTCTACAGCCTGGCTGATAACCGCGTGAAGGTCTAGATATTGTCTAACAAATTTGGGTTTAAACCCCTTGGTCATTCCCAGTAAATCGTTGATAACAAGCACCTGACCATCAGTATCAGGTCCGGCACCTATTCCTATCGTAGGAATTCGTAAATGATCAGTCACTTCTTTCGCTAATTTGGCCGGAATTTTCTCTAACACTACTGCAAAACAACCTAATTCATGCAATAATTGAGCATCGGTGTTCAGCTTATGAGCTTCGTGTACTCCCGTAGCCCGTAGCCCGTAGCCTCCATACGCGTTTACTGATTGCGGCATCAATCCTAAATGCCCAATTACGGGTATGCCGGCATTAACTATACATTCGATACTATCTTTTATCTCTGCCCCCCCTTCAAGTTTAATCGCATGAGCGCCTGTCTCTTTCATTACTCTAACGGCAGCATTTAAAGCATCATAAGGATTCCCTTGATAGGATCCAAACGGTAGATCTACCACAACCAAGGACCTTTTAACAGCCCTGGAAACGGAAGCTGCATAGTATATCATCTGATCAAGCGTTATAGGTAAAGTAGTTTCATAGCCAGCCATTACGTTGGCTGCAGAATCACCTACTAAGATAATATCAACTCCTGCCGCGTCCAGAATACTTGCCATTGAATAATCATAGGCGGTTAACATTGATATTTTTTCGCCGGCTAATTTCATCTCTAAGATGTTATTCACCGTAATTCGTTTTACATCTTTATGTACTGACATCTAGCAAAGGTAATAATCCGGTTGAATACTTTTTTATTTACCTTTGCTGTATGTTATCTATCACAGAAGAAAATTACCTAAAGGTGTTACTCCATATTTCGGAAGAAGGCAACAAACAACAGGAAGCTGGCACAAATCAAATAGCTGCTCATTTAAATGTTAGGCCTGCGACCGCAACCGATATGTTAAAGAAACTTAAGGAAAAGGGTTTAGTTGATTATCAAAAGTATGGAAAAATATCACTCACCGACCAAGGACGTACCCACGCTATTGCTGTTGTTCGAAAACATCGACTCTGGGAAACGTTCTTATTTGACAAACTAGGGTTTAGCTGGGACGAGGTACACGAGGTTGCCGAACAACTAGAACACATTAAATCTGAAAAACTTGTTGAACGGCTGGACAAATATTTAGGCTTTCCACAATTTGATCCACATGGCGACGTGATCCCCTCGGCTGATGGGGAGCTTTTAACTAAAAGTAGAAAAACATTGGCAGAAGGAGTAATCGGTCAAAAAACGACAGTCAATGGTGTAAGAGACAACAGTCCTGATTTTTTGCAATATGCATCTAATTTAGGAATTGCTATTGGAAATACGGTTAATATTATTAGCCGATTTGACTTTGACGGTTCGATGGAAATTATTATTGACAACAAAAAAGTGACCATATCTCAGAAAGTAGCAGAAAATATTTTCATATTATAAAACTATTTAATCTATCAGCGTGCAAACGCTTGATTGAATAAGTAAAAATTTCCTTATTTTAATATAAAAACTATGTCAAACGACATCAATATAAAAAATAAAAAGGCGTACTTTGAATATCATATTTTAGAAAAGTACGTTGCCGGGATTCAATTATTGGGAACAGAAATCAAGTCGATTAGACAGTCTAAAGCTAATATTTCTGATGCATTCTGTGCTTTTCTAAATGACGGTCTCTATATACGTAACATGCACATCGCAGAGTATTCTCATGGTTCTTTCTATAACCATGAATCAAAGCGCGACAGAAAACTTTTATTAACAAAAAGAGAATTGAACAAGCTCAAGGTAAAGGGCGAGGAAAAAGGTTTTACTATGGTGCCGCTCAAGATCTTTATGAGTTCCAGAGGTTTTGCAAAAGTTGAGATAGCCCTCGCACAGGGAAAAAAGGACTACGACAAGCGTGAGAGCATTAAAGAACGGGACACTAAACGAGAACTATCAAGGGCGCTGAAATTCTAATAACAAGTTTGACGATGTGTATGGTTAGGAATTACCAGGCCTGATGGCCCACTAATGGTACAAAACGAAAAGTATCAAGTTCTATTTTTTCGTAATCATTTTCTGCCAGTCTTATAAATGTAGTCATTTTCTGCTCCTTCTCGTTACCCACAGGTATAACCAAGATTCCTCCTATGATTAGTTGCTTGAGCATGATCTGAGGTGCGAAAGGCGCTCCCGCTGTGACAATTATTTTGTTATATGGTGCATGTTCTGGGAGGCCTTTCGAACCGTCACCCAAAAAAAAATGAGGATGGTACCCCATATATGGGAGTACTTTAATGGTGCGATCATACAGCGCCTTTTGACGCTCTATGGTATAAACTTCTGCTCCCAGCTCCATCAAAATACAAGTTTGATAGCCAGAACCTGTCCCAATTTCCAATATACTATCCCCCTTCTTAATATGCAAAAGCTCCGTCTGGTAAGCTACGGTGTATGGTTGCGAGATAGTTTGCCCATCACCAATAGGAAAAGCTATATCCTTATATGCTTGGTTCCAGAACGTTTCGTCAAAGAAAAAATGGCGTGGCACTTTCCCCATCGCTTTTAACACACCTTCATCCTCAATCCCTCTTTTCTTAAGAATTTCTACCAGCTGTTTCCTGGCACCTTTTTCACGATAATTATCTATAAATTTATAAGCCATTATTCCTCCAAAAATAAGCTTGTTAAAGCACTTTAAGAAGTTTAAATGATTCAAAAAGTCTAATATATTAAAGACTTGAGGTTTATATTTTAAATATACCCAATTTTACTAAACGACTATTCAGTGTTTTTTTTGTTAATTTCGTGGCATTAATTCTTGCAAGATGAAAAGATACTTATTATCCATATTATTTTTACTAGCTGTTTTTATATCACGGAGCCAAGTTGTGCGCATAGATACTGCTTCTCACAATCAAATACATGTACCGAATAACCTGCAAAAACCCTATTCGTCAGAATTTATGTATTCTGTAGCGCTTAGGGCTTTTGCTTTGGAGCAATTCCCCCAAATATTCAATAATCCGGAGCGAGAGCAATTTTACTCCTCAGCCTTTAACGGCTTGACCTTTAAATTTAACGATAATCAGATTAGCTACAGGATAACCGGTATTTATTTTAACAATGACGTATCGTCAAATAAAAACTGCTTAAACTGCGAACAGATTGGCGGGAAACTGCAAAATACAGCCTTAAAAATAGGTTTTGAAAAGAATATCACCTATACACGGATTCAACCTTATTTCGGGTTGGATATTGGATATATGAACCAAAAGTATGCTCGTGAAGAATACAATAGTTTAGCGGAACAAAGCCAACAAGAAGTTATTGACAGAAAAAATTCAGCCTTGGCTTCCCCTTTCATTGGGATAAAGTTCAATGTATTACCTTATTTGACTGTTGTGGCTGAAAGTAATTTTACCATCGCATATAGTTATCAAAAGACCGAACGAGCCAGCTCTCCCGATACTCCGCACTCCAGGGAAAAGTGGGAGTATTTCTTTGCACCTGTAGGATCGCTTGGAATACAGTTCAATTTTGGAACGCTTTATTAAATAAAGAATTCAATAGGGGTCGACATCTATTTGAACAAAACATCCCTTATTGGCCTTTTCAGTCTCAAAAGATAATAATGCATTTTGTAATGCATTTTTCACCTTATTGATACTCGTTCCGTCGCGTTCGATCTTCAATAATATGGTATAGATATAATAATTCCTTATTCGGCCAATCAAGGGTACTTCTGGCCCCAACACTCTATCGCCAAAAAGTGTACGTAATGAAGCGCCCAGCCTATGCGCACAGGCATGCGCATGTTGTTGTTCCCTATGTTTAATATCGATTTTTATTAAACGAAAGAAAGGAGGATAGCTATAGTGTTTCCTCTCGGCAACCTCCGTCATAAACATCCCTTCATAATCATGATTAATCACTTGTTCCAATACACGGTGCTTCGTAGCATAAGCCTGTATAATTACTTTCCCTTTTAACCCTCTTCTACCGGCTCTTCCACTTACTTGCGACAATAAAGAAAAGCTTCTTTCAAAAGCCCTAAAATCCGGATAACTGATCAAAGTGTCTGCATTGATAACGCCTATAACCGTCACTTTTCCGAAATCTAACCCTTTTGCTACCATTTGGGTACCTACCAATACATTGAACCGTTGTTCATCAAAATCTGTAATTATCCGCTCAAAGCTATCCTTACCTCTTGTGGAATCCAAATCCAAGCGTCCAACCTTTACCTCAGGTAATAAGACAGAAAGCTCTTCTTCTATTCTTTCTGTGCCTATTCCTTTATTTTCTATATGTGTTGAACCACATGCTGGACAAACCTGAATAGGTTCCTCCTTAAAACCACAGTAATGGCAATGCAGCTTATTATTACTCTTATGATAAGTTAAGCTTACGTCACAATTGGTACATTTAGGTATATAGCCGCAGGTTCGGCACATGAACATTGATGTATACCCTCTCCTGTTCTGGAAAAGAATGACCTGTTCTTTTCTTATCAGAGCCTGCTTTATTTCATCAATCAATACCTCACTAAAATAAGACTGATCCGCTTTATTTTTTCCGTCCTCTTTTAGGTTTACCACACATATAGTAGGCAACACGGCACTTCCAAAACGTTCATTCAATTGAACAAAGCCATATTTGCCGGCTTTTGCGTTATAAAATGTCTCAACAGATGGCGTGGCCGACCCTAGCAACACCTTCGCTTGATGTATATATCCTAAATAAATGGCTGTATCTCTAGCATGATACCTTGGAGCAGGATCAAACTGCTTGAATGAAGTTTCATGCTCTTCGTCAACTATAACAGCCGTGAGTTTATTAAATGGCAGAAAAACAGATGACCGTGCTCCAAGCACCACCTTAATTTCTCCACTAAGCACTTTCTGCCAAACTTCAGCTCTTTCATTATCGTTAAATCGAGAATGATAAACCCCTACATGTTTACCGAAATGCAACCTTAAACGCTCAACAATCTGCGAAGTCAAGGCAATTTCCGGAAGTAAATATAATACCGAACCTCCTTTTTCCAATGCATCTTCAATTAAACGAATGTAAAGTTGTGTTTTTCCTGAAGCAGTTACGCCTTGAAGCAAGACGACATCTTTCTCAGCAAATTGCTTTTTTATATCTTCTAAAGCAATACGCTGACTCTCGCTCAATGAAAAAGATGCTTCTACACCCGCATCTTCATCATACAGCCGACTCACTACTTTTTCTTCAACTATAAAAACCTTCTTTTCTATTAATGCTTTTAGTGCCGATGTTCCGCATCCACTTGCCTCCAACAATTCGCTTTTCGAGATATGGATTTGCTTCTTTTTTAACTGAAAATAGGCTAAGATAGCATCTTGCTGTTTTGGCGCGCGATTCAAACTTTCTACTAAGATTCTTTTTTCTTCCTCACGTTCTAAATCTATGTTTAATATCAAAAATGCTTTTTTCTTTGGTATGTAGCGATCTTTTATTTCTTCGGATATAAGAATAGCCCCGCGATTGAGCAGCGTTTTCAATAAAGGAAACACTGTCTTCTGCCCTAAAAGTTTGACAACATCACCTACTTTCAATTCCCCAGCTACATCTAAAGCATCTAAAATCAGGTATTCTTTATCGCTTAAACGTGAACGATCTATTTCACTATTATCAGCAGCAATAATTTTAGTCTCAGAAGCCAATTTCAATGCAGCTGGCATAGCCGCCTGCATTACTTCACCCAAGTGACATAGATAATATTCTTTCACCCAATCCCACAAACGTAATTGCTTGGGGGTAATAACTGGTTGATCATCCAAAATATCCAGAATATATTTGGCCTCATAACGATTAGGGGCCTTAGTTGAGATATCGTAAACAATAGCTGCATAAATCTTGCTTTTTCCAAACTGAACAATCACTCGTTTACCAATTGCCACTTTGTTTTTTAACTCATTTGGCACACGATAGGTATAAGTTTTTGAAATAGCCAGCGGCAACACAACATCAACAAACAACGTTACCCGTTCCGGCAAATGTTCGCTTACTTGAAATTCTATCATAAGTGCATAAATTAAGACATTATCTACCCTTAAGTGTGGCCAAAAATAATGTTACCCAACCGAGGATAAAAGCAACTCCACCTATCGGAGTCACAGGACCTAATATTTGAGTTTCCGAAATACCTGTAATTTCTCTAGTTGATAAAAGATATAATGATCCGCAAAACAACAATATTCCGATGGTAAAAGCAAAATATGACACATTTATAAGCGTGTTTTTAGCTCTGGAAAAAGTAGCTAAAAAAAGTAATGCAAGCGTATGATAAAACTGGTAGTTAACTGCTGTATGCCAGTTCTCTATACTTTGTTCACTAATTTTCCCGGAGAGGCCGTGTGCTCCAAAAGCTCCCAATATAACTGCAATCATCCCAAAGAATGCAGCGGTCAGTATGATACGTTTGTTCATTAATTGGATTTGTTTTAGCGGCTAATTTAATAAACCTATTACATTTTCACTTGGTCGGCGTTAATTTTTTACCTTTGCTATGGCACCATGAGAAAAATTATAATACTTACCAGCATATTGTTTGTTGCAGTTATTGCTGCGGCAGTCCTATATTTTAAAAGCCTTCACGATAATAGTCGGTCGCAGAATCGTACCATTATGCATATTCCTGCTGATGCGGCTTTTCTTGTTTCTTTTCAAAATGATCAATCATTTTATAATATATTCGATGATTTCGAAATTTTTGAGGCAGTTATCGGTAAAGAAGCGCAACATGAACTGACTTTTTTACACAAACAAGTATTAAAGCCATCGGATCTCGCTCAGCTAATCGCTAAACAAACACTCTATTTTTCCTTCCATCCCACTAAAGAAAGGATCGGTTACTTAATTACAATCCCTTTCAGAGTAAAAGTAAATGAGGAAGAAGCTTATGCAAAACTGAATACTGCTATAAGAAATATCGGGCAAGCAAAACCAGACAGTATCGCGGAAAACCTTTACCAAGTCACCCTAGATGAACTCAAGAGGCCTTTCTTCATTGCTTTTAGGTCGGGAACTGCACTGCTGAGCTTTGACAAAAATCTTATAGAAAAAGCCTTAGACGACAAAGAACCACACCTTTCGTCAAACTTTATTCAGGAGCTGAATGAAAACAGCCACAAAAACAACAATGCTATTTTCAACTTACATCTCAATCATGATCAACTTTTTAAACTCGTAACCGATTTAACGCGGGTTAAACCTGGCAACAATCTTCAACTATTGGAAGGTCTTAAGGGGATGTCGTCGCTAAACATGAATTTCAAAAGCGACGCACTGATGTTTAACGGCCAAAGCACAGTTGATGCCAATAACCAGAGTTACCTAGCTTTATATACCCACCAAAAGGCTAGCGATGAACAACTGAAAGAAATACTTACAGCAAATACTGCTGCTTACGCCGCATTTACCTTCTCCGATTACCCGTCTTTCCATAATCAGTTAACACAGTTATTAGATAAAAGAAAACAGTTAAATCGAATAAATGATCAGCTCAACCTCATAAAATCTTCAAAAAAAGTCGATATTAATGAAGAGCTTTTATCAGCGTGGGATAATGAATTCGCATCTGTGGAACTAAATACCAGAGAAAATATCGGCATAGTAAAGTTAAAAGATTCCTCGGATTTTGTTAAGATGATTGAAAAGATAAGTAGTCCAGCGGCGGAGAATATGCGACGGTTTGATAATTCTAACCTGCTATACTACTCTTTTGGCGACCCAATGCTGCCTTTTCAACGACCGTATTTCACTATTATCAACAACTATATGGTCTGTGCCAATACCATTAGTACACTCCAACAGTACCGAAAACAATATGAAGAACAACGGTTATTAGTAAACACATTACCTTATTTAGCGTTTAATAAGTTACGCTCAGACAAATCAAATATTTCCTTTTTTATTAATAACGAAAATGCCGCCCGAAACTTAAGACGGACTTTACAAGTCCCGTTTGAAAAAGCGTATAGTGACACAAGCGCCTTCGACTACAAGAATTTCTATGCTTTTTCTTATCAGTTATCGGGTTATAACGGAAACTTCTACAGTAATTTTATTGCGAAATACTCGCTACCATCAACAGACGCTAACGAGCCAGTTTGGGAATTTGGTCTCAACCAAGAGATTAATTATCCACCACAAGTTTTTGCTTACAATGATTCTGCAAATTTTATTATTACTCAGGATCAAAGTAACGTATTATACGCATTATCCTCGGATGGGAAAGAATTATGGCGAACTTCCCTTTCTGGAGAAATCTTAGGAAGTATACAGCAATTACCTGATAGGAGTATTATTTTTAATACAGCAAACAGACTTTACCGATTTAATACAAATGGTAATTCATCACCTGGATTTCCCGTTGCAATTCCTCATGAAGCAAGTAATGGATTAACAATATTTAACCCTCAACAGAGCGATTTTAAAGTGTTCATTCCTGGTTACCAACGCATCTTCGCGTATGATGAAAATGGCAAGGCTTTATCCGAGTGGGAAAATAAAACTGTACAAGGAAATATCGTCCATAATTTAAAAACTGCGCTCCTAAATGATCACAATTACATAATAGCGTTAACAGATATAGGAAATATCTATTATTTCAATCATAACAGTAGCTTAATTGATGTAACTGAAAGCAAAAATAAGTTTAAAAATACATTCAGCATTGAAATCACTCCCGGAACACCAGAAGAATCTCGTATAATAACAACAGACACCAGTGGAATGTTGCTGAGTTTTTATTTTGACAAAAACCTAACTAGAACGAATTTAGGAAGATGGTCAGAAAATCATCATTTTGAAACAGCAAATCTCCTTGGCGATAGTATCCCTGAACTTATTTTTATTGATAAAAAACAACTTCATGTTTATAACAGCAAGGATAGTACATTACACTATGATCATACCTTCGATACCGAAATAAACACCAAACTTCTATATTTCCCTACGACAAATAATCGGAAAACATTAGGCATTTCATCTATGGCAAAACTCCTGTATGTATTTGATGAAGACGGTTCTATTATAAAAAGTTTTCCGGTTGAAGGTTTGCCCGATTTTTACTATGGGAAGCTAAAAAACGACGGACACCGATATGTTCTCCTCAGCAAGGGCGACAAAAAGCTGGCAGCTTATGTCATTGACTAAAAAAGCGTTTTTTAGGCGTAGTAGGCACAAAGTCTTTCAAATAAAAAGGTTCAAAATAAGCTACATCTTCAAATTGATGATTGTTGAATTTTTCTTTTGCTTCTTTTAGCAGATAACGTGCTGAGTTTTGAAATCCACTAACTACTTTAATTCTTTCTGATTGCTCAAAAAGGCTACTTAATTTATTTGCACCATCGCCAAACAGAACCAGTTGATATTTTTCTGTCAAATGATCAAAAGTATTTTCATCTATTACTCTAGCTGCTGTAGCTTCTTGTGGCTGCAAATCTAACCGATAAATAGCTGTGTAAACTTCCATTCTACGTGCATCAATCATAGGACAAAATAAACTATCTAGAGACAAATCATCTTTCCTAAGACTTTTCAGTTGATCTATATAACCAGTCACCATAGCATCCAACGTATTGATCGCAATTAAAGGAATATCCAAAGCATAACAGATACCCTTGGCTACTGAAACACCAATGCGCAAGCCTGTATAAGAACCCGGCCCCTTACTAACAGCTATAGCATCCAAATCTTTCATTTCTAGGCCTGATTTTGCCATAACCTCCTTAATGAAAATTGTTAGCATAGACGCATGCGCATTATGCTCATGGTGATCCCGACAGGAAACCAATACCCCATTTATACTAAGTGCTACAGAACAGGTGGCGGTAGCTGTTTCAATATGCAAAATATTCATATATTATCGAATAATAATAAAATATACTATGGTACCGGATCATGACCATGTCCGCCCCAAGGATGACAACGGCTGATTCGCTTTAAAGTAAGCCATCCCCCTTTAAACGGACCGTATCTTCTTATTGCTTCTATACCATACTGCGAACAAGTAGGCGTATACCGACATGTACCCGGAAACAGCGGAGAAATTAACAATTGATATAGTCTGATAACAGCCAAAAAAACGCTACTTATTATCCCTTTAATTACTCGATTCCAAAGGTAATTTATCATATTCCACTTGAAATTTCAGCAATGCATCTTTCATCCTGCGGTGTACCTTACGGTACGAAATTATTTCCTTCCCAATATATTGTATCGCTATCAATACGCGTTGCTCCCTCTCACGTAAAAATGGATATAACATAACTTCTTTGTCCAATCTATAGGACTCACGCATTCTTCGCTTAAGTAAATTGCGATCAACGGCCCGTTTAAAACGACGCTTTGGAACAGATATAACCACCTGAGCAGGGTAAGAAAGATGTTGGACTTTTGTAAAGGTTATTTTATAAGGATAGAAAATAAAAGAAGAGCCACCTTGAAAAAGACTTTTCAAAAGTCTTTTATTACAAAGTCGCTCTTCCTTTTTAAATGTATATTTTGCCATTAGTAACCATGCTAAAGACCATAATCGAAACCGGTGCAGGCTTCGGGTATAAGCTGGGTACCGGAAAAATAAACTTAAGCCTTATGACGGCGTTCGTCAGAGACTGTTAACCGTTTTCTGCCTTTAGCTCTTCTAGCCGCTAATACTCTTCTACCATTGGCTGAAGACATGCGCTCCCTAAAACCATGCTTATTTCTTCTCTTACGTTGCGAAGGTTGAAATGTTCTTTTCATCAGTGTAATTTTTTATATTTTAACTACCACAAACTTAAAGCGGTCTTCACCACCACTATTAAATATTGCTATAAGTGCTTTCTATTGCTTTAAAAAACAAGAGTGCAAATGTAAGGCTTATTCCTTAATAATCAAATATTTTTTTCAATAGAATGTCTTTATTCTTTATAAAAGAACAACTACAACTACCACTGGAATTGTAATAAAAAAATATTCACCCTTGAAATTAGAATGATTCTAATTAGTTTTGTTTATGAGATATTTCAATTACCAATCATTACTAATAGGCTGCATCTGCCTATTTACAATACAAACATTTCCTATCAATCTCCTTGCCAAACAAGACTCTCTCTTGAACTACAAAATCTTCGACACAAAAAGGAAGAAGGAAATATCTTTAGAAAAGCTGAACAAAAATTTAAAAAAAATTGATGTAATATTTTTTGGCGAAGAACATAACGACTCTATCGGGCATCGTATAGAGCTTGCATTATTTCGGCTTTTAGAGCAGCGTTACAAAAATGTGGCTTTATCTCTGGAAATGTTTCAAAGCGACACTCAACTTGTATTGGATGAATACCTTAGTGGTCTAATAACACCGTCTAATCTCGCTAAGGATGGCCGCCTCTGGAATAACTATAAAGATTATGAACCGCTAATAGAATTTGCACGAATAAAGCAAACACCGGTTCTTGCGGCAAATGCCCCCAGTCGATACACTAATAGCGTAACCAGACATGGCCTCGAAAGTTTAACACACTTAAGCGAATCGGGAAAGAATTTGCTAGCACCTCTACCTATTGATACACTCATCGGCCCTTATTACGAAAAGTTTGTCCAGATAATGGGTGGACATGATAAACTCTCCGGGGCGAAGATTTATCAAAGTCAAAATCTATGGGATGCTACGATGGCATACAGAATCAGTAAACTTGCTGACAGCCTAAGAGAAACTAAAATACTACATATCAATGGCCGTTTCCATAGCGATGAAAAACTGGGAACTTTTCAACAATTAAGAAAATACGCTCCTTATCTAAAAGCCATCAATATATCGTGTTTTTCCCATGAGGATTTTGAAAAACCACAATGGGAGGATTTTCAAGAACTTGGCGACTATATTATCCTCACCAACCCTAATATCAAAAGAAGCTTTTAAAAAAAGATGAGTTTTTACAAGAAAACCGGTTCTGCCCATACGAACTTAGCAGAACTGGTTTAAACTATAAAATTTACTAGCCTCTGGTCTTCAATAAATCGCGAATCTCAGCAAGAAGGGTTTCTTCTTTAGATGGAGCTGCTGGTTCTTCCGGAGCTGCTTCCTCTGCCTTTTTAAAATTGTTAATACCCTTTATAATAAGAAAAAGAGCAAAGGCAATAATAATAAAAGAAATAACCTGCGATATGAAATTACCATATTTAATGGCAGTACCAGGAATTACCAGATCGGCCAAATTATCAAGATTTGCTGCTTCCAGCGCAGGTGTTAATATCGCTGGGGTAATGATATCCTCTACCAACGAAGTCACAATACGTCCAAATGCACCGCCAATAATTACACCGACAGCCAAGTCTACAACATTGCCACGCATGGCAAATTCTTTAAATTCTTTTACGAAACCCATACTCTATTATTTTAGTTAAATATTCATTTGTAACACTAAAGTAAATATTTTTGTTTATTCCTTTAAAATTTTAAAATAAATAAATAGAAATTACACCTGCCAATATGGCCTACTCATCTAAAATTACGTACTTTTGCACTCAGATAAAATCTCTCTCATTGAAGATAATCTTAGTGTCAAGTTAAAAAATATGCTAAAACAAAGTTTACAGCAAAAATTACTTCAAAAATTATCACCTCAGCAGATCCAATTTATTAAACTGCTGCAGGTCCCCACTGTGTCTTTAGATACCCGCATTAAGGAAGAGTTGGAAGAAAACCCTGCATTGGAAGACATCAGCCTTGCCAATATGAATGAACCTACCGAAGAATATCCAGATAGAGACCCTGATGAAGATAACTTTAATAGTGAAGATCAAAATGGAGATGCAGACGAATTTAATGTGGATGACTATTTACAGAATGACGATATAAGTGATTATGCCGGCAACGTAAACAACAACAGTGATGATGATGAAGATCGAAAAGAGATGCCAATTGCCATACAAAATTCTTTTTTTGAAAACCTTCAGCAACAGTTGGATCTCTTAGCATTAAATGATAGAGATTTCTTAATTGGCCAACAGATAATTGGTAGCCTAGATGACGACGGTTATCTGCGACGCCCGATTGTTTCTTTGATTGACGATTTAGCGTTTTCACAAAATGTCATAGCTAGCGAGGAAGAAGTAGAGGATATTTTAAGAATTATACAAACATTCGACCCTCCGGGCGTAGGAGCACGCGATCTCCAGGAGTGCCTGCTGATACAGTTGAGAAAGAAAGATCAAGACAGCGCTATTGTAAAGGAAGCAATTCTGGTTGTTGAAAACTATTTGGAAGAGTTTACAAGAAAACATTATGACAAGTTAGAGCGCGTACTTAATATTAATTCCGATGAATTAAAAAAAATTATTGATGAAATTTTAAAGCTAAACCCTAAACCGGGTGATTCTGGGGCTGTCACAGGCAAACAATTGCATATTATCCCTGATTTTCATATTTCGAACAACGACGGTATCCTCGTGTTAACACTCAATGCACAAAACGCACCCGAGTTACGTGTGAGTCGCTCCTATCAGGAAATGTTTGATCACTATGATAAGGCCGCTCAAAAAGATAAGAAGATGAAAGAGGCCGTGCAATTTGTCAAGCAAAAACTTGATTCGGCAAAATGGTTTATAGATGCTATTAAGCAACGTCAACAAACCTTACTTAAAACCATGAATGCCATAATGAACTACCAATATACCTACTTTTTAACGGGTGATGAACGGAATCTCAGGCCCATGATCTTAAAAGATATCGCAGATAAAATAGACATGGATATCTCGACGGTTTCGAGAGTGGCTAATTCAAAATACGTACAGACAGAATTTGGCACCTTTTTGTTAAAATCTTTTTTCTCCGAAGCAATCCAAACAGATAGCGGAGAAGAAGTTTCCAATAAGGAAGTTAAGAAAATTCTAGAAGAGTGCATTGCTAATGAGGATAAACGAAAGCCTTTAGCGGATGAAAAATTGACGGAAATTTTAAAAGAAAAAGGCTATACCATCGCTAGACGTACCGTGGCCAAATACCGCGAAGCTATGAATATTCCCGTGGCCAGGCTTCGCAAAAAACTTTAAGTAGATAAAATTTCCTTCGTTGTATTTGGTGTCTATTCATTTCATAGACCTAAAACTTAAAGTACAATTTGAGATGATAGTCACCTCCACGAATAATACTATAACTGATGCTATACATTGATATAATCACATTTAAGGCAACAATCTAAAGGATTTTTGTTGGTATGGTTTAACAGTTAAACCCTATCTTTGTAAAGAAAAAAAGAGTGATATGTCTAAAGTCAATATAGGAACTGTACAAATGAGTTGCGTAGCGGATAAAGCCGTTAATTTGCAAAGAGCATTGGAAAAAATTAAAGAAGCAGCTGAAAAGGGTGCACAAATTGTTTGTTTACAAGAATTATTTACCTCTCTTTATTTCTGCGATGAAGAAAATTACGACAATTTCGCTCTGGCTGAGTCGATACCCGGCCCCTCAACGGACGCGCTAAGCAAAATTGCAGCAGAACATAACATTGTAATAATCGCCTCTTTGTTTGAGAAAAGAACACAAGGTCTTTATCATAACACTACAGCCGTGATTGATGCAGATGGCAGCTATTTAGGAAAATATCGAAAAATGCATATTCCTGACGACCCGGGCTTCTATGAAAAATTCTATTTCACACCCGGAGATTTAGGTTATAAAGTTTTTAAAACAAGATTTGCAACAGTAGGTGTTTTAATCTGTTGGGATCAATGGTACCCGGAAGCAGCAAGAATTACGGCACTAATGGGAGCAGAGGTTTTGTTTTATCCTACAGCCATAGGTTGGGCTATAACACAGGATGCAGGCACGAACACTGAACAGTATAATGCTTGGCAAACCATCCAGCGATCTCACGCTGTAGCTAACGGCATACCCGTAGTATCCATCAACCGCGTAGGCGAAGAAGCGGGCGTTCGGTTCTGGGGCGGTTCATTTATTTCAAATGGCTTCGGTTCCTTGCTCTACCAGGCACCTCACGATGAGGAAGAAACACAGGTTACCCAGATAGATCTCAATCAATCTGATTATTACCGCTCGCATTGGCCTTTTTTGCGTGACAGACGAATTGACAGCTATAACTTAATAACGAAACGATTTATTGACGAGGATTAATTATTAATCAAATAAAAAGTCAAATATTATATACAGAGATGATTGTTCCAAAAGATAAAGGATTTTTTTTCCCGGCAGAATGGTACAAACACCGAGCCACCTGGTTAAGTTGGCCACATAAAGAAGCTAGCTGGCCAGGCAAATTAAATGACGTTTACAAGCCCTACAGTCAATTTATAAAAACGGTAGCTCAAGGAGAGAAGGTTTGCATTAATATTTCAAATGATCGGTTACAACATGAAGCTATTAGTCATTTAATCGAGGCGGGAGCAGACATGAACAATATTGTTTTTTACAATCATCCAACAAATGATGCGTGGTGCAGAGATCATGGACCGGCCTTTCTCATCAATCCGGCTGGTATGCAAAATAAAGCTATTGTAGATTGGGGGTACAATGCATGGGGGGACAAATATCCACCTTATGATTTAGATGATGTAATTCCAACGTTAATAGGAGAGGCACTTGGTTTGCCCGTCTACTATCCAAATATTGTAATGGAAGGTGGTTCTGTCGATTTTAATGGAGCAGGTTCTGTATTAACTACAACTTCCTGTTTACTTAATCCCAACCGCAATCCCAAATTAAACCAACATCAGATAGAAGAATATCTGTGTAATTATTACGGTGTCGAGCAGGTGCTTTGGCTTGGAGACGGTATTGTAGGGGACGATACTGATGGACATGTTGATGATATTACACGTTTTGTAAATCAAGATACAGTAGTAACCGTTATTGAAGAAAATAAAACCGATGAAAATTACGCTCCTCTCCAGGATAATTTAACACTGCTGAAAGAAATGCGTCTAATTGATGGAAAACAGCTCAACATAATTGAGCTCCCCATGCCATCGCCGTTGATATACGAAGACCAGCGTTTACCGGCGTCATATGCAAATTTCTACATATGTAATGCTGCAGTAATTGTTCCAACATATCGGGACAAAAATGATCAAAAAGCATTAGACATTATATCATTGTGTTTCCCTTCCCGAAAGGTTATTGGCATAGATAGCACGGATATTATCTGGGGGTTAGGCAGTTGGCACTGTTTAAGCCAGCAAGAACCAGCCATTTGAGGACCGCATGCGACTTCATAGATAAAGTGTAAACAGTTAAACACAATAAATATTTAATTATTTGTACTGTCGTATTCTAAAAATACCTAAATTGCTTATCTATAAAACGAAACAAATGAAACGTCGCAACTTTTTGAAAAAATCATCTAACGCAGCAACGATTCTTGGAATATCCACCATCATTCCACAGGCCTGCAGCAATCCTGTAAAAGAAGTTAGTGATCGCACTAATGAATCTCAGATTACTCACTACGTTTTATTCTGGTTAAAAGATGATTTATCTGAGGAACAGATAAATGGTTTCTCGGGATTCTTTGAAGAACTTAGAAAAGTACCCAACGTTAAGTCGCTACATTATGGAAAATCTGTAAACAGTACAGCACGCGATGTTGTAGACAATACTTTTACATATAATCTACTTGTGTATTTCGATTCTTTGGAAGATCTAGAGACGTACGGTACACATCCTATTCACCTTAACGCTATAGATCAATATAGTAAATATTGGGGAAAAGTTGTCGTGCATGATTCTGAGCTAAAGTAGCAGTCTTTTTTTGTGCAATATTATTTTTTTCCCTATCTTTGTCCCTCGTGAAAATTGGAGTAAGCGATCTCATATCCCCATGTAGTTATAATACCGAATCGTTTTCGGGACACCCAATATTTTTTATTCTTTTAGATAATTATTCGGCCTTTCAAGGCCGTTCTTTTTATATAAGGAACTGCAACAACTTAGACGACAGAAAACATAAAATCAGCATATAGAAAATGAGTAATTACACCAAACTGCCTGCAATTTTACTTCTTGAAGATGGCACAGTTTATCACGGTAAAGCTGCCGGTAAAATAGGCACCACTACCGGAGAAATTTGTTTTAACACTGGGATGACAGGTTATCAGGAAATATTCACCGACCCATCTTATTTCGGGCAAATCATGGTGACAACCAACGCCCACATCGGTAACTATGGCACTTCCGATGAAGAAATAGAATCTAATAATATACAGATTGCAGGTCTTGTTTGTAAAAATTACAGCATTCCTTTTAGCCGTAAGCAGGCCAAGACTTCTATTCAGACCTATTTTCAAGACGGCAATTTAGTTGGTATTTCAGATATCGATACTCGATCACTCGTACGGCATATTCGAAATAAAGGAGCGATGAACGCAATCATTTCTTCTGAAACATTAGATGTTGAAGAATTAACAACTAGACTGCGTTCAGTCCCGTCAATGGAGGGGTTGGAATTATCCTCTAAAGTCACTACACAGCAGCCCTACTACTTTGGAAATGAAAATGCCCGTTATAGAGTCGCTGTATTAGACCTTGGCGTTAAAAAAAATATATTACGTAACTTCTCAGATCGCGACGTGTATGTAAAAGTTTTTCCGGCAAAAACAAGCTTTGAAGATATGGAACATTGGACGCCTGATGGATATTTCATATCTAATGGTCCCGGCGACCCCGCATCTATGCCTTATGCGCTCGACACGGTAAAGAAAATATTAGCTGCAGATAAACCTTTGTTTGGAATTTGTTTGGGGCATCAATTGCTAGCTTTAGCTAATGGCATTAGAACCGAGAAAATGTTTAATGGACATAGAGGAATCAACCATCCGGTAAAAAATATTATAGTTGATAGTTGTGAAATAACTAGTCAGAACCACGGGTTCGGTGTGGTAGCGCAAGATGTCGTAGAGTCAGAAAAGGTAGAAATTACCCATATTAATCTTAATGATAAGTCCATAGAAGGAATAAGAGTAAAAGGTAAAAAGGCATTTTCTGTTCAATATCACCCAGAATCATCTCCAGGACCACACGACTCGAGATATCTTTTTGATGATTTCACCGAGATGTTAGTTGCGTAATGGTGTAGCATAGTAAAGTAAATGTTATTTTGTTATTCGGCTGAAAAAGAATATATTTGAACATGCAACCGACTTCGTGTAAAAAACACACGAAGCTGGTTCAAACCCATATTAAAAACTATTCAAAACTATGAGTTTAATTATTGACGTACATGCGCGGCAGATACTTGATTCGCGCGGAAATCCAACAATCGAAGTAGATGTAACCACTGAAAACGGTTTTGTTGGCCGTGCCGCAGTACCTTCAGGAGCTTCTACCGGTTTGCATGAAGCAGTAGAATTACGCGATGGCGATAAATCTAAATATTTAGGTAAGGGCGTTTTAAAGGCTGTAGAAAATGTAAACACTAAAATAGCGAAGGCCTTGGAAGGCATTGACGTGTTCGAACAAAATGCGATAGACAAAATAATGATTGACCTCGATGGAACAGAAAATAAAGGAAACTTAGGGGCCAATGCCATTTTGGGTGTATCTTTAGCGGTTGCTAAAGCTGCTGCGCAGGAAAGTCGCCAACCATTGTATCGTTATATAGGTGGGGTTAATGCTAATACTTTACCTATTCCAATGATGAACATCATTAATGGCGGATCCCACTCTGATGCACCAATCGCATTTCAAGAGTTTATGATTATGCCCGTTGGTGCTCCATCTTTCTCGGAGGCGCTTCGTTGGGGGGCGGAAGTGTTTCACAACTTGAAATCAATCTTACACGACAGAAATTTATCAACAGCCGTTGGTGACGAAGGAGGATTCGCTCCGGCTTTTGATGGCACAGAAGACGCCATTGAAACGGTCTTAAAAGCAATAGAAAAAGCAGGCTATAAGCCAGGAAATGAAATATGCTTAGCATTAGATTGTGCATCCTCAGAGTTTTATAAGGACGGTAAATACGACTATAGTAAATTCGAAGGAGATAAAGGAGCTGTTCGTTCCAGCGCTGAACAAGCTGAATATCTTACCGAGTTAACCAAAAAATATCCTATCATATCTATTGAAGATGGAATGGCTGAAGATGACTGGGAAGGTTGGAAGTTGTTAACTGATAAAATTGGAGAAACCGTTCAATTAGTTGGGGACGACCTATTTGTTACAAACGTAAAGCGTTTGCAAAAAGGCATTGACGATGATACGGCGAACTCTATTTTAGTAAAGGTAAATCAAATTGGATCATTGACCGAAACTATTGATGCTGTTTCTTTGGCACAAACTAACGGGTACACATCTGTAATGTCTCACCGTTCAGGTGAAACTGAGGATAACACGATTGCAGATTTAGCTGTTGCTCTTAATTGTGGCCAAATTAAGACCGGATCTGCATCTAGATCCGACAGAATGGCAAAGTACAATCAACTTCTCCGTATTGAAGAAGAATTAGGAACAAATGCTAAATTTTTAGGTAAGACCTTCAAGTTTGCCAAATAAAAGCACGTTTCCTAAAAATATAAATATCCTGCGAAAAGATTGTATTTCGCAGGATATTTTGTTTACAGAGAAATTTATTTTAGGTTTGTAGTTATATATTGCGTTTTTTAAGACGAACATGAAAAATTTATTAAATTTTGCCAAAAACAAATATATTATTGCTACTATTGCTTTTCTTGTCTGGATGCTTTTCTTTGACAGAAACGACATCGCCTCTCAGTATAAATATCAATCGCAGCTGAAAAATTTAAAAGAGGAAAAGGCGTTTTATATTAAGGAAACGGCTGCCATTAGAACAGATCTTGAAGAACTAACTACAAATTTTTCCCAACTACAAAAATTTGCTCGCGAAAAATATTTCATGAAAAAAGATAATGAAGATATTTTTATTATTGTTGATAGCAAACAGTAAACACCTATAGTTCCGAAAAAATAATCTCAGAGACGATCACATCTACTGTTTGCAATTGTGTTAGCAGTTACAACATGCCTCCACACACAGACAATACCTGTCCGTTAATATAAGAGGATAGATCAGAGGCTAAAAATAAACATGCGTTGGCAACATCTTCCGTTTCTCCTGCTCTTTTTAACGGAATGTTAGCTTCCCAACCCGAGACTACTTTAGGATCCAATATTTCAGTCATCTCCGTGCGTATGAATCCGGGAGCAATAACGTTTGTGCGAATATTCCTAGAACCTAGTTCTTTTGCAACAGACTTCGAAAATCCAATGATCCCAGCTTTAGAGGCAGCATAGTTAGCCTGCCCAGCATTTCCTTGTACTCCTACAACTGAACTCATATTAATAATAGACCCTTTCTTTGCTTTCATCATAACTTTGGAAGCAGCTTTTGTCACATTAAATATTGATTTAAGGTTAATGTTGATCACATCATCCCAATTTTGTTCCGTCATCCGCATCAAAAGTCCATCTTTTGTTATACCCGCATTATTTACTACGATATCTAAGCCTCCAAAATCCTCAACGATCCGATTAATTAACTGCTCCGCCTCGTCAAATTTTGAAGCGTCAGAACGATATCCTTTCACTTTTGTTCCAAAAGACTGAAGTGCTTGCTCCAACTGCTGCCCTTTTTCTACCGAAGCCAGGTATGTAAAGGCTACATTCGCTCCCTGCTCAACAAATTTCTCTGCTATTTTCTTTCCTATACCCTTAGAGGCACCCGTTATGAGTGCAGTTTTTCCCTCTAGTAATTTCATGTTATTTGAATAATATTTTAAGGCTTAAAAATAACACATTCTTTAGAACTTTAAAATTAAATACGTCGATACTAACTTATTTACTAATTGATCTCTTATTGAAAAAGTCTGGCTATTATTCAACCCTTCTTTTAAAAAAAATTTATGTTGCTTTCTACTCAAAAGAAAAAGAGTTTCGAATTCTTAGCAGGCGTAAAAATTAAAGGTTATGAATGAGGAACCATCCATCGATTCTCTCTTGAGTATTGCCGATAAATGAACGCTAAATTTCTTTCACTGGAAACATCATTTATACCATTCATTTGCGCATAATTTACCATACCTAATCGAGAAAGCACCCATATCCCACTTTATAAACTTTCCAAACTATCTTTAAACACTAATCTAGAACAGGAATTGGGTTTTTGTGTTCATCTATTGCTACAAATGTAAAAGTGCCTCGTATAGCCAACTCCCGATCCTCTTCATACATTTGTTCAACAAATATAAGTACTTCAACTTTCAAACTTGTACGGCCAACTTTCAGAACTTTACCAACAAGTTCTACAATAGTCCCTGCCGGAATAGGCTTAGTAAAATCAATACGATCGGAGGAAACAGTTACTAGTCGTTTTCTACAAAAGCGAGTACCGGCGATAAAGGCCACTTCATCCATTAATGCCATCGCTGTTCCTCCGTAGAGTGTATCGTAATGGTTAGTTGTATTAGGGAAAACTGCTTTAAAAATGCTAGTAGTAGATAACGCTATCCGCTCTTCAATAGTCATATATTTTTATAGTTTATGCGCTAGTTTATATTCTTCTTTTAACTCCTCGAGACAACTACAGCATAAACAATTATCGTGCTGTTCACTAATGTACTGCATCTCATTGATAGTAAGCGGCACAGTGCTACAGGAGCATTTATTATATGCATTAGCCCTACACTCGAGTTGTGCGCCACAACGCTCGCAGGTAATAACCTCATGTTTTACATAGTGCATAAAGCGTTCTAGCTTTAATATTCTGTAATATATCTTTGTAAAAGAATGGCGAAAATACAAAAAAGCCAGTAGTTTATGTTACTACTGGCTATTAAAATAGTTTAATGACGCCAATAATGATCTCCTACGAACCACAAGATATGCAACCTTCTTCCATAGTACATACCTCACCAGTTGGAATATCATCGGCTACAGATTTAATTTTAGCAGGAATAACAGGTTCCATATTCTTACCAGCCTGATTCTCCACCGTAAATTTGACTGCCTGAGTTGCTGCTTGTGTACGTAAATAATACATACCTGTTTTAAGCCCCTTCCTCCAGGCATAAAAATGCATAGACGTAAGCTTCGCTGTATTAGGTGCATTCACAAATAAATTGAGCGATTGCGACTGGCAAATATAAGCCCCTCTGTCGGCGGCCATATCAATAATATTACGCATTTTAATTTCCCAAACAGTCTTATATAGCGCTTTAATATCTGCCGGAACTTCTTGTATATCTTGGATAGAACCATTTGCAGCTATAATTCTGTTCTTCATATCATTATTCCATAAACCAAGTTCAACAAGATCGCGTAATAAATGCTTGTTAACAATAACAAATTCTCCGCTAAGCACCCTTCTTGTGTAAATATTAGACGTATATGGCTCAAAACATTCGTTATTGCCCAGGATTTGCGATGTAGAAGCAGTAGGCATAGGTGCGACTAATAAAGAATTACGAACACCATGCTTTTTGATGTCTTTCCGCAAAGCTTCCCAATCCCATCGACCGCTATCCGGCTTAACGTTCCAAAGATCAAACTGGAATTTACCTTCCGATAAAGGCGATCCTTTGAAACTCTCATAATAGCCCTCTTGAACTGCCAAGTCTTTCGATGCAGTCATGGCGGCAAAATAAATGGTTTCAAAAATTTCCTTATTTAATTGCTTCGCTTCATCACTCTCAAACGGCATACGCATGAGAATAAAAGTATCTGCTAATCCCTGTACACCTAAACCTACAGGTCGGTGGCGAAGGTTTGAATTCTTCGCTTCGTCCACTGGATAATAGTTATTATCAATAATACGATTAAGATTAATGGTTACTTGATAAGTAATATCGTATAATTTTTTATGATCAAATTCACCATTTTCTACATATCGAGGCAACGCTAAAGAAGCGAGATTACATACTGCTACTTCATCAGGAGAAGTATACTCAATGATTTCAGTACATAGGTTCGAACTCTTAATCGTTCCCAAGTTCTGTTGATTAGACTTACCATTCGCCGCGTCTTTGTACAACAGATAGGGAGTACCCGTTTCAATCTGCGCATCTAAAATGGCAAACCATAAATCTTGAGCCTTAACTATTTTCCTAGCCCTTCCTTCGTTTTCGTATTGTTCGTATAACTTTTCAAAAACTTCTCCATGACACTCAGCTAGGCCCGGCGCTTCGTCAGGAGAAAACAGACTCCAATCGGCATTCGCTTCTACCCTCTTCATGAATAAGTCGGACACCCACAATGCCAGGAATAAGTCCCGTGCTCGTAACTCTTCTTTTCCATGATTCTTTCGCAGATCAATAAAATCATATACATCGGCATGCCAGGGTTCTAAATAAACCGCAAAAGCCCCTTTGCGCTTTCCCCCTCCCTGATCAACATAACGCGCCGTGTCATTAAACACCCTTAACATCGGGATAATACCATTACTCGTACCATTTGTGCCGCTGATATAGGCTCCTGTCGCCCGTACATTGTGTATACTAAGCCCTATTCCTCCAGCACTTTGGGAAATTTTTGCCGTTTGCTTCAAGGTGTCGTAAATGCCTTCAATGCTGTCATCCTTCATAGTGAGTAGAAAGCAAGACGACATCTGGGGTTTTGGCGTACCGGCATTAAATAACGTAGGGGTTGCATGTGTAAACCAACGTTCGCTAAGCAAATCGTAAGTTTTTATAACACTGTCGATATCGTGCTTATGAATCCCAACCGCTACGCGCATAAATAAATGCTGTGGACGCTCAGCGATTTTACCATTAAGCTTCAGCAGATATGATTTTTCAAGTGTTTTGAAACCAAAGTAATCAAAACTGAAATCCCGGTCGTATATAATTTGGCTATCCAATAGCTCTGCATTTGCTTGGATGACCTCATATACATCATCTGCTACCAATGGAGCAGGCTTAGCTGTTTTAGGGTCGATATAGTTATACAATAAAGTCATTGTTTCAGAAAAAGACTTAACTGTATTTTTATGCAAATTTGAAACCGCAATACGAGAAGCTAACAAAGCATAATCTGGATGTTTGGTTGTAAGTGATGCTGCTGTTTCCGCCGCAAGGTTATCCAACTCTGATGTGGTTACACCATCGTATAATCCTTCTATTACTTTTCGGGCAACATCTATTGCATCTACAAGATCCGGATTTAAACCGTAACACAACTTTTCTATACGAGCCGTTATTTTATCAAATTTTACGGACTCTGAACGTCCATCACGTTTAATTACGAACATATGCTAATATTTTAAAATTAATACCCTTCCTATTTTATCATTACTTCCCAGAGAACACTTGTATATCGAAGTTAAAAATCCTCGTCTAAAGAAAAACTCGCTTTGCCCTTTTCTCCGGTAACGCCACTTTTCTGGTAATCGCCCACCCGTTTTTCAAAAAAATTGGTCTTTCCTTGAAGAGAAATCAGTTCCATAAAGTCGAATGGGTTAGCCGCGTGATAATATTTATCATTCCCCAGTTCCGCTAACCACCGATCAGCTACAAATTCAATATACTGTTTCATGAGATCGGCGTTCATTCCGATCAGTTTTACCGGCAATGCCTCAGTAATAAACTCTTTTTCTATTTCAACAGCATCTACAATAATTTCTTGTACTCTTTCTTTCGATAATTTACTATCCAACATGCTATATAGTAAGCACGCAAATTCGCAATGCAAGCCTTCATCCCTTGATATCAATTCATTGCTAAATGTCAACCCAGGCATTAAACCTCTTTTTTTAAGCCAAAAAATAGAGCAAAAACTACCTGAAAAGAAAATACCTTCAACGGCGGCAAAAGCGACTAAACGTTCGGCAAACGTTCCATTTTCAATCCAACGAAGAGCCCATTCTGCCTTCTTTTTAACACAAGGTACCGTTTCAATTGCGTGGAAAAGTCTATCCTTTTCTACTGGATCTTTTATATAAGTATCTATAAGCAAAGCATATGTCTCAGAGTGAATATTTTCCATTGCAATCTGAAACCCATAAAAGCTCCTAGCTTCTGGTAATTGAACTTCACTCATGAAATTAATAGCTAAATTTTCATTTACAATACCATCGCTGGCGGCAAAAAAAGCCAACACATGAGAAATAAAATGTCGCTCGCCATCGTTTAAACTCGCCCAGTCTTTTAGATCCCCTGACAGATCTATCTCTTCCGCCGTCCAGAAACTTGCCTCATGCTTTTTGTACATTTCCCAAATAGCAGGATAGTTTATGGGAAGGATAACAAATCGGTCTTTATTCTCTCTTAACAATACTTCGTTTTCTTCACTCATGATTATTCATTTTTATGTACTGACACTAAAAGTAGACAAATATCTCAAGGGCTGATTCTGACACTTAATTTTCCGAATACTGCTTATATTACAATTAAAAAAATGATTGCTACTCACTTAACCTGAACTTAGGTTACACTTGGATCAAAAAGATCTTTACTTTAGACTATTGCGGAACGGCTAAAAAAAACAAATGTAACAAACACCTTATATGGAGTATTTTTCGAAAAAATTTAACAAGCAAGTAAGTGCATCAAAGAACTTTCCTGTATGTCTAACAAATATAAGTGTTCGAATCTTCACCCCTAAACGAAGTTTTGCACATACTGTGAGTTATTAACAAAACCATTTAGATGCAACGACTACCAACCGATGTAAATATCTTCAAGCACTTGGCTGCCAAAAGACATTAGACGTCTATCTGGAGTCCGATTTTTTTGAGTAAGATAGAAGCATTAAATATATTACAGGCTCCTTCTTTTAATTTATAATCAAAAAGCATTTCTCCGTCAACAACCTGTATATCAAAATGAAAGTTTTTCAAATATCCGTTATGGGCTTCCTCTAATGCCGCAAGTTGCAGATCATGGGTAGCCACCATGCCCACCGCTCCGCGCTGTATAAGTGTTTCGATCACTGCTTTTGAGCCTAAATACTTATCTACGGAGTTTGTACCTCTCAACATCTCATCTATTAAAAAGAAGGTATGCACTTCTCTTGCCGTCACTTTAAGAACCATTTCCAACCGGTTTAGTTCTGCCTTAAAAGTTGAAGTACTCTCCTTTAACGAATCTTTTATCCGCATATAGGTAATTACATGCATTACAGTCAGCTCACAAAACTCAGCGTAAACCGGTCCTCCACAAAACGCTAGGACCATATTGATTCCCACCGTTCGCAGGAAAGTACTTTTACCCGCCATGTTCGACCCGGTAATTAAAGCAATTCTGTGACCGCCTGGATTATAATCATTGGTCACAACCGACGACGACGAAATTAATGGATGCCCCATCCCCTTTAGCACTAAGTGTTGTTTCTCACCCGTAAGGATAACTGGCCAAGTCCAACGCTCGTGATTGACATATAAAACCGCCAAGCTCATCAAAGCTTCTAGCTGGGCCACATCATCAAAAGCAGAAATTACTTTGCTACCATGATTTAGTCTCCATACATTGATCGCATCAACCTGTTTAAAATCCCATAAGAACAAGCCATTTAATACCGTTCCTATCATCACATTCAAACGTGCGTCGAGCCGATTAATGATATTCCCTAACTCAGCAATCGATTCGGAAAACTTCGGCTCATGCACAGTTCCATTTTTTGCCAACCTCATTTCTTTAATCAGCATACTTTCCCACTGCCGGTCTTCTACGCATTGAAAAGCTCGTCCAAATTTCTGCAACACGCTGCCAGTTTTCCCTATACCTCCTGCAATCAGACTTACTTTGGAGGCAAATCCCATTGCTAAAAGGATATTTATAATTATTAATGTTATAACAACCTGAGCCATCAAGCTCACGAAAAATGACGCGGCTATACATAGCCCGATTAAGTAAGGACAATAGCTAACGTAACCCTTGAGCCAACGATTGCCGATATTATAAATCGGCTTATGGAGATAATTGGCAAGAATGCTTTTATAGTCCTGTCCTTTCTTAAGATTAAAGAGTAATCTTGCCTGAAAATGCTGGCACCATTCAATATCATTTGCCAGCTCCTTTATCGCCTCCTGCCTTTTCTTTATCACTTCTACCGTTGCGGCCGTGGAAAGCCATGAAGCCAATGTAGACTCTCCCAAAGGTGTCGCACTTCTGTTTATTTTGTGGTAAAGCGATTGGTTACCAAAAATATCCAAATCACCGCTATATGGGTGTTGATCCTGTTCAAACTTTACACCCATATCGTATAAGCCCTTCTTATTAGCTATCAAGTCCAATTCATTTTGAACAACGGCGTTGTCATCCAACAGATCTTCACGACTTTTTGTTAATTTGCTTTGCCTGGCAACTAGTAAAAAAAACATCAATAACACCAGCAAAATCACGACTAATGTCCACCATACATTTTCATATTGAACAATTTGGAATAGAGCACCCCCCCCCACCACAATCAATACTAATCGGCCGATGGAATATCGGTTAATTACATTTTCAAGGTGTTTTATCTGCTGTTTGGTTTCCTGTATCTTCTCCTGATAACGGGTAATTATAGATTGTTGCATAAGTATCCGAAGTTAGTGCTAAACCTTTACTTATAAAAGCATTAATGCACAAAAAATCCCAAACGATAAAAACGTTTGGGATTTTCGACTGCGTTTTAATAGCAGTGACGATTTGCAATAAATCGTTTTAAATCTAAAATTTATAAGTAAACCCGGCTCCAAAAATCTGTTTAAGTTGCAAGCCTGGTCCCTCTCTTCCATCATCCTTTACCAGTTCGGTATTATCGTCGTAAATCATCTGCACACCAGCATTGACCGAGATGAAACGATTTACTTTCATGAAAACATTCAGGGTATAATCCACATCTACATTCTGGGGATCTTCCAAATAGTTGGAATACAAACGGAGAATATTTTCTATGCCTACATTTTCCATAATATCTGCTCGGTAATAGGCATCAAAAGAAGCACCAAATTCAAAACGGGTTTTCTTTCCCGGATCAACTCCGAATGCACCTCGATTAGATAAAGAATCGTCTAACACAAATACAAACCTAGGCGCGGCAGGAGAAAGATTAAAACGGAAATTATCAGATTCCTTATAAGCAAAACCAGGTCCGAAACTCAGGTAGGCCGGCGCAAATGCTGTAGAGATCTTCTGTCTAGGATTGTCTCCATCGTAGTTGAACCCATCAGTAAATTGTGTGTTAAAGTTCATGAAAAAAGTGTACAACCATTTAGGTGCAGCCTGATAGCCCAATAAGCTATTTAATATTATCCTATCATCATTTTTACGCCACCCTGTTTCCTCTTGTCTAGTTAGTCCAAACCCAGCGATAACTTTGTTATCCCAACTCCATTTTTCTTTTTTGTAATTAAAATCGTAATTCAACAGTATATTACCTGAAAGTGCATTAACCCCTCCAGCTGCCCAGTTAGTAAACGAACTTTGATTAATTAGAAAAGTATTTTCACCATGTATCTTCCAGGTAGAATCAGCAGCTTCATCTCGACCATGCATGCTCCAAATAGAATCAGCAGTTTCGTCCTGTGCTTTAACAAAAAAACCTAAGCAAAGCACAAAAAAATTAATAAGTAGAATCTTTTTCATAAGAATAAATGCATTTTTTGAATAGCTGTCAAAATTCAGTTATCACGCTATTCGGTTAAACTTTTGTTAACACCCGATATCCACATCTTTTTAGTGAAATAGCAGGTCAACTTGCCAATAAAATTTCCGCAAAGTTAAAAATATAAACGTAATTATAGTTTTAATAGTATATTTGTTTCAGCTTTTTTTGGTAAATGGGATTCATTGATTAAATAAAGCCTATCATTCAACATTCAGTCGCAATTTCTATTTCTTTTCGAAATGCTAGATAGATCACGCTAACGGAAATACTGCCTTGACAATGGTTTTATAACACCAATACGATATTGGCAACTAAACGAACCCAAAAAACAAACCAGACTCTCATGAAAATAACACTCCTTTGTGTAGGAAAAACAGACGAAGCCTATCTCAGTACTGGTATAGAAAAATATGTTAAAAGACTCAAACACTACATTAACTTCCATTTTGCTATTATCCCTGATGTAAAAAACACGAAAGGCCTAACAAAAGACCAACAGAAACTTAAAGAGGCAAAAATGATTGTCAAACACATTCAGCCGACGGATACGCTTATCCTTCTAGATGAACAAGGGAAAAGTTTCCGTTCAACAGAATTTGCTCAGTTTCTTGACAAAAAAATGATAAATAGCACTCAAAATTTAGTTTTTGTTATAGGAGGGCCTTATGGTTTTGACACATTATTAAATCAGTACACTACACAGAAGCTTTCCCTCTCGAAAATGACTTTTTCCCATCAAATGGTTCGGCTATTTTTTATTGAGCAGCTATATAGAGCCCTGAGTATTCTAAAAGGCGAACCTTATCATCATGAATAATAGCTATCCCTTTTATGGAATTTCAATAAAATTGCATCAAACAAATAGACGTGTTAACTCTTTTTTTATAAGAAAGCTTTTTTTAACTTAGGAGAACAAGGATGAAATTACCAAGCACAAGAAAGTACCGCTTCAAGGGAGCAAATACCAGTAAAGAAAGTCAAAATTTATGGCTTATGATTGTTATTGGCATAATATTCGTCGCGATTATAATCTTTTTTTTATGAAGAACGCTTAGCCTAACTTTGGTTAAGCGCCTTCAAAACAAGCATACCCGGCGATTTTCCCAAGTACCGATAAAACTTAGGTTTCTTTTGTTTCTTCGCCAATAGGTGTAGGAGCGGCCTCTTCAAATAAAGGAAATCCTTTTAAAATTCCGTACCAACTGATAATTTTTTTAATATCAGAGGTATAAACGCGTTCTTCATCATGCGCTGGTGCTACTTCTCTAAAAAACGCTCGCAGCCTTTCTCCCTTATCCTTTTTAACGTCTGGCAGGGATGAAACTGCCTTCATTTTTTCTAGTATATCCAAAAGCCTAATATCACCATCGTCACCAAAAATCGTAATATCTTCCAACGAGGCCATTTTAGCGGTCGATATATTGACAACAGTCTTTATTTTCTTTTCATCAAGGCTTTCTAAAATAAATCCCGATTTATTTTGTCCAACCAATTTAAACAATCCCGGTTTTCCTGTAACGGACACTATTCCTCTTAAATTCATTGACGCTCTACTATAATGGATGTTAATTATTCTTCTACAATCTCTATACTCAGAATCTTATCGCCCTGCTTGATGTTGTCAATTACTTCTAGGTTTTCAACAACTTTGCCGAAGCAGGTATGATGTCGGTCAAGGTGGGCAGTATTGTTACGGCTATGGCAAATAAAAAATTGTGATCCTCCTGTATTCCTGCCTCTATGAGCCATCGATAGCACGCCTCGGTCATGATACTGATTATCTCCATCTAATTCACAATCAATAGCGTAGCCAGGTCCACCAGCACCGGTACCCGTGGGATCTCCTCCCTGTATTACAAAATCAGGTATAACACGATGAAACACCGTACCATTGTAAAAACCCGATTTTGAAAGTTTTATAAAATTAGCGACGTGCCCAGGTGTATCCTTATCATAAAACTGCACGGTCATATCACCCTTTTCTGTTTTTATAACTGCTTTGCTCATAATCATTCAAATTAATCGGCAAAGGTAATCATTTGGTTTTTGTTTTAAAACGAAAAGTGATAATGCTACAGGCAACGCGTTTAACATGCGATTTGTGAAGCCCTTCCGTTTTGCTTGAATATGAATACTGCATGAGCTAGCTGCAATTGCATTGGGAGACATTATCGCATCATCTGCTAGGTACAGCAACGAGTTTTATTCACTTGTGCCGCTTTTAGAGGTGTTCATGAGCTTGCTTCGCTCGGTTTGCGTCTTTTTGCGGGAAAAAAGAAAAGGGGGCCCCTAGTCGTAAAATTTCCAGCTCAATCCAAACCTAAGGCTAGCTGGAGCCATTGGGTAGCGCCTCACCGTATAATAGCCTTTTGAGAAGAGCCCTTGATTGGCATAATCATAACGCAGAAAAAAATTTGTTCGTTTCAAAGTCGCTGTAACCCAAACATCTACTATCGGATAGGTCGAGAACTCAATAGGCTGAACGTCTGTTCCATCATAATATGGCAAATAAAACTGACCTATGTTAATTGCGTAAGACGGCGCCACAAAAGGCGTATTAAACCTCACATCGAAGCCTGCATTTAAGTTGATCACCTTTACCACGTTTGTGTTATAATAGAAACTATGCCAGGTATAGAGCTCCGGAGTTAATAAAACATTGTTAAAATCTGACTTTTGATAAACTACGTAGTTGTCAAAATGCCATTTCCCGAAAAACGTAAAATCTTTCCCTAATGTAAATTTAAGCACATTTATCGGACTTTCCAGCTGAGCGGCCTCGATCTGCCTAAAAAGGTTGGGGTCATAGTTTTCGTTATCGATCTCCTTAAAATAAGTGTAATTATTTACCAGAAAATATTCCGCTTTCGCTGAAAATCTAAATCGGGGGTTTTCGTAAGTTGCAGATAAATTAGTAGTTTTTATTTTACTTAACTCGTTATCCCACTTATGATACGTGTAGTTCACAGACTCATAGACATGCTCAGGTGTCTGGTTTTGAAAATAGCCAGCTAACACCAATCGTCCAACAGTATTGCTATACAGTACATTCGCTTGAGCACCATAGTGGAAATCACCAAAATTCCTACCAACAATAATTTGCTTTAAATCACCCAATATATCTACTCGATCACTAAACCTATAACGCAAACCTCCTTTTAAAGTGATGTTTTGAAAAGACATGTCAGTAGCCGTTTCACTATCATTTAATCCTAATGTATCCCGTCCCTGCTTGAAGAAAAAGAGGTCATGCTGTATGCCTACATCTAATTTAACTTCATTTTTTATTAAAGAGTTCGACTTTCCTCTCAAAGAGAAACTATAGGTGAAATCGTTGGAAATAGTCGTTAGAACACTAGAATCGCGAGTAAGAGAAGATTCACTAAATGGGAAAGCGCCATTAGCATCCTCTTCATTTTTATAAAATTTGAATTTTTGACGATTTAACTTTAAACTATGTGCTACCGCAATCGTTGGAAGTATCTGCTGCTCTTGGGTTCCTCTATTGAGTGTATCTAATCGACCAATAAACATGCTTTGTCTTAAAAAGAAAGAATGATCTGTCCAGGTATTGCGAGGTCGTTCTTCCCGTTGTTGGCGTAATCGAACTTGTTGAGCTTCTGGATTTGGATTTTCGGGCGGATTTATAAATAAATCATCCTGAACAACCGAACCATTTTCTGTCGCAATAAGCGTATTAAACACTAAATTAGAAACCAAATTATATCGGTTGTTTGGTGACTCATACCACGTATATACAGCTGGTTGTATGTCATTATACCGCTGATTTTGGTAAAAACCTCTAGCTAAGGAGGCATCAAAATTAGCTCCAAAACTCCAATTAGGTTTAATATTCTGGCCAATTTTTGCACTAAATACCTGATCACCGGTCACGAAATATAATTCAGAATAGGGCGCTCTGGCTCGATAATATCTAACTGAATCAGGTTTTAAAAGGTATCGTTCCATTGCTCTGAAACCAGTCCTAAACCCTATATCCGTAGAAGGATTGAATAACAAATCTCGCGTAGCCAACCCGTAGTTTCCATTATTAATACTCGGGTTACGGGGCTGATTCTGTGGATTATAGTATTGAAAACCTTTAAGCGTCGTATCAATAGGCACTGTAAATGTCCCCTGCTTTAGAAGGTCGAGTGTAGTATAACGGATATAAGATGCGTTATAGATAATAGAGTCCTGCTGCGCTTCTTCTGCCTGTCGTAAAGAATCCAAATCAGCTCCCCATTCTTCCTCCTCCTGTCCGAATGAGGAAGTACTAATAGCGCATAAAAATAAAAGCACCAAAAGGTTTCGCAACTGCTTGATCATTACGGCAAAGCTATTAATTCTTTTAGAATAACGGTCATCTTTGGTTCTGCGGCTCTGGCTACGGAAATAATGTCGGCTATTGCAACAGGTTCTAAATCTTCATGAAAACCTTCGTCTGTTACTACTGAAACCGCAAAAACCGACAGTCCCATATGATTAGCGACGATCACTTCCGGAACTGTACTCATTCCAACTACGTCTCCACCTATAATTCGCATATATTTATATTCTGCTCTAGTTTCTAAGTTCGGGCCAGGCGCCGAAACATAAACGCCACTGTGGGCAACAATGTTATGTTCTTGAGCAATTTTTACTGCCTGTTCGATCATTTTGCTATCGTATGGCCTACTCATATCCGGAAACCGTGGCCCCAATTCTTCATCGTTCGCTCCCCTTAGTGGATTATCTGGTAACAGGTTAATATGATCATCAATAAATAACAGGTCACCCTTTTTGACCGCAGGATTTAATGATCCTGAAGCATTTGACACAAACAGTTTCTCGATGCCTAAAAGCTTTAATACGCGAACGGGAAACGTAATTTCCTGCATGCTATACCCTTCATAATAATGTAACCTTCCCTGCATAGCTACAACTGGCTTCCCATTAAGTAAACCAAAAATTAATTTTCCCGAATGAAACTCCAGCGTTGAAACAGGAAAGTTCGGTATATGAGAATACATCAATTGATGCGCAACCTCTATATCACTAACCAATCCTCCCAAGCCGGTTCCTAAAATAATACCAACGGTAGGTTTAAACCCACCTATCTTTTGCTGAATAAAGTTTACTGTTTCAGTCAAAGTTCCGTACATACTTAATATGATATATTTATTTTATTCATTACCTATGTTGGCTATATAATTCATTACCGATTTATCAAACGACTCTTGACTATGAAAAGCTACCTCCACAGGGAGGTAATAAATAGGAATATTCGACAATAAGGTTATCAACTTAGGATCCAGCAATCTCATGGCATCTTTTTCAGTGGTAACTATAATCGTCTGTTCATCGCAATCAGCCGCCTTTCGAGTCACATACACAATATCTTTTTTTGTAAACCGATAGTGATCTGGATAGACATGAGTTTGTACAACTTCTCCTTTTGATTGTAAATACGCTATAAAAGGGGTTGGGTTAGCAATACCTGTAAGGACCGTCATTCGTGGTTTCAAATCGAGCAACTCCGTTGCGTTATTATCTAGCAAGCCTATAAGTTGCCCATATACCAAATACGAAAAATATATGGGCTTATACTTTTCTAATCTCAACATATTTATTGCGCTTTGCTTATCCTCTACTGTCAATTTTTCTGGACTTTTCGTTATTACAATAATATCAGCATTATTCCTCCTAGAAAAAAGATCCCTATAATTTCCTGCTGGCAATAACAACTTATGGTTATAAAGGCTAGGATAGTCAAACAATAAAATACTTATTCCCGGCTTCAAACTCCTGTGTTGATAAGCATCGTCTAACAATACAACCTGGTGATTCTTCAATAATTCTTTTACACCATCCACCCTGTTTTCGCAAACAGCTACCGTAAGCTGCGGGAATTTTCGCTTGAATTGTAATGGTTCATCTCCAACATTAGCTGCTAGACTTTCTATATCAACAAGAAAAAAACCCTTTGTACGCCTCCCGTAACCTCTACTTAATGTAGCTACATGATATTTTTTAGACAACAAACGGATGAGATATTCCGTCATTGGACTCTTACCTGCTCCCCCCACTATCAGGTTACCTATAACGATCACCTTCCCGTCAAAAAAAACGCTCTTAAAGCCCCCTTTATCATACAGATAATGCCTAATAGATAAGACAATTCCGTAGAGAAAAGACAAAGGTAAAAGCAAGAGTCGCAGTAATTTCATTCGAATTCTAGTCAAGGTAACAAAGGTACTAAACATACTGTTAAAATACCTGTTTCAATTGCACAGCTATCTATGTTTTGGTAACTTTGTTGCATATTTTTTAAAAACAAATTTTATACTATGTTAAAAGGATTTTTTAATGTCCCGACTCCCATAAACGAACCCGTTTATTCTTATGCTCCTGGAAGCAAAGAGCGCGCATTGTTACAACAAGCACTACAATCTGCCAGTGCACAGGAATTAGATATCCCAATGTACATCGGAGGAGAAGAGATCCGAACCGGCAATAAAGGTGAAATACACCCCCCCCACAATCATAAACATCTTCTAGCTTATTACCACAAAGGTGAAAAACAGCATGTTGAAGCAGCTATTAAGGCAGCTCTAGACGCTAAGAATAATTGGGAAAACCTCCCTTGGGAAGAGCGTGCAGCCATTTTTTTAAAAGCAGCGGATCTTATTGCCGGAAAATATAGATATAAATTAAATGCGGCCACAATGCTTGGACAATCAAAAAATGCATTCCAGGCAGAAATAGACTCGGCGTGTGAAATCGTTGATTTCTTACGATTCAATGTAAAATACATGACGGAGATATATGCGCAGCAACCTCCCGTTTCTCCAAGCGGCGTTTGGAACAGGTTGGAGCAACGGCCTTTAGAAGGATTTGTTTTTGCGCTTACACCCTTCAATTTTACCGCGATTGCCGGCAACTTACCAAGTTGCGTCGCGATGATGGGAAATGTGGTAGTTTGGAAACCGTCCAATACACAAATCTATTCTGCCAATGTATTAATGGAAATATTCCGCGAAGCAGGGTTACCTGACGGCGTAATTAATCTAATCTATGTTTCAGGCCCGGATGCCGGTGAAGTAATATTCAACCACCCCGATTTTGCAGGTATTCATTTCACAGGTTCAACTGCTGTATTCCAAGATATCTGGAAAACGATAGGTAATAACATTCATAAATATAAAAGCTATCCACGTATAGTGGGTGAAACTGGTGGTAAGGATTTTATATTGGTTCATCCCTCTGCAGATGTCAAGGTGGCCAACACAGCTATTGTACGAGGAGCCTTTGAATTCCAAGGCCAAAAATGTTCGGCGGCTTCACGCGTTTACATTCCAAAGTCATTATGGCAACAATTAAAGGAGATGATGACCGAAGATATCCAGTCTTTCAAAATTGGCCCTACAGAAGATTTTAGCAATTTCATTAATGCAGTAATAGACGAAAAATCATTTGACAAGTTAGCCAAGGCGATCGATCAAGCAAAAGCGGACGAGGATGCAGAGGTTATTATCGGCGGAAATTATGATAAAAGCAAAGGGTATTTTATACATCCAACTGTCATCTTAGCTAAAAAAGCTGATTATGTGACTATGACAGAAGAGTTATTTGGTCCTGTTCTAACCGTATATGTTTATGAGGATAACCAATGGGAGGAGACGTTAGAACTGGTAGATCGTACATCCATTTATGCATTAACAGGTGCTGTTATCGCTCAAGATAGGTATGCGATAGCACAAGCTACATCCTTTCTAAAAAATGCCGCTGGTAATTTTTATATAAACGACAAGTGTACAGGTGCAGTAGTGGGTCAGCAACCTTTCGGTGGGGCAAGAGGTTCAGGAACAAATGATAAAGCTGGTTCTATGATCAACTTACTGCGATGGGTATCTCCTCGCACCATCAAAGAAACATTTAATGCAGCGACTGACTATCGATACCCTTTTCTAGAACAGGAATAGAGAATCTATAATATACTTATGAACAAGGGGGCTGTTGCCCCCTTTGTTTGCGTCATAGTCATATATACTACAATAGTATATTAATGCTATATTCCCAATTCTACTTGAAAAACGCCTCCCCAACGGCTCGACGCTCCCTCTAAAGCATAAATTCCCTCTTTTGTATGATAATTCACGTTCAATTGAAGTTTAATTCGGTGTGCATGAAGGTATTTCGTAAGCCCCAGTTCCACCACTTCTGTTTCCTGTTGTAAGGACCGTATGTTTCTTCCTGGTTCCAGCCACGAATAACGTCCGGCGATTTCATAGTTGTTCTTAAACAGGTAAGATAACTGTTGATTCAGACCCTGACCATTAAACACATATTGCATATCACCTTCTTCATTGTAGAGGAAGACATGATCTACATTCCTTTTAAGATATTCTATCTGATAGGCCCAACCGTTATATTTAAAAATAGCATCTGTAAAATAGGTCCCTAGCGTTACAGGTGAGTAAAGATAAAATCCAATTTGACCACCACTTCTAGTAGTACCAACATTTCTACTATAACCACCACCTACCGCTAATTTCGGTCTTTCCTCTCTCATCAAGTCACCTTCTGAATAATCTCCATCGTCTTTAAAATCGCCAAATGGCAGAAATTCCAAGCGACCGGTATATGCCAGTCCTTCATCAGTATTATTTGCCACCCTTCCTTCCCCAGTGGTAATAGCACCTTTTACATGATATACAGCGTCACCAATTAAGCCTTTATAATATGCTTTAACACCAAAATCACGGTCAATATTCATCGCCGCATTTACTATCGAACGATCCGCGAACTGTAGCTGACCGGATGAATTAACGCGCTGTCTATTTCCTGGAAGCTTATTTAATCCAAATGCCACATAAAAATTCGGCGTGAAGTTGTAAAAGACAACAGCATCTCTTACTATGTTAGCTACGCCCGTATCATCAAAATCTTGATCGCCACGTGTAAACGCAAGTTGGATGGTGTAAGAAAATTTCGGCGAATATAAATAACCATCCACCCGCATGCGCAAACGTCTCACGCGTGCATCAAATTCCCGTATAGCTAGTCCATCACCTTCGGTAGTATATGCGCCCAAGCGATTCTGCATTCTAAACCGGAAATTCATATAGATAGTTGAATCCGCCGATTTAAACTGTAAACCTTTAAAGTTCTTTAGCGTCGCAAATTCGTCCCGTTCCCGCTGCCCGAAAGCCTTTTTTGTAAAAAGAAAAAAAAAGACTAAACAAACATAACCTATTAATCGTGTTGATTTCATCATAAACTTAAATAACGGTTACGAAAATATAGACAATATGTTAAGTTAATATTAACTTAACATTAATGATTTTATTGTTTACAACGATCTAACATTAACGCAATACAGTTTTCATATTACGAATAGTTTCTGCAGTTGCCCATAAATCACAACAGCCCGCTGTAAAACAAATAATTAAATTACATAATAGCAGAATCGCCACTATCGAGTATATCTATTTTCCCCGCGTCAGGCAAAAAGCCCATTTTAGAAAATTTGCTCCAACTCAACGATACCAAGCATAGATGTTATGGATCGTAACTTTGCGACAACAGTCCAAACTAAAAAACAGCGCATTGAAAAACTGAGATGTAATATGAGATTACCAGCTTTAGATTGCTATTATAAACACTGTTTTGTTTGATGTAACGAAACCCTTGCAAAAAATGACATGAAGTGCGGAAAGCTTGAAAAATTTTTGTAACTCCTGATAAAAAAATAGCGAATATTACCTTTATAAAAGTTATTTTAGCAGATATTTTAATGAATCAACCAAATACTTGAGATGATAAAAAAAGCTTTATTATTAGGTGTCTTAATATTTTCTTTGCAGCAAGCCGTTGCGCAAAAAATATTTGTGTGGTGCCCTCCTTCGGCAGAATTAACCCCTAATAACGATAAATTAAAAGGACTAAATATCAATATAGTGCTTTCCGATGCTAGAATAATAACAGACAGTACGCGTGTCGAATGTAGTTCACAAGACTTATTAGACATCGTGGCCAATACAATCGTTACCAATTACCCTGCTGCTATAATTAATATCCTAGATACAAATCAGTACCGCGCAGAGGCTCAAAAGGAAAAAATCACAGTACGTATAGGTGTATCAGCTTACCATTCTGCTTCTGGCAACGATGTGTCTACCGCAATAGGCAATGCCGGAGGAAATTTCAATTGGGGTGCATTACCGAAAAATAAATGGAACTCCGTGGCAGGTTTTCATGTAGTTATAGAAGACTATCGAACAAACGAGCTCAAAACACTCACAAGAGATATTGCGAACATTGTTTCAAGACCCAATATAGGTGGTGCGCTAACAGCAAAAAAGGCCCTTTTCGAGGCCTACAAAGAAGCCCATCGAGAATTGCTCTATTTCATTGAAAGTATCTTCTAAGTGACGATGTATTTAATATTAAGCCAAGCTACCAATGGTAGCTTTTTTTTATCAATATTATTATCTCAAAAAATACTAATATCAAATGAAAGATTTTAAAAAATACTATATCATACCGGCACCGCCAGAAGAGGTATATTTAGCGCTTACCAAGGAACAAGCTATTCGTTTGTGGACTGGAGAAGAAGCGATTATGAGCACCGATGAGGGGAGTGAATTTTCTTTATGGGACGGTAGCATAAGTGGCCGAAACATCCGTTTTTCTCAAGATAAAGTCATTGTACAGCAATGGTATTTTGGAGAACAACAAGAAGATTCTATCGTTACAATAAAATTGCATCCACATAAAAAAGGAACTTCACTGGAGCTGACGCACACGAACATACCCGTCGGGGACCACGGTGACATCGCCCACGGATGGGACCGGGTCTATATGGCCTCCCTGGCCGGTTTCTTTTCCGCGGGGGAATGAGGGGCCCCTGCCCCGGGGGGAGGGAACGTCAGGGTACCGGGGGCCCGTTAACGCAAAAAGCCCCGCTGCAGTGCAGCGGGGCTGTGAAAATGGGCACCGACCTACTCTCCCACGTGTTACCGCAGTACCATCGGCTCTGGCGGGCTTAACTGCTCTGTTCGGGATGGAAAGAGGTGGACACCGCCGATATAGGCACCTGAATACCTTATATAGACATATACCGGAAGAAAAAAATACGGGAAGACAACAGCCCTGTTCCCTGCTTGAGAAAGCTTCGGGCTATTAGTACGGCTCGGCTATGGTATCTCTACCTTTACACCTGCCGCCTATCGACGTAGTAGTCTGCTACGGCCCTGTAAGGAAGTCTCATCTCGCGGCTAGTTTCGCACTTAGATGCTTTCAGCGCTTATCTATTCCCAGCATAGCTACTCTGCGGTACACCTGGCGGCATAACAGATTCACCAGCGGCTGGTCCAACCCGGTCCTCTCGTACTAAGGTCAGCCCCGCTCAAACTTCCAACGCCCACAACAGATAGGGACCGAACTGTCTCGCGACGTTCTGAACCCAGCTCGCGTGCCACTTTAATCGGCGAACAGCCGAACCCTTGGGACCTTCTCCAGCCCCAGGATGTGACGAGCCGACATCGAGGTGCCAAACCTCCCCGTCGATATGAGCTCTTGGGGGAGATCAGCCTGTTATCCCCAGAGTACCTTTTATCCTTTGAGCGATGGCCCTTCCATGCAGAACCACCGGATCACTATGTCCGTCTTTCGACCCTGTTCGACCTGTATGTCCCACAGTCAAGCAAGCTTTTGCCATTGCACTCCGCGTACGGTTACCAAGCGTACTGAGCTTACCTTTGAAAGCCTCCGTTACCTTTTTGGAGGCGACCACCCCAGTCAAACTACCCACCAAACAATGTCTCCGCAAATAGCGGATTAGGAACCGGATACAGAAAGGGCGGTATTTCAAGGGCGATTCCGCGCATCCTGGCGAACGCGCTTCAATATCTCCCGCCTATCCTACACATCCTGCACCCAGTACCAATGTTAAGCTATAGTGAAGGTTCATGGGGTCTTTCCGTCCCGTTGCGGGTAACCGGCGTCTTCACCGATACCACAATTTCACCGAGCTCATGGCCGAGACAGCGCCCAGATCGTTACACCATTCGTGCAGGTCGGAACTTACCCGACAAGGAATTTCGCTACCTTAGGACCGTTATAGTTACGGCCGCCGTTTACCGGGGCTTCGATTCAATGCTTCACCCGAAGGTTGACATCCCCTCTTAACCTTCCGGCACCGGGCAGGTGTCAGGCCTTATACGTCATCTTTCGATTTGGCAAAGCCATATGTTTTTGTTAAACAGTCGCCTGGGCCTTTTCACTGCGGCTTCTCAATCGCTTGAGGAAGCGCCCCTTCTCCCGAAGTTACAGGGCCATTTTGCCGAGTTCCTTAGCCATGATTCACTCGAGCACCTTAGGATTCTCTCCTCGACCACCTGTGTCGGTTTGCGGTACGGGTCTTTATAACCTGGAGCTTAGCGGGTTTTCTCGGAAGTCTGATTACCTGCGCTATCGGCGCCCCCGAAGGTTTGCCGTACTATCGGCCTTCAGCAGTACCGGCGGATTTGCCTGCCGGTCCTGTACCTAAAGCCTTCAACGCACTATTCCGTCAGTGCGCGGCAGTGTCACTGCTCCGTCACCACATCGCAGTTATAAAGAGTACCGGAATGTTAACCGGTTGTCCATCCACTTCCCCTTTCGGGTTTCGCGTTAGGTCCCGACTGACCCTGATCCGATTAGCGTTGATCAGGAAACCTTGGTCTTTCGGTGGGCGGGTTTCTCGCCCGCCTTATCGTTACTTATGCCTACATTTGCTTTTCCATCAGGTCCACGGCGCATCGCCGCTCCGCTTCGCCCCCGATGGAATGCTCCCCTACCGATATATTCATATATCCCACTGCTTCGGTGGTGTGCTTGATGCCCGTTTATTATCCACGCCCGGCCGCTCGACTAGTGAGCTGTTACGCACTCTTTAAATGAATGGCTGCTTCCAAGCCAACATCCTAGCTGTCTGGGCAACCGGACCTCGTTAGTTCAACTTAGCACACACTTGGGGACCTTAGCAGGTGGTCTGGGTTCTTTCCCTCTCGGCCCCGGACCTTAGCACCCGGAGCCTCACTGCAGACCATATCTGAACAGTATTCGGAGTTCGTCTGGATTTGGTAGGATGTGACTCCCCCGCACCCAATCGGTAGCTCTACCTCTGTCAGACTACATGTCCACGCTGTTCCTAAAAACATTTCGGGGAGTACGAGCTATTTCCCAGTTTGATTAGCCTTTCACCCCTACCCACAGGTCATCCGGAAACTTTTCAACGTTTATCGGTTCGGTCCTCCAGTACGTGTTACCGCACCTTCAACCTGCCCATGGGTAGATCACAAGGTTTCGCGTCTACCTCCACTGACTCTGCGCCCTGTTCAGACTCGCTTTCGCTTCGGCTGCGTGGCTTAACCACTTAACCTTGCCAGTGAAGAGTAACTCGTAGGCTCATTATGCAAAAGGCACGCCGTCACCGGACCTGCCGGCTCCGACCGCTTGTAAGCACACGGTTTCAGGTTCTGTTTCACTCCCCTGTTCGGGGTTCTTTTCACCTTTCCCTCACGGTACTGGTTCACTATCGGTCTCTCAGGAGTATTTAGCCTTGGCGGATGGTGCCGCCGGATTCCCACAGGGCGTCTCCGACCCCGCGGTACTCAGGATCCCGCTAGGTCAATCTCCATTACGTGTACGCAGCTCTCATGCTCTACGGCAGGCCTTCCCAGACCTTTCCACTTCTTCGGATTGTACCACGTCGCGGTCCTACAACCCCGCTGCTGCCGTAACAGCAACGGTTTGGGCTCTTTCCCTTTCGCTCGCCACTACTCAGGAAATCATTGTTATTTTCTCTTCCTGCGCCTACTTAGATGTTTCAGTTCAGCGCGTTCGCGTTATATACGGCATGTCTTCAACATGCCAGGTTTCCCCATTCGGAAATCACCGGATCGGCTCTTATTTGCAGATCCCCGGCGCTTATCGCAGCTTATCACGTCCTTCTTCGCCTCTGAGAGCCTAGGCATCCCCCGTGTGCCCTTTCTTACTTTCTTCTCCCGGCAGCCTTTTGCGCCTGCCGGGATGCCTTTGTCCGGGCCGTGCACCAAAGGCACGGCCCTGCTGTTGTCTTCTCTCGTGTTTTTTTTCTTCCAATATGTCAAAGAACTTCTATCCCGGTACAATCACCGGAAATCGTGGAGAATAACGGATTCGAACCGTTGACCCCCTGCGTGCAAGGCAGGTGCTCTAGCCAGCTGAGCTAATCCCCCGTCTGGTAGTCCCGAGCAGATTTGAACTGCTGACCCCTACATTATCAGTGTAGTGCTCTAACCAACTGAGCTACGGGACTGCACTCTTCTTCTCTTCTGCTCCGGTACCCCGGTAGGGGAGGGTACTGCTTCCTCTTTCCTAATTCTGTTCTGTATCTTCAAAAGAAATCTTCATGGCGCAGCGGGTGCACCGGCGGGCACTCCAGAAAGGAGGTATTCCAGCCGCACCTTCCGGTACGGCTACCTTGTTACGACTTAGCCCCAATTACCGGTTTTACCCTAACACGCTCCTGTACGGTTACATGCTTCAGGTACCCCCAGCTTTCATGGCTTGACGGGCGGTGTGTACAAGGCCCGGGAACGTATTCACCGCGTCATTACTGATACGCGATTACTAGCGAATCCAACTTCACGGGGTCGAGTTGCAGACCCCGATCCGAACTGTGACCGGCTTTCCGAGATTGGCATGACCTTGCGGTCTAGCGGCCCTCTGTACCGGCCATTGTAGCACGTGTGTAGCCCCGGACGTAAGGGCCATGATGACTTGACGTCGTCCCCGCCTTCCTCACTGTTTGCACAGGCAGTCTGGATAGAGTCCCCACCTTTAAATGCTGGCAACTATCCACAGGGGTTGCGCTCGTTGCGGGACTTAACCCAACACCTCACGGCACGAGCTGACGACAGCCATGCAGCACCTAGTTTCGCGCCCCGAAGGGAATGACCATCTCTGGCCACGCCGCTAACTTTCAAGCCCGGGTAAGGTTCCTCGCGTATCATCGAATTAAACCACATGCTCCTCCGCTTGTGCGGGCCCCCGTCAATTCCTTTGAGTTTCACCCTTGCGGGCGTACTCCCCAGGTGGAACACTTAACGCTTTCGCTTGGACGCCGACTGTCTATCGCCGACATCGAGTGTTCATCGTTTAGGGCGTGGACTACCAGGGTATCTAATCCTGTTCGATCCCCACGCTTTCGTGCCTCAGCGTCAATCATACCTTAGTAAGCTGCCTTCGCAATCGGTGTTCTGTGGCATATCTATGCATTTCACCGCTACTTGCCACATTCCGCCTACCTCAAGTACATTCAAGCACGCCAGTATCAAAGGCACTGCGATGGTTGAGCCACCGTCTTTCACCCCTGACTTAGCATGCCGCCTACGCACCCTTTAAACCCAATAATTCCGGATAACGCTCGGATCCTCCGTATTACCGCGGCTGCTGGCACGGAGTTAGCCGATCCTTATTCTTACGGTACATTCAGCCCTTTACACGTAAAGGGGGTTATTCCCGTACAAAAGCAGTTTACAACCCGTAGGGCCGTCTTCCTGCACGCGGCATGGCTGGTTCAGAGTTGCCTCCATTGACCAATATCCCTTACTGCTGCCTCCCGTAGGAGTCTGGTCCGTGTCTCAGTACCAGTGTGGGGGATTCTCCTCTCAGAGCCCCTAGACATCGTCGCCTTGGTGGGCCGTTACCCCGCCAACCAGCTAATGTCACGCGAGCCCATCCATTCCCTATCAATATTTCACCGTAGCACCATGCGGTGAAACGGTCGTATGCGGTGTTAATCCGGATTTCTCCGGGCTATCCCCCTGGAATGGGCAGGTTGCTCACGCGTTACGCACCCGTGCGCCACTCTCACCGAAGGTAGCAAGCTACCCCCGGATCCCGTCCGACTTGCATGTATTAGGCCTGCCGCTAGCGTTCATCCTGAGCCAGGATCAAACTCTCCATTGTATAATGAATGTTCGCGATCCGGACCCTCTCCTCTGTAGCGAGGCGGCCCCGATCTTTTCTTGTCTTCCGACCCGACCGGTGCGAACCCCGCTGCGCTACATGAATCATTTCTCTTCTATTAAAGAACTCTTACGCCCCCGCTTCGCGCTTCGGCTTCCGCTGTATCCTTCGGCTATCAAAGCCCCAGGTACATCAATCCCCCTTCCGGGGCTGCAAAGGTAGAAAACTTTTCCGTACCCGCAAAATATTTTTTCTGTTTTTTTCCCGGCCCGGCCCACAGGGGAAAACTCCCCAAAAAACACCCCAAGACCCCGGAAACCTCAAAAAACAACCGCATCCCTTCGTTTGCGGAGTGCAAAGATACGCACTTATGCCGTACCGCCAAATACTTCCCCACTTTTTTTTGACCCAGATCCGCAAAACACTGTAAATCAAATAAATTATTTTTTCACCGTAACCAAGGAACGCTCCCGTCACCCGAAGGGACATATGCCGGTAAGCCCTCCGAACCCTGTCAAATCCACACCATATTCCCATCCAATAAGGAGTTAGCAATGGGTTAACAAAGGTTTAACAAAGGGTTGATAAAGGTATTACCTCTGTTAACCCTCTGTAAACGCTCTATGAATACACCATTAATCCTTTCTTTTTAGGGAATTTAATGGAGAATTGGTACAGACTTAAATAAACTTCAACTAAAAACAAACACCTTTTTACACCTTTTGTTTTCATCAAAACACAATAACCCCTCAAAAAATAGCTTTATGGTTGATCATTTAGGAAATTTATCAGAAAAAATGCCCTATTGGGTGTGGAACACACTGCTTGTAGTATTCTCGATTTGTATAGGCATTTTTATCAAATCGATCCTCGTTCCTGTAGTCAAACGCCAATCTCAAAAAACGTATTCTTATTCTATCATTAGATCGATCATAAAAAATTTCAACAAGATCTTTACTTTTTTTATCCCGTTATTGGTTTTTAGCTCTATGCTTCCATTAATGAAATTCAATCAAACAACGCACACTATAGTTTCTAGAATCACCGAGATAGCTATTAGTATATGTTTTGCAATAATTGTTATACGTATATTATACGTATTTGAAGATTACCTCTATCATCGTTTTGACATCACTAAAGAAAACAATCTTAGGGAAAGAAAAATTCGTACACAGATTGTTTTCATCCGAAAACTATTAATTACATTAATCATATTAATCACTACGGCGATTATTCTTCTAAGTTTCGAAAACATGCGTAAAATCGGCGCTGGGCTTTTAACTGGTGTTGGTATTGGCGGTATCATCATCGGTTTCGCCGCTCAAAAATCATTAGGAAATTTACTCGCAGGCTTTCAAATTGCATTCACACAACCTATTCGGGTGGATGACGTTTTAATTGTAGAGGGGGAATGGGGCAAAGTAGAGGAAATCAATTTGACCTATGTCGTGGTAGCCATTTGGGATAAGCGAAGACTCGTCCTGCCTATTAATTATTTTATAGAAAAACCTTTTCAAAACTGGACACGAACTACCGCAGAAATTCTAGGCACAGTCTTTATATATATAGATTTTACGATTCCTGTTGGAAGTTTACGACAGAAATTAAGCGAATTGCTACATGGGCACCACCTGTGGGACGGTAAGGTAAATGTATTACAGGTAACCGATCTAAAAGAACGGACAATGGAAATTAGGTGTCTAATGAGTTGTCGGAATTCAGGAAATGCTTTTGATTTAAGATGTTACGTACGTGAAGAAATGATTGCTTTTATCAAAGAACATTATCCAGACAGCCTAGCAAAAACACGAATAAGTTTAGACCATGACCAGTAAAAAGTCGGGATAATATTACCCGACTTTCCATGATGCCTTACTTTCCTAAGCATGCTGCCCTTCATGCTTACCTTCCGCGAACTCTTCTACTATCTTAGCATTAAATGCAGGAAGATCGTCGGGAGTTCTACTGGTCACTAATCCTTCATCAGTAACCACCTCACTATCTTCCCAATCCGCTCCGGCATTGATAAGATCCTTTTTAATAGCCGCCACTGAGGTGAGTCGTCTTCCTTCAACAACTTCAGCATCAATCAACACTTGCGGACCATGACAAATCGCTGCAACCGGTTTTCCCGCTTCAAAAAAAGCTTTCACAAAATTAATAGCGTCATTATTTGTACGAAGTTTATCTGGATTTATCACCCCTCCGGGAATCAATAAACCATCATAATCGACTGCAGAAGCGTCGTTCAGATTTATATCAACCTTATAATCGCCTTTCCATTCATCTCCCGCTTTTGCTCTTACCGTGTCTTTCTTAGGGGATACAAGATGCACCGTTGCTCCAGCGTCCTCCAGTGCCTGTCTAGGATTGGACAGCTCCACCTCTTCAAAGCCATCTTCTGTCAAAATGGCAATTTTCCTTTCACTTAATGTTCCCATAATTATTTCGTTTTTTTATAAACAATGTTATCATGGTACCATTTTAACTCCTGTTTTGTTTCGATAAAACGCAAACTTTACATTATATTAACAGCAGGATCTGGATATTAGTGCCAGGATTCAACTAGGTTGTAATGGCACGGTTTTTTACACCATTATATTTAATATTGTAAATAACAACCAACAAGACCAATTTAACATTTAACAAATTCAACACGAATATTGTTGTAAAACCATTAGCTCATTGTATCAAACGATCCTTAACCCTAGCACCAATGAAAAAAAATCACCTCTTTACAATGCTAATTTTACTCTTAATAATTATTGGTTGTAATCAGAACAATAAAAAGAAAGCATTACCTCCAATAGACTCTTTACAAAATAAGGCTTTAGAAGAATGGAATAGAACCATCCCCGGCAATTTTAGTGGACAAACAGATCTGAACTTTGACAGTACCGCACTCACTGCTTTTTTTAATAGTCATCCTGACTTCAAGATTTACGAAGACAATATTAGAACATTTTATAACAATCGCTCTTACAACCATGCTTGGTTCGATCATAATGGATTAATTGAGCAGGCCGGCAATTTGGCCGACAGGATGCTCAACCTACAAAATGAAGGTATTAATCAAAAATTGCCCTATGATCAAACGTTAGACTCACTATTATCAAAATACGATCATCAGCAACAAAAAGATATCTTAGATCTCGAGCTAATGCTTACTGCCCAATATTTTGCTTTTGCTCACTTCGCATGGCAAGGTCTTGATACGACGATTAGTAAAGCAAATGATTGGTTTGTTCCGAGAAAAAAGGTCGCTTATGAGCTTTACCTTGACAGCATGTTAAAACAACCTCTAAATAAAAGAGGTGCTTCTATAGAACCGGTCTATCGCCAGTATGAACAGTTACGAACTTACCTTCTTCAATATAGGCAGTTAGATGCCGTTACGGACTGGCCGATAATTACCTCCGATAAGAAGTCCTATAAAATAGGTGACAGTGCGATTGCGATCGGCGCAATCAAAAAAAGACTTCACAAACTCCAGGACTATACGGGTGATACCACAACAAACATATTTGATTCCGTTTTATTTAAAGCTGTAAGAAACTTTCAGGGGAGACATGGCCTGGAAAATGACGGAGCAATCGGCCCCAGCACAATGGCAGCATTGAATGTGTCCATTCAAGAACGGATAAAACAAATCATTGTAAACATGGAGCGTAGCCGCTGGCTTCCCGTTAGTCTAAAAACAGACTATCTCGCCGTTAATATACCCGAATTTAAACTACATGTATATAATGCCGACAGTCTTCTTTGGAGTTGCAATGTCGTTGTAGGAAAAGCAGTCCATAAAACAGTCATTTTTCATGGAGATATCAAATATGTAGTTTTCAGTCCATACTGGAACGTACCGCCAAGTATCGTCAGAAACGAAATCTTGCCGGGTATACGTAAGGACCCTAAATACATCACTAAACATAATATGGAAATTACCGGTAATAGTGGTGGACTTCCTACAGTTCGTCAAAAGCCAGGACCAAAAAACTCACTTGGATTAGTAAAATTCTTATTCCCGAACAGCTATAACATCTACTTGCATGATAGTCCTGCTAAATCATTATATAACCAGGCATCGCGCGCTTTTAGTCATGGTTGCATTCGCGTGAGTGAGCCTGATAAACTAGCGAATTTTTTACTGAAAAATGATTCGTCCTGGACTAAGGAAACCATTTATCAGGCAATGCATGCGGGTAAAGAAAAGTATGTAACATTAAAGCAACCCGTCCCGGTATACATTGCTTATTTCACTGCTTTTATTGATCGGGAAGGAAAAATTAATTTCCGAGACGACATATACGACAGAGATAGACGTCTGGCTAGTATGCTCATCGCCGAAAAATAAATGTCCTCAATTTCAAATCAATTTCTTAAGAGCTGACATAGGGTTGTCAATTACCGTCAATACCTTTACAGGTAACAAAAATTACTGATCATGGACTTAATAAAAGAATTAAAAAAAGAACTTCAAGAGGAGGCAGCTACTACACGAAAATTCTTCAAACAGTTACCTGAAGACAAATACGATTGGGCTCCGCATGAAAAAAGTATGCCGTTGAAATCATTAGCCACACATATTGCTGAAATTCCCGAGTGGATCGCCATGGCTGTTGATACCAATGAGCTTGATTTAGCAGACGGGTACCACCCAACACCCATTAACAGTAATGAAGATCTCTTAAATTTACTTGAAAAATCCGTAAAAGCAGGATTAGCCTCATTGGACCAAATCGACGACGAGCAGTTTGATGAACGCTGGGCATTGCGTCACGGGGAACAGGTGCTTTGGGATGGCACAAAATACCGGATGGTTCGGCTCGCTTTCAGTCAAACATCACATCATCGGGCGCAACTAGGCGTTTATTTACGCTTACTGAATATTCCAATCCCCGGAAGTTACGGTCCTAGTGCCGATGATAACCATTTTTAACGAAAGTTTTGCGTTACGACAAACCCTAGCTGATGGATGTTTTATCAGTTAGGGTGTATAGCATATACGTCCTAACTAACTATTGATCATAGCCAAAGCTTTTTAGATAATTTTTTTTGCTTCTCCAATTGGCAATCACCTTAACAAAAAGCTCCAGAAAAACCTTTTTCTGTAAAAATTCTTCTATATCCTCTCGAGCATACGTACCAACCTTTTTTATCATCGCACCCCCTTTTCCTATAATGATATTCTTTTGAGAATCCCGTTCAACAATTATTTCAGCACTTATACGTACGATATCTTCCTCCTGTTTAAAAGAGGTAACAATTACCTCCGTGCTATATGGGATTTCTTTCTCATATAATTTAAAGATCTTCTCTCGAATCATTTCCGAAACAAAAAAACGCTCCGTTTTATCAGTTAATTCTTCTTTATCATAATAAGGCGGATGAATGGGAAGATTTTCCAAAACAAACTCAAAAATTGCTTGCACATTATGTCCTAACAGCGCCGAAACAGCGAAAATCGCTTGAGGATTTAACGTCTCCTGCCAATAAGCAATTTTCTTCTTCACATTCTCCTCAGTAGATTTATCAATTTTATTCACCAGCACAGCCACAGGGGAAGATGTTTTTCTAAGTTTCTCTATTACATCTCCCTCGTCATACCGTTCATTTATATCTGTCACAAATAATATAACATCTGCATCAATCAATGAACCTTGAACAAAACTCATCATCGATTCTTGCAAACCATACACTGGTTTGATTACCCCAGGGGTGTCTGAAAAAATGATTTGGTAATCCTCTTCATTAACAATCCCTAAAATTCGATGCCTGGTAGTTTGAGCTTTCGGAGTAACTATAGACATCTTTTCTCCTACTAATGAGTTCATTAGTGTTGATTTACCTGCGTTAGGCTTCCCGATAATGCTAACGAATCCGGCTTTATGTGACATTTTTTTTCAATTTTATTTGCACAGCAAAGAAACAAAATATATCTTTGCACTCCAATCAAACGGAAATAAATATTGTTTTCTCTGCATTGAGAGAAGGATTTTGAAAATACATTGCGGGGTGGAGCAGTTGGTAGCTCGTCGGGCTCATAACCCGAAGGTCATCAGTTCGAGTCTGGTCCCCGCTACTACAAGCCGGTCAAAAAAATTGATCGGCTTTTTTTATACTGCACCTACCAAAAAAAGATTTACAAAAATTTGATCAACCAGATCGTCGTTGACCAGACCAATTCCGTCAATGAAAATGAATAGGAGAAAAAAAGATATACAATTTCCTGTTAAACCCACCTCATCCACACATTAGGTTCACGTTAGCCCAGCGAGCACGAAGCATTATCCGTCAGGTTATTATCACACCTTTAATACGAGAAGGGTATTGGTCAAGAATTGAAATTTAGTTTTAATGTTCAACAGATTTTTTCTATTTTCCCTTCGCTACACCAAAAGAAAACGAAATGGGAACCATTATCATTGCAACGGATTTTTCCAATGCTGCCAGCAACGCAACTCGTTATGCCGCGGCCTTAGGAGAACATCTACAGATTAAAAACCTTATTTTGTATCATTCTTACCACCATATGATCCTTAAGGACAATATCTCGCAAGAAAAAGGTTTACTTCATCAGTTAAAGAATAAATCGCTTTTAAATTTAGAACAACAAAGGTCGTCTGTACAAAATAAGATTCCTTCCAGTATTTCCATTCAATTAATAACCGATGAACTTCCGCTTGTTAAAGGGGTCGATAGGATTGCACAAAAGCAACAGGCAAAACTAGTCATCGTCGGGACAACAGGCAAAAGTAAAATTGAAAAAATGTTTATAGGCAGTAATGCAGCGAGTTTAGCACGAGACTCCTCGATACCACTTCTTTTAGTACCTGAAGATGCCATTTTTAAAGCTTTTGAAAAAGCGGTTTACGCCTGTGACCTTATCAAGGTAGACAAAATGACTCCTGTAGACACGCTCTTCAATATCGTAAAAAAATGGCGGTTGAAACTGCTTATTCTTCACGTCTCGCATCCAAATGCAACATTTAGTCCGAATTTCATAACAGAGCAATATCATTTACATGAATTGATGGATGAATTACATCCGGAATATCATTTTATTGAAAACAAAAATATTGTACTAGGCATCATGCAATTTGCAGACGATAAGGCTGCAGATTTAGTGATAGCATCTCCCAAACCACATAGTTTTATCGAAAGCTTATTTCACCGCAGCACAACCAAGAAATTAGCCGTGCACGCTAATTTACCATTGATGATTTTACGATCATCATAACATCTACATAATTAATTTAGTTGCTAATAAAACTTTTACCACGCACAATATCAATCCTTATCGTTAACTTTGCTCGCAAAATATATCAAATATTCTGTCAGAAACCTGCCAGATTAATTTATAATACAAAAATAATGTCTAATATTATCGCTATCGTTGGCCGGCCGAATGTCGGCAAATCCACTCTTTATAACCGTTTAACTGAAAGTCGAAAAGCTATTGTTGACGATTTTAGTGGGGTAACGCGTGACAGGCATTACGGACAGGCGGAATGGACAGATAAAACATTTACGGTGATTGACACAGGGGGCTATGTGCACGGATCTGACGACGTTTTTGAAGTTGCCATTCGTGAGCAGGTCCTCATTGCTATTGAAGAGGCTACGGTCATTTTGTTTATGGTAGATGTAACCGTAGGTATTACCGATCTTGATGATGACATTGCGGATTTATTACGTCGATCTAAAAAACCCGTATTTGTAGTGGTCAACAAAGTCGACCACCATCAATTACATAATGAAGCTTCTGTTTTTTATAGCTTTGGTCTAGGTGAAATTTATAATATATCATCTATGACTGGTTCCGGAACTGGTGAATTGCTGGATGAAGTTATCAAACATTTTGACGAAATCACCGATGAGGATAGTACCTTGCCAAGGTATACGATAGTTGGTAGGCCAAACGTTGGTAAGTCATCATTAATAAATGCACTTATTGGAAAAGAGCGTAATATAGTAACTCCTATTGCGGGCACCACGCGTGATTCCATACAAATCCATTACAATCAATTTGGTCATGAGTTTATGCTGATTGATACTGCAGGATTACGTAGGAAAACAAAAGTAAAAGAAAATATTGAATTCTATTCTGTCATGCGCACCATCAAAGCACTGGAAGAAGCAGATGTGGTTATCTTAATGATAGATGCATTGGAAGGGATAGAGTCGCAAGACATCAATATTTTTCACTTAGCTGAGAAAAATAAGAAAGGAGTCGTTCTTTTAGTAAACAAATGGGACTTAATCGAAAAGGATCATAAATCGACGAAGAAATTTGAAGATCTTATTCGTGAAAAAACCGCTCCATTTGTAGATTATCCCATTATTTTCACATCGGTAACCGAGAAGCAACGTATTTTCAAAGCGATAGAAGCAGCCTCAAAGGTATATGAAAATAAATTCAAAAAAATAGCTACCTCGAAACTTAATGATATTATGTTGCCCATCATTGAGAATTATCCTCCACCTGCCACAAAAGGGAAATACATTAAGATAAAGTACATCACACAGATAACCGGACGCTCACCTATGTTCGCATTTTTCTGTAATCTCCCCCAATATATCAAAGATCCTTATAAAAGGTTTATTGAAAACAAACTGCGCGAGCATTTTGATTTTGAAGGGGTACCTGTACAAATATTTTTCAGGCAGAAGTAATAAGCTAGCTTTACTCCCTTTTTATCTTATTCTTTCGAATTATTTTTATCTTTACAAAAGAGACGCAACCAATTTAACCATCGTTGCTGGGGTAATAACATAAGTTGTATAAATGGCTTATGGAATAATATGATGGACTGCATATGCCTAATCTGGTAACAATTAAAGATATAGCTCGAGCGCTTAATATATCGGTATCAACCGTTTCACGCGCACTTAGAGATACGTACGATGTGAGCCTGGAAACAAAAAGCAAGGTACATGCGATGGCTAGCGAACTTCAGTACAAGCCAAATTTCAATGCTACAGGTCTAGCTAATGGCAAAACGCATAATATTGGCATTATCATTCCATTTATCACCAATTATTACTTTTCAACGGTCATAACCGGTATTCAGGAAGCAGCTTATAAAAGCAACTACAACATTATCCTTTACGTCACCAATGATTCGGCTGAGCGAGAAGTTTGCATTACACAAGAGTTGTCCATTGCTAGCCTAGATGGACTACTTGTTTCGTCTTGCTGTGACACAGGAGATCATTTCCACAAACATCTTTTACAAGGTATGCCCATTGTTTTTTTTGACCGTGTAATCGATAGTATAGAAGCTTCCAAGGTTATGCAGGATGATTATAATGGTGCTTACCAAGCTACAGCACATCTTATAGAACAAGGCTATACAAAAATTGCACATATCACGGGGCCAAAAGGGCAGGCGCTTACAAGCAGAAGGCTCAAAGGCTATCTTGACGCCATGAAACGTTTTTGTCTCCCTATAAAAGAAGAATGGGTCGTACATTCTGGCTTTTCTCAAAATTTTGGTGAAGCAGATACTTTAGGGTTATTGCAATTACCCAAAAACAGTATACCCAACGCCATATTCGCTGTTAATGACCGAAAAGCAGTTGGAGCAACGCTGGCTTTAAAAAAGAAAAACATTGCTATCGGTCGAAAAATAGGAGTTATCGGCTTTACCGATGACCCCATATCATCTCTGCTATCACCCACTATCAGCACCATTGCAGAGCCCGCTTTTGACATTGGTTATACCAGTTGTGAACTCTTACTTCAACATATCTACAAAAAAAATAAAATACGTGAAGAAATTACACTTTCAGGTGAACTGATAATAAGAGAATCAACCCAGCGAAATTATCTAGTGAACAAACGCTCTCACTTACCGTCATCAAGCCTTTAAGTAACTATCGCGATAATAATGCTGCTGATGAACTATCCAGATAAAATCTACAATGATCATGCTGTTGTAAAATGCTTGCAGGAAACCGATTACTTACTTCATTTTCCAAACTATTCTTAACAGCCTGTGCTTTTCGTCCGTCAGGTACTGAACAAATTATATGGTCTGATTTAAGGATTTGTTGTATTGACATACTAATGGCCTGCAATGGTACTTCTTCCAAATTATTGAACCATCCCTCTCCCAACTGCTGTTCACGACATTGCTTATCTAAGTCTACCAATAAATATGGTTCTTCGGTATCAAAATCTGCTGGCGGATCATTAAAAGCTAAATGCCCATTTTCGCCAATTCCAACTAAAGCAACATCAATCGGATGTTGACGGATCAAATCCCCAAGGCGAGCACGCTCTTCTTCCGGATCCGCTTCTCCATTAATAAGGTAGGCAGCAGCCAGCTCAGGCACCTGATCAATAAACCTTTCCTTTAGATATTTTCTAAAACTTGCCGGGTGATTTATTGACATCCCTATATATTCATCTAAATGGAACATAATTACTTTTCTCCAATCGATTTCTTCCTTTACAAGTTGTTTTATCGTTTCAAACTGACTGGTTCCGGTGGCTAAAATAATATGGGCCTTTCCTTTCTCGTTAATTGACTTTGTAATTATTTCTGCTGCTGCTGCTCCTGCTGCTTTTCCTAATTCAATAGGATTTTCTAAAGTGAAAATATTCATAACTGTTAGTTTTATTCGCTTAAATTTCAAACTTTAACACCTGTTGTCCCCCCCTTCTCTAGGGATAAGTCGACCGATTTGTTTTTCTGCCATTTTCCTCCTGTAAAATCCGGCACTTCGATCGGTCGGCTTTTATTCGCTACCGACCATTCGCTTAAAGGACCAATGGCACTCCATGAGGCCGCATCGTAAACATCCATATCCATCGGCAAGCCATTCCGCAGGCAATCCACCAGTCGCCAATCCATCATGAAATCCATCCCTCCATGCCCTCCTAGATGCTTGGCCAAGTCACCAATTTTTTTTACAATTGCCGGTGTATATTCCGCCTCTATTTCGCGCATTTCCTCATCACTTAACCAGCCTTCATGGCTAACCGCAATTTTGCCAGGCAAGGGATACTTCTGAGCTGTGGCTTTTGTTCCACTTAATAAATGGATACGAGAGTACGGTCGAGGGGAGGAAACATCGTGTTGTACCATGATGGTACGTCCTTTATTTGTACGGATCGTGCTTGTATTCATATTTCCTCGAAAATGCTGACGTCTATATGCTTCAAATGCCGTATTTTTCTCCGCTTCTTCTGCCGCTCGCGGCGCTAACATAAAGTCGTTCGACGACATAGACACCATGTATTCGAGCTTATCTCCCCTGTTGATACCCATGGCCTGACAAATTGGTCCAAAACCATGCGTAGGGTATAAATTGCCATTTCTTTCGGCATTCTCCTTTAACCGCCAAAAATCCCAACGTTTATCTTGATCAAAAAAACTTTCGAGTATATCATGTATGTACGCCCCCTCCCCGTGTACCAATTCACCAAAGAAACCTTTTTGTGCCATATTGAGTGTTAATAACTCAAAGAAATCGTAGCAACAATTCTCTAACATGACGCAATGTTTCCTTGTTTTTTCAGAGGTTTCTACCAATTGCCAACAATCTTCCATCGTGGTTGCCGCCGGTATCTCCACGGCTACATGCTTGCCTTGCCTCATAGCGTACAGGGCGATGGGTGTATGTAATGCCCAGTGCGTACAGATGTATACCAAATCGATTTTTGGACTATCACAGACCTCTTTCCAAGCTTCAGCACCACTGCTATAAAATTGCGGATCATGTCCAAGACCCTTGATACGCGCTTTGGCAGCGTTAACTTTTTCGGGTTGGACATCACATAGTGCATTGATCGCGACACCGTCCAAATAACTTATCCGTTCTACGGCCGCCCCACCCCTATTTCCCAAGCCGATAAACCCCACACGAACAGTTTCAATCTTAGGAGCAGCATATCCGCTCATATTAAATTGCTGTTCATATTTTTTCTGGCTGGCTTCCCATGTATGCGTCAACGTTCCTTTTTCTGCTGACGTTTGTTTGCCGTCTGCACAGGACAAAAGACTCGTGCTACCCACCATATGGATGCCAGCGATCCCTGTAAACTTTAAAAAATCCCTACGATTGCTCTTCATATTTATTTTATAATTATCGGGTATCATACCTAAAGATTTTATTTTTAAGCTTTTTGGATACGCCGCGCCAGCTGTAACGATCGCTCTGCTCACGCCACAAGTTTGCTTATGCGTATCCAAAGCTGCCCCCGAACTTCCAACAGGTTTTGTGACCGCTGCAGACACGACCTTGGAGAAGGCAGCGGAGCGCGTCCGGATCCAGACGTGGAGCAACGGGCGCAAAACCAATTTTGTTAAAAGTGAAATCCCTGTATCATACCCTAAGATTTATTTTATGTTCGTGTTACTTCTTTTTTCATCAATTGTCCATAAAAGGTATTCAATTTTTCGCTAACGAAAAGGTTGCCGCAAGAGAAAGAGAACCAGGGACAGATTCACTCTGTCCAATAAATCCTTTGTATTTCCTTATTCAGCTTTTGACAATAACTGGCTACTTCTTTCTCGAACTCCCTCTTTCCGCTGTTTCCCAGAACACTCCCGGACATGCTTCTGGCATTAAGAAAATGTACTTTAGCTGTACTTAAAGCGGTCATTAATGATACATTGCCCCATTTTAAAATTCCGGGAAGATGAACAGCCATATTATAAAAATCGATTCCGGTGCGCCCGTCAAACTGATAACTATAGGGGCAATGATAAAGCGCCAGCGATCCCACCGGATGCTTTATAGAAAAAATCAACGCAGCTATAGCCGTTTCCCGATGAGCTTCAATTGCACTTATTTTTCCTCCTTTTTGATATATCCAGGACATCATAGCCTCTAAATCCCGTACCCATTCGCCCATCACCGTTCTTCCTAACCACAACGCGGATCTGGATAAGGTGTGAAATGGAGGTAATTGACCGTCAATCTTTTTTGCTTCGAAAGAATACTGTTCTCCTGTCCCCCACACATCCATAAGGATAACATGTTCACCATTATCTATGGCTTTTCGCACGGCTTCTAAGGCTATACTATCTTTACCATTCGTATGGATAAATATGCGATAAAGCTGTGAAGTCTCTTTCGGTCGTTTCCATAAGAAAGGAATATGCTGTTTTTGTTGGGTAAGCAAAGCACGTTTCCACCAGCCATCTTCCTCACCGAATGCCAGTATTTCATTCGCTAGGCTCCCTTCATTTTTCCCTAGAATGGCTAACAGTTGGTTCTCCTTATCTTGTACGGAAAAAGATGCAGACGTCAATAAAGAATCTTTTAATGCTTCTCCTCGTTCCCGGCAAAAGGAGGCAGTGGTCATGACGTTATTATCCCGATCCTTTGCCCCAAAAGTTGCCAAATCTGTTGCATCCATTGGTTCGATCTTCATCTCTTGCCTTTGCTCTTCTGTTCCTTTTAATTCCCTATCAAACCAATTTAGCATAGCTAATCGCATTTCAGGCCAATAACCGTGACCGGTATCAAAAAGCACGTAATTTAATTTCTCCTCGCTGTTCACTGCTGCAAATAATTGCTTTGCGTGATCAAAAGTCCGTAACATTTCCGAAGGGAGAAATGCCGGATTCGTATCCTTTGTAGCATTGAATATATTCAATGCTCGTGGTGCAACTAGACCAAGTACTCCTGATTCCTCAGTAAAAGTCAAACCTTCCGGCAGCAATTCGCAAACGCAATTACTATTCATTACATACGATTGGAACGTACCCACGCTCACTACCGGAATAGCGGCTTTTATCCTTTCATCCAAGGCGGCCAACCACATCACTTGATTACCACCCCCACTGGCACCTGTGGCGCCTATACGATTAACATCAACCTCCGGTAGAGTACTTAACAAATCAACTGCCCTGATATTATCGGTCAGTTGCACCCCCAATAACGTCTCCCCCACATTCAATAAGGAAGCACCCAAATTAGCGCCATGGTACTCTTGGATACCGGCTTCACTGCACCGCTCTCCGGCACCCCAGGCATCGAGCGTTAAAGCTACATATCCTGCTTGCACGAGCGACTGCGCTACGGACTGGAAGATTTCGGAACGCCGTGCATCCGGCCAATGGCCATGTGTCACCACAACTGCTGGGAAAGGCCCTTCCCCCACTGGCAGATAGAGGTTTGCGGTTGCGTAAATCCCCGGTCTGCTTTGGAAGTAGATGTTCTTGATTACATAATCTTTTTGTCGAATAGTTCGTGTTACCCGCACATCAACAGGTAGCTCAGGATACAATTTCATCCCCGACTTATCGATGATCAATTGCTTCAGTCGTTCGCGTTGTTCTTGCCAATCAACTGGCCGATAGGTACGCTGCCAGTCTTCAAAAGCTGCCGCAGCTAACCCGCGATAATGCGCGGCTATAAAGTCTTTTTTTGGAACGGCACCGCTCAAAACTTTCGGCAGACGATTTGGCTCTTCCACCGCAAAACAGGAGATCATCATGCAGATCATGAGCGTTATCTTAACATGTATTATAAACATCATACAAAAATTATGCAGTGTTAATCGACATCCCACCATACACGAGTCGCCGCGTTATCTGGCCCGCCTAACAATCGCCTTCCTTCCTCCAGAGCTTCGCCATTCGTTGAAGCTTCTACAGAAGAATAAGGCAGCCGGTTAATAAACGTTCCCACAGGCAAATCTCCGTTGTCCGACTGCAATAAGGGATACATTTCCGGATAACCTGTGCGACGAAACTCCGCCCAAGCCTCCACACCATCAGGGAATAACGCTATCCATTTCTGTGTGGCAATCTGCGCACGCTGTGTAGATTCCGTGTTTGTCCAACGTATCGGCGTATTGGCCACTGCTGGAGAATTCGCTTCGTCTTCCGGTGGAATCGGTAAGGCATCGCTCCGGATATACGTTTGGATAGTCTCCTCGTCAGTCACGCCCCATTGTTGCAGACTCAATGCAACACCTTCTTCATAATATTCCTGCGCTGTCCCTCCTCCCATATTCCAACCATTTAATGCACCTTCAGCACGTAGAAAATAAGCTTCCGCCGCGGCCATTACTTCCTGCCTAGCTTCCAGGTGAGCCACCCAAGCAGTTCCTTCGGTATTCCGCTCTACCCACTTGGCACCGATATTCGACGTTTGATTCGGTCGGTTTCCCGGGGAATTAATAGCGGTTGCCGAAGAACCATTTCTTAAACCTTTAAATTCTCGCGTTGCTACCGCTGGCTGGAAATATATTGCTAAACGGGGATCTTGATAACCTTTCAAGTAAGATGCTACCGTTGAGCTCATACTAAATTCATTATTGGCAGCATTAAACGCCAGTCCATTTCCATCATCACCATTCAATGAGCGCGCTATGCTCGCGTTTTCTTCATTGCTCATCATTACACCGCTTGCTACCGCTGCCTCAGCTTCTTGCTGGGCCCTCCCTGGATCTACCTTAGAAATACGCATAGCCATTCTTAACCGGAGGGTATTGGCAAAACTTATCCACTTCGCCACATCTCCTCCATATAGGAGATCTTGATTACCAAAAACGTTACTTACATCTCCGTTTTTTAGGTTAACAACTGCCGAGTCCAATCGTTTAAACAGATCGTCGTAAATAGCCTCCTGCGGATCATAGGGAATACTGCTTTCTGCTGTACCAGCGTTAAAATAAGGGACCGGACCAAATTGATCGGTATAGCGGTGAAAAGCATATGCCATCATAATATTGGCTAATGCATGTTCTCCGGAAGAAGCTTCAGTGTTATCAAAAATCGCCTGTAACTGCGGAACGGTCATCACGTAAGTCACAATACCGGGTCGCGACAGCCAGGTATCGTTCAACGCATAACGATCGGTAGTAAAGCTTGTTGTTGTCAGCGCATAATATTGCGCATATAAGTCAGGCATTAAAATCGATATGGTTTGATAGTAAGGCCTATTAATAGTTGATGCTGATTGCGCCTGGGAGAACATGAATGGCAGTTCCCGGGCACCAGCCTCTGTCAACTTTGATGGGTTGGTATTAATTTCTTCGAAATCACCGGTGCATGCTGCTGCCCATAACAAGCCTATCGACAATATATAGCTATAATAACGTTTCATTTTCTTGAAATTTAAATTTAGAAGGACAAGTTTATGTTAAAGCCAAAACTACGGGTAGCAGGTAATAGACCACTCTCTATACCTTGGAAATTACTTGTTCCAATCGCAACTTCCGGATCAACGGGTAAGGTACGTCTACCTATTCCAGGAATATCCAATTTTGATTTCCCACGATAAAAGAAGAACAAATTTCTTCCGGTAAGGGAGAACCGCGCTGTTTTTATAGGACTGTTCTTGATTTGCAAGGTATATCCCAACGACAATTCCCGCAACCGGAAGTTTGTGGCATCATAGGCAAAGAACTCACCATAAGCATTTGTTCCTCCTTGCGAAACCTGTGTCCAAAATTGCTCAGCAGATATAGCGACGTCATTTTGGCTACCATCCGGCAATACACCGGGTAAAACCAGTCCACCATCTCTGTAAGGTACCGTATAATCTCCTAAGCCAAAATAACCCAGCATGGCATCGGTACCAGAAATAACAGTTCCCCCCACTCGCCCATCTATCATAAAGGAAAAATTAAAGTTTTTATAGTCGATCTGGTTTAACCAACTTAGGGTATAATCTGGGTTAAAATTACCGATCTGCTGCAATTGCTGCACTACTGGAAGTCCTGCATCATTGATCTGATATTGCCCTGCCGGATCCTGTGCCCATTTAAAGCCATAGATATCGCCATAAGCACCTCCTGGCCGGATTAACAGACTACCAAAATTAGCCGAAGGAGATAAACTTGCCTGTTCTACACCGGGCAATAAAGACAATACCTTATTACGGTTCAATGCGAAGTTCACGGTGCTATTCCAACTAAGTTCTTCCTTCCTAATTGGGTTTCCGGTAAGCATAACTTCCATTCCTTTATTTTCAATATCCCCTACATTAACGTATTGGTTATTATAACCGGATGGCTGGGGTAATCCAATAAAGATAAGTTGATTCACCGTATTTGTTTTATATAGGGATGCATCGACACCTAAGCGCCCTTCAAAAAATCGCCATTCGGTACCCACCTCCCAGGCTTTGGTACGTTCGGGCTTTAAATTATCGATGTACTTAATCTGATCCCGTGCAACAAAACCTTCCCCAGCACCCTGGCTATAGGTATACGTCTGCTGCAGCAAATAGGGGTCGGCATCGTTACCCACCTGTGTATAAGCGCCCCTTACTTTCGCATAATTAATCCATGAAGGCAAACTAAGCATCTCGGAAAGCAATCCCGAAAGTCCAAAAGAAGGATAAAAATAGCTATGTGGTGCCGGAAGGGTAGACGACCAATCGTTCCGTGCGGTTACGTCTAAAAATAATAATTGTCTATAATTTAATTCAGCACTTCCATAAACAGACTGTATTTCTTTTCTGGCCACAATATTTGCAAAAGTTGGCGTACTGGCGAAATTAAGGTCAAACATATTCGGGATGCGCAAACCATTGGCCAAAGATTGTGTATTGTAACCGCTGTTATTAAGCAATGCCGCTCCAACATTATAATTAATGCCGAAATTGCTGCCTATGTCGTTGGTACCTGATAGCAAGAAGTCTATATTACGCTCCCAACGATTTACATGGTTTTCCTGATAACGGCCACCGGCTAAGGTCGGGATTGGCAAAGTACCTTCATGAAAGGCTCCGGTAATCTTATCGTCATATCGGTCCAGACTATAACGGCCCTGAGCAAACAACCAATCCGTGATTTGATATTTTACGCTACCCACTAACATCACCCGGTTACGTTCTTCATTAAGTGACATCCGATACACATCCCAATAGGGGTTTTGGAAGAAAGAACTATTTGTCCAATAATTCGGCAAGGGTTGTGCTGTTTCCGGGTTAACCGTCTCAAAGTCCCTTAATTCATCGGCAGACATATCCCTTGGCATAATTAGGGCCTCATTGGTTACGCCATTATCGCCTAATCTCGGTTTATTTTTTGTTTTTTGATTGACATACGTAATTTTGAGATCCGTTGTCAGACCAGGAAGCACCTCATTATTTAGCCGAAGGTTGAGGGTATTACGATCCATGCGGTTCGTCGGGACAATTCCACCAATGGCATTATTGGTATAGGAAGCATAACCTTGCATTTTTTCGGTTCCCCCGGAAATATTGATGGAATTATTGATCGTTGTACCTGTATTATAGAAACTGCGGACATTGTCCGGATGAGTTATAGTAGGCTGACCCCAACTTCCGGCGGCATCTTCACCAAATGTTCCTCCATTACCCCGCCCATATACGTTTTGAAAATCCATCAAAAGAAAGGGCCGATCGCTTGTAATACCTCCACTATAATTCAGTCGAACAGCACCTTCTTTCCCTTTTTTAGTTGTGATCATTAAGGCGCCATTGGCCGCGCGGCTGCCGTACAAAGCGGCGGCTGCCGGGCCTTTCAATACGGTTATCGACTCCACGTCTTCCGGATTGATGCTCGCGGCCCCATCACTCCCGGAATAGCCACTGCTCAAACTCTTTTGCTGGGTAGCTACCGTGTTAGCAGATCCACCTCCCCCTTGCTCAGTTGTCATGGTATTATCAATAGGTACCCCGTCCACAACAATTAACGCATTATTATTCCCACTGATGGATCGGTTCCCTCTCAACACTACCCTTACAGCACCCCCCGGGCCACTGGCCGCCGGCGTCACGACCGCTCCGGCTACTTTACCATTCAGGCTGTTCATGACATTTCCTCCCGGATCTTTCACGTTGGTTAGATCGGTATTCCGCAGTTCCTGTGTTGCATAGGTTAGTGATTTTGTTTGCCGCTCTATTCCCAAAGCTGTAACCACAACTTCACTTAACTGTGCGGCATCTTCAGTTAATATGACATCGATAACAGGATTATTTCCAACTAAAATTTCTTTGGCCTGATAACCTACAGAGGAAAAAATCAGGGTGGCGCCTTCTTTGACTTGCAGGTTATAGTGTCCATTGACATCTGTGGAGGCTCCTTCGTTACCGTCCTTCACTTGCACACTAACTCCCGGGATAGGCGTGTCATCTGTTTGACTCTTGACCCTTCCCGTAACTTGTCGGATTTCTTGACTGTAGGCAATTATTGGTAAATACTGTACTACAATAAGGAGCAAAATTTTTATACACTGTTTTCGAAAAGGTGATGTTCTTTTCATAATTTCTCTTTTAGGATTGGTGTGATCAAGGACTAACCTCCTTGACATAGCCAAATCACCGAGAAATATGAATCAATAACAAAAAATCGAAAAAAAAACAGCGAGAACGTTACCGAAGAAACACCAACACTATCGTTTTAATGTCTCTATAGCTCTAGTGAGCATCCGGTCGGCCTCATTTCTAATCCTAAAAAAGGCTTCTCCTCCAAAGAAAAAACGAGCAACTAACGCTTTCATATCAGCTTCGATTAATTTTTGCGCAACTGCTGTTTCTTTATCACTAACTTCAATACCCCTATTTCGTGATAGCTCAACGAAATCACTATAGGTATTTCGCGGCAGTGTATAATGGTCCATGTAATGATCGATGGAAAAATCTGGTGGGGTGGTCACCAAATTCGTGTATACATAATCGTTAATTATATTTTCTTTGATTACCTTTTTATAAAAACTATTGGCTCCCAGGCTATCAACGGGCACATAAATATCAGGCATAATCCCTCCGCCTCCATAAATAGGCCGACCAGATGAAGTATGGTATAATGCTCCTCTAAATAGCGTCGTATCAATTGTATTCGTAGCTGTGTCTCTCGTCAGTTCTCCCGAACTATATCGTCTACTAATCTCATTAAAATAGCTTTCGACACCATCTTTGTATGATTTTTGTATACATCTCCCTGATGGCGTATAATACCTAGCGATTGTTAGATTAACGGCAGACCCATCATCAAAATCAAATTGATCCTGTACCAGTCCTTTTCCGAAGGAACGTCTACCTAGCACAATACCACGGTCGAGATCTTGCACAGCACCTGCAACAATTTCACTTGCAGACGCCGACTTCTCGTCAATTAACACAACCAATTTTCCCTCACTAAAAATACCGTTCCCATTAGAATAGTATTCTCGACGTGTTTCATTTGCTCCCTGTGTATACACCAGAAGTTCCTTTCCTTTAAAAAACTCACTGGCTAGAGCTGTAGCAGATCGGAGATACCCCCCACCATTCTCCCGAAGATCAAGTATAAGCTTATCTACACCATACTGTTTCATTCTTTTTAAATTATCTCTGAAATCATTTGCAGTTTGCGCACCAAAGCGTTTTATTTTGATATACGCAATCGCCGTATCAATAATATAAGCAGCATCGATACTGCTCACTACTATTTTGTCGCGGGTTACTTTAATTGGTTCTGGCAAATCTTCTCCCGTTCTATTAATCCAAAGATTTACCGTTGTACCTCTTTTTCCTCTGACTCTTGCAGCTACTTCCTGCTCTTTCATATACTCCCCAGCGATAGGTCTATCGTCTACACCGATTAACTTATCACCTATTTTTACGCCGGCTTTCTGCGCAGGCCCACCAGGTGTTACCGAAGTAATCATGAGGGTATCTTGAAGTCTATAATATTCTACACCTATACCATCAAAACTCCCGTTCAGATCCTCTCCCATTGCTTTAGCCAAAGCGGGCGGCATATAAGTTGAATGTGGGTCTAAATTAGATAAGACTTCCTTAATTGCATAATCCTGCAAGGTATCTACACCAACTATATCTACGTATTTATCTTGAACAATTTGTATAAGACGCTGAAGTTTCCCGTTCCTATCGACCAAAACTGTAGGTAGTAGTGTATTACTTGTTCGGGCATTTTCATTCTCAAAACTTTGACCCAACAATAAACCCACAAAGAGTACCCCAGCATAAGTAGCGGCAGTAAGTAAATTTTTTTTAGTTTCAGGGCTCATAGCAAAACAGAGGTGCTAAGGTAATTATTATCACGCATATTATAGAGCAAAACAATCTATTTTATAATGCTCGAAACACCAATGGAAATTTGATTTTTAGAATTATCTTTACGTAGAAAATGTGCCGTCAAATAAATCTTCTATACACGGTACAATATATAAAACAGCATGACAATTAATTATGCTAACAATATAGCTAGAAAAAAGTTTACTTGACAAGTAAAGCGCAAAAATTTAGACACAAAATGCATGAAATAGAACCTTTTTACCGATGGCGTGATGACTACATTGCTTCCGAAGATGAACTATCACCATTTTATGGAACTGAGTATAGTGAATTTGAATTTGACAAACAGATATATAATTTCCTATTACACCCTCAATGGGATTACTTTGGGTCTACTACGCTCTATTTAAAAATATTATATGCAGATTATGATCATAACTATGCGATCATTGAATTTATTGGCGAATGGAATGATGCCATTTACAATGACATTATGCTCCTCAAACGTGAGATACTAGAACCTATGATGTCGGCAGGAATCAATAAATTCATTTTAATAGGAGAGAACATTCTCAATTTTCATTCATCTGATGATTGTTACTACGAAGAATGGTTTCAAGAAATTGAAGATGGATGGATTGCGGGTATTAATTTCAGGCAACACGTAATTGAAGAGTTTAAGAACTCCAATATTGATTATTTCATTAATTTTGGAGGTGCCTTAGACGAAGTGAGCTGGCGCAACCATAAACCCATACAAGTTTATCGCGCTGTGGAAGAACAGTTAACCAAGCGATTGTACTAGTTCGTTAGTAACAATGTAGCATAGCCTCTTGTATTGCTCATCAAACCTGTATTTTAGTATTTATCTTCACTGAAGGTTCTTCGGCGCCTATCATAAATTCCCAACAAATAAGTTTAAGCCTTTTTATCAGTTGTTTGTATCTTTTGGTATGAAGCTTGTTGCACTTTAATAATAAGACAATACTAACTTAAATAAAGAAAAGCCAATGATCTATGAATTCATCTCTTTATTTATTTATCGCAGTATCGCTCTGCTACACAAAATTAACAGCGCAGGAGCATAGCAAACAAGTGGATACAGCTGCCTTGCCAGTTCCAAACGAGAAGGGTCAATTATTCTATCTCCAGCGGGATCCTAATACCAATACTGTTGTTTACACGCTCAATAAAAAGAATGGTAAAATTGACGAAAGCAATCCAGTTAACGCCTATTGGATTCTCTACGAAGAGGATGGTGAACGGAAAAACCTTTCTTTTATCCAGAAAAAACTCGCCTATGGTATACAACATAAAAAACTTGCCAACGACGAATTTGAGATCAATCTGACATCTTGCAAAAAAGTACCTCTACGGCTCGCCTATTGCCCGGAGAGTGCACAATACGAGGCTTTCGCCTCTATAAATAACAAGCAGACAATAATAGACAGGATATTTGTAAGGATCAATGGAGGTAGTTTATTCAAACCGAATATTGATTATATTGAATTAATTGGGCGTGAAAGCAAGTCCGGCAAAGGCGTTAAACATATCCTAGAAATGGACTAACTTCCTATTTCATCAAGAAGATTCGTTTCGTCTTTACTCTGCCTCAGGCGCTTGATCACTCACACATCTAAAACCCAGGTTATTGCTGGCACTACTCACCTCGCCTTTGCCTCGGCTTCCGGCTTTGTAACGTTCGCAATACTGCTCATTACATAAAAAAGAACCCCCTCTCTGTACGCGCTTTACGAGCCCCGGCTCTGTAGGATCGTAACTATCGGAAGGTCCTTTGGGATTATCCTTCACCGAATTCTTATAGGTGTCTGGTCTATAGTAATCTGAACACCATTCCCAAACGTTGCCATCCATATCGTACAGTCCAAAGGCATTTGCCGGAAACGATTTTACTGGTGCCGTTTCTTCAAAACCATCTTCTCCTGTATTTTTAGTCGGAAAATTTCCTTGATATACATTAGCAACCCACTTACCGTCAGGTTTAAGGTCATTCCCCCAATAAAATGTCTGATCTTTTTTTCCAGCGCGTGCAGCATATTCCCACTCCGCCTCGGTTGGTAATCTTTTCCCCGCCCATTTAGCAAATGCTTCCGCATCTTCATAGCTAACATGCACTACTGGGTCATTGTCCTCAATAGTACTTCCGGGACCTTTTGGATGTCTCCAAGAGGCGCCAGGCACATATTTCCACCACTGTAGGTGATTATTTAAGTTCACCTGCTCTTCTGGCGGGCTAAATACTGCCGACCCCGGGACTAACAAGTCTCTTGAAACACCCGGAAAGTCCTCGGGATTTAATGCCCGTTCAGCTACAGTGATATATCCTGTAGCCTCCACAAATTTAGCAAACTGCGCATTGGTAACTTCATGCTCATCCATCCAAAAATCGCTTATAGTTACGTCATGTATAGGCTGAGCATCGGCAAATTCCGTTGATCCCATTCGGAAATCACCTCCTTTTATCAACACCATCTTTCCATCATCAGCACCTAAAAGAATTTCGTTTTGCACATTCTTCACGGCCGCTACACGCGAAGGCATTCCTTCAGACACGCACATGGCAACAGAATCCTGCTCATCAACCCTACGTTCGTTTCCCGTATTACATGCCGAGAGAAAAATGATGCTGATACATGCTATAGATTTATATTTTTTCATATTTACATTCAAGTTCTCAAATCTAAAGTTACTATTCCCCGCTAATCCTCCTCCTATCCAAAGAGTAAAAACGCAAGAATCAACGTAATAATAATATTGAATAACTGGGCTATAAGAAACACCCAAAAAGGACGTTTGCTGTTTTCTTTTATTAACTCCTTAAAATTTGTCTCCAATCCAATACTTGTAAAAGCCAGTGCAAACCAAAGACTTTGTATACTCTTTATGTCTCCTTTTACAGTCGCTATGGTGTCTTCGCTCAAAACAAAAGAGAATAATAAAGATGCTGCAATAAATCCCAGAACAAACTTAGGAAACCGCTCCCAAATAACACCTAAACCCGGTTTGGTACCCGGTTGCTGGCCAGCAGGGTGGTTAGTGTAAGTCCAATAAATTGAGATAGCCAGGGCGGCCACACCTAAAAGAACATTTTGTGAAAATTTTACAATAGTACTGATTTTTAATGCAGTCTCTCCAACAAGCGAACCAGACGCAACCACTGCTCCTGACGTATCTATACTTCCTCCTAACCAAGCACCTGTCACCTCTTCAGAAAAACCAAAATAACTAGCAATATAAGGCATACCGATCATCATTGGAACAGCCGTGATTAATACCATAGACACTACATACGACAATTTTTTTGAATCTCCCTGAATGGCACCCGAGGTAGCAATAGCGGCTGAAACACCGCATATAGAAACAGCACTCGACAGCATCAAGCCCAGTTCTTCATCTATTTTAAATTTTTTGCACAGCCAAAAAGCAAAATACCATACGGATAAAACCACCACTAACGATTGTATAAGTCCCAAAGACCCAGCCTTTAAAATATCTGAAAAAATGACACTGGTACCCAACAGAACCAACCCGATCTTCACCAAAAGTTCCGCTGATAAGGACTCCTTTAACCAAACAGGTAATTTCACGGTATTTCCTATTAATAAACCTATACATAAGCTAAAGATTACCGCTTCTAGCCCCAACTCCTCCATACTGGCGTTTCCCGCAAACAGTAATGCAACCACTGTCAATATAAAAACAACAGGAAAGCCCTTTAGATATGGAGCCACTTTTCTTCCCGTTAGCAAAGCTCCAAAAATGAGTATGGCAAATGTAAATAGAAACTGTAACAATAATCGTTGTGAATTTTCCAAAGAAAATACAGCTAGTAAACCACTTAGATCAGACCATTTATACTGGGGAGCACTGATATGTAAGCCGGCAATTGCCGAAACGATGATAATAGCTCCCAAGATGACTACGGTCCAGTCTTCTGTTAAATAATTCTTTTTAGGCAGATTCTGTAATTCTGCAGATAGGTCTTCTTCCGGAACTTCAAGTTCATTTACCACATTTTCTTGACGCATGTTTTAGTAGCTGATTAGTAAAAAATCAAAACTATTGATAATAAGTTAAAAGGAAAAAGGAAAAACGTAAAATTTCGCAGACATTAACACTTAAATACAGTAAGCAGGTCATCAAGTTTACAAAAACAAGCCCTGTGCCTTATCGGAAGATCTTACGTAAGCCCTGATGAAATAGCATCTGTACCAAAAGAAGTTTCCGTGTTTTTTTCGGCAACCGCTACCTCGTTGGTATCTTTTACGTCTTGCCTTACAACAGGCCCATTCGCAGCCAATTCACTTCCCTTAACTTTTGATTTAAAGATTGGCCAAAGTAATTGTGCATACCATTCATCACCTTCATAATGTGAAATGCCATATGTTTTTGGATATTTACGTGTAATTAAGGCTGTTCCAAAAATAATATCCCATATAAAAAACATATTTCCAAAATTTCCTTTGTAATATCCAACACCATCATCGGTCCTATCTGCATGATGCGCATGATGTGTCGCAGGTGTAGAAATCGTTCTTTCCAGAACCCATGCAATTGGATGCAACCACTTTTTTTCATAAAGAGGCCTATCCCATTTAATACTCGAATGTGCCATTTTTGTTATGAGCGATTTGATACCCCTCGCAAATAAAGCTGGATATCCCAATCCTAAATAAACCAATAAGGTTGTCAAATACGTTTGCGAAAAGAAAATGGTATAGATCATATTCTGTCTGGAAGCCATTGCCATTCCCATGTAAGGTGCCGAATGATGCGTTCTATGGAACCTCCATAACCACGGAATTTCGTGATGTAGGCGATGATACCAATATTGTGTCAAATCATCGTAAACGCAGATAATAACAAAACCCCAAAAGAAAGGTATCCAGTCAAAAGCATCTTTTGCATAGGGAAGAATATAAGGCAAAAACTTTAAGCCAAAATAGGCTACTAATGGTCGGGTAGCCAATCGAGGCAGGGCGTAACAAGCTATATCCAACATTTTTTCGTTTCGGTTCCATTCCTTACCGTAAAGGCCAAACGAAAATTCAAAAACACCTATAATCAGTGTCAGTACCGGCAACCCCCAAGTATTGAGGTTCGTAAAAATTGATTCTATAAATTCTATCATAATCTTTGTTATTAACGAAAAAAATCTAATACTTAATCATCAGGTTATTCCAACCAAGGTCGCTGGTCTGTAACAAAAAAATACAGAAACATCAACAAGATAGGTAGCGCATATATCAATAGGCTCAATAATACGTTGCGAATAATTCGGTCTTTGACGTCTTTTTCTAATTTCATTTAAAGATCAATTAGGCATAATCATTAATAATTTCAAACACATACATGCCATCTACGCTTACATCAGTTTTTGTAAAAGTGTAATACCCAAACATATGATGAGCGCCGGGATGAGTGCTACTATAATACCCACCAGAATTTTCTTTAAGAGTAGGATAATATCTTGAAAGGTCATTTTTTTAAAGTTTATGTTTATTTAACTGATTAACAATCTCCTCCTTAGAGGATAAACCAGTTTTCTTCCACACCACTTCATTTTCTTTGTAAAGAATAAGTGTTGGCAAAGCTTCAACAGCTAACTCTTTTATCAATTGCTTATTATCATACGCCTCGATATCGACCAATTTGAATACATCTGAATGTTCGCTAACAACCTCTGCCACTACTGGCTTTAGTTTTTGGCATCCTCCGCAATAGCGGGATCCTACATCCACCAACACCAATTGATCAGCTTTCACCTGCTCTTGAAAATCAGCAAGTGAAAGTCCCTCATCCACCGTTGATTCTACTGGCTTTCCTTTCCCGATCCATTTGCTGAGTCCTCCTGGAAATTCATACACCTCCCCAAAACCAAGCTCTTGCAAAAGAACAGCTAACTTTCCGCTCCTCCCATTACCTATCGAATAGACAAACACAGGTTTCTCTTTATTAAGTTGTTTTACAACAGCGCTTAATTGTTCTTCATCTACGACGTTTACAGCGCCTTTCACGTGATTCTGTTGGTACTCTTCGTAAGAACGTGCATCTAAGATCTGTGCTTCGCCCGCTTGGGCTTCCAATTTTTGCTCAAAATCGACAAAGGGGATTAATGTCTTTTTGGTTTGCTGTTGTCCAGACACCATACTTTGTGCCGATAGCAACAACATCATCATAATTAACTTTTTCATCGTGTATTGTACTTTATCATTGTTACTATTTTGTTTCCGTACTGCGCCTATCTACCACGTCATCCCAATTAATTAATGGATACACATTGTTTACTTTCGCTTCCTCGTCGAATAGCGCTTTCAGTTCTTCCAGCTTTTCCGGATGCTGCTTTGAAAGGTCATTTTGTTCATTAAAGTCCTCGTCGAGATGGTATAATTGCCAGTCAATATTAGCCGGATCATCGAAGCTAACATTACGTATTCTTCCTCCTTTATTTTCATCTATTTTAAAAGCTAGACTGGCTTTCCACCCATCCTTATATATTGCCCGAGAACCAAAAATGTAATAATATTGCACTAAATGTTGTGAAGGGGCCTCTTTATCATTAAACGAGTAAAATAAAGAAGTTTGTATGCTATCTTGTTTGATGCCCCTGATATATGTTGGAGCTTCGATATTCAGGAACTCCAAAGTTGTAGGAAGTAAATCGTTCACATATCCATATTGATGCCTTAAACCGCCTTTCTCCTTAATCGTTTTAGGATAGAAAACAATCAGGGGATTGCGCGTACCTCCTTCGGCATGCGCATCCTGTTTCCAATATTTAAAGGGTGTATTCGTGGCCTGGGCCCATCCTAGAGGATAGTTTCCATTAGTTGCCTCTGGCGTACCTATCAAGTCGAAATTTTCTAGATGCGCTTTAATAGCTTCTTCTTCTGATTGTTCTTGTAAAAGGGCTGTTGCCGGTGCACGCTTGATCGTCCCATATTGGGTTCCTTCTTTGCTCCCGCCATTGTCGCCTATCACCAAAAGTATTAAGGTATTATCTAATTGATTGATCGATTGCAGATGATCAATTAATCTTCCCACCTCATAATCGGTATACGTTAAATATCCGGCATAGACCTCAAAGAAACGTGTATATACTTTTTTTGCGTCATCTGAAAGGTCATTCCACGCTTTAATATATGGGTTACGGGCGGGCAAAGTAGCATTGGCCGGGATAAGCCCTAATTTCTTTTGGCGCTCAAACACCTCTTCACGATAAACATCCCAGCCATCGTCAAATTTACCTTTATAGAGATCACGCCATTTCTTTTCTACCTGATGTGGCGAATGGACTGCAGCAGGCGAATAATATAAAAAGAACGGTTTAGCTGGGTCAGCTTTCTTTTGACGATCAATAAAACTGATCGCTTTATCCGTAATTTGTTCACTGAGATGCCGACCATCAGGGTCCACATGTGCATTATCCTCCACTAAATCCGGTTTGTATTGGTCCGTTGCAGATCCTAAGAAACCAAAAAAATGGTCAAAGCCTTTACCGGATGGCCACCTATCAAAGGGACCGGCATCGGTGGCGTCCTGATCCGGTGTTAGTCCGTATTTTCCTACAGCAAACGTATTGTAACCATTTTCTCGCAAAATTTCGGCAATGGTGCCTTTGTCAGAAGGGATTCTACCATCCCAACCAGGAAAACCAAAAGATGCCCATTTATGAGAAAAACCACCTTCATGCACCCGATGGTGATTACGACCAGTTAATAATGCCGCTCTCGTGGGAGCACAAATCGCTGCAGTATGAAAATTCGTATACCTCAGTCCATTATTTGCCAAACTATCAAAGGTGGGTGTAGGAATTAACCCACCGAAAGCACTTGCTGCTCCAAAACCTACATCGTCCAAGAGAATCCAAACTACGTTTGGTGCACCTTCCGGTGCTTTGACCGGATCCGTCCAAGATTCCTTAGAATCCTTATATTGCTCACCGATTATTCCTTTAAAGGTCTCTTGCTGCTGCGTAATATTTTGTGCACCCAGATAACCGGGGGTTAGCAGTGTGCCTAAGCAAACACCCAAAATGATTGATTTTTTCATGATCAACGTTTCTTATCAAGGTTTAAAATCATTTTATTCATATAGCCTGTATACTTTTGCTTTCTTAATTCCACTCCGGGTTTTGCTCCAACAGATGATTATTGTCTATTTCCGATTGCGGTATAGGGTATAAATAATGCTTATCGGCAGCATTGGTCTTGCCAACTTTATGCAGATTTCTAACTAAAACACCGCTCCCCGAAGCATCTTTCTGTCTAATCAGGTCAAACCAGCGCTGATATTCAAATGTCAGTTCAAGCCGTCTGTCGAAATAGACCGAATCCCGAAATTGATCTTTTGTAAGACCTGCAGTGAGATCTGGTAGTCCGGCCCTATTTCTCACGCGATTTAATGAACGGTAGGCCTTTGGTGTCGGGCCGTTTAATTCATTTTCCGCCTCTGCATGGATCAACAATAAATCGGCGTATCTTATAATAGCTACATTTGCAGCAGATTCGCTGGTTACAGCTAATGAATTGGGATCCCATAGTTTATTGAAAAATGGTGTAGAATCCTGCGGAACGGCAGGATTATTTATAGGTAGACCGTACTGCTGATTGTTGGTCGGACTGTTAAAATGAGTAACGAAAGTAACGTACTTACGCTTATCTTGTGGTGAAAACAATTTAAATATACTAAAATAGTTGTCTTCACCCTCCCTATAGAAACGCACCATATGTGCATAAGTCCCTCTTAAACCTGGTATTCCACCTAAGATAGCCCGTAGCATCTCACTATTTCCCTGATTAAGGGAATTAGACTTGAACTGTGCAGAAAAAATATGTTCTACACCATTTTTATGTGCCGGTAAAAAAACTTCCGCATAGTTCTCGATCAAGTCATAACCATATTCACCACTACCACCATCCTGTGGAGAAAGCGCCTCTTCTGCCGTACGGACAGCGTCTTCATAGTGCAACTGGATATTTAATGGTAGGGAAGCTTTGGTGAGATACACTTTCGCTAACAGCGCTTTAGCTGCTCCCGCAGTCGCTCTACCTACGTCTGGCGAAGAATAAGATGGCGGCAAAACGTCGGCAGCTTCTTTCAAATCGGTTTCGATCTGCGTATAAACTTCAGCGGCGGTTGATTTGGCAACAGCATAATCATTTGCATCTATGAACTCCTGATTTTCAATAATTAAGGGCACACCACCGTATAGTCGAACCAAATTGAAATAATATAGCGCGCGTAAAAACTTCGCCTCTCCGAGCAGCCGGTTTTTCAGCTGTTCATCGAATTCAATCTCTGGAATTTTCTCCAGTGCTACATTCGCTTTTTTTATCGCGGCATAATGTTGCTGCCAAATTTCATAAACCCGTAGATTTGTGGAAGAGTGCGCTAACACAGAAAGTGAGCGAACGTCCGGATTCGTCGCTCCCGGCCCGGGATCTTCATCGTCTCCCGCCATATTCATCCCTGTATTGAATAAGGTATTATAAGGCGTTTGCAAACCGCCCGCATTCAGAAGAAAATACACGGCATTCACAGCATTTACTGCATCCTCCTGTGTATTATAAAATTGATTATCCGAAATGATCGCCGCAGGTTCTTCTTCCAAAAACTTTTTGCAAGAAACAAGGCAAAAAAGGGATAGTATAATTAAGAGATTATTAACAGATTTCATAGTTTAAAATTGTTATAATGCAAGTTGAACACCTAGTTGAAAAGATTTATTGTTGGGATAGATACCGTTATCTATACCCCTATTAATCAGCGACTGCTCACTGGAGCTTACTTCCGGATCAAAACCGGTATAATTAGTTAGTGTCCAAGCATTTTGTGCAGAAACATATATACGAAGACTTTCTAAGCCACTTTTACCAAGAAAGCTTTTTGGCAAAGTATAGCCTAAGGCAATATTCTTTAAGCGCAGATAGGAAGCGCTTTCTATAAAACGATCAGAAATAGTGATCGCGGGATCCTGAAAAGCTGCTTTTACTTCCGTATCCGTATTTGTTGGCGTCCATCGATCCAACATTACCCGGGACGCATTTACGTAACCTGTACCGAGCTCAAGATTGGCGCGGTTTGCATTATAGATTTTCCCTCCTGCCTGTCCTTGAAAGAAAACAGAGAGATCAAAGCCCTTGTATGAAAAAGTGTTTGTTAGACCCGCAACTAAACCCGGTTGATTGGAAACGACCACCCTGTCGCCAGCCTGCGTGATCTGTCCATCGCCATTGATATCTCGATATTTTTGCCCGCCTGGACTTCTATTCTGTTGCGGAGTGAGTGGCACATCCCCTTCCTGGATAATTCCATCCGTTTGATATACGATGAACGAACCCAAAGGATAACCGACCTTGGCAATAGAAGGCTCAGAAATTGTTGGTATAATCTGATCAACCCCTTCACCCAAATCCAAAATCTTATTGGTATTTCTCGATACCATCGCGATGGTCTTCCAGCTGAAAGGGCCTGTCAGGTTATTTGAATTAACATATAACTCAATACCCTGATTGGAAACCGCACCAATATTTTGATAGATGGTAGCAGCCTGCCCTCCCCCGTGTTCGGCGAGCCCAGAACTACCCGGAACGGTCCTGCTCAATAACAGGTCGGTAGTCTTTTTATAATAATAATCAGCTACGATACTAATTCTGTTATCAAAGAGACCGATATCGATTCCACCGTCAAACTGAAAGGTTTTCTCCCAACCTAGATTAGGATTTACCACAGTTATCGGAGCAAAGCCGTGCACAGTGGTATTTGAAAAGTTGTATCTAAAGTAGTCTAACCGAGCTAACGATTGATAAGAAGGGATGTTCTGGTTCCCAGTGGTTCCCGCACTTAAACGCAACTTAAGCTGACTAATGTTTTTAACATTAAAAAAGTCTTCATTATTAACGTTCCATCCAAAAGCAGCCGATGGGAAATAACCCCACTTATTTCCGGCCCCAAATCTCGAAGATCCATCTGAACGGAAAGTTAACGTCAATAAATAACGATCATCATAAGCATAGTTTACACGCCCAAGGAATGAAGCAAGCGACCAGTCATTGGCATCGGAACGAGGAATTCTATTCGTTACCCCAGTAGCTAAATTATTAAAACTGAAGGCATCAGTAGCGAAACCTGCTGCTTCAGCGACAGCGCCTTCACTCTTGGATTGCTGCGCAGTAAACCCTACTATCGCATTAATTCGATTTTTATCGTTAATCGTTTTATCATAACTCAACGTATTTTCGTTTAACCAATTCGAGGTAAACAAAGAACCCACCTGCGCTAAACCATCTAAATCCAAACCTTCGGACGTTGTTTTCGGCAAGTAGCGGTTTTGTTTATTGTCGAGAATATCCACTCCCAATAATACTTTCGCCTTTAGTCCGGTTATAATTTCATATTCTCCAGAAACGCTACCCAAAAGACGATTGATTTTTGACTCGTTAAGTTGATTATATAAAGAATTGATTGGGTTCTGCAAAGTAGATTCAAACGGACTGTTGATTACAAAAGAGCCATCATCCTGATAAACCGGTAAAGCAGGAGGGGTTAACAACAGGTTCCCCACGACAGCAGTTGGCGCGATATCGGCTTTTGACCCGCTCGCTGCCAGGTTAGCCGTCAATTTCAAGCGATCATTATAATCGTGAAGTACATTAATTCTACCAGAAATCCGGTTAAATCCTGTATTCTGCAAAATTCCTTCCTGATTGAAATAGTTACCGGAAATGGCCAATCGGGTACGCTCGCCTCCAGACAGGATAGAAAGGTTATGGTTCTGTATGGGTGCTTGCCTAAATGCCGCAGCCTGCCAATCTGTTCCTACACCACTGGTATCCAGCGAATATCCAATAGGCGTTGGTAATGTAGCCGTTCTACCCGAATTTGCTGCCGCATCTTTACGCAACTGCCACCATTCTCCAGCATTTAGTAAAGGGATAGTTCGCACAACTTCTTGATAACCATAGAAACCATCGTAGTTGATAGAGGATTGATTTCTTGAGCCACTCTTTGTTGTGATGATTACCACTCCGTTTGCACCCCTCGAACCGTAAATTGCCGTTGCTGAGGCATCTTTTAATACATCGATAGACTCGATATCAGAAGTATTAATGGTTGATAATGGATTAATTTTTGAACCTGTGTTCACACCTGCATCATTCGAAGAGTAATCGTTATCTATTGGAAAACCATCGATTACATAGAGCGGATCACTCCCGGCAGTAATCGAATTATTCCCTCTTATCTGAACACTTACACCACCACCAGGTTGACCGGAAGTCTGCGTTACAGACACACCAGGAACGGATCCTTGTAACAAACGCTCTGCCGAAGCAACAGGCTGAGCTTTCACCTCAGCAGGTACCGTCGCTATTGCTCCAGTTAAATCGCCCCTTCTTTGTGTACCGTAACCAACTACCACCACATCTTCTAATTGATTAAAATCTGGTTCTAAAGCAATCTCGACAGGACTGCCGTTGACAACTACATTGGCAGTCTTATATCCAACGTAATGAACAATCAAGGTATAGGGAAACTTCTGCCCCGTTATAAATTTAAATTTTCCATCTCCATCGGTACCAGCTTTATGCGTAGTTCCTTCGATATCTACAGTTGCTCCAGCGAGTGGCTCCCCCGTACCTGCATCAACAACCTTTCCATCTAACGTGGAGTTAATCAGTGGCTTCGTTTGCCCAAAAGACATGTGACCTAGGCTCATAAACCAAAGCCAGAACAAAACTGTATAAAAATTTCTCCATCGCTTTTTTTCCATAAAGGGATAGGATGCCTTAAAAGACAAATAGTTGTTAAAATTGATCATTATAAATAAAATGTAAATGCAAATGATACGAGGCCACGTAATCGATAGTGCGTGACAGTATCTATTTATTTAGCTCCTAAAAACAGTGTCTTTATATGGTTTTAAAGACGCAATAAGTATGTTACCAGGTGAGGTCATTGTTTAGCAACAACAGCGGTTGCGCATCATCGCATATAACATCGATGAATAAGTTCTTGAAGGTCGACATGATAATAAATCGAAGTGATCTTTCAGGTGATTTGCTGTTAGGTTGGCTTTAATCTGTTTCATCGTTTTAACATCGAATACGTTAATAATTTAATCTACTATTTTAGTAGACATTTCAATCATACAAATATAGCGCTACAACAAACAGATCGTTAGGACTAAAATATTCATAAAATAGCTATAAAATATTCGTAAAAACCGATTATAAGTAAAAAATTAAGCTATCTCTACTATTATTAATGCTTTTTAAAAAGATCTTTTAAAACGCGATGAGCAGCATGGTAACCGCACATACCGTGTACTCCACCTCCCGGTGGGGTTGATGAGGAGCATATATATATGCCCTTTACAGAAGTTTTGTAAGGAGATCCAAACAACGCAGGTCTCGTAAATAACTGTGTTATATCCATTGCCCCTCCGTTAATATCTCCACCAACATAGTTTGGATTGTAAGCGGCAAACTGCTGCGCATTCATTGTCTTTTTCGATATGATATTATCTATAAACCCAGGAGCAAAACGTTCGATCTGCCGTTCAATCTGCTTGTTCATATCTTTTGTCGAACCATGCGGAACATGACAATACGCCCACACAATTTGTTTTCCTTCCTTTGTTCTTTTGGTATCAAATAAACTTTGCTGCGCTAAAAGTACGAAAGGTTTTTCCGGATGTCTCCCATGCCACGTCTGATACTCTGCTTCAGCTATTTCTGAAAAAGTATTCCCTATATGTACTGTGCCTGCATTTAAACATATTTCTGAACGGAAAGGTACCGGCCCTTCTAGCACCCAATCCATTTTAAACACTCCCATGCCGTAGCGATATCGCTGCAATTGTTTTTGGTACCAATTTGAAAACTTATGTCCGGCTATCTCGAGTAATTGTTTTGGGCCTATGTCGAAAAGCAAGGCTTTAGCGGCTGGTAATTTTTGCAGGGAGTCTACGTGGTAATTGGTCTTGATTTCACCTCCCAATGATTTAAAATAAGAGGCTAATGCATTAGCTATACTTTGTGAGCCGCCTTCAGGAATAGGCCACCCTGCAGTATGGCCAGCCAGTAGCAATACCAGAGCAACCGCAGAAGTGCCGGCGTAGCTTAATGGCAGCATGGCATGTCCTGCCATACCCGCCCATAATGCTTTTAATTTTTCGGTTTTAAAGTTTCGGGCAGTATAACTTGCCGAAGGGAGCGCTTTATATCCAAAACGCATCATATCCAAAGGCATCTTCGGTATATGTAACGGTGCCAATACATCTTCGATGAGCGCGGGCCATGATTGGGAAAGGCTACCAAGGAAGCGCATATACCTGCCTTCATCCACGCCCAACTGAACCGCAGTGGCCCTTAAAGAAGGAAAGAGCCCCACACTATCTCCTCCATCCATAGGATGAGCAGCTAATACGGAAGGATGGATAAAATTAAGTCCATGTTCTTCCAGGGCTAGAGATTTAAAAAAAGGCGATTGTAAAGCCATGGGATGAATAGCCGAACAAACATCGAGTGTATAACCAGGTAGTAATTGTTGAGAAGAACGGAGCCCTCCTCCTATCGTTTCCTTTCCTTCAATCAGCAATACATCCAGCCCTTTTTGCTGCAACACAATAGCGGCGGCCAAACCATTTGGACCCGAACCAACTACAACCGCGTCATATTTATCTTTCAGCATTTTGGACTACCTGTTGTAAGGATATTCATTTATCCAACGAAACCCTCTATTCATCAATCGGAAGGTGTTTAACTCTCTTCTTTTTAAGCGGATCAGTAAACTATCTCCTTTGATATGACCTCGCAATATAAGATAATTATTATCCGTTTCATATGTCAAGCGGCCTTTATATGTACTATCGGTGTAAGGATAAAGGTCGATCGCCTTATTAAGTGTATCCGTAGTAAAACTGTAATATTTCAGGGAATCATTCATCATTTTTAAGGTAGCATTCCTATCCCATTCAATCACTAAATTTCTCCAACGTCCTGTATCGGTAATTAACGGGGGAATAGTATCTCCGTTTTTAATCATCAACTCCGCATCATACAAGCCATATAATGCAGGTTTCTTGCGCTGATCACCGTATGCCTCCATTCCCCTTATGCCAATGAGCATAATACCATTGTAAAACAAATAACCAATAAATAGGCTTTTGAGTACAATTCGTGAAATTTCCATCCATTTACTTTTGAAATATACTATATGTGGCTTTGCCGCTGTAAACCTATTAAGTACAAAGAAATCAAGCAATCTTTTGAAATCTCCTGCCAGCAGGAAAACACTCATTAAAAAAAGTGTTATCGAAAAAAGCTTCACCGGTACATCAAAAAACAAATTAATAGCGACAATATTTAGCGTTACAATAGCTGTTAATATAGCACCCAAAACTGCGCTTTTCCTAAAAAGCAGGAAGAAACCCGCCACTATTTCTGCTGCGCCGGTAAAAAAACTAAACCCTTTGGAGAAGCCGACATATGCCCAAGCCAACCCCATAGGCGATTTGTCGCCTAATGGTTGAATGAGTTGACTTAAATTAGGATACGACATTTGCAGATGAAAAACCTTATAAAAACCGTATACAAACATATTCAAGGCCAAAAAGTAACGAACCAATACTCCAATCCAATAGTAAAATCTATCGTAACTTCGCTCTCTTCTATCGATTATACTCCATATAAACGTTATCATTAATGCTAAGGATACATAGAGAAGCATCGTCACATAATCATAGGTCGTGTCACCACTCCCATTGGTAAATATGGTAATAGTTCTTTTTAATTGCAGTATATAGGAGCCAAACCATGGTACGATTATTTTAAAAAGACCAGCAATGAAACCACCCAAAATATAAATTAAAAAAAAGGAGCCAAAAAAACGGAACAGTATCCTTTGACCGAGCGTCCAGTTCTTAGCAGTATATTCCATAACGCTGTATCATCATTTAGGTAAACCAATTTAACATAAGCAATATAGCATATTTACATACAAGCCTCCATACGGTTTAACAAAAAAAACAACAAAACATAGACTCGAAAACACCAAATAACTTTCTTGTTTAAAAAGTCGTCATAGAAAATCTTAACCGTTTTGAAGAATAAGGAAGCAAACAAACCTTAAAGGGGTATAAATAAATTCCATTTGATAATCACCAAATTAATAACGACATTTGCAATGCTTATTGAGAAAGACGGAGGGATTAGACCCTGCGAAGTCTTAGCAACCTGTGCTTACAAGGTGCTGCATTCTACCCAAATAGAAGGGAAAGATAAGCAAAAGTCAATTTTCTAGACTTTCTCTCAATGCAAGCAACATTTAAAAATAACAGAAGACCTGGTATCAACAATCCAGCACGAGATATAGTGCAGTATGAATATTAGAGAAGAACTGAACAAGCGTATTTTAATTATTGACGGTGCGATGGGCACCATGATTCAGCCTTACGAGCTGAGTGAAGACGATTTTCGTGGCGATCGATTTAATGATCATCCTTGTGAAGTTAAAGGCAATAATGATCTTTTGAATATTACCCAGCCAGCCATTATAAAAGATATCCACAGAGCCTACTTAACGGCTGGTGCAGACATCATAGAAACCAACACCTTTAGTTCGCAGGTGATCTCCATGGCCGACTATCAAATGGAATCAATAGTTTATGAACTCAACTATGAAGGGGCAAGGCTTGCAAAAGAAGCTACCATAGAATACACAAAACTTACACCCGAAAAGCCCCGTTTTGTTGCCGGCGCTATAGGGCCTACTAATCGAACAGCCTCTCTTTCTCCAGATGTAAACGACCCCGGATATCGTGCAGTAACCTTCGACAACCTAGTAGATGCTTATTATGAGCAGGTAAGGGGTTTAATAGATGGCGGTGCTGATGTGTTGCTAATTGAAACTATCTTCGACACGCTGAATGCTAAAGCGGCCATTTTTTCTATCATCAAATATGAAAATGAGTTAAAGGCATCTGGTAAAGGTAACGCCCCAATAGATATTATGATATCTGGCACCATTACAGATGCGAGCGGACGAACACTGTCCGGACAAACCGTTGAAGCTTTTCTAAACTCAATAAACCATGGAAACATTCTTAGCATTGGATTAAACTGCGCCTTGGGGGCCAAGGAAATGCGTCCGCATATTGAAGAGCTGGCCCAAAAAGCGGGGTGCTATGTTTCTGCTTACCCCAACGCCGGCTTACCAAATGAGTTTGGAGGATACGATGAGCAACCTCATGAAACGGCCCATCTCATAGAAGATTTTATACAGAACGGTTTTGTCAACATTGCCGGAGGATGTTGTGGCACAACCCCCGAGCATATCAGTTGTATTGTAGCAAAAGCGGCAAAAGCGACACCCAGAAAGGTTCCTAAACCCGAACCTTTTCTTCGATTGAGTGGACTTGAACCCATAACCTATTCATCGGAAAGCGTTTTTATGAACATTGGTGAACGTACAAACGTTACGGGTTCCCCAAAGTTTGCTAAGCTTATCCTTAATGGTGACTTTGAAGCCGCTCTTTCCGTTGCGCGTCAGCAAGTAGAAGGAGGAGCGCAGGTTATCGACGTCAATATGGATGAGGGAATGCTTGATTCAGAAGAGGCAATGGTACGCTTCCTTAACCTTATTGCTTCCGAACCAGACATTGCCAAACTTCCTATCATGGTCGACTCATCCAAATGGAGTGTCATTGAGGCCGGACTCAAATGCTTGCAGGGCAAAGGTATTGTTAACTCTATTTCTCTCAAAGAAGGCGAACAGCTTTTCAAAGAACGTGCACAAACGATTATGCGCTATGGTGCTGCTGTAGTCGTAATGGCCTTTGACGAAGAAGGACAGGCCGATTCTTATGAAAGACGAATCGAAATCTGTAAACGCTCTTATGATATCCTAGTGAACGGCATAGGCTTTCCTCCACAGGACATCATCTTTGATCCTAATATTTTAACGGTTGCAACCGGTCTGGAAGAACACAACAATTATGCGGTTGACTTTATCAATGCCACACGATGGATCAAAGAAAACCTCCCATTGGCGAAAGTAAGTGGAGGTGTTAGTAACATCTCTTTTTCCTTCAGAGGAAACAATGTGGTCCGTGAAGCTATGCATTCAGCCTTTCTATTCCATGCTATTAAGGCTGGCTTAGATATGGGAATTGTAAACGCTGGTATGTTGGAGGTATATGAGGAAATTGATCCTACCCTACTCAGCTATGTCGAAGATGTACTACTTAATCGACGGGAAGACGCGACAGAACGTCTGGTAGATTTTGCTGAAACGGTAAAAAGCAAGGGTAAAACAGAAGTAAAAAGTGCTGAATGGCGTAATACTTCTGTTGAAGGACGCCTATCGCATGCGTTGGTAAAAGGTATTATTGATTACCTTGATGACGACGTGGAAGAGGCGCGCCTGGCCTATGCACAACCATTAGAAGTCATTGAAGGTCCTTTAATGGACGGAATGAATATTGTTGGCGACCTGTTCGGCGAGGGTAAAATGTTTTTACCTCAAGTGGTTAAATCTGCCCGGGTAATGAAGAAGGCAGTGGCCTACTTATTACCATTCATTGAAGCGGAGAAGGCAAAAAACCCCTCTTCCGGAGACCGAAAAAATGCTGGCAAAATATTAATGGCAACGGTTAAAGGGGATGTACACGATATCGGGAAAAACATTGTTGGTGTCGTATTGGCGTGCAACAATTTCGAAGTCATCGATTTGGGAGTTATGGTACCTAGCCAGAAAATATTGGACGAAGCCAAAACACAGCAGGTGGATATCATTGGCTTAAGCGGACTCATTACACCTTCATTAGACGAGATGGTACACGTAGCAAAGGAGGCAGAAAGGCAAGGATTCGATATACCGATTATGATCGGCGGCGCAACAACTTCCCGTATACACGCGGCAGTAAAAATAGCCCCTAACTACTCCAATACCATCGTACATGTCTTAGATGCCTCACGTAGCGTAACGGTTGCCAGTAACTTGATGAATAACGATACACGGGCAGCCTATGCGGCCAACATACGGGCTGAATATGATAAAGCTAGAGAAAACCATTTAAAAAAACGCTCGGAGAAAAGGTTGTTGAGTATTAATGATGCGCGAAAACATCACTACAAAATAGATTGGAGTAACTACCAAGCACCAAAACCCGCGTTTTTAGGCACTAAAGTTTTCGACAGCTTCCCTTTAGAAGATTTGCTCCCTTATATTGATTGGACACCTTTCTTCCATACCTGGGAATTAAAGGGTAGTTATCCCCGCATCCTTACGGATAAAACTTTCGGCATAGAAGCCACAAAGCTTTTTAATGATGCTAAAAACCTATTGGATAAAATAGTTAGTGAAAATTTGCTTACTGCTAAAGGAGTTATAGGCTTTTGGCCTGCAAATACCGTAGGTGATGATATCATTTTGTTTGAAGATGATACCCGTCAGCAGGTACTAACCACCATTCATACCCTGCGACAACAAGCCGAGAAAGCGAAAGGTCAACCTTACTACGCTTTATCGGATTTCATTGCTCCCAAAGCGAGTAGAATTGCTGATTACTGGGGTGGGTTTGCTGTTACCACCGGAATCGGGTGTGATGAATTAGTGGCCGAGTATGAAAAAAAATATGATGATTATAACAGTATTATGGTAAAAGCATTGGCCGACCGCTTAGCAGAGGCCTTTGCCGAAAAAATGCATGAGCTGGTCCGGAAAGAGTATTGGGGATACGCTGCTGACGAATACCTGACGAATGAGGATCTTATAAAAGAGCAGTATGCCGGAATCAGGCCTGCCCCGGGATATCCTGCCTGCCCCGAGCATACTGAAAAAATTACGCTTTTTAATTTGCTGGAAGCAGAGCAAAACACAAGTATATATTTAACAGAGAGCTTAGCTATGCATCCTACAGCTGCCGTTAGTGGCTTTTATTTTTCCCACCCGGAATCCCGTTATTTTGGTGTGGGAAAAATAGGCAAAGATCAGGTAGAAGATTATGCCATACGTAAAAATGAATCTCTGGAAGTAATAGAAAAATGGTTGGGGCCAAATTTAGGCTATTAGTAAGGTATAAATACAGGCAGTTTAAGGCTTATTCGATCATCTAATGTGACTAAAACAAATTTAAACAAATATTAAAGATAGAGCTATTGCAATCAGATGCTTGATAACCGAGCGCTGACACCTAATATTAAAATGAAACCATCATGATTTTCAAAATCACACAGCTGAATGGATAGACGAGCTTGTGAGCTATTGAACACCAAACAGCTAAGTACTTGTAAAAAATCATGACAACTTCATCACCTTTGCATACAAATTTATACGGATGAAAATTACAGAACATATTGCTAGCGCCAAAGGCAAACCTCTTTTTTCCTTTGAGTTGCTTCCTCCTATCAAAGGGCAAAGCATCCAGGGTATTTTTAACACGATTGACCCATTAATGGAATTCAACCCTCCCTTTATAGACGTAACCTACCTTAGGGAAGATTATATCTATAAACAACATCCCAGCGGGTTACTGGAAAAAGTCGCATATCGAAAACGTCCAAGTACCGTAGCAACTTGTGCGGCAATTATGAACAGATATAAAGTGGATGCCGTACCACACTTAATATGTGGAGGGTTTACTAAGGAGGAAACGGAAAACGCATTGATTGACCTGCAATTTCTAGGTATCGATAATGTGTTGGTTCTACGAGGTGATGCGCGGAAAAGCGACAGTACATTTATCCCGACACCCGGAGGGCACGCTTATGCCACTGAATTATTAGAGCATGTGGTAAATATGAATAATGGTGTTTACCTACATGATATGATGGAGGGCTCCGAAAAAACAGATTTTTGCATTGGCGTGGCTGGTTATCCTGAAAAACACTTTGAGTCTCCAAATTTAGAGACAGATTTTAAATACCTCAAACGTAAAGTTGAACTTGGCGCTAATTTTATCGTCACACAGATGTTCTTCGACAATAACAAATACAGAATATTTGTGGAAAAGTGCAAAAAGCATGGTATCAACGTACCCATCATTCCAGGTCTTAAACCAATCACCACCAGAAAACAACTGGTAAGTTTACCAAAAGTATTTCATCTTGATATCCCATTGGAATTAAGTGAAGCGATTGAAGCATGCAAAAATCCCAAAGATGTAAAAGAAGTGGGTATTGAATGGATGATTCATCAATGTAAGGAATTAATAAAACTAGGGGCACCCGTTCTCCATTTTTACACTATGGGTAACCCGGAGCCTACTAAACGTATTATTCAGGGGGTATTTTAGCCCCCTACTCCTTTATTCTTTCCTTTCCATAATAGGCAATCACTTTATATTCATCATTTATTTTGCCAAATATAAAGGCAAAATAATCGTCACCAACACTGCTCCCTTCCGAGAATTGACAATACAGCTCCAACAACGAACTCTTGTCGTCTATCAGTTTCCCCAATCTTTTGTAGTAATCGCCGCTGGCCTCAACATCGATCTGCTGTATGCGTTCCACTTCCATTGTTGGTACCAAACGCTGTACATCCTGGTGAAATATAACATCCGAGTATTTTTCAAATTGTTCAGCATTGATTAAACCGTCTGCTTTTTCCTCGTCGGTAAAATGGTTCAATTCGTCAATCCAATAAATAGTCTGTAAAGGGTAATGCATCATTTCTTTCAACGCGTCAATATTCTTAATCGTCACGTTTTCCTGGAAATCGCGGTAAAACTGCTTAAACTTTTTATCTATTTTTTGAGCAAAAACATTTGTTGCACATAAAGACATCAGCCCTATACCAACAAAACATTTTCTCATAAAAGCAAATGTTAACATCTAATACTCCTTTTTTAAAACGTACGCCCCTCTACCTAATTATAGGCTTAGACCTTTCGATCATCCTTCTTACGCTATCAACCGAAACAAAAGCCACAAGGTAATTGTTCTCTTCTAATATTACAAAACATTAGTTAATTGAACATATAAATCAGGTATGCTTAAAATAAGCAAAAGCTCTTCCATATTGACGATTGAACAGCACTTACGCGTTCATTGACACCTTAGAACAACGCAAAACAGCAATAAAGACAGAACCCACTTAATTGAACTGGTTCATGAGTACATTGATTGGAGTATACATAAAAACGAATAAACATATACAGATGAAAAGAAAAGCGACTGCCATATGGCAAGGATCAGGAAAAGAAGGACAAGGAAAACTATCTACTGAAAGTGAAGTTTTACAAGAAACCCAATATTCCTACAAAACACGTTTTGAAGACGGAAAAGGCACCAACCCAGAAGAACTTGTTGCAGCAGCACATGCTGGTTGTTTCACCATGAAGCTTGCCTTTAATATTGATGCAGCTGGTTTCAAAGCCGACAGTCTGGAAACTACTTGCAGCATTGAACTCAAAGATGGTTCCATCACCACATCTTCGTTAACAGTGAAAGCAAAGGTGCCGAGCATTCAGAAAACAAAGTTCGACGAGCTGGTTACCGATGCAGAAAAGAACTGTCCGATTTCCAAATTGCTTAACACTAATATTACCGTTGATGCACACTTAGAAAACTGAGGTCTTAATTAAAAAATCTAACGATGGGTCTTGACAATTTCAGCAACCTATCGTTAGATTGCATCAATCACTGTTTTCAAATCTTCCTCCTCTTGAAAGCCCGTTAATTCCCGAACCAATTTGTCTCCTTTATATACATGAAATAACGGAATACCTTCTATCTTTAACGTTTCTGAAAGTAGCGTCGCTTCGTCTACATTTATTCTATATATAAAGACCTTATCTTTATAATCTTTGGCCAGTTTCTCCAGTGTAGGTTCCATTTCCTTACAAGGAACACACCAATCGGCATAGAAATCCACCAACGTAATTTTATTCTTACGGAGTACGTTGTGAAGGTCATCCATCGTCACACGATCTGCCGTTTTCTCGATATTTCCTCCTTCAATAGGTAAATTTTTATTTTTCCAAGCCATGATACCACCCTTCAGGTCATATACCTGTGTAAAGCCCATGCCGGCCAACTCTTCAGCAGTTGCATTACTTCTTCCGCCACCAAGACAATACACGAAGACAGGTGCGTTTCTATCTAAGTCACTTATTCTTTCTTTAAAATCATTACTGTTATAATTGATATTCTTTGCTCCTGCCAAATGCCCTTGAGCAAATTCTTCCTCCGTACGCACATCAATAAGTTGTCCATTCTGTGCATATGTAGCTAACTCTTCCTGAAAAGCCTCCGCTTTCAATATTTTATGCGCACCGCCACGCTTCCCACAACCTGCGAGTAAAAACAGAACAGCCATTAGCATGATTGCCTTGCATCCAATTAGTTGATTCTTCATCTGCTATATTATCTTACCTTTACAAAGGTAACAATTGAAATTTAGATCTTCTGCTTTTATGTTCTTTCTGACTGTTTTGTTACTACTAATTCGCTATTTTATTATGTACCTTTGGTTACATAATAAAATAGCCATGTTTTTGCTACTATGATAAAAAGACTGTTGCTTTTATTCACCATCTGTGTGGTGTTTTCAGGAGAAGTTTCTGCTCAGGAACTTCAAGCGCGTGTACAGATTCTCTCACCTCAAGTACAGGCTACCAACAAACGTGCATTAGCAATGTTGCAATTGGCTATGACCGATTTTCTAAATAACAAACAGTGGAGTAAACATAATGTGCACCCTGAAGAACGCATAGACTGTAATTTCGTCGTAACCATTAAAGAATGGGACGGAAGCTCAAATTTTAAGGCGGAAGCTCAAATAATATCTACCAGACCGATTTATAACAGCCCCATCTTAACACTTTCAGATCGAGATTTTGATTTTAATTATACAGCAGGTGAACCACTCGATTTTTCCGATCAGCAATATTTAAGTAACTTAACCTCGCTATTGGCCTATTATGCCTATTTGATAATTGGGCTAGACGCCGATACCTTCAGCCTAAATGGAGGGGCCTCTTTCTATCAGTCGGCACAAAACGTTCTTAACAATGCACAAAATTCGAATTTTACCGGTTGGAAATCCATTGAGGGTTTTAGTAACCGCTTTTGGCTTATCAGTAATATGCACGATAGCAACTATCAATCGCTTCATAATTTTGCATATCGATACCATATACAAGTCTTAGATAAAATGGCAGACAATCAGCAGCTTCCTCGTAAAGAAATATTAAATTTGTTGCCGTTGTTAACACAGGTAGATCGTATGGCACAGGGAGCGCTGTATAATCAACTATTTTATACCGCAAAGGCTGAAGAACTCATTGGCATCATCAGTGGACTACCGAGCCCCGAGCGCGTGAAAGCAATAAACTTATTATCAGCGGCAGACCCCGCTAATATTAACAAATACGAAAATTAAGAAGCCTTTAACCGACTATTTCAAACACTATGCTGAGTCGATTATCCATACGAAACTACGCACTGATAGACAAGCTCGATATCCAACCCTCCAATGGTCTTAATATATTAACAGGAGAAACCGGAGCGGGAAAATCAATTATACTTGGAGCTTTGTCACTTATTCTTGGTCAAAGAGCCGAAAGTAAATATTTCTACAAACAAGACCAAAAATGTATCATCGAAGGTTTTTTTCATATCAATGATTACCACCTAAAACCATTTTTCGAAGAGCAAGATCTCGATTACGAAGAAGAGACGATTTTACGTAGGGAAATCAGTGCCGACGGAAAATCCCGGGCATTTATCAACGACAGCCCTGTTAATTTAGCGATCTTGAAATCTCTAGGCGAGCGGTTAATTGATATCCACTCACAGCATGCTACCCTGGAAATCAACAATGAAAATTTTCAGTTATTGACCTTGGATAGCGTCGCTAACAACAACTCTCTTCTTAACCGTTATCAAGAGATCTTTAAACGTTATAAGCAAGTTGACCACACCTTAAAAAGTCTGTTAGAGGACGTAAAGCAAGCTCAAACGGAGGCCGACTATCACCGGTTTTTGTATGAGGAGCTTTCAACAGCTAACTTATCCGCTGATGAACAAGAAGCTTTAGAGCAAGAACAAAACCAGCTCAGCCATGCCGAGGAAATTAAACGCGCACTACTTGCCGCAAAATATTTGTTTACTGAACAAGAACAACCGATCATCCCGAATTTAAAAGAAGCTCTTCAGCACGTACAGCAGGCCGCACAATATATACCCGACTTAAATGAACTAACCCAGCGTCTTGATAGTACCTTTATAGAAATTAAAGATATTGCAGAAGAAATTGAGCGGACGGAGCAAGGCGTACTATTCGATGAAAGCCGTTTATCCGAAGTAAATGATCGCTTGAGTTTTATTTACCAATTACAGCAAAAACACCACGTAAATACGGTAGAGGAATTGTTAGCCATACAACAGGATTTAGAAAACAAGTTGGCCAAGCTCTCCTCAAATGATGAGGAGGTGACAGCACTCCAGCACCAACTCGAAGCGTTAAAAAAAGAAAGTGATGATCTTGCAACTGAGCTAAGTGTGGCAAGACAGCGTATTATCCCGATCGTTCAGCAAGAAATCATCCATATTCTGAAGGATGTGGGTATACCCAACAGCACCTTAAATATCGAATTAACACGAACCGATCACTTGCGCCCATCAGGAATCGATACCGTTCGTTTTCTTTTCAGTGCAAATAAGGGACAGCAGCCCCAGCCCCTAAACAAAGTAGCATCGGGAGGTGAACTATCTCGATTAATGCTTGCCATCAAATCACTTATCGCAAAAACATCTGCATTACCCACTATTATTTTTGACGAGATTGATACCGGTATTTCAGGTGAAGTTGCATTAAGAGTTGGAAATGTCATGGAAGAAATGGCGAAAAATATGCAGGTGATCGCTATTTCGCATCTACCGCAAATTGCCTCCAAGGGAGAGACCCATTATCAAGTTTATAAAGCGGACGACCAAGATAAAACACGTACCAACATGCGTAAATTAAACGCAGATGAACGTATATTTGAAATTGCCCAAATGCTCAGCGGTAGCATCCCGGGCGAGGCGGCAATTCAACATGCAAAAGAGTTATTGGCCGGATAATTAAAAAAAATGTATTTTTACCGCCTTAAACTAGTATATAATAAAAAAAAACAAATTGACATGGCATATAACCTATTAAAAGGGAAAAGAGGAATTATATCTGGTGCATTAAATTCCAGCTCCATTGCTTGGAAAGTTGCTGAGAAAGCACATGAAGAAGGTGCTACTTTCGTCTTAACGAACGCGCCTATTGCGATGCGCATGGGTGAATTGAACGGATTAGCAAAACAAACAGGATCAGAAATCATTCCGGCAGATGCTACCAGTGTTGATGATCTCACCAATCTTTTCACCAAATCACAGGAAATCTTAGGTGGAAAAATAGACTTTGTACTGCACTCTATCGGTATGAGCGTGAATGTCCGTAAGAATATCCCTTATACAGAAGCCAATTACGATTATTTCCAAAAGGGTATGGATGTTTCTGCCCTATCCTTTCATAAAATGTTAAGTGTCGCTAAAAAGCTGGACGCCATAAACGAGTGGGGCAGCGTAGTGGCATTAACTTATGCTGCTGCTCAACGCACCTATTCTTTCTATAATGATATGGCCGATATCAAAGCGGCTTTGGAATCCATTGCCCGTAGCTTCGGATACCACTATGGTGTAGCGAAAAAAGTACGCGTTAATACAGTTTCGCAGTCACCCACCAAAACTACTGCCGGAACAGGTATTAAAGGTTTTGGCGACTTCTTTGACTTTGCCGATGCCATGTCTCCATTAGGCAATGCCTCTGCTGAACAGTGTGCTGACTATTGCATTACCTTGTTCTCTGATCTTACCCGCATGGTAACCATGCAGAACCTATACCACGATGGTGGCTACTCTTCAACTGGTGTTACCAGTGCAGTGTTGGAGAAAATGGGAATAGATTCTTAATTTTCACTTACTTATATAACAAAAAAGCACAACGGATGACCTCCGTTGTGCTTTTTTGCCTCATTATTGTTAAAGTTTAAAGCCCTAAACCTTATTTATTTGACCGATTTAAGCATATTTGTTTATAAAGAGAAATCAACCTAATAACTTAATCAATGTAATCTGAGTCCGAGAGCACTATTTTGACGACAATAGATGTTCCGGGAGGTTGCAATTCAATTTCTGGATCAATAATAGGATCTTCAACTTTTAATGTTACAAAACCAACGGTATAATTTACGGAATATGCGTAACCATTATATGTCGCAGGTAAAATTTCATAACTCTGTTCATTATCTATACTAATTGCTACGCTTACATTTCCTTGCTCTAAATAATATCTTTCTAATTCTGGAAGGTTAATATCGTGAAGTAATGTTAAACCGTCTTCAGAATATTGCCATTCATTACTATTTACTGTGTAAATAAATGTTCTATTCGGCATTATAGCTGTTTCAACCACTTCTGTTTTCCTACACCCGCTAAATCCCGCTAAACCCACTAGGGCAATCATTAAAAATAAATACTTCTTCATTCGATAAGGTTTAATTTCTTTAAATATACTATTTCTTCTTTATTACTAAATATTATCACAAATAATGATTAGAGCGTCCGCGCCCCAAAAGGTTTAAGCAAGAATCGCTCCATATTTTTATTTATTACCTTTCTACAATACTTGAGCGCATAAAAGCGAATCTTTGTAAAGTGACGGCCATCTAATAAAAAAATAGCGCGCTTTACAAAACAAAAAAGCGTCGTTAATATTAACGACGCTTTTTTTCATCTGAAGATCACAGCAGGACATCCTTTATCCTTCTTTTTCGCTCTCATCCTTCTCATCCTCCTCTTCACTCTCCTTTTGCTCTTCTTCAGCAATATCAGTTGGCTTCGTCGTGGCTTTCTTCACATTATTAGCGCCATTCACCACCACCTCCTCTTTTTCCTTATCGTAATCAATTTCGAGAATAGCTCCATCTGCTAGATCACCCTTCAGAATTTCTTCGGCTATTGGATCTTCCAAATATTTCTGAATCGCTCGTTTTAACGGACGTGCACCAAAATTACTATCAAATCCCTTTTCGGCAATAAACTCTTTGGCTTTTTCCGTCAAGCTAACCTCATAACCCAACCCTTGGATACGTGTAAATAGCGATCTCAATTCGATATCGATAATCTGGAAAATTTCTCCCTTTCCTAACGAATTGAAAACGATCACATCATCCACACGATTTAAGAACTCCGGCGCAAAAGCACGCTTCAATGCATTTTCAATCACACTACGAGAGTGCGAATCTGCTTGAGTAGCTTTAGCGGCAGTAGTAAAACCAACTCCCTGTCCGAAATCCTTTAGCTGGCGGGCACCGATATTAGAAGTCATAATCACTATGGTATTTCTAAAGTCTACCCTTCTACCTAAGCTATCCGTCAATTGCCCTTCATCCAATACCTGCAATAGCAAATTGAAAACATCCGGATGTGCTTTTTCAATTTCATCCAATAGTACTACCGAATAAGGTTTTCTACGGACTTTCTCCGTCAGCTGCCCTCCCTCTTCATAACCTACATATCCCGGAGGCGCGCCCACTAAACGGGAAACCGCAAATTTCTCCATGTATTCGCTCATGTCTATCTGTATCAGCGAATCCTCACTGTCAAACATAAAGCGGGCCAGTTCTTTGGCAAGTTCCGTTTTACCAACTCCTGTCGGCCCCAAGAAGATGAATGAACCGATCGGTTTCTTTGGGTCTTTCAAGCCGGCGCGTGTACGCTGTATAGCCTTCACCAATTTTTTCACCGCTTCGTCCTGACCAATAATCCTTCCTTTCATCGAGTCGGCCATACCCAAAAGCTTTTGGCTATCCGTTTGCCCTACACGCTGTACCGGAATACCGGTCATCATGGAAACAACCTGCGCAACATCATCTTCAGAAACTGTATAACGTTTCGTTTTAGTTTCTGCCTCCCATGCCTGTTTTTCACGGTCAAGCTCTTCCAATAACTTTTTCTCGGTATCTCGTAGTTTTGCGGCCTCTTCGTATTTTTGGCTACGCACTACTTTATTCTTTTCCACCTTGATATCTTCGATTTTTTCTTCGATATCAATAATGCTCTGCGGTACATGAATATTAGTTAAATGCACCCTAGATCCTGCTTCGTCCAAGGCATCTATTGCTTTGTCAGGCAAAAATCTGTCCGTAATATAACGCGTAGTTAAGCTCACACAAGACTCAATGGCTTCCGGCGTAAACGTTACTGCGTGGTGCTCCTCATACTTATCTTTTATTCTGTTGAGAATTTCAATAGTTTCCTCATGTGTAGCCGGCTCAATCATCACTTTTTGGAAACGACGATCCAGGGCACCATCCTTTTCAATATATTGACGGTACTCATCTAATGTTGTCGCACCAATACATTGGATTTCTCCGCGAGCCAATGCAGGTTTAAACATATTCGAAGCATCTAATGACCCTGATGCTCCACCCGCTCCAACAATGGTGTGAATCTCATCGATAAATAAAATGACATCTGGCGATTTTTCCAGTTCATTCATTACCGCCTTCATACGTTCTTCAAATTGACCGCGATATTTTGTTCCAGCAACCAAAGAGGCTAAATCAAGCGTAACTACCCTTTTATTAAAGAGAACTCTTGAAACCTTACGCTGTACGATACGTAAAGCTAAGCCTTCAGCAATTGCGGATTTACCTACTCCCGGTTCTCCGATTAAAATGGGATTATTCTTTTTTCGACGTGACAATATCTGAGATACGCGTTCAATCTCTTTTTCACGCCCAACAATCGGGTCTAAGCGACCTTCTTCGGCAGCTTTCGTCAAATCCCTACCGAAATTATCCAATACCGGAGTCTTAGATTTGATATCGGATACTTTTTTGGGTTGACTAAAACTATCTTCGTCCCGATAATCATCATCTCCAGCTGTCGAACCAGAGGCCTGATCAGTAATCTCCGTCTTATTCTGCTCCACTTCAGCCTTGAAAACATCATAATTAATATGAAACTGCTGTAGTATCTGTGAGGCGATATTGTCCTCATCACGCAAAATAGAGAGCAAAAGATGCTCGGTACCTATAATTTCGCTCTTAAATATTTTCGCTTCCAGGTAGGTGATTTTCAATACTTTTTCCGCTTGTTTTGTCAACGGAATGTTTCCCAGATTTGCGGTGGTAGATGATGTTCCCTTAACCGCATCTTCAATCGATCTGCGTAAACGGGCAGTATCCACTCCTACATGCTTTAATATTTTGATTGCCAAACCATCCCCCTCGCGGATCAGGCCAAGCAAAAGGTGCTCAGTGCCGATATAATCGTGTCCAAGTCGAAGCGCTTCTTCCCTGCTATAGGAAATAACGTCTTTTACGCGTGGCGAGAATTTTGCTTCCATGAATGTATTACCTTTCTTTTAATGCGCTAAATGTATAAATATATTAATTAAACATCCAGTGCTTTTTGTAACTTTTATCAACAACTACGCCATTTATCGTCCCCAATAAAACTTGTCAGCCTTTATAACTATTAAAGTTACGTGTTTATGACTAAATATCACCATCTTTGCAAGAGATTTTTATCAAAATTATGTCAGACGAGAAGGTAATATTTTCGATGGCCGGCGTAAATAAGATTTACCCGCCTCAAAAACAAGTACTCAAAAATATTTATTTATCTTTTTTCTACGGTGCTAAGATAGGTGTAATCGGTTTAAACGGATCTGGTAAGTCTTCACTCCTTAAAATTATTGCGGGAATAGATAAATCCTATCAGGGCGAAGTGGTATTTTCACCTGGATATTCTGTGGGTTATTTAGCGCAGGAACCTGAATTAGATCCCCAAAAAACTGTTAAAGAAGTCGTTGAAGAAGGGGTAGCCGAAACCAAAGCTATCTTGCAGGAATATGAAGAAATCAACGAAAAATTTGGCCTCCCGGAAGTCTATGAAAACTCCGATGAGATGGAGCGTTTAATGAACCGGCAGGGGGAATTGCAAGATAAAATTGACGCTACCGGAGCCTGGGAATTAGACAATAAATTGGAACGGGCGATGGATGCCTTAAGATGCCCTGAACCAGAAACAAGAATTGCCACTTTGTCAGGAGGCGAACGTAGAAGAGTGGCATTATGTCGGCTTTTACTTCAAGAGCCTGATGTATTACTTCTCGATGAACCTACCAACCATTTGGATGCCGAATCTATTGATTGGTTGGAGCAGCACCTTCAACAATACCAGGGAACAGTTATCGCGGTAACGCATGATCGCTATTTCTTAGACAATGTTGCCGGCTGGATATTAGAGTTAGATCGTGGCGAGGGTATCCCGTGGAAAGGAAATTACTCTTCTTGGCTGGATCAAAAGGCTAAACGTCTTGCACAGGAAGAGAAGACAGAAAGTAAACGTCAAAAAACGCTGGAGCGTGAGCTGGAATGGGTACGCATGGCACCAAAAGCCCGTCATGCAAAATCAAAGGCCCGTCTATCTAATTATGAAAAATTAGCTTCCGAAGAAACCCAGGACCGGGAAGAAAAATTAGAACTTTTTATCCCGCCTGGACCGCGACTAGGCAATGTGGTTATCGAGGCACAAGGCGTTAGTAAAGCTTATGGCGATAAAGTCCTATTTGAAGATTTAACGTTTTCACTCCCTCCAGCTGGCATTGTAGGTATTATCGGTCCCAATGGAGCGGGAAAAACAACTTTGTTTAGGTTAATCACTGGTCAGGAGCAACCTGATTCAGGATCTTTCCGCGTAGGAGAAACTGTTGCCTTGGGTTATGTTGACCAGTTGCACGATGATCTCGATCCCAATAAAACGGTTTGGGAAAACATAACCGGCGGACATGATAACATCCTGTTAGGCAATCGTACCATGAATTCGAGAGCTTATGTTTCTAAATTCAATTTTAATGGCGCCGACCAGCAGAAAAAAGTCAATGTCTTATCGGGTGGAGAACGTAACCGCGTCCATTTAGCGATCACCTTAAAAAAGAGTTCCAATGTACTTTTGCTCGATGAGCCTACTAACGATATCGATGTTAATACACTACGTTCCCTAGAGGAAGGGTTAGAAAATTTTGGAGGTTGTGCGGTAATCATCTCACACGACCGTTGGTTCCTAGATCGTATCTGTACACATATATTAGCTTTCGAAGGTGACTCACAGGTATATTTCTTTGAAGGAAATTATACGGAATATGAGGAAAACAGAAAAAAACGATTGGGTGATAGCACTCCGAAGCGATTTAAGTATAAAAAGCTGGTAAAATAACACGAACATAGCATTGTGGGTTGACAATGTACGACCCACAATGTTAAATACAACGATCAAATACTATTGATCAATTATTTTCTGCAACAAGAAAAAGACTTCTTCCTTAACTACGGGCTCTCCTGTAAAAGTTTCTCCTTCCGAAGCTAAAAGCGAATAACCCACCTTTTGAAACTTACTTTTTTCGAAGAGAGAAACACCTTCTTCTGGACTATAAAGGGAAAACCCATATTTTGTGAAAGGCAACGTTTCCATAAATTTCTTACTCCTGATGGCTATACACAAAACTCCTCCCGGTTTCAATACGCGATATAACTCTTCAAGAGAACTCGTTGGATCTTCCCAGAAATAAAGTGTATTGACCGTAAAGATTTTATGAAAGCACTGGTCCTCAAAAGGGAGAATGCCTTCTTTTAACAGAATAAAAGACGCTGAGCCCTGCTGCATAAAGGCTGCGTTGATTTTTTTTGCCTCTTCGATCATAACCGGGGAAATATCAGCTCCAACATAATGAACGTCATCTCCTTTGGCAAGCACTTCAGCAGCAAACTTAGCATTTCCGGGCCCTAATTCCAAGACCTGATTCTTCTCGCTTATTTCCAGCAGATCAATAGCATGAAGTATCATTTCACCATTACTTTCATTCATTCTATTAGCGGTTTCCACGCCCTCACTGCCGAAGGGGTTGGCCAGTTGTGCCGCAATTTTCCGAAAATCTGGTTTGTCTTCAGGCATATTCGCTAGTTTCTACAACTCGAACTTCATCCATGACTCGCCGTCCCCGCCAAATATGAAATAGTTTGGATACATAATTTCCGCTAATAGCTCCACATCATCGGCCACCTTGGAAACGTCCTTTGTCAAACCTTTACTGCCATCCAAGAGAAACACCTTATTATTTTTAACAGCTGCCGTTTCTTTCCACATTGGCTGCTCCAATAAGGATGGTAAATCAAACAACAGTTCATGGATAGGTTTTTCTTTTGATATAACAAGTAAAAGCTCAGGCTCTAAATCAACACCACCTTCCATGGGTACCTTACCACCCGCCGTGCGCACTAACGAATCCAAATAGGCATCCTGCACCACATCGGCAGAAGAGATATTATCGATTATCCCAACACGGGGCCTCTGATCTTCATCAATAAATTTTAACTTGTGCACAACAATATTTATCCGTTCCTCAAATGATTCCTTCAAGCTACTCGCTCTTTCCGTAACATTTAATATATCACCTACTTTAAGAATAAAATCATAAACACCGCTTAGCGTTTTTATGGAGTCGATACCCAAGTCGTATTTCTCTAACAGTTGAACACAAGCTTCATCTAATTCCAGCGCTTTGACAACACTTACCAGCGTCTTATTATTTATTGCCTGCTGCATAATAAACTCTTTTGCCATGCCAACAAAGTTAGTAATATTTACAATGACAAAAGCCGCATGATCGAATTAAATCATGCGGCTTTACCTATTGAACTTCTAAAAAACTATTCGTCTATAAGCTTTACATCTCTACTGATGGAAGTATTATCGCCAGACAGCTCATTGCCTTCCGCATCAACCAATGTTAACTTAACGGTCACATCTCCCTTTGGCGCTCCCTTTATTTCGTAAGGGCCCCACTGATCAAGTGTTACAGTAGTATCATTTATTTGCGCTTTTACTTTATTCCCAGAAGCGGAAAGCTCCGTATTTACCAAGTAAAAATCTAATAATAAGTTCTCTGTATCTTTACCCACATAATCTCCTTTCGGTCTGCTATAGAATAATGCCGCATCGGCAGGCACTTCTAACTCCTCATATTTTCCATCATCCGTAATTTTAAAGCGCTTAAGTTTAAAAGCTTCCGGTTCTTTAATGGACTCGTGATAAGAGCGCGACAAAAATGACAATAAATAATGTTCAGTACCTTTTTTAACTTTGGCACTATGTTCAGGCTCATACAAAGCTATATAAGGTTCGTTGTCCAATATAAAATGGATATGTTGTCCTTCTGCCGAGTTCGCCATATGATCTGCGTTATGATCTTCAGTATGCTCCGTTAAAGTAAAATTCTTGACCGCGTATTTTACATCCAAAGTTACCGAATCGTCGTCTGCGGGACTAGCGGTGATAGACGCGATATCCAAAGCTGCCCCAGGAAAAGCTTTTGAGTCGGCTACCGGGGAGACGGAAATCGGACTACTGGTTTCTTCAACGCTACCATCTGTTCCATCTTCAGTTGTTGTTCCTGACTGGTTACATGACGCTAATGATGCCATGACAAATGCTCCTGCAGCAAATGCCATAATTTGAGATTTTAACTTCATTTTTTTCTATATTTTATCAAAATAATACGAACTAGGATCAATACCTAGTAATACAGCTAAGTAACGAATTTTGTTTACAACAACAGAACATATTTTAATTAAAAACCTGCTCAACAATAGTTATGCATGTAACAATCGTAGCTACAAATGACCCCGGCAACCAGCTGTCTGCGAAATTAAATTGTTGATAATTAATCAAATGTTAACAAATAAACCATAATTATTTTACCTTTCGTGCTTGCAAATGAACTAACTTTATGGCAACAGCAAATAAAGCAGGCAGGGTTTGTAACATCAAATTTTACATTAAACATTATGACCTGGAAAAAATTTAGCGGTGAACCAATTCGCCAACCACTCCTTGATGAAGTAAGCCTTGCGATCTCGAAAGAATACGCATTAGGGAACAAACTCAAAGTTTGTATAGGTACAGACTCACAGGTAAAAGGAAACAGTACTGACTTTGCTACTGTAATCGCTTTTATACGTGAAAAAAAGGGCGGTTTTATGTTCATTCATCAAGAACGAAGTTATATTAAAATGAGCATTAAAGAACGGATGTTAGCTGAAGTACAGCGGTCTATCGAAACGGCCTATACCTTATGCGATCTATTAGATCAATACCATGTAGATTTAGAAGTGCATGCCGACATTAATACCAATCCTATGTTTAAGTCCAATCAGGCGCTACATGAAGCAATGGGGTATATTCTAAGCATGGGCTTTGTTTTCAAAGCGAAACCGGAAGCTTTTGCGAGTTCCACCTGTGCAAATAAAATGGTGCAGTAAGTCTTAGCAGTCTACATAACGCAGAATAGAGACGTCCACCCGTTCTCCAACATGATAGGTCGCTATAGCGTAGTTGATAACCCTCAATTGCAGGTGTGTATGCTCCAGTAAAACTTCTTCAAAGAAACCCTTAAAAAACACATCCACTACTATAAAAGCCCCATTCGTAGCGTGTTCAGCACGAATCCACTCGGGGTGGATAACAATGGTATTGTTTACGCGAACATCCGGTAATAAGAACCTCGCTTCCTTGGCATTTAACAAATTACTTCTTGCCAACAGGCTCGCTGAATACGCATTTGGAGGGATGTTATAAATCTCGAATGGAGTTCCTGAGGCCTGAAGTTTACCCTCTTTAAGAATCAATAATGCGTCAGCCATTGCCAGCACTTCTGCAGGATCGTGCGAGACCATGATTACTGTAATGCCCATCTCATGTACTATCCTCCGGATATCCTGCTGCAAGTGATCTCTAAATGAAGCGTCTACTTGGTTAAAAGGCTCATCCATCAACAACACCTCCGGCCCAGTAACCAATGCTCTGGCGATAGCCACGCGTTGTTTTTCTCCACCACTTAAATCCACTACGCGTTGCTTGGCCAATCGTAATATTCCCAAACTATTCAGTGCAATTGCCGTCTTATCATGTTTTTCCTGTAAATTGGTGTTTGATAATCTTGAAGCAACATTTTCCCAAACATTGGCATAAGTATTCAGGTCGTCGAAATGTTGCGACACTAAACGCATAGATTCATGTCCTGGTATTAGTTTGTCTTCAGGACCGGGCACCTTCCAGCCGTTGAGACGAATCTCACCGGTATCTGGTGACTGCAAGCCATAAATAAGGCGCAATAGCGTACTTTTACCACTTCCGCTTTCGCCGATAATAGCTGTAACCTTACCTTTTTCAATACCAAAAGACAAACCTTCCAAGCCTAAGCTATCAGGTTTGTCCGAAAATTTTTTCACTAAATTATCTACTTGTATATAGGCTAATCCCTGTTTTTGCTTATCAGAAATTTTAACATCACAAGAAGTAGAAAGGATATCGTTCGCCATCAGAAAAAAACATCACAAATGCAAACGAAGATATTAAAATTTTTCAAATGATGCGGATAATCGGCATCATTTGAAAAACACATTTAGATAAAACGGCACGGTTAAAAGAAGAACATCACACCAAATGATAAATTCTTCAGCCCTTCTTGTTGCGGACTGTTTTCAAACATGTCATTAAAGTAGTATTTCGCATACAGTCCTACCCATTTATAGCCGACACGTGCAAATGCCCCATAACGGAACTTCGTATAATTGAAATCGTCTTTTACTTTTCTTTTACCTTCCTCACTGCTCTTGAATTTTTGACTGCCATTCAATAGGAAACCTCCTATCGGACCGTAAGCCACTCTCAAATCACGATCAGGACCGATGCGATGTTCAAACGTGATGGGAATCCTTAGATAACTGGAACTAAATCGGTTTTTCGAATAGTCAATATCAGACTCAACAGCCGTCAGTGGTGTAGTATTCCGCTCAAATATCACATTGTTTTGTAAACGTAAGTGTGTCCAGTCAAATCCGGCAGACATGAATAACCTAAACTTTTCATCAAAACGGTAGCCAAATTGAAAAACATCAAAACCAACATTGATAGTCTTCCAGGTACGGTTTCTAAATAAAGCATTGTTCTCCGGGCTTAGCGTGAAACTCCCATTATCGAGGAGTGTTGCCAGACCAAGATCAAAACGGGCAAAGGTTATACCTAAGATCACCTTTGGTTTTTTACCCTGTACCCTTATCGTCCCTCCGTCCTCATTTTCCCCAAAGGGATTATCCCCAACATCATTCCAGGAAAAATTCCAGTTTAGCTTCCGCTTCTTTTCGCTTACCACGGTATCCATTACTGTGGTATCTGCCAATAACTCCTCGCCATATTCCTGGTTAAGCTCTTCGCCATAGCTGGCACTGAACAATATACCACCTAATAAAAAAGTAAATAATACGTGTTTCATCTGTAAGTTATTAATTCATTTTTGTTTAATTTCAGCAGCGCTCATGAGCTACCATAAAGATTTTAATCCGTTGAAAGATGAAATTTCAACCATCGATGATCATAATTTCATGTAAAAACTGTAACTTCTTCTAAACAGCTGCAGGATATCACAATATTGTCTTCAACGCCTTCAAATTAATGGCCAATTTGATAGACCCTTCATCATCATTCGTAAACGACAGCACTTTTTCTTCACCTTTATTCATTGGCGCTACCACATAATTCAACAGGTCACTCACCGCTAATGTTCTTTTTTCTTTTTCCAGCGGCTTAGCAGGCTCTTCAATTGCAACATTATTTACGTTAACCAAGGGAAGGCTATTGACAGCTAAAAGGCTCGGGATTCTGTCTTCGGAAACAGCTAACATAGGCCTGCTTACCTCCTGCTCTATCCTCCCCCCTCTCCTTTCCACTGTTCCATGTTCTACATATAACGTTTCCTTGATGTCCCGTGAAGGAAAGTGTTCGGAAAGCGTCGAATGCTCAGCATCACGCGGTAACACAGATACCTCTTTGTTACTATTGATACTCGATTTAATAGCCATTCGGGCAAAAGAATTAGGCCGTTCATTGGCTAACGTTGTTTTGCTTTTATCGGCTTGTAGGTATATCACTTCATTCTTCTGCCGAGTAAACCATGAAACCGCCCCTAGCAAAGCAACAATTGCTGCTGCAATTTTCAACCAGGATACCCTTGCCCTACCCCTATTGATTGCAACAACTTTAGGGTGGTTGACATCCAACTCACGCTCAATTTTACCCCATAAATCAACGGGCGCTCGAGGTTCATAGTTATGCACTATATTTTTAATCTCCCTATCAAATAGTTTATCCTGCATAGGTTCCATAATTATTTCCTCCTTCTATAACAATCAACTTTCCCTTTAACCACGCTCGTGCTCTAGACAATTGCGACTTTGACGCGCCTTCACTTATCTTTAGCATATCTGCTATTTCTTTGTGCGAATAACCTTCAATTGCATACATATTGAAAACCAAGCGATAACCATCTGGCAACTGTTGTATTAATCGCATCAAATCCTTAACCTCCAAACCTCCCATATCAAAGGTATGCTGTACCTGGTCAGGTACCGCTTCGATGTCCAACATATGACAACGCTTTATATTTTTACGACATATCTCGATGGCATTATTAACCATAATACGTCTAATCCATCCTTCAAACGATCCTTCGCTTCTAAACTCTACTATACTACTAAACACCTTAATAAAACCTGTTTGTAACATGTCTTCCGCCTCGAATGTATTTGAAGCGTAACGCAAACACACATTAAACATTTTGGATGCTAGTTTACGGTATAGCATTTCCTGTGTCTTACGCTCTCCGCGCTTACAACCCTCAAGCAAATCCTCTACTGTATAGCTGTTTTCCAAATTCATTCGTGTTTATACCTTAGATGCAAAAAACCCTTCCTTGGTTGCAAGACGTTACGTTTTTTTTTAAAAAAATTTATATTCTATTATCGAATATAACTCTTTACCACAGAATACTCGCTTTGTTAAAACGTGAAATCAATACATATGGCTTATTTAATTAATCATAAATTAACAATTTTAACAAAAAAAAGAATATTGTCATAAACAATATTATAATAGTTTTTCAGACACGAGATTGATTTTCACAATAACTATCTTCATCCGTCGTTTTTTTGTAAAATTGTATCGAAAAAGTTTTCATATACGTTTAGGATTGGATTCCAAACAATTAAGTTATTCAGCTTGGAAAAGATTTTTTATAAAATAGAAGAAAATACATTAAGGCAATATACAAAACGTGTGTTTTTGGCTATAGGTTGCAACGAGATACATGCATCGCTAGCCACAGATGTTCTTATAAAGGCAGACCTTAGAGGTATTGACTCCCACGGTGTAGCTAGACTAAGCGGTTATGTACGCTTATGGCAAAAAGACAGATTAAACCCTAAACCGGTCATGAAAGTTATTCATGAAAGTCCTACTACCGCCACTATAGATGGCGACAAGGGCCTAGGTCTGGTAGTCGCTCCCTTTGCCATGCAAATCGCTATTGAAAAAGCAGAAAAGTATGGCTCAGGCTGGGTTGCCGTTCAAAATTCCAATCATTTTGGTATTGCCGGATACCACGCCCTACTAGCGGTAGAACATGACATGATCGGTTACGCCATGACTAATGCCAGTCCCTTAGTAGCTCCCACATTCAGCAAAGAGCGAATGTTGGGTACCAACCCCCTATGTTATGCGTTCCCAGCAGGTGAATATCCTCCAGTTGTGGTAGATATGGCTACTTCCGCCGCAGCGAACGGAAAACTGGAAATCGCGCAACGAAAGGGTTATAATATCCCAAGAGGCTGGGCACAAACAGCTAACGGAGAACCGTCAAGCGAATCCAACATTCTGAAAAACGGTGGATCGTTACTGCCTTTAGGTAGCGACCGCGATCATGGAAGTCATAAAGGGTTTGGGCTTAGCGCCACGGTAGACATATTAAGTGCTGTACTTTCGGGAGCGAATTACGGCCCCTGGGCACCACCATTTGTATCATATCTAGACCCGGCACCTCACCCAGTTGGCGAAGGTTTAGGGCATTTCGTTGGGGCTATGCGCGTAGATGGCTTCAGGCCTGTTAATGATTTTAAAAAAAACATGGATATCTGGATAACACGTTTTAAGGAAGCCGCTCCTATAGATGACGCACAGCCGGTCATTATTCCGGGCGAACCCGAACTGGCAGCCGAAGAGGAAAGAAAAAAAAATGGAATACCACTTATAGAAGATGTTTGGAATGACCTGTATGCATTGGCCGACCAACTGAAAATAGACCACATGCCATCACCTTCGCCATTACATCACTAAAATTAAGCTAATTCTATGTTTGGCATCAATTCTGATTCATATAGGCACAGCGGCCAGATTAAAATGAGATAAGCGTTAAGCCTATTATTTTAATGAGGAACACAAAATAGTATCATTACTAAAATATAAAAAACTAAATGAGTATTCAATTAAGAACAAGTGTTAAGACACTCTTAGGCCTTATTACAGTCCTTTTTCTTCTAACCATTTTCGAAAGTTGCGGATCCAGATCATCAAGTGATGAGCAAGACGCTGGTAAGCTTCTTTCCTTACCCGTCTTCTTAGTTGATACGGGTACTGCTTTGACCGTTAGAGATTATCTTGGTACCATTGAAGGTAAAGTTAATGTAGAGATCCGTCCACAGGTTGAGGGTATACTTGAAAAAATATATGTAGATGAAGGTGCCTATGTGAGACAAGGGCAAAATCTTTTCAAGATTAACGAATTACCTTATCGTGAAGCCCTAAAAAACGCTGTTGCAGAGGAAACTGTAGAAAAAGCTAAGCAAAAAAATGCTCAACTTGAAGTGGAGAGTTTAAAACCATTGGTAGACAACGATGTCATATCGGATGTTCAACTTCGTACCGCACAGGCCAATTTTGAAGTAGCGAAAGCGCAAGTGGCTCAAGCAGCAACCGCTGTCGCCACCGCGAAAATCAATTTAGGTTTCACCGATATCAAAGCCCCATCGAGCGGCTATATCGGACGTATCCCCAAACGTATCGGCAACCTTGTTACTAAAGGTGATTCTCAACCTTTAACCATCTTATCCGATACACGGGAAGTTTACGTATATTTTTCTATGAGTGAATCCGACTTTTTGCACTTTACAAAAGGCGGTCGGAGTCGCGATTCCTTAGACATGGAACACAGTAATAAATTAATTCCCTATGTACGGCTCATGCTGGCCGATGGTACTGAGTACGCTGAGAAAGGTGTTGTTGACGCGATAGAAGGACAAGTGAACCGCACTACGGGAGCTATTTCTCTACGCGCTAGTTTTCCAAACCCTGACGACGTGTTAAGGCAAGGAAATACCGGAACATTAAAAATGGAAGAACGTAAACCTGGTGTGCTATTGGTACCTCAGGTAGCAGCCATAGAACTTCAGGATAAAACATTTGTATACATCGTTACCCCCGACAACAAAGTGCGCATGCGCGCCGTAATCCTGGATGGTGTAAGCGGCTCCAACTACATTGTTAAAGAAGGGTTGACCCCGGGCGACCGCGTTGTATTAGCCGGTTTTGATCGTCTGGAAGAAGGGCTTGCTATTAATCCACAGGTACAGAACCCCAAAAAAGATTAACACGATAAAGTATTTATCCACTTTATATTAAAATAACACAATTAGAAAAAAAGAAATTCATTTGAAAGACCTTGAGGTCTAAAAGAGCAAAGATATGCTAAAAACAATCATCAGTAGACCCGTATTAGCCACTGTAATTTCCATCTTGCTGGTTTTATTAGGTATTGTGGGAATGATGCAATTACCTGTCACGCGCTTCCCTGACATTGCACCGCCCAGTGTGAGTGTAACTTGTACTTATCCGGGAGCAAACGCCGAAACAGTAGCACAAAGTGTATTGCTTCCCATTGAAGAAGCTATTAACGGTGTAGACAAAATGACTTACATACGGTCGACAGCGAGTAATACCGGATCCGGAAACATCAACATTTTTTTTGAAGCAGGCACGAACCCTGATCAGGCTGCCGTAAATGTGCAAACCCGTGTATCCCGAGCCGTCAGTCAAATTCCAGCAGAAGTCAACGAAGCGGGCATTAGTGTGATGCCCAGACAAAATGGAATCATCATGACCATGAATATTTATAGCGATCACCAGGATACCGTGTACGACGAAACCTTTATACAGGCTTATGCACAAATCAACATCAACAGAGAACTGTTGCGTGTTCCGGGTGTAGCCGCCATCAATCGTATCGGGGCAAGAGATTATTCGATGCGTACTTGGCTCAATCCAGAAAAACTCGCAAATTATGGGCTTATCCCTCAAGATATTCAAAATGCCATTCGAAGTCAAAATTTCGAGATTGCTCCCGGTAAATTTGGGGAAGCTTCCGATGAGGTTTTTGAGACATTGCTAAAACACCGAGGTCGTTTCAGTAATCCGGAAGACTATGAGAACCTCGTTATACGTACTAATCAAGATGGATCTGTGCTCTATTTAAAGGATGTTGCAAGGGTAGAACTTGGCGCCTCAAATGTTGGGGCCGACAATAAAGTAGATGGCTACCCGGGATTAACATTGAATGTCGTACAAACCAGTGGTTCCAATGCGGTGGAAATAGATGGGGCTGTCCGCCAGGTAATGAATAGATTACAAAACTCCTTTCCAGATGGAATAAAATATGACATAACCTACAGCGTACGCGACCAGATTGATGAATCTATCAATCAGGTAAAACACACTCTATTTGAAGCCTTTTTCTTGGTATTTATCATCGTATTCATCTTTTTACAGGATTTTAGATCAACGTTGATCCCGGCAATTGCCATACCGGTATCATTAGTAGGAACGTTCTTTTTCTTACTCCTATTTGGGTTCTCGATCAATGTATTGACCATGTTTGCGTTAGTCCTTGCCATAGGTATTGTGGTAGATGATGCTATTGTGGTAGTCGAGGCGGTCCACCAAAAAATGGAAAGAACAGGCCTTTCCCCGCGAAAGGCCACCCTATCGGCAATGAGTGAAATCACCGGAGCTATCCTATCAATCACCATGGTAATGGCCGCCGTATTTCTTCCTGTCGGTTTTATGGAAGGCCCTTCAGGCTTATTCTATAAGCAGTTTGCCTACACGTTAGCTACAGCGATTCTAATTTCGGCATTAAATGCACTTACGCTGAGCCCTGCACTTTGTGCGCTTTTATTGAAGAATACCCATCATGACGAAAAAGAAAAAGAACTCAAAGGAAATAAAATCGCCAAATACTCTAGAAAGTTTTTTGACGCTTTTAATGTTGCATTTGAATCATTAACCAATAAATACGTGCGCTCACTAAATTTTCTGCTAAAGAAAAAGTGGTTGAGCATATTGGGACTTGCAACGTTATCTTTCATTGGGGTATTCATGATGAACCGTACACCTTCCAGTTTCATCCCTACGGAAGATGATAGTTTTATCACCTTTTCCATGGCTATGCCCCCAGGTGCTTCTTTGGCCCGTACCACTGAAGTATTAAAGCAGGCAGACAGTATCATTCGCAAACGGGAAGAGCTTTCAGGTATGACTACTATTTCAGGATACAATGCGATAGATGCCACCCCAAGTCCAGCATTTGCTGTGGGATACATCAACCTAAAGGATCATGGAGAACGTGAAGGTATCAAGGATATTAACAATTTTATGGACACATTACGTAAAGATTTATCACAAATTACTGACGCATCGTTTAGTGTATTTCCAAGACCGACCGTACAGGGTTTTGGTGATTTCAGTGGATTGGAATTCGTACTTCAGGATCGACTCGGAGGCACTTTTGCATCTTTCAGCGAAGTTGCCGAGGGATTTCTTGAGGAATTGTCCAAAAGACCAGAAATTCAAAATGCATTTACACCGTTTAAAGCAAATTTCCCTCAATATTTATTGGAAATCGATTTTGTAAAAGCCCGTGCATTAGGAGTTACTGCACAAGACCTCATGACGACCATTAGAGGCTACTACGGCCGTGTGCAGGCAGGCGACTTTAGTCGTTTTGGTAGACAATATCGCGTGTATATGCAAGCGGATTTTCAATATACAAACGATCCAGAATCTTTTAAATCGATCTTTGTTAGAAACAACAAAAATGAAATGGTGCCAGCTAACACTATAGTCAAACTAAGAAAGGTATTTGGCCCCGAAACAGTAAACCGATATAATCTTTTTAACGCTATCATAGTCAACGCCACCCCGGCGCCAGGCTATAGCACTGGAGACGCCATGCGTGCCGTGGAAGAATTGGCAGATAAAACGTTAACATCTAATTATGGTTACGAATGGACAGGGATGAGCTTAGAGGAAAAGGAATCAAGCGGACAAACAATATTAATTTTTGCGCTCAGCATTTTATTTGTGTACTTCCTTCTTGCCGCTCAATACGAAAGTTATATTCTACCCTTCGCTATTTTATTATCCGTACCTGTTGGTTTAGTTGGCGTCTACGCTGCTGTGAATCTCGTTGGTTTGCAAAATAATATATATGTACAGGTCGGTCTCATTATGCTGATCGGTTTATTGGCCAAAAATGCCATTCTTATTGTTGAGTTTGCCGTGCAACAACGAAAGGGCGGCCTATCCATTTATGATGCTGCTATTGAAGGGTCCCGCCTCAGACTAAGACCTATTTTGATGACCTCCCTCGCATTCGTCGCTGGATTGATTCCGCTGATGTGGACGGTCGGACCGTCTGCTCAAGGTAACCATTCCATTAGTATAGGTGCAGCAGGGGGAATGTTATTCGGTGTATCGATTGGTATATTTATCATACCCGTATTATATATGATATTCCAACACCTGGATGAAAAGGTAAAATCAAAAGTGACTCAAGAGGAAGATGATGATTAAACAACGGAAGAAAGAAATGAACAAAAGCACATATATCATACTAGGCGTCTTCGCACTCATACTAACGCTTAATGCCTGCAAGGTGGGGAAAGACTATCAACGGCCACATTTGGAGCTTCCCGACAAATATCGGGATGAAATTGATGCAGCTGATTCAGTAGGGATAGGTAATATCTACTGGAAGGATTTCTTTGTAGATTCTACACTCCAAACCATTATCGATTCCGCTATCGTCTATAATTACGATATGCGTAAGGCATTAAAAAATATACAAATAGCCGATCAACAGGTCATGTATGCCCGGGCGCAGTTTTTACCCGAGATTCAAGGAACCGTCGCCAGCATGAACCGACAGTTCCGTTCGAGGGACTTTTATACTGGAGCCACAGCCAAATGGTATGAAGAAAAAGGTCGTACTCCTCCCGAAAATATGTTTATGTATACCCCTCAAAATATTTCGGGCATCACGCTCAGTTGGGAAGCAGATATCTGGGGCAAGATCAGAAGGCAAAATGAAAGTGCGCTCGCCCAATACTTGCAGACCTACGAAGCACGCAAACTTTTGCAAACTCAGTTAGTAGCGAATGTGGCTGAAGGATACTACAATTTATTAATGCTAGATGCACAATTGGAAGTAGCCCGCAGAAACCTTCAATTAACAGACAGTACGTTACGCATCGTAAGGCTACAACGTGATGCAGGTCAGGTAACATCCTTAGCGATACAGCAAACAGAGTCTCAACGTCTGGCAGCTCAATCGCTGATTCCACAGTTAGAACGCCAAGTGGTTATCCAGGAAAACGGACTGCGAGCACTGGCAGGCCAGCTTCCCGATAGTATCAAAAGGGACGCCGCACTTACCGATTTTTTGATAGAAGACTCGGTAACCGCAGGTGTTCCCCTTTATATGGTCAGCCACCGTCCGGATGTACGGGCGTCGGAGCTGGCATTACGGGCCGCTAATGCTGAAGTAGGTGTAGCACAGGCATATCGATACCCTACACTGACTTTAGATGCCACAGGAGGGGTGAACAGTATGCTGCCCCGCAACTGGGTTAATATCCCGGGTTCATTATTTGGAGGTATCATCGGAAGCCTTACTCAGCCCATCTTCCAAAGACGACAACTGAAAACAGATTTTGAGGTCGCGAAACTTGAAAGGGATAAAGCCGAGCTCGACTTTCAACAGACCGTGTTAGATGCTATCAACGAAGTAACCAATACACTGATCACAATTAAAAAACTTCAGGAAGAATATGATATTGCAGAAAGGCGCGTAGAAGTTGCTCAACTCGGTATCAGACAAGCAGGTTTGCTATTTAAATCTGGTCTGGCCACTTATTTAGAGGTAATCACCGCACAACAGAACACTATTGATAGTGAGCTTGAATTGGTGAGTTTAAGGCAGCAATTGCTGATTGCCAGAGTAGAACTGTATAGAGCGTTAGGTGGAGGATGGCAAGGCTAATTGCGCAAATAAAAAATTAGCGGTAATGAGAAGAAAATTATCCAGTTATAAATTAGGAATCACAAATGAATCTGTTGCCTAATTTATAACTGGATAATTACCACATTAGTGGATAGACATAAATATCCTGTTCCAGCGTATCTTATCGATAAACGAACCTTTATCGTCTAAACTTAACCATACAAACAACGCTTTCCCTACGATATGATCTTCCGGCACAAAACCCCAAAATCGTGAGTCAAGAGAGTTATGGCGATTGTCTCCCATCATCCAGTAGTAATTCATTGCAAAGGTATAGCTATCCGCTTTATTTCCATCAATATAATAACCATCATCTTTCTTCTCAAAGGTATGGCCTTCATAAATCGTGATAGCACGTTCGTACAAAGGAGCTGTTTCCTCATTTAATTGCACTGTCCAACCAATTTTCGGCACGATGACCGGACCATAATTATCTCTGTTCCATTTCAGGTCGCTATGTTGAGGAAAAATATCTTTGGTAGGCTCTTCTGTACCCTGCGGATAGATAAAGGGCTTCACTTCTTTTACATTTGCCCACCCACTCATGGTGTTGGCCAAAGCAGGTGTTAGATAGAAGATATATTGTCCGGGCACATTGGTCTGTCCACCTTCGATCCGCATATCGTTGATTCTGTCAAGGTTAATATCAGTTCCATCAGTGATCACTTGATACATCAACTGCCCTTCCACTGGTGTTTCGCCCTCCTTACCATTGACGAATACTTGCGCATCAACTATTGCTACAGTATCTCCCGGAATGCCTATGGCACGTTTAATATAGTTTTCGCGCTTATCTACCGGCCTGTTAAAGGGAGCATCGGCATCCATTGGATAATTAAACACGACCACATCGTTGCGCTTAATTTGCTGTAAGCCGGGAAGTCGACGATACTTCATCTCTAATCCTTCCCAATAAGCTTTGGTCCCTGTTATAGGCATCGTATGGTGCGCAAAAGGAAAAGCTACTGGTGTCATGGGCAATCTGGGCCCATAATTGATTTTACTTACAAACAAAAAATCACCCGTAAGCAAGCTACGCTCCATGGAGCCGGAAGGTATCATATAGGCCTCGATCAAAAAGGTTCTGATCAAGGTGGCGGCTACCACCGCAAAAACAATGGCATCAGCCCATTCGCGTGTTGCTGATTTTTTGTAAGGGTATTTCTTCTTAAACTCCTCGGTAGCCGAAGCTCCCCAATAACTTACCTTTTTATCCGTACCCCACCAAGGAAATACCACAAAAGGTACAAGGATGGTACCTACCTGATCCAAAAAAGATCTCTTCCCAAAACATCTGGCAAAATCTATATAAAGCCCTATTCCAACAAACAGATTAATAATAGGAACCAATAATAGTGCTACCCACCACCCGGGCCTACCTGTAAGTTGGGTGATGATGTATTCACGATAAAAGGGAACAAGAGATTTCCATCCCTCTTGCCCAGCCTTTACAAAAAGTAACCATAAACCAATTTGAGTTCCTAGGAAAAAGATTATTAAAAAAGCTATCAACATGCTGTTAAATAAAAATTAATTTGTGGTATTGCTATTAAAACTTAGATAAATTGCCTTTATATGCAATAGAAAAACAGTATATAAAAATAATTTATCGATATCTCATCTGCCTTTGAAGGCTCTTTCATTTATACATGAATACTGCATAAGTTGCCGCTCACAAAAAACTATGGATAAAGAACAACTCACGCAAGCTTCATCGCCATTTAGAAAAAATTATTCTAATGAAAATTAAACATATCTGTTACGGAGTAAAAGCCTTTTCTTTCCTGTAACCATTCAGCTGCTATTACCGCTCCCAGAGCAAAACCCGCTCTGCTATGCGCGGTGTGCTTAAACTCCAACTGATCCACTTCCGAACTATACAACACGGTGTGGGTACCGGGCACCTCGTCAATTCTATGCGACTCAATCAACAATTGCTCCTTCTTTGCAATCACCCCGTCATCTTCACCTACCAGATCGTTTACCCATTCCTGTTTATGATCGGTGTTTGCTATAATACCTTCGGCTATGGTAATAGCCGTCCCACTGGGGGCATCCAACTTGTGTGTATGATGGATTTCTTCCACCTGAACGTCATATTGTTTATACGGATTCATGGCCTTGGCTAAAAGCTTATTAATATGAAAAAAAACATTTACACCTATACTAAAGTTAGACCCATATAACAAAGAGTTGTTACCATCTTCACACTTTTGCTTAATTTCCTGCAATTGGTTATACCAACCCGTTGTTCCTACAACGACCGGCGTGTTCGCGTCGAAACACAATAATATGTTATTGATGGCTGATTGAGGTGTACTAAAATCAATTGCCACATCTATATCCGCCAAATTATCAGCACTAATTTGCCCACGGTTGTTTTCGTCAATTATCAAAGCAATGTGATGACCTCTTTCTTGGGCTATTTTCTCTATAATACGGCCCATTTTGCCATATCCTATTAAGGCTATATTCATTGTTTCAGTTGATATATTTATTTAGGTTTGCAATATACGATTTTAGTTAACACGAACGATCGCGTAAAACACTACTTAAAAACAAAAGTAGCTTTTAAGCCTACCACAGGCATCGACGAGAAAGCATAAGCATTGGGAGCCTGCATCAGTGTAGGAGTAATTTTAAACGTTAAGTCGTCGCTCATATCATAACGCACAAATTTCGCATCGATATAAGCGTCAATTACGTTGAGCGCATACCAACCTAATGTTAACAGCACCGTCAGATCACGATTTCTTCGATAAAAGTCTTTCGCTCCAATCAACCATTGGGTATCTGCCCCTTCATATTTTGGGTTTTCTGGTATATCCTGGTTTTGCACGCGTTGCTGTACCTCATCTAAAGTCTCCCGATAATTCTTCTGAGCGAAAACAAATGAATAACCCAGTCCTCCAAAACCAGCCCATACGATTGGCGCCTTTACATACCCCCAACCCCCATTAAAAAGCTGTCCCCACCCAGGCAGTATAGCCGATCGTGTAGCAGCTATACGGGTAACTCCTTCTACGGCCAAACGAGCAGAATCTTTATAGATCTCCGGTTGCTTTTCTTCCTCGCGCCCCCCCCTATTTTCTTTTTCAGGAAGATTGGTCGTATCAGTCATATTAAAACGGTCTGTGCTGATATCTCTTGGCGTGCGTATACTGTCCGGAACCTGCGCATATCCCGATAGCGATAGTGCGAGCAAGAGAAAGAATGAGAGTAAAAACCTTAACGCAGCCATTACCAATCTAATAACTCCAAGATACGGCTTAAATCATCTTCAGACATAAAAGGGATTTCAATAGATCCTTTCCCTTCCTTCCCTTTCATATTTAATTTTACTTTTGTTGCAAATTTAGACGCTAAGTCATCTTGAATCTTCTGAAACTCAAACGACATAGGTTTCCCTTTAGTATTCGTCTTTGACTTACTTTTATGGCCAGCATCCGCAACTAGCCGTACCAGTTCCTCTACCTTCCGAACAGAAAGCCCCTTATTTATAATTTCCTGGAAAATATACAACTGCTTATCAACATCTGCAACATTGATCAGCGCTCGGGCATGCCCCATGCTTAACTTACCATCGCGAATAGAAGCCTGAATAACAGGAGGCAGTTTTAGCAAACGCAGATAGTTTGTTACCGTAGAACGATTTTTACTTACCCTATCACCTAATTCTTCCTGTTTAAGGTTGCATTCGTCAATCATCCGCTGAAAGCTCAAAGCCACTTCTATCGCATTGAGATTTTCACGTTGGATGTTTTCTATCAGGGCCATTTCCAACATTTGTTGGTCATTTGCCGTACGGATATAAGCTGGTATCTCAGATAAACCCGCTATTTTAGAAGCCCTTAAACGCCTTTCACCAGATATCAGCTGATATTTCCCCGCACCAGTCTTACGTAAAGTGATGGGCTGTATAAGTCCTTGCAGCTTGATAGATCCCGCCAACTCATTCAATGCCGCCTCATCAAAGTCAGTCCGAGGTTGAAAAGGGTTAACTTCAATATTTGCTAGCTTAACCTGATTAACCGAATCCGGAAGAATTTCCCCTCCGACCACCTCTTTTTCCGATTTTAGACCAGATGTTTTTTGCACTTCTCCGGTATCGTTCAATAGTGCACTTAGTCCTTTACCTAATCCAATTTTCCGCTGCTGCGCCATATTCTTTATATACTTGCCTCTTGTTGCTCTTTCTGTAAACCGTTTTTAACTAAAATCTCTCTTGCCAAATTTAAGTAGTTGATCGCCCCTTTCGAATTAGCATCGTGCATAATCACAGAAATACCAAAACTTGGCGCTTCACTTAAACGTGTGTTCCGCTGAATAATCGTATTGAACACCAAATCATTAAAATGCGACCGCACCTCCTCCACCACTTGATTAGATAAACGTAAACGCACATCATACATGGTTAAGAGAATACCCTCTATTTCCAAGTTAGTATTTAATCTGTTTTGAACAATCTTTATGGTATTCAATAATTTACCTAACCCTTCAAGCGCAAAATATTCACATTGAACAGGTATAATCACCGAATGTGCAGCGGTAAGTGCATTAATCGTAATCAGACCTAAAGACGGTGAGCAATCGATGATAACAAAATCATAATCGTCAATGACCTGATTAAGCACCGAACGCATTTTATATTCTCGCTCATTCAGGTTAATCATTTCTATTTCTGCCCCCACAAGGTCAATATGCGCTGGCAATAGATCTAGATTAGGCGTATCTGTTTTCTGTATAGCCTCTCTAGGATCAAGATCATTTATAATACACTCATATACACTCGCTTTGATTGTTCGAGGATCAAAACCAATACCAGAGGTGGAATTAGCTTGAGGATCTGCGTCTACTAAAAGTGTCCGATACTCTAACACAGCTAAGCTTGCTGCTAAATTTATGGAAGAGGTAGTTTTACCTACGCCGCCTTTTTGATTGGCCAGTGCTATGATTTTACCCATTTGTTATTTGTAAGTCGTAAGTCATATATCAGCAGTTTAACGGTTCAAATCATTTAAACCACAAGTAGCTTATGATATATCCATTAAACTAGTAATGTCAAGGCGATATTGTATCAGGCATTTATTTTTTTTGTAAAAGCAAAATTTTCTACCAAAAAACACCTATCATTACATATTTATGAATTAAAAACATGCTTTATTTGTTAACTTCGCAGTTTTTAAACATTATATCTCAAGGTTGCTAAGATACAAAATTTACACGGCTTAAAAACCCGAAGAGGTTCAGATTTTATACACATTATCCACAATGATCACAATTATTGCCGGTACAAACCGTAAAAACAGTTATTCGTTAAAGGTTGCCAACTATTACCAACAACAATTGGATAAGAAAGGTTTGGGTTCAGAAATCCTCTCGCTGGAAGATTTGCCAGACAATTTTATTGTAAGCGACCTCTATGGAGCACGCAGTGAAGCATTTCAACCGATACAGAACCGCATAACCGCCACCACCAAATTTATATTCATCATACCTGAATACAATGGAAGCTTTCCCGGTGTTCTTAAAATCTTGATCGACGGCTGTCTGTTCCCGGATAGCTTTGTCGGAAAAAAGGCAGCATTAGTAGGTATTAGCAGTGGTAAATATGGAAATATCCGTGGCGTAGAACATTTTACAGGCATATGCCATTACTTACAACTGCACATTCTCCCTATACGTATCCATATACCCTATATCAAACAAGAAATTAATGATGACATCACCTTCCATAAAGAAGATACCCTAAAGTTCACTGATCAACAGATTGAAGCATTTATACGATTTTAAGCTCAAGATGCCGTAATCACCTTAACCCCTTTTTTTTCAATCTGCTTAATCATCGCTGGTGGAGCTGCATCATCAGTCACAATATACTGTATCTCATTTAACTCACAGATCCGTCCAATTCCTCGCTTACCAAACTTCGTACTATCTGCCAAAACGGCAACACTTTGTGCTGACCTGATCATTTTTTGATTCAACCCCGCCTCCGCCAGGTTACTGATAGACAACCCAAAATCAATATCTATTCCGTCTACCCCTATAAATAACACGCCACACGATATATTTTCCAAAATATGTTCTGCATGCACACCAGCAACAGACGACGAGCTTGGCCTAACCAAACCTCCCAACTGAAGCACATCCATATTAGCTTTACCGCTGAGTTCAAAAGCAACCTTTATAGCTGGAGTTATAACCGTTAACGGATGTTCAGGCTGTAAAACTTTAGCCAATTCAAACACTGTTGTGCCCGAACCGATCATAATCGAATCATTCTCCTTGATCAAGGCAAGGGAAGCCCTGGCTATTTTTTGCTTTTTATCTGGATTAATCAATGCTTTTTCCACTATTGGCCTATCATTCGCATAAGGATTGGTTAGCGAGGCACCTCCCCGGGTACAAAATAATAGATTTTTGTCCTCCAGAAATTTTAAATCTTTTCGTATGGTTACTCCAGAGACCTTCGTCATTTCTATCAACTCTGGAATTGTTGCACTACCATTTGCTTTGATCACCTTTATAATGGTTTCATGCCTTTTAGTAATGTTTCTCATAATAATCGATTATTCCACAATACTACTCAATATTTCTTAAAGCGCCGCAGAGGCATATGTTAAATTTTATTTATTTAACTTTATATTTGTTAATAAATATTTCTTTTTGTTTATTTGAAAAACCATAGCGCCAATTTAAACATAGATGATATGATAAACCCCACCTCCATATTTAACCGTGTTGGACTTCCCAGATCATTATCTTGGGGCTACTTGGGCGTTTTAATCTTTATGATGGGAGATGGCGTTGAGCAAGGTTGGCTCAGCCCCTACCTCTTAGTGCACAACATGAGTATCGAGCAATCAGCTTCTCTGTTTACCGTCTATGGTATTACTATTGCCGTTTCTTCATGGTTTTCGGGGGTACTTGCAGAGAGTTATGGTCCACGTAAAGCAATGGTTGTGGGTTTACTTCTTTATATTATAGGCACAGTTGGCTTTGTTGGCTATGGTATGGGGAGTCTAAACTACCCCGTAATGTTAGCCACCTATGCCGTTAGAGGTTTTGGTTACCCCTTATTTGCTTATTCGTTTCTCGTGTGGATAACCTACCGCACACCACAGCAAATGTTGGGTAGAGCCGTTGGCTGGTTTTGGTTTGTTTTTACCGGGGGGTTAAATGTTTTAGGGGCTTATTATTCTAGCTGGGCAATTGAGCGTTTGGGATATCAGAACACTTTATGGAGCTCTATTTTTTGGGTAGCACTTGGAGCACTGTTTGCTTTGGTAATCAACAAAGATCATTTTATATTAAAGTCGTCAGATAACAGTAACACCAAAACACAAGAACTTATGAAGGGGTTCACCATTATCAAAGAAGAACCTAAAGTATTACTGGGTGGCATTGTGCGCGTCATCAATACTACGGCTCAATTTGCCTTTCCGGTTTTCCTTCCGATCTATATGGCGCAATTCAACATCTCCACAAAAGAATGGTTACAGATTTGGGGAACCATTTTCACCGCGAACATTGTGTTCAATCTAATTTTTGGTTTTATAGGAGATCGTTTAGGATGGCGAAACACCATCATCTGGTTTGGAGGTATTGGATGTGGAATAACCACCTTATTATTGTTCTATGCACCCGCTTGGTTTGGTGGCAATTACTGGATTATTATGATGGCAGGTGTCTTATGGGGCGCGCTACTGGCAGGCTACGTACCGCTTTCGGCATTGGTGCCTTCACTGGTAACTAAAGACAAAGGAGCTGCGATGGCTATTCTTAACTTAGGCGCCGGCCTTCCCGTGTTTGTAGGACCGGCTATTGTTGGTCTGTTAATTGGAAGCATTGGCAGTGAAGGTGTCATCTGGATATTGGCAGGTCTGTATTTTTTAAGCGCAGTATTAACCACGTTCATTACACTCCCTATCGCAAAAAAAATCCCGATAGACGTCGTACAACGAGAAAACATAATTTAATTAACATTACAAAAATAATATATGAATATCTTGATTACAGCCCCTTATTATGAAAAGGCACAGAAAGAATTAGCATCGCTTTTTGGGAAAGTTACCTATCACTTATGGAAAAAAAAGGGAAGTGCTTATAGCGAAGAGGAATTAATCAAGTTGCTACAGGAAGTACGGCCAGATGCCCTCATCACTGAGCATGACCAGGTAACTGAACGTGTTATCCAGTCATACCCCGCACTAAAATTTATTGGTGTTTGCCGGGGTACACCTTCCAATATTGCGATAAACACAGCCACAGCCTTAAAAATTCCGGTATTTAATACACCTGCAAGAAATGCGCAAGCAGTAGCCGAAATGTTCATCGCCAATCTAATCACTTTCATGCGTAATACATTAGCTAGCATCAAATGGCTTGAAGACGAAAAATGGGAGGTCGGAGCACATACTTCTTATTTACAGTTCAAAGGAAATGAAATAGCAGGCAAAAAAATAGGCATGGTTGGCTTTGGTGCGGTAGGGCAAACCACGGCCAATATTTTGCAGCATTTTCCTACGGAGATATGCTATTATGACCCTTACTATACTTCCGAAAACCCTCATTTTTCAAAAGTCTCTTTAGAAGCAGTTTTTAGTACTTGCGATGTTGTCGCTATTCATCTCCCTGTCACAGAGCAGACCAAAGGCATGATCGCTAAAAGCCTGCTCTCTTTAATGAAAGAAGACGCTATTTTTGTGAATACCTCCCGGGCGGTTGTAGTAAATAGAGAAGATCTACTATCCGCTATTGAACAGGGAAAGATTAGGGGTGCAATTTTGGATGTATTTGATCATGAACCACCTGACGAAATAGACTATCAACTTATACACCATGATCATGTGCTTGCCACGCCACATATTGCAGGTGCTACTCACGAAGTGGAGAACCACCATGCCGATATTATGAACCGAGCATTAAAATCTTTTTTTAAAGAAGGACAGAAAGAAATTAAGCAACTAGTGAACAAAGAATTATTGGATCAAACCCATGATGGATAAAAGGAGCAATCAACGGCAAAACGCTTATTTAGTGATCGATATAGGAACAGGAAATGTTCGTGTAGCCTCCGTATTACCTACCGGAAACATTCTTTGCTTAAAAAGAGAGAATGTACATTATGAAAAAGACACCGATTATCCAGATGCCATTTTTTTTAGTCCTGATCGTCTTTGGCAACAGATCATCGAGATGACCCAACAAGTTTTGCAAGATGCTGACAATTTAAATATTACAGCGATTACGGCTACCAGCCAGCGGGAGGGCGTGGTCGTGCTAGACGAGCAGGGCAAGGCGCTCATCGGTATGTCTAATCACGATAACCGTGGCAGAGAATGGGAACATTTGATAAAGGATAAATCGGCTGTGTATGCCACTACCGGGAGGTACCCTACGGCCTTATTTTCTGCCCTAAAACTCGTTGGTCTGCGTGAGCGAAAAAAGGCAATTTGGCAAAAGGCAGCTTCTTTCACCAGTATCAGCGACTGGGTAGAGTTCATGTTTTGTGATACGCTTGCCTACGAACATTCCCAAGCATCGGAAACCTTACTCTACGACATAAAAAAGGGTCATTGGTCTGAAGACCTTTGCAAGGTTTTCAATCTTCCTTTCAATTTACTGCCTCCCTTGGTGTCATCAGGAAGCATTAAAGGACGAGTAAGATCTGCTATTGGTGAAATCCTCCATATGGCTCCAGACACCTTGGTCGTTACCGGTGGATCCGACACCCAAGTCGCCATTAAAAGTGTTGCTCCCACTTTAGACGACGTAGTCATCGTGTCAGGCACAACAACCCCTATCGTCAAGCTAATAAACACCTATACGGTTGACGAAAAAGAGCGCACCTGGACCAACAGACACATTGATTCGGATACTTTTATACTGGAAGCCAACGCTGGTGTAACCGGCTTAAATTATCAACGACTAAAAGAGATTTTCTATCCAAATGAAGATTACGCCGTCATTGAAAATGAATTGACTGCCATTAGTTACCATCAATGTATGGCTTCTCTTGGATCGCTTTTAGCTGACGAAAAATCGCCCCTCACCAAAGGTGGCTTTATCTTCCATGCACCGGTATCTCATCAATTGACAAGAGGAGACTTTGTTTGGGCTATTCTTTGGGACATTGCCTGCAGCATATATGAAAACTACAAAACATTGTGCAGCGTAAGACCCCATACAAAAAATTATATATTGGCTTGCGGAGGAGGCGTACAAAGCCGTACATTAAGGCGATTTCTTGCACACCTGCTCAACAAGGACATTATCATTAGAGATACCTATTGGCAATCGTCGGTAGTCGGTGGGGCGTTCCTGTGCAATCAGGCTTTGAATAGACCTATCGCTTCACCTAATACCTCAGAAAAAATTGTTCCGCAAGATCGAGAACAATACTTAGCACTTTATCAAGAATGGCAACAGGTACGAAATACCTTTAAAAAAATAAACACATGAATGCATATGTGATCGGCATCGATATCGGCACACAAGGTGTGCGTACAGCTGTCGTTGATGCTACAGGAGACATTATAGCCAGCACCAGTAAATCATTTGAGCTTACCGAACGATCGAGGGAGGAGCAATCGCCCTTAATGTGGTGGGAACACACCATAACTGCCCTTAAAGAACTGCTACACCAAGCTTCCTCATCGATAGACCTTCAAGCTATCAAGGCAATTGCCGCCACGTCAACCTCCGGGACGGTGATTCCCATAGATATCGAAGGAAACCCTTTACACGATGCACTCATGTATAGCGACAAACGATCGGCCGAAGAGGGTGAATATTGCCGCGTCATAGCCCAGAAGTACTGCGAAGAAGGGTTTAATGCTTTCAACACTTCTTGCGGTTTACCTAAAATCCGTTGGTTTACGAAACACTTTCCTGAAAAAGTCGGAACCATCAATCAATGGATACATGCAGCCGATTTTATTACGGGAAGGCTAAGCGGAATTTACGATGTTACCGATTATACCAATGCTTTAAAAACCGGTTTTGACATTACAAACCTACAATGGCCCGGATATCTAAAAAAACATTTGGTTAGCCAGTCTACCTGGCTCCAGCGCGTAGTTGCTTCCGGAACAGTCATAGGAGCGTTACAACCTAAACTGGCTCATAAGTTGAATTTAGCTAGTGTAGCTATTGTTGTAGGCATAACCGATGGATGTGCTTCTCAGATGGCCTCGGGCGCGATATCTCCTGGAGATTGGAATACCACTATCGGTACCACTATGGTAATCAAGGGGGTTACAAAAGAAGCTCTGCGAGATCCTGAAGGGAGGATTTATAATCATCGTCACCCCGAAGGTTTCTGGATGCCGGGAGGTGCCAGCAATACGGGAGCCGATTGGATCAGCACAGATTATGAGCAAGTGGATCTGGCATCTTTAAACGAACAAGCCGCCAAACTGACCCCTACATCCTACTTATCGTGGCCACTAAAACAAGTCGGAGAACGTTTCCCATTCATTTCACCTCAGGCACGTGGCTTTTCGGTAAAAAACTTATCCAAAATCGAACAATACACTTCCAATATGGAAGGCGTGGCGTATCTAGAACGTTATGCTTACGAGCTCATTGAAAAACTATCCTCCGAAAAGGTGATAGCTGTTTTTACCGCTGGAGGGGGAAGTAATAGCGATACGTGGTTACGTATTAGAAGTAATGTGCTCAACAAGCCTGTCTACCGGTGTAAGGAAGCGTCCGGTGTGCTTGGTGCCGCCATATGTGCTGCCTCAAAGACCATATTTAACACGGTCACTGAGGCTGTGGAACACATGACACACCGATCATTGGAGGTATATCCTGAGCGAAGTTTAGCAGCACGCTATGACGAAAATTATCATAAATTTATCCATTTGTTAATACAAAAAAAATACCTTACAGCATGTTAACTGTCTATTTACTCCGACACGGTGAAACGTCTTATAATGCTGAGGGCAACCGTTATTGTGGCACTACAGATATAGGGCTTACAGAAAAGGGCTTACAGCAGGCGCGTTTAGCCGCACAGTCACTTTCTTCCATTTCATTTGACGCAGCTTTCTCTTCGCCTTTAAAAAGAGCTTACGTCACCGCTATGCATGCCTGTAACCATAACATCGCCGTAAAGAAAGACGATCGGCTCATGGAGTTAGATTTTGGAAGTTGGGAAGGGAAAACCAGGGAAACGTTTGTAAAAGACGACCCTGCCCTGTGGCAGCAATGGGAACAAGCTCCCGAAATTAACCGCGCAGGAGGCACCGGAAATACAGGATCAGAAATTGCTGGTCGCGTAGACGATTTCTTCATGGAACTGCTAATACAGTACCCCAATGGCAATATTTTAGTCGCGGCACATAATACGGTTAATCGGCTTTATCTCGCCTATAAATTAGGAATGCCTTTGCGAAATTACCGTAGAATTGTCCAAGAAAATGCAGCCATCACCGTATTTAATTTAGATAATCATGGAGTTTTAACTCTACAGCAATTAAACATACGTTAAAAAAATTATTATGCAACGATCATTTTTTCTGACATTTTTGCTTTTCATAAGCTTTTGTAGTTACAGTATCGCACAACAGAAACTTTATATTGTCCCACTGAAAAAAGCAGCAGATCTCTATCAATTTTTTGCCTATCACGGTCGGAATAAACCTATTATCAGTGGCCATCGGGGCGGTATGGAGATGGGCTTTCCCGAGAACTCCCTAGAGGCATTTGAAAACACATTGAAATATATTCCGGCATTTTATGAAATAGATCCACGATTAACGAAAGACAGTATTATTGTACTGATGCACGATGCCACCTTGGAACGAACAACTACCGGAAAAGGCAAAGTAAGTGATTATACTTACCAGGAACTCCAGCAATTTAACTTAAAAGATGTAGCGGGTAATATTACCCCCTTCCGTATCCCAACGCTCGCAGACGCCATCGAATGGGCGCGGGGAAAAACCATTTTGAACCTCGATAAAAAAGACGTTCCAATGGAAATGACTGCGGCCATCATAAAAGAGCATCAAGCGGAAACCTTCGTAATGGTTACTGTCCATAACGCCGAACAGGCTAAATTTTATTACCACAAAAATAAAAAGCAAATGTTCTCTGCCTTTGTAAAAACGCCGGAAGAGCTAAAAATGTATGAAAATGCCGGCATCCCATCCAAACAAATGATCGCATACATTGGCCCGGACATCAAGCCTGAGAATCAGGACATGTATAAACTATTGCATGGAAAAGGCATTCGCTGCATGATTTCCTCGGCATCTACTTACGACAAACTTGAGACAAAAGGAGAAAGAGCGGAAGCTTATCGTGCGATTATCAAAGATGGCGCCGATATACTGGAATCCGACCTACCAATTGAAGTCGGCGAAGCAATAGGGGCAGTAAAGTAGTTAAATAGATGCTCTTTTGAATAAATAAAAAGGCACTTCTATATGCTGTTTTGAGTTTTCCAATATTAATCTGGCCGCAGTTGACCCCATATTTTCAAAGTCGGTAGAAATAGTAGTTATACCGTTAAGAATAAACCTTTTAACGCGCGTCTCATTATAAGAGATCACGCCAACCTGTTTGCCTACTTCCAGCTTTAACGAAATAATTCTATCCAAAAGAATAACAAGATCATCCTCCATTAAATTGATATATACTTCACCTTCCCTGATGGGTTCCTTTGCTATGTCGCTTACCAGCAAGTGATCAAAAGCATATTGCTGACAAAAATGGTAGAAGCCTTTAATAATCTCCCGTGGAAAATAACTTTTATCTGGGAAAATAAGCTTCAACGTATGGTATTTACTCAATTCATCTTTTGCCTGTTCCAATGCATGATAAATATCCACTTCAAAATTTTCGTATACCGCAGCATAATTTCCTTCTACTTCCGGCACCTTCTTATCCAGCAACAATAGCTTCTCCTTCGGAATCTGATTGATCACCTCCGCAGCCTTATCTCTTTCTTCAACAAAATGGGGGATAATTACATAATGTGTGTATTCCTGTTTTTGGTTCTGTATTAATTTCTTGAATAGATTAAAATCGTTGTTATATACGTAAAAATCTACTGCGGCGTCTGTACCCAAAGTTTTTATAAAAGCGTCGTAAACGATTTTTTTATGGGCACTGAGCTTGTTAAAAAGTAACATGATGCTCTTTTTTTGCCTAAAATCCGTACGGCTAACATAATAACCCTTACCTGGCACTGAATCGATCACACCTAGTTTTTTCAGGTATCGATAGCCTTTTTCTGCTGTATCTCTAGAAACCTCTAAGACAAAGCTCAACTCATTAATAGAAGGCAACATAATGTCTTTCTCCAATTTACCTTCTTTAATGGCATTCAGCACGGCATTGGTTAATTGCAGATATTTGGGCGTGACAGAAAATTCATCAATTCTAATATAATCGAAAAACGGATCGGTTTTCATGCACATCGGTTAGAAAGCTGAAAGATACATAATTTTTACTGAATTATTTTAATCCCTTTGGGTGCCTTGACCGCTGTTTTTATTTTTCCATCGGCCTGCTTTGTGTGTTTTACCCAAACCAAGCCTTCGGGCGTTGGGAAGGTTCCTTCCGCGAACTCAAGATCTTCCAAATGTGGTGTAATTTTAATCTCCTTACAGCCTGGCGCAGTCACTTTTATTCCCAGTATATGTTCAGTGAGCCAAGCCGTAGGCCCGGAAGCCCATCCGTGGCATAAACTGTGGCGAAAGCCTTCGTAGCAATAGGCTCCATAATCGCCATGTATATCTTTCTTTCCCGGAGGCACCAACTCATCTATTCTTGAAGCATTGGGCAGCCATTCCAGGTTAAAGTCTTCCCAAAAGGTAGTAGCCCCAAGATCAAGCATTGCTCCCCAATAAGTCCTTATATTATTCAATGCTGCCTGATAGTCGCCTGCTTTTGCCATAGCCTGCAACATATAGTAGCCATAAAAGGTGGAGAAGTCTTTTGCACCGTCAACACCAAGTACCTCCTTATTCGCTTGAGCGGCTGGCATTAAATCAGCCAATGCCATCAATGCCGCTGCCTGTTTGGACTGGTTGGGGTTTGGAGTATACTGTTTTAATTTAGCAACTGCCTCTTTACAAATAGCAGCGGTTGCAGTATCTTCTAATATTTCAGAAAGCTCAACACCGGTTTGTAGGGATAAAACCATCATAGCCTGTAACCCTGCATGTATTCCAGCTTTATTTTCACTGGACGGCCAATCCAAGAACCTATTCCCATCTAACGATTCTTTATTTCCATCGATTTTGGCAACAAGGTGTCGCAATAATTGTGCGAGGTAGGGTTGTTGCTTTTTAAGATAATTCAGGTCACCATGATGCATATACCAATCTCGCTGAATAATAATCCACCACATGGAATAGGTGCTTATCCCGTTCATCCAATCCGGTAAGGGTGTTATTTCTCTCGATAAGTCCAAACTCTTCGGTACCACCTCATTAAAGCCAAAGACGCTATTGATTGTCGCCACCTCCGGATGCATATCCCCCACCCATACCAATCGATCTCGTTTTATACCATCCCAAAGGTACTCCTGCATGTTTAGATGCACCGTATAGGCACCGGTTTCCCAAATTTGATTCAGCCGATCGTCACTGCTCTTAAAGGACCCTAAATAAGGAATATCGCGGTAGGTAAATATCGCGCTTACCTCTTTTAACTGTAATTCGGCATCTTCTTCCTCTAGATCTATCCGTACAAAGCGGAACCCACTTTCGCCCAATTGAATTTTTCCCAGCCAGGGCAATAAAGTAGTAAAATCACGTATAGCGTGATCATTTGTTGCACCCTTTTCTCCAATATCACTCATAGCTTCACTGGCAGATTCACCGAAACGAACCCTCACTTTCAAAGGTTTATTTTCCTTCCACATTCCGGTAACGATCTCTACTCCCCCGTGAAGCTCTCTTCCAAAATCAATTAAAATACCGGCTTTTTCTCCACTACTCGTATTCTTCAAAACACATACATCCCGATTGGCAAGATCAGCCTGCCCAATTCCTTTATTTAACAGCGCTTCACTATTTGCTATTTGTCCAGCTTTTAATAAAATCCTTTGTGGATTTATAAAGGTTCTAGTTAAATTGCTTTTGGTATGTGCCTCCATGAATGCCATCGGACTATTTAAAGGTTCTTGCGCAACGCATGACACACAACACATAGAAGCAAACACAACAACTAATATATTCTTCATCTAAATCTAAGCTTAATAATTTTCGTTCGATGACCTAGGGTCTACAACCTGCGGAATCCAGGTTTGAAAAAAAGGATTCGTTTCATCGCCATATCCAGCAGAAGCATAATCACATAAAATAATACTTAAGGGATCGGCCCCTTTTTCCCGATATGATTCAGGAATAAAAGAAGCATGATACAACATCCAAAAGCCTGCTTTATTATCCGTAAAAGGCTCCAACTCAATATGGTTTCCTTCAATCATTTTGGGGTCTAGCGAAATCCCTACAGGAACCGTTCCCAAACGGGTATCCCTTGTCAAAACAATCGGGCCCCGAAGAATAGCCGTGTATTGCAGTACATCACCCAACTTTACCACCCTTCCTCTCATATCCAACTGGAGTTCAATTTGATCGCCTTTCTTCCATTTCCTTCGCACTGATACATACGCACCGGGTTTCCAATCTCGAATCGTTTCTCCATTGACTTTTAAAGCCGACTGCGTACTCCATGATGGAATACGCAGGTTGATGGCAAATTCTTCTTCTTTTTCGGGATTTACCACGATATTCACCAGGCCATCTTCTGGATAAGCCGTGTTTTGATGAATGGTAACCAACTGTTTTTTCGGTGTGTTCACCACATATTCCCCATCTGCATAATAATTAATTTGTAGCCCATCCCGTTGTGCTGTCGCCACCAATCTGGGAAAAAGAAATAAGCCGCGCGGGCCGCTGGCTTCACAGCAATTCAATCCCATCCCGCACTGCTCGCTACCGGGTAACCTTTGCCCGGTCAAAGGCGTATATTTAGCCCATTGCGCACCATCCTTATGCACAGCACCTAACAAAGCATTATAATATGCCTGCTCTATTGCATCTGCATATTTGCTTTCTCCTGTTAACCTTAAAAGTTGTGCGCTCAGCTTTATCCAAGTAACAGTAACGCAAGTTTCCTGATAATGATGGACGGGAAAAGCCTGCAACGCCTTGCCTCCAAACCACATTTCGGCAGATGCACCTGAACCTGCTATATTAATCTCGGTGTCGCGGATATTTTGCCAGGTATCTTCAACGGCTATTTTATAAGCTTCTTTTCCCGTTATACGATAAAGTTCCAGCAAACCTTCGTAACAAGACATCATTTCATAGGCTTTTTGCCCCTGTTCCCAACTATACCAGCTTTCAGGTTTCGGAAATCTTTTGGCAACAGGTATCTTACTTTTACTCAACAATTGGGGGCCTTCAGGACTTTCCCACTGGCTTACAATCTCTTCTGCGAAATCTAAATACTTCTTTTGCTTCGTTCGCGCATAAAGCAAGCAAATGGGTTCAAGTACTGAAGACGCCGCCATCCCCCTATAATTACCTTTGGTAACGATAATCCCATCCTTACCTTCAAGATCATCGATAAGATTATCTGCCAATTTCGACGCAGCCTCCAAGCTCGTTTTTTCGCCGGTAAGGTCATAATAGTCCAGCAATCCCAACATACAATATTTTCTTCCCCAAATATCCCACTGCTCCAATAAATGCTCTTTTGCATAATTTCCAATGTATCCATCGGGTGTTTGCGTAGCCATTAAACCATGCACGGCATCATCCAGCACCTCTTTTAGCTCCGATGTTGGATGATAACGATATGCCAGCACGGCAGATGTAAACCATTTGCCCCAAAATTCCGACTGCCACATGCGGGTTTCTGTACGATTCTCAGGTTTAAAAACAGCAATTAAACGATCTACATCCTGAGCTAAGATGTTATGCTCGTAAGCAACAGCTAACCTTTCCCCCAGGACCCCTTCGATCTTTGCTTCGGCAGCAAAAGAAATTTCATCGTCTATGGCCTGCTGTCCCCGCAATAATAGCGGAAAAAAAAGTAGCTGTCCAAGAAAAAGAAAGCTAAAAAACGATAAATAAGAAACACCTGTGCGGTTCATACATTGATTGGTTTTTTTTCTCTCGGCCTAATATACTATTTACCGTCCAGCGGTGCGTCATGGGCTATCCTGCATCATTATTTTTGAAAGATATCCGGATATTTTCTTATAAAATATACCGGTGTGCAGCTCCAGGCATGGCAATAGCTATTCATGGGGTAGAAATTATAGGGCGATTTATATTCATCCTTAGGGTCATAAACCTCCCAGAAGGTATCCGCTCCTTTTTCGACCATCTTTCCCCAATAATTTAACATAATTTCCTTCGCTTCAAGTCCCATTCCACAATTAATCATTGCTTGTAAAAAGTAATGGTATAAATAGGGTCCACCAGGTGTTAATGCATTTTCATGCTGCATAAGCTGCTTAACGATGTTGGCTCCTTCTTTTTTGGTGGTTACCCCACCTAAGACCATCCAGATCTGAGAGGCATAAGAAACTTGTTGATCTTCACCACTCACAAATAAATTGCTTTCTTTATCAAAAAATTGCTTTCTCGCGCCATCTGTCATTTGCCTGATCAGAGCAGGAAGCTCCGCCACTTCATTTTCTTTATTTAAACGTTTAGCCAGCGCATAGGTTTCTTTCAACGAATATATGGCCAAGCCTTGAATGGCGCCCGCCTTATGCAGTCCATCCTTCCAATCAATAAAAATCCAGATGTCTTTAGCTGCCCTATCGTAATCAATCATTCCGGTTTCATCTAAAAACAATTTCAGTAATTCCAGTTGCTTTTTAGCAACCGGCCATAGGTCTACTGCGGTTTCTTTATCTTCCGTAATCTCATAATAGTCCTTTAAAGCTACATTATAAAGTAACGCGTAATCCAGCAACTTCTGTCCTTCCTGCGGATGTGGTTTTGGTTTTTCGAAAACAGTCCCGTGCAAATAGCCCTCTAGATCACTTAATGCCGCCAACAGATAAAGACAACGTTTGGTTAACCCATGATTTTTAAAGGAAAAATTATTGGCCAAAGCCTCCAGATACAGATCACCAATCCACAAACGTTGATCTCGTTTCGGGCCATCTTCGTAAACCGTTTGCATACACTCTTGTAAAGTAATTAACCCAATTCGGTCAATATCCCGAATAACCGAAGAAGTAGCGGCTGATAGCGGTTCAATTTCACTATTGGCAGACGTGGTAGCCTTTATCTGCATGTTAGCAATTTTAAAATCATAAGCAATCGAAGGGCTGATGAGTTCCACTTTAACATACCGAAAGGCCAAACGACGGGGAATGGTAATGGTTGTTGGTATCTCGGTTACCGTTACGATTTCATCCTGCAACCAAGCTCTACTCAGTCCTCCCGGATAAGGATCAAACGGGACTGCCAGTTCTGCCGGCACTTCTCCGAAGGTAAATTTCAGCCGTAAGGGGGCATCCGGTGTGCTGTTAAAGTTTTCCAACGAAAAAGAGAAGTGACCGGTATAATGCGCACCAAAATCCACAATAACACCAGACTGGCTTGTAAATCCGCTATGATATAAACTATCTATGCTCATAGATGCGTTAATTTTCCAACCTTGGAAAGCTTGCTTATCTTCCTCTAACCTTCCTAAGTTAACCGGATTTATTAATCGCTCATGAAGCACTGGTTTATTTTCTTCAGCTTTTCTGAGCCATTCATTTCTTCGCTCGCCATAGAAGTCCTGCGCATAGACCAAGTGAAGAAAACAGGGACACATCAAGATAAATAATATAATAAAACGGATAAGTGAGCAGCGAATGGTCATCACTAACTTTTTATGTTAAAAATGAACTGGTATTTTCCAGACCCAACTTCATGTTCAGTTCCTTCAATATTCTGACCACTTTTTTCCTTTACGGTTCCAGGCAAAGCATCCGGAAAAACCAGGTGTGCCCTGGTATTGGGCGGTACCGTTACTTCCATCAAAAACTGATCTCCTTCAATTTTCCAAGCCGACGTGATCGTTCCGTATACCGTTTCTAATGATGCATTAGCGTGTTTTATGCCACCTCCAGGTCGCGGCGCAATGGTGAAGATTTTATACGCCGGCATTTCCTTCATCCCACGAATGCCCGTAATATTTTTATACATCCAATCGCCTATGGCTCCATATGCATAATGATTAAAAGAGTTCATATCCTTATTCTGAAAAGAGCCATCCGGTTTAATGCCGTCCCAGCGTTCCCAAATAGTAGTTGCTCCCTGCTTTACAGGATAGAGCCACGAGGGATAGGTCTCTTGCTTCAACAAGGTATAAGCAACATCCTCATAACCGAATCTGCTGAGCACATGACAGAGATAGGGCGTTCCCAGAAAACCTGTAGTGAGGTGATTATCGTAATTTTCGATGTTCTCCACCAGTCTTTCTGCCGCCTGAGCACGTACATCTTCCGGTAACATGTCAAAATGCAAAGCTAGGACATAGGCCGTTTGAGAACTGGAAACCAGACGACCTGATGGGGTTACAAATTCATGCACAAAGGCGTCTTTTATTTTCGCCAGCAGCCCTTCATATTTTAACACATCTTCTTGCTTATCAAGTACTTTGGCCGCATTAATCATCAATTGCACAGAATTGGCGTAAAATGCTTGTGCGATCAAGTATTTATCGGTAATGGCTGCTTTACCATCCCGATCATCATTTGGTATGTAAAATAGCCAATCACCAAAATGCCAGCCCTTATTCCAGAGATTATCCGTGCTATTGGCTGTCATGAACTGCACCCACTTGGTCATTGATTCATATTGATCTTCCAGTATGCCGGGATCTCCGTAAGCTTGATAAAAATCCCAGGGTATAATGGTTGCCGCATCTGCCCAACCAGCGGAGCCACCCTGTTCACCGTCCCAATAATAAGGTATTACATGTGGTACGGAACCATCGGCAAATTGATCCGCTTTTAAATCTTTTAGCCATTTCACAAAAAAGCCTGCCACATCCATATTGTAAGCTGCCGTGTTAAAAAAAGCCTGTGCGTCGCCTGTCCAACCCAATCGCTCATCACGTTGAGGGCAATCTGTTGGCACATCGAGGAAATTGCCTTTCTGCCCCCACTGTATATTGTGTTGCAATTGATTGAGCAGGGAATCTGATGTCTCGAAAGTACCCGTGTTAGCCATTGCCGAATGCAATACCATTGCTTCAATATTCTCCAGATCGACCCCTTCTTCTGCACCTTCAATTTTCACATAACGAAAACCCTGAAAAGAAAAGTGGGGATGGTAAGTTGCTTCCCCGTTCCCCCCGGTGATATAGGTAATTTTCTGCTGTGCCGCACGCAGATTTTCTGTATAAAAATTCCCCTCCTTATCCAAGACTTCAGCATGGGTAATGACTACGGAGTCTCCTGCATTTCCCTGTACTTTAAAATTTACCCATCCAACCAGGTTCTGACCAAAATCTATTACTTTTTCTCCCTTAGGTGTGGTAATGATCTCTACAGGTTTCAGCCTTTCATGTATTCGAACGGGCGGTGCAGGCGAAATAACCAGGTGATCGTAAGAAAGACTATCGATGACCACGGTATTCTCCCATTGCGTATCGTCAAAAGTCCCGTTAGTCCAATCGTCGAGTTCCAAACGGGCATCGTAAATTTCACCATTATAAATATCAGCCATTCGGATCGGACCTTCCGAGGTGCTTTTCCAACTATCATCGCTGATGATAACCTCCTTGTGACCATTTGCGTACTCTACTTCTAGCTGGGCAAGCAACGTGGGATCTTGACCATAATAGTTTCGCCCCCCCATTAAATTACCACGATACCAACCATCGCCCAACATTACGCCCAAAGCGTTATCGCCCTGATGGAGCTGATCAGAAAGATCGTACACTTGGTATTGCAATTGTTTATGAAAGCTGGTCCACCCCGGCGTAAAATACGCATCTCCAACACGCTGTCCATTGATATATGCTTCGTAAAGTCCATAAGAAGTAATATATAACCGAGCTTTGATTACCTTATCATCTACACGGAATGTTTTCCTAAATAGGGGCACCGGCCCAGACTCAACCGGCATATGCTGACTACTGCGAATCCATTTAGCCTGCCAATCATCCGGTTTTAGCAGTCCCATTTCCCAAAAGTTAATTTCGCTCCAAGGCGATACATTTCCTTTATTATCCCAAACTCTTACCTGCCAATAATAACGCTTAGCCGATTCCAACGCATTTCCGGCATAGGGAATATGGATCGACTGATCGCTTTCTATTTTTCCTGAGTGCCAGGAAAGCGCCTTGTCACTCATTTTTTTGGAGTCGGTTCCCACCCTGATTTCATAGCCCGTTTGCATAACCTCTTTTAAAGAAGATTGCAATTTCCAAGCAAAGCGTGGATTGGTATCATCAAGACCAATCGGATTTACCTTATAATTGATTTTTAAATCAGTCACTGACAATTTCTGCGCAGCAAGAGCTAAGGGCTGTATGGATAACATGACGATAAAACAACCTATTTTGGACAATAGTTTAAGATGCAGATCATTCATAATGCTAGTTAATTGGTTATGTTATTTGGTAATCGTGTTACAAGTTACAAGAATACCGTCTCGTTAGCAACCTGTACTTTCCTGTTCATCCTGTTATTTCAAAATACCAGCAAGCTTAATCCCTCCGCAGTTGAAGAATTCGCACAGGACCTAACAGCCCAGAGCTCCTCAACGTGTCATCCGTTTTATATGGATTAAAGGTGGTAAATGTGGTTCGTTGACTTCCTCGAGGCTTGTTCGTTTTAAGCCAGCTAGGCCACTCTCCATCTTTTACCCCATCGTCCGTATATTGCTGATCACCTATTAATCGATTTATCCAAAGATTCGCTACTTCAATAATTAATTGGTTATCCTCTTCTTTGAGAGCTTCCGTAATATCCACTCGCCAAGGAGCCGTCCAAACGGTCGACAATTCCTTACCATTCAAGTGGATACGTGCCATATTTTTTACATCCCCTAAATCTATTAAAATACGGCTACCTTTAGGTACCTCTGGAAAGTCAAAAATCTTTTCATAACGAGCAATACCTGAATAATATTTGACGCTATCATTTGGATGATTCGTCCAATCCTGCAGTTCGTTCAATAGAACAGTTTCCTGCGGTCCCGTTCCTTTTGCATCAAACGCAACTTTCCATGCGCCATTCAATTGCATACGTTCACGTAACTGATTAAAATTTCTGGAGGATTTTATTACCTGATCTGCTTTGGTATTTGCTTTAGGAAAAACAACAAAAAAACTTTGATAGGGCTCAAAAGCAAGCGGAAGAACAATTTTACCGTCATGTATATCAAACTCCGGCAACTGACGCATCTCTCCACTTACGGGGTCCCATAACTCCGGGTTTTCACCAGTCGATCTAAACGCTCCCTTTATTTCAATCGCTTGATCCGTTTTATTAGCTACAAAGTAGAGATCCCAATCGGGTGCCGTGCGGTGTGTATACCGAACGGAGTCAGAAGCATTAAAATCCGTTAAAATTCCTTTTTCATTCAGCACATCCTCAACAATTTCATAATTTGGATAAAGGTCGTCTCCGTGATACAAATTTTCTCCCCACACAATTTTACCTGCACCATATTCTTCTTTTGTCCATTGCTGGGTTATTTCTTCTTTTTTCCAGATCGCATTACTTATCGATTTAACTTCCCGATCGCAAGCCGGATATCCCTGCAAGCTGGGCGATTTTTCCGGAGGGTTACCTATGACGGTTGCTCCCTGCTCAATCAACGACTTTATTTTATTTAAGAACGCTGGGGTCATTGTCTGTACATTAGGTAACACAAGCACCTGATAAGACGCTCCGCTGGGAAAAACTATTTGATGGTCTTTCACTGTAGCCTCCATAAGCTGCATAGGGCTGCAACCATCAAAATTATATCCTCTTTTATCCGGGAGTATTTCATTGCCCAATACTGCTGAACTTGGTGGCGTAAAAACCTGCGGAGCACCTTCTGGGGTAACATATAGTATATCGGCAACCGTGCGCCCCTGCTGCAACATATACGAACACCTCGCGATGTATCGATGGTAATCGCCTACTAAGGGCCACCAAGTTTGATTCCTATCCCAATGCACGCCATAAGGCCCCATTGTCATGCCCGGGCGCAAGCTGTCGGCTAAGGGTTGATGCTGAAAGGTGTGGTATACGAATTGGTTAATGCCCATGGCAAATGCCCAGTCGCCCTGATTTTTCATTACTTCCGGATACTGCTTCCAGGCTTCATCATTCTGTGCGGTAAACGCTTCTGCCGGCACGGTGGATTTTCCACCGATATGCGCAATAGATGCAGCTTCATACACGCTAAAAACGGTATTAAAACCATATCCCTCGCTCCAAAATTCCGCCATCGGCACATCGGCCACCGCTCCCAGGTCAAAATCCGAATTCGGATTCATATCATAAGGCTCAATCGATAGTTTTAGGTTATGCTGATGGCTATAGTCTTTCAGGTAGTTCGCATGAAACGCCAATACAAGTTCTTGCGCTGTCAGGCGTAAATCCCATAAAAACCGCTCGCTCGTCTCCAAACTTTCCACAATATGCCCTGCATATACGGGATAGAAAGGCAGTGGGTCATATCCTCTACGTTGGATAAATTCTTCTCTGAATTTTGGCGTCCAGTTCTGTGCCCCCATCTCCCAACTGTCGATGTGCAAACGCTTTAAACCTCCCGATTTTGATGGGTTTCCTGTCGCCGTTTTTTCAATTAGCACCCCAACATAGTTTTCCAAATGCGCACGAAACGCTGCACTATCCAGCTTATCGGCTTCAAAACCCAGGCCCGGCGTCGGCGCGGGCCTCGTCACTGCGCCATTGTTTCGACTAACAAATCGCATGATCGTCCATTTCCCCGGAGGCACTTCCCAGTTCAAGGTACCGTCTTCCAAAAGTTTGTCGGTAAGATCCACTATACCCTCCTTGGAAATAGCGGCATCCGGTAGATCGGTATAATTGACTTTTGATGGTAATCTTGGTTTTACACCCAATTTGGAAGAATAGGGTTCCCGGTAATATAAAGCTTTCTCTTCGATATCTTCAATCAATTTTTCATCGGTAGGTGTAGGAAAGGCTACAACTGCTACATCTTCATAATATGCCATCCATTTTTCACGAAGCTCGGGTGTGAATCCACCCTCTCCAAAATAAGGACTTTTCGGTGCAGGCACAGGCAACTTTATCCTACGATTATTAGCTGCTTCAGCAACTTGAATGGTGCTGCCAACTAAGTGCTGCATCGAAGCTTCAGGTGCTACCCATGGCCCCCCGCTGCCAGCCCAGCCAGGCCCAGCTCCCAAAATAACATCAATATTTAAGCGTTCAGCCTCCTTCACTGCATGCGCAAAGCCCTCTTGCCATTCTTCGCTTAGAAAATCCACTTCACCTCTTGGAACACCCACGTTCACCTCGAGAAACACCACACTCCCAATACCTGCTTTTTGCATCGATTCCAAATCTTTCGTCATCGCCTCTTTTGACATATTGCCATCCATAAAATACCAATAAACACCGGGGCGTACGGAGTCAGGAGGGTTTACAAAACCCGTCCTCATATCTTCTATAGCTATCGATGAGCTATTGCTTGTTTCTAAATTGCAAGCCATGTGTGTACATGCAATGACGATTGCTAAAAGAGCGTAAAACGTCTTATAGCTTTTTTGTTCAGCTATCATACATATTTTATTAGTAGAAGTCCATTAATCAATTCACCTGCGATCTGTTTATAGCTATTGCGGGTTTTGCTCCAATCCATCCAACGTTACCTCAATTTGTGGGATTTGCAATAATAACCTATTTTGAGTCACTTGATAAGCGTTGCCGGGAATCGTATTTTTCTGTTGTTTTTCACGCTGTCCGTGTTCATTCATGACTTCTACGGCTTTACCTGAGCGAACCAAGTCGTACCAACGGTGGTTTTCAAAAGCCAATTCCACTCGTCTCTCTCGTAAAATAGCTTCCCGAAACGATTGCTGATCGCCAATATGCAGTTCAGGGCGAGCATTACCGGTAGTTTTTGCTGGCAATCCAGCCCTTTCACGCACATTGTTCAATAAATCAAAGGCCTCCCCATTTGCTGCAAAGCCCTGTTCATTCAATACTTCCGCCAGCATGAGTAAGACATCGGCATAGCGTAAATAGGGAAAATTATCATCTGTTTGTCCACGTTCTACAAAACCATTGTTATACTTGATAATATGCGGGATTGCCACAAAATCACCATCGCTATTCGTATAACCTTCTGCCAATGAGATATCCTTACGTAAATCTCCTTCTTCGTAAGCATCGATCATATCTTGCGTGGGAATGTTCCAACCCGCACCGCCCGCCAATGGGGTTTGCGGATCCCCCGTAACCGCACTACCGGAGGTGTATGGAGCAAATTGGTACATGAAATTGCTGGCTAACGCAGGTTGGGCACCGAGATATTGAATTTCAAATATAGACTCCCCACCGTTTTTCATTTCGGGAATAAAATTATCCCTATAATTAGCCAACAATACGTAGCCCATTGCCATTACACTTCTTAACTCCGGAATAGCGTCTTCAAACCTACCCAGCGTAAGATATACTTTTGCTAAAAGTGTTCTAGCAGCGCCCTCTGTTGCCCTACCTTTGTCGTTGTCTATCAGCCCCGAAGACGCAAAATAGGAAACGGCCGTAGTTAAATCATCTACTATTATCTGGTATACGTCGTCCACCGTAGCTCGACCTTCCGAAAGTGCATCTTCAGGAGACTCTGCAGGACTTAACCTGATAGGTACGCCTCCGTATTGCCTCACCAAATTAAAATAGTGAAGGGCCCGCAGAAAGCGTACCTCTGCTTGATAATGTAAGCTATTTTCTTCCGGCATTTCCACTTGGTCTATATAATTTATGACATCATTGCACCTGGCAATTCCGATAAAACTTTGTTCCCAGAAAGCCGCTATTGGTTCAGCGGATGCGTCCGTCAAAAATTGATCGATAAACTCCCGCGGTTGCCTTCCACGCTCAATGGTGTTATACTGAAAAGAGGTATTATCTGATCGCATTTCGCCAACTTCCCACAGGCTCGATCGCCCTAAATCCATCAGGATATTATAGGCACCATTAACCGCTTGTCTTACTTCATCTTCATTGGTATAAAAATCGTCCAAATTAGTTGTTGCTTCAGGATTAAGGTTCAAAAAATCTTTCGTACAGGCATTTTGTACGACAAGGATCATCATTAAGAAGCCCCATTTGATATATTTATTATAGTGTATCATCGTTTTATCAATTTAAAAAGAAACATTTAAGCCAAGGGTCATCATCCTGGGTAAGGGGTAGCTCGTCCAATCCACACCAGGAGCCAACGCCAGATTCTGCCCCGGATTATTAGGATCATTCATCGAAACAATATCCGGATTCGCACCACTATACTTTGTAAATGTTACCAGGTTCTGAATGCTTCCATAAATTCGGGCATGCTGCAAAAAACCTACTCTACCCAACAAATTCTTAGGGAATGTATAACCGAATGTCAGGTTTTGTATTCTTAAAAAAGAACCATCTTCTACCCATATTGAGCTATTTTCCCGATAGATCTCCCGTGCACCGTTGGTTGTAGGTGTGATCCCATCTCCCGGATTTTCCGGGGATCTCCATCTATTTAAAATATTACGATCAACATTAAATATACCATCGATATTATATAAGTATTGATAAGCTTGCCTGAGGAGCTGCCCGCCCTGTGAGCCGGTAACTACGATATTTAGGTCAAAATTTTTATAATTAAATTGATTGGTTATACCGAATGTAAAATTGGGTTGCGGGTTTCCGATGATGTCGAAGTCATTTACAGGCTCAATGACGCCATTGCCATCAACATCACGGTATTTTATAGACCCTAATACAGAGGTAACATGTTTTGGTGAATTGTCGAAATCATCTGGTGTTGCATAAATACCATCCGCAACATATCCAAAGAATTGTCCGATCGGGTGTCCTACTTGGGTGATATGTGTAGGCAAACCGGACCCACTGCGTCCGCCAAAGATCGGATCGTTATTTTCATTGAGTGCAAGCACTTTATTTCTATTCAATGCAATATTAAAATCTGTTGTCCATTTGAATTCACCTATGAGGTTTCTGGAATTCACCGCAATCTCCAAACCGCTATTCCGAATACGTCCGGAGTTCACAATAGCGGTAGAGAAACCAGATGAAAGAGGAATCTCTGCATCAAATAACATGTTTTGTGTTAAGCGGTTATAGGCATCTATGGTAAAGTTGAGTCGGTTATTAAATAAGCCGAGATCTATCCCGATATCCAACTGCGCAGACTCTTCCCAGGTCAGACCCGGATTTCGGAGTGAGTTGATAATCCTCCCCCCGCCCAATACACCGTCAAAAGCGTAGTTGGCACTGCTAATATTCGATAAATACGTATAGTTACCAATATTGAAATTCCCTGCCAGTCCATAACTTGTCCGTAATTTAAGGTCGCTCAGCCAAGACTTACCCTTGAGGAAGTCTTCTTCACCTAAGCGATAGGCCACAGCGGCAGAAGGGAATGTTCCATATTTATTAGCGGTACCAAAACGTGAAGAGCCATCCCTTCGAATCGTTCCTGTAAATAGCCATTTGTCTTTTAATGAATAATTCACCCTAGCAAGATAAGATAGGAGGGCCCACTCCTGTATATCCTGATCCCAGGATTGGATGAGTGCAGCATCATTAATCGTTTCTATTTTATCATCCGGATAATTTGTTGCATTGATCTGGATCATTTCATTTCTTTCCTTCTGGGCAGAAACACCTGCGACCACGTCTATACGATGACCAGGTGCGATCTCTTTGTCGTAAGTCAGCAAAAATTCCGATAACCAGTTAAAATTAGATGATCTATTGGTACCAGAGTTGGCTACATATGTTTCGGGAGGAGCATTGACGCCACCAACAAAACTAGGGTTAAACACAAAACCAGAAGACGTACTATAATCAACATTAAAATTATAACGTGCTTTCAACCCTTCCAACACCTCATATTCGGCAAATGCTCCACCAAGGCCTCTAAAAACCTTATTGGTATTACCACCAAACTCCAGCTTGTTCAAGGGGTTTGGCGCTCCAAACATATCCGGCGAGGTGATATACGGTGTTCTGTTGCCGGAGGCGTCGTGCACCGGTATCAGCGGGCTCAGCCATAAGCTACTGGTAATCACATCTGTAAAACTATTCTCAAAATCGTTCAACCGTTGTGTACTATAGGTGGGTGCTAATGTTACCCCTATTTTAAACTTTTCTCCAATATCACTATCGATATTTGCTCTTGCCGTGATCCGCTCGAATCCGGTATAACGTAGCGTCCCTTCTTGGTTTAAATAACCTAAGGAAAAAGCATATCGTGCATTTTCTGATCCACCATTTACACTCGCGTTGATATTACTTTGCGGCGCCGTTCGGAAAACCTCATCATACCAATTGGTACCCACACCATATTGGTTGGGATTACGGTATGCCTCCGGGATATCCTGATCGGTGGCTACCTCTCCTCTCGACGCAAAGGCATCTTCAATCATTTCCCTTCGAAACTGTGCGAATTCATGTGCGTTCAACATATCCGGACGTCCTTTCCGGGGCACCTGCTGGACTCCGCCAAACAGGCTTGCTTGCACCCTAGGAGCGCCGGTTTCTCCTTTTTTTGTTGTGATAACCACTACCCCATTAGCACCTCTAGAACCATATATTGCTGTAGAAGAAGCATCCTTAAGCACAGTAATAGATTCTATATCATCTGGATTTAAAACATTTAGCGGATTGGAAGCCCTTCCCTCTGAACTTGTTAACGGAAATCCATCCACCACAAATAAAGGGTCGTCACCCGCCCCGATAGAGCCCGAGCCCCGGATTTTTATAGAAGACCCTCCTCCGGGGGTACCCGTTATCGTCCGTATCTGAACACCTGCAACTTTTCCTACCAATTTCTGGTCAACCCCAGGTACCGGTATATCCTGAATGGCCTCCTGCGAAACGGTACTTACTGATCCTGTAAGATCCCTACGTTGTTGACTACCGTAACCAATGATTACGACTTCATCCAACCCCTCGGAAGTTGCCTCCAAAAAAACATCTACTTGTTGACTATCTCCTATAACTACCTCCTTCTCCGCATAGCCCATATTCCTAAAAATAAGGGTATTCCCTTTTTCCACTTCTATAGAATAAGCACCACTTGCATCCGTTGTGGTACCTTGCTGTTCACCTTTGAGAAGGACAGAAACTCCAGGAACTGGCCCTTGACTATCCGATACAAGGCCAGAAACAATCACCTTCTGTTGAGCTAAAGCGTTAAAGCAAACGAAAACAAAAAACAAGAAAATCCCCTTTAGTCGCTTATTTTTGACATCATACATAAAACTGTTTTGGTTTTTATTGGTTAAACAATACGGTTCATTTCCTAAATGGAAATGATGTAAAATAACCTAATAATGTCAGCAGCAGCAACCTGTACCATCCTGAAATCCGTCATGTACTATGCTGGTAAATCGATAAGCAAACACCATTCGGGGGACTGATGTTATTTAACAAAAGCCTTTTTTAACACCTCCAAATAACCCGTTTTGTGCAAGGTATCCGGTTCCAGATAACTTCCTTCAGACCATTCATTCCAGGCGTTGATGGTAATAAGTTTTGGCTGATCGGGATGTGTGTCGATATAATGCTTTGCCTGCTCCACGTATTTTGAAAATTTCTCTGGTGCTGGATTGCTGATATAATCAGCCTTAAATAGAAAACGGGGATTAGCGTCCCATCCAACCGTTAGATTAGGGAAATAGGGTATCGAAAAATCAGCACTAAAATCAGACCACATCGCTGTGGCCGCATCAGCCCATTGTTCATAATCACCGGCAGGATTTTGTAAATGAGCCCAACAATAGTTTGTTAAACTATTAAATCCAAAGAAAGCAAGCACTTCATCCTGGCTCTCGATTTTATCGCCGGGTACCCCGCTGATCGTGGCAGGTAATTCAGACCAAAGAATACCCTGTAAATGTAAGCCTGGAAAGCCCGCTTCAATCGTTTTTCGTCTAAAATCATCCAGAGCTTCCTTCGTTTGTTCCGATCCTCCAAGCCCATCGATGAGTGTATTGAGTTCGTAAATACAGAACACCGGTTCACCGTTTATTTTATAATAGGAAGGGTTTTTAAAATACTTATCGATGATCCGATCTACCACGATATCAAATTGTTTTCGGTCGACCCCACCTTTCCAGATAACCGAATCGATGCGCGGATTGTCAACGTCCCAATAAGTGGTGGCGTCATGGTTAGCCCACATGATATAAAAGTTCATCCTCTCCCTGTTAGCTTTGAGAAAACCTTCGTTAATACAATCTTCAAGAAAAGGCTCTCCTTCGTACCAATACCAGTCGAATATAAAAGTATTCACGCCATGTTCAACGGCTGCTTCAATTTTCGTATCCATATCCTGCGGATTTGCTTCATCCAAATATCCCCAAACCGGTATTTTAGGCTGAAGATGTCCTTTTTCCTTGGGCGATGCGTTGTAAATAATTTCCCATTCCCCCTTTTTATCTGGGAACAGAAATTCTGCGCGTGGTTCATAATGATAGGCTGGCCAGTAAAAAGCTGCAACATCGTATTCCTGGGCGGTTCTCTGTTTATCCTTACAGGCCAGAAAAGTTCCTATAATTACCAGGAACATCAGTATACCAAATCCGGTGTTGGGTTTCATATTTTCGTTTATAAAAAGTTTTATTCCGTTAGAACGCATATCTTCCCGCTTCAAGTTCATAGGAGATTACCCCGTTCCGCGATCCGAGTTTTTTTATGAATGGGTTTTGCTCGTCTATATTAACCCTTTCCGTGTCTGCTATTTGTAATTCGGCCGTACAATTTGGTGGAACCGTTATATCCAAAAGCAGCTGCTCATTTTGCCTTTTCCATTTCAACCTGATAAGCCCCGCCGGAGCATCAAAGGTCGTTTCCGCCCAAGACAATTGTGATGCTGATAAGGCCGGTGGCCGGACAATAAATCGACTATAACCAGGCCTTTTTGGATCTTGCCTAATACCTCCCAGACCATCAATATACCAGGCTCCCGGATATAAATAAGAACTATGCAGCAGCGAATGGCCCGGCAAATCTTTTTCCCACATTTCCCAAATGGTAGTAGCGTCATTCGCTTTCATGTATCCCCAGCTTGGGTAATCGGTTTGAGAAGTCATTGCATAAATCAGATCATCTCGTCCTAATTCACGCAGTAATTTAAACAGTATAGCTCCCCCAGTAATCCCTGCATGGATATGACCATTTTTTTTCACCAATATTTCTTGTTCCAAACGATGCAATACCTGTTCACGTAAATTGTGAGGAACCACCTCTGCCAAGAGCGCGGCCGCCAAATTCGTCATGGAACTATCTGCGTAACTATTATCCGTAGCGTTAAAGAAACGATCGTGAATAACTTTACTGTACTTATCTGCCTGACTTTCCCAGTGTTCTGCCTCAACATCCTTACCGATGACCCGGGCTATTTTAGCGGCAGTGCGTAAATTATATACCCTATAGCTATTGTTTAAGCATAGCGTTTCCAGTTTATCATTATTCATCCCTTCTGCTGTCGCATTTGGCCATAACCAATCGCCCAGGAAGTCCCATGCTCCGCCGTATCGTTGCAACATGCCCTCTTTGGTATGGGTATCCAAAAATGAAAGCCATCCGTTGATTAGTGCAAAGTTTTGTTCCAGTATCCGCTCATCTCCATACTGCTGATAGGCAACCCATGGTAAGGTTACAACAATACCACCCCAAGCTGGCCCACCTCCTCCTGCATAAGTAGGTGCAGTATGTGGTAAAACACCGTTATTTAATATTCTTCCACCCATGACCGCTTTTCGTGCAAAAGTGGTATCGTACATATTTCCTACAACTGTTTCCGTACCACTAACATCCCTCCAATCTTCCATCCATTTTGTATAGAACGCACCCATATGATAGTTCAGCATACCTGTTTCACAGGTGGCATGGGCATCACCGCCATAACCAAGCCGCTCTCGTTGCGGACAATCTACAATATATCCTCCAAGTGAAAGGTTTTCAAATGTCCATCGCACTTTGTTGTATATCCAATTTTGTAAGGAATCCGAACACTTAAAACTGCTTGCCGATTGTATACCGGTGCGCACCAGCCATCCCCTGATATCCGTTAATTTTGGTTTACTTTTTAAACCCTTGATGGTGATCCACCTTCCAGAGCTATAATTAAACCGGTTACGGAAGGTCCCTTTTCCTGATTTTCCGATGATATAGGCACTATGCAGGCCGAAGGTCATATCGTCCTGTTCCCGTTCACTGTATAAAAAACTTACCGTATCCCCGGGTGTACCTGTAACGTTCACCTCGGTCCACCCAGCAAAGTTCACCCCCATATCTACCCGATAACTACCATCAGGCCGCTCTTCGATGGCTAAGGGTACGATTTCATCCAACAACTGGTTTCTCTCCACCTGCTGTGCAGACAAGCTAAGTTTTGGCGCATACACTGTCGCCGGTTTCCAGGTAGATTCATCGCATGCCACCTGGTTCCAATCGTCCACCTCTCCATTGGCATCCCATAACTCGCCGCCCATTCGGTTGAAATCCCAAGTACCTAAAAGTTTATTCGGACTGGGATGCGTTTTCCAAGTGTTATCTGTTTTTAGGATGAAATCAGGCACTGCATCTGCACCGGGCACCTGATCACCAAAGATAGCAGCTTGTGCAATGACAATAAGGGTATTCGGTCGATGATCGGCTATATAAGCACCATGTATAGACCACGACGTACCCAGCCAGATAGCCACCACGTTTTTACCTTTTTTTAATGCTGGCGCAATATCATAAGCTACGTATCGCGCCCTTTTGGTGTGGTCGGTTGCCGCAGGAGCCATCACGTCATCTCCTACCTTTTTACCGTTCACATAAACTTCATGAAAGCCTATCGACGCCACAAACAGCGTAGCCTTTCCAGGTTTAGACTTGATTTCGAATGTTTTACGCAACCAAGGATCTACAATATTACAGTCGTCCTGCGATGGGTCATAGAGCTGATCGGTTCCGATCCACTGCCCTAGCCATGCACTTTGCTCAAATAGCCCCGTGCTCCAATGTGCTGGTTCGCTCCATGAAGAGACCTTCCCCTTTTCATCCTTCACCGCAATTTTCCAATAGTATTTCCGATCAGCCTGCAGAGGTTTTCCTTCGTAAAGAATCTGCTGCATCTGCCCGGAATTTTTCCAATCAGAGTCCCACATATCCCCTTGTTCCTTTGCCAACAGTTTTTCCTCTGAGGATACCAAAATCCGATAGGCCGTTTGTCGCTGGCCATAGGCGGTGGTATCTGAAGCCTTCAAAGTCCAGCTAAACCGAGGCTGTTGCTCGTCCATACCAATAGGATTAATCAGGTATTCATATCGGAGGTCCTTGGGCACAATCGTACTCCTTTGGGCGAAGGCGATTCGTTGTCCGCATACATTCAGAATAATAAATAAAAGGAAAGTTTTTAAATAAAGCCTACTCATAATATCTCGTTTATTAGTCTCTTAACGCTACAAAATTAAATCGTCCGCCAGGTGCGGCGTCTCCATTTACGTACCAATCAAGCGGATGTTCTTCTTGCATGTTATCCGACCATTTAAATGCCAGGTCTAGTTTATCGGACAATCCCAGCAATTTTAATGGAATAGCGATCATGAACTGATTATTTTCTATCTTATATGATATTCTCGCTACATCCTGCCATCTCCCATCCGTATAGCACTGCAATCGGTCGCCTGCAATTACACGATAGTCATAACCGTACCAGCCGCTACGATGAGAACGATCAATGTCGACCCAAAGTGTCATCCAATCATTGTCTGTCTTTGGTGTTATCTTATCGACCGTTTGCATATAAAAGTAAATGTTTTCCCGGTCTTGCGCTACTTTGGCTAATTTAAAATCATTTCGCCCCGTTTTGTTGATGTAAGTCACCGCTGGCTCTGATGGCGCTCCACGATAATCACGGTGCAGGATATCTCCGGTATAATCGTGGTATGTCGGATAAACATCGTCCCAATCATTCCACGTATGGATAGTTTTCATTGGACTCAACGTTGGCAAAGTATCAACTCCTTTATAACGTCGGATGTAACTTACCAATTGCATATAATAATGATCTTCGAGACCTGCGGTAAGGGATGGTTCTAAATCACGGCTGTATTCGGGGCTTGCTTGGTCGACAAACAGCGCATGGTTTTTATTTCCAGTTCCACGGCGCCATTTTCCCGCAATCCACTCGTTCCATCCCGTCACAAAAATGAAAGGCACCTCTTGCTTTAGTGCGAACTCCCATTGCTCCTGAATATTGTAACCATGTTTTAAATCAGCTTCAGGGTTACCCGGAGAACCGTTCCTATAACTTCTTCCCCAGTTCCCCGGTTGCCCATAAAAAGCGGAGCCACCCATAGATGCTTCTAAATTAGGATGCTGAGCCGCAGAAACATTTACAATTTCTTTCACTCCTTTGCTATTAAGGTAAACTTTTTGTGGTCTTTCAAATTCGATCCAAGGCCATCCGTTCACTTTCCCCGGTTCATTGGGCCACTGTGATTCGCGAACCGTAAAAAAGGAGCTGTAAGCTTTTCCCGCAGCTTCTTCCGACAAACCAATTATCAGAGGCTTTCCATCTAAATAAAACCAGCAATCCGGATGACGGTAGGGAGCCCCTTCTTTGTAGCAATTATTGTAGATTTCCTCCATGGCTTCACCCGATGCTGTATGGGTATAAAAGGCTATTTTTGGTGGATTTTTCCCTTGCTTTCTCACCGCTTCCATTGCACGCATTAAAGCATCACTCTGCTGCGGATAAGTCAATCGGTTCGTAGCGTCAATCACCAAAAGATCTACACCAGCGTCGGTAAGCAATTGTATATTTTTAAGATGCACCCAATAATCGCTGCCATGGTAATATCCATAAATAGACTGTCCCCAAAAATAATACTTCCCCGGTTTAGCAGCTCCACCACCCCAACCAGGATGATCAAAGTTCTCAAAAACCGCAGGATTTCCAGTATATATTTCATCGAGATCCCAACATTTCTCGGAAGTGCCTGAACTTGGATCCCCCTGCCAAAGAAAATAAAATAAAGCCACCTGTCTATTTAGTTTTGGACTGCCCACTTCATCCTGTTGAGGCAGGCTGCGTCCGAGTCCATCGGTCGCAGCCACCGGTTGACCATTAGCGTATAGCGAAAAAAACAACATAAAACAACAGTTGCAATACCACGGTATGGTTTTCTTCACCCTTCTATTCATCCTATATCGGCAATTCTCTTTATTATACATATTTCCAGTTACTATCAGCTTTAACATGCTTTGGCTATTTCGTGGTATATACAAAGTTAAATCGTCCGCCCGGTGCTGTGTCGCCATTTACATAAAAATCCATGATATTTCCCTGCTCCTGCATATTGTCATTCCACTTAAACTCTATATCTATAGCCCCCCTTCCAAGGTCAAGTACCTCTTTGTCAATCGCTAATTCCAACTGATTGTCACGAACAGCATATGCTACCTCAGCTACCGATTCCCATTCCCAACGGCCATCAATATTTTTTTCTACAAAAGCTTTCTTACGTTTTGGACTGGTGCGATTAACCAGGATATCATAACCGTTCCACCCGGTAGATTTGTCGCGGTCAACATCAATGAACAACATCATCCAATTAGCATCACTTTCCGGTGAAAGTTTATCTGCGGTTTCTACATAAAAATAGACTTTTTCATCGTCGCGCGCCACCTTGGCACTTACAATATCATTTCTTCCCGTATTGTTAACGTAATACTGATCATACCTCCCTCGGTGATCTCTGGGAAAAATGTTCCCTTTATAATGCTGATAATGTGGCTTCACATCAGTCCATTGGTTAGCTTTGCCAATCTCGATCGTTTTTGGAGATGAAACGCTGTCAGGAGCGACCATTCCTTTGAATTTACGCACATTATCAATGAGCTGCAGGTAGTACACATCACCTTGCTCTCCCCAGCCCTTATTAGGCTCAATATCCCGGCTCCGCTCCCAATCAAACTGATCTACAAAGGAAAAAGGATCCCCTGTCCAATTATGCTCAGGTAACCATTGTCCGGCAGTAAACTCATTCCACCCGGTAATAAAAACCAGTTCGGGATCTATTTCAAATGCCCGTTCCCACTGCTCTTGAAAATTCCATCCATATAAGTACCCGTCGACTCTTGGATCGAAACCCTTTTTTCGACTAAAGCTACGGCCATAAGATCCCGGAAGATTAAAAGCACTGCAATGGCCATTGGTAGAAGGGCTAGCATTTTGTGCCACCCCCACAGTAACCTGTTCGAAGGTACCATCTTGTTTTTTAACATAACCATGTTGCGGATAATTCTCCAACCAGCCCCATTGATCGTTTCTTGTCGGACCATCTACATAGTCGGGCTGAGCAGGCCTGAAAGTGAAAAAGCTACTAATGTCTTGATCCTCCTCCGAATCGGTGAGGTTATCTGGATATCCCATAATACAAGGTTTATCTTTCCAAAAAAACCAAAGATTTTCATACCGCCCTGGTTTATACACATCCCGGTACAGCTGGCGTAGCGACACCAGTGCATTTGGCATGGGGCCAAAAGGCAACATAAAAGCAATCTTCGGCACATTTACGCCATCTTTTTGTGCTTGGTCCCAGGTTGTCATCAATGCTTCGTAGGATTCCTCCCAAGTCAAACTACCATTCGTACAATCAAAAAACACCACATCAACACCAGCATCTGCCAACATTTCCGCATGTTTACGTAATACCCAGGGGTCGGTTGTTTTATAATAACCCAAAAGCGGCTGTTCCCAAAAGAAAAATCCGGGTTTTTTACTTCCCCATGCAGGGTGATGGTAATCTTTCATTGCTTCGGGATGTTGGCGAACAATTTCGGTAATGTTCTTTACTTGGTATGTGGTATCATCTTCTCCTTGATGCCAAGTCCAATAGAACATCGCAACAAGCTTATCTTTACGTTTTTCTCCTGCAATTTCATAACCACTTACTTGCCGTCCCAAAGCATCTGTTGCCACCCAATGATCACTATTTACTCCCGTGATCTGCGTATTGCCTGTCGTAGGCCAACACCATGCAAGCAGGATGATACACAGGCATTTAACACCCGATAGTTTATTCATCGTTAAACCTTTATAAAATTTCATCTGTTAATAATTATTCGTTTTCGTGTTCTATTTCAAAGGCACTCATGAACCGCAATACGGTTTTTATTCATCAGTCAAATGCAGCTTACCATGTTCATCATTTATTAAACAATAGGAAAAGTTAATCCAGCCATCCTGGATTTTGCCAATTCTCACCACTTAACTCCACCATTTTGTTTACTTCATGCTGATCGATCGGATAAATCAGAAACTTATCGGACCAACAGCTTCTATTCGCCAATTTAAATCGATTATATCCTGGGTTATCGCCAGTACCGGTAATCCGCATACCCGTTACAAACCGATCCGTTTGGTCGAGGATTTTCCATCGTCTAACATCAAAAAAGCGATGCTCTTCAAAAGCGAATTCTACTCGCCGTTCATTGCGGTACCTTTTCTCAAAATCTTCATCCGATAAACCTGCAGGCAAATCGGGCATGCCGGCTCTTCTTCGTACGGCATTTATAGCCTCCCTTGCTGTTAACGACCTGTTGCCTATGGCGACCGATGCGTCAGGTCCAAATGCCTGATAGGCGGCCTCTGCAAAATTCAGGTATAACTCCGCTAATCGAAATAACCGAACTGCACCATCGGCATTGTTGTTCAATCCCGATCGATGGTTATTGTACTTTCTTAAATAGTATCCTGTTCGCGTATTGCGACGGCTATTTGCCGATATCCCCTCTCTTCCGCCTACAAAAGTTTCCACTTTTTGTCCCGTTGGCTGATCAAGGTGCCGAACTGCACCATTATAGTAGATCGAAGCGTAAAATCTCGGATCACGCCCAACGTAAGGGTTTAATTCATCATAGCCCGAGCTATTATTAATAGTAGGTATCGTTCTATCGTCATCTGTGTATCCCAGAATAGGCGGTTCTCCGTTCGCCATCTCATAGCTATCAATCAGTTCCTGCGTAGGACAGGGCCCCGTTCTATCCATGCCCGCATTTGAAGGGAGGCCTGCATTACGCCATATTTCCATCTGGTCTCCTCCTTGATAGATCGTTTCTTTGTCTACTGTCCGTTGATCATTAGAGCTGGTGAAGAAATACAGCGCATAAGCATTTTGAGCCTCACCTTCAGCGGGCTGAACATCGAATAGTTCATAACCATTGGCCAAACATTCAGACAAGGCTTCGCCGGAAATAGTAACCGCATCGGCCCAAGTGTATGTTCCGTCAGACCATAGCGGACTGGCAGCATATGTTACTGCCTGCGATTTTATAGCGTAAGCTACCGCCCTTGTCATAATTCCAAACTGATTATCATATACATCCCAGGAAAAACCTGTTCTATTTGCCGGTACTTCCAATGCGCGATCACAATCTGCCAGGATAAAACTTACTACTTCAGAAAAGGAAGCCCTTTTGTCTTGGGAAAAATCGTGATCAACAGCCAATGGCATATCAAAAATAGGCACACCGCCATAACGTTTAATCAATTGTAGATAGTAGAGCGCTCTTAAAGTATGTGCCTGTGCAACCCAAGAAGCTTTCTCCTCTTCCGAAGCGTACACAGTAGCCGTCTTGATGCTTTCAATAAAAACATTACATTTTCTGATTCCTTCATATAATTGCCCCCAAGGGCTGCCATCAGCCGAATAGCTTCCATAATTGCTCGCAGTAACGCTTCCCCTGTACCAGACAATATAGTTGGACCCAGGTGTAATATCGTCGGCATCCTGTGCTTCATCACTATAAGATGACCGGTCAATGTAGGGAGCCGGCGTGTAACCATAACAAGAATTTAAATATCCTCTTGTACGGTTGTAATCGCTGAACACCTCATCCAAAGTTAACCGGCCGTCACTTTGCAAATCCAACTGCTTATTGCAAGAGAGGAGACCGAATACCATCGTGAGGAATAATAAAACTAAAATTTCCCGTTGTGTTTTCATCAAAATCATTTTTATTAAAAAGTCAAACTTGCACCAATGTTATATACCCTGTATACAGGGAAACCACCAAATCCACCGCCCTCCGGCCCAAAATCAGCTGTTTTCATCCGATGCCAAGTAATTAAGTTATGACCACTGAACATGATGCGTATTTTCTTGGCGGCGATGGTATTCGCCGCAACGAGTGGTAATGTGTAACCTATTTCCAGATTCTTTAGACGCAGATACGAACGATCGTAGTTAAAAAAATCACTCGATTCATGATTTACTGTTTGCGCTAAAGATAATGCCGGATAGGTAATTTCTTCACCAGCGGCATACCTCTCGGGGGTCCAGGCATTGGCATGCAGCGAACCGAATATGCCATCGAGCTCTGTTTCGTAAACGCCTAAGCCATTCATGATACTGGAATATTGGCCCACACCTTGAAACAAAAAGGACATATCCAATGCTTTATAGCTAAATCCACCCGAGAAGGCATAAACTATTCTTGGTAATGAACCCGTGCCGATAGGCGCCTGGTCGCGCTCGTCAATTTGACCGTCACCGTTCAAATCCTGAAACTTCAGGTCGCCTACACGGGGCGTTCCAAAACCATACACTAAATTACTGGTCGTTAACTCTTCTTGCGTATTGAAAAAACCGTTGCCATTGTTGTAATCCACTAAATAGCCAAATTGCTGACCGAAAGAGTAACCCTCTTCCCATTTTCTGAAGGCGAAATCATCCGTACGTGAAGCCTCATTCCAACTGATAATGGTGTTTTTTGCATACGTGAACATCCCTCCTAAATAGGCACTGAAGTTGCGACTAAAGGTTTTTGAATAGTTAATAGCGATTTCATAACCTTTATTCTCAAACTGTCCCTCATTCAGGCGCGGATAATTATTTAATGGTACACCTTGATAAAGGGGTACGGCAGACACTGCTCCTACCACCATATTATTCATGCGTTCTCTAAAAACATCCACTGTTACAGAAAGTGCATTGGCAATTCCCAGGTCTAAGCCATAGTTCTGTTTTGTAGAAACTTCTGCCTGGATTAAAGGATTACCAAACTGGTGCTCATTAATGATATATTGAAGATAGCCAATTGGTCCGCCACCACTTAAAGTCAGATTATCCAAATAAGCGAAACGCTGCAGCCCACTTTGATCATTGGCCGTCTTGCCGTAAGAAGCGCGTAATTTAAGCTCGGTAAGCCAGTTCAATGTACTAGCAAATTGCTCATTGCCCACTGCCCAGCCTGCTGCGATAGCTGGAGTAGCTATAAACCTGCTTTCCCGCGCGTATTGTTCAGAGCCCGAGTAACCTATATCTACCTTTAAGAAATATCGGTTATCGTAATCGTAAGCACCCTCAATCCCCGAACTGACCCTGTCATAAGGAAGTGATTCAGGAGCACCTGTATCCGCTTTCGTGAGGTTCTGGTAAAACATATATGCTAAGCCACTAACTCGATGTTTTCCAAAATCACGACTATAATTTAACACCGTATTATACGTTAAATGATAATAATGAGCAGAACTTTTGCTGTAAGCCAGCGGAGAATCCATTTCAGAGCCCTTCTTATTAAACTCCAAAACTGCTAAATCACTATTCCTTACCCATCGCTCATAATCCTGCAAGGTACTTAAGCTCCCCACCGAATTCGTTTGATACGCAAAGGCGCCATTCATTTTTAATCCCTTTGTTAAGAAACTCATATCGAGGTCCAGGCCAAATTGTGAATTAATATTGGTTACCGTATGGTTAACGTAACCCGATCGATTTAACCGACCATAAGTTGGTGATGTAACTCGTTCTGTCGTAATTACCTTCCCTCCGGGAACGATTATTGCTCCCGTTTCGGGGTCGATTATTTCAGGAGTTAACGGCCCATAGGTTGTCGGGGGTAGCTGAAAAATACTGTTATATACATCAGCATTACTGCTTCCCGGAGTATGTTCCCGTTTGATGTTTCCACTTAATCTGACATAGGCGTTTAGATATTTATTGATCACCATATCTACATTTGAACGATAGTTTACCCAAACATTATAAGGATTGGTATTGTACTCCGTCTGGTCGGTATTAAACTGCCCGCCTTGACGCATAAGATTAATGTTAGAGAAATATCGAACACGATCATTTCCTCCGGTAGCATTTACCGCAGCCCGCTGCATGGATGCCCACCTGTTCATATACCGGTCGTACCAATTATTATCTGGATACAATTCAGGGTCTTCTCCAGTACGAAACTTTTCAATCTCATCGGCGCTAAACAGATAATAACTACCTTGCCCATCATTAAATGCCGCCTGATTTCGCATTAAAGCGTAATCGGCTGCGCTGTAAAACCGCGGCACATGTGTCACTTCCTGCATAGCGTGGTCTAGCCTACCTGTAATCTCCAGCGCTCCCTTTCTACCTCTCTTAGTGGTAATGACCAGTAAGCCATTTGCTCCCTGAATACCATAGAGTGCTTGTGTAGATGCATCTTTTAAAACGCTTATGCTTTCGATCTCATTTGCGGTAATATACTCTAAAATCTGTCCGCTATTATAGGAACTTATAATCCCGTCAATCATTACCAACGGCCCATTCATCCGAGCTGCCGAGAGCCCTCGCACAAACAAGTCGGTATTTGTTCGCGACAATTCGGAGGAGGTTTCCTGTGTAAATAGACCGACAAATCTACCCGGAAAGGATTGTGTTAAATTGGCCACCGGAACACGTTCAAGCTCTTCGCCACGTACGGTAGCAACTGCACCGGTTAATGCTGCACGTTTTTGGGACGTGTACCCCAATGATATCTCTTCATCTTTTCGATGCCCGTCAATCTGGAGCACAACATTGACCGGTTGAGTGGTTCCAATAGGCTCTTTCAAAGTTTGGTATCCAAAATGCTTAAATAGGATGTTTTTGCTTTCGTCATTAAGTGCTAAGCTGTAGGCACCATTATGGTCAGTTGATGTACCATTTCTTTTATTCTCTGATTGAATGATCACCCCAGCCAAAGGTCTTCCAAATTCATCTTTTACCACTCCTTTTATTGAATCTGTCTGTGCCTGAAGTGGCAAACAGGATATGCCAACCAATAATGTGATTGTTAACATATAAACACCGATAGTTTTTCTAAGTACCATAGATTGCTTCTTTGTGCATGCTAAAAATTATTCGAAAGCTACCAGCCTGGATTTTGCCATTGCTGTCCGGTAATGGCCTGCAGCCTGTTAGCTTCCTGCAAAGGAATGGGCAATATGAGGTTTCGATTGCTGTATGACCTACGCTCTACGCCACGAACTGTTTTTCTTCCATAAATAAAGCTTCCATCTGCATTTCGCTTTATTTCCGCTGCTGTAATCCAGCGATCTGTTTTCGATAAGTCTCCTGTGGGGCTTGTCCACCGCCGGACATCAAAATAGCGGTGCTCTTCCAATGCTAGTTCTATCCTTCGCTCATGACGAACCCGCAGAATAAGTGCTTCTTTATTCAACCCGACAGGTATCGGAGGCATTCCTGCCCTTTCCCTGATTTCATTTATCGCATCTTCAGCTTCCCGTAAATGGTCGGCCTCAGCTGCCGCTTCCGCAAAATTCAGGATGATCTCTCCCAGCCTAAAGAATTTCCAATTGGCCCCTGCAACAGGGTTATCATTGCCCGAGTTGGGATGTAAAAATTTACGTTGAAAATAGCCTGTACGTGTAGCCTTTCTCGTTGATTCATGAAGCCCCGTTTGCGGTTCACCTATATACGTTGCGATGATCCGTGTTCGATTTCCCATGGGCGCTGGATAATTCTCATGCGAATTCGGCTCCTCTGTAAAATTCCATAGCGCTTTCCGTTTGGAACCGTTATAGTAAATCGTCGCATAAAAACGCGGATCCCTATTCGCGTAAGGATCATTTGGATTGTATAATGTATTATTTGAATTATAATTTGGCGTGAGGTGTTTTTCATCCAAATATGGATTAGCCAAATCCAATACAGGTTCTCCATCAATGGTCTCATAGGCGTCCACTAATTCTTGCGACGGACAGGTACCTGTTTTATAACCGTCTTGGGCCCCCACTCCGTCCATATACCAAATATTGCCCTGATTTTCTCTGCTCTGATAGATTGTTTCCCTATCTACAGGCGTTGCTGAATAGCCCATATTTTGGGTAAAGTACTCGTTATACAGAGCGGTATGCACATTTTTGTCGGGACCTAAAAAAGCTTCATCGGCTAGGTAAACGTGGGGCAAACTAACCTGCTTATACAATGCATATCCGTTGTCGCGTAAATGCTGTAAAGACAATTTATTGGTCTGGTAAGCTTCTTCCCAATAGTTTTGTCCTCCATTATAGAGCGGACTGGCTGCAAAAAGAATCATTTTCGATTTAATAGCCTCGGCCAATGCCTTCGTAACACGTGCCGCCTCACCTCCTGTAGTAATCCTCCACGGCAATTCGTCCGTATCAAGAGCCCGATCACAATCTGCTATAACAAATTGCGTGAGTTCATAAAAGGAAGCTTTTTGAAGATCGGCAAAATCTTCTTCAAATCCTCGAGGTTCAGTCAAAACAGGTAGTGCCGAGCCAAACCACTTCATTAATTCGGAATAATAGTAGGCCCGCAGTAAATGCGCTTCAGCTCTCCAACGGTTTCGCTCTGCTTCTGATCCAACAGTAGCCCCGTCTATGCGACTGATAAATACATTACAGTTACGGATGGCTTCCCAATACCTGTCCCAGTATGCGCCGTTACCACTATCTGCATTCACATTAAGGATAGGGTGGTTAGCCGCTGAAGCATTTCCATTATATATACGACCGGCCATCAATGTAGGCTCCGATTCAGCGTCCGTATCCCAAGCTTCATCGCTCCACACAACAGGGCCCCTGCTCCAAAAGTAGTACCGGGTACCTTTGGTTGGTATGTTATTGTAACACGTATTTAAAAATGCGCCAACTTTATCATGATCAGCAAAAATCTCATCCATGGTCAACCTACCGTCCGGAGCCATATCCAATGCTTTATTGCAGGAGCTCAAAAGTAGGGTTGTTAGTAGATTCAATAATATGGTATATCTAAATTTCATAACGAAGATTTTTTTCTGCTTAAAAAGACAATTGCAAACCAAAATTGATCATCTTAGTGACCGGATAACCCAGCGCATTATTATTTTCTGGATCTAAATGATTTAACCGCAGCTTATCCCAGGTAAATAAGTTCTGGGCACTGGCATATATCCGTAGATTGTTTACGCCCAATGATTGCAAAGCTTGTTTGGGTAATGTGTACGCTAATTCAATGTAACGTAAGCGTATAAATGATCGATCCATCACAAAAAAATCGTTTGCCACGTGGTTTGTCGTGTTTCTTGTACTCAGAGCGGGATAAGTGATGAGGTCTCCGTTGGCATAGCGTTCCGGTGTCCAGGCATTTTTGTGATAGCCAAAGTAGGTGCCATTTTTTGTTGACTCGTAAACCCCCTGTTCAGCATAATTTTGTGAAAATTTTCCAGCACCTTGAAAGAAAACCGAAAAATCGAATGATTTGTAGCTCATAGATAAATTAAGGCCGTATGTTTGTCTTGGTATGTTCGAATATCCTATGGGTGCTTGATCGCGATCATCTACAATACCATCTCCATTGAGATCTTGATAGATAAAATCGCCAATGCGGGGCTGTCCGAAGTTATAGGTAGTATTGTTGAGATAGGCGTCCAGTTCTTCCTGGGAGTTAAATATCCCGTTGCCATTACTGTAATCAATGTGGTAGCCCCAAGCTTGGCCTATAGGTTGATACGTTGATTGATAGGGGTAAACAAAAGTTTCATCTCGCCTAACTTCATCCAAGAACTGAATCTCATTACGATTATAGCCATAATTCCCAGTCACCATCAAGGAAAAATCCTGGCCAAACGTTTTATTATACGTCAGTTCGATCTCATAGCCTTTATTATCAATGACCCCCATATTTACTTTTGGGATATTGCCCAACGGTACGCCCTGAAGTACGGGTATTGTTTGTCGGTCAATAAGTACATCTGTTCTGTTCTCTATGAAATAATCAAACACGAGGGTGAAATCATTAACTAGTTGCAAATCGATTCCATAATTTTGTTTTTGTGCAACTTCCCACGATAAGTTGGGATTCCCTAAGAGACCCTGGTTCACTCCTTGTCCCCTGCCCAAGCTTCCCAATGGTCCGCCCCCCATGGTAATATTACTTTGGTACAGAAAACGAGCGGCGCCTAAGCGATCATTTCCCACCTTTCCGTAGGAGCCCCTTAATTTTAGATTGTCGATAAGCTTGTGGTTCTTTAGAAAATTTTCATTGCTGACTACCCATCCCAAAGAAACTGCGGGAAAAAACCCAAACCTTCTTCCGGGTGCGAACTGCTCTGAACCATTGTATCCAATGTTTACCTCTCCAAGGTAACGACCATCGTAAGCATAAGTCGTTCTAGCAGCGATACCAATCACATTAAAAGGTATCTCTCCCACCGTAGATTCCCAATTATCACGCTGGGCCAATATCATTCCTGTGACATCATGCTTCTCCTGAAATGTACGTTGATAGTTGATCGACCCCTGTAAATTAATATTGTAGCGGGAATCCGCTCCTTTTGTGATAGATAACAGGCGCTCGTCATTGCGTAAAACAGTGTAGCTAAGTTCATCTGTTGCATAATTTACATTTGCTAAGTACAGACGTTCGTGTTTATCTCCCGACATGGCCGTCGTTGCACGGGTATCATATGAAACCATTCCTTTTACGCTGAGACCTTGTGTAATGGCGTTACTCAAATCCCAATCCAAACCTAAGGTAGTATTCAGGTTAGAACGCATTTCATTCCGAAAGCCATGCCTATTCATAATTTCGAATGCCGAACGATCGAGATATCCTGGATCTACGAGCTGACCAGGTTCAACGCCAAATCCGGGAATAGCAGTTGGTCCTGGAGTAATAGGTAAAATGGATTGTGCCTGAAATAATATATCGGTCATCATCCAATCTGTATTATGCCCATATTGCCACGCAGCAGGCATATTTACCTGTTCGATATAACTTCCAATATTCAGGAAAGACTTCAGTGCAGGAGAGATTTTATAATCCAGATTTGCACGGAAATTATATCTCTTGAGCCAAGATGATGGATCATAACCCAATACCGGCTCAGGCTCTGTTTTAAGGTTACCTCCTTGGTAAAGGAAAGCGCCATTAACGAAAAAAGAGACTTTATCTGTCCCGCCATGGGCATTTAAGTTGACACGGGTTTGAGGGCTATGCTTGGCAATAAGTTCGCGGTAATAATCGTGATCGGGATAAATATACCGTCTAATCATTGCTTTTTCTTCATATGCGGGGTCGTTAGGGTCCAATCCCAACAGCGGGTTTTCGAACTTATTGATGACATCTTGACCAAAAGGCTCTGTTATCCCGTCATTGCGGGCAGCCTCATTACGCAATGCTAAATATTCCAGTGAATGTAACCTTTCAGGCTCTCTTGTAAATGAGGTATACGATTGATCGAGTGTTGCAGTTAATTCGGTCTTTCCTTCGGAACCTCTTCTGGTAGTAATTAATATGACACCATTCGCACCCCGCACACCAAAAACGGCGGTTGCCGATGCATCTTTAAGTACGGTAACCGATTCTACCTCATTCGCGTCGAGGGTTCGTATATTATCACGGGGAACGCCGTCAATCAGGATCAGCGGACTGGTATTATTTGTGGTAGCAGCACCACGCAAATACAATGTGGGATCATCGCGCCCGGGCTGACCACCACCACCTTGCAAAGAAGTTAAACCAGGGAGCCTCCCTGCCAGCGCACTAGCCAAACTAGCCGATGAATTCTGTCTCAGTTCTTTGTTCTGTACGGTTGATACAGCGCCGGTAACCGATAGTTTTTTTTGCGTACCATAACCCACTACCACTACCTCGCTTAAGTTCTCATTTACTACTGTTAACGACACATTGATTTGGTTCCGGCCATTTATTGAAACACGTTGTGGCGCATAGCCCAAATTATTAAACATCAGTACCCCATCTGGAGAGGCAACAATCGTAAATTGCCCATTATTATCCGTTTGCGTAGCGACGTCCGTCCCTTCAACTTTCACGGTTACCAAAGACAGCGGATGTCGATCAGTTGAGTCAAGCACAACACCCGTAATGGTTATCTTTTCTTGAGCAAAAGCGCTAACCGTATAGTAGAGAAGAAAAAATATGACGGCTGTTCTTAAACCATTTTTTTCCTTCGCTAAAATTTCTTTTGCCATATCATATAAGTTTAAAATATTGAGTTAATTGGCCATTTATTGTTTTTTGGCGCATAAAAAGCCCGACACACAGCACAAGCTATATGTAAAAAGCTAATCATCAGATAGTTACAAATTCTTGTAAATTTAAAGCACCTTTCGCTATGTTCGCGTTGATACGCTTTCTTTAAACAGTTATATTAAAGTATGGCAAAAGGAATTTATGATTTAGTTGTTTAACTGAATTTTTAATTTCAACTAAAGAACTAAACACCGATTCATTTAAAAGAAAGTATTAAGTTGTTATTTTGATTTATCTTTACTCATATCACGGTAATTAAAGTTAATAATTGGTTTTGTTATTTTAGGTACTTTTGGTATCACGGTATACAATCGCTAATAAGCGCCGCTATTAGCATATTAACACATAATTTAAGGTTTAATAATCTATTAATTTTTAGAATCAATAGAATATTAACGTAAAGTAAATCAAACAATATAGTATTAGCAACCTGTACTATCCTGAAATGCAACCTGTACTATCCTGCCATCATGTACATAAACTCATCATTATTTATTAAGGCATCACTAACAGTCTAACCGGTCCTTTTAATCCAGCCTGCATCAAAGAATCTTCTTTTTTATAAGGGTTTACAATTGTCCACGTCTTTCGTTCGGCTTCGGGCAGATTCAGATCGCCTATCAACCGATTTTTCCAGGTATTTGCTACGCTGATCTCCACACTGTTTTTTCCAGTTTCCACGTAATCGGAGATATCTATACGATAAGGGGGTGTCCAGAGACCACCCACTTCTTTCCCGTTGACTTTCACTTTTGCCATTGCAACAAGCTCACCCAGATCAAGCCACAAACGATTACCGTTCTCCAAAGCTTGCTCTAACTCAAAATCCTGTTGATAATGTGCCTTCCCAGCAAAATACCGTATACTGTCATTGGGATGTTCATTCCACCATATTAATTGATCTATCCCTGCTGTTATAGCGGATCCGGCAATCGTTGAATCAAAACTAAGTTTCCAGCCGGTATCCAATGTCGATTCCCGTAATGGCTTTGGAAAATTAACTCCCAGATTGCCTGACTCCTGCGACAACGCTTTACGGAAGATAACAAAAGCACTTTCAAAGGGTGCGAGTTGCAATGGCACTTGTATGCCACTGTCCGATGCTTTAAATTCGGGCAAGTCTCTAATGGAACCGTCGATTGCGTTCCACCATTCTGGCTGTTTTCCCTTTACCCTAAAAATAGGTTCAATGTGTATCGTACTATCCAATTGATTCGATATAAAATATATTTCGCCGTCAGGCAATGTCCGGTGGATAAAAAGTGTCGCATCATCTTTATCCAATAGCACATCTGGACGCACCTGTAAGTGCTCAAAAGCTTCCGTCAGATCCATTCCATCTAACACAAGGCCTTTACCAACCTTATTCGCTTTTATTTCCTTTCCATCAATATTTCCCCACAATTGTTCTCCGAGTTTCTGCACCTGCTGATCGGCCTGTTCGCCATGTTGTAAGCTAGGTGATCGCTGTGGTCGGGGTCCCAAAATCGTTCCACCAGCTTTTACCAAATCGCTAATTCTCTCCAATAGTTCCGGCCGCATGGTCTGCAGTTGAGGAAGTACCAATATGCTATACGATAAACCATCAGGCAGCACAAATTTACCATCCTCCACTTGCAGGCGATTCAATATGATTTCGGCATTGATATAATCGAAATCATAACCTTTTGGTAGCGAAGGATCTTGCACACCCGTCATTTTAGGCACATCTTCTCCAATGAAGTAAGCCACATCTGCTACATAAGTTCCTTGCTGGAGCATAAAATTCGCCCGTTTCAAATAGGCGGTAAAATCATCCATGTAATCATACCAGGTATTAAAACGGTTAAATTCGTTACCGAACCAAGCGTTCACACCAGGCTGCTTATCTTCGTAAGCTTGATGGATATACACATGCAGTAACGTGTTGTTAATTCCTTCGGCAAAAAACCGGTCGCCACGCTGCTTCATCATTGCAGGGTAACGGCCAAAGGTATTACCAGCAGCAGTAAAAGATTCTGCAGAAACTTTTCGTTTTCCATAGATATGAGCTGCGGAGGAGGCCGCTCGGTTCTCGATATCACCCAGCTCACCTTCACTCCAAAATTCGCCCCCTACTTCATCTGACTGTCCACCGTATTGTAAGAACTCTCCCGGAAAACCCCAGTGTCCGTAATTCTCCAGCCAGATGGTAAGTCCGTGTTTATGGCTCACATCCCTTAAACCGCCAACGTATTCATAAGCCACATTATCTGCCACAAAGCGCCGCAAATCCCACAGAAAGCGATCGGCGTCATCTTGACTTTCCACCACATTTCCATACAGTACGGGTATAAAAGGTAAAGGATCATAACCAAATTGTTTCTTAAACTTTTCAATAAAATCATCCGTCCAATTTTGCCCGCCCATTTCATAGCTGTCTTGTACCGCCACTTTAAATGTTCGACGATCTTCGGCTGGAATTCTCCTTAGAATCTCTCCCATAAAAGCGTCAAAATGCTGAATAGCATGTTGATGATTCAATTTGTCTATCTCAAGCCCCGTACCTTCCACAGAGGCAGGTCCGTTTTTTGCTCCTGTGGGTAGCATTCCCGTTCTGAGCACAACCCATTCACCTTCGGGAACGTCCCAGTTCAACATGCCATCCGAAGATAAATGGTCTGTAATATCCAGCACCTCTTCCCGCTGGATAAGATGTTCCCCGCTCACTATTGTAGCCTGTTCTTCCCATTGATAATCGTGCCAATACGGAAGAGGCGTCGGATGCATTTTGGCCAAAGATTTTTCCTTGATTCGCTCTACCCTCGGTGTACTCGCTATTTCTACCTCGGCAACACCCGCGTCTTGTGAAACATTTTCAAAAGTAACCCGGAATTCCCTACTGGCAACCTCCGGAAATGAAACGATCACAGGGGCATATGGCTCAAATCCAACGTTGATTTCGTTATTCGAACGATCGATGGTGAACTTCTTCAATTGCCGGTATCCGTTATTCTCCTTTATTTCCAACACCACATCCATACGCATATTACGCTTGGCCGGATATACCGTAAAACTACGAGCGGTATATGGTGTTTGCGATTGGAGGTCAATACGCGTAGGCGCTCCTTCAGGAATCAGCAATTCGGTGTCGTGATTTTTATCGATCAGCTGTTGCAAACCCTTTAATGTCGGCCGACTTGATAATTGCGGCTTCAGCTCAGACAGGGTCTTGCCGTAATCTTTTGGCGCCCGGAAAGCGACCACTTTTACATCCTCAAAGTCACCCGCAGGTTTACCGAGTTTTTCCGAAACCTTTTTAGGCCCGCGAAAAACATTTTCTGACTTCGCTAAGTAGCGCATGGCCTGCTCCGGCTTTACCCAAGGGCCGCCGGACTGGCTCCATCCCGGACTATTGAACATCCCAATCTCTATATTCAGCTCTGTAGCCTTTTTCAATGCGGCATGGGTGATTTCCCACCATTCGTCGGAAAAAAGCTTCACCTCGCCATATTGCGTTTCATTCTCTGGTAGCCCAATATTACCAATAAAGGCCCGGTTGATTCCAACACGCTTCATTGCTTCCAGATCTTTTTCTACCCCTTCCTTGGATAAATTATCGGAAATCCAATACCAATAAACACTGGTTTGCACGCTATCCGGAGGAGTCTTAAATCCAGCGGCTATGGTCGAGAAATCAGGGTTTTCATTGTTCTTACATGAATAAAAACATAGCATCACGCAAAAGGAAATAAAAAACACAACTGGATTTTTATTTAAAAGATCGGCTTTCATCATTAGGAATTATATGGTAGTTAACAGGCAGCAATTTACATCAATCGCCAAGAATATCTGTCCTGCACCTACCTGTCGATTTTCTAATAATTTTTTGAAGATACCATTTATTGTTTTATCTTCAATTCATCAATTATGAGTAATTATCCATCAGTAGTTATCGTGACAGGTGCCGGTATAGGTATCGGTTTTGAGGTTTGTTGTGAACTTGCAAAAAGTGGCAGTGCCGTCGTACTCAATGACCTATCGAAAGATGTTACCGCCAAGGCGGTGGAAACCATTCAACAGCAAGGCGGAAATTGCATTGGCGTACCCGGCGATGCATCAGACGCTGCTATTATCAAGAAGCTGATCAACACGGCAGTAAAGCATTTTGGCTACCTATCAGCCGTTGTGGCCAATGCGGGCATTACAGTTTACGGTGATTTTCTGCATTACAAGAGGGATGATCTACATGAGATATTACAGACCAATATTATAGGAAGTTTTTTTATTGCGCAAGCAGCGGCTCAACAGATGATCCAACAGGATACAGGTGGCAGCATACTCTTCATGTCGTCGGTTACGGGGCATCAAGCACACAGTAACTTGGTAGCTTACGGGATGACGAAGGCAGCCTTAGAGATGCTGGCAAAGGGTTTGGTAACGGAGCTCTCCCCTCACCAAATCAACGTGAACGCGGTAGCTCCAGGAGCTACCCTCACCGAACGCACACAACAGTTTCCCGACTATGAAAAAATATGGTCGAAAGTAACACCCATGGGAAGACCCGCATATACCACAGATATTGCCAAAACTGCCAAGTTCTTAATATCGGAAGACGCCAGACATATCACTGGCCAAACGCTCATTGTAGACGGCGGCTGGACCTCGGTCAGTCCCCTTCCTCCACCCGAGTCCATTTAAGTTCAATAGCCATTAGTTATTGGTTATATCGTGTTCCTCTTCATAACGTGCTAGTAGTTTTCGCGTTTGCTGATCTTCTATGTTCTTATTGGACAAGACATGATAAGCTTTTAAAGAGACGAAACGGTTGGGGTGTTCTAATAGTCCTGCCATGGTGTCTATCGTCTCCTCTTCAACAGCCTGAGCGGCATATAAGCCTAACACATCATGGATAATATCCGGGCTCCACGTCGAAAGGTTTTTATTCCATATTTTTTGAGCGGAGATCGACAGGTTTTCTGCCAGGTTAAATTTACGTAGCAACAATTTTTGCTGTGCATTACTGATCTGCAAGAGCTTATTAGCCAATTGAAGTTGAAATTTTTCAGATTGTAAACTCGCTTTGTTAATCGCGTTTATACTACGTTCTGAAAGCAGGTAATTATCATCCGAAATATTATCCAATAAAAGTTCTTCTAGCTCCTGCGAGTTTTCCTGCTGAGTGGATAGTAAACCTAATGCCCAGATTTTGTCGCCATTGTCCGCACTCCTTAAGATATCTGCCAGCAAAGGCAACGATAGTTGATCAACCGTGTGATTTACCACCTCCTGCTTGGTTGATCCGTAAACGTAGTGCCATAATTTGTAGGTAGTATATACGGCTCCGCTCACTACGTGCTGTAACACGTCCGTTCGAGTAGCGCCTGTTAAGCCATCCAAGACGGTTTTATTACTATCGGCATTCACAATTAGATCTTCCGGAGATAACGTCGCCAATGGCGACAGCGAATCGGCTAAAATTTCATTCAAGCGATGGTATTCCTGTTCTGAAAATGGTTCATGGTCTGTCTTACTCAGAAATTCGCCAGGCGGTAGGGCAATTCCCAGATAACGTCCGGTGACATTCCAATAGATGGATAAATTCAGTGGTCGACATTGTCCGTCAAAACAAACTTCAGCGACTAACTTTCGATAATAACACACTGGTGAACCGCCTTCCTTCAACACCTGATAAAGGGTATCCGGACCTTCAACTTCATCGACGATATATGCTTTTGCCGTCATCAAATCGGCATTCACGGCAATGGGCACCGTTGGTGTCAAAAAGTAGCGCGTCCACTTTTCCTGTCCAAAAACGTGCGTTGTGGTCAACAAGTGACACAGAAGAATCAGCAGTATATTTTGATAGTTATCCCTCATTAAAACGCGTCAAACACTTAATATGACATACATTAACAACATGAACCTATTACTTTGGTACAATTCCCCCGTACTGACTAATCATATCTTGCACATCTATTACAGGGACGTCCGCAAGAGGTATATCCAGTTTACAGGCCAAAGCTGCCGCTGCGCCGGCGGCCTGCCCCATCCCCATACAGGAAGCCTGCACCCGCAAGGCAGAATTCGCCAGGCGGTCGCTACTCAAGCATCTGCCAGCCACTATAAAGTTTCGACTATTTTTAGGAATAAGTGCCCTGAACGGAATAGTGGGAACCATACCTTCTTCGAGTTGCTTAGGCACTACCCCGTGCGCATCGTGCAAGTCAATGGGATAATACGAATAAGAAAGTGCGTCATCGAATTTGCGCCCGCTGATATAATCCTCATGCGTAATCTTATAAAGTCCATCGATCCGATACGTTTCGCGTACGGCCACCTCCGTTCGCATCATCCCAATACGCACCTGTTCACAACCGGGCATTTCCTTAAAAAACCGTAACGTCCTTAAAGCAGACGATCTAGCTTTTATATTAGCTAATGTGTGTGTTTCCGAGGTAGAAGAGTCTGCTCCGGCGATGTGCTGTGGCGTGGTATCCCCTTTATTATTTAAGAAAGCTCCCAAATTTGTGACCTCCCCTTTCACCAGTTCACCACGTGCTACAGCTGCGGCATATGCTGCTTTTATTTTTTCCATGTCTAAGCGTTCGGCATCGAAACCCTCGATGGTAAACATCAGCGTACCCGGTTGCGTTTCGGATTCACGAAGCACTGGAAAACCAGCCATAGAAGCCACAAAGGCATTTCCCGTCGTATCAATGAGCTGTTTGCATATAACTTCCGTGCTCGTACCTTTTCCCTGCAGAAGCACCTTCCAGTGACCATTCTTAAAGGTTGCCGAAACCGGCGTTTCATAGAAACGCAGCTCCACACCTGCCTCCACACATTTTTCTTCCGCTAGCAGCACATAGACTGCCGGATTAATGCGTACCTGATGTTTCCAGTGCTGCCTGCCGTGAGGAACTGAAAAATCGGGCAGTACATCGTTGTTCAGCAAAACACTTTCCTGCACAAGCTCCCAACCTATTCCACCGATCACTTGCTTCCCCCATGCAAAGAATATTCCGGGAAAAGCGACACCTCCGGTAGTGGTTGTCCCTCCGAGTTGACTGCCACTTTCTACCAAGATCGTTTGCATACCTGCCCTCCCCGCCTGGATAGCCGCTATGGTTCCCGCTGTTCCACCCCCTACTACCAATACATCAGCTGTCGTTTGCTTTTTCTTCACCGTATATGGCTGTACATATTCCTCTCCATGCAATAAACCAGGGGTAGCCGCCCCCAAGGATAGCGCGCCTAATCTAGCCAGTAGTGCTCGTCTTTTCATTATGCTATCTATTTTAAATACTAATTTACAGGAAATTTACTAATAGCCCGGATTTTGATCTGTTGACGGATCCAAAGCTTTATTATAATTCATTTCGGAAATCGGGATGGGCCAAAGTAGGTGCTTGGCCGCCACACTCAACCCTTTCCCTCTTTGAATAAGTTCGTTCACTTTATCTGTCCGTTTCAGTTCCAACCAACGTTTCCCCTCATATTGAAACTCGTAACCACGTTCTCTAATGACTAAATCAGTGAACGTATTCGCGTTGTAATCAGTCAGCGAATAATCGACTGCCGCATTTGCTACCGCCGGGTTATAACCATAAGCCCTCCTATGCACCTGATTCAGGGCTTCCATCGCTTCAGCGGATACCGTACCTGTTGCCCTTGTAGACGCTTCTGCAAATAGCAGCAATACATCGGCATAACGATAGATGGGATTATCGTTTCCTCCTCCCCCTTGCTCGATCGCCTGTCGGTCAATAAATTTTGAAGAAACAAGCGTATTAGGACCCAAGCCAAAATCCACTGTATCCCATAACTGCTTCCGGATATCACCTTCTTCCCATTCCTGATAATTAGGGTTTTCGGCATTTCCATGCACCGCGTATGCACCACCGAAATTGAAATTATTGGTACTCGGATGATTGGATATCCATAAAATATAATTCCCTTGACCGATCTGCCGGGCATATTTTAAAGCGAAAACTTCTTCCGTTGACGTATTTATTTCAGGTCCGTAAAGATTATTCTGAAAATCCTCTTTTGAGACGATAGGCACTAAACCGTACCTATTGGATTGCATGGCTTGATAAGCTCGATCCGCAGCTTCCTCATACCTTTCGAGTTCAAGGTATACATCTGCCAATAAAGCCTTTGCCGACCACCTTGTTGGTCTTCCGACCTGCGTCTGGACCTCGGGAAGGACTTCTTCACTCATCAACAAATCTGCCTCTATCAATTGGTATACATCGTCGACCGAGCTCTTCGGCAAATCCCGTTCTTCCATATTCCCTTCGGTGCGTAAGGGTAAAGCTCCCCAGTTGCGCACCAGATTAAAATAGTTAAAAGCTCTTAGAAATCTTGCTTCGGCTACATAGCTATTGGCGTCTTCAACGCTTATTGCATCACCTTGAGGAGCATGAAAGATGATTAGGTTAGCGTTCCTTATACTGAGATAAAACGCATCCCATAACTCTGCAACCCGGTTAATATTCGCGTCGTTAAGCCCTTGATACTGACTAATAGGCTCCCAGCTTCCACGTCCGTACATAAAGTCGGAATGACATTCCAAAGTAGCGTGATAAACCGCCATATTTGAACGTAATGGTGTATAGATACTATTGACACCTGTTTGCACGTCTTCTACGGTATTATAAAAACCATCGAGGTCTACGGCACGTGGAGATTCTTCCAATATATCATTACAGGCACTTACAAAAATTGCAAGGATAAATATGCTGTATATAAAATGAGTTCTCATGACATTACTTTTTTCTTATTATTATTAAAACCCAGCGGTTAAACCAAACGTAACTCCTTTTGAAGCAGGGTAACTACTATGATCCATACGGTAATTTGTTTCCGGGTCCCACCAGGAATAACCCGTGAAGGTTAACAGATTCTGACCACTGACATAAACACGCATACTGTTCATCCAAGAAATATTTAATTTTTCAACTGGCAGATCATATGCTAATTGAATATTCTTCAGGCGTAGGTAGGTACCGTCCTCAACAAATCTATCCGACACCCTTATAGGTGAATTATTACTGATTATCGGATATTTCGCATTTGGATTTTCAGGAGACCAATGATCATAGAGGACATCCTTTGGCATATTCAGGCCAAAGCCGTAGTCCATGGTATTCGTAATGGCACTTGTATTGAAGATATCGTTTCCTACCGATCCCTGTAAGAAAATCGTTAATTCGAAATTTTTATAATGCATATTGGAATTGAATCCAAAAATAAAATCCGGGTTAGGATCGCCAATATAAGTTTTATCCAACTGGGATATGTTTCCATCACCGTTGATATCCTTAAACAGAATCCGGCCAGTGGCATCATAGCCCTCTTCCTGATATCCCCAGAATTGCCCCAAAGGCCTGCCTTCACGCAATATGCTGGTAGCGTCATTGATTGCCACCACGTTGACCTGGTCCCGCAGGATATCCTCACCATCATTCAGCCGGATTACCTTATTTCTATTAAAGGCGACGTTTGCATTCACATTCCATTTGAATACATTATTAAAAACCTGTGCATTAAGACCGAATTCAAGACCTTTATTCTGTACTTCACCCACGTTCAATATCGTAGTCGTATAACCTAGAGAAGAAGGTAATCTGACTGTATTCAAAAGATCCGTAGTGTTTTTAATATAGTAATCAGCGGTAAAAAGCACCCTATTGCTCCACAGACCGAGATCCAGCCCCACATCAATCTGCTCAGTAGTTTCCCATCTTAAATTTTGCGGTAATCTACTGCCAGGGGCCAAAGTATTGGCGAATTCTCCGTTGAATATCGTTCTTCCCGCCTGTAACAAATTGAGGGTCTGATAAGGATTAATAGCCTGACTCCCTGTTTTCCCCCAGCTGGTCCGCAATTTTAAATCGGAGATTGTTGCATGATCACGTAGAAAATCTTCCTGTGATACACGCCACGCCAATGCGGCGGATGGAAAATAGCCCCATTTATCGCCCCGGCTATAACGGGACGATCCATCCCTTCTTAAACTGGCTGTTAATAAATACTTGTCATTATAAGTATAATTCACCCTTCCGAGGAAGGAAAGCATGGTCGATTTTTCATAACTGGACCCTGGTATATGATATGGTAGTATCGCCGAATTTGCATCAACCGAGCCCGGCACACCAGGAGTGATTGCCACACCGAGGTTGTCCGTTCCGAAAACATCACTGATAAACCCTACACCGCCATTATTTAACACCGTGGTTTTGAAATCTTGATAGGTCGCGCCAATAACCGCTGATAACTGATGTTTTTCATTGAAGGTTTTACTATAGTTCAGCGTATTCTCATTGAGCAAGCTTGTAAACTGACTAGTTCCAACATTGGCTACACCAAGGGAGTTAAAAAATTGTCGGGTGCGATAGCGATCTGTGCGATCATCCCTGTTCTCTATCCCGCCGGCGATTTTAAGGAAGAGGTCGGGCGTGATATTATAGGTTAAACCCAAATTTGCCAGCACCGAGTTTGCGCGGGTAGCCATATTGTCCTCCCTGATGAAATTAATGGGATTGATAATATCGGTAGCGATAAAGGGATACACCGCATTGAGCACCCTGTAAGAGCCATCGTCATTATAAGGCGTTACCGTTGGCGGGGCCGATACCGCTGCAGATATCATGGAATTTCCCCGCGAGCCGCCGCCGCTATCCCGTCGGTCTGTATTCAATTTACTGAGTACAGTTGAAAAGCTTATATTAAATTTATCACTTATTTTATGTTGTATATTGGCCTGTAAAGAGTAACGTTTATAATTACTTCCTTCAACAATACCTTTTTGATCGAATAAGCTACCGGATAAGGCAAACTGTGTTTTTTCGTTTCCGCCATGCACATTCAACCCAGCTGTAAACATCGGAGCACTTCTGAAAACAAAATCCTGCCAATCAAAACCTTCATCAAAGGATTCGATATCACTATCAGAAAAAAACGGCTGCGCATTGTCGTTAATAGCGCGTTGATTATAGAAAAGTGCGTATTCCCTCGCATTCATCAAATCGAGCTTACGGATCAACTGTTGGCTGCTAAAGCTGCTTTCAAAGCCCACTCGCGTTTGCCCCTCCCTACCTTTTCGTGTCGTGATCAAGACCACACCACTAGCACCCCTCGAGCCATATATAGCGGTCGCTGAAGCGTCTTTCAGTATTTCGATACTTTCAATATCGTTGTTGTTTAAATTTGTCGGATTTCCGGAAATTGGAAAACCATCGATTACATATAGTGGCTCATTCCCTCCTTCGATAGAGTTATTTCCCCGGATACGAACATCCATTGTTGAACCAGGCGCGCCCGATGCTTGTCGGACCTGAACACCCGCGGCCCTACCGCTCAGTGCCTGCAATACATTTGCCGTAGGAAAAGATTTAATCTCTTCCGGTTTTACCTGCGATACGGATCCGGTAAGATCTGCTTTTCTCACCGTTCCGTAGCCAATCACGACCACTTCATCCAATCCCAAAAATTCAGCGGTCAATACTAAATCCAGTCTGGTTTGGCTTTCAGTCGTAATCTCCTGCGTCACATAACCCACACTTTTAAAAATCAGGATTTCTCCGGGTGCTACGTCAATAGCATAACGACCTTCTGCATCGGTTGAAGTACCCCTTCCGCTACTTTTCACCACTACACTCACCCCGGAAAGAGTTTGCCCAATAGAGTCTGTTACGACGCCGCTCACGGTTTGCTGTTTCGGTGTTGACAAGCTTTGTGCTTCAGCAAAGGCAGTTTCGGCTATCTTGGGCTTTTCTTTTACAATGATAATTTTGTCTTCCAGATCGTAGGTAATAGGCTGGTCAGTAAAAAGAATAGCCAAAGCTTCTTCGAGTGGCGCATTTTTAACCGACACCTCTTTTAATGTTAGGCCTTCCAGATCACTTTTCTTATAGAAGAACGTGTATCCTGTTTGTTTTTCTATCTGCTGGAAAACATCTTTGAACGCCGTGTTTTTTGCGTTCAGCGTAATTTGCTGCGAGTACGAAGCATTTCCCATCAAAGAGGCAAAACAAAAGACGGCGAATAATAACAAATCCTTTGCCGCTGGTCTCAATCTGCGATTTGCAGACGCAACCTTCAAGAGCTTTTGCCATAAGCTCGCATCTAAATAAGCATACATAGTTTTAATTATTGGTTTTTTTGGTTAGTTCTATTGTGAATATTGTGTACTTGTATCCTTGTTACGTCGTTGATGGATTAGCTGTTTAACCCGTGATGACTAATTTCTTTCCCTTCAACTCAAAATTTACCCCAATTTTCTTCAGCACATTAAGCATTGTAGGGAAAGGGGTGTCTCTTGGCACCCGACCGACAAACTGATCTTCATACCGCAACAGCTGCTCATTATATACCACTTCGATATCGTACCATCTTTCCAATTGATGAAGCACTTCTTCCAAGTTATTATCATCGAAGTAGAAATACCCACTTTTCCATGATAAGACCTGATCGGTGTTCACTTCGACAATTTTTATCTGTCCACTGCCTACATCCGTTGTAGATTGCTGCCCAGGATTCAAGATGCTTTTAACCGCTTTCCCCCCTTCGCTATCCAGTAAATTCACCATGACTTTACCCGAAGCCAATGTCGTTTGCACCTTATCGTTATCGGGATAAGCGTTCACGTTGAAAACTGTTCCCAACACCTCAACCTCCTGTAAAGGTGTCTCGACAATAAAAGGCCGTGCTTTTTCGGGAAAAACTTCAAAATAAGCTTCACCGATAAGCTTAACTTTTCGAATAGACCGATTGGCCACGCTATAAGTAATGGATGAGGCCGCATTTAACCAAACCTTTGTCCCATCGGGCAGTTCCACCTGAAATTGACCACCCCGAGGTGTTCTAATGGTATTCGTGGCATTTTGCAACGCACTTTTTTCATCTCCGGAAATACGGTAGGCAAGAAAACCATCTTTATTTTTAGAAATAGAAACACCACTCTCACGGGCTATTTCGTCAGTAATAGCGCTATCCAAAGTGATGGTTTTACCGTTTGCTAAAACCAAGGTAGCCTGTTCTTTTCCCGGCTGAATTGTGGTATCGTCATATGCACTCAACTGTTCCATCGGTAGGCTTCCGCGATAAAAATAAATACCCATCCAGGATAAACCGATCAGCAGTAATACTGCAGCGGCAGCAGCTGGCCAAAGGCGGATACCTAAGCGAGGCTTTTTCGGATCTTCTCTACCCGTTCGCCGTTTAATTTCGGCCAACAAACGATCGCGATGCTCCTTTTGGTTTGCAGCATAGTTTGATGGCACCTCTAGCTCATCGGGAAATTCGTTGTACCACTTGGCGAATTCGGCTTTTTCTGCTGCTGTGATCGTACCATTTAACCACTTGGTGGCTAACTGTTGATAGCGTTTATCATTAGGCATATAGGTATAATTTATGGTCTTATACTAATATGTCCGATGAAAAACGAATATCCCTTAGTCGGTAAATATTTTTTTTTAATTATTTTTTAGGAGGGATAATAAGATGGATTCAATACAAGTTGTCGAGTATCCAGGAAAAGACAAAGGCTAGCCCGGTAAGCATGTGTGCCAATTTGCTTTTCAGGAATTTGGTTGCTTTGCCCAAATGGGCCTCTACGGTTTTTTCTGATAGGGATAATACGGTAGCGATCTTTTTTTGTGGTAGACCTTCCTCCCGGCTCAATCGATAGACCAACCTGCATTTTTCAGGCAGCTCATTTACCCAAACGGCCAATTGCTCCTTCAGCTCATTGAACGATAGCTGTTGCTGCGTACTATGGTCTACATAAGCCTGCTTTCCTAACTGTTTCAAGTAACGTTGTTTACTATGCTGTTTATCCAACCATTTAATAACAGCATATTTGACCGCAACGGCTAAATAGTGGTTTAGAGCAGTTTTTATCTCTAAATTGGCACGACGTTGCCAAAGTCCAACAAAAATATCCTGTACAATTTCTTCAGCATCCTCCAGGCAGTCAACTTTATGTTTAGCTACCAGTAACATTTTTTGCCAATACCGATCGTAGATTGCAGTAAATGCCTCGCTGTCATCTTTTTTCAGCAAGTCCACTAATTCGCTATCCGAACGTTCATTGTACATAAGGTTTTCAATCAGCTACAATAGGTTATTAAGTATAAGCTGCACCAAGTTACGTATCGTAAGTATGGAAACTGTTATGTACTGTGCTGTAGGTTAGTGACGTAGCTCGATATCGTATTTGCCTGAACCGATATGGATAAGTTTTGCCCAACCTGCGTGGCTATTCACTTGCTGTTTCTGCTCATTGACCAATAAGGTAACCTTTCCTTTTGTTCTTCCTGTAGGAACATAAATATCGGCCTGTGTATTGGCCGGAATCTCTACGTGCATTTTAAAGAATTGCTTATGCTGCTCATAGTTGGCCACCACGGCACCCTTTATTGTAGGTACTTTAATCTTCGCCGATGACAGATTACCTATCTGTGGTTTAATACGAAAAGTTTCCCATGCCGGACTTGTGGGCTCTATCCCCATCAATTTTCGGGGAATAATATTGGCGGGCACGGCCCCCCAGACGTGGTTCCAGTCTTGATTGGGTTTAAACTTATTCCCCCAGGCTTCCATGGTAATTGTACTACCTTCCCTGATCATGTTATACCAACTCCGCTCGGCAGTTGAAGTAAGTAAAGACAAACCATAATCGCCATTTTCGCCCATATATATGGCATCCATCAAAAACTGGCTACCATAGACACTGCAGGCCAGGCCTCTTGACTGTACAAAGTCCATCACCGACTGCCTGTACTTCTCGGGTACGAGGTTAAATGCCAACGCAAACATATTGGTGTGGAGGGAAGCATGATCGGTACCTATCCCATCTGTAAAATACTTTCCAGATTTATTAAAGAAAAACTTCTGAAAAGCTTGATAGACCTTTTCGGCCCTTTCCCGATAAGCACGGCTATCATCGGTTTTCCCCAAAGCCTCGGCCAGTTCGCCCATCTCAACCAGCGCCTTATAATAGTACGCATTTACCACCGCATTAAAATCGGTAAAGACAAAGCCGTCTGTCTCCCCGGCATCTTGGTCACCAAGCCCCAATATCCCACTGTGTGGCCAATCCACAATATCTCTTATGGAATCTCCGTTAAAATGAATGGCTTGCATCAGTTCCCGATTTTGTTTGCCTGTGCGGGTACTGATCAAGCCATTACTTTCTTCCAGGGATGTAAGCGTTTTTGCCTTTAGATCATCATAGTAATGTGCAGCAGAGCGGAGGTCGCCGGTATACAGGTAATCATTGTAAGCCATCAATACCGACTGCAGGATCCACTCCGTTGGCCATGTGGCATGCCTGATCAGGTATTCGTGGGAATATCTGGCCAATGTATATTCGTTATCCACAGCGTAATGACATAATTGGTTGATATAAGCATCCGCCTCATAGGGGATACGCTCCCGGTCGCCATCCACATAAACACCCGCAAAGGTTGTAGCCTTAACACTATACTTACAAAGCTCCCAGATTTGGTTCAGGGTATCGTTGGACGAGGAAAAATGTGCCGCTTCATCATTGAAGGGATAATGGACAGCACTTCGAACAAGGTTCTCTTTGGCTAACTCGCCCTGATACCCTTCTAGCTCTACATACCTGAAAGGTAATACTTCTCCGATATACGCCGGCATCAAAATAGCCGTCGGGCCGGTATTGCGTTTGTCTTTCGGAAATTGCAATTCGTATGTATGACGACCGGGTCTTATGGCCAGTTCATGCTTTTGATAACGGATGGTTCCTCCCGGTTTAGCATCCACACGACCTGCAGCGTTAAGCTTTTCGCCCAAATGAACCGTAACGGTATCATGAAGATCACTATGGAGTGTCAACCGTAGCTGTCCGAAAGCGGCTTTATCAAAATCTAATAGGTAATTGTTCTCTGAAAGCGACTGCAGTCGCGTGGGTGTTTCATCGCTACGTTGCAAAGGGTAACGTGAGGTCTGGTAACCTTCTGCAAGATCCCCGGTACGGAAGGTTGCCATACGACCGTCGATCGGTTCATCTTTGTCTTCACACCAAATTTTTATTTTCCAAAAGAACGTTTTATTGGGGCTTAAGTTTTCCCCGCCGAAGCGGATACCTGCCGACTGGCTGCTTTTCACCTTTCCAGAATCCCAGATATTGCCGATTGATTGGTTTAACTGCTCAGCATTGTCTGCCACTAAAATCTGGTAGGCTGTTTGCCGGAAGTTTCCTCCATACGCAGCAATAGACCAACTGAAAGCCGGCTTGCTGTTTAGGACAGTCGCATATTGATTTCCTTGTATCACGGCATCCTTATCCGACACGAGTACATAACCATCAGCAGATTGATAGTCGGCATTAGCCATCAAGTCGCAATACATATCGACGATCCGTACATCCTTATGAGCTGTCTGGGCTAGCGCTTTAACACAGACCATAATAACCAATAATGCAATATTCCAACAATATTTCATAACCATCCTAATCCGCTTCATATTTATATTGATAAATGGGTTTCTTGTCCTGTTTTTAGATTATACGACTTCCCTTTCCAAATCAATTTCCCGGAAACCGTTTCCGGTAATTTTACTGTAATCTCCCACTTCGATCCGGTTTTTTGATAATCCACGGATAGCGCACCTTTTGGATGAGGTATAGTACCCCCAGCGCGCTGTAGCGCCCCTAAGGCGGGTTCGATGTTAACTGTCGAAAAACCGGGCGAATCACTATCTATACCCAGTACCATCCGATACAGTTCTATATTGGGGCTGGCTCCCCAGGCATGGCAATCTGAACGCGTCGTATTCGCATCGCTGATTTCTCCCCAAGTACTCAAGCCGCTATCTACATGAGCCTTCCAAATATCAAGTTGTTCCAAATACCGATCGGCATAACCCACCTTTTTCAGCGCAAGAAATTGGTAGTATTTAAAGTAAATGCTGGTTTGTGCAAGTGTCTTATCTTCGAGCACCTGATCCATGAGCTGCTGTGCCTCGCTCCCCGTTACCACTTCTGCCATGACAGCCAGTACGTTGGCGTGTTGGGAATAATGCGTCAACTGCTTGTCATCAGCAAATAGCCCTTTTTCCGCCGACCAATACACTTGTTTGATTGCCTGTTTTAGTTTCGCCGCTAATTGCTGGTATTCTTGGCCAATGGCTTCCACACCTATTTCCGATTCCAAGGTTCCCGCCAGTTGCAAAGCCCATAACAGCTGTAAGTCAAGAATCGCACTATTTCCGGCAGTGCCGTTGGGTGGCACACCGAAAACCCAACCCTCACGGTCCACCCAATCCGTAAAATTCCAGTAAGGTATCGGCCCTAGCCGGCCATCTGCTTTTTGGTAACGTTTGAAAAAACTTAAAACCTGGCGGATTCCGGGCAATAATTCCCGAACAAAGTTCTCATCGTTCCGATACATCCAATAATCGTGTACCATACCTACCCACCAAAGGGAAAATGGCGGAATCTGCTGGTCTTGATTGGTTGGATATCTGCTTAGGGTAATGCCTTCAGCCATTCGGGATTGATCAAACTGCCATAGCGATTGTCGCAAAAGCCGATCATCGCCACTATTGTAGAGTGAAACCAAACCTTGAATTCGGGTATCGCCGATATACTGTAAGCGTTCGTAATAGGGACAATCCATATAGGTTTCCATCGCACATAATTTAGCCGTACGCCAGCCCACCGTTAACAGTGTGTCGAGAAAAGGATCGTCGGAAGTAAATTTTGCCCTTAACTCGAAGGGGTACTCCGTTTGCAGTGCATAGCCATCTTCAATAATCAGCGGTTCGTCTTTTGTCTCCACCGTCAATTGCAAGTACCGGAAAGTCCGGTACCATAAAGGCATGTACTCCTCCTTTGCTCCTGAACCAACGAAAGCGTCCTGAAAGCCCTTAAAGTGCTTGCCATCGATGGTATTACGGTTCCCTTTTCCGCCGTTATCATCAAACAAGGCTTCTGCATAGGCCATATGAACAATCGCGTCTTTCCCTTTATCGATGGCAAAAACGGGATAGGCATTAACCAGCACCTTTTGATCGATCAGAACCGTTGCTTTAGTATTTGCTGGGATAACAACCCTGTTTTTATGGTGAAACACATCTTCAGACAGCTCGAGATGGAAACTATTTCTGACGGAGGCAAAGCGGATGGAATCTAACCGCATAGGCGGTATCGCTCGGGGCACAAGAAGTCTACCCGCCTGATTATTAATGGACCATCTCGTCGCTCCATGTTTACCCCGTTTTGCCGGCAACCATTCTCCTGAGACTTTGAATGCCCTGTTTTTCCAATCGCTTGGATAACGGTTGAAATCGACCCACTCTGTTCCCCCGATATCTGTATTCAGACGCCACTCGGGTTTGGTTTCATAAGCCTCATTAGCCATGACGAGCCAGGTACTATCCGTATTTAAACCGTAAGGACCAGATGGCTCATCCTCTTGCAATATAAATCCCGTTTCCATAGACATATGTGCCATTGGCCGCTGCGAAGCAAAGTTCCAAACTTCCGATGCAATCACATTGCGTCCTTCTTTCAGATAAGGTTCGATATTGATGCTCTCGAACTGCCAGTTTCGCAGATCTCCCGCTGCGGGACCATGACCTACCCATTGCCCATTGACATACAATTTGTATCTACTGTCTCCGGATACGTGTACTACAAGGCTATCCGGAACTTTAGCAATATCAACCTCCTTACGGAAATGAACAACAGCAAATTCCTGCTCACTCAATTTTGGATGTGCAATCCATCGAGCAGGCCATTGCTCCTTTAAGAGTTTAGGATTAATGTGACTGGCATGAGTCGATAAAATGCCGGCAAATACGGCATATAATAATAATCCAAAGCGCTTGTATTTTTCCATAGCTAATTATATTCTTTAGACTTTTTAATTACTCCGTTAGTAATAATTCCCGCCGAGGATATTGAAACAAAAGATTAATATTTTCGAAGGCCGCGGCAGGGATATAACTTTTTTGCGCTTTTTCGCGATCTGCATGTGCACGCATCAGAGTCTCTGCCCTACCTGTCCGCAACAAGTCCAACCAACGATGGTTTTCGAAGGCAAGCTCCACCATCCGTTCGTGCCATACCGCCTCACGGAAAGCTGTTTGATTAGCAAGGAGCTGATCGGTTTGTGGTGTCAATCCTGCACGCGATCTTACCTCATTTAGTAAAGTGAAGGCTTGTCCATTGCCTGCATACCCTAATTCATTCAGGCACTCAGCAGCCATTAGCATCGCATCCGCGTAACGATAAACCGGAAAATTCTCATTGGTTTGGTACCGAATGGCATGCGGGCTCCTATATTTAATGACATAAGGCACCGTCCTTTGCGTGTTAGGATCAATAAAATTCATATTAATCGACTTTTCTCTCCTTAAATCCCCTTCTTCATAAGCATTCAGCATATCGTCCGTCGGAATATTCCAACCCGATTCGGCACCTGGATATAATCCAAAACCTGTAATATCGGTTCCGCCATTGTAAGGCGCAAAAGTATACATGAAATTACTGGACATATCGAAAGGGCCTTCCAGGTATTGCACTTCAAAGATAGACTCTACACCATTTTTCCGTACTGGATTAAAGTTATCCGCATAGTCCGCATTTAAGGATCGGTCAGATTGTAAAACAATGTTCAGCTGTTCCATTGCCCGATCAAATTGTTGTTGCACCATGTATAATTTAGCCAGTAGCATACGTGCGGAAATGCTGGTAACCCTCCCCAAATCGTTATCTTGTTGGTAGTTTTCCGGCAGATTTTCGGCAGCTGTCAATGCGTCTTGCGCGATAGCCTCATATATTTCATTCACGGGTCTTCTTGCTGCTGAAGAAAAAGCGTCATCTGTGGAAGACACTTCATGTAAGACCAATGGGACTTCGCCAAAAAGCTGCACCAGGTTAAAATAATAGTAGGCCCTTAGGAAAGTCGCCTGGCCGACGATCTGTTGCGCGGCGTTGTCATCATTTATCTTCTCCGGTGCATAACGATCTAATATCACATTACATCTACCGATACCTATAAAAGAATTTTGAAAAAAGGAATAAACAAACGCGTTATCGTCCAATTCTAAAAATTGATCGATCTGCTCCCTTCCAAAACCCGAACGATCGCCTGCATTATATTGAAACGACGTATTGTCAGCGCGCATCTCCCCCAATTGCCAAAACGAACCTGTAAATATTTCCCTTAACGGAACATAAGCACCATTAACAGCTTGAATAAAATCTTCCTTTGACGCAAAGAAATTAGTCGCATTCTGCTCGTGCTCCGGATTGGCGTCCAGGTAATCTTTTTGACAAGCGCATAGCATCACCCCTAAACATGTGAGTATATATAGTATTCTCGTTGGTTTCATCATTAAATAATTAATTCGTTAGCATTGTTTTATCGATAATTCATGCATAATTTATATCATTACAGACCGAAATCAGATACCAAAATTTATCCCCAAAGTGTATGTCGCCGGTACCGGATAAGCTGTAAAATTCACCCCGGGAGCTAAGGAATCTGATCCTTCGAAACTCACTTCTGGGTTCCCTCCTTTATAAGGCGTGATAAAAAATGCATTCTGTGCACTCAGATAAACACGCATGGCCCGACTAAAAGATGTTTTGAAATTATAGCCCAACGTAACATTTCGCAAGGCGATGTACGACGCATCTTTCACCCAGTGGGATGGCCTAAAATCCCGCGCTAAATTCGTATTGCTAACGGTTGTTGGCAGGATTCCGGCTCCTGGATTTTCCGGCGACCGATAGCGATCCATTACTTCACGCTCCACATTAAATACACCGTCTAAATTGGTCGTAAACTGCTTGTATTGGTCCAATATCTGCGCGCCATACGAGCCATTGACCAATACCGAAAGGTCGACGTTTTTATAACGGAAGCGATTGGTCATACCAAATATAAAATCAGGATGCGGATTGCCGATGATGGTCTGATCATTAGCATTTATGATGCCATTACCGTCCACATCGCGGTAGCGAACGGTTCCGATCACCTGTCCGCTCACATGTGGATAAGCATCCAACTCGGCTTGTGTTAAAAACAAACCTTCGGAGACATATCCATAAAACATGCCCATAGGCTGCCCAACAACCGTGATATTGGTACCGTTTGCAACTCCGGTTATGATACGTTCGTTATTGCCGATATCCAACACCTGATTTCTATTGAAGGAAATATTAAAATCTGTTTCCCATTTGAAATCACCAGTGGTATTCAAGGAATTTATGGAAAATTCCCAGCCACGGTTACGTACATTTCCGAGATTGGTGATGGCCTGACTAAATCCAGAACTTATCGGCACGTCAATTGTCTGCAACATCTGTTTAGTATTCCTGGTATAATACTCCGCTACGACATTTAAGCGGCCTTTAAACAAACTGAGATCAAAACCGATATCCATTTGTTTGGAAGACTCCCAGCCCAGGTTCATATTGGCCAGCGAATTCAGATTTACACCATTAGCAAGACTGCCGCCAAAAGCGTAATTACTTTGTGTGATCAAAGGAATAGCCGTATAATTGCCTATGGCATTATTCCCTGCTATACCGTAGCTGGCCCTTAATTTCAGATCATCGATATGTGGTACGTCGGGAAAGAAATCTTCTTCAGATAGGCGCCAGCCAATAGAACCAGAGGGAAAGGTACCCCACCGATTGTTCTGACCAAACCTTGATGAGCCGTCTCTACGGATGGTTCCTGAAAGGAGATATTTATCCTTAAACACATAATTTACCCTTGCTAGATAAGAGAGCAGCTGCCATTTCTGCACGTCGCCATCGGAAGTTAAGACCGTTGCCGCATTTATGGTTTGCACGACATCGTTAGGGTATTCAGAGCCGTCGACGCGGTTCCATTCTCCACGCTCTTGCTGCACCGTAAAGCCTGCTAAGGCATCCAGTTGATGGTCTCCCCAGTTTTTGGTATAATTCAGTGTATTTTCATTTAACCAATTCAACACCACATTGGAGTCAAACCGTCCTATTGCCGGTTGAGGTGGAGGATTCCGGAAAGCTCCTACGTAGGAAGGTTGAAAGAAATCGAATTTATTATCCTGCCAATCCACATTAAAAGAAGACTTAAAGGACAGACCCGGAAGAATCTCCCAATTTAGATAGGTATTAAACAAAGCCCTAACGTTTGTCGATTTTCTTTTCGTATTTTCCAGTACATTGAGGGGATTTGAATTTTCAAAGGCATCAGGCGAAGTGATCATCGGATTAAAACTACCGTCAGCCAAGCGCACATCAGCAACCGGCGTGGTTAACAAAGCCTGGGTGAGCACGGCATCTGTAAAATGTCCTTCGGCTTCGGCTAACTTTCTATTGGTATAAGTTGGCGCTAGATTAAGCCCTAAGGTAAGGTTCTTAGCCAAATTCGTTTCCAGATTCATGCGTACGGAATAACGCTCGAAGCCCGTATTGCGCACCACACCCTGTTGATTAAAATAGCCCCCCGAAGCCATTATCCTTGTTTTTTCGTTTCCATTGCTAATGGTCACATTATAGTTTTGCATAGGCGCTACCCGGGTCATCTCATCAAGCCAGTTGGTACCCCTACCTAAAGCGACGGGATTTCGATACGGTTCCGGGATAGATGATTCGTCAAAGGGGGTATTATTAAAAGCCGCAAGATCTCTTCGGTGTTCCACACGCCAATTTGCGTACTCCTCGGCAGTCATCATATCGAGCTTTCTCGTGCTCGGAATCTGCTGAATTCCGGTGTAGATATTAAAATCTACTGTTGATAGTCCTTCTTTGCCCTTCTTCGTTGTGATCAACACCACCCCATTGGATCCCCTAGATCCATATATAGCCGTAGAAGCGGCATCCTTTAATACGCTGATGGATTCAATGTCATCCGGATTCAGGGTACTCAAGGGGTTTTGCGTTTTGTCGTAACTATTGTTTATTGGAAAACCATCAACAACATACAGTGGGTCATCGCCCGCCCCTATCGAACCAGCTCCCCGCACCCGGATTACCATTCCGCCTCCAGGTGTGCCTGAAGCTTGGTTAACTTGTACACCTGCCATTTGTCCGGAGAGCTTCTGGTCGACACTCGTTACCGGTAGGTCTTTGATAGCTGCTTGGTTAACGGTAGATACCGCTCCCGTAACATTCCGTCTCGACTGACTTCCGTAGCCTACTACTACTACCTCATCCAAGGCGGCCGCATCTTCTTCCAAAATGATCTTTATCTCCTGTTGATTATTTAAGGCTACTTCCTGTCTTTGGAAACCCAGATAGGAAATCACCAATATTGAATTGATGGGTGCAGTTAAGGTAAAACTTCCATTCTCGTCTGTACGCGTTCCATGTTTAGCGTTTGATAACAAACTGATCGACACGCCCGCTAAGGGCTCACCCGCCTTATCCGTCACAGTTCCCTGAACAGGAATATCCTGCTGTACAGAAATTCGACGCTCCGGCTTTTCACGGATAATAATCGTACGGTCATTACCGTAGGTCACTTCAAACAACTCCTCATCGAGTAGCTGTCCGATTACTTCTCGCAAGGGGTAATCAACCACCTCTAAACTAATCGGTTTAACCTTACTTAATATATGCGCTTCACTGATAAAGTCGTAACCTGTTTGCTTGGTTATCTGATAGAGCACTTGTCGCAATGGCGCGTCTTTAACATCTAAGGTCACTTTCTTTTGGGCAAAACTCGATGCATTCGATTGCAAGGCCGTTACTAATAGCAGCGCAAGTATTCCTTTTATCATACATAAACATTTGAATAGGCCATAGTCATTCATGCCTGTAAAAGCAGAACTTTTTTTATACATTTGGTTAAGATTTAAATTAGTCAGTTAATTAATTGGCTGTAAAACGGTGATGGCTATCCGGCAAGATAGCGATCAGCAACATCCGGAAGTGTTTCAGCACTTCCGGTATTTTAGCTATTATTTAAAACTATTTACGGTATGCTTTTACGATAATCCTCCTTTCTTCCTTTCCTGAGTCGTTGCTCAGAATATCAAAACGTATTTTTTTTGTTTGCTCTATATTTTCCAATAGGCTTCTTAAACTTTTTGTCCGTGCATATATACCGAAAAAGCGTAAATCTTGCACGTCTCCTTCATATTGCACTTCCACGTCATACCAACGAGATACTTTTTCCATAATTCCGCGAAGCGGTTCATTGGTAAACAAAAAGTAACCATCTTTCCATGCGAGTACTTCTTCTAAATCGATTTTTTTAATGCTAATCGAACTCCCCTTACTTTCTACGATCGCCTGTTGACCAGGCTTTAAGATCTGCTCACTCCTATCCGTTGCTGATTGATAGGTTGACACCTTTACAGCACCATTTACCAAGGTGGTATAATTGGCTTTTTGGTCCGGATAAGCTTGGACATTAAAAGCAGTACCCAACACCTTTACTTCCTGATGCACAGTATGCACGATAAATGGTGGATGCAGCTGGCCTCCTTTGCGTTTATTAGCGACCTCAAAATAAGCTTCACCCACCAGTTCAACCCGCCGTTCATCCGGCGAAAAACGGCTGGGGAACGAAAGCGACGACGAGGCATTGAGAAACGCGATGGATCCATCAGGCAGCTTGATCTTAAATTCTCCTCCCCGAGGCGTAGTGATGGTGTTTTGCCGAGGGCGTTTTAATGCGCTTATATCTTCATGCTCGCCAGCGCTGAATACGATCAGCCCTTCCTCTGTTTTATGAGCTTTAATGCCGTCGATTTGTGTTAGCTCACCGATTATCGCCTGCTCCAAATCAACTTTTCTGCCATCTTCTAAAACAAGTACGGCCCTATTGTCTCCCGGCAGCACATCATCCACCTGTACCAATGTTTGCTCATTTTCTATCGGAGATTCCTGACTGAGATGAAGAAAATAGCATCCGATAATCACACCGACTATTGTCGCCGCGAGCCCCAAGTGCCAGCGTCTCCAAAACGGCCTTTTAGGTTGCGGTTCATCCATGATCCGCTGAACAACATGCTCTAACTGTTGTCCTGTCAAAACTTCTGATTGGTCATCATGCTGCGCGTTCCAAGTTTCATCCAGTAAACTATGAAGATTTTCATCGCCTTTCCCTAATTGCAAAAGCGCCAGGAATTCTTCCCGTTCCGCCGTCGTGCAGCGATTTTCACAGTAACGTTTATATAAGTATCTTAATCGGTCGTTCATAATAGTCAAAGAGACACGCCTAGACATCGTGAAGGTGTCCTTATATTAGAAAGACCCATCTCGCAGACGAAAGGAGTAAGACAAAAAAAGATTTTTTTAACCCAGATCATTTAAATTAAATGGTATGATCAAGAGAACGCATTATAGCCGTATGATGTGGAAGCGTATTTCTACCAACGTTTTCAGAAAAAGCCAACGTCGTCGTTAACGAAACCAAATCAAGTGCATGGAGAGTATAAGGAAGGCAATTTCCGTGTGTGCGTTCAGGTATTTCCTTATAAAGCGGAGCGCAAGTTGCATATGGGTCTTTACAGTTAATTTCGAGACAGCTAATTGCTTCGCTGCCTGTTCATATTTGAGTCCCTCTTCGTGGCAAAGTTGATATACCAATTGTTGTCTAGGTGGCAGCTTTTCTACGGCTTCCGCCAACAAGCGACTTGTTTCGCCAAATAAAATTGTCTCCTCGGTAGCATTATCATGTTGCTGAAGATGAGCCGCAAATTCTACACTGGTCTTTTGCGCTAAATTCAAGCTACGCAAGACGTTCAGCGTATGGTTTTTTGTCAGGACACGGATATAGGATTCAAAATTCTCGATTTGATCAAGGCCTTTATGCTGCCATATTTTCAGGAAGACTGCATATAGAATTTCTTCCGCCAATTCCCTGGATTTGACAATTTTCAGCGTGAAAGCAAAGACACGGTGCTGGTAACGATCAAATAGTGTGCGAAAAGCATGTTGATCACCATGTTGAATACGTTCAAGCAGGTGCTGCTCATTACTGGTTGCTGCACCGCTTCGCCGGATTTTACAAAAAAGATCTGTACCCATGTTTATTAGGCTGAAAGGTTAGTATGCAAAAAAGTCGTGCAAAAGCAAATAAACGTTTTTCAGCACACATTTGCGTCCTGTACTATCCTGAACGATATTCCAAACATTAAAAAAGATCGCCTTATCATTGGTTCATATTATAGCGCTGTTGTTCTTTACCCGTATCGACAGGAGCATTTTCCTCCCATGCTATTTCCTGACGACTATCCATTACTTGTGCTGAAGCGTTTGCTGTCGGTTGTTTGGTTTCGTAAAGCACCAATTTTCCGTCTTTGACATAATAAGCTCCAACGACTTCCCCGGCATAGTATCGCCGGTCATTTGAACGCAAGGGCTTTATGTTTTCGCCGTACCGAAAGTTATCCCAACGATAGGTATTCACTGTTGCGATGACCAGCAGAATCTTTCCATCCATCTCCGGTAAGGGCATCTTCATTTTCTTAGCCGACATCAACACCTTGCCTTCCATGGGTATCTTCAAGGGGGCAGACCAATGGGTATTGACCGAATAATTATCCGCATCCACCTCACAACAACTCATTTGCCAATTCAAATAAGCCGTGCCAGCAGGGCCTCTTACATCAACCATCGAAATTTCAGGGAGGAATATTTCAAGAGCAGGTTCCTTCGGTAAAACCACCATTTTCGGCTGGCAGCAAATAATCCGCTGTAAAGAAGTATAGGGATTTAACTGGAACCCTACGAGATGCGTTACATCACCATGATAGCACTTCCGCTGCCCCAATGGTAGGTCTGATCCTTCATGCATCATTTTCAGGATACGTTTACATAATTTTTGATATTGCGCACGACTGGAAACGCGCGGCATGCAACTTTTGAATACTTTGTAAATGAGCGATGCCACACGGTTTGCGGATTTAAAGTCCTGCGTCGACTTTTTACTGTTTTCGCTTAGTGCATATTCCGGTTTTCTTTTGGTTTTCATGATAAAAACTTATTTTTGGCTGCTTTGTTAATTTAAGTCTCTTCTCTCATATTTCCTAGCAAAATCTATAAAACTCCGCTCAAGTCCGCTAAACTCCGTTCAGGTCCGTTCAAGTCCGACATTTCTTTAGTTCTCATTTGGCTATGCTTCAGTTATACTCCGGAGATACTTCTCCTATTTCTCACCTATACTTTACCTGTCCTTCACCCATAATCCGCTATAAGATTTTCTGGAGCGATGCGGATAGGAGGCGAGTATCACCTGAATAGCATAGGAATCTGCCCTGGATGTCCCAGCAGAACCGGGAGACTTCTTACACCATGGTTTTCCAGGAAGATATAGGTCCACCGGGAATATCCCATCGTTTACCGAGTTCTTCCAAGGGTTCACCTAATCACTATCGCCCCAACAGCCTTTTTGACCTACTTTTGAATCAAACATTAATAAACAAACAAAATAAACATAAAGAAATTAACACACTTCATTCACCCTTTTAAATCTTTAAGTCATGAAAACGCTCATCAGATTATTCTTCGCCGCCATCATCATCAGTGCCACCGCCGCTTTCGCGCGTGCCGAAACAAAAGCCATCAATAAAGTGGCCAGTGCAAGTGTTGTGGACCGCTACATCGAAATAGTTGCCAAAGGGAACACCCTAAATGTGGAAGCCATCTTCAGTAACCAGTTCACCCAACAGGTTGCCAACAAGGGAAAGGTTGTGCAGCACAACAGGGCACAGGTCATCGGTTTCCTGAAAAAACAACCCAATATACAGCAGAACTGCGAAACCGCTTATACCATGATCGAACAGGGCAACGACAGCGCCATTGCCAAAGTAGAAATGCAATATGAAGGTTTCACCAGGGTAGAATATGTAACCCTGAGCAATGAGGGCGGCCGCTGGAAGGTAAGCCAGGTGCTCAGCACATACCAATAGTTAACCGATATTTTAGCACATATTATAACATGTTTGTTTGGGTCAGGTCGGAGCACATCTTTTGCTTCGGCCTCCATTTTTGCCGTAACACAGCCAAAATGGTTATATTCGCTCTCCCATTATCAACATCATCCAAAACCCTACACTGCACATTTAAAGTCGATTCGTACCTACTGGGTACTGACTTCTCCATGACAAGTTATTGCATCCATTATCTATCCAATATCACTCCAGTATAAGCTACCAAAAATTGGACTCATATTGGACTTATACTGGACTCATATTGGACTCATCTCGAAAATAATAGCAATTAAAGCCCTACTTGCCTCCTACCTTTTTAATAGAAAGTTCAGATTATGCGCACAAAATTTGGAGGAACTAGACCTATCGAATATAAGATAAAAATTAACAAAACCTATTGTTTTTCTGAACACATCGTGCCTATGGTACGGATTTTGCGCGCGTATATGTACTTCATGTATATTTTTCGAGCTTTTAAACATCGTAATTATCGTTTACATTTCACAGGGCAGGCCATTTCCTTAATGGGTACCTGGATGCAGCGTATTGCTATTAGCTGGCTGGTTTACCGCTTAACGGGATCGGCATTGATACTGGGTGTAGTATCTTTCGTTTCCCTTCTTCCTTCGCTTGTCCTTGCACCTTTTATAGGCAGTTTTGTCGATAAACATCAGAAATACCGCATTGTACTCACCACACAATTCGGGCTCATGCTACAAGCAGGTACTTTGGCCTTATTGGTTTTTATCGGGTACTACAATGTGTGGTGGATTGGCCTCTTAGGTTTCATACAAGGTGTCATCAACACCTTCGATGTTACAGCGAGGCAATCCCTTATGGTAGAGCTGGTGGAAGATAAGGAAGACCTCCCAAATGCTATTGCGCTTAACTCCTCGGCTTTCAATGCGGCCCGGATGCTAGGACCAGCAGTTGGAGGGATCCTGTTGAGCACCTACGGCGAGGTGGTGTGTTTCACGGTCAATTTCGTCAGTTTTATCGCTGTTCTTGGTTCTCTACTATCCATGCGACTAAAGCAAAAGCCAATTATGGCCAAGCAGGAAAGCACCTGGCAAGGTTTAAAGGAGGGGTATAAATATCTACGTAATTCCCCACACATCTCTTCACTTATTTTACTGCTGGCAGCATCAAGCCTATGGATTATTCCCTATACTACGCTGCTCCCCGTTATTGCTCGGGAAATGTTCGACGGTGACGCCACTACCTTTAGCTGGTTTGAAAGTGCAGCAGGGTTAGGTGCAATGGCGGGTGCTGCCTATATGGCCATGACGAAAGCGGGCACGAATCTCCGGTTTCGGGTTATGAAGGCTTCGGGTTTATTTGCTCTTGGGATCTTATTACTATCATTTGCCACGTGGTTACCATTGGCCCTGTTATGTATCATGTTTGCATCTATGGGTATGATGGTACAGAATTCGAGTATCAACACCTATATACAAACCCATGCTATGCCGGCATTCCGGGCACGTGCCATCAGCTATTACATCATGGCTTTTCAAGGTGTATTTCCAATTGGAAGTTTGTTTATAGGGGCGCTCGCACAAAGCTTAGGCATACATTACACCTTGATCATTCAGGGTACGGCAGGAGCTATTATCGTCATTGTTTTTATTGTGTATATTCGGCAGCACCTCCAGCGGCGATTTGTGCCGGTGTAGGCTTAACACACTTGTACAACCGGCACATCCAATAGCTGCCCGAATTTTTTGATTTTGGATGCGATATGCCCTACCCCGATAGCGCAGTGGTGTGCCGGCCCATAACTGTTCCAGTCGTTTACAAAAGACCGGGCTCCGATAGAAAATTTATAGCGACTGTTGGTGTTCCCTATTTCGAGTATGGGCCCTGCAACCGATTCCCCTTCCGCCATCAGTAAGAATAAACTACCGTCTTTTGCTTCCACAACAGACAACAAAGTAACCGGTCCGTTTTTAACCATCATTTCCACAGACACCCCCTTTCCTACTTTACCGTGATAAACTTTCAATGGTCGTACTTTAGTTTTCCCTTCAGCAATAGCAATATGCCCCGGGCCATCATGCCCCATCAGCACCACATCTTCGTTAAAATCCATCGCATAATACTCCGTAAACGAGCCTCCTGCGCCGAAACTATCCATAATTTTCATCGCCTGCGCATTTTTCACCTCATATTCGCCCGCTACCGGGATGCCATTGGCGGTTAACAGGGAATTACCCAATATGATCGAGCTGATAGCTTCCTCGTTTTCTTTGTTTCCCGTACCCTTATAATAGTAAGCCATGGAACCCAGTTTGTACTTTTCTACCAATCGATCTAAAGCCACGGAGGTAATGGCTGCTTTTGTTAATTCTTCCGCACTGCAATCCTCTTGTATAGCAAAGGTTTGCGCAAACAGGTCCAAACGATCTTGCCGCTCCACCTCGGAGACCTCTTTTCTCAAGGTTACCAGTTCCTCTACCTCCAACAATTCGATATGCCCACCAAAGGTGGCATATTGTTTGGTAAGATCGGTATAGATATCCAACATTCCGCTATAGTAGTGCCCCAAACAACCTAAGCGATTGTACTGCATAATCTGTACAACCTGCGCAGCGGCCACCCATTCGGCCACCTCCTGCCAGCATTCCTCGTCATTATCCAGTAGTCCAGTGATCTGATGAAAACGGATACCGCTCCTATTGAACACATTTGCTATCTCCGGTACCGGACAGGCAGCGCAATGGGCCAACCATTCGCCCGTCATCTGCTTGCGATCGCCCAGCTTATTGAAAGAAGCATAGTCAATAGCCGCTTCGGGCGATAAGTTTAAAATGATAACCGGCACCTTGGCCTTTTGTACCACCGGCAATACGGTAGCCGATAGGGCGTATGTAGAAACATATAAGAAAATCACGCCAACATCCTCCTGTTTAAACATTTTCCCCGCTGCAAATGCTTTGTCGACGTTATCAACCAGACCGGCATTGACCACCTCGGAGTGAGAAGTCTTTAACTTGCTTGCTATCTTGTTTAAGTAATTCTTTAAACGCTCTTCCAGCCCTTCGAATTGCGACCAGTACGTATCCAATCCAATACCAAATAAACCTATTTTTAGTGGTGCTGTTGAGAAATTCAATGCTTCTTCCATCAAAAATTATATTAATTATTGTTCATTTCTATTAATTGAAAATCCGCTAAAAGACCGTACTCATACAGGTCATAAGCGCTTCCGGAGGGGTACTTTTCCACACCTCTCCAATGCCAAGGTGAAACCATACCTGGTTTAGGTTGGTTATGGTGTGGGCCTAAGGTGTTTTTTAAACTTCCAACGATAATGACTTCTACTTTATTCTCACCATTCTTTAAGATTTCATCCAATTTAAGTTCAAATGGTGCCAGACTAATATCTCCTACCAATTGGCCGTTCACCTTGACTACAGCCGCGGTGCCTGCCCACTTAGTTAACTTAATCTTGTAACTTTTGCCTTTAACTGCCTGAAATATTTTGCTGTAGCTTGCCTGCTGGCCGTACATAGGTCTGCCCATATCTTTCCAGTTACCGAGTTTGACCGGAGAGGATGCCGTAAGCTCCCAACCTTTCGCCGCGCTCTGTAGATCAAAATCGCCCAGAATATACACCGGTTCAACCTCGGCATGTACCCGCATCTTTTTTGCAACAAGGCTTAACTTATTTTCTCCATGGATCGCTTCTCTACCGATATCAAAAACACCGAAATCCTTATCCAGATACCACCTGCCTTGATTTGGTTGAATGGGTTTATCATTCAAGTACACTTCCCATAGCCAAGGCCGTTCTACCACTGCTTCCAGGCGTTTTGTTGGAACTCCCGGTTTGATCTGGAAATGGTAGTCGACTTTAAAACGATCATCGTCTGCAAATGTGTCGCGCCTGATGGTATTATCCTTATACTGTACCGAAGTATTCCAAGGATTGCCATCTACAAAACCAAAATGCTTGAAGATGGTATCCGAAGCGTGAAAGACCTGTTGATCCTTTATGAGCGTATCGCCGATATGGACATCGCAGAAATCCAGGGTTAATACATTCGGTTCGAGAAACTCCGCTTGCGTAACGGCCTCCACGATATTCCCTTCGTCTCCCGCTTGCTCCTCCCATAACGGGATTTCTGCAGAATCGGCTTCACTGATAAAAAACAGCTTACTTCCAGCTGCAGGTAAATCATAAGCTATACCTTTTGCCTTTACGGGATATTTATAACGCCGCCCATCCGTCAAATCTAACAGGTAGACGTTTTTACCCTGCACATCAATATTTCCCTTAGCGGATGCCGTTAAACTTGCATTGACCAAGAAAAGCAATTCACCATCGCCAAGTACACGCCGCTGATGATAGAGTTTACCTAGGGTGTCTTTGGGAGCAAAGGAAATACCGTCTAATTTCAAGGCGTCGGTCGAAAAATCTGTCAACGCCGCTCGGTGAATTTGCAAAGGTCGTAATGGTTCATCCGCTGGTGCTCCATCGATATATTGAAGGTCTTCCAGCACCACTAGTTCGCCGCCATTCTTGACGAAACTTGCCAATAACTCCGCAGTCTTGCCGTCGAGATTTTCCATGCCCGGCGGAATGATCACCTTACCGTAGGTGCGCTCACCTACCACAAACTTTGCGTCTTTTACATCCCCCTGATCTTTTATAATATTTTCTGAGCCCAAGTCGTACTCCACCTGTGCTTTTTCCAATTGGGTAACGAAGGACTGAAAAGCCTGGCCAATTTCCTGCCGCCTGGGCATAGCATCCTGATAGGTAGAGTACATCCATGCAGAGGTAGTAGGTTCGAGCACCAAGACATCATTAATTTGTTTCCCCAAAGACAGCACAAAAGATAAACGCTTGAAATATTCATTTAAGGGTTTATAATAGGGCCACCACGGACTGTGATAAGAAAAAGACTGCGGGTAATCGTATTTGCGTGCGCCAACCATGGTCATATACGAAAGATGTTGGTTTAACGTATTTACCCCCAGCACATATTGCCAATCGCCCAACCTTTTCATATCCTGAAAAGTCAGTTCCCACCCGCCGCCGCCATAGGTTTCACTGAGCGTACGTTTCCGGCCCAGCTGGTTGGCCACGCTAGCCAGTTCCTTTACGGCACGTATATTACCAAACTGGGCATTTGGACTGATTTCATCAAACTGATTGAATAGCATATCAATAGCCGGACGTTGGTGCCAGGCATACATCGCCATATTATCGCCGCCATGATTAGGATTTGGCCAACCATGTTCCCAGTAGTGTCCCGTCCATTCCAAGTTCTTTTCATTGGTATAATTATACCACGGTTTTGACCAACGGTCGATGAACAGCTGTAACAGTACCTGGTAATAATTATGCCTTACTTTCTTCCAATCGCCAACCTCCTCAAACAACGACGGGAGGTTTGACTGCAGCTCATAACCCCAGGTTTGCTGAAAAATTGCAAATAAATCGGGTGTCCAGCGAATGTTGTTCGCTCCCTGTACCTCGATGTTAGGCTCATCGGTAAAGATGCCGGGTATGGTTTTGCCAAATTCATGACCCAGCGTTTTTTCATAACCGCTCATGGTTATTTCAATAAACTTCTCCGTCACACCTTTTGCCATCAGGTCTACGTAAGAATATCCACCATACCAAGGCGATTTTTGGTAATAATCTTTTCTAAAGAGATAGTAGTCGCCTTCGGAGTAGTTTGAAGCCTTCGGGTCAACGACTGAAAAACCATCGCCTGTTTTTTCCAGTACAACGAATAGGGTGGTATCGTTTGACGGTATACTGTTGGCCTTTTCCAAGTTAAGCATCTGCCCTTGATTATAGGAGCTCGGCATCTCTTGGGGCACATGGCCACCTGCAAAACCACTGGGATATGAATTTTCATCGTAAATCCACACATCGAGATCCAGTTCCTTTCCTTTCTGCACCGTATACCGATACAGCTCAAACCAACGATCGGATAAATACGGCGTAACTAGTCCGGGACGCGGATGCACAAAGACCCCTCCAAAAGCATTTTCTTTGAACTCCTGCAGCATGCTATCGATCTTTCCCTCATTAACATCAGCGTTCCATACCCAAAGCGGGGCGCTTCCATAAGCTTTTCCCGGATCTTTAAAATGACTTAATAAGTATTGAAAGTTCTCCTTCTGCTGTTGCGCATGCACTGTTATGGTAAACAATGACAGCAAAGCCAGTAAAATAAAGGTAGCTTTATTATTCATCATGGTTTTATTGTTTAGCTATGGTGAACGAGTAGGAACCGGACCCGATATCCAATCCGATTTTACCCGCTTTTTCATGAGTTGCCGTTGAGATATATGGATTAGACCTTAGGGCCTCGCCATTTTCCGTTATTTGTTCAACCGTTGCTGCCGGCAATAGCAGTTGTGCCTGTGTATTTGCAGGAATCTCTATATCTAGGCTTAGCCCTCCTTCCTCCTTTGTCCAACGCACCTTAATTTCACCATTAATGGAGTGGTAACCGGTTTCCACCCAGTCGAGCCCTTCTACGATTTCCGGCTCGATCAGGATGTTTTTAAAGCCTACATCACCTTCCTGCTGCCGAATGCCGCCCAAACCACTATACAGCCATTCCATCAGGTGCCCCAGCATCATATGGTTATTGGATACATATTTCAATGCAGGCCAAGACTCGGTAAGTGCGGTAGCACCATGTTTGATCTGGTAACCATAACCTGGCACATCATCGCGGTTATTCATTTCATAGATCAATTGGGAGGCTCCCGCATCTTCCAAAGCGCGGAGTAAATAACGGTAACCTACATCCCCGGCTGTCAGGGCATTATTACCGGCCTTTATGGAATCTATCAAATTGTTTGCTACCTTTTCCCTATCACTGCTGTCTACAATGCCCATATATAGTGGCATCGCATAAGCCGTCTGGCTTCCCGTGGCGTACACACCTGTTTCCTTTTCAAAAAACTTATCGTTAAATGCAATTTTAATGTTGGCCGACAGCTGCTGGTAATCTACTAAATCTGCCGTTTCTCCAAGCGTTTCCGCAATCTTGGCCATCAAATGTGCATCGTAAAAATACGTGGCGGTAGCTGTTAACGCAATGGGTGTGAGTTGTGAAACCCCGGGATTTTCAGGACCGAGGTCAAACCAGTCGCCCAATCCATGCGAAAGAATACGCCCATCTGCCTTTGTGCCCAGATAATCAAGATAGCGCTTCATCATTGGATAAGCCTTTTCGAGTATGCTTTTATCGCCATACCATTGGTACAGATACCAAGGAATGATAATGGAAGCACTGCCCCACTCCGGAGAATCGCGGAAGCCCCCTTCAAAAGGTACGTATTCGGGCACGATATCGGGTACCAATCCATTAGGCAATTGCCCCTCGATCATGTCGTCAATAATTTTATTATACAGCTTATAAATGTCAAAATTATATTTGAGAGAGGATCCGATCAGATGTGTTTGTTCCAACCATCCCAACTTTTCGCGATGTGGGCAATCAGTAGCTACACTGGCCAGGTTACTCTTAATCCCCCAATTGATCAGTTCATTTACTTGATTTAACAGTGCATTTGAACTCTTAAAGGATCCCACAGTAGGTGAGCTGTTACGGGTATGCAAAAGCTGGATCTTGAGCGACTGTTCCACGTCCCTCGGTGCTTCACCATCGATTTCCACCAAGGCGTAGCGAAAGCCGTAGTAGGTGAATCTTGGCTCCCAAGTCTCCTGATCTGTTCCTTTTAATGTATACTCGAAATAATAAGGGCCGCCCGAGGCATTCTGGTATGGCATACCATCATCGTCCAACACTTCGGTGGGTGTAATTTTTATTTTATCACCTTTATTCCCTTTCACCTGTAATCGGATAATACCCGAGGCATTCTGCCCGAAATCGTATAAGAACTTGTTCGTACCCACTTCCTTTTTTTCCTGGCTATCAAAGGTCTGCATTACCTTTAAGGGATAATCTTGCTGTGCATGCATCCTTCCTCCAGGGCCTTCCACCAATACGACATCTTGCCAGGAAGCATCATCAAAATCTGGCTCGTCCCAGCCTGTTTGCTCTTTGGTAGCATCATAATCTTCACCACCGTAGATGGTACTGAAAGTAATAGCTGAGGGAGAGGTCTTCCAGGTTTGATCCGTTATCACCTCTTCGACAGTTCCATCCGTATACCTTAGCAATAATTTCATGCGGAGCATTGGAAAAGCTTCGGCCCTTACCATTTTACGGTAACGCTCTCTATTGATGTACATAAAACCGGTCCCTACCAGTGCGCCTAGTGCATTTTCACCTGTTTTCACTTGTTCTGTGATATCATAGGTATTGTAAAGCGCACGCTCCTCATAGTTCGTCCACCCCGGAGCAAGGAATTCGTCGCCTACTTTTTTGCCATTTAAATGAGCCTCATATTGGCCTAAACCGCTAGCGAACAGCAATGCCTGTTCTACGGTCTTATCGCCATTGACCTCAAATGTCTTGCGAAATAAGGGAATCGTTGCCCGTTTGACACCCCGTTCGCCCAAGTGATCACCATTGAGGTGTACCCCGGGCATGATCTTCTGGTTTTCATCGAGTTTTTCAAAGGCAATCCATTTTACCTTGTTCCATTCTCTGCTGTCTAAAAGTGCAGTAGTAAAGGAGGCAGGATCACTCCAAGCGGACTCCCTTCCATCGGCCGACCAGATTTTGACGCGCCAAAAATATGGCTGCGCAGACTGTAGCTCCTCCCCCTGATAATCTATAAAATGCTGCCCGCTACTCTGCACCTTTTCAGAATCCCATACATCGGCGGCGCCTTCATGCAGTTTTTCCCTGTTGGAAGCCACTTGAATCTGCCAGGCCGATTGCTCATAACCGCGCTCTTCTGTTTGAATAACCCATCCAAATTGCGGGTTCTTGGCTTCCACACCTATCGGATCAATTTTACGTTCAACGCTTAAGGATGTAGGTTTTGTATCAGACGATTTCTTACAACTAAAAAGCAACGCAAGGATGATGAAGCAAAAATATTTCATAAAGTTTTTATATTATATATGTTACTTTTTTTCCGAAAAAAGTAACCAAAAACTCCCGGCTGGACCTGCGAAGCAAGCTTCATTACCTTTCAAAACAAATTACGAAAATGAAAAATCTTCTTTGAAAGGCTCTGCCACTACTTAGCTTTTGCTACCCGGATATTTCAAGGCCGGTCTTTTTTTTAATTGAACGGTTTCTACCAATGACGATTTCCCAGTTATCCTTATAAGAGAACATTTAGTAGGCTTTGCGATAACCGTAATCTCTATTCATAAGCATAAATACAGTTTTTTAACAGCCCTGGAACGCCACGCAAAAGTAACGCTCGCTCCGCTCACGTCACAAGAGTGCTTATGCGCATCCGAAGCTGCTCCCAAAGCCCTACAGGTTTTATGCCCGTTGCAGACACGGCCTAGAAGACGGCGGCGGAGCACGCTCGGATCCAGACATGGAGCAACGGGCATAAATATACTTTTATTCATTTAATTGTATCCCGGATTTTGCGTCAGGAGATTATTCAGCTGTAGCTCCAAATACGGGATAGGAAAAATTAGCCGGTTTTCATTTACCTGATAAGCATTTCTAGAGATGAAACCATAACGATCCTTCATTTCCTCTCCATGCGCATTCATCACCTCAATGGCCTTGCCCGTTCTTACCAGATCGTGCCAGCGATGATTTTCGAAGGCCAGCTCTACTCTTCTCTCATGTGCAATGGCATCGCGCAAAGCTACCTGATCAGTAACCGTCACCGGCGATAAAGAAGCTCCGGCACGTTGTCTTACCTGATTCACCAATTCGATGGCTTCGCCGGGATTACCGCTCTCATTTAGGCATTCTGCCAAGAGCAATAGCACATTGGAATAACGGTATACAGGCCAGTTATCGTCCGTATTACGCTCCCTGTTATGTGGATGCAAATATTTACGCACAAAAGGCTTAGCCGTTTTTCCCGGAGGCTGCACATATCCTTCACTACTTTCAACAGACTCAATGTTAAAGTTACCATCGCCCCCGATGACACCTTGGGCAATTCCGATGGAAGCACCTTTACGCGTATCACCTTCTTCATAAGCATCCATCATATCTCCTGTTGGCACATTCCACCCGCCGTAATTCAAGGTGTTAGACGTTACACCGGTAATGACTTCCACATTGGTTGACTTCGGAATGAACCAATAGGTAAACATGCTCTGTTGCCCTTGATCGCCCTGCATAAATTGAATCTCGAAGATCGACTCCCTACTGTTTTTGTTCCCCAAGGCATACACATCTTCATAATTGGAAAGTAAACTATAACCCATGGTGGTCACTGATCGCAATAAGGGTTCCGCAGCAGCAAAGTCATGCCTTGTCATGTACACCTCTGCCAACAGTGTAGACGCTGAGCCTTTATTTGCCCGACCATTTTGCGGAAAGCTGGGATCAGGTAATTTGCTGATGGCATCTTCCAGGTCATTGATAATAACCGCGTACACCTCGTCTACCGAAGATCGCGGGAGGAAAGCTTCCGCCTGTTCGCTAACTTCATTCAGATATAGGGGTACGTCTCCAAAGTAGCGTACCAAATTAAAATAGTAATAGGCACGGAGGAATTTGGTTTCGCCGATGATGGGATCTTTTGCTTCCTGCTCAAAATCGGCCTCTTCGATTCGATCCAAAATCGTATTGGCCCGTGAGACACCGATATAACAATTGTTGAAATAGTCGTTTGTCCATTGATTCTGCGAATCATCCAGGAAATCATCAATATTTTCCCTTCGGATGATATGAATCCCCCGGTCGGGTGCATAATAGTCATAATGCGTGTTATCCGACCTCATTTCCCCCATCAGGTAACCACTCTCATTTACGGTGCTGCGCAAGGTTTGATACACACCGTTGACCGCCTGTTGAAATTGCTCTGCGGTTTCGTAGAAATCCTCAGCATTGGCTTCTGAATCCGGCGTCAGGTTCAGGAATTCCTGACTGCATGACGACACGATAACGGCTGCCGGCATGATGATATAGTATAAAAATATTCGCTTCATGATCTAATAATTAAAAACCAACATTTACCCCAAAAGTGAAAGTCCTTGGAATAGGATAAGTCGTTTGATCAACACCCAACCTTAATGGGTCATCTCCCTCATTATTTGCTACTTCAGGATTCATTCCCGGATATTTCGTTAACATCAATGCCTCCTGTATACTGGCATATACCCTTATATTTTTGAGGTAATTGCTATTGGTAATTTCAAAACTCCTGCCCAGCGTAATGTTCCTTAAAGAAACATACGAGGCATCGTATACCCAGCGGGAATTGGTAAAGCGATACAGCTCAGTTGTACCACTCAAGGTACGAGGGACCTCCCCGTTCCCCGGATCTTCGAGCGAACGCCAGCCATTCAACATCTCCTTACGCACATTGAATACGCCATCCAGGTTTTCGATATTTTCATAGGTGGCCGCCATGGTTTGACCACCCACTGAACCAGCAATTAAGAAGCTCAGATCCCAGTTTCTATACCGGAAACTATTGGTTAAGCCGAAAATAAAATCGGGATTCGGATCACCGATAAAGGTGCGGTCGTTCATATCGATCACACCATCGCCATTAATATCTTTCATGCGTACCGTACCCACCTGCGAAGAACTGTGCTTCGGCTGCGTGTCAAATTCTTCCTGCGTCATGTATACACCATCATAAATATAACCATAAAACTGTCCGATAGGCTGCCCTACGGCAGTGCGATTAAAATCACCCTGTTCGGTAAATCCTCCTATTGGTGTATCATTCGTACCGAGCTGTAGTACTTCGTTACGATTGAAGGTAATATTGAAATCAGTATTCCAAGTCAATTCCCCGGTTAAGTTTTTAGTACTGATACCGATTTCATGCCCCCAGAATTTAAAAGCCCCGATATTGGTAAAAACCTCCGTAAAACCAGACGCCCGGGGCAATTCAACGGGATAAAGCATACCATCTGTTTTCTTATAATAATAATCGTATATCAGATTGATTCGATCGTCCCATAAGCCCAATTCCAGACCGGCGTCAAATTGTTTGGTGGTTTCCCAACTCAACAGCGTATTGCCTAAGGAGTTAATTGCCAACCCCTGTACCAATGAGCCTCCGAAAACATAGTTATTAGGTCCCATCATAGCGATGGAGGTGTAATTACCGATATTGTTGTTTCCTACCAATCCGTAGCTGGCTCGCACCTTCAGAAAAGATATCTTTTCCTGTTCCTGCAAAAAACTTTCATCACTGGCCACCCATCCGACAGATACCGAAGGGAACGTACCCCATCTGCGGTCGCTTCCAAAACGGGAAGACCCATCTCGCCTCACCGCCGCGGATAATAAGTAACGTCCTTTAAAACTGTAATTTACCCGGCCAATTAAGGACTCAAGTGACCAGGCCTGCGTATTGCTTCCTGCTTCGGTAACAGTAGCAGCGGCATCCAACCAAGGGATCTGATCATTCGGAAAATCCGTTTTATTGATTCCACTATTTTCCTGACGGTATTTCTGGGTAGTATATCCCGCCAGTAGGTCGAATGTATGATCACCGATTGACTTATTATAAGTTAACACATTTTCGTTCAACCATGAATAATAGGTTTGGGTATTGTATTGCCCGGTTGCCAATTGTGGAGGCGCTACAAAAAGCCCACCTCCCGATGTGGAGGATACAAAAAGCTGTTGGGTCTGTGCACCAACATCAATATCTGCTCGGGTTTTAAATTTCAGTCCGTCTAATATCTGGTATTCGCCAAAAATATTACCCAGGATTCGATTGCGTTTATAATCGTCTAACTTCTCGCCCAACACGCGGTACCAGTTAGGGTTAGGGAACATACCAAAGGTATTGGCGGTTAAGGGCAGACTACCATCTTCATTGATTGCGGGGCTTATTGGACTGGTAATAAAGCCACCATCGATCACTTGCCTTTGGCCATCGGTATTAGTCAAGGTATTATGGTCAAGCTGTAAAGTCGGCGCAATATTGAATCCCAGTGTCAATTTCTCGGTTGGCCGGTACTCATTGTTTGCCCGAAAGGAAAACCGTTGGTAGCCGGTATTGTGCAGCACCCCTTGTTGATTCATATACCCTGCGGTTACTGCTGAGCTGAATTTCTCCGTATTGGACGTTAACGACAGGGAATAATTCTGGATGGGTGCTCCCTGTCGCAAAAGCACACCATACCAATCTGTTCCTTCGCCATACTGTTCTGGATTGGCATAATCGTCAGGGATTTCCGCCAACCCCGTCGCAGGATTCGTCCAGTTTTCGTAACGGATTTTATCTTCATAGAAATTCCGCTGCCATTGTGCAAATTCACGGGCGTTCATCACATCCGGTCGGCCACGCTGCGGCACATGTTGCACACCTCCAAAGGCAGAGAAATTGACATTCACACCTTCGGTACCTTTTCCGCTTTTTGTGGTAACAAGCACCACACCGTTCGCTGCACGAGAGCCATATAAAGCCGTAGCAGAGGCGTCTTTGAGCACCGAAAAACTCTCGATCTCATCGGGATTTATATTATTGATATCACCCGTTACAGGCTGACCATCTACGACGTATAAGGGGTTGCTGCTTGCGTTCATGGAAGCAGATCCACGTACACGAACATTCATCCCCTGCCCTGGTCGCCCTGTGGTTTGCGTAATCTGCACGCCGGGAATCCGGTTCTGCAATTTTTGAGAAAACTGCCCTACCGGCATATCTTTCATTTCTGTGGCATTGATCTGGGAGATCGCACCGGTAACTTCCTTACGCTGTTGCGTACCGTAACTGATCACCACTTCTTCCAGCACCTGCGATGCTTCACGGAGCACTACATCTAAACGTTGACTTTCCACAGTAATAGTGGTATCCTGATAACCTACAAAAGTGAAAGTGAGCCTGGCACCTTTTACCGTTTCCAGCTGGTAGCTACCTGTTTGATCCGTTTTTGCTCCCTGTTTGGAGCCTTGAACAAGGACAGATACACCTTCAATAGGTCCTTGATTATCCGTCACCGTACCACTTACCGTAAGCGATTGTTGCGCATAACCGATAGAACCGGCTAGCAATCCAGCAAACAGCAGCAGGAACTTCATACGCGCACTGACATAAAAAAAACAACTCATAAAGGCTTCATATTTGGTGAATTAATTAGTTTTTGGAGCCTATATCTACGCCAACTATCCTGCCCTGTTATGCACTGTGCTGTACTATCACGGCGTCGGATTATATAAAATAATCTATAGCTTTGTATTGGTCAGATATAAACCGATAGTCAAAATTCAGCAATATTGAAGTAGCGATAAATACAGTTTTTGATACTTTACATGTAATTTTTGATCCACCAATTATGCAAACCTTCCAGAAATACCTACCCATACAACCGAGTGACCAGAAATGGGGTTTATATGCGTTGAGCGTGGGGTTTGGGCAAATAAATGCTGCCCATAACTATCCATCCCCCAATCACCCTTCAACTTACCGTTTCGAATGGGACAAGGGGCGTGTGCTCAGGGAATATCAGCTCATTTACATTACACGTGGCGAAGGGGTTTTTGAATCCACAAAAAGTGGTATCCAACGGGTATACCCCGGATCTATCATTATTCTTTTTCCGAATGAATGGCATCGTTATAAACCCGATGAAGCTACCGGATGGGCCGAATATTGGGTAGGATTTAATGGCCCTGTTGCCGACCAACTCATCAAGAACAACTTTTTCACGCCCTATAATCCCGTGATCAATTTGGGTTTTAAGGATGAAGTAATAGATCTATATGATCATATAACCGAACAAAGCAGGCAAGAAAGGCCTTATTATCAACAGTTGGTATCTGGTGATATCCTACAGTTATTAGGTAATATATATGCCTTATCGCGAGAGAAGCAGTTGGATGGCGATGACAGCTATATTCATGATCTCATCAACCAGTCGAAGCTTGTTTTACGTGAAAATTTCGAACAGCTTATTTCTATAGAAGATATTGCTGAACAATTAGGTGTAAGTTATTCGCTATTTCGGAAAGCCTTTAAAAAACATGTAGGCATCTCTCCCGGGCAATACCTCATACAATTGAAAATAGAAAAAGCTAAATTTCTGCTTAACCATCCGCATAAGCGGATTAAAGATATTGCTTATGAACTAGGTTTCGACTCTTGTTTTTATTTTTCAAAATTATTTAAAGATAAAACCGGTTTGTCACCGGAGCACTATAGGCGGAATAAGATGACGGGCGGTATTAAAATTTAATAAGCGATTGGCGCCAGCTTAACCGGTTGCTATTCAAAATAAGGTTGGGATGATCGTCCCTTCGCAGTAGGCATATTCAATTGGAGATATTCTTTCACGAACATCGTCACATCTTTAAGATCCATCTCCTCAATAGAAACACCTTGGTTGAGCTTCGGTCCGGTTGCGACAAAGCCTGTTTGAATAGGCTGTGTATCGGGGAAATGTCCATGCGTGCCACCTTTCCCTTCTTTCATAGGTTCTCCTACAACGCTGTTTCCAAAAGATGTACCCTGCAAACCTGATAGCGCAAAACTGGCCGATGGGTTCGCTCCAATTTCCTTCATTTGATTTTCATGAATGATACGAAAGCATTTTTTTTCATTTTCGGGCAAGTTGTTTAACATCTCAAGTACGCGATTTCTGGTCACTGTATCCTGCTTGTCTTTTAAAAACAGAAACGCTGAGCCACCAACGGCAAAGAATTGGGCCTTCCAATCGGTTTTCTTATCTGGGTCCAACAAGCCTTCACGTACTAACCAAATATTGGGATTTACCTGTTGTGTAACGTCGTAAAAACCATGGTCTCCGGTAACGATCAGCAAGGTACTATCTTCCATACCGGCATCTTTAATGGCCTCTCGGATTAAACCTATTCCTTGGTCGGCATGGTGAATAGCTTCATACACCGCTTTGCCATCCCTTCCTGTGGTATGCTCTGCATGGTCTACAGAAATCAAGTGAATGGTCATCAAATGAGGTTTGTATTGACGTATGATATGTGCTGAAGCCGGAGCATTAAATTCATCTTCTCCCCACTTCACTTCTTGGTTGGGAAACAATAGCAATCGGATGGAATCTGTAATCCCCTTCGGTTCGGCATAACTGCTGCGGATATTTTCTCCCATACTGCCTATATCGGAAATATTGATATCAATAGGAGCTTCCGCGGAAACAGGCCACAGCATGGAAGCCACTTTTAATCCCTTCTTTTTGGCTGCTTCCCAGATGGTGGGAGCAGTAATCTGGTTGAAGTTCCAATAAATTTTTCCGGTTACACTATCCGGTTCGAACAACGCATTGGAAGTAATACCATGTTCGGATGGTTGAACACCCGTAACAATTGTTGTATGAGAGGGGTAGGTTATGGACGGAAAAACACTATTCACTCCTCTCGCATAAATACCCTGTGATTTAAGTTGCTTCAGATTTGGTGTGTCCCATTTTTCTTCTAAGTAGAAATCCGGCCTAAAGCCATCGATGGTTACCAATACAACATGTTTCTGCGCAAATATTGCCGAAATAAAAAATATTTTAACGAATAATATAACCGATAATTTTTTCATTATTAAACCATTTTATGATTCAAAGTTAACTTTCATTCATTAAGTCAATGTTAAATTCTATTTTACCTTGCATCCTTGACGTTTTTTAACCGAATGCAGATGGAGCCTTATCTCAATCATAGGGAATAAGCTGAACTTCTCCAATCAATCCAGCAGGCATGACCTTCCACTTCGAGGCGTCAAAAGGTTCATAATTGATGTCTACAAAGTTGATTTCGTGGTATCCGCGCCATGTCAGCTGCTTTTCATCCATATACCGAATCCTATTGGCCATGAGATTGGCTACCTCTATTTCAATTTCATTCTTTCCCGCCTGTAAGAATTCGCCTACACTTAGCTGATAGGGTATACTCCACAATAATCCCGCTTCCTTACCGTTAACCTTCACTCTTGCACTTTCGCCAATTTGGTCGACCTTTAACAACACATCACGCGTTTCGATGCTTGGCAGATCAATGGTAAGGCGATAGGTAGCTGTTCCTGAGAAGGAGGTTGTCGCACTATCTGGAAAGCTCGTCCATGATACCAATTCCGTCGTATCATGCGTTTTAGGGATTATCGGACCGCCCTCATTAAAACGCACGTTCCATTTTCCCGCCACTGCTATGCTTTCCTGTTTCTGATTAATATATGGCCATTGGACCATTTCCTGTGGCTGCTCTTCCGTTATTTTCAATAGGATGGCCTGTCCGGGAGCCAGCTGAATGCGCGTCAATTGATCTTCTCCATCATTGTTTAGACTCGCTAATCCGCTTTTACCCGATAGCGGATCTAATAAATAATGGGTCTTCCCGGAAGCATTCAGCGCTACATCCTTGTCCACTGCTTGATCCGTATGATTTACCATGTAATAGTAGACACTTTTCCCTTCCTTTCTACGGATAAATTGGAGTCCGGTTTTGGCTAAACTCTCCCCTTTTATCCCACTATTGGCCAAGGCATCCGACACGTTTTTACTGATCATAACCGTGCTTTTTTCACCGTCAGCTTTCGACTGCATGTGCTTCAGCAGTTTATGGAATGCCGCTCTCCTTTTTTCAAGATCGTGCCTGCCCGGCACATCTTTGGGTAAGGACTGAAAAATGATGGTAGCACCTTCTTCACTTAGGCGGGCAAGATGATGCAAAGTCTCCAGGGGCATGATTTCTACCTCAGGTACAATAAGTACTTGGTGCGACAGCGATTGCCCATGAAAAGACAACTGGTTGTTGTTTACATGGATTTCTGACAATAATTTATCCGAGATAAAATCAAAGGCATATCCCTCTTTCTGCAAATCTTGCGCATTTTCATAAAATGCGGTGGGATGTAGCCACTCATCGATATCATGTACTTTTAAAGGCATATCTCGGCCTTTTCCGTTATGCCATGCGTCGTAGACCGGCCAATAGATCAACAGCTCATTGTCTGCCCGCCCCGTCTGAAGCACCGACTGTACACGGGTAATGTATTCATTTAAACCAGACAGGTGCGCCCACAAAGGATTGGCCGGCACGAAATTCACGGAAGCATAGAATAGCCAGCCTGGCCATTTAGCGTCGCTGGGCGAATAGGTAGTTCCATGGTAAAAGACATGATTGATCCCTGCCAAAAAAGCCTGTTCTACCTCTGGCTTACACTGTGCCCACGATGTTTTAAAATGTTCGGTAAGCCAGGTAAATGTTTCACAGGAAACATATTTTTTCCCGGTAATATTTGCTGCTGAAGATGCGAATTTCAACATCATGGGGTCGGGGTCGACATTTCGTACATCTGCACTATCCCTTCTTAAACCCGGTATGGCAAAATAACTTGAACCAAAGGTTTCCGCTTCAGGAATATCAACCGCAGCATAAAGATCCAATAAATTTCCGGGGGAGCCGTGTGCCTGATTTTTGGTAATACCTTGGTATTTATGAGCCCAGGACGTCCATGGTTGCGTAAAATTCTCCAGTAAAAGTTCTGCCAGCGTTTCACGATAGTCTGATTTGATTCTCGCCACTTTATCGGAAGCCGTATCATCACGCAAAAAATCGCGCATATGTAATCGAAGGTCATAACCCCTCTTCTGTTGAAAAGCATCAAAAAGATCAGGTGTCCAATCGGCACCATATACCTCATAGCTATCATTATAAAAAGCCCGTATACCTAAAGGTTCTTCACCGAAGGCCTTTTCGAAAGGCTGTAAATATGCCGTTAACGCTTTCAAAGAAAGGTGGTCTAAAGTAAAACCTTCACCTCCAGGGGCAGCTCTTTTAACCTGCTGCTTCGTTTTTCCTAAAAAAGTAGCATATAATTCCCAATTACCTGTATTGGGTTGCCATTGCAAACTACCATCTGCCGCTACTTTATCGGTAAGCAGTTGCGTGTTCCCCTTATCGTCATAGGCTGTTAATGAAAGCAGTCTAGCATCCGGCTGTTTCTGATCCGGCGATTTTATCTTGTCGGACAAGGGTGTTCCACCGTTGACCAGGTATTTTTGAACAATCAATTTAGTTGCCGCATGTTGGGCATCTACCTGCCGTCCTCCGAACGGCCACCCCGTGCCATTGGTCAGGTCTACGCCCATATCCAGATTTTCAGCAGCTTTCGTTGTGAAACGTAACATCTCCATCCATTCTGGCGAGAGGTAGTTGATGTATCGGTTTTCATAACCTTTGGCTCCGTAGATCGGAGCAATCTCTACCCCTCCCATACCCACTCGGTGATATTCTTCCAGTAAAGCATTGATGTTTTCCTTATCTACGGCATTCCCCATCCACCACCAACGGGTCCAAGGCTTCATTTCCTTTTGAATGGCAGGCCAAGGATTGGTCTGTGCGTAAATTTGCTGACTGACGATCACGCATATGGCTAGGCAAATATTTTTTAATACTTGTTTTATTTTCATAATTCTCATACGTTTCCATTTAATCCTAGGGGTTATTAAGCATTTTGGATACGCCGCAAGTTGCTTATGCGTATCCAAAGCTGCTGCCGAAGCCCGGAATGGTTGATGTGTCTGCAACGGGCATAAAACCAATTTTGTTAAAAGCGAAATCCATGCATTTAATCCAGGTGAAAGACTTTTTTCAAGGGCTGACTTACCGGTGAATCATCGGCATTGGTTTCCATAATATCGGCCATGTACGCCCACCATTTTTTTATGATCGGGTTTTCACCCAAATCCTGTGATGAGGTTTCTCCCGATTGCTGTTGCACAGCAAATAAGGTATTGGTTTCTTCATCTAAAAAAATAGTGTAATCACTGATGCCATAATTTTTAAGTAACGCACTTAACTCCGGCCATATAACATCATGTCGCCTTTGGTATTCATCTTTGAATCCAGGCATCAATTTCATTTTAAAAGCTACTTTTGCCATGCTATTGTTTTATAATTGGGATTAACACCTATTGATAACCAGCACTCCATTCAATTAAGCCCGATATTTACATTTATATCCTGTGCATTTTCGGATAAGGTACCGATATAGATATGTTCTTCCTTTTCATCATAGAACCAACCGGAAGTACCTTTCAAGTCTGTCAAGCTCTTCATTTCCTCTACTGCATGTTCGTTTTCCGCAACCTCTTTTGGTTTAGTTCTGCCATTCCAGCGAATTTTGAACAGGAAATTATGCGGTTCACCTTTAAAGCCCCCTTTTGGTTGTTCTACATGAACGATAAACTTTTCCGCTGTAAGTTCAGCAGCAATGTCGGTTATTGCAAATACACCTTCCTGATAATCCAAGCTCTTACCATCATCATCATATAAGCTAAATCGGCCATCGTTGCCCGGAAAAATATCGAGCGTTAGTTGCTTAATATTTTGCCCGCCGGTATATTGCGTTACCTGCTGCATGGGAATGATGGCACCCGCTTTAGCAAACAGCGGCAAGGTATCTAGCGGAGTGGTCACGTGAACATATTGCCTGCCTTCATACTCCTCTCCGGTCCAATAGTTATACCAGGTACCGTCGGGCAGGTATACGGTACGCGTCTTTGCGCCTTTGGTGGTAACCGGACAAACCATCAATGCATCACCGAATAAGTATTGATCGGTAATATTGTACACATTTGGATCATCTTGGTAATGTACAGGCAGTGCCCGCATGAGCGGTATGCCCGTTTGGTATTGCTGATAGCTGCTGCTGTATATATAAGGAATGAGCGCATAACGTAAGGCATCGTATTTTTTGAAATTACGCAAGGCATCCTCTCCATATTGCCAGGGTTCTTTGTACTGCGGATGTTCCATACCAAAAAGCATGGCGATGGGACTGAACATACCAAACTGTACCCACCTGATATAAAGTTCTGGATCGGCTACGTGTTCGAAACCTCCCATACAGTGACCCCAAAAACCTACACCAGAAAGCCCGATGTTCAATCCTGCCTTTATAACCGGCTCAAAATACTGCCATTCGCTTGGCCAATCGCCCGCAAAAATAAAAGGATAGCGCTGAATACCGGCATAACCTTCACGCGTATGATTTAGCCCCCGCAAGCCATTAAACTCCTGAAATTTCTCGTAGGGAGCCTTCGCATAGGCTATCGGAAATACGTTATGCAATCGCTGTGCAGTTTCATCTGTTGGCCCGGTCTTATCGCTTTCATTGGCCAGTCCACCGAAAGCACTTCCTTCATCCGTTTTCAGGAACATTGCGCCCAAATCTGCCACCCGCTTGACGCCGTTATCCCACCACCAATCGACCGATTGCTGATCGAAAAAATTAACAAATTCGCCCTTATTATCCGGTTCGGGATATACCAATCCTTTCGCCCGGGCCTGATCTAAGAGATTCAATTTTTCACCATTGTCAAATCGAGGTCTAAGATGTAGCCCTACCATCTGATAATTCATGGCATACAAGCTATCAAACATGCCCTTAGGATCTTTAAATGTTTCTCTCCATTCGAAAGAAGTAGCGCCTTTTCCACCTTCCTTCCCAAAGATACGCCAGGTTGAGTCTAACCATAAAAGATCGATAGGAATACCCAGCTCCCGGAATTTCCTGGCCAGTTCAATTACGTATTGATCCGATGTTAATTCCTCGTGCCCCCAAGTGCCTCCGCTGTAGGTCCCTACGTGCAGGCCTAGTGCAAATTTAGCTAGCAGAGGCGATTTGCCGGTAAGATCGGTATAATGATCTAGGATGCGCGGGAAGGATGGCCCGTAGATAAAATAGTAATCAAGCTCACCAGCCCCTGCTCCAAAGGTATAAGCATCAGATACGCTACTTCCCATATCCCACTTTGTTTCAAAGGAATTATGTAAAAAAATGCCATAACCCCTAGTGCTCATAAAGAAGGGGATCGGCGAATAGTTTGCCTCCAAGACATTATATGCACCCACCTCATGCGGCCGTCCTTTCCCCCTTCCCACGTTTAAGGTCAGACGCTTATTTCGTTGATCGAGAAAATCCATGCGTTCACCAAAGCCAAAGAAATGTTCGTCTACGGCTAAGCTTTTAGTGGTATAAACTGCTGTTCCTTCTTTTCGGAGTGCTTCCACATCTTGCGAAAGTAATTCCCCTGCTTTATCATATACCGCGATTCCAAAGGGATGCTTTTGCACTCTTATTTCCAACAGTGCCGTCTTCAGTAAGAAATGACTGGCTTCTTCCGTTGCAGACACGCTCACGTCGCCCCAATCATAACGGGATACCATCAAATGCTCGGGCGCTTCAAAGGATCCGCCCCAGGCAGCACGAACCCTGAACATCGCCTCCTCACAGAAGCTTAACGCTACGGCACCTTGTTCTGTTGTAAAGTGAAAGGTGTTGTTTTCCCGTTTAAAGCCCCCCTTGTAGTTCCCCAGCGGCTGCGCCTTGGCAGTAACTATGAGTAGCAATGCTATTAATGATAAGTTATGTTTTATGGAGTTAATCATTGTTATACTGTATAGTAAAAAATTTTATGCCTTTTTCCTCACAAAAAAGGTATAACAAAAACTTAATAAACTATTTCACTAATTTATAAACTTCTACGCCTGCCAATAAAAAACATCCAAGGCCATAATCTTCAAAATCAGGTTTACTGGTATACGTTACCGGTTGTCCGTCTTTGGGCTCCTTTCCCGTTCCCTGCAGATAACCCAAGAAACCATTCTCGTGCAGCGATTCTTTTGACAGGGCCTTCCAGCCTTTCAACACAACGGGAAGATACACCTTTTTATCGATGATTCCGTCATTAATACCCCATGCCATACCGTATGTAAATAAGGCCGTTCCAGACGCTTCTTTGCCTCCAAAGTTATTCGGGTCATGTAGGCTCACATTCCAAAAACCATCTTCACGTTGTATGGGTGCCAAAGCTTCAAGCATCGTTTTAAAATCCGTTAAGTACTCTTCATAGTGCGGATCTGTTTTTGGAAGATCTTGTAAGACCTTTACCAATGCAGCGACCACCCAACCATTACCGCGCGACCAATAGCAGTCTTCTCCATTAGGTTCTTTATAAGGAGGGACAAAATCTTTATCCCGCCACCAGAGCCCATCTTCCGGATTATACAAGCCATTACCTCCCTCTTTAAATTTGGTATGGCTATAGAGATCATACATCTTATCAAAATATTTGGGGTCGTTATAAGTAACACCCAGTTTTACAAATACAGGCATTGCCATTTGAATAGCATCTATCCAGGTCCAGTCGTCAACCTGATCACTGGCCACCATGGCATCTATATTCTCCTTGATAGCCTTTATGCGTACTTCTTCCGGCTCCATATTATACAGGTCAATATAGGTTTGACCACAACATTGATAATCTGCATGACGGATATAAGGGCCACCAGAAAGGCTCCATTGATGCTTTTCGCCCCACTGCACGGCGTAATCTACATAAGTCTGTTGCGGATCTATTTTCTGCAGCTCCATTAATCCCTCGTAATAGACGGCGCGTGTCCAGATGTTAGATGGTCGTTCTTTATTGGTGATAATTGTCTTACCTGCGTCGGGCCATTTTTGCATAAAGTAGCTGTTGGCGGATCGTAACTGTTCCAATATTTTCTCTTTTTCGGGAAGCTGCTGAGCGTTCGCTAAGGAAAAAGCTAGGCAAAGTATACTTGTTAATAGGTGAAGCCCTTTATTTCTTAGTATCATAACTTATGTATATGGGGTTATTTGATAAATTTATTTAAAGCATTTTTTTTCATTTTCCTCAATTCCTGAATAAACACCTTAGCATTTAGTTGAGCTCCTGCGCGGTTGGTATGGGTATGATCATTCGGGAAAAATTTAGCCACTTCCTCTTCGCCGAGTTTATCGTATTCATTTGCTACACGCTCTTGCAAATTGATAAAAGGTACTTTTTCCTGCTTGGCAACCTGTTCGGCCCATTGTGTATAGCTGTCTTCTTGTCGAATCGTTTTACCTGCGCTAAAATTATTTCGGGGTACGGGAGAACAGATGATTACCTGTGCGCCTTTTGCTTTTGCTTCCTCTATATACTTTTTGAGATACCAACCGTAGGTGCGTACCGTTTCCTGTCGATTCGTTAAGGGATTATGGATTTCTTGCTGCTCATTTCCTATACCTTTCATGGTACCGCGAGCACGTGCAGTATCATCGAGTGGTCCTCCGTCATTATGGCCGAACTGGATAATTACCACGTCATCGCGCTTTAAATCTTTCAATACCTCGTCCCACAATCCTTTGCTCCTATAAGTCCGCGTACTTGTTCCTCCCAAAGCACGATTCTGGATTCTAATCTTCGAAGTATCCATATGCACGGCAATTAAATTACCCCACCCCCACTCATCGCGGTCGCCCTTGTCCTGTCCATTTTTAACTGTAGAGTCGCCTATTAAATAAAGCGTTGGTTTATGGTCTTGAACGTAGATAAAAGACATCGTGCCAATCGCAATTAGCAAACCAAGGCTCATTCTTTTAATTTTTGTATTCATTTATTAGTTACACGTTTTTTTGAGGCCATATAATTATTTTCATCCATGAGTTAAGGCATTTTCTTAAAGCCTTCTGCTTTCACTTTCCAGGAGCCATCTTTAGGAAACCCCGGTAGCTCGCCATTGCTGGCGTCCCAACCACCGGCCATCATAGCGACAGTTGTCAACACGCCACCGTTACCCGGAAGGTAGATGCGCAAGCGTTCATCTTGATAATTATGGCCATTTTTGAGATAAGTATTGGTTTGAATATCCATAAACAGCGCATCCAATGCTTTTTCCGGTAATCCTAACCGGGCAGCGTTCATGGCGGTCATCGGGAAGTCCCAGCCCCATGTTTTTTCCCAAAACCAAGTTTGCCAGACCGTATCCAAGGTGTTTTTCATCACATCTTTGTCTAGTTTCGGTGATTCGGGCACCATGCCCAAAGCTCCTAACACTGCTGGGTGATCGGTTCGCCAACGATCGTTGGTATAGGAATCAGTGGCTCGCTCAGTAGCGAGATAAACACCGTCTTGTTCCGGTAAAGGCGCTAATTTATTAATGACTTCATCCCACTTTTCGTCCCGCGGCAGTCCCGCACGCACACGCCATTCCTGTGCGATACGTAAAGCCCAATCCCAGTAGGCTACTTCATAGGTCGGGTTGACTGTTTCGGCAGCGGGGAAAACCTCCTGTGCAGGAATAACGCCCTTACCTAAATTATAGCGGTCATGTTGTTGGTCATAGCTGGGGTAAGATGCCATAAATTTGGCCGTTGCAAAGACGAGGTCTTTATATTTATCGATTATCGCCGGATCTTCTTGATCGCGATAGGCAAGCTCAGCCAGGTAAATAAAATGCGGTTGCTGCCAGATTAGGAAAGCAGCGACAGAGGAAGGACTTTCGTTACCATCGTTGTCTGACATTTTCTGCCACCGCACCCCCTCATAACCTTGGCGCTGTGCAATCGCCCTTGCCTTTTCTATGGTATTGGCATAATAAGCTAAACTTTTTTCCATGAGATCAGGTCTTCCCCAGAGCGCAAAGTGGACCGCATGCCACCAATGCATCTCCGTGTGCGGTTTCCCATACCAACTGTTAAAGGTTAAACCGGTTTCCTGTGGCGGGTAATTACCTGCGCACTGCGCCTTAGTTAAATATTGGGATAGCACGACACGACGTTCCAGCTCTGTGGCCCGTGAATCGGTACTGCCCTCGAAATCAATGGCCGCTCCGCGCGACCAGAAGCTATCCCACTCCTTTTCACTACTTGCAAACGTAGCCTTATAGTCATCCGGTTTTTTATTAACCTGCTCTGGAGTAAACCGACAGGAAAATTCAAGCTCCTCGCTGCCGGTATCCGGAGTTAACACAAAATAATGTGCCGTATCGCTATTCGTCATTGTGCCCTTGCTATAGACCATTGTGGTAAAATACGTTGCGCCTTGCAATTGATGACGAATCACGGCCTCTGTATCCTCGGACACAAGCAATTCCGTTTGATGTTCATCTTCATTTGCATAATTCGTCCCTTCATCTAAAAATTCAGCTGTTGGATAAGGGTAACGCAAATAGATTTTTAGTCGACCTGATTTGATTAAAGGTGAATTTACTTTCACCGCAACCTGATCATTTTGCTGATGTGCAGCTGTTTGTACTTCTACCTTTACCCCTTCCAACCGGAAAGTGCTTTTAATCTCACCGGTCCATAAGTCGAGCTCCTGATAAATACCGGTTATATCTTGTACTTCGGCTCGGCTACCATCTTTTTTATGGAGTTCAAAGCCCACATTGCCCAGTTGTAAGCGATGCGCATTTTTGCGAAAATAATCAGTTGCCTCTCTGTTTCGCTCAGGTTCTTTCCACTGGATGCTGTATTTTGCCTCACGACCCTCATCATTAAAATCGTAAGCTTTTAAAGTTTCTTCAAAACGAAAGTTGTCCGTATTTTTGAAACGGTCCCAGGCCCATTCACTCTGCGTGCCCAAAGACACGCCTGTATCATAGTGCAAAGGAAAGCTTTGCAAACCGGTTACGTCGACGGTAAAAGCAAAGGCACCGTTCCCTAAGGTTAGTGAGCTAAGCGCGTCCATTTCCGTGTTCACGACATTGTGTCTGGATACTACTTTTTTTCTATCAATGGTAGACCCTTCGGGATCACCGCATGAAGCTAATAACAGCATTATTACTATACAAAACCCATTTAAACCGCCCGAACGCCGCGCATTTTTATTGAAAGGAATATACATTTTGGTTATCATTTTGCTCGTTTTTTCTTTATCGCTTGCTGGCCTTACTAATTTTTACCTACAGGTGCATCCATTAACACTCCATTTATACGCACCTTTTCAAAAACAAGATTTTTAACATAGTCGACCTCGAAAGGTTCTTTTATACCCTCCATTTTACAATTGACCATCCGCAGGTTACTTACCGGTGATTCTGGATAGGCCGCTACCATTAAGGCATGTTTTCCTCCTTTTTCTACCACCATATTTTCTACCCAAACGTTACGGATAGTTGGTATATGATTGCCTGGCTTTTCATAGAACATATTGCATTTTACCGCCGCTTCTTTAAAGGTACCCACCTCTATATCTTTCATAAATATATTTTCAATCACTCCACCCCGACTTGAGCTCGTTTTGATACGCAGTACCCGATCTAAATTAGGGCTATCCATGGTACAATTAATGGCGAAGATATTCTTTGCACCACCTGCAATTTCACTTCCGATCACGACTCCACCGTGACCATCCTTCATGATGCAGTTCTCGATGATGTGGTTTTCTGCCGGTCTGGCGATATTTCTGCCATCCTCATCCCTACCGGATTTGATAGCAATGCAATCGTCGCCCGTATCAAAATAGCAATTGCTGATCAATACATTCTGAGAAGCTTCCGGATCGCAGCCGTCATTATTCGGCCCATGTGTAATAATCTTCACCTGATCTACGGTTACATTTTCACATAATACAGGATTGATATTCCACATAGGTGAATTGATCATCTTCACATCAGCGATGAGGACATTTTTGCAGTTATAGGGCTGAATGAAGTTTGGACGTAGATAATGCCCATCGCCGAAAACACGCTTTTTAGGATCTACTTCTTCATGCATCATTTCATGTAAAGCATTACGGGCAGGCGTTTGCTTCCCCATACCCTCTTCCCATCCAAACTTTTTTGCGCCACACCACCACCACCAATAGTCATTGTTGGCATTACCATCTAGCGTTCCGTTACCGGTAATGGCAATATTCTCTTCCCCATAAGCATAAATGAATGACGAATAATTCATACATTCCATCCCTTCCCAACGCGTGAACACGATGGGGTAGTCGCTACTATCTCTACTGAATAAAATGGTGGTACTATCTAGGAGGTGTAGGTTAACATTACTTTTTAAATAAATCGCGCCTGTTAGAAATGTACCAAAGGGTACCACGACTCTTCCACCACCACTTGCATGGCAGGCTTCTATTGCTTTTTTAAAGGCTGCTGTATTTTTGGTTTTGCCATCTCCAATAGCTCCGTAATCGGTTATCAGGAAATCCTTTTCGGAAAAGGTCGGAGGAACGATCTGCTCACGTATTTTAGCCATTTCCAACATCGGCTCGCTACTTGAACGCCATACTTTTTCCTGCCCCGCGGCAGACATCGATAACATAACAAAAAAACAAAAGCTAAAAAAAATGATACGGTTTATATACATGGTTTTATCGTTATAATTTGATGTTTGCTGTGTTTGTTTGCTGGACGGATTCATTTTCTGGGGTTTGAATATGTACATTTTCTATCTGCCAGTTACGGGCATGTTTGATGCTTCCCGCATCTTTAGCATTTATACTTACATCTACTAAATGGAATTTTTCCAATGGGCGCTCTTCCAGACCATCTACAAAGAGGGCCTTTTTGGCATATTTGACCTGAATACCCGCTATATGAATATGTTGGAATGTTGGAATACCCTTACGTTCCGGAACCACAGGTTCTAGCATTTTTTTCCAATGCTGGGGTATGGTATTACTATCGTAACCATCGGGCAGCTCCGAATAGCTATAAGAAGGATTCCAGTTAGGTGTTACTTCAAAAGCAACATCAACACTATCCATTTGAATATTTTCCAGATAGATATCCTCGACTACGCCTCCCCGATTACGTGCAGATTTAAAGCGCATACCCACCTTCGTACCCTGCGCTTTTAAGTTTCTGGCGATGATATGTCGCATCCCTCCAGAAGTTTCGCTTCCAAAAGTAATCAAGCCACCGCCCCTGCGCGAGATACAATCGGTAATCAACACATACTCAGTAGGCCGATTAACACGTAGCCCATCCCAGTCGCGTCCCGACTTGATGCAGAAATTATCATCGTTACAATCGATATCGGCATTTTTTACCAAAATCCAGGAAGACGAATCGATATCAATACCATCGGTACTGGGCCCTATACCCTTTGTGTTATTACGAATAACAACGCCATCTACTGTTATATACGATGAATACAAGAGATGTACTGTCCAAAAGCCCGCCTCCTGGAATGTCAGCTCCTTAATCACGATATCCTCACAGTTATCTACAAGTAAGGTACGTGGCCTTTGTGCATCGTAATCCACGATCCAACGCAAACCTTTCGGTTCGTATTCCTTTCGTAGCGACCAATAGGCATCCCAGAACGGTTTTCCCTGACCGTTAATGATGCCTTTTCCTGTTATACTGGCTTTTTTTTGTCCGATAATATTTACTAGGGCGGCAGGCCATTTCATTTCAATCCCCGCCACGCGGGTATCTATGATGGGATAGTCTTTCAGTTCCTGGCTCCCCAAGATTTCCACCCCCTCATCGAGCTGCAAACACACACCGCTTTTTAAGAAAATAGCTCCCGTAAGGTATTTTCCCGGTTTTAGAACCACAGTTCCTCCACCTGCTTCTGCACAGGCGTCAATAGCTTGCTGTAAGCTATTTGTATTTAACGTGATACCGTCGCCGAGCGCGCCGTAATTATTTGCGACGAATTGTTGCTGAGCGATATTAAAATCACGCGAACCAACTTTGGAAACCCAAACCGGATCATCCGCTAGTACCGAAAGGGCAGGTAAAAGCAAAAAGATTAAGCATACATATGGTTTATAGTGGCAAAAAATGCTGTGCATAAGCTGTGTCATATTTCTTCGTTTTATAAACTTACCATGAGCGCATTTAGCTACACTTAAAAATAAAGGCGCTTGAGGTACCAAACTTTCCTCCTTGCGATGTTCCGAACAACCAGGCCGGTTTATCATTTTCAAGCAGTAACATCGGTCTTTCCAACCTGCCATATCGTTTTAGATGAGAAGGAGCCGGAGGTTCTTTCACATAACGACTTAAAGCATGATAAGCTATTTGTGGTTCCGTCCATTGGATGCCGTCTTTTGATTCCATAATTAATCCTACTTCATGATTATACACGCCCATATCCCGGGCAATCATTTTATATTTACCATCCTCCCGCCAAACGAAGGCGTCTTCAAACTGTCGGTTATCACCCTTAGCAGAAAAATCGATAACGGGATTATTTGCGTATTTTTCATACGGTCCTCCTGGATGATCGGCGAAGGCCAGGCCATATTTTCTATTCCCGCGGATATCTCCCGAGGCCGACTCATATTCTTTTGTATTCCAAGACTTATAGAAGAGCATACTTTTTCCTTCTGGGCTGGATACCCATGCGGGATTTGTGGTACAATGGTCGTCCCAGGCTCCGGCTGATCCCGGCAACAATAACGGTGCATCACCGCGGCTCCATGGACCATCAAGCGAATCTGCCGTTGCCAGTCCTATACGTTTGGTATCCGTTTTGCCATTCGCATTCCCCATGTAAAATAGGTAGTATTTACCGTTGACAACCTTAACAAGTGGGTTATGACAAGTAGTCGCATCCCAGTAACCTTCGCCCCGCGGCGCCAGTACAGTTTCCCGCAATTCAAAAGGCTGGTCAGGCGCTTCCGCAACTGCATGGGCAATTTCCGATCCGCTGATCCAACCGCTCATTCCCAATTCAGCCTTCCATCTCGAAAAAAACACATGTGTTTTCCCATCGGGACCAATAATTGGACTGTTGCACCATACGTAGTAGCCGGCTATCTCCAATGCCCGACCAATGGGTTCAAGCTTTTTACTGAAAGAAGACGCTTGTAATGCAGGATGGCCGGCAGCGCTTAAGAAATCGCTGCCAATGGCCAAACCTGCGGCGGTAACTGCCAATCGTTGGATGAACCCCTTTCTATTGAGTGACATCATACACTATATTTCTACGGCATAAATTCCTTCAAAACCCTCAAAATTTGCCCGGAAAATGATCCATTTCCCATCGGGCGAGTAATGCACATTGGGTTCGAGTTTATAATTGTGATTTTTCATATTCACTAATTTTTGCGATTGAATATTTTGTCGATCCTCTGGGATGAATTCATAAATATACTGTCCATCAGGGGCTTTGGCTACAGCGCCGGGATCACCTCCATCACCGGCAAATTTACTTTGGTCGGGGGATGTAGTATAATGTACCGACCATTCGTTCTGTGTAAGTTGATATTTGACCTCCTCTCCTGTCTGTAGATTTGTACCACTTATATAGAAGGTTTCGCCTCGGGGTAATTGCAAATCGTACCATATGTATTGACCATCACTGCTGAACCATTCATGTCCGGCTATTTCCATAGCCATCATTCGCTTATGGATCAATGTGGGTTGCGCACGTTTCGAGACATCTATTGTCCAGATGCGGTCTACCTTATGCCAAGGGCCTTCGTGACAGAACATAAGCAGATGAGGATCTGTAGGTGAAAACTGCACATGGTTGAGCCAAGCACTATCGGTAAAAACCTTTTGCAATTCACCATTGGCGATATTGATCGTAAATAAGGTGCGCGGCAGTTTAGCCTCATATATACGATTGAAAAACTGGCTTTTCTCGGGATATTTTCTGGATATCTCCTTTTCAGCATCCGTAGCATAGGCTCCGCCCAATAAGGTACCATTGGCATTTACAGTCGTAATGGAAGCTTTAAAATCTTCAGGAAAAACAAAAACCAATTGTTCCTTTCTTGTGTTTACGTCAATGGAAAAAACGCTGTCGTTGCTTTGGTAGTAAACCTTTCCCGTATTATTGTGTACAATTTCACCCGCTACAGGCCCATTACGGCGGCTCAATTGTTGCACCTCAAGCGTTTTTAAATCAACCATATAAAGTTGCTTATTTTTCACATTAAGATTGTAGATCTCCTGTGCCCGTTTATCTAGTTCGCCGGGGTAGTTTTCTTTTTGATATTCATCGCTTCCATAGAACACCATTTTATTTCCGACAAATGGATTGTTATGAAAGTAAAAGCTCAGGTTTATCCCGGGCCTTCGGACGAGTTTCACGATACGGTGCTGCGTCACATCGTCTATCCACTCGTTAGGCATTTCCCTGCCTCCTGTTTCCAATATAGGCTGTGCAGCCAGTTCCCCAGCAAAAATCAGCAGTAATATTAATACGGTTAAGCATCGCATATCTCGTTATTTAAATAGTCTGCACCTTGTAAACGCTGCGCTAGTAACCAGGGTTCTGTGTATAAATACCCGGTTTGGCATCCAATTCGGCCTGCGGGATGGGGTACAAGGTATAGTTCAGCTGAAAAGGGTTTATCCTGGAAAGTTCATCTTCCCTTTCTATCCAACTCGTCATGACCGGTTCCACCAAACCAGTTCTGATCAGATCATGCCATCTGGAGCCTTCTGCGGCAAACTCCTTTCTCCTTTCTTCCATTAGCTGCGCTAAGTTCACGCCACTCACTGTGCCCAAGCCTGCTCGACTACGGACCTGATTGACCACATCATCTACCTGTTGTTGTGATCCTGAAGCGCCATTCAGGATGCATTCGGCACGTAACAAAAGTACATCGGTGTATCGAAGTACAATAAAATTAATAGGCCAATCCACTCTGTTGTTTGGTACTCTTGAAAGATCGATATATTTCTTAAAGAAAGATCGAGGTTCGAATACACCATTAAAAGTGTAGCCTGTCTGTATGGAGAAAGTTCTCCGCACGTCCCCTTCTTCATAGGAATCCAACAAATTGTTCGATACCGGTCTGATTGTTAATCCACCTTGGTTAGGATGACCATTAGCGTTGAACCAGGTGTCTGGTGCCAGCAACCAGGCAAATGTTCCGCCCACTACCGGATTTTGATTCACTTCATACTGTACATCGAATATGACCTCCATATTGTTCTCATTATCATAAGAAAAAATAGATGCGTAGGCATTATTTCCTTCCAGCAGTTGATAAGCGCCACTATTGATCACTTCATCCAATAGATCCGCAGCTTGCTGCCACTCATTCAGCCCCAGGCCGGGCCCATTTATCCCATAATCCGGTCCCGATCGTGTCATGTGTACGAGTGCCAGTAAGGTCTGTGCCGCAGCATTGGTAGCACGGCCCCGGTCTACGCCGGCATAGTTAGCTTTTGCCGGTAAAAATGCTGCAGCTGCTTGTAGATCTGCTATGATGAAGTTGTAAATCTCTGCGACGTCACTTTGCGGGATCTCGGCTGCTTCGGATGCCGAAATCACCCGATCAACGATCGGAACCCTGCCATACCATCTAACCAAATCAAAGTAGAACAATGCCCGTAGGAAGCGCGCTTCACCTTCCAAACGTTGGCGTAGTTCAGCATCGGTTACAATCTCTCCGTTGATTTCCAACTGTTGAAGCAATACATTTGCTCGGTTAATACCGTTATAGTTGGTAAGCCATGCTTCTGCCACATAAGGGTTGCCCATTAGTGTACGATGAAAGCCGTTGATACCCTCCCAATCGCGTACACCACCATCTGATGCGGCATAAAGGTTGTCGGATCGGGTTTCAGACAAATTCAGCTGCCGATCAGGATAAGTTCTTAACGCAGCGTAGATCGCATTGGCTCCCTGAATAAAATCGTTTGGAATCGCATAAAATGTTTCTATTGTTGGGTCGGAGATCGGGTTTTGATCCAGTTCTTTTTCACAGCTGCAAAATAACCCCAGCAAACTTATGATAATAATAACTCTCTTCATGTCCGTTAGATTAAAAGGTAACATTTAAACCAAAAATTAATGATTTGGGTATAGGCAGACCACCATAGTCGCCCGCTTCAGGAAAATCCGAACTGCCACTCAAATTGGTGTTAGTTGCTTCCGGATTGAATCCCCCATCGTATCTATCAAAGCCAAAAAAGTTTTCTGCAGTAACGAAAATGCGTGCTCCGCTGAAAATATTTTTGCTCACGATACGTCCCAGATCATACCCGAGGGTGATATTTCTAACCCGTAAGTAATCAGACGGGTAGAGCCAGTCGGTATTTTTTATACGTCCAAAAGTGGAAGTCGTTTTTCCGACCTCTCCATTGCCAGGATCTTCTTCCGAACGCCACCGGTCACGCCAACTACCGATTACATTATCTACGAATCCAGTCCCTGTACGATTTACTGCCCTACCGAATAAGGAATAAATATGGCCACCCCATTGACCTTGCAACAGCACGCTGAGATCAAAACCTTTATAACGGAAAGTATTGGTTATCCCCCAAATAAATTTTGGGTTGGGTTGCCCCATGATCATCCGGTCGTTCTCATCAATTACGCCATCGCCATTCGCATCGAAATACCTGGGGTCTCCTGCGCTTTGGTTGCCGAAAAGTGGCACACCATTGTCTATATCCTGCTGACTTAAAATACCATCTTGGCGAACCACATAAATGCTGTACATGGGGTCGCCCACTCTTAATATACTGTGTGATATATCAAATTCCGAAGGAATTAAAATCTGTGACTGTCCGCTGGCCAAAGAAAGCAGCTTATTATTATTATGGCTAAAATTGAAGGAGGTTGACCATTGGAAATCATTTCCGACAACATTCTGGCTATTGACCTCAAACTCCCAACCACGGTTGCGAACACTACCTGCATTATCCAGAGACGACACAAAACCCGTTATTTGGGAAATAGGCACATTTAGGAGCAAGGCCGTACTTTTTCGATCGTAATAATCTACTGCCGCCGTTATTCTACCATTTAGAAAACCGACGTCTAAGCCGACATCAATTGTGTTAGACTTTTCCCAGGTCAAATTAGGATTAAATATACCGCTGGGTGCTAATCCCGTTACCAGCTCGCCTCCTAAAGCATAAGCATAATTCCCCAGTAGCGATAAGCTGCTGTAATCGCCTATATTATAATTACCGGATGTACCCCAGCTAGCTCTCAGTTTCAGATCGTTCACTGTCTCTTTGATACCGGCCATGAATGCCTCTTCAGAAATACGCCATCCTCCGGAGACTGAAGGGAACCATCCCCATTTGGTATTTGCCCCAAAACGTGAGGATCCGTCACGTCTTGCTGAGGCACTTAAGAGATATTTGTCCTTAAACGCATATTGTAAGCGGGCAAAATAAGAAAGTAACACATTTTTTGTTTCTGTTGTATTACCATTCACACCGATAGCGTAGTTCAATGTAGTGATCGTACTGCTTCCGTAGCCGTTTTGTGAAGACATGGTGGCATTATCGAGCTTATCGGAATTATAGGAAAAACCTAACAACGCAGAGAGGTTATGATTTTCAGCCAGCGTCTTATTGTAACTTAAGGTATTTTCGTTTACAAAGGTTTGACGTCTGAAAGTACTATAAGTACCAGAAGTTCTACGCGTTAAATCCGACTCTCTATTGGGTAAGCTCCCTGTGATCGTGAATGGTATGTAACGTTTGAAAGTATTATCTACATGATCCAGGTTGAGTGTGGTTTTAAAAGTTAAGCCGTCGACGATCTCATACTGTCCAAATAACGACCCAACTGTTCTGAAGCGTTTGGTTGCTGCTTCCGTTTGTTCCAGTTTACCCAACGGACTGTTAGGTGAAGTGCTCCATTGATACTGTCCGATATCGCCCACGTTCGGGTAAAGCCCCGCACCGGCTTCCTGTACCGGGCTCATAGATACGAGCTGGTGGAGGATATTGTCTTTTCCTTCCACTCCCGGGTCTTCATTAATAGAATAGGTGGGCGTTAAGTTAATACCAAAGGTTAGGCGTTCATTGGCTTTTACTTCCACATTTGCTCTAGCCGCGTAGGAGGTAAAACTTTGTTCCTTTACCATACCTTCCTGACCGTTGTAGTTACCGGACACGTAGTATTTTACGGCATCCGTTCCACCACTTGCCGATAATTGATAGTTTTGCGTTAGCCCCCTTCTGAAGGTAGCATCCTGCCAGTCGATGAGATTTAAGCCAGGATACCCGGGTTGCATCCAGCGATCGTCGTACATAAAACGCGTATCCACCTGATCGTCAGCAAGTCCTAACAGCTGTCTTCTTTCGGCAGTCGACTGACTTGCCGTCCGTCCCGACCCCGATTGCACCCATTGATCGTTAATCATTTCGACTGCACGATCGATCCACTCTTCGCCACTTAATACATCGAGTTTGCGGCTACGTTCGTTAAAGCCGGCATAGGTATTCAGGTTAATGATCGGTTTACCCGATTTACCCTTTTTAGTCGTAATGATTACTACGCCGTTGGCAGCCCTCGATCCATAAATAGCTGCAGCAGAAGCGTCTTTCAACACCTGAATAGATTCTATATCATTTGGGTTGATATTATCCAAAGGTGTGCCGGTAGGGTATCCTCCACTGGCATTAGGGCTCGCACCCGATAGCGGGAAACCATCCACTACGTATAATGGTTCGTTACCAGCTGAAATAGACCCTACTCCCCGTACCTGAACACTCATTCCCTGACCGGGGTTACCCGTGGTCTGCTGTACCCTAACTCCCGCCATCTGACCCACCAGAGCTTGGTCTACACGTGGCAGGGGACGTTCCGTTAACTGTTCGGTATTCATGGTGGTAACGGCACCTGTAATATCTCCTCTTTTTTGCTGGCCATAACCCACCACGACCACTTCTTCGAGATTTTGATTATCTTCTTCGAGCATCACGGATAAGGTAGCGCTATTGACCACAACATCCTGTGTTTTGTAACCTACAAAAGTGAATGTTAGGGTACTTCCTATCTTAGCGTCAATGGTAAAATTTCCATTGGCATCCGTTGAGGCTCCGCCCTGCCCCCCGCTCACCCGCACGGATACGCCCGGCAAGGGCTCATTGCTCCCCGCTCCCGTTACCGTACCGCGTATGGGCTGACTATCCTGTGCGTTTACCTGTGACAAGACAGCTAACATTACCCATAGAAAAAGAGTAAGACGCGCCAGTTGATTGGGATTTTTCTTAAACAGTGCGATTTTAATACTGTTTTGTTGCGATTTTAGATCCATAATGTAACACGGTTTTCTTGGTTGTTAAAATTGTTAATACAGGGTATATAATTGTTTTAAGTATCTGCACCGCTATAGCTGTTGCCCTTTTATGCTTTGGTTAGTATTCAAGCACTCGAACTCAGGTTAATATAAAAGCAATAATAAAAAGTCGACACGCAGCCCGCATCCTGTAGTGTCCTGCACCGATTAAACAAAAGAAAAAAAATCGCTCAAATAAGAACGTAAAAGCATCTTTTTAACCTATGGTTAAAATACGCAATCGTTTGCGGCGCTATTTGGTTTCCAGCACTATTCGATAAAACTAATTGCTGTTACAGGATACTGATGAAAGAGCAGTCATTGATGACCTATCTCAACTATTATAGGTAAATAAGAAAGGCTACCGGTAATAACACGGTAGCCTTCTACATTTATAATTATACTGATAAAATTGATTTCAAAATACTGCCTTAGACAATGGAGCATAGTATTTTAATTCGATGATGTCATTAGGAAAGGGAAGGCTGTTCCAGGAAGCATGAATGGCCATCGCCGTACCTACTGCTGTTGCCTGGGCCATAGAAGCCGCAAATACTTCTGTCTGCGGAAATGCTGCTGCCAATAGATTCATGAAAACCACGTTCTTCCCAAATCCACCATCAACAAACAGTCGTTTTACAGCGGTATTACCGATAGCCAATTCAGTTGCACTTTTTTGTGCTTCTACCAAATCCAGCATAAACTGGTGATAGGCTACCGTTGCTGATTCAAAGATTGAAAGATCTCTGGAGGCGAATTTTGCGAGTTTTCGCTGCGGACTGTCTTTATGGCCAGCATCGGCTTTTTCATGCAATTTTTCTACAATTGCCAAATCGAAGTTGATGGTCTTGAATTTAGCCGTAGAAACATTAAAATGCTCGCCTATCCGTTTTATTTGCTGCTCGTGCTCATATCCTGCAAATAAACGGGAAGCCTTCACCGGTTTGCCTTGGTAATGCATATAAGACAAGCAGTCTGCTTTTAGATCAGCTGCTGTAAGCGGTGTATCATTAAAGGGGTTCAAACTAATACACCAGGTACCGGTGGAAAGCAATACAAAAGGCTTAGAAAAACTCACCAAATAAGGAACCAAAGCGGCTGAACTATCATGGAACCCAGCGCCTACAGCATAATTGTTGCCGGGAAAAGACGCTTCAAAAGTACTGTCTGCCGGTACAATGGGAGCCAGCTTGTCTGCTATTTTTTCCTTTTCTACCCAATCGTGATAGCGATTACGCTTAAAATCCCATAAATTGGTATGGCAGCCAATGCTTGTCATATCCGAGTATACTTTACCCGAAATCAAAAAGCTCATATACTGAGGTAGATGTAAAGCCTTGTACATTTTTTTAAAGATCTCGGGCTTTTCATATTTGATTCGGTACAATTGCATACCTGAATTCAGGCTGTCAAGTACGGGCGATGCTGTTTCGAGCGCAAAAGCATCTTCTCCCCCGTAGGTACGGTAAAATTTTTCTTTGAGGTGTATAGGGTAAGGTTTCAGATAATTATATAAAGGTGTTAAGGGTTTACCGTCTTTATCTATATAAACCAAACTCGCGCCATACGTAGAAAAATTAATGGCTTTAATATCAAATTCCTGTCTACGGAAGACCTCATGCAAAGAATCAAATACAGAAAGACGCAGGCTTGCCAGATTCTCACAAGGGTCGCCGTCTTCATCAACGGTTTCCGTAAAGCGTGCGGATCTTTCAAAAACAATCTGATAGTGTTCATCAAAAAGGAACAGTTTCTTATTTGTTTTACCTACATCAAATATCGCTATAACCGGTATCTTATTCATGACACTAATGCTGACATTTATTTGCTATAATACTACGATGCCTACAGCCCCGTGGCTACTGTTTTAGCGCCTCTTTCCTTAATAAGCACATCACGTACTGCCACCGTGCGGTAAAGTGCTATTGGATTTAATGCGCCATTTGCCTTTAATCTGGCTTCGGCCACCAGTGGTCTTACATCTGTGCGAAAAGCATCCTGTAAAATCTCCTGAGCCTTTGCCACGTCATTTGCTTGTTGTGCCTGTACTAATGCTTCTCTATCTACCAATAATGCCTGTGCATAGGCAATCATGATCGCTTCAACCGATTGCAATAAATCCTCTAATGGATCTTTCACATTGTGCGAAGCATCGATCATCCAGCCTAAATCGGTTGTGTGATCCATCCCCTGTGCATCCATCCCCTCTACAAGCTCATTAAAGATCAAAAATAACTGATAGGGCTTTATACTCCCTGCGGTAAGATCATCATCACCATATTTAGAGTCGTTGAAATGAAATCCGCCCAATTTGCCCTCCATTAATAGCAATGAGACAATCTGTTCTATATTGGCATTGGGTAGGTGATGTCCGAGATCGACCAGCGTATATGCTTTTGGTCCCAGTTTACTGGCATAAAGAAACGACTGCCCCCAGTCGCCCACGGTAGTAGAATAAAAATTAGGCTCAAAAGCTTTATATTCTACAAACATTTTCCAATCGGACGGCAAAGCGGTATAAACTTCCTGTAAACTTTCCAGCGTATTTTGAAAGGCCTTTCTAAAATTCAGCTGCCCGGGGAAGCATGACCCATCGGAGAGCCATACGGTCAGCGACTTCGACCCCAACTCTACACCATGTTTAATAACCTCTATATTATGATCAACTGCTTGTTTTCTCGTAGCCCGATCAACATGCTGCATAGATCCAAATTTATAGCTTCTTTCTTGGTTCGCTTGATCCTGAAAGGTATTCGAATTCATGGCATCAAACTTCAACCCATGTTGAGCCGCCAATGAACGGATGGACTGATAATTATCGGGCACGTCCCAAGGTATATGTAAGGAGATCGCTCCACTAGAACGATTTAAAGCATGTAATAGCCCGACATCTTCTATTTTTTCCTCCAAATTTCGAGGCTCTCCTCCCCCTGGAAACCGGCCGAAGCGCGTACCTCCCGAGCCAAGGGCCCAACTAGGTATAGCTATTTGGAAATTTGTCAGTTTTTGCAATACCCCCTCATAATCAACAACATCTTCTCTAAGATAGGCTAATTTTTTTCTATGGTTCACCTCATATTGCTGATTATGTTCTTCTATTTTATATTTTTCGATATTCATAATTTTCGGATTAAAACCACTAATATATTAAATGACTGGCAGATCACAGCAATAAAACATGTTGTTAGATTCGTTTAACGCACAAAAGCCATTGCTACACCACCATCCACATTCAACACATTACCTGTAGATTTATTGAGCAAGCCACCAACAAATACAAAGCAAGCATTAGCGATATCGTCTGGTAGAATAATTTCATTCAGCAAGGTGCGCTTCGCATAAAAAGCCGGGAGCTCTTCCACTTTGATACCATAGGCTTTTGCTCTCCCTTCTGCCCAAGCGCCCTCCCATATTTTACTATCCGAAATTACCGCATCTGGATTCACCACATTTACACGTATTTTATCGGCTCCAAGTTCGGCAGCATTCAGCCTGCTAAGGTGCAGTTGTGCGGCCTTTGCCGATCCATACCCCGCATTGTTTGGTCCGGATACTAATGCATTTTTACTTACAATGTTTAGCACATCTCCTCCTAGCGCCTGTTTTCTCAAAACAGAAACAGCTTGCTGTGTTACTTTAAATTGGCCTTTTACCAAGACATCGTAGAGCAGATCCCAATCCTTATCTGTATGCTCCTCAATAGGCTTAGAAATAGACAGTCCAGCACAGTTCACGATGATATCGACCCCTCCAAAAGCTACATTACCAGCATCGAAAGCCGCGGCGATTGCTCGATCATCGGTCACATCCAAGCTTGTAGTAATATAGGCATCTTTGCCAAAGCGTTTTTTAAATTCTTCATCTGCCTTTATCAATCTACTTTCGTCATTATCATTCACAATAACTACAGCCCCCTCTTCTACAAACTTAACAGCAATTGCTTTCCCTATTCCACCGGCACTACCAGTGATTAACGCTATTTTGCCCGACAGTGCTTTGGGTTTTGGCATGCGTTGCAATTTTGCTTCCTCTAATAACCAGTATTCGATATTAAAGGCCTCCTGTCTGGGTAACGAGGTATACGCAGAAATTGCCTCGGCCCCTTTCATCACGTTGATGGCATTGGTATAAAACTCCGCAGCTACACGTGCCGTTTGTTTATCTTTTGAAAATGAAAACAAGCCGATACCTGGGTATAAGATAATCACCGGATTCTTATCTCTTATAGCCGGGCTGTTAGGGTGTTTACATTGTTCATAATAGTCGGCATACATTTTTCGATATCCATCAAAAGCTGGAGCTAATCTCTCTTTAATCTTTTCTGCATCTGTTAAATCCTCCGCTGGATCCAGTTCGAGTACCAGCGGACTGATTTTGGTACGCAGAAAATGATCCGGGCAACTAGTGCCCATAGGTGCCAAACGATCTAAATCATTTGAGTTAATAAATTCCAGCACACGCTCGTCATCCGTGAAATGGCCAATCATATGTCGCTCTGACGAACAAAACCCTCTTAATATAGGTGCTATTTCTGCTGCTTGTTTCTTCCGCCTATCCGATGGCTCACTAGCTATCTTTTCCCCTCCAAAAACGGCTCTATTCTTACCATAGTGCTGTTCTAGATATTCAGCGCAGGTCTCGATAACTTCCAACGTGTTGATATAACTTTCGTAAGCGGTATCTCCCCATGTAAATAATCCGTGAGACCCTAGCATAATACCTCGAATCCCCGGATTTTCATCCAGACATTGTTTCATCTTAAGCCCCAGGTCAAAACCGGGCCGTTGCCATTCTACCCATCCTATACTCCCTTTAAACAGCTCCTCGGTTATTTTTTTTCCATCTTTTGCTGCAGCAATGGCAATAGCAGCATCGGGATGTAAATGATCTATATGTTTAAAGGGTAGAAAACCATGCAGGGGCGTATCTATCGAAGGCGCTTTGGAAGCGAGATCGTAGATACTGTGATTAAACAGTTCAACCATTTCATCTTCGTACGCTATCCCTCTATATACCTTCTTTAAACTACGCAGCCGATCAACATAAAGTGCTGCCAGTCCACTCCTTTTCAAGGTGCCAAGATCACCCCCAGACCCTTTTACCCACATCACTTCAACTTCCTCTCCGGTTAACGGATCTTTTGCAGAAGCTTTACACGAGGTATTACCCCCACCGTAATTGGTTAATCGCAGATCAGCTCCTAATAGATTTGACCGATAAATCAGCAAAGCCACCTCATCGCCCGCTAAACGAGCTGCTTCTTGGTCGTCCCAAAGATAGCTTACATGCTTAAAATTTTGTTTTTTAACTAAATCAGACATATATCACTCCAAATTATTGACTTAATGTTATTAAATATTGCTAACCCAATTCTTTTGCGAAACCAACGATCAATACCGAAAGGATGATTACCAATATTCCAGCAACGATGGTAGCATATGTTTTCCTGCTAACGCCTTTCCATTCTTTCAGCACCACACCCCAGACGTTAGCCAATAAGATGATAAAGGCCATATGAAGGATCCAGGAACTGGCACCGTTGCCCAAACGACTTTCACCCATGCCATAGAAGAAGAACTGCATATACCAAGTAGTTCCGGCCAGCGCGCATAACAAGTAGTTTTTAAGCAATGGTGCTTTTTTATCTACATAGTTACGGTAGCTTTTATTGCGGAGGTTAAGTACTAAGCACCAAATAAAATTGGTCGTAAGCCCTCCCCATAAGATGACCACATAAGTAACGTTATTCTGAAAGAGAAATTCTCCTTCATTTGGATGAAGGTCTTTCCAAAGATTATTTGCAACGATAGCCATCGGTTTACCTGCCTCTAGCCCAAAGTTAAAACAGGCACTGAGCATCCCAGACACGATTGCAACAGCTAAGCCCAGGGTCAGGTTAAATTCTTTATTTCCACTGGCGTCGCTATGGCCTCCTAAGTCTTTCTCCTTCCTAACGCCTGCCAGTCCACAAAGGTAGATACCAACCACGCAGATCAACAACCCGAGAATGGTTAATAGCCCCCAACTTGTACTAAAGAATAAGGAAATCCCTTCCTTTCCTTCTGCCGGAAAAAACTCATAGTATACCGCTGGGATCATGGAGCCGATCACCATACTTAAACCCAACATGATGCTACTACCTAAGGAAACCCCTAGATACCGTACACCTAAACCGTAGGTAAGTCCTCCGATACCCCACAGTACGCCGTAGAGATATGTGTAGCCAAAGGTAGACGCTGACGATTGTTTGATTATATCCGTAAAATTAGGGATAGTTAGCCAAGCAGCTACAGGTGGAACAATTAGCCAGGAAAAGATTCCACCCACAATCCATAGACTTTCCCATGCCCAATTATGCACCTTTTTGTAAGGAATATAAAAGCTACTGGAAGCAAAGCCTCCTATAAAATGAAAAATTACGCCTAATAATGCCTGCATACTACTATTTGGTCTACGTTGGTAAAATACCCTTCATGAAAACCTATTTCCTCAATATGGCTTGAAGCAGCCATTAAAGGAAGTTTATTCACAAATTCAATGGCCGCAAGTTAAATGATCTTCACATCGCAACTGTCATGCCCTGTTATGGCAAAAAGCTTCTGTATGAGAACGAGTGTGATAGAAAAGAGATTTTTTTCTCCCCTTGGAGATAAAAACTACATTAAAGTTTCATTAATTACACTTTTATTATAAGAATTGGCATTTTTTTATAGTAGGTTTGTAGTATGAATAACAAAAGGATCCGGTATTTGCATCAAGTTGGCATGCCGAGGATTTTTGGACCAATTGCTGTATACCTGAACAACAGAGAAAACATATGAACGGGGAATGCGAATAATGTATTTACACTCCTCTAGTAGAAAGTAAAATAAAAACAAATGATATTCTTATGAAAATAAGACAGGCCACTATAGACGACTTAGCTTCTCTATCCGCTGTATTTGCTGATTACAGGAATTCATCCGGTCAGGATTACGATCTAGATGATGGAAAAGCGTTCCTGGAGCAACGGCTAACAAAAAAAGACAGTGTCATTTTTATCGCTATAATCGATGGAGAGATTGTTGGTTTCACCCTACTTTTCCCGTTTTTCACCCCTGCCGGCATTCGGGAAATGTGGTTATTAAACGACATTTATATTGCAGATGAGTACAGGCATCAGGGAGTTGCCCAATCTTTGCTTAGCGAAGCCATTTTCTTCAGTAAAAAAACGAAAAAATGTAAGGTTTACTTAGCTACCAAGATTGATAATGTTAATTCACAAACGCTGTTTGAAAAATTTGGTTTTAAGAAAACCGATTATATCAACTATGAATTTATAACAGGCTAGTCTGTTTTGAGTTAATAAAAAAAGGTTTTTGGAACTGAGTTCCAAAAACCTTTTTTTATTAACTATCATTTTATTTATTTCAACTCTTCTGCTGTTAGTGCAGGGTTGATCAATTGTTCAACGGTTATCAATTTTAGCGGAACAGGAACATTTGGATTTTTTACGGTGCTTATGGAAGGCAGTTTAATCCCATCGTATTCTTTGTACTCGTTTATCTCCGCTTCGCCTTCGGCAGCGCTTTCTGTTTTTAGTTTAAGGCCAGAAGAGACACTATAATAATTCACACGTTTATTACCATCTGGATGGCTAACATTCACTTTATAGGCGTCTTCGTCATTTACCTTTACCATACCATCCAACTCCAGGTTAACATTTCCCGTTTCGTAGTTTAGTTCAGGAAAAATTTCCAGGAGTTGCTTCAGTGCATTAAACATCTCTGCAGGCGCTTCCTGTTCTTGTCCCTGTGCGGTGATCAGTGCTTTATCAGGATGCACTACAATTTTTGACATCACCTGTTCGCCCATTTTCATGGTTTGGACAGCAACAGGTTGTGTCTTATCAATCGCAAGTTCAACAGTGATACTCATTCCCTGTATCTCGGCCTCTTGGATACTTTTCAAGGTTTTAACAGCGGCTAATTTTTCTGTACCACCAATAGCTTCCAAATAATTAGCAATTACCTTTTCTGCGGTAATGCTGGCATCCTGTACTTCAGTTTTTACTTCAGCATCGCCGGTATTCGTGTAATATTTAACTTCACCAAACTGCTGGATCTGGTCGGCAAAAGCATCTGTATTTCCAACGATTACCAGGTAAGCGTTATCCGGTTTGATGTACTTAGGTGCCAATGCATTCAACTGGTCTACCGTAACTCCATCTAGACTTTTAAGATAATTTTTATAGTAATCTGCGGGAAGTTCCTGTAATTCCGTATTGATAGCAAAGCGGGCGATGGTGGCTGGCTGTTCCAAAGACCTTCCGAAATCGCCACTCAGTATTGCCTTCGAAGAAGTCAGTTCTTCTTCAGTAATGCTCCCTTGGTCTAATTTTTTTAACTCCTGAAAGAATTGATAGGCGGCGCTATCGGTAACTTCTGTGCGTACACTGGCATTAGCACTAAAAGAACCTACGATTTTATTAGGGCTGAGTGATGAATATGCACCATAGGTGTAACCCTTATCCTCTCTCAAATTCTGAAATAACCTACCAGCAGAACCTCCCCCTAGAATATTATTCAACACCTGCAGCGGGAGGGCATCTGGGTTATTATGTTTCAGCTCAACGGGATAGGTAACATTCATAACCGATTGCACACTAGACGGTCTATTGACCAATACTACCGTTGTTTTTTCCGGAGCCGAAGGTGCTGGCCATTCTTTCTTCGACACATCACCCTTTTCCCAAGTACTGAAATATTTCTTTACCAGCAATTCTGCTTCTTTCTTTGTGATATCGCCTACAATAGCTAAATATCCTATGTTCGGTTTGAAATAGGCATCATAATATGCCTTAATGTCGTCTACGCTAATATTGGAAACTGTTTTTTCAGTCTCTACTTCTCCGTAAGGATGGTCTTTCCCGTAAAGTACAGCACTTGAAACAATAGAGGATATGGCATTTGGATCATCTTTAGCGCTAGCAATTCCCGAAATAGTCTGCTTCTTTAGCTTATCCAGTTCACTTTGCGGGAAAGAAGGATTCAATAATATATCCGCAAATAATGTTAACAGTTTGTCTTGGTATTTCGTTAGGGATGACGCATTGGCAGAGGCTGAACCAAAAGAAATGCTACCACCTATCATATCGATTTCTTCATCCAATTGATCTTTTGACCTAGTAGCTGTACCTCCCATCATCATTCCACCGACCAAACCGGTTAGGCCTGCTTTATCGCCTTCTAACAAGGGGTCACGATCTAATACCAATGAAAAATTAACTCTGGGCAGTTTATGGTTTTCCACCACAAAAACTTTCAATCCGTTGTCTAGGGTAAACGTTTCTGCATCCCCTATATTAATTTGGGGAGCAGGACCTGCTTCGGGATACTTTGTTCGGTCAACTTGTGCATAAGCGCTACCTATGGAAACGATAAATATGAATATATATCTAATAGTCTTCATCCTTGTATGATTTATTGTTGATTGCCTTCTTTTGATTGTACCGATTTAGGTAGGTAGTGTAATACCACCCTACCGTTTTCATCCAGATATTCTTGTGCTACCCTTTGAATATCTGCTTTGGTTACTTTGTTATATTTTTCTAATTCCCTGTTCACTTCACTTGCATCACCAAAATATACTTTTGCCTCTGCAAGGCTTTGTGCTATTCCGGCAACAGATGCATTTCTACTCACCACTGAATTTTCAACCTGTGCCTTTAATTTTGCAAAGTCTTGATCGGTAATTCCATTCTTTTTCAGCTTTTCGATCTGTTCATCAATGGAAAGTTCCAGCGAATCAACATCAACCCCCATATTGGCTACGCCAAGAAAGAGGAATAAACCACCATCCTCCAAATCCAGGGGCATAGCCATCACCTGTACAGCTTTTTGTTGTTTATCAACCACTTCTTTGGTTAACAAGGAGCTTTTCCCGCCAGCTAGATAGGTCGATAACATATCCAAAGCATAACTATCGGGATTATCCTTACGGGGCATATTATAAGCCTGTACAACCGCTGGCAGCTGTATATTATCATAAACCACATCCCTGATTTCTTTGTTACGTTTAGGTTCAACAACTGATGGTCGTGCAATTTCGTTGGTTCCTTTAGGAATTTCACCAAAATATTTCCTTACCCACTCTTCTGTTTGGTTGTAATCAATATCTCCGGCGATGGTGAGCACCGCATTATCGGGCACATAAAAGGTGTTATAGAAATCCATAAACTCACTTAGTGAAGCTACATTAAGATGATCTAGCGAACCTATTGGGGCCCATTGATAGGGGTGCACATGATAAGCTCTCTTTAGCACTTCAACAAGTATAGATCCATAAGGTTGATTATCCATTCGCTGCCTCTTTTCTTCTTTTACCACCTCGCGCTGGGTCTCTACTCCTACAGAATCTATTTTTGCGTGCAACATACGTTCACTTTCCATGTAAAGTGCAGTTTCCAGGTAATTTGAAGGAACAACTTCGTAGTAGTAGGTTTGATCGTTCGAGGTGAACGCATTTAACGTTCCCCCGATACTCTGAATCTTCTTCATATATTCACCTCTACCAATATTTTCACTTCCTTCAAAAAGCAGGTGTTCAAAAAAATGTGCAAACCCTGTACGTTCGGGGTTTTCATTTTTAGAACCAACATGATAAAATACGGATACCGATGCAATAGGCGTTGTTTTATCCTGATGCATGATCACGGCAAGCCCATTATCTAATGTAAATTCTTTAAACTTAATTTCATTTTGGGCGTATGAGACGTTGTTAAATCCTAACAGACCAACAAAAACAGCCCCGAAGAGTAGATTTGTTTTATTCATAAAGATCAATTGTTGATTGCCGAAAGACAAATATTATTCTGTAATGCAAAATACAAATGTTTGATAACAATTGATCATAGTTGTTACAATTTTATTTGGGAAAATCGCTTGTTTTCCCTACGAGAAAACAAGCGATAATAAATTTTGCGTCAAAATGATTTATTGCATTGGCTGTCCTTGACCACTTTCACCATCCTTCTGGTCATCGTTCTGCACGCCTCTTTCTTTTCTTGGTTTCGCATTGTAATTCATTTTGCCAAATTTCCAACTGAACGTTACCCCGAAGGAACGAAAAGGAACAGCAAAATTCGATGCTTGATTATACGCCGGTGTTTGTACACTTGACCTAAAGTTCTTAACCTCATTGAATGGATCTATCATATTAAACCCAATAGTAGCCTGCTTTTTTAGAATCTCTTTTTTTACACCCAGACTCCACATATTAAACGCTGGGTTATAACCCTGAAAGGTTCTTCTGGGAGCATTTAAAATCAAAAACGTTTCGGCAGTAAAGCCTCCTTTCAAATTAACTGTACCGCTCAAGAATGCCTGATACATCAGGTAGACATTACCTGCTTGCGAAGTTAGATCGTCACTCACGCGCTGTAAGTTAATATCATAGGTATAAAGGTTGAGATTTCCCCGCAAGGTTAAAATTTTTATGGGATTTACAGAGGCAAATAAATTGGTACCAAACGAATTGTTCTGTCCAATATTTTCAAAACTTTGTAACACCACAGGCTGTTCTTCATCACCGATGTTGGTAAAGATCGACTCGATGACATCATTCGTTCGCCGATAATAAAGTGATGCATTCAATATCGTGCTTTTTATCATGGTTGAGTATCCCAGCTCTATATTATGCGACAACTCGGGATCCAAAGCGGGATTACCCTGGCGCTGATTTACCGGGTCGGCTTCATTTCTGAATGGGTTGAGGTAAAACAAACTAGGTCGTTGAATTCGCTGGTTATAACTCAACTTAAGGTTAGACGTCTTGCCAAGTTTTCGGGATACCACAACACTCGGTAACAGGTTATGGTAATCGTTCTTAAAAGCAGGAAAATCACCTATGGCGTCTCCGTCAAGTAGCGTATATTCATAGCGGACACCCGCCTTCATTTCATAGTTTTTGGCAAAAGGAATATTGACAGATGCATAACCAGCGCCCACGTTTTGGACATAACCAAAATTATACGACCGCTGTGCATGACCAATATAAGATCCATCCCGAAGCATCGTATCGACCGTCACGTCAGAAACAATATCACGAAGGATAGCTTTCGCTCCTATTTCCAACACCGCCGTTTTAATGGGATGTGTATAGTCGACCTGAAACGTCAACTCATCATTCACTCCATTGTTATACCCGATCTCATTGGGACGGAAACCCTGCTCCTGATATAGGGTGGTGTAGTCTGTATTGTTATTGTTTTTTGAGTACTGCCCAGCAAAGGTAATCTCTTGGCCCTTTCTGCTGAATTTATGCGTATAATCAGCACTCCAGTCAAAGCCGTGAAAACGCATGTCGTTATCCGAATTGCTAAACACCTGATTGATCCCCCCGTACAAAGAAGTCATATCTCCTGCTACACCCATCTGGAATCTGTTGAAATTGAATGAAGAGGTAATCAGGTTGTTGTCGTCGATGTCATAATCTAGACTAACACTTCCTCTTCCGCCACCGCGCTTTGTAGTACTGGCGCTATGCTGTGAAATAATTGGCGCACCGTTTAGCGCTGTTTGATCAAAGCTTATGTTAGTGGTTACCGGCCAACCCCACATCGCTCCTAGATTGGTAGTAAGCCCTACTTTACCCTTACGCATATTGACATTACCATTAAAGTTGTTCTGCCGAATACCAAATCCTCCCGAAATAGACCCACTTACGCCAACCACGTCACGCTTTTTTGTAACGATATTAATAATACCCGAAGTTCCTTCTGCGTCATATTTTGAAGACGGGCTAGTAATTACTTCAACGTTCTTGATCTGATCAGCAGGAATCATACGCAACGCGTCGGCTACGTTATTCGTCATCGCTCCAGAGGGTTTTCCGTTGATAAAGATCCGTACATTTTGATCGCCTCGCAAAGACACATTACCATCCATATCCACTGATAACAAAGGTACTTTACGTAATACATCAGCGGCATTACCACCGGCAACTGTTACATCCTGTTCTGCATTATAAACTAAACGATCGACCTTATTTTCTACCAAAGGCACCTGACCGGTTATTTCCACCTCCTGTAATTGTGTGGAAGATGGACCAAGAGCTACGTCAGCCAGATCAATGCGCGCATGTTGTGCACTTATTTCTACCGGCTCGATGGTTTTCGCCGTAAAGCCCATGGCACTTACAATAAGCTTATAGCTACCCTCTGGGATTTTTTCCAATTGAAAAACTCCCTGTTCGTCTGCTAAGACACCTGCCACGGCCTGCGCCTGTCCGCTCTTTAAAAGCGTCACCGTAGCAAAATCTAACGGATTGTTTGTCAATGAATCTACTACTCTTCCACTAATATATCCACTACCTGTTTGCTGTGTAAATGCTACACTTAAACTAAATGGCAGTAAAAGGATATACACGATTACCTGTTTGTTTATGCTCATTAATGATCTGTTTTTTGGACATTAGTCTTAAATAGTCAGCAAATGTTACAAGCTTGTAGTACTTTTTTACTATACAACCGGTAACTTATTAGTTACTTTACATCCCCATATATCCATCTATAAAAAGACACTGTACTGCTAAATGTACCGAAACGCGTGCAATTCATTGAAAGTCAATTGCTGTTAAACTTCCGTCTTGTACCAAAATTTGTTCTAAAGTTGTTGAAACAACTGGTGTTTTTTGACATCATTTTTTTTGCTACAGGTCTAAAGCATATTTGGCACGATATATGTAAAAATGATGGTAGGTTTAGGTTGATTTGAAACTTAGGTTTCAGCCCCACTTCCCAAGTGGGGTTTTTTCTTTTTAGCCCTTTTCATTTTCATTTGATGATGTGTTTTACTTTACGCCAGCAAGACCAATCGGGCTATACCTAACTCGTGTCAACCGTCTTACTTAAGCTGCCAAAAAACCGCATATTTTATAAAAAATCCATTATTTTTAACTTATAAATTTCAAATATATTACCTTATCAACTTGCTCAGCAATTCTTGACTAAAAACTTGTTGATATGTGCAAAATTACCACTATCTTTGACACGTTCCGTCCGGCTGAAAAACCATCGTATTCACTAAAATTAAAAACGACACCCTACAAAAAGCCCTAGCAGAAAATCAGGTAACATCAAAGCGACCACATCTATATATTAAGTTTATATGTTTTATATAAACTTCTGTTTATTAAAATATTAAAAAACCAAATAAATGTATTTTATGAATTTTTCAATCACCTGTGCTTGGTAATGGTCAATTTGGAATCACGAAAAAATGACGCGAAGAGATAACCATAACTTAAACTTTAAAAAAAATGTTATAATAAACTGATTATAAATATTTTATATTATAACTATTTATTTCATTGCAAATTTCATAATCGCCTTTTTACATTTAAAACGATCATTTTTAATGCCAGTGCACCTATCTCAAACCAAAAATTAGGCTTGCATATTTTATACTAATAAAAATAGCAATTTTTTCCCCGTTCCAAGTTAATAGAAAAAAATGATCACCTCCATGTCTTACCTTATCAAAGACCATAAGTAGTATAGAATACACACATTAAATCTAACGACTAACAAAATTCTTAAACCTGTTAACGTGTGGCAACTCTAAAGTTTATATATGTAAATAAACAAAGGAAACTTATGAAAGTATTACAACTAATTATGGTTACCCCATCACTCCTATTTGTCTTTAGTTATTCAGGTGCTGTTGCTCAACGAAGTCATAAAACATGCGAAAGAACAGCATGGGAAAAAAGGCAAATATTCTAGAAAGCTGCAAAAGCGGTATATAAAAAAAGCGCGTTACAAGGCATCTTCCACGACAGCCTCAATGGGCAAAAGCACATAAAACGTAAATCTTGGGAGAGCAAGAGTATAGTTATAGCAGCTCTCCCACAGACCCGGTATCCAGCGTTATATTGCAGTAATTATGCGCGCTTACAGCCGCAACACTAGTATAAATATCCGTATTGATCTATAACTCGATCTATAACAAAAAGAGCCGTTGTGCAAATCAACGGCTCTTTTCATAGGTGAAACAAGTTGGTAATAACCATTAATCGAGCATTCCTTTTCGCGTGGGCGACTTCCTTTCCGGCCATTGCATTTGCTCGCCACTTCGCTCATCGCGAGGTAGAACAGCTTTTTCTTTAGAAGCTCTTTCGGGGTCTTCACTTGCCATATAAGCAAGGATAGCTGTTAGGATTACATTATTTCGAAGGTCATCAAAAACAATTTTATCGTAGGTATCTCGATTGGTATGCCATGTATAGTTCCAATATGACCAGTTCAACGAGCTCAACGAAAAAGCCGGCGCTCCCGCCGCTACAAATGAAGCATTGTCTGACCCTCCGGTGCTTGGGCTTCCCGGGAAACTTGTTTCAATATGCTTTTTTATTTCTTCCGGAACTTTATCTAGCCACCGTGTCAGATAGTCGTAAGCATGAAGGAAACCCTGACCACTGATATTGACTACACGCCCCGTGCCATTGTCTTGGTTAAAAAGAGCTTGTACATTGTCAACAATTTCGGGATGATCTTCCACGAAACCCCTAGAGCCGTTCAAACCTTGCTCCTCGCTACCCCAATGGCCAACCAATATCGTTCTTTTAGGGTTTGGATAAAACTTTTTCAATAAGCGCATCGCCTCCATCATTACCAAAGTACCCGTCCCGTTATCTGTTGCTCCAGTACCTCCATCCCACGAGTCAAAATGCGCGGAAAGCACAACATATTCATCGGGGTTTTCCACTCCTTTAATTTCTGCTATCGTATTGAATGTAGGTACCGTACCAAGCTCTTTTGCATCTGCCTTCAAACTAATTTTCGGAGCCTTGCCCGACTCCACCAACCGATAAAGTAGCCCATAATCTTCTAAAGCCAGATCTATTGTAGGCACTTTTTTTGTAAACGCACTAAAGACTTTATTTACGCCAAAACCATTTGACCAATAGGAGGCAATTATGCCAGCTGCTCCCGCATTTTCCAGCGCTTCTGGCAATGTTCTCATGTTATAACCTGTTTGACTGATACGTTTCGTCCACTTTTCGGTTTGCGCTTCTCTTTCTTTCCGCATTTTTTCAAACGATTCTGGTGTAGCAAACTCTTCCCAGTTATAATCAGGCCGTCCCGTAGGCTGTGGCATAGAAACCAACACAAACTTTCCCTGAACGTTAGGCAGCCATTCTTTGAAGGCAGCCGAATCACTCAAATCAGGCAAAAGGACGACATCTGCTATGATTGTTTCGCCATTGGTGCCAGGGCTCCATGCGAGCTGGCGTCCTTCGAGGCTTCGCACCCATGGTGACACCATATCAATATGGGTAATACCACGCTCCCAGCCCCTCCATTCTCCCCACTGTTCGTTCCTAGCATCAATTCCCCACTCCCCATATTTAGCTACCGCCCATTCATGGGCCTTTTCCATCTGTGGTGAGCCTACCAACCGCGGGCCTATCCCATCTAATAGCTCATGTGCAAGTGAGGGTAGAAGAGAGTTTTCCGTTGCTCCAGTTACAATATCATCAATGATTTTATCATCGACTTGAGCGAAACCTATTACTGGTACCATAGATAATGAAGCGATGAGCAAATGCTTACCAGCGCCAAGCTTCATTTTATAACAAAAGTTTTTGTACAAGTTCTGCATAATGATTTAATTGTTTATGATGTGTGATCGTCAATTACAACGAAAGTACAATTTAAAAGAAAATCCAAGTCGACAGCAGCGCTTTAAAAGCAATAAAAACGAATCAAAACCGCCATTATAACAAAAAAATTACTATTTTAACACGAAATTCAGGTGTCGACCAAGCGCATCAAAAAAAAAATAGTCATTATTATCACAGTCATTAGGATTTCATATTTATGAATTTTTGGAAAATTGATCCACCACATTCCGCCATACATTTTAAAGTAAAACACATGCTCATTGCGACCGTAACCGGTCTCTTCACGAAATTTAAAGGTACCGTAGAGAGCACCAACGGTGCTAACTTTGAGGATAGTCGTGCTGAAATAAGTATCGAAACAAACAGTGTTTACACCAATGAAACCTACCGAGACGACCATCTACGGTCGCCGGAATTTTTCGATGCTGAGAAATTCCCCAACATAACTTTCTCCTCAACATCTTTGATAAAGACAAAGAATGAAAATCATTTTCTGTTAAGTGGCAACTTAACTATTAAAGGTATTACAAAAGAAGTCAAACTAACCGCCATTTATGGAGGCTCCGTTGAAGATAATGGACAGCTGAAAGCAGGCTTTGAAGTCACGGGCACCATTAGTAGAAAAGCATTTGACCTAACCTATAACCCTTTAATGGAAGCGGGCGGTATGGTGGTCTCGGAAAACGTTGATATTCTTGCAAACATTGAATTAGTAAAAGCGTAATATATGAACAAATACAAAACCGTAAGTGAATCACAAACAGTAATGACCGAGCTGATGATTCCCGCATATGCTAATTTCGGCGGAAAAATCCATGGAGGAATCATTTTATCCTTAATGGATAAAGTAGCTTATGCCTGCGCTGCTAAGCACGCCGAAACCTATTGTGTAACGGCATCTGTCGACACGGTAGACTTTAGAGCCTCTGTTGAAGTTGGTGAAATTATTTCACTGCTCGCTTCCGTAAACTATGTAGGGAATTCGTCTTTGGTTATAGGCATAAAAGTACTTTCGGAAAACGTTAGAACACGCGAAGTGAAACATACCAATTCCAGCTATTTTTCCATGGTAGCATTAAACGAAGAGACACACAAACCTACTCAGGTACCCGGTCTGATACTTGAGCATGAAGTGGAAATACAACGCTTTATTACTGCCATGCATAGGAAGGAGCTCAATAGGTATTACAAACAGGAGGGTGCAAGGATTAAAACAGCCTTCAAAGATGAAGACTTTCTTGAAGTATTAAAAAAAGAAAAATGTAAAATCAAGACATTTTAAAAGGGCTCTTTAATCTTTATAGATCTTAACTTCGATATTACCGTGCCGATCAACAGCTCCACGATACATACCCTCCGTATTAAAAGGCATAGCCATATTACCTGCTTTATCTAAGGCAATCAGCCCCCCATCTCCCCCGGCATTTGCGACCTTAGCCATTACCGCTGCGGCAGCTTCTTCCACGGAAAGCTGTTTATAGCTCATCAAAGCAGCTATATCATGTGCTACAACATGACGGATATAGAACTCTCCCCAACCGGTACATGAAACCGCAACCGATTCGTTATTTGCATAAGTACCTGCACCTATAACCGGCGAGTCTCCAATTCTCCCGAATTTTTTATTCGTCATCCCACCAGTAGAAGTACCCGCTGCAAGGTTTCCCTGCTGATCTAAAGCGACACATCCCACTGTCCCAAATTTATCGTCTCTGTTAACTGTTCCGGCTTTTGCCGCTTGCCGATTATCAACGTTTTCACCTGCAGCCGTAGAATCTTTTTTCAATGCCCTTTGTAGTGCATCCCACCTATCTTGTGTATAGAAGTAAGAAGGATCTACCAATGTAACCCCCACTTGCTGTGCAAAGTTCTCCGCTCCCTTCCCGCTGAGCATCACATGCTCGGACTTTTCCATAACTGCCCTCGCTGCGGTTATGGGGTTGCGTATGTTTGTTACCCCCGCTACAGCGCCAGCATTAAGTGTACGTCCGTCCATAATCGACGCATCTAGCTCATTTCGTCCATTATTGGTAAAAACAGCTCCTTTCGCCGCGTTAAATAAGGGAGAATCCTCCAATACATGAATAGTAGCTTCAACCGCATCCAAGGCAGCTCCCCCCTCCTGTAAAATATGATAACCGGTTTGCAATGCCTTTGTCAACACTTCCTCGTAAGCAGCCTCCTTTGCTGAAGTCATAGCAGTCTTCACAATAGTACCTGCACCCCCGTGGATAACGAGTGTATATTGTTTCCTATTGGGCTCCTGTTGACGGGCGATAAGCCCAAGCGTACACAGGAGCAGCGTAATGAAAGGCGTTATCATTTTTTTCATTCGAATAACTTGTTTTTAAGGGGTAATGAAACCTTCCGCTTATGTTAAACAGATCTGACGCTGAAAACATCATTTTTTTATGTAAAAATAAAACTTTCAAGGCAGAAACCAAGGCCATACACCACCAAACACCTAATAAAGAATATAATTCATATATACTTTAACAAAAAAGAACACAATTCATTAAAATATTATTTTTTATGTATTTTTGCATCTTTATTTTATCAAAAACGTGAACATGGAACTTACTGAAATATCTTTAGATAAAATAGATTTACAGATTCTGAGCCTTTTACAGGACAATTGTAAGATCACAAATGCCGATTTGGCCAGGGAATTGGGCATGGCTCCTTCGGGGATATTAGAACGCGTAAGAAAGTTGGAACAGAAAGGCATACTCACACAGTATACCGCACGAGTTAACCCGGCAGCAGTGAATCAAAACCTACTGGCTTTTATTTTTATAAAGGTAGCTGATGGCTTAGGCTGTGGCGAAACCGACAAGTCTTTAGCTGCTATCGAAGCTATACAAGAAGTGCATCATATTACCGGTGAAGACTGTTATCTGGTGAAAATACGTGTTTCTAGCTCAAATGAGTTAATGGAACTTATGCGCTCTTCTTTTCGAGACATCCCAAATATCATTTCAACAAGAACTACGATTGTGCTGGAGACGGTAAAAGAGAACCAACACATCGTTATACCAAAATCGACTGCAACTAATGAATAAAAACACCAGTACCTTAGCCATTGTTGTGGCTTATTTACTTATTTATATTGTATGGGGATCTACCTATTTTTTTATACACATTGCACTACAGGGATTCCAACCGTTTCTGTTAGGCGCGATACGTTTTACGATAGCTGGCCTACTTTTGCTGCTCTGGTGCAGTAAAACCAGGGAACCTATCTGGAACAGGCAGCTCATTAAAACGTCTGCCATTACAGGCATTCTATTGCTGTTTATAGACATGGGGTTAGTAATGAAAGCACAACAATATCTTCATAGCAGTTTAATTGCTATTATGGCTTCGTCTACTGCAATCTGGATATTGATGCTTGATAAAAAAATGTGGAAAGTGAACTTCCGGAACTGGAACACTGTTCTTGGCGTATTCATTGGTTTTATAGGCGTAGTTCTGCTATTTGGTGAACAACTATTTCTTTCCCTGCATGCTGCCGAAGGCAATCACAAAATTATAGGCATGTGTTTACTTATACTGGGTACTATCGCTTGGGCTTCTGGCTCTATCTATTCCAAGTACAGTTCCCTACCAAAAAAGGTGACTTTTGCAAGCGCAGCTTGGCAGATGATCATTGCTGGATTAATGTTTTGGGTAGCTGCATTTTCAAACGGTGATGTTCAGGAACTAGCTATTCAAACGGTTCCAAATACTTCATGGCTGGCTATCATTTATCTCATTGTTTTCGGGTCAATACTTGCCTTCACCAGTTACATCTGGCTGCTGAAGGTACGTCCGGCTACGGAAGTAAGCACCCATGCTTATATAAACCCTCTAGTGGCTGTTTTCTTAGGAAGTACTTTTGCTAATGAGCACATTACTACCACGCAACTTTCGGGCCTGTTTATCATCTTAGGTGGTGTGATGCTTATAAACCTCGTAAAAAGCAAAAAAACTAAACGAGTTAAGGAAATCTGCTAGCCCCATAGTTAAGTAGGATATGTATTGACCTCCTCACATAGGCGAGGAGGTTTTTGCTACTTGCCCAACACGTTATAATAGTTGTAATCTGTCATAGGAGCATCTGTAAAACCCAAATGACGACCGATTGTAACCAACTGCCCACGATGATAGGTACTGTGATTAAAACAGTGCATCAAATATTCAAATGCTGGAAAGTCCGATTGAAACCATTGACTAACAATCAATATCTGCTCTTCCATGCTATAGTCAGACATTTCTTCTACAAACTCAGCCAACTCAGCTGATTGCGCCAATATCCCGGTAAAGACCTCTTCAATCTTCATGATCTCTTCATCATCCATCTCCCTATATGCAGTTTTATTTATGATAGACAACCAATATTCTTGTGTTTTCCAAATATGCAGCAAGGTTAACTTTATACTTGGAAAACTAGAAGCTACTTCCTTTTCTAATTGTTCCTTTGGCTTATTCTTTAACCAATTTATCAAAGCATTATTTGCCCAAAGGTTATAATTAGCATAATTTTTCATGAGATCGGCTAGCCCTATTTCCGCTACTCCAACTGTTGATTTTACTTGTTCCATAATCTATAAGTTTAAATACTTATACAAAGGAACCACAAGCCAGTGACAACCGTATGTCAGTACCATTTATTTATTATAAAAGAAATTAGAATGGCAAAAAAACGGGCAAATTTAATCCTTAAAAAACGTTAATAATTGCTTTTGCAGAAGATAAAGTTTCCCCAACCGCAAAAAGCAAATGTATTTAATAGTGATCAATATTCGCTTTTATATGAATGGCAATTTACCTAAGTTTGTTATATACATTTTTATACTTTGATGAATTACACTGCAATTATCGCGGAAGCCGCCAAATGGGTGGGCGACTTTATGGAAAAGCAAAACGATTCCAAATTGTGTTTCCATGACGGTGTTCACACTTTCCAAGTAGTAGAGGCGGCAAAAAAAATCTCGACCTATTATCAGCTAGATGAAAAAGCATATTTCATTGTAATAATAGCGGCTTATTTTCACGACCTTGGTTATTATACGGGCCCGGCCGAGGACCATGAGGTTCGTAGCGCTCAGCTGGCAACGCGTTTTCTCCAGGATCACATGGTGTCGCAGGACGTTATTGCGGCTGTTCAACAATGCATTAAAGCTACCCGTATGCCACAAAGACCCAGCAACTTACTTGAACAAATTGTATGCGACGCAGACCTATTCCATTTAGGTAGCAACGATTTTACAAAACGTAATAGGCTCATGAGGAAAGAGGCAGAATCTTGTAAAAATGAACGTATCGATAAGGAAACATGGCAAAAAAACACCATAGCCTTAATGGAGAGACACCACTACCACACCGATTACGGCAAACAGATCTTGGCACCCAAAAAGCAGGAAAACCTTCGTCTTATTAAAGAAAAAAACACGCTAGTTAAGGAAAAAAACAATTTGGACAGCAGCAATAAAAAGAAAAACAACCGCCCGGACCGAGGTATAGAAACCATGTTTAGGGTTACTTCGACCAACAATCAGCGACTAAGCGATATGGCCGACAATAAAGCAAACATACTGATTACAGTAAACTCTATCATCTTATCGGTTATTATAGCGCTGCTCCTTCGGAAATTAGACGATAATGAGCACCTGACCATCCCAACCTTTGTTTTACTCGCAGCAAGCCTTACGACAATGGTTTATGCCATATTAGCCACTAGACCCGCTATTCCAAATGGTGTTTATGCCCCTAAAGATGTAAAAGAAAATAAAGTAAACTTGCTGTTCTTCGGAAATTTTCACCGGATGCCACTCGAAAACTACAACCAAGGGATGAAAGATGTGATGGAAGACAGGGATCTGCTTTATGGCACACTCATTAAAGATGTATATTCCCAAGGTGTTGTTTTAGGCAGAAAGTATAGACTCTTACGTTTGGCTTACAACATCTTTATGTACGGCTTAATTGTATCCGTTCTATCTTTCATCATTGTCATCATATACTTTTCTTAAACATCAGCGAGCGTCATGAAAAATCGCTTTTTTAGTAGAGACTTAAGTTGGCTTACATTTAACGATCGCATATTAGATGAAGCGACGTATGCACGCACCCCTTTGAAAGAAAAAATGAAATTCTTAGCGATATACTCTTCTAATTTAGACGAGTTTTATCGCGTTAGGATACCAGTGTTAATGGCGCTGAAAAAGATAAACAAAAATGAAGCAATAGCCGAAAATATTATAAAAAAAGGCGAGTTCAAAGCTGTAAAACAGACCATCGTACAACAGCAGGAACGTTTCGGCCAAATACTTAGCAGTCAAATCCTTCCGCTACTTCATAAGGAAGATGTACACTTGGTTTATAACGAGCCTATCCCACTAACTATCCTGGAAAAAACGCGTTATTATTTTTTCTGTACACTTGCTGGATATCTCGAGATTATTTACCCCAAAAAGCAACGTTTTTTCCCTCGTAACAATCAACTATATTTGGCCATCTTTTTTACAGATCAAAGCGATGAGCAGCTCGCTCTAGTCAATATTCCTTCAAATATCGTTTCCAGGTTTCTAAAAGTTGATTTTAATGGAACTTCTTATATATTGTTTATTGATGACATCATTAAACAATACCTTCAGGTTTTCTTTCCGGAAAAGGAAATTATTGGAGTCTATTCTTTTAAAGTGACACGGGATGCCGAATTGGATCTGCAAGATGAGTACGAGGGAGATATTGCGGAAAAAATTGAACAACAGCTCAATCAACGTGACTTCGGACTGGCTACCCGTTTACTATATCAACCAGATTTGCCCGAAACATACCTAGCTGCACTTGTACAAGTTTTTACGTTAAAAAAAGCAAACAAGGTGGCTGGTGGCTACTACCATAATTTAAAAGACTTTTTTGATTTTCCGATATATAATAGTGCCTGGGAGTATAAGGCAGCTCCTCCAATCGTGTCTTGTTTAAAAAACGAAGCGGCATCTGTATTCGATTCGTTAGACAGAAGGGATTTATTAATAAATACCCCATATGAATCGTACGACACCGTTCTTCGATTTTTTAACGAAGCAGCAATAGATCCTTATGTAGAAGATATCTATACCACCATGTACCGGGTAGCTCCCGAATCAAGAATTGCACGTGCATTAATAAGTGCCGCCAAAAACGCTAAAAAAGTAACGGTGTTCGTAGAGTTGAAAGCACGTTTCGATGAATCAAACAATATCAAATGGGCAAAACAAATGAAGGAGGCAGGTGTGCAGATCATTTTCAGCATACCAAAACTTAAAGTCCATGCAAAAACAACTTTAGTAAAAAGGCGGATCTCTGATAAAGTTCAACATTATGGCCTATTCGCCACCGGTAACTTAAATGAAAATACGGCAAAAACATACACTGATCATATCTTATTAACGGCTGGTAGGGAAATGACAGCTGATCTGCAAAAGCTTTTTTTGTTCCTCGCTGAAAGAAAGCATCCCGCTACGGGCGACTACATTTTATTTAAACAGCTTTTAGTAGCCCAATTTAACCTGCTGCCCTCTTTTATTAACTTGATAGATCGGGAAATCGAACATGCACAACAGGGCAAAAAGGCATCCATCATATTAAAAATGAACAACTTGGAAGAACAGAGGCTTATAGACAAACTTTACGAAGCAAGCGAAAAGGGCGTACAAATAACCCTTATCATACGCGGTATCTGCAGGTTAAGGCCAGGGTTAGCAAAGGCAAACACGCCTATTAACGTTATAAGAATCGTAGGCAGATACCTCGAACATGGCCGAGTCTTCATTTTTGACAATAATGACAATCCTAAAATCTATTTAGGATCATCCGACTGGATGAACAGAAACATTTACAGACGAATAGAGGTATGTTTCCCTATCCACGACGTGGAATTAAAAAACAGGCTGTGTAAAATCATACAGCTCCAGCTACAGGATGATGTGGCGGCCGTCAACTTAGATCACTGTTTGAATAACGTAGAAAAACCTTCGAAGAATGGCATACACGCTCAAGAAGACATTTACCGATACCTCAAGACGTCTGTCCATCCGATTAATTTATAAATTGCTAAAAAACCGAAAAGTATGAAATTATTCATATCGATCTTCACCACTTTTCTCTCATTTGCAAGCTGCGCGCAACCCGCTAAGCAAGACTACAGCAGCCCGAATGGGTACGACCTGGAACGGCCGGAAAAATTCACGCTACCTCATATCTTACAGGAAATCTCTGGTATTGCATTCCATCAAGGCCAGCCCGATACGATATATGCACAACAAGACGAAGATGGGAAGATTTTTCGTTTTAGACCGGGTGATAAGAAAATTCTGAACACTAAATTTGGCAAAAAAGGTGATTACGAAGATATAGCCATCTACAATAGCAGTGTTGTGATGCTCCGCAGCGACGGCACACTGTATACCTTTCCGTTAAAGTCTATCAATGGCAAAGAAATAACCGACACCAAAGAATGGAAAAACCTGCTTCCTAAGGGAGAGTATGAAAGTTTAGCAGCACATATGGGGAGTTTATTTATATTGTGCAAAAAATGTAAAGCAGATAAAAAAACTGATCAAACCAGTGGTTACGTCTTTCAGCTCTCAGACAATGGTGCGATAAAAGCTAATGGCACATTCCACATCCAAGAGCAGGAGATAGAAAAAAAAGCTGATTTAAAGGGAAAACGTTTTAGGCCATCGGCTATGACCAAGAATAACAGAACAAACGAATGGTACATCTTATCTTCGATTAACAAGATGCTGGTTGTAACAGATGAGACATGGAAAGTAAAAGCAGTTTATCCTTTAAATCCAAAAACATTTAATCAGCCAGAGGGCATGAGTTTTGACCGGGATCATAACTTATATATCAGCAATGAAGGTGGAGGTAAAAGTCGTGCCGCAACCCTGTTGAAATTTAAATATCTGCAATAACTGAAATCAGATGAGTTGCTTAAAAACCACCCTATTAAGAACCCTAGTTTTTATACTGGTGTTGCCCGGCATCCGTGGCCTAAGGGCTCAGGATTCGATCGCTCATCGCGTGATTTTTGTAGGAGATGCCGGAGAGATCAACCACCAACAGGAAACCATTATACCAATGGCGGCCGAGTTAAGCATACCCAATAAAACGACGGTATTGTTTCTTGGCGACAATATTTATCCACGAGGGATGGGGCTCGAAGGTGCACCGGAAGAAACAGACACACAAGATATCTTACGGTCGCAATATGAGCCAATGCGTGCAAAAAACATCCCGGTGTATTTTATCCCTGGCAATCACGATTGGGATCGCATGGGAAAAAAAGGGCTTGCAAAAGTAATCGCCCAAGGCAAATTCCTAGAAACCCAACAAGATTCTCTATTAAAGCTTATTCCTCCCAATGGTTGCCCTGACCCTGTTGAAATTCCGCTTACAGATGACCTGGTAATAATTGCATACGACAGTGAATGGTGGCTATTCCCTCACGAAAAGCAAAACACCGCTATCGAATGCGACTGTGAGACTGAAAAAGACGTGTTGGAAAAAATGGAAGAACTACGCTATAATAACCGCGATAAAACCATATTATTGGCTTCTCATCATCCGTTCGTCTCCTATGGAGTACACGGTGGCTATTACTCCTGGCAAGATCACCTTTTCCCTTTTACCGTGTTAAATAACAAACTGTTCATCCCTCTTCCGGGCTTAGGCTCCTTATACCCGCTTCTGCGGTCAACCGTATTCCTCAACCCTGAAGATATGCAGCATCCCGCGTATAAAAAATTGCGCGAAGAGGTAACGGATGTATTCGAGCAATTTCCGAATATTATTTATGTTGCGGGGCATGAACACGGTTTGCAATTAAATAAACAAGGAGATATTCTACAGGTGGTGAGTGGTGCAGGGGCCAAACACACGTATACGAAAAAAGGGAAAAACACCCTTTTTGCGGCATCAATGCAGGGTTTCGTGGTCGTTGACCAGATGTTAGATAAGCGTGTACGAATTACTTATTACACGTATGCCAATCACTCCATTAAAAAATCTTTTTCCTATGTTAAACCATATGTTGAGCAGGAGCAACAGCTCGAACCACTGGAAGGCGGCAACCTAACAGCAGACAGCATAATTACACAGGCAAATCCACGTTACAATAAAGTTGGATCGTTCCATCGCAAACTTTTCGGCGAAAATTATCGCAAAGAATGGGCTGCCGACACCAAGCTTCCAATCATTAAAATATCCGAAATACACGGTGGTTTAAAACCCTTAAAACGTGGTGGCGGGATGCAATCTGTATCTTTAAGACTCGAAGACTCTACCGGCAAACAGTGGGTCATAAGAAGCGTAAATAAAAATTCCGAAAATTTACTGCCAGAAGAACTTCGACATACTTTTGCGGAAGACTTTCTAGATGATGCGAACAGTGCCCAACACCCCTATTCCGCATTGATGGTTCCGCCCATTGCTCATGCCGTAAACGTTCCTCATGCAAACCCTATTATCGGCATTATTGCTCCAGACACCGCATTAGGTGTATATAATAAGGTTTTTGCCAACACCATGTGCCTGCTGGAAGAGCGCGAGCCTTTGGGCGACTCAGACAATACGATTAAGATGCTTAAAAAAGTAAACAATGACAACGACGACACCTATAAAGCAAAAACATTCTTAAGAGCCCGATTAGTAGATCTATTGATAGGTGACTGGGATAGGCATGAGGATCAGTGGCGCTGGCGAGATGTAAGTAATGATGGAGATAAAGACTATTTGGTAGTGCCCAGAGATCGGGATCAGGTATTAAGGCTAACGGAAGGCTTTTTCCCGAAAATAGCCTCCAAATCCTGGGTCTTGCCCACCCTACAGGGATTTAACAGTCAAATAAAAAACATCCACTACTCTTTATTTAAATCCGACTTCCTCAACGCTCATCCTAAAGCGCAGTTCAGCTACGATGAATGGATGGAGATTGTTGATAGTTTTGTGTCGGATATTACCGACAGCGTTTTATTAGAAAGTGTAAAAAGACTGCCGATTTCAAGCTATCAAATCAGGCATGAAGAATTATTCGACCAACTAAAACAGCGAAGGGATGCCATTCCTTCGGCAATGGCAAAACATTATTACTTCATCAATAATATTGTTGACATTAAATTGAGCAACAAGCATGAACAGGTACGAGTTGAAAGCACCGAAGATAAGGCTCTTCGTGTGATTGTCCGCAAAATAAATAAAAATGGAGAAGTTAAACGTAAGTTAATGGATAAAACCTACTTACCATCGCTCACAAAAGAAGTGAGGATTTACCTGGGTAGCGGCAACGACAGCGTTTATATAGCTAATAAAGATGCCGATATCAAACTTAGAGTAGTAGGAGCGGGAGGAGATAAAGATTATAACATTCGGGAGGCAAAGCGTAACATACACCTTTACGACCCTGGTAAATATGCCACCTTTACCCAAGGCACTGATAAACTAAAAAAACATCTGGCAAACGATAGTGCAAATACTTCCTTTGTGCCCGTTAACCTATATAATGTGTGGCTGCCGCTGATAACAGCTGGTTATAATGCGGATGACGGCATGCTGCTGGGTGGCGGGTTCAAATACACACATCAAAGAGGATTCCGTAAGACTCCGTTTACAAACACCCAACAGGTGTTATTCTCAGGAGCATTCGCAACTGGAGCATTCAAATTAAGGTATACCGGTCATTGGAAGAACCTTCTTGGGAAAGCCGATTTCATTATACATGCTAATGTTTTTGCTCCAAATAATACGCAGAACTTCTTTGGTCTAGGTAACGCATCTGTTTATGATCAAGAAAACTATAGTATAAGACATTATAGGGCCCGGTTTAGCTTATATGAGCTTCACCCATCGCTTCAATGGTCGTTAAATGACAATACTGTTTTCAGTATCGGGCCGACATTGCAATTATACTACTACGACCCCAGTGACAATGAAGGCCGTTTTATTAATAATAGTGATTTATTGCATAGCTACGACAGTTTAACGATAGATAGGACTAAAAGCTTTAGCGGTTTAAGGACCCATTTTTACAAAGACAGTAGAAATAACAAGGTTTTAACTACACAGGGAGGATTTTTGGATGTTGAACTGTTAGGTACATATGGTCTCAACCGTTATTCCAGATCATTTTTACAGGCCAAAGCGACGATAGCGCTCTATGGGAACATAGCAAATGAGGCGATTGTATTAGCTAACCGGATGGGCGGGGGTACGACCATAGGAAAAACCGCCTTTTACCAATCGTTATTTTTAGGAGGACATGGTAATTTATGGGGTTTTAGGCAATATCGTTTTGCCGGGGAGCACTTATTTTTTAATAACTTTGAAGCTAGAATTAAAGTAGCTGAAATAGGCAGTTACATTATTCCAGGCCAGCTTGGTTTAATAGGTTTCTATGATATTGGAAAAGTATGGGCTTCTGGACTCAACGATAAAAGGATGCATCAAGGAGTTGGCGGAGGAGTGTATTATTCTCCAGCAAAGATTGCGCTTTTTCAACTTGTAGCCGGTCACTCCAATGAAGGATGGTATCCCTATATTTCACTAGGCGCACGTTTTTAAAAAAAATGAAAACACAATTATTCAATATAATCGAGCATCAGAAAACCGCTGCTTTTGATAAGCTCCAGACAAACTTATCGTTTAATCATTTTATTAAACACTTAGAAAAACTGGTAAGTGAAGGCGAGCAGGGTAAACATGAACTCTTTCAGTTTGTGGTGGAAAGGTTTGTCGAGGCCAAAAAAAAGCATGGACCCATCCAGGAAACCAACCTTGCAGACTACCAGACAGAACTATATTACACCTATAATTTACTGGTTCCAACACTTCATAATGAAAACCAGACCTTATGGGCACTAGCTTTGCCTTTAGGGAAAAAAATATTCTACGGAACTGACGCTTTTTATAGCCTCTTAACCCAAAATTCCTGTGAAGATCAAATACGTCTGAAAGTTACCGGCAAAAATGATGACCATGAAAAAACCATCCTGCAGTCGATCTACGCATTGATACTCGACAGGCTCTATCATATCCCGCTTTTTGAAAGTGATAGTATAGTGTGCGCTTATATCAATAATGATACCGGACTACCTCAATATTTTGCCATAACGATTGATAACACTTTTGTAACCGTAAAAGCAAAAAACAAATTGCCTCCTCTCAATTATGCCGCACTAAGGCAGAATAAAATGCAGGTAGACTGGGGAATAATGCTGGAGATACTGCCTTTAAAGCATTTTGAATTCGAAGGTTTTTCTATCATTACCCTGTCTGATATTACCTTAGACCATGTTACGGAGAATATAAAGAATATCATTATTAATAGCTCCGACAATAATTTTGCTTCCAATTATGAGGTACTGCAGGAATCACTCAAAATTCTTATGGGTAATCCCCATATAAAATTTGGTATATCTCCGCTTTTGCAAGTTAACGGAAAACCGCTCATAGATCACGCTTTTATGTATGGAAGTGTACTTTCCGATTTATTGCAAAGCAAAGAGGACCTGCACAATCAAGAAAAAATCACGGAAGAATATCTTAAAAACCCACAAAATCTAGTTTATAATATTGGAGCAGAAATTGAGAACAGTGATTTCGAATTTCTTGGTGATCTTTCTGATTTAGGCATTACTTCGTATGTATGTATGCCTTTATTCTACAACAACAACGTCACAGGAATACTCGAAATATATACTGAAGACGGCCACACATTTGATAAAACCAGTATTGCTAAACTGAGGCGCACCTCTGCTTTACTTGCTCAACTTCTTTATGATCAGGCTAATTATTTCAATGCAAAAATCGAGACAATAATTAAGGAAAAGTTCACGTCGCTGCAGCCCGCAGTACAATGGAAATTTAACGAAGTAGCCCTTGAATATCTCAGGAAAGTAAAACCTGATCAGCCTAAGCCAATAATTGAAAACATTCAGTTTAAAGACGTATTTCCACTTTATGGTGCAGTTGATATCAGAAACTCCACCATTGAACGTAACAAAGCACTTATTGCCGATTATCGATTACAGCTGAATTTCCTGTTAAAAGTATTAGCGGAAATAAAGCACATTTTTAGTTTAGCAATTATCGATGAAGTGAACTTTAATTGTGTGCAATGGCTGGAAAGATTAGACATTACTCCCGTTGACAGTTTACAACTCAAGCTAAATGAATTTTTAGAAAAAGATGTACCGCTTGTTCTGGATCATTTTAAAAGGGGTAATGCCGGCTTGACAACTCTTATAAATGATTATGAAAATGAAACGATTATTGAAACAGGGTTATTTCATAGCCATCGCCGATCTCTAGAAGCTTCCATGGCAACGATTAATACGGCTGTAAATGGCTATCTCGATTTACTTAATCTGGAGATTCAACAATCTTACCCTTGTTATTTTGAAAAGTTCCGGACGGATGGCGTAGAATACGATATTTATATCGGTCAATCCATCGCACCAGACAAGCCATTTAACTCCCTTTACGTAAAAAATGTGCGTTTATGGCAACTCTCATCGATGGCTGCCATAGCAAAGATCACTAATAGTTTACTTACGCAAATGGAGACACCATTAGAAACAACACAACTTATTTTTGTGAATTCCAATGAAATTGATATCAGTTTTAGAGTGGACGAAAAAAGATTTGATGTTGAAGGTTCTTATAACATCAGATATCATATTATAAAAAAGAGGATCGACAAGATACATATAAAAAATACAAATGAACGACTCACGCAACCGGGTAAGATAGCACTGGTTTATTATGACAACAAAGAAAAGGCAGCGTATTTAAATTACATTAGCTACCTACAAAATAAACAGATATTGTTAACTGATTTAGAAGAGCTGGAATTGGAAGAACTGCAGGGCATCAGTGGCCTAAAAGCGATGCGTATAGGCGTAAAATTCTAAAATCTACCTACAATACTTAGCCCCCCCAAAGTTGGGGTCATATTCCAGGAAATCTTATCTTTCCTCTTGAGTGGGTTATCATATTTATTCTTTTCCATACGTTGAATGATTGATTTTGTACAGAACCACGATATTGCTCCGCCAAACGCCATATCCGAAACCCAATGGGAATCTGAATACATACGGCTAACCAATGTAACCCCTGCTGTGCTATAAAACAGTGCTTTTAACCACGGCTTTTCTACTCTATTCGCTAGTACAATTGCGCTTACAGCAGCAATTTGTATATGTCCTGAAGGAAACGAATGATAACCTGCTTCTGGAGAGAACGGATCAAAGCCCCATGGGCCGACTTCGGTAGCAGGTCTTGCCCTTCCTATAGCCGTTTTCATAAAGGTTTGTACGGCCCCACTGGTAAGGTAAGCTGTGGCCAGTATTAAGCCGGTTTCCCTCGCCCATTCGTTTTTGAATACCAAACCCGTAAGATAAAAACCTCCGGTCATAATAAAAGCAGCATAAGGTTTTCCATAATGAAACCCGGCTCGTTCGACAGCGTCCCAAGCACCTGAATTCCTATTTTGCCAGAAACTACGTACAGGCTTGTCAGCCAGTGTCAGCAAAGCAGTTCCTGCGACCACTCCTCCCGCTTTCAGCCAGTCGTCGCTTTTCCACCTTACCGGTGAAATAACTGTATGTACTACCCCATCTGCAAAACGAATAGCATCATGTGTTACTTTTTTTTCTTCCTTTGCTAAAGAATCTGAAGAAAAAGAGGAGCAATATGCCTTTGGGGAATTCCATAAGACAAACAAAATAATGATTAAAAGTAGCGGCCTTATTTTTAGTTCCATAATAAAATCATCCGATGTAAAGAATGGCCAAAGTTAAGTATTTACACGTATACAACAATAAGTTGATATTCAGACAACAATTTTATCATGCTATTAGTGCTATATTTAACCCGTTTATAAAACCATTATACTGTTCATCTATTGGTGAATAGAACAAGAACATTCCTGATTAATCTGCTCTTATATGAGCAGATTAATCATGTTCAATAAGAAAAATATGCGATTATTACTGAAATATCTTAGCCGACATAAGTGGCTTATCTTGCTAGCATTGTTGTTAGCTTCCGTCAACCAAATTTTCTCCCTTTTGAATCCATATATACTGGGTAATGTATTAATAGACCCTTATGCAAATAAAGCGCAAGAATTTAGAGAAAGGGGAGCAGATAGTACTTTTTTTAAAGGAATTACCATCGGATTATTGATGATAATCGGCGCCGCAATGGTTTCCAGGATTGCCAAGGCATTTCAAGACTATGTGGTGAATGTGGTTATCCAAAAGTTTGGTGCAAGGCTCTATACAGATGGGTTAAGACATGCCTTAAGGCTTCCTTTTCAAGATTTTGAAGACCAGAGAAGTGGCGAAACACTTTCCATACTCCAAAAGGTACGCGCCGATTGCGAGAAGTTTATTACCAATTTTGTTAATGTATTATTTGCCACATTAGTTGGAATCGTATTTGTTGTAATTGTTGCCTTTAAACTTAGTCCACTACTACCCCTGATCTATCTGGTTGGCGCCGTGGTGCTATCTATTCTGACAAGTTTTCTCAGTAGAAAAATTAAGACGATACAGCTCAACATCCTGAATGACACTACTGCGCTTGCCGGCTCCACTACAGAATCGCTCCGTAATATAGAATTGGTTAAAAGCTTGGGCCTTACGCAGCAGGAAATTGGCAGACTCAATGACACCACCATGAAGATCCTTAAACTTGAACTTAAAAAAGTGAAACGTATACGATCTGTTAGCTTTGTTCAGGGCACCTTTGTAAATTTTCTTCAACAATGTATTATGTTTACCTTGTTATTCTTTGTATTCCGAGATAAAATAACGGTTGGACAAATGATGATGATGCAGTTTTATTCTTTTTTCATTTTTGGTCCTCTGCAAGAACTTGGAAACGTCATTATGTCTTACCGCGAAGCGGAAGCCTCTTTAAATAATTTACAGCGCTTACTTAATAAAAAAGTAGAATACCAGCCCACGTCTCCAAAAAACATACATAGCATTACACAGCTTCGTTTTGAAAAAGTAACTTTCCAACATCAATCAGCTAACCAACCCGCTCTTCAAGGTATCTCTTTTAAGGTAAAGCAAGGAGAAACGATTGCTTTTGTTGGCCCCTCGGGAGCAGGAAAAACAACTTTAGTGAAATTGCTTGTTGGACTCTATCATCCTACCGATGGCCACGTATATTACAATGAACTCTCCGATAAAGAAATTGATTTTGATGAACTGCGGCATCAAATCGGATTTGTTACGCAGGATACCCAGCTTTTTTCGGGAACCATCAAAGAAAATCTGCTATTTGTAAATCCTACAGCCTCCGAGGAACAGATGTACGACGTTATCAAAAAGGCCTCTGGTCAAAGCATTCTAACACGTGCAGAAAATGGTTTAGAAACCGTTATCGGGGAAGGAGGATTAAAATTATCCGGCGGAGAACGGCAACGCTTATCTATTGCCCGTTCTTTACTAAGGCAGCCGCATTTAATGATTTTTGATGAGGCCACTTCTGCGTTGGATTCCATAACGGAAGATGAAATATCAACTACCATTCGACATATTACTTCTCAACGTCAACATATGACCATTATGATTGCTCACCGTTTGTCGACTATTATGCATGCGGATAGAATTTATGTGCTCGAAAAGGGACAAATAATAGAAACTGGCAGTCATCAAGAATTGCTGGAATCGAAAGGTTTATATTTTGCGATGTGGCGACAACAGATAGGCGAAAGAAAAGAGGATCTTACTATCTCCAGCTACTAAACCGTACAAACGCTTTCAGCATAATAAGCGGTTGATTTGTTATTTATGATTTATTTCGTTAGCTTGGTATAAGCTGCGGCGCAGCACAAACCAATTCATTATAAATAAATCTTATGCGTTATGAAATGCTTTCTAAAAAACATGGTTTACTGTTCAATTGCTATCTTCTTTCCGGCACTAAGCAGCTTTAGTACCATATCCCAGCAAGACAAACAAGAAGAAACTGCTCTTCAGATCAATGATAAGGCGCCTGATTTTTCGTTGATTGGTACGGATGACAAGCAATACAGTTTAAAAGACTTTGAACAGGCAGACATATTGGTAATCATTTTCACCTGCAACCATTGCCCAACCGCCCAAGCCTATGAAGACCGCATCATTGACTTTACCGAGACCTATAAGGATAGCGGAGTGGCTGTGGTTGCCGTATCGCCTAACAACCCACAGTCCGTGCGTTTGGATGAATTGGGCTATAGCGAATACAATGATACATTGGAAGAAATGAAGATGCGCGCAGCAGATAAACAATATAATTTCCCCTACCTATACGATGGCGATCAACAACAGATGTCAAAACAATATGGTGCGGTAGCTACGCCCCATGTTTTCATTTTTGATAAAGAGCGCATACTCCGTTATAAGGGGAGGTTTGATGACAGGGAAAATCCACGGGAAGTAGAAAATCACAATACCATAGACGCTGTTGAGTCTCTTTTGGCAGCGCAGGAGATTACGGTGAAGGAAACAAAAACTTTTGGCTGCAGTGTTAAATGGCTGGAAAAAGAAAGTGGTGTAAAAAAAGCGGATGAAGATTGGTCAAAAGAGCCCGTTGCCATGGAAATGATAGATACCGCACAGATAGCCTCTTTATTGAAGAATGACTCCGACAAGATGCGACTGATTAACATATGGGCTACCTGGTGCGGACCATGTGTTACTGAATTCCCAGATTTTGTTGTCATTAATAGAATGTACAGAAACAGACCCTTCGAGTTTATAACGATAAGCGCCGATCACCCTGATAAATCTGACCCCGTATTAGCATTTCTAAAAGAGAAAGGAGCTGCCAATAAAAATTTCCTTTTCAATAGCAAGAATAAATATGAGTTGATAGAAGCCATTGATGAAAACTGGCAAGGCGCGTTACCTTATACCCTGCTCGTTGCCCCGGGCGGCAAGATTCTTTATAGCAAACAGGGTGAAATGAACCCACTTGAAATGAAGAAAAAAATCTTAGAACATATTGGTCGATATTATTTTTGAAAAAAGATTCTGACATAGGAATTACATTTTTATGCGATATATACGTAGTTAACTACGTAGTTTTGCAGATATATTTTTATTTACAATGTATCAGATAGAAACGTTAAACAATCAAGATATTGATCAGATCATCAACCTCATTTTGCCCATTCAGCAAATAGAACATCATATTGCTGTTGATATACAAGACCAACCAGACTTATTGGCCATCGAGCACTATTATCATCATGCGGGTGGTTGTTTTTGGGGCATAAAGCATAACTGCGAAATAATAGCAACTATCGCTTTGATTAAGCTGCCCAGCGATCAAGGTGGTGTAATTCGCAAAATGTTTGTGAAAAAAGAATACCGAGGAAAAGAACTGGGATTGGCCCAAATGCTACTAGCGCATCTGATCAACTACGCGCAAGAAATAAAACTAAAAACCTTATATCTTGGAACAGTACATACGCTCCGGGCGGCAATACGTTTCTATGAACGCAATCACTTTGTACAAATAAACAAAAATAATTTACCATCTAATTTTCCGATAATGGAAGTAGATGATGTTTTTTATTCACTGCAATTAAACACCGAAAATGAGTAATGTAATTGACCAATCGGGATTGCTGGCTATTTCTACTCGCCTGCAACGATTAAGTGATATGCTTAGAAAAGATGGGCAAAAGATATATGCATCATACGGTATAGATTTCGAACCCAAATGGTTTCCGGTAATCTATACCTTACATCAAAAACACCCATTAAGTGTATTGGAAATAGCTACTGAAATAGGTTATTCACATCCATCTACCATTAGCCTTCTAAGGGAGTTGGAAAAGAAAAAGCTGATTCGATCAAAACGTGATAAAGAAGACGAAAGAAAGCGGCTACTTATTCTTACGGAGAAAGGCAGGTTGTTGATCAACCAGATGCAGCCGGTATGGCAAACGATGGTTGCTGCTCTTACTGCTCTTACCAATACTGAAAATAACCTTATGAACGCCATTGACGAGGTGGAACAACAAATGAACGTACAAAGCTTTTATCAAAGAGCCCAATCTATAAAAAACACAAGTGATAACCATTAAAACATGAACCTTAGAATTATTAAAGAAAGTGATAATAAAACCTTAGCGAATATATTAAGGAAATCACTCGAAGAATTTAACATTCCTAAAGAGGGCACTGTTTATACAGACCCTGCCACAGACAACCTCTATCAGCTTTTTCAACAACCAAAAAGCATTTATTATGTTGCCGAAGAGGGAGAAACAATACTGGGAGGATGTGGTATCTATCCGACGGAGGCTTTACCCACAGGCCATGCAGAACTCGTAAAGCTTTACCTGTCTGCACAAAGCCGGGGTAAAGGCATAGGCAAAATGCTATTGGATAAATGTTTTGAAACGGCCCTTAGTTTCGGGTATACACACTTGTATCTAGAATCATTTCCGCAATTCACAAAAGCTGTTAATATGTATGAAAAAGCTGGTTTTAAAAAGCTTTCACACCCACTAGGTAATTCCGGGCACTATGCTTGCAACATCTGGATGGTTAAGGAACTCTAGTATATTTTCAGCACGAGCTATACACAAAAGAAGTTTAGACGCAGAAAACTTATCCCAACTGAAATTTAACTATCTTTACCTTATACCAATAGGCATAATTTATGGACCGTATTAAAATATTAGATTGCGTTTTAGATGGTTTGATGAATAGATATAAACAGCGTGTTCCTGACGTAGAGGGTATTTTATCTGCTATGCGAAATGAGCAAATAATTAAAGATGATGATGCTATAGAGAATGATCATATTGCTTTTAGGACAATAGGTGTACCTCATCTTGGTATACAGTCGTTTGAAAAGATTTTCACCCATTACGGTTATGAAAAACGTGACTACTATCATTTTCCTTCCAAGAAGCTAGATGCCTATTGGTATGCTCCCCCCACAGATAAACATCCTCGTGTTTTCATAAGTGAGCTAAGGGTAAACGAGCTGTCACACACTGCGCAAACCATCATAAGAAGTTACACTGCTGAAGTAAAAAGCGACCCTGTAGATAAGCTAGATTTAAATGATGTACAGGTCGTTGACCAATTTCTACATAGCCCACTATGGCGTGTCCCAACGTTGGAAGACTACAATAACCTTGCTAATGAGAGTGAATACGCTTCTTGGGTTATCTACAACAGGTATTACTTAAATCATTTTACCATTAGCATCCATAACTTACCGAAAGGGTACAACGATATTGCATCTTTTAACCGGTTTCTGGAAAGACATGGATTTAAACTGAACACTTCGGGTGGAAAAATAAAAACGAGTCCGGATGGTGGATTGTTGCAAAGCGCAACGGTTGCTGAAATGATTGAAGCTACTTTTGCAGACGGCCAGCAACAGAAAATATCGGGTTCTTATGTTGAATTTGCAGAAAGGCGGGTTCTTCCTGAATATGCAGACCTACCAGCCGATCAGCTAAAGCGCCATCACCGCCGAGACGGCTTTGAAGCGAATAACGCTGATAAAATCTTTGAAAGCACTTATCGTTCGCAGACAAAATCATAAGTGAAGTTCAAAAAAAAACGCATAGCTATATAGGTGAAATTTATACAGCTATGCATCAGGTATGTATTTAAACCACTACGTTTACAATTTTACCTTTTACAACGATCACCTTTTTAGGGCTTTTACCATCGAGGTAGCGTTGAACGTCCGAATTGCGCAACACTTCTTCTTCCACATCCTTGGGTTCTAAACTTAAAGCCATATTCAGTTTCATGCGCATTTTCCCGTTAAAAGAGATGGGATATTCAAACTCGTTTTCCACGAGGTATTCCGGGTTAAAGGTTGGGTAGGCAGCAAACGATAAAGAACCTGCTTCATTCCCTAGTAACACCCATAATTCCTCACAGATATGCGGCGCATACGGAGACAAGACAATTACCAACTCTTGCAAGATTGCTCTTTTATTGCATTTCAAATCGGTCAATTCATTTACACAGATCATAAAGCTGGAAACCGATGTATTAAATGAAAAGCGCTCAATATCTTCACTTACCTTTTTTATAATTTTATGCAACGATTTAAGTTCTGCTTTTGAGGGTTGTTCCTCCGAGACAGAAAAGTTAAAAGCATTATCATGGAACAATTTCCAAAATTTACGCAGAAACTTATAAACCCCCTCAATTCCATTGGTATTCCATGGTTTACTTTGCTCCAGCGGACCTAAAAACATCTCATACATCCGCAGGGTATCGGCACCGTACTGTTCTATAATATCATCTGGATTAACCACATTGAACTTCGATTTCGACATCTTCTCGATCTCATATCCACAAATGTATTTACCATCTTCTAAGATAAAGTCGGCATCCGCATACTCCGCTCTGGATTGACGGAATCTATCCAAATCAAGTACATCATTTTGCACAATATTGACATCGACATGTAAAGCAGAGGTTTTATACTGATTTTTCAAGCCGTGTGAAACAAATGTATTGGTTCCCCCTCCTTCCTCGTCTAGAAGTCGGTATACGAAATTTGATCTCCCTTGGATCATTCCCTGATTAATCAATTTTTTAAAGGGCTCTTCTTCATTTACCACGCCTAAATCTTTCAGGAACTTATTCCAAAACCTACTATATAGCAGGTGTCCGGTGGCATGTTCAGATCCACCTATATATAAATCGACGGCTTGCCAGTAGTCTACCGCTTCTTTTGAAGCAAAAGCTTGCTGATTATGCGCATCCATGTAACGATACCAATACCAGCTTGACCCTGCCCAGCCAGGCATAGTGCTCAGCTCATATTCATACGTATCTTGATACTTCCAATCTTTAGCACGGCCCAGAGGTGGTTCTCCCGTTTCTGTAGGCAAGTATTTATCCACTTCGGGCAGTAAAAGTGGCAATTCAGCTTCGTCAATAACGTTAGGCAATCCTTCTTTAAAATATATAGGTACGGGCTCTCCCCAGTAGCGCTGCCTCCCAAAGATGGCATCACGCATTCTAAAATTAATTTTTGCTTTACCGGCCGCTGTACGTTCCAGTTCTGCAATAAGAAGCTGCACAGCTTCTTGATAACTCAAGCCGTTAATCAGTTGTGAATTGATATATTTCCCTTCCTTACGACTATCGGCTTCTTCGTCAATTTCCTGTGTATCTAAGATTTTTATAATGGGCAGATCGAAATGCTTCGCAAACACATAATCCCGCTGGTCTCCCGAAGGCACAGCCATAACGGCTCCGGTACCGTATCCGGCAAGCACGTAATCAGCTATCCAAACAGGCACCGTCTCTCCCGTAAGAGGATGTATGGCGTAACTACCGGTAAATACTCCAGAAACATATTTCGTATCTGCCATCCGATCGCGTTCTGACTTTTTCTTCGCTTGTTCTACATAAGCTTCTACCGCCTGCAATTGCTCTTTCGTAGTGAGGGTAGCAACCAATTCATGTTCTGGAGCAAGTACGAGAAAGCTAACGCCATAAATCGTGTCAACCCGCGTGGTGAACACTTCGATAAAGAGCGTTTCTTCATGTGCTACGCTAAACTTTACACTGGCGCCCACACTCTTTCCTATCCAATTGCGTTGCATTTCCACTAGGGGTTCCGGCCAGTCAATTGTATTAAGCCCATTTAACAGACGTTCGGCGTAGGCTGTTATCCGCATGCTCCACTGCATCATCTTCTTTTGAATAACCGGATACCCCCCCCGTTCTGAAACGCCGTCTTTTACTTCATCATTTGCCAGCACAGTACCTAAGGCTGGACACCAATTCACCGCACTTTCTCTTAGATACGCCAATCGGTATTTCAGCAATTCGCGTTGTTTCTCCTCTTCGGAAAAAGCTTGCCATTCTTGAGCTGTAAACGACAAGGTGTCTTCATCGCATACCGCAAGTACCCCTTTACTACCTTCATTTTCAAAACGATGTAACAGTTTAGAAATGGACTCTGCTTTATCTGAAGTAAGGTCATAATAAGCATTAAAAAGCTGTATAAAAATCCATTGTGTCCATTTATAATAAGAAGGATCACTGGTTCTGATCTCTCTACTCCAATCAAAAGAAAAACCGATATTATCTAACTGTTCTCTGTATCGATTGATATTAGCGGCCGTTGTTATCGCTGGGTGCTGACCGGTTTGAATAGCATATTGCTCCGCCGGAAGCCCAAAAGAGTCGTATCCCATAGGATGTAAAACATTATACCCTTTCAGGCGTTTATAACGACTGAAGACATCTGAAGCTATATAACCTAGGGGATGACCGACATGCAGCCCTGCCCCAGACGGGTAAGGAAACATGTCTAGCACATAATATTTTGGCTTTTCTGACGTATTACTTACTTTGAATGTTTTGTTAGAGGCCCAGAATTGTTGCCACTTTTTTTCTATAGTTTTAAAATGATAGTCCATTATAACACATTACAGTATGACTTGCGAAAGTACGAAAAATCTTACATCTCATGTCCTATATATCGTATCTAATTGTTAATTTCGCAGTTCAAATCATTACATATGGAAGAATTTGAAGTAAGTACCTCATCGCGAAAAACAAAATCTGTTTATATATCAACGGTAATCAGCATTGCCTTGGTTTTATTGATGACAGGCTTATTGGGTTTGATTTTAGTACACGCCAAGAACCTTTCAAACTATGTTAAGGAAAATATAGTACTTAATATTATCGTTAATGAAGACGTTAAAGAAGCTGACATTCTGAATTTACAGAAGGAACTAGATGGCAATGAAGCAGTTTTACGTACGCAGTATGTAAGCAAGGAATTAGCAGCAAGAAACCTCCAAAACGATCTGGGCGAAGACTTCGTGAAATTTTTAGGTTATAACCCACTGCTTTCTTCCATTGATGTTTATTTGAAAGCGGATCATGCCAATAAAGCTGGGGTTGAAACGTTCACAAAACAAGTTTCTGACAATGCATCGGTAAAAGAAGTCGTTTATCAAGATTCGCTTATTGATATGGTAAACCAAAACATCCGTATCATAGGCTTAATCATATTAGCTTTTGCTGCAATACTACTTGTTATAGCTGTTGCTCTTATCAATAATACGATTCGTTTGGCTATTTACTCGCAACGTTTTCTCATTAAAAGTATGCAGATGGTAGGAGCAACAAAAGGCTTCATTAGACGCCCTTTTCTCGGTTACGGTATTCTTCATGGTCTTTTAGGTGGAATGATCGCCATCATTCTACTTTTGATCACTTTATATTTTGCACAAGAACAAATTCCAGAGATTGTTATTCTTCGTAATTACTTTGAGTTTGCTTTAATCTTTATTGGTGTTATTTGTTTGGGTATTCTAATATCTGGGGCAAGCACTTATTTTGCGGTAAGCAAGTATTTACGCTTGAGAATGAATGACCTCTATCGATAAAATGTGGCGCTAAAATTCTATTATTATGGCTAAAGAAAGAAAAAAGACTGTCCAAACAAAACAAAGCCCAACTTTTGTGTTTGGCAAGTTAAATTACCAATTGATGGTATTAAGTATGGCAATAGTTGTTCTGGGATTTATATTAATGGCAGGAAAAACTGATATCTATAGTTTTACAAAAATAACTTTGGCACCAATAGTTGTTGTTGCCGGGTTTGCATTGGGTATTGTTGCTATTTTAAAAAACCCTAACAAACAAGATAATAATTCTAATAATTCGTAATGACGTTGATTGAAACGCTCGTGTTAGCCATCGTAGAAGGTTTAACAGAGTTTTTACCTGTGTCCTCCACAGGCCATCTCATAATAGCTACAGCTTTACTAGGCATAGAACCCACTGCTTTTGTCAAATTATTTACGGTGGCTATTCAATTGGGCACCATACTATCGGTAGTAATTCTATATTACAAAAGGTTCTTTAGATCATGGTCTTTTTATTTTAAGTTATTTGTTGCTTTTCTACCAGCAGCATTTTTTGGATTGCTCTTAAGTGATGTTATTGACAACATGCTCGAGAGCCCTATGACAGTAGCCGTTACATTGGTTATTGGTGGCGTGATTTTGCTGTTTGTAGACAAGTGGTTTAACAATCCGAGAATCGAAGATTCTGATAAAATATCTTATTTTACCGCTTTAAAAATTGGCTTATTCCAATGTTTAGCTATGATTCCGGGAATGTCACGATCGGGAGCAACTATTGTAGGGGGTATGGCACAAAAGCTAACGAGGAAAGCGGCCGCAGAGTTTTCATTTTTTTTAGCGGTACCTACCATGTTCGGTGCAACCGCAAAAAAGCTTTTGGATTTCTATTTAGACGGCTATGCATTTACACAACAGGAGATCAATGTTTTGGTAGTTGGCAATATTGTTGGCTTCGTTGTAGCGATTATTGCCATTAAGAGCTTCATTGGCTATGTAACCAAATACGGATTTAAAGCCTTTGGGTGGTACAGAATTATTGTTGGAGGAGTGATTATCGTGATGCTACTAAGTGGCCACAGTCTATCTGTGCTGTAATGGAAGAAAACAATAAAAAAGATCGATCTTATCCAACATTTGACTTTGTAGAAGGAGAAGTTTTGTTAATAGACAAACCCTATGAATGGACAAGTTTTGATGTGGTAAACAAAATAAGGAATACCCTAAAACCTCTTAAACTTAAGGTAGGACATGCCGGAACGTTGGATCCGCTGGCTACGGGATTGCTCATTGTTTGCACAGGAAAACGTACCAAAACAATAGACGAATTACAGGCACAGGAAAAAGAATATACAGGTACTTTTATACTGGGAGCAACGACCCCTTCCTATGATTTAGAGACTGCTCCAGAACAACATTTTGATACATCAGCACTTCGTGCATCCGATTTAAAGGAAGCTTGCAAAAATTTTACAGGTGACATTACACAATACCCTCCGGCACATTCTGCAGTTAAGGTAAAAGGAGAACGGCTCTACGAAAAAGCGCGCCGGGGCGAAGCAGTTGAACTAAAGGCAAGAAATGTACGAATCAGTCTGTTTGAACTGACAAGAATTGCGTTACCCGAAGTGGATTTCAGGGTGATCTGTAGTAAAGGCACCTATATACGCTCCTTGGCAAACGACTTTGGCAAAATATTGAATAATGGAGCCTATCTGAGTCAACTTAGGAGAGTTCGCAATGGACATTTTCACATTGACAATGCTTACCAAATTGACGATATTGTAAACCATATAAATGAATTAAAAAAAAATTCACACTAGCCCACAGGTTCATTACTACTGAATAGCAAACCGATCCATGAATAGCGCAAAGCTTATTGAAGGCTTAGTAAGGGCTATAGTTAATGAATTATTTGAATGAAAATATATAGAAACATTGAAGATTTCATACCTTTAGATAATGCGGTTGTTACTATTGGTACATTTGATGGTGTACATATTGGTCATCAGAAAATTATCAGCAGCTTAAGTGATTACGCAAAGAAAATCAGAGGCCAAACTGTATTACTAACCTTTTTTCCGCACCCAAGAATGATTCTGCATCCAGATGACGATAGTTTAAGGCTCATCAATACCATCGAAGAAAAGGCTGATAGACTGGCCGACTGCGGTATAGATCATTTAATCATAACACCATTTACTCGAGATTTCTCCAACCAATCTGCGGAAGAGTATATACGCGAAGTTTTGGTAAGTAAAATAGGCACTAAACGCATCATCATTGGTTATGATCACCATTTTGGAAAAGACCGTAAGGGGTCGTTGGTTGATTTGCTAAAATATGCCGAACAATATCATTATACGGTACAGGAAATACCGGAACAAGACATCAACGATGTCGCAGTTTCTTCTACAAAAATAAGAGAAGCGCTTATTATTGGTGCAATTGCCACCGCTAATAAATACTTAGGTTACCCCTTCCATATCACGGGAAAAGTAGTTAAAGGTCAACAATTAGGCCGTACAATCGGTTTTCCTACGGCCAATATTGAAGTAGCGGAAACTTATAAGCTGATACCTGCATACGGAATTTACGCGGTTGAAGCAAACGTTTTGGAACAAGAAGAAATGACCACTGGCGACTATAAGCCAGCCGTAAAAGGCCCATTGCTAAAAGGTATGGGCTATATTGGCACCCGTCCAACGGTTAGAGGGGTTAACCGGAGCATCGAAATTAATTTTTTTGATCTCAATGAAGATTTGTATGGAAAAACATTACGCATCAAATTTTTACATTTTGTTCGTCATGACCATAGATTTGATAACGTAGAACAAATGACTCAGCAGTTAGCTGAAGATGAAAAAAAAATACGGATGCTCTTAAGTTAAAAGCAGATGAAACTTAATGTTGACAGACATGAGCAAGAAACTATAAAAAACGCCATCGATCATTGGCACCAGGAAAACCTCATTGATGATAATACCGCCCGACGTTTACACGCGTCGTATGAGGTAAAAGGTTTTGATTGGCGACGGCTAGCACAATATTCCTTTTGGATAGCATTATCCTGTATTGTTTTGGCTTTTCTATCCTTGTTTATTGATCAGCAAGTTTTAGATTTGGTTTCCCGACTGTATCAAACCCCTAACATTGTTATCAGTGCGTTCTGTGCTATTTTAGCAACGCTATTTTATTATCTTGGTTCTTATAATAAGAAGAGACATCCAGAAAAATTATTCAGTAATGAAAGCCTAATGGTACTCGGTGTATTTGCTACAGCTACCAGCATAGGCTACTTAGGCAAGATTATCGAAAAAGAAAATGGCGCTTATTCCCTTTTATTTTTTGTGTCCATTGTAATTTATACCCTATTGGCATTAAAACTGCACTCCAAAACTATCTGGGCCTTCATGTTAATTGCATTAGGTATTTGGTTTGCTATGGAAACAGCATATCACAGCAATTGGGGTTTTAAGTTCTGGGGGATGAATTACCCTCTTCGCTTTACGCTTTTCGGCGCTATGCTTACGGCTTTTGCCTTATTTGTACAAAATAAAGTCAATATTTTACGGCCTTTTCATCAACTGAGTTATATAACGGGTGTTTTATATCTATTTATATCATTATGGTTATTATCTATCTTTGGTAATTACGATGATTTAGATAAATGGGCAGAAGTTAAGCAATTTCACATTTTATATTGGGGTGTATTATCCACCTTGGTATCGCTCGCTTTTGCATGGTACGGCTTAAAAAACAAAGATGTCATTGCAAGGGAGTTCGGCATCACTTTTCTTATTATAAACCTTTATACCCGTTTTTTTGAGTATCTCTGGGATAATGTCAACAGAGCTATTTTCTTTTCTCTATTAGCTATGTCCTTTTGGATTATAGGAAAAAAAGCGGAGAAAATATGGAGCGGAACCTTTCTGAAAAAATAAAACAGTTCTTACTGTTTTATAAACTGTAAACTTAAAAGAATCTCAACTTCATCCGCCACCACAACAGAACCGGCTTCTGTAACATCATTCCACGTTAACCCAAAAGCTTTGCGGCTAATCGCTGTTGTAGCTTCGAATCCGGCTTTAAAATTACCATAACCATCTTTTGCGGTACCTCCGAATATGACATCAAACTCAACCTCCTCCGTAACTCCTTTTACAGAAAGATGTCCTGTTAACAGGTAGTCACCAATTTCATTTTTTTCAAACGAGGTTGAATGAAAGACCAACTCGGGGTATTTTTCCGCATCAAAAAAATCTGGGGATCGGAGATGTTCATCACGATCACCCATGTTGGTATCTATGCTTGATACGTCTACAGAAAAGGTCACCTTAGCCCCTTCAAAACCTTCTCCTTCTGACACAATAGTTCCATCAAACTGGTTAAAACTCCCTCTAACAGTTGAAATAACTAGATGCTTCACTTTAAACTGGACTGCTGAATGTATCGGATCTACTTTCCAAATGATCGACATAATTTACTCCTCCTAATACGATTAATAATTTGAGTACTATCAATAACAGTCTGCAAGCAAAAAAAGTTTACTTATTGATGCAACAGTGCTGAAGATCGTCACCCAGATACGATACTAGCCGATATCAACGGTATAAGTTATATCGACACCTCCCGCCGCAAGCATATCATGAACAGAGCAATACTTTTTCACAGCAAGTTCAGCAGCTTTATCAGCTTTAAGCTGGTCTATGTTGCCTGTTAATTTAAATAACAGATGTATGCTTTTGAAAACTGCGGGAATGGTATCTACCCGCTTGCCTTCCAGTTCAATGGAAAAGGCAGAGACTTCCTGTTTTTGTTTTTTAAGGATACTGATGAGATCAAGCGCACTGCATGAACCTAGAGCCATCAGCACAAGCTCCATCGGTCGCGCTCCCAAACCCTCACCTCCAAGGTCAGGAGAACCATCAATTTGTATTTTCACATCAGAAGTAGGACTAGTTCCTTCAAAATGAACTGCTTGGTTCACTCTATTTAATACAACTTTCATTTCCCTTATTTATTTTCAACCATTAAATATAACTACAGCATTAAGGCTATTTACTATTTTCGAGTGCCTGTAACAAATCGTCCATGATATCATTAATATCTTCAAGTCCAACAGAAATTCGAATTGTACCAGGCTGAATGCCAATACTCTCCCTTTCCTCATCCGTCAGTTTGGAATGCGTTGTCGATGCCGGATGAGTGGCAATTGATCTCGAATCTCCAAGATTAGAGGTAATCAAAATCATCTTTAAGCAATCTAGAAAACGTTTCGCTCTATCAAAGCCACCTTTGACAATGAAGGTAACAATACCACCCCCAGCTTTCATCTGCTTCTTCGCCAACTCATATTGTGGGTGTGAAGGAAGAAAAGGATAGCGTACCAATGCTATCTCAGCATGTTCTTCTAGCTTTTTGGCAACATCTAACGCGTTACTGCAATGCCTATCCATGCGTAAAGGTAGTGTTTCAAGGCTTTTAGATATTATCCATGCGTTAAATGGCGACATGGCCGGCCCTGTATGACGAATAAAAAACATGATTTCGTCCATCAATACCTGCTTACCGACAACAATTCCTCCTAAAACACGGCCCTGCCCGTCCATATACTTAGTAGCAGAGTGACTTACTAAATCAAAACCATAGGCAATTGGCTTTTGTAGATATGGAGTGGCAAAGCAATTATCGACATTAAGAATAATATCAGGATATTTCTCTTTGAAATTTCCCAACCACTCCAAATCTATTAATTCAAGACCTGGATTGGACGGCGTCTCAATAAAGATCATTCGGGTATTTTCCTGAATAGCACTTTCCCATTTTTCAGGTGTAGATGCGTCAACATAAGTCGTCGTGATGCCCCACTTAGGAAAGAGCATGGTAAATAGCTGGTGTGTTGAGCCAAAAATTGATCTACATGCAACTATATGATCACCACTTTTTAAAAGTGCAGCAAAAGAGGCAAATACTGCCGCCATCCCGGAAGAAAAAGCCAGGCCCATTTCTGCGCCTTCCATATCACACACTTTCTGTATAAATTCATTGGTGTTGGGATTGGAATATCGGGAATATACATTCCCATCCTCCTCGCCCGCAAATATTGCGCGCCCCTGTTCAGCGTCATCAAAAATAAAACTTGATGTCAAATATAAAGGCACAGAGTGTTCTCTGTTTTGTGATCGTTGCGCTTGACTGCGCACCAGTTTACTTTGTTCTTTCATTCTTTTTGTATTGTCGGTTCAAACCTACCACAAAATTTATTTACAATAAAACTTTATTTTCATCCTTAGCTAATTTTTCCTTGATGTTTGATTTCTAGTGGTACCTGAGAACGGCTAGACTTTTATTTCAGTCAGATGCTTAGGTTAGACAGGGAGCCTAACGTGTCTGAAATTCCCATTTTTCCCGTAGAATAAATCCGAAATTTAGACATAGGCTTCATTACAGTTACATTTCGGCGGCTACTGCATGCGGCCTTTCGACCCAATAACTGCTATTAAAAAAAAGCACCAGCCATAGAATGATAGCTGGTGCCGTTAATAACAACCAAAAAACTAAGATTCAACCCAAATCCCTAACGCGGATTTTGGGTTTAATACTGCTGACCTTCAAGAAAATCCAAAATGTGGTAAAAGCTTTTATGTAAAGAAACGGTCTGGCCGAACACCAACAATACCGGACCGGTATTATCGATCGCCTCTTCTTTAGCAACCTCTTCTATGGTATTTACCAGCCCTATTGCTACCTTCTCATTCTTCATAGATCCATTCTGTATAACAGCTGCCGGAAGACGCCCTTTTCCTACGCTTTTATAGATCTCTACTATATCATGAAGCTGATCATACCCTAATAAGACTACAACCGTTGCTTTGCTCGCCGCCGCATCCCGAAACTCTGGATTCAATTTACCATCGCCGTCGGTGCCACTTAATATCCATAAACTATCGCTACCTCCTTTATGCGTCACAGGGATGCCCTGTAACCCAGGTACGGAAATAGCACTACTGATTCCCGGAACGATTGCTGTTTCAATGCTATAAGAGGCAGCGAAATCCAGCTCCTCATACCCCCTTCCAAATACAAAAAGATCTCCTCCTTTCAAACGCACGACATGACCGAAGTTTAAAGCATAGTCAACCATCAACTGATTTACGGTCGGTTGCGAAAAATTTTCATCACCAGACGGATTACCTACGTAAACCCTGGTTGCTTCTTTTGGCACGTAGTTTAACAACTCTTCATCAACCAACGCGTCATAAATAATAACGTCTGCCGTTTTTAATGCCTTAACACCTTTTACGCTAATTAAATCGGGATCTCCAGGACCGGCACCAACTATTGTTATCTTAGGTTCTACATATAACCTTTCGACTTCGGTAAATTGCTTATCCATTTGCTTACCTCCTTTTAAACTATTAATAAAAAGCCCCCACAATCTAACTGAAGAGGCCTCTATCACTACATCTACACCCTCTTCTATGCCGGAAATAAAAAACACATACATTTTTTTATCCCGTAGCAAGTAATATTCATATGTAGATTTATTTTTTGCATGCCACAAATATATATAAAATATACCTTTTTTGTAGACTTTATTTATTCAAAACCAAAATAAATCATTAACAAACTGATAATGAGTTAAATATTTTACAACCCTAATGCTAAGTTTGCTTCTCTCTTGATGATATCGGCTATACTCGTATCATTTAAAATTTGCAGCATAGCGTTTCGTACATCTACAAATGTATCCCGAATACCACAAGTCTCTTCTGTTTTACACTCATCACATCGTCTATAGAAATTAAGGCTAACGCATGGGAGCAATGCTATTGGTCCGTCGGTTAAGCGTATAACCTGTGATAATCGGATATCTTCTGGATCCTTATTTAGACTATACCCTCCCCCTGCACCTTTTTTACTATATAGAATCCCGGCATTACGCATCTCAAGCAGTATTTGCTCTAGAAATTTTTTCGGTATGTTTTCTTCTTCTGCAATTTTCAGAATCTGCATAGGTTCTTTCCCATAATTCTTACCCAATACAATGAGTGCTTTAATTGCGTATTTAGACTTTTTGGACAGCATATTTCCTTTACTTTGCGTATGCCTGTAAATTTACAAATTTTAAACTATATATTAATTTAATCTACTGTAACTAGCTTCTTCAGGTGAATAATAATTTTGCCAACCTCCTTAGTAGATCATAAAACTGCTCTTTTAAGCTAGAGCTATTAGCTATAGGATGGTTTATTTTGCAAATAATCAGCCAGAAACTCACCCGTATAGGAGCCCTTTTGGCTAACCAAATCTTCCGGGACACCTTCAAAAACCAGCTGCCCGCCTCTTTCACCTCCTTGCGGACCAATGTCGATAATCCAATCTGCACATTTTATAACATCCATATTATGCTCAATAACCAGTATAGTATTTCCTTGTGTAATCAACGCATCAAAAGACTTCAATAGCTTCTTAATATCATGAAAATGCAGACCCGTCGTAGGTTCGTCAAATATGAACAGGGTGTTTTTACTATTGTTACCCTTAACCAAAAAGGACGCTAGCTTGATACGTTGCGCTTCACCCCCTGACAGCGTGTTTGAAGACTGGCCCAATTTAACATAACCTAAACCGACCTCCGCTAAAGGTCTTATCTTATTCAATATTTTTGGTTGACTATCAAAAAATTCTAAAGCTTCATCAACGGTAAGTTCCAGTACTTCATATACATTTTTATCATGCCAAGTAACGTCTAATACCTGCTGTTTAAATCGCTTGCCAGCGCAGACCTCACAAGGGAGAAAGAGATCTGCCATAAACTGCATTTCTATTTTGACCTCGCCTTCTCCCTGACAGACGTCACAGCGCCCGCCTTCTACATTAAATGAAAAGGCTGCAGGTTTTAATCCGGCGGCTTTTGCTGCTGGCTGGCTACTATATAGCGTTCTGATTTCATCCCAAGCTTTCACATAGGTTACCGGATTTGACCGTGATGACCTACCGATGGGGTTTTGATCAACCATTTCTACCCTTTCCACCATATGCAGATCGCCGTCGACGCCATCATACACACCTGTCTGTTCTCCTGAATAATTACCCGTAGCCTTTTGAAGCGCCGGGTATAAAATCCTTTTTACCAAAGACGTCTTACCCGATCCCGAAACGCCTGTAACAACAGTAAAAGTATAAAGCGGAAACTTGACATCAATTCCTTTTAAATTATTCTCTCTAGCACCTTTAATTTGAACAGCATGCTGCCACTTTCTGCGATGAGTTGGTATTTCTATAGTTTCAACTTTGTTCAAGTACCGTCCAGTCAAACTTTTTTTGTCCTGCAAAATTTCCTGGAAAGTTCCGGAAAATACCAGCTCTCCCCCATTAATGCCAGCTTCTGGTCCAATATCGATTAAATGATCGGCGGCGCGCATCATCTCCTCTTCATGCTCCACCACGATTACTGTATTACCTACATCCCGCAGCGACTTTAGCACACTGATTAACCTCGTAGTATCACGTGGATGTAACCCAATACTGGGCTCATCCAGTACGTAAATTGATCCGACAAGTGAACTACCTAAGGATGTTGCTAAATTGATCCGCTGCGATTCACCTCCGGAAAGTGTATTTGACAGCCTGTTAAGAGTCAAATAGCTCAACCCTACATCTGTCAAAAATCTGATTCTATTGGTTATCTCCATCAGTAACCGCTTGGCTATCGTTTCTTCATTTTTCGTTAGCTGTAATGTCTCAAAGAAAACCAGCAGTTCATCCAGTGGCATTAAAACGATATCTGTAATTGACTTTCCCCCTATTTTGACATAGGCAGCATCTTGCCGTAACCGTGTACCTTTACATGCGGGACAATTCGTTTTCCCTCGATAGCGCGACAACATCACCCGATATTGAATTTTATATGTCTGTTCTTCCAGCTCCTTGAAAAACTCATCCAGCCCTTTGAAATAACTATTTCCTTCCCATAAAAGATTTTTTTGCTGTTCACTTAAATCGTTATAGGCCCGATGAACGGGGAAATCAAATTTAATAGCACTTTTCACAAGTTTTGATAACCATTCGCCCATTTTTTCCCCTCTCCATGGCGCAATGGCTCCATCATAAACAGATCTGCTTTTATCCGGCACCACTAAATCTGGGTCTATACCGATTATCTTACCATAACCCTCACATCTCGAGCAAGCCCCATAAGGATTATTGAAACTGAAAAAGTTAGCAGTTGGCTCTTCAAACACCATTCCGTCCAGCTCAAAGCGATCGCAAAAGAAATGCTCTCTCTCGCCGTCATTTAGGAAACAATCCCCCTTTCCCTCAAAAAATGCTGTTTGTACTGAATCCGCTATGCGACTTAAAGTTTCTTCTTCTTGATTGACTCGAATGCGGTCAACCACAATTCTTAAATCGCCTTCTCCAACCGCCTCATTTCCGATAGCTTTATCTTCCAATAAGTTCTCTACTTTATGCAGCTCCCCTTTATATTCTACCCTTATAAACCCTTTCTGAAGTAAGACCGCCAGCTCTTCTTTCAGCTTTCGATTGTTATGTGGATGCAGAGGACAATAAATGGTTATCACGGTATCTTCTTTCAATGTACCGACAAAATCAATTACATCAGTAACCGTATCTTTTTTTACTGCCTTACCAGACACTGGAGATATCGTTATACCAATTCTTGCAAAAAGAAGTTTCAAATAATCGTATATTTCTGTCGAAGTGCCAACCGTTGACCTCGGGTTGCTGGTAATAACTTTCTGTTCAATTGCAATAGCTGGCGCTATTCCTTTAATATAATCAACCTCAGGCTTATTCATTCTGCCCATAAACTGCCTTGCATATGAAGATAAGCTCTCCACATACCTGCGCTGTCCTTCCGCATACAGTGTATCGAAAGCAAGAGAAGATTTGCCAGAACCCGACATTCCGGTAATAACCACCAGTTTGTTTTTGGGTATTTCTACGTCAATATTTTTAAGGTTATGAACGCGCGCTCCCTTTATTAATATATGAGATTTGGGGTTTGAATCTAGCTGTTTTGTCATGAAATAATCCTAATTTTTGCCTCTCCACTTGATTGTTTATTTGACTTTATGACCAAGCAAAAGCAACGGCCACAAAAATACACAATAAAGAAATAACAAACGATTTTGATATTTTTTCTTTGTTTTTCTAAAAAAATTGTTTTGCTTTGAAGAAATTTACTAACAAAACAAGGTATACATTATATACCATTAGGAGGACTGCTATAGAAAAAAAACTACTTACAAATACTTTTTTATTAAACGAAAAAGACGAAAAGTAGCATAGCATGACACTGCATAAAAAGACGGACCAACAGTTAATTCATTTGTATTTGGTCGGCAATGAAGCCGCAATTGAAGAGTTAGTTCATAGATATAAATCAAAGATTTACACATCCATCTATTTACTGGTAAAAGATTCCTATCTAGCCGAGGATTTGTTTCAAGATACTTTCATCAAAGTGATTAAAACGCTTAAAGCGGGAAGATACAACGATGAAGGGAAGTTTCTTCCATGGGCAATGCGCATCGCGCACAATCTCGTAATTGATTACTACCGCAAAGAAAAGCGCACCCCTTTTATCACTAATTCGGATGGTTTCGACATCTTTGATGTTTTACCATTTTATGACGAAAGTGCCGAAGAGCGAATCATTCGGCAACAATCATATAAAGATCTCCGCAAAATGATCCAATTGCTGCCCGATGATCAGAAAGAAGTACTGATCATGCGGCATTATGGTGAAATGAGCTTCAAAGAAATCGCAGAGGTAACCGATGTAAGTATCAATACGGCTCTAGGAAGAATGCGATATGCGTTGAACAATCTTAGGAAAATGATTTCCAGCTCAGAAGTCGCGCTAAAAACCGGATAAATTAGAATAGAGATTTTCTTTTTGGATTAATCCGATTCTAAGCGAGAATTCGATAGCTTCGTGATTATTTTCGAAAAGGCATGTACGTATATCTGATTTGGCAAGATCTTTAAGCAATTGCAAAGTAAATTTACTGCGCCTTTTCTTTATATTACGTATAAAAATGGCAACTATCCTGTCGGGATATCTGTTGGCTAATGCTGTATATATAATAGGATCTCGCTGTGAATTGTCGCCGATTAGCACAAACTTCTGCTTGGGAAAGACTCTAAGTAAACGATCAATCCGTCGATACTTGTCATCGTGTTTGGTTCTTCCTGATTTGAAAAAGTTATACCACTGTTTAAAATGGCTTAGCAGAAAGGATCCGGTTGGCAGACCGTTGTATCGAAATATTTCGTGTAAATAGTCGTAAAGATTCCATTCACTGCTGGAGACATAAAAAAAGGGGTTTAGATGTGCTGTTTCGGTAGCCGCGTTGGATAAAAGATTGTACCAAATTACATTATCTTCAAAAAGCCGGCGGCGGTAAGGGTTTCTGGCCAACAACTCTCTTAACCTTCTCCAGAGCGATGCCGAATGCGATATTAAAACGGTATCATCAATATCTGATACAAATGCATATTGTGTAGTGCTAGGTACATACACCTTACCTGGAACATATTTGGTCTCAGTCCCCTCCTCAATCAAGCCTACCTTCAGATCGTAAATCCCCGGTTCTAAATGCATTTCAGAAGTCCACTTAAATTTAAAAAAACCATCACTAGCCGACTCTGTTTCAATTATTTGATCCATGAATACTAATCTCAACCGAGCATAAGCATATGGCCTACTCATAAATAATTTTAACAATGTAAGCATCTGCTGAAAGCTATTAGCGGCCAACTTCACATCAATTTCAGGCCTCCATTTAAACACATGCCCGTAAACTACGAGGTTTTTAGTATGGCCATAACCATTATATATTTTAATTTCCGCAGAAGCACTCATTAACTTTCAAACATTCAAATCATTCAGTGGTTTTAATAGTTGTTAATAGAATTTATCATGAACAGCAAGCCTGATCTCGTTTTGTTCTTTATTGTTAACTCTTTTTCGGGTAACAGGCATCTGGATTATACCCAGATTATCCAGAATTACTTTAAAGCAACTTCACATATAACTCACTTTTATCCTCTACCTAAAAACTGTTCTATCCAAGCCATTAAAGGTGCTATCGCACGTTATAACCCTGACCGCGTAATTGCCGTGGGTGGAGATGGAACAGTAAAACTTGCCGCAGAATGTTTAATGGGCACTTCTATTCCGCTAGCCATCATTCCTGCAGGATCGGCGAATGGCATGGCAAAAGAAATGAACATTAAAAGTAACCCAAAATCAGCATTAGATACAGTCATACATGGTATACCCAGGAGGGTACATGCTTTACTTATAAATAAACAATTAAGTATACACTTAGCAGATATTGGAATAAACGCACGTATTATCAAGAAGTTTCAATCCTCTAAAGAGAGAGGAATGACTGGATATGCAAAAGCTGCTTGGCAAACATTTAAAAGACATAAAAAAATGCATGTAACGATTACTACTGGTCAAAAAATGTGGGCCCGAAAGGCAGAGATGGTGGTTATAGCAAATGGAACAACCTATGGAACTGGCGTAAAAATCAACAAAACAGGCTCGCTATATGATGACCACTTTGAGGTGATTATCGTCAAGTGGTTTTCCTTATTGGAGTTACTAAAAATGTGTTTCAGCTTCAAAACTCCATTTAATCCATTTAAAACAGAGATTATACAAACCGATAAAGTGACATTAAAAATCAAAGAAAACACCTTTTTTCAGATTGATGGAGAGTATATAGGCAAGGTCAATCTTATTGAGGCCGAAATAATCAAAGAGGCCTTATATATTATAAGCCCGTAGACCGGCTGACCATTTGTTATCATCTTACGCTACAAAATACCGGTATTAAACCAAAAAGCCAGCACACATCGCACTGGCCTTCGTAGGGTCGAGTTGCGGAAAGTCGAACCTCATTGAAGACTTTAAAGCTATAACAGAAGCAAGAAAATACATCCAAATGAACACTTAATCTAAGTATGTCCATTTTCAAATAAAAAATGGACATATCTTAAAAATATGTCCATTTTATTTCATTACTTTGTATATATGTCCAGTATCAGGTTAAATTTGAACATATATGGCATACGATAGAACAAAACCTTTCAATGATCTTCCGCCCCTGCCTCCGCAGAACATTGATGATGACGTAGATATTCTGAAAAAACTGGTCACGGCATCCAGAGCATTGGCAGGGGTAAATAGTAATGTACGGCGTCTGCCCAATCCCTATATGCTGGTCAATACGATTGCTCTTCAGGAAGCCAAAGCGTCATCTGCTATAGAAAATATCTTTACAACAGAAGACGAGCTTTATAAAGCTGTGTCGGATACCTTTCAGGAAAAAAATGCCAATCCTGCCACAAAAGAGGTTTTGAGGTATAGGGAAGCACTTTGGGAGGGATATCAACGTGTAAAGGAAAAAAACGATATCGACCTTGAAAGTATAATTGCTATTTTCCGACAGATCAAAAATACATCTGGCAGCATACGTCCAGCACATACATTGACGGTCATTCAACGTGGGCAAAGCGAATTTAGATCAGGGGAGATTATATACACTCCTCCAAGAGGAGTCGGTCTTGTAGAACGACTAATGGGAAATCTATTGGACTATCTGAATGATGATAAGCTGTCCGACACTGACCCATTACTCAAAATGTGTATAGCACACTATCAATTTGAAGCCATACACCCTTTTCCTGACGGAAATGGTCGTACAGGTCGGATATTAAACCTGCTCTACTTGGTCAATCAAGGTCTCTTGGATCAACCGGTCTTGTATCTTTCCAAATATATCATCGTACACAAAGATGATTATTATTATAATTTAGGTGCCGTTACTCAGCGTGGGAGTTGGAAACCATGGGTACTCTATATGCTGGATGCAGTTGAAAAAACAGCACTTTTAACCAATCAACTCATCAACAGTATACTGGATCAGATGGAAACTACATTGGAATACGGTAAGTCAAATATCAAATGGTATAATAAAGAAGTAAATGAACTGCTGTTTAGTCAACCCTATATCAAACCAAAGTTGATCGGCGACATACTACAGATATCCTCCAGAACAACTTTGACAAAATATGTCAATGAACTTGTCGCAGCGCGAATACTCACACCGTCAAAAGAAGGACGAGAAGTTTTTTATATCAATGACGATTTGATTCGTATATTGGAAGGACAATAGAGTATCTACCATAAAGTACCTTAACAAAAAAGGAAAGCCTGTGGTTCGACTTTCCTTTAAAAGTAGCGGGGAGCAGGATCGAACTGCCGACCTCAGGGTTATGAATCCTGCGCTCTAACCATCTGAGCTACCCCGCCTTTTGGGTTTGCAAATATAGTTTATTTTCCTTTTCTTTAGAAAAAAAGTTTAAAAAGTATTTTATGGAGCGTTTATTATCCTAAACCATTATGACAGAGAAAAGAAAATTACAATTAGAATACGAGGTGAGGTCATCACCCAAAATATTATATTCATTCATTAGTGAACCTAATGGGTTGTCTCAATGGTTTGCGGACGATGTAATCTATCAAGATAATAAATTCAATTTTATATGGGACAACGAAACGCATCCTGCTAAACTGGTCAGTGCTAAAGAAAATAAAAGTGTCAAATTTGCTTGGTTAGACGATACACCTTATTACTTCGAATTGGAAATTATTCAAGACGAATTAACAAACGACGTGGCCTTAGCAATTACCGATTTTACTACAGAAGATAATGAAGCGGAGAGAAAGTTAATTTGGAAAAATCAGGTACAATACCTGTTACGTGTATTAGGCGCGTAAATTTCTTATCTTTGTATCTGTAAGATACATATCTCTGCGACAGTAAGAGTATGTGAAGTAGAAGAGTAGAACAGCGGTCATTTTTAATGAAAAAAATTCACACACTCGTATTAAAAGCATTCATCAGGCCTTTTATCGTTACATTTTTCATTGTAATGTTTGTGCTGTTGATGTTATTTTTGTTCAAATACATCGACGACTTAATTGGTAAAGGATTTGAATGGTATGTAATTTTAGAACTGCTCTGGTACGCTTCGGCAGCTCAAATTTCTATGGCCATGCCCCTCGCCATGTTACTATCATCAATCATGACCTTCGGAAATTTAGGGGAAAGTTATGAGTTAGTTGCTATTAAAGCTGCAGGCGTATCACTGCGTAAGGCGATGATGCCTTTAATTATTCTAGTGGGCATGATCAGTGTTGGTTCGTTCTTTTTTAGCGATTATATCCTTCCCATTACCAATTTGAAGATGGGTTCTTTGCTCTATGATGTGAGAAACAAGAAAGCTGATTTCTTAATTAAAGACGGTATTTTCAACAATAGTATCCCCGGTTACTCTATACGTGCGCAGAATAAAAACAAAGATGGCACCGTGCTATACAACCTAATCATCTATCAACATGGTAACATATCGAGAGGCACAAATGTATTGTTGGCAAAAGAGGGTGTCATGTACAATTCTCGAGATAACAACTACATGATTTTGAAATTGAAAGACGGTGTGCGTTACGAAGAATCGACTGCGGGCGATCGATCGTATAACCCCAGACAACAGTATACGCGTTACTATTTTGAACAAACGGAGCAAAAATTTGACATGTCTACTTTTCAGATGAAAAGAACTGATCAAGAGTTATTTCGAAGCAATTCTATGATGCTGAATTTAAAGCAGCTAAAATATTACACTGACTCCACATCACAAAAATTAGACAGTATACGGAACACTATTTTTAATGAGGTAAAATCAAACTACAAGTTATTAAACTCCTATCAAGCTAGCCAAAATAAGAAAGAAATTGGAGCACCGATAACTTACGATCAAACGTTTAAAGATATTATTCCAGCAGATAAGCGGTTAATAGCGTTAGGAAATTCGCTGACAGATATCCGTTATATAAAAGAGACACTTGATATGAAAGCGAAATCAGATAAAGACTATACCTTGACGATTATTCGATACATTATCGAATATCAGAAAAAATTCACTTTAGCTGCATCTTGTTTGTTATTATTCTCCATAGGCGCTCCTTTAGGAGCCATTATCAGAAAAGGTGGTTTAGGACTGCCTGTTGTCATGGCGATCATCTTTTTCTTAATTTATCATATCATATCAACTGTAGCAGAAAAATCTGCAAAAGAAGGCAATATAGATCCTGTATTGGGCATATGGACAGCAATCATTGTTCTAACACCGTTAGGTATATTTCTTACATACAAGGCAGCAACAGATTCTGCTCTTTTCGACGTAGAAAATTATAAAATTGCATTAAAAAAATTTCTCAACAAATTCAAAAGCAAATTCAAAAGAAAAGATTAGATGTGTATAAAGAACACCTGCTAACATGACTTTTCCATTATGCACGTCAACTTTAACAATCTTATCTTTGTATAATTTTAACATCATATAAAGTAATGAATTTTCATTTAAACACGATCGAAGAGGCGATCGAGGATATTAAGGCCGGGAAGGTCATCATAGTAGTTGACGACGAGGATAGGGAAAATGAGGGAGATTTTATTGCTGCAGCCAGCAAAGCAACACCAGAAGTCATTAACTTCATGATAACCCATGGTAGAGGCCTAGTATGCGCTCCTTTAACAGAACAAAGATGCCGCGAGTTAGATTTACACCCTATGGTGGGCCAAAATACGGCTGTTTATGAAACAAACTTTACCGTTTCGGTTGATTTACAAGGATATGGATGTACTACCGGTATATCGGCATCCGATAGATCGAAAACTATACAAGCGTTAATAAATCCAGATATTAAACCAGAAGAGCTTGGTCGACCGGGACACATTTTCCCACTAATAGCAAAAGACGGAGGTGTACTACGCCGTACCGGCCATACTGAAGCTGCCGTCGACTTAGCTCGCTTAGCAGGATTAGAGCCTGCTGGCGTCCTTGTAGAGATCCTGAAAGAAGATGGCGAAATGGCCCGTTTACCCGACTTGATTGAGGTAGCTAAGAAATTCAATCTCAAGATTGTTTCTATTGAAGATTTGATTGAATATCGCCTTACAAAAGATTCCCTTATCAATAAAGAAGTTTCCGTTAAATTGCCCACCGAATGGGGAGATTTTAACTTAGTTGCTTATAAACAAAAAAACACAGGAGAACAACACTTGGCACTCGTTAAAGGAGCTTGGGAACCTGATGAACCGATATTGGTTAGGGTACACAGCTCCTGTTTAACAGGTGATATCTTTGGATCTTGCAGATGCGATTGTGGCCACCAGCTTCACAAAGCAATGGAAATGATAGAAAAAGAAGGGAAAGGAGTTATCGTATATATGAATCAAGAAGGTAGGGGCATAGGATTAATCAATAAATTACACGCGTATAATCTCCAGGAAAATGGCTTAGATACCGTGGACGCAAACGTTCAACTGGGTTTCAGCCCAGACCTTCGCGATTATGGTATTGGCGCACAAATTCTACGCAATTTAGGCGTAACCAAAATGAAATTAATGTCTAATAATCCAACCAAACGTGCGGGGCTTGTTGGATACGGCCTTGAAGTAGTTGAAAATGTACCTATTGAAATAGCTTCTAACAAGCATAACGAGCTCTATTTACGCACTAAAAGAGACAAAATGGGACACACTATTATGAAGAACACTTAGATACGAGATACACGGCCATAACAAATCAAGAAGAAGGCGTCTAAAAAGGGCGCCTTCTTTCTTTTTGTATCTACCTGTAGAGTCTATCGGTTTTAGGATGTTACTCTATGCGACCAATGGTTGATAGCAGTAGTTTATCCATTTGGGGTCATAAATAAGGGGATTATTGTATTTAGGTTCGTTGTTTGGGCCTGACGAAGTTGTTTTCAGGAGCTTTTTCGACCATTTTCTCAGGTTATGCCCTATACACATCAGGGCGAACTCAATATCGACCTTTTCAAGCCCCCTCATGGTTAACCTGTTGAATCTGTTGTTGCTTTTCATCTGTCCGAAGACCGCCTCCACTTCTATGGGGCGTTTACTCCGGTGGTACTTTCCTGTTTCCGATGTTAGACGTTCGCGTGCCCTGGTCTTCAGTTCGTTCAACCGGTGGTTGACTTCGATGATCCTGTTTCCCTGCGCTTTATGGCACTGCCCCGAAGCGGGCAGCCTTCACAGCGTTCGGCCCTGTAATAGCTCACCCGGGAACTATATCCATTGGTGCTTTTGCGTATTCCCTTACCGGCAAACTCCATCTTCTGTCCCATCGGGCACACATAGAAGTCCTGCTCTTTATGATAATACAGGTTCTGTAATAGAAAAGGATTGTTCCTCTGGTTGCGTTTCTGCTCTTTGTGGAAGTAATTATATTTCACGTAACCTTCTATGTTCTTTGATTCCAGCATTTCATAGTTCTCTTCACTTCCGTAACCGGCATCGGCCACCACCACATCGCTCTGCCTGTTATATTGATCTTCGAAGCTATCAAGATGGTCTTCCAATGTGGTGGTATCGGTGCTTGTCTGGTGGATACTGTAGTGGGTGATGAACTGTTCTTCCGTACTGATCTGCGTGTTGTAGGCCGGTTTGAGCTGCCCGTTCTGCATGTGGTCATCTTTCAGCCGCATGAAGGTGGCATCTTCATCGGTTTTGCTGTAACTGTTCCTTTCCCCCAGTGTAGCCAATTGCTTTTCGTACTTTTCCAGCCTTGGAAGATGTTCTTCCCGCAGCTTTTTAAGCTGTTTTTGGGTAGGTTTTGCTGTTGCTTTGAGCTTTTCGTTCAGTAAAGAAAGTCTGTCCCTGAGCTCATTGCTCTTAATAGGTTTGGGTGTTTCATCCCTGCCCAGTTCCGATTGGTCCTGTTTTATCTGTGATTCAATGTCCGAGAGGACCGACTGTATTTTATTTTCCAGTTTTGCTTTGTTCTTTTCCACCGAACCTTTCCATACAAAAGTGTAACGGCCTGCCGCCGATTCAATCTTTGTACCGTCTATGTACTGGACCTTTAGGCTTACATAGCCCAGTTCGGCAAGCAAACGGACAACATCGGCAAAAAGGGAATGGATATGCCCTTTAAGTCTTTTGCCACGGAAGTGGTTGATCGTTCGGTAATCCGGTGCACTGTGGCCCGAAAGCCACATGAAATAGATATTCTCCTGTAAGGCCTTTTCTATCCTGCGGCACGAATAGATGTTGCCCAGATAGGCATAGAACAGCACTTTGATCATCATACGCGGATGGAAACTGCTCGTGCCGCCACCTTTGTACTGTCCTATGATGTGGTCGATGTTCAGTCTGTCAACCACTGCATTTACCAGACGTACCGGGTGGTTCTCTGGGATCTTTGCAAAAATATCTTCCGGAAACAGGCTCGGACTGTTGGACGGTAATGCTTTGAATAGTATGTTTGCCATATTGTTTGGGTGCACCTAAAAATAACTGTTTTTTAGGACAAAAAATAAAAATCCCCGACACTTTTTCAGTATCGGGGATCTTCTATTAATAGGGCTTTTTAGACAGCTCCTTCTTGATTTGTTATTAATTCACCCTGCTACCTTGGACTGCGCTAGACGATTTTTCTTCCGCCGATATTTCTTCAGTAGTATCATCTTCATTGTCCTTCTTCTTCCTATTTAATAAAAACATGCGTCGAAAAAACTCTCCCACCGTATCAAATTCTTGCCTATAAACTAAGCCTAAAGCACTAACATACTCATCATTGGGATTTAAGAAATTTCTATTATTCAGCCGATTAGAAGCCCGCAACAGGAGGTTACCATTTTTACGAATTAAAAAAAGTGCCTCAACATCACTTGCTACTTGATTACTAAATAAATTAAAATCATTTAGTTCTCCCCGTCTATCGGTAACACCGCCAGTTAACATCAAACGATTATTTAACAATCTAATGGAAGCGCTTGCTTCATTCAGTGATCGGATATTAAAATCAACAAAGTTTAGATTTAACGATTGCGAAATCACATTATTTAACTGATTGAAAGCCAGTTCTGTGCCGGCGCTCAAAAAGGTATTATTTAGCTCTGTGGTAAGATCAGTCCCTGTTCCAGGTGCGAAACTACGCCTTACAATCAGACTCAATGCCTGTTGATTAACATTGTTTGCATCACTAAAGTAGTTCTGTAACTCATCTTTAACGTATGAATCGATCGGAAAATCAATAGCGAAACTTATCTCCGGATGGAGAAGGTTTCCACCTAAAATCATCTCCGCCTGCGCTACGACTCTTTGATCGGTTCCTGCTCGTCCTGCTGCAACATATAACGGCCTAACACTTGTCCTCACTTCATAAATTGCCGTTAAATTAATCAGTGCCTCAACAGGGTTACCCGTCCAGCGGATCGTCCCCCCCCTACTTATTTCAAAGATTTTATTGATAAAGTCTTGTGCAGTAAAAGTAAATTTACCTTGCTGAATCACATAGTCACCAAACATTTCAAAATCACCTAAACTGGTTATATTCATGGTTATATTACCATTACCTGTTCCAGATAATTTACCCAAATCTGTAAATATATTAGCCTCGGCATTTCTAGTAATATCCAGATCAATATGCAATGTTAACCCGTCAAAATAGGAACTTTTGGAGGCACTAAAAGTAGAATCTTTGGAAACAAACGTTATAAACTCATTTTCGCTTACTGTTCCTGAAGCGTTTAACGGGATATTAAATACTGTTCCCTCTTCCGTTGAAGCCTTGATATCAATATCCATACTACTGGTTAACCCTTTGAATGAAAAATCTCCAGATCCAAAAGCCTTACCATAATACAATGCGTTATCTTTGGCTGTTGTATTAAGTACCATAAAGTTCTCTGCTTTTACTTCGACCTCAATATTGGGATCCAAGGGGGTACTCATATCAACTCTTCCGGTTGCTATTGCCTTATGCTCATTCTCATCAAGGATTGTTAAATTATCCAGCTCAATACTGCTATTATTAACAGCTACTTTATCGTTAATGGTATAACGTGTTTGTAAATAGTTAACCGTAAAACTGGCCTGATTAAATTGACAATCGCCACTTATTATTGGGTTCAACGGTGTTCCGTCTATTTGAATATCCGCTGAAACCGTTCCCTCCAAATCCGAGACCAACTTCTTCAGAAAGGGTTCAAAAAGTACAATCTCACTATCTTCCAATGCAGCGTTTAATTTTAGACTGTTTTCTTGTGCGACAGCATCATACGAGCCTTTTATTTTCAGCGTTTCCGCTCCTTGATATTGAATTTTCATATCCAATCCTACCAAATTGGTAGCAGGATCCATCTCAGCCAACAGTGTCATATCACCAATACCCCGATCATTATAAACGATATCTGAAGAATTTACATCTGCTGAGATATAGGGGTTTTTAAACACTGAGACCAATTGAAAATCACCATTTAATTTACCTTGCAGATTAATCCCTAAGGGATTAGTTAAGCCCGCCAGTGTACTCAGATCAAATTTTTCAAATTTTACATCAAGAACGTCACTTGGATCCTTTGAGATCCAGCCATTAATTTTCACATTTTGGGCCCCATTGGCAAGTTCAAAATTTTTAATCTGTGTACGCCCATCGATAAAATCAAAATTAACTCGATCTTCTAGTTTCCAATCCTCTCTATTAATGATAACGTTAGACGGCAATAGACTTAACAGCAGTCTTTCATTTTCCCTAAATTCAACCAAACCATTCAAATCAAGCTGATTATTTGCATCGATATCAGATAATTTAACATTAAACCTTAGACTATCGTCACTCAAAATATTTGAGATATTGATATTTTTAACGTACAAGCTATCGGTTATGTTAACTCGATCAGCAGTTAGGGTTAAATGCAAAGATTCGTCCATTGCTACCTCATCCAGAATAATATCTTTCACTTTAATTTTTCCAATCTCTAACATCGGAATATAACCATTCAGGTTTGCGACACTATCGTCTGTCGAAAACTTACCGTTTAAGATAACAGTGTCTGGTATTTGGATTGATGGAAAAAAAAGCATCATTAGTGGTTCTGCACGTTTTAAGCGCAGTGCAAAATCAAAAGATTGATCTCCGGTGTTCAACTCTTCTTTCCAGGAAGGAATATACTTTTTTATTATAGATTTAAAATATGCGGGGAAGTTATTTAAGTCTATCTCGCCGTTCAGAACGACATCTGCGATATCTGATGAGATCGTTATATGTCTTTCAACACCTATATTATTCGCGGTGAGCACCAGAGAATCAATGCTTGTAGAATAAGATGGCATTCTAAGCACTATTTGTTTTAGGCTCGTCTCTCCAACGATATTGTTGAGATTATTACCTGCAAATTTAGTTTTTATATGCCCTTCAATAGTTAAACTATCTTTATAAAATCCTATTGCTTTTAGATCCGCTTTTTCAATTGCGGCAATCAAATCGTATTGGGGCAATTCTTCTGCAAAATTTACCTTTCCTTCTACTTCCAGGTTCAGATTGCTATCATTGATAGCTAAGCGCCCCAGAATAAAATTATCAATGACATCTCCTTCTAGTTTAATATTATGGTAAGTATATTTTTTAAAATTCAGGCTTTTAACTTCCCCATCAATATTCGCGTTAATCTCATTCAAATTGAACCCATTACCATCTACCGCTAATTGAAATGCAGCAATCCCGATTTCACTTTTGTTCCCTATAATCTCTCCTATGTCGAATGACTCTGAGGCTATACGTCCCCGATACATGTTGTTATCTTTTAAAGAAATTTCCAGATCAGCATCTAATTGTCCAATTTTTGTCTTTAATGCTCCATCAATCTGAAAATCATTATATAATCCTATAAGTTTACCCGAATAATTAATTTGCCCCAGCTGTGAAAGAAATGCAGGCAATACTTCCTCTTTCCTACCACTAAAATCTCCCACTAATTTATCTAAGTCCTTTTTATTCGAAGCAATTTGCTCAATATTTAGATCAAAAATGGTATGGTCGATACTGGGCAAACCCGTTACTTTTATGTCACCTCGAAAATAGGTCGCTTGTCCTCCTTTTATAAGCATCTTATTACCTACGAAGCTGTTTACCTTTCCCGAGACGGTGCCACTTACACCAAGATTAAATTTAGTAACCTCTATCGAAGGTGCAAAAAACTCAATATCGGTTGAATTTATTCTAGCATCTTTAATATCAGCCTGGACATTTACCTTATTAATAAAATCGGAAAAATCAGAAAAATCGTTATAACTAAATTTGATATACTCCCCGAATGTGCTTTGGTTCGTTTGGACATAGAGTTCTTTAAACTCCATATTATCACGGTCCACAGTAACCAGTCCCTCCAATTTCTTTAAAACAAAACCACTTTTTTCTGTCAGCCGTAAATTTTTTATCGATGCCTGAAATAAATGGTTTTCAAAATCAATATTTGTAAGTTCTCCACTAAGACCGAAAAGATCGATATCATTAAAGTTAACGCCCTTTAAAGATTCAGTTGCTAAATAATTTTTATACTTAAAATCCACAGACTTGAGAGACAAGGTTTTCAACTGAACATTAAAAGAACTTTGATCTGTCTTTTCCTTAGACGACTTGAAATAATCTATAATAAATGTTAAATTACTGGTCGAGTCTTGTACTTTTTTTAAGTAAAACTGTGCATTCGAAAGTGATACATCATTCATGATCAGCTGTCCACTACCCACTTTATGAAGATCGATGTTAGCGTTGAGCTCATTAATATACAGTAATGTGTCTTGATCTAAGTCTTCGATATATACTTTATCTAATCTTAAAGATGAAAAAGGCCTAAAATAAACACCTTCTACGGTGATGGTAGTTCCCAGTTCTTTAGAAAGATATGCCGCTACCTTCTTTGTCAAAAAGGTCTGTACGCCGCTAAACTGCAAAGCAAATAATAGTGTTATCACAAGAAGAATTATTCCTGTTAAAACATATAATGCTATTTTTGCTACTTTTTTAATAAATTTGTAAATAAATTATTTAACAATCTGTGTTTTGGCAACCATTCTAGGTATCGAATCCTCTTGCGATGAAACTTCTGCCTCTATCTGTATAGACGGTAAAATACGATCAAATATTATTGCTAACCAAACGGTACACGAAAAGTTTGGTGGTGTTATCCCTGAACTTGCTTCTCGCGCACATCAACAAAATATTATACCAACGGTTGATGCAGCTATACAAGAAGCAAAAATACATAAAAATGAGATAGATGCTATAGCTTTTACCCGAGGGCCCGGATTACTTGGATCGCTCCTTGTTGGAACATCATTTGCAAAAGCTTTTGCATTGGCTCAACATATTCCGCTGATAGAGGTAAACCATATGCAAGCACATATATTAGCTCATTTCATAGACGACCCAAAGCCTAGTTTTCCATTTTTGTGTCTTACAGTTTCAGGAGGACATACACAAATTGTGCAAGTAAATGACTTTTTTGATATGGAATTAATTGGTCAAACAATTGATGACGCTGCGGGAGAAGCATTTGACAAAACTGCGAAAATCTTAAATTTACCTTATCCTGGAGGGCCATTAATCGACAAATATGCGAAGACGGGGAATTCTGAAAAATTTACTTTTCCAGAACCTCAAATCAAAGGGCTCGATTTTAGCTTTAGCGGTCTAAAGACGTCCATACTCTATTTTGTGCAGCAACGACTTTCCAAAAATCCGCTGTTTATTGAAGAAAATATACATGACCTTTGCGCTTCTGTACAATCTCGAATTGTTAGCATTCTATTAAAGAAACTTAAATTGGCCGCCAATGAAACAAAAATAAAAAATATAGCTATTGCAGGGGGCGTATCAGCTAATTCAGGTTTGAGAAATACGCTCTTGGAAATTGCGGCAAGTGAAAATTGGAAAGTATTTATTCCTAAATTTGAATATTGTACAGATAACGCTGCGATGATTTCTATAGCAGGGTATTATAAATATCTCCAAGGAGACTTTGTAACACAGGATATTGCTCCACTAGCAAGATGGGGTATAGCTAAAAACTAATATACACGTTAACCTTACAACGCATATAACATGGGAACACCTAGTATTATATTCTTTAGCATCTTTGCCTTACCTTTAATAACCTTTCTAATTTGGTTAATACGAAAAGATAAGCAGAAGCGTATTTACGGAATATTCATTATTGTTATTTTGGTCATTTTTGCTATTGCCGTCTCGTTGAAAGCAAGTAAAAGTGAATTAGACAGAAAAAAATATGAACAGGTAGGGGATTAAAAATAAAATGCCCGATGCTTTACGTAGGCAGCGGACATCTTTATTTTAATATAAACTGTTCTTCAAAAAGAAAATCAAATCTCTTCCAGTTTATCTGGAGAAATCATTTCCTTAATTTTCACTTCAAGCTCTTCCATTAAATCGGGATTGTCTAACAATAAAGTTTTAACAGCATCTCTCCCCTGGCCAAGCTTAGTATCTCCATAGCTGAACCAAGATCCAGACTTTTTAATCACATTAAAATCTACACCTAGGTCTATAATTTCACCAACTTTTGAGATTCCTTCTCCGAACATAATATCGAACTCCGCTATCCGAAAAGGTGGAGCAACTTTATTTTTCACAATCTTCACCTTTACCCTATTCCCGGCAACTTCATCTGCATCTTTAATCTGTGAAGTTCTGCGTATATCTAAACGTACGGAAGCATAGAATTTCAAAGCGTTCCCGCCTGTTGTCGTTTCGGGATTACCAAACATTACACCAATTTTTTCACGAAGCTGGTTAATAAATATACAGCAGCAATTTGTTTTTGATATGGTTCCTGTGAGCTTACGTAAAGCTTGCGACATCAATCTAGCTTGCAAGCCCATTTTAGAATCACCCATCTCACCCTCAATTTCCCCTTTAGGCACCAAGGCTGCTACCGAGTCTATTACGATAACGTCAATAGCCCCGGACCGTATCAAATTATCAGCAATTTCCAGCGCCTGCTCCCCATTATCTGGTTGTGAAATCAATAGGTTATCAATATCTACACCAAGCTTACGCGCATAGTACTTATCAAAAGCGTGTTCAGCATCTATGATAGCTGCTATTCCTCCTTTTTTCTGTGCCTCCGCAATAATATGAGTTGCCAAAGTAGTTTTACCTGAAGATTCAGGTCCATATATCTCAATGACCCGGCCTTTTGGAACTCCCCCAATTCCCAATGCAATATCAAGGCCTAAAGATCCGGTAGAAATAGCATCTATAGGCTCCACAGCAGAATCACCTAATTTCATGATGGTACCCTTACCATAAGACTTTTCTAATTTATCGAGTGTTAACTGTAAGGCCTTTAACTTATCTTGATTGCTCATATCTAATTTTTTGATCAAAAATACAATTATTTTATAAAAAATACTAATTTAATTAGTAAAAATATTTAAAATCTTGCTCTTATGAGAAAGAGACTATCCATTACTCTCCTTAATGACGTTGAGAGAAACTTTATTACTTAAAAATTGCCTTTCGTAATATTTACACATATAGGTTATCGGACATAACTCACATTTAGGTTTTCTTGCCAAGCAGATATAACGTCCATGTAATATCAACCAATGATGTGCAATTGCTAAGGTATCTTTCGGTAGAAATTTAACCAATTGCTTCTCTACGGCCAAAGGTGTTGTAGCATTACTTGTTAGTCCTATACGATTCGCCACTCGAAAAACATGTGTATCAACAGCCATAGCCGGCGCATCATAGATCACAGAAGCTATAACATTTGCTGTTTTTCGGCCAACACCAGGTAATTTTTGTAGTTCCTTTACATCAGAAGGTATTACTCCTCCAAAACTTTCTATTAACATCTTAGCCATGCCCACAAGGTGCTTTGCTTTATTGTTCGGGTAACTTACACTTTTTATGTAAGTAAAAACTTCTTGAGGAGAAGCGAAAGACAAGGTGTTCGCATCTGGAAATCGCTCGAATAGCTTAGGTGTAACTTGATTAATCCGTTTGTCTGTGCATTGTGCAGATAAAATTACCGCTACCAGCAATTCATAAGGATTACTATAATTTAATTCCGTCTGAGCATCGGGATTATGGGATGAAAAATATGCCACAAATTCACGATAGCGATCTTTCTTTAGCATAGACAAAACCTAAAACAAAAAAATTCCATTTACCAGTAAAAAATACATCTCTTTTACAGGCAAAAGTAAAAAAACAATCCCAAACTGCTAAAAATCAAGAAAGATAATCGCCGGAGAATTTTAAAATCGCTCTAACACTATCATCAGAAGGCACTTGCAATAATTGATCCATAGGTTCATCCAGCAAAGCATAGAACAACCTATCCTCGGCGTTTAACTGCAAATCATCATCAATGTGATTTTTTTTACCAAGGCACTTAGTAATTTTCGGTGTAAAAGTTTCAACCATATATTTTCTTTTTTTAAGTAGTGATTTATAATTAATTAACGCAGAAAAAGTAGACATATTGTATCAATATTACTGTCTTATCGATCAATCGCTTAATTTCTCTGCTAAAACCAAGGCGTTGTAGACATTCACAATCCCACCTGTTACACTAATATCAGACAAGGCCACTTTACGTTTGCTCCCATTTTGCATAACACGTACACTATGTGTAGGTTTAACTACCGAATCCAGGATAATCTTTTTTACTTCGCTCGCTTTAAAATTAGGATAATACGACCTAATCAAAGCTGCAAGGCCGCTTACCATTGGCGCAGCCATACTTGTACCTTGTTCCTCCTTATATTTTGAATGGGGGATAGTAGAGCTTATATCTACACCGGGAGCAAAAACATCCACACTACGCTTTCCATAATTAGAAAAATCGGCCACTAAATACGCGTCATATTTCCATCCAGTGGCCCCTACCTCAATCCATGCGGAAGCAATTCCCATATTTATTCCCAAACTATCTACATAATTTTTATTAGGGTAATTCGGCGAAACATCATTATCCTTGCCTTCGTTACCTGCTGCATGAACTAGCAAAACATCCTGCTCCATAGCATATTTAACCGCTTTATCCACCACCTGCTTATCCTTCACATATGCTTTCCCAAAACTCATATTAATAATTTTAGCTCCCATATCCACCGCATAGGTAATAGCGTTAGCTACATCTTTATCACGTTCGTCGCCATTCGGAACCACCCTTAATACCATTACATTCACATCATCTGCAACACCTTTAATCCCTATCCCGTTATTCCTATCAGCCGCTATTATACCAGCTACATGTGTACCATGCTTAGCATCTGGCCCTATTACATCAGCATTACCATAAAATTGTTCTTCACTGTCACTGTACGTGTCTCCTACAATAGATCTAGAATCATAATCCATATTTAAATGATAATTCACTTGGTTTTCATAATATTTTACACCCGCCACCAATTCTTCATAAAAGCTATTGAAATCAGATTTGTCGCGTAAACTTTTATTAACCATCGATAAGGCCCTACCCTCATCCTTATTTGTAGCCTTATAAGCTTTTATGTCAGTGATTGTTATGGTGTCTTTATCAATGTGTTTAACAATGGAATCAACGTGTAATTTAAAGGCTTTAATCGCACGTTCCGTTAATTGAGCAATTTGTAATCTACTCATATAATCGGTATTCATCTTCTGATAAGCCAAAAAATCCCTTCGTTCTTCCTCCGTAAGTGGAGTTGTTGGCAATACGGAAACATATTTTGGGTGCAGTTCTCTCACCAACCTCAGTACTTCTAGATTATCATATTCAACATTCTCACCATTTTTATTACCAATAAAATTCCACCCATACTTATCGTCTATATAACCATTTTCATCATTATCCGTACTATCATTAACCATCTCTCCTTCATTTTCCCATACCTTAGCCTTCAAATCCTCATGGTGTACGTCCACGCCTCCATCAATAACAGCAACGATAGTGGTTGTACTTTCTTTATTAACTAACAATTCATTGTAAGCTTTTTCAGTACTCATACCCGGAACTCCATCTTGTTCCAGATCGAGGTTTTGCCAGTTTGGTTTTGGGCGTTCACTTTGAGAAAAGCAGATATATGGAAAAATAAATAAGGCGATAAAAAGTAGGTTTCTGCTAAATTTCATGCATCTTCATATTATGTGTGCACTAAAAATAATATTAATTGTGCATATCTACATATATATCTTATAAAAATCCTTTTACATAGGATTCGATATCTTAATCGGAAGAGGACTTCAAGTAAAGGTTGGGAAAATCACCTAGTTAAAAAGGAAATATTAGAGCATTTTAAACATTCGGTCTTCACAGAGCTCACAACTGACGCATACGAACATCCCGGCGGGGAATGAGGGGCCCCTGCCCCGGGGGGAGGGAACGTTGGGGCAGCGGGGGCCCGTTAACGCAAAAAGCCCCGCTGCACGTGCAGCGGGGCTGTGAAAATGGGCACCGACCTACTCTCCCACGTGTTACCGCAGTACCATCGGCTCTGGCGGGCTTAACTGCTCTGTTCGGGATGGAAAGAGGTGGACACCGCCGATATAGGCACCTGAATACCTTATATAGACATATACCGGAAGAAAAAAATACGGGAAGACAACAGCCCTGTTCCCTGCTTGAGAAAGCTTCGGGCTATTAGTACGGCTCGGCTATGGTATCTCTACCTTTACACCTGCCGCCTATCGACGTAGTAGTCTGCTACGGCCCTGTAAGGAAGTCTCATCTCGCGGCTAGTTTCGCACTTAGATGCTTTCAGCGCTTATCTATTCCCAGCATAGCTACTCTGCGGTACACCTGGCGGCATAACAGATTCACCAGCGGCTGGTCCAACCCGGTCCTCTCGTACTAAGGTCAGCCCCGCTCAAACTTCCAACGCCCACAACAGATAGGGACCGAACTGTCTCGCGACGTTCTGAACCCAGCTCGCGTGCCACTTTAATCGGCGAACAGCCGAACCCTTGGGACCTTCTCCAGCCCCAGGATGTGACGAGCCGACATCGAGGTGCCAAACCTCCCCGTCGATATGAGCTCTTGGGGGAGATCAGCCTGTTATCCCCAGAGTACCTTTTATCCTTTGAGCGATGGCCCTTCCATGCAGAACCACCGGATCACTATGTCCGTCTTTCGACCCTGTTCGACCTGTATGTCCCACAGTCAAGCAAGCTTTTGCCATTGCACTCCGCGTACGGTTACCAAGCGTACTGAGCTTACCTTTGAAAGCCTCCGTTACCTTTTTGGAGGCGACCACCCCAGTCAAACTACCCACCAAACAATGTCTCCGCAAATAGCGGATTAGGAACCGGATACAGAAAGGGCGGTATTTCAAGGGCGATTCCGCGCATCCTGGCGAACGCGCTTCAATATCTCCCGCCTATCCTACACATCCTGCACCCAGTACCAATGTTAAGCTATAGTGAAGGTTCATGGGGTCTTTCCGTCCCGTTGCGGGTAACCGGCGTCTTCACCGATACCACAATTTCACCGAGCTCATGGCCGAGACAGCGCCCAGATCGTTACACCATTCGTGCAGGTCGGAACTTACCCGACAAGGAATTTCGCTACCTTAGGACCGTTATAGTTACGGCCGCCGTTTACCGGGGCTTCGATTCAATGCTTCACCCGAAGGTTGACATCCCCTCTTAACCTTCCGGCACCGGGCAGGTGTCAGGCCTTATACGTCATCTTTCGATTTGGCAAAGCCATATGTTTTTGTTAAACAGTCGCCTGGGCCTTTTCACTGCGGCTTCTCAATCGCTTGAGGAAGCGCCCCTTCTCCCGAAGTTACAGGGCCATTTTGCCGAGTTCCTTAGCCATGATTCACTCGAGCACCTTAGGATTCTCTCCTCGACCACCTGTGTCGGTTTGCGGTACGGGTCTTTATAACCTGGAGCTTAGCGGGTTTTCTCGGAAGTCTGATTACCTGCGCTATCGGCGCCCCCGAAGGTTTGCCGTACTATCGGCCTTCAGCAGTACCGGCGGATTTGCCTGCCGGTCCTGTACCTAAAGCCTTCAACGCACTATTCCGTCAGTGCGCGGCAGTGTCACTGCTCCGTCACCACATCGCAGTTATAAAGAGTACCGGAATGTTAACCGGTTGTCCATCCACTTCCCCTTTCGGGTTTCGCGTTAGGTCCCGACTGACCCTGATCCGATTAGCGTTGATCAGGAAACCTTGGTCTTTCGGTGGGCGGGTTTCTCGCCCGCCTTATCGTTACTTATGCCTACATTTGCTTTTCCATCAGGTCCACGGCGCATCGCCGCTCCGCTTCGCCCCCGATGGAATGCTCCCCTACCGATATATTCATATATCCCACTGCTTCGGTGGTGTGCTTGATGCCCGTTTATTATCCACGCCCGGCCGCTCGACTAGTGAGCTGTTACGCACTCTTTAAATGAATGGCTGCTTCCAAGCCAACATCCTAGCTGTCTGGGCAACCGGACCTCGTTAGTTCAACTTAGCACACACTTGGGGACCTTAGCAGGTGGTCTGGGTTCTTTCCCTCTCGGCCCCGGACCTTAGCACCCGGAGCCTCACTGCAGACCATATCTGAACAGTATTCGGAGTTCGTCTGGATTTGGTAGGATGTGACTCCCCCGCACCCAATCGGTAGCTCTACCTCTGTCAGACTACATGTCCACGCTGTTCCTAAAAACATTTCGGGGAGTACGAGCTATTTCCCAGTTTGATTAGCCTTTCACCCCTACCCACAGGTCATCCGGAAACTTTTCAACGTTTATCGGTTCGGTCCTCCAGTACGTGTTACCGCACCTTCAACCTGCCCATGGGTAGATCACAAGGTTTCGCGTCTACCTCCACTGACTCTGCGCCCTGTTCAGACTCGCTTTCGCTTCGGCTGCGTGGCTTAACCACTTAACCTTGCCAGTGAAGAGTAACTCGTAGGCTCATTATGCAAAAGGCACGCCGTCACCGGACCTGCCGGCTCCGACCGCTTGTAAGCACACGGTTTCAGGTTCTGTTTCACTCCCCTGTTCGGGGTTCTTTTCACCTTTCCCTCACGGTACTGGTTCACTATCGGTCTCTCAGGAGTATTTAGCCTTGGCGGATGGTGCCGCCGGATTCCCACAGGGCGTCTCCGACCCCGCGGTACTCAGGATCCCGCTAGGTCAATCTCCATTACGTGTACGCAGCTCTCATGCTCTACGGCAGGCCTTCCCAGACCTTTCCACTTCTTCGGATTGTACCACGTCGCGGTCCTACAACCCCGCTGCTGCCGTAACAGCAACGGTTTGGGCTCTTTCCCTTTCGCTCGCCACTACTCAGGAAATCATTGTTATTTTCTCTTCCTGCGCCTACTTAGATGTTTCAGTTCAGCGCGTTCGCGTTATATACGGCATGTCTTCAACATGCCAGGTTTCCCCATTCGGAAATCACCGGATCGGCTCTTATTTGCAGATCCCCGGCGCTTATCGCAGCTTATCACGTCCTTCTTCGCCTCTGAGAGCCTAGGCATCCCCCGTGTGCCCTTTCTTACTTTCTTCTCCCGGCAGCCTTTTGCGCCTGCCGGGATGCCTTTGTCCGGGCCGTGCACCAAAGGCACGGCCCTGCTGTTGTCTTCTCTCGTGTTTTTTTTCTTCCAATATGTCAAAGAACTTCTATCCCGGTACAATCACCGGAAATCGTGGAGAATAACGGATTCGAACCGTTGACCCCCTGCGTGCAAGGCAGGTGCTCTAGCCAGCTGAGCTAATCCCCCGTCTGGTAGTCCCGAGCAGATTTGAACTGCTGACCCCTACATTATCAGTGTAGTGCTCTAACCAACTGAGCTACGGGACTGCACTCTTCTTCTCTTCTGCTCCGGTACCCCGGTAGGGGAGGGTACTGCTTCCTCTTTCCTAATTCTGTTCTGTATCTTCAAAAGAAATCTTCATGGCGCAGCGGGTGCACCGGCGGGCACTCCAGAAAGGAGGTATTCCAGCCGCACCTTCCGGTACGGCTACCTTGTTACGACTTAGCCCCAATTACCGGTTTTACCCTAACACGCTCCTGTACGGTTACATGCTTCAGGTACCCCCAGCTTTCATGGCTTGACGGGCGGTGTGTACAAGGCCCGGGAACGTATTCACCGCGTCATTGCTGATACGCGATTACTAGCGAATCCAACTTCACGGGGTCGAGTTGCAGACCCCGATCCGAACTGTGACCGGCTTTCCGAGATTGGCATGACCTTGCGGTCTAGCGGCCCTCTGTACCGGCCATTGTAGCACGTGTGTAGCCCCGGACGTAAGGGCCATGATGACTTGACGTCGTCCCCGCCTTCCTCACTGTTTGCACAGGCAGTCTGGATAGAGTCCCCACCTTTAAATGCTGGCAACTATCCACAGGGGTTGCGCTCGTTGCGGGACTTAACCCAACACCTCACGGCACGAGCTGACGACAGCCATGCAGCACCTAGTTTCGCGCCCCGAAGGGAATGACCATCTCTGGCCACGCCGCTAACTTTCAAGCCCGGGTAAGGTTCCTCGCGTATCATCGAATTAAACCACATGCTCCTCCGCTTGTGCGGGCCCCCGTCAATTCCTTTGAGTTTCACCCTTGCGGGCGTACTCCCCAGGTGGAACACTTAACGCTTTCGCTTGGACGCCGACTGTCTATCGCCGACATCGAGTGTTCATCGTTTAGGGCGTGGACTACCAGGGTATCTAATCCTGTTCGATCCCCACGCTTTCGTGCCTCAGCGTCAATCATACCTTAGTAAGCTGCCTTCGCAATCGGTGTTCTGTGGCATATCTATGCATTTCACCGCTACTTGCCACATTCCGCCTACCTCAAGTACATTCAAGCACGCCAGTATCAAAGGCACTGCGATGGTTGAGCCACCGTCTTTCACCCCTGACTTAGCATGCCGCCTACGCACCCTTTAAACCCAATAATTCCGGATAACGCTCGGATCCTCCGTATTACCGCGGCTGCTGGCACGGAGTTAGCCGATCCTTATTCTTACGGTACATTCAGCCCTTTACACGTAAAGGGGGTTATTCCCGTACAAAAGCAGTTTACAACCCGTAGGGCCGTCTTCCTGCACGCGGCATGGCTGGTTCAGAGTTGCCTCCATTGACCAATATCCCTTACTGCTGCCTCCCGTAGGAGTCTGGTCCGTGTCTCAGTACCAGTGTGGGGGATTCTCCTCTCAGAGCCCCTAGACATCGTCGCCTTGGTGGGCCGTTACCCCGCCAACCAGCTAATGTCACGCGAGCCCATCCATTCCCTATCAATATTTCACCGTAGCACCATGCGGTGAAACGGTCGTATGCGGTGTTAATCCGGATTTCTCCGGGCTATCCCCCTGGAATGGGCAGGTTGCTCACGCGTTACGCACCCGTGCGCCACTCTCACCGAAGGTAGCAAGCTACCCCCGGATCCCGTCCGACTTGCATGTATTAGGCCTGCCGCTAGCGTTCATCCTGAGCCAGGATCAAACTCTCCATTGTATAATGAATGTTCGCGATCCGGACCCTCTCCTCTGTAGCGAGGCGGCCCCGATCTTTTCTTGTCTTCCGACCCGACCGGTGCGAACCCCGCTGCGCTACATGAATCATTTCTCTTCTATTAAAGAACTCTTACGCCCCCGCTTCGCGCTTCGGCTTCCGCTGTATCCCTCGGCCATCAAAGCCCCAGGTACATCAATCCCCCTTCCGGGGCTGCAAAGGTAGAAAACTTTTCCGTACCCGCAAAATATTTTTTCTGTTTTTTTTTCCCGGCCCGGCCCACAGGGGAAAACTCCCCAAAAAACACCCCAAGACCCCGGAAACCTCAAAAAACAACCGCATCCCTTCGTTTGCGGAGTGCAAAGATACGCACTTATACCGTACCGCCAAATACTTCCCCACTTTTTTTTGACCCAGATCCGCAAATCACTGTAAATCAAATAAATTATTTTTTCACCATTAGATCGCCCCCAGCAGACCATGACCATAAAAACGAAACATACTACGTGCCCGAAGCGAAAAAAAAATGGATTACAAACCTTTTTATCTAAGTTTGTAGCCACTATGGCAAATTTTCTCCCTCATAAATTAGTGGCAGATCTACAGCGTGAATTCCACATTAATGCTGAGCAATTTATACAGGAGCACGAAACCGGGGAACAAATAACCTCTGTTAGAATTAATCCTGCAAAACAAAGCGGTGCTTTCAACAATCTATCAAATGTACCTTGGTGTAAAGAGGGGTACTATTTAAATGCAAGACCAGTTTTCACATTAGACCCCTTATTTCATGCAGGCACCTATTATGTACAGGAAGCCTCTTCCATGTTTATCTCTCATATCATTAAAACGATTCTACCAGACAAAACTCCTTCCATCGTATTGGATTTATGTGCCGCTCCAGGAGGAAAAAGTACATTACTTAACAGCACCCTTCACTCCGATAGTTTACTCGTTGCCAACGAAATCATCAAAACCCGAGTAGGCACCTTGGCCGACAATCTTACCAAATGGGGCAACATCAATACCATAGTGACCAATAATGACCCGGCTTCTTTCAGTAGATTACCTGGATACTTTGACCTAATGTTAGTTGATGCACCGTGCTCTGGTTCTGGGATGTTTAGAAAAGATCCACAAACGATTAATCAATGGTCAGAAGAATCCGTAAAGCTTTGCAGCCAAAGACAGCAGCGCATATTAGCCGACAGTTTGATTGCTTTAAAAGAAAACGGCATACTCATTTATTCTACTTGCTCCTATTCAGTCGAAGAAAATGAAGCGATTGCCGATTGGCTTTGTGATCATTACGACATGGAAAGTATTCAAATACCTATTGATAGTAACTGGGGCATTGACGAAACACTATCGCCCAAACACCAATGTTATGGCTATCGGTTTTATCCCGGAAAACTAAAAGGAGAGGGCTTTTTTACAAGTTGTTTTATAAAAAAAGAGTCTCAACACACTTTCAACAGAAAAAAGATAAAGAGCCAACAAAACCAGGTCGACAGTTCTATTTTCAGAAACTGGATAAAAGCGGATATCGACTCAACACTATTTTCGTTCAAAGAGGATATTCTCTTGTTTCCAAGGCATCAGCTAACAGCCTTACAGATCATACAAAATGTACTATACCTAAAAAAGGTAGGCACAAAGGTGGGAAAAGTAAACAAACGGGATGTCATCCCCCATCATGAGTTAGCACTAAGTAATTATCAACATACACATATACAAAAAGTAGAATTATCTTTAACAACTGCTTTACAGTATCTGAGGAAAGCAGATATAGCTATTGAAACATCCATTTCGGGCTGGGCTTTAGCATGTTATCATGGCTTTGCTCTGGGTTGGATGAAAGTACTGCCGAATAGAATAAATAATTATTATCCAAAAGATTGGCGTATCTTCAACCTCTAATTATTTAGTATTTAGCGAAACAGCTATAGATTAGGAATATCATGACAAATAACAGTGTAACACTCCGAGACATTGCAAACGCGTTGAAATTATCAACGTCTACCGTTTCAAAGGCACTAAGAGATAGTTATGAGATTAGTGATAAAACAAAAAGAAAAGTTAACAGCTATGCAAAAAAGGTAGGTTATCAACCAAATACGATAGCTAAGAGTCTAAAAGAAGGTAAAAGCAGGTCGATAGGTGTTGTTATTTGTTCTATTGACAATACTTTTGTTTCACAAATGCTAAATGGCATAGATAGTGCCTGTAATGCCCGTGGTTACAGCATTATGATAATGCAGAGCAAAGAATCTCATGAGCAGGAAAAAAAATGCATAGAATTATTACAGGCTAGATCTATTGATGGGCTTTTGGTATCTCCTGCCTCTGAAACCACCAACGTTGATCATCTCAAAACATTTTTACATGCCGGCCTTCCTATTGTGCTATTTGATCGCTTTAATGATGAACTGGAAGTACCAAAAGTAAGTATCGATAATTTAGAGGCAGCTTATCAAGCTACTGAACATTTGATAAAAAATGGATACCATCGCATAGCCTTACTTCATAGTAATACGCTTTTAAACATCAATATCGAACGCCTTGAGGGTTATGAAAAAGCACTAAAACAACATCAAATTACTGTTAATCCCGATTATATAAAGCCTTGCGACTTTCAGAATTCAACTACGCTACAAAAAAGCATTGTAGAGGCTATTGAACAACTAATGGCTCTTCCCGCTCCTCCCAACGCTATACTAACTACAAGTGACCAAATCAGCACACAAAGCGTGGGTATCATTCGCAATTTAGGTTATAACATACCTGAAGACATCGCGCTAATTGGCTTTACCAACACCAACCTTGCTTCTTCTTTAAATCCTCCGTTAAGCACGATATATCAACCAGCAATAGCCATTGGTGAGCAAGCGGCGCTTAAACTTATTAATATGGTTGAGGGTAAAGACGATGATCCTCATCAGGTCATAAAGCTACACACAACACTCATCGAGCGAACATCAAGTAAGCCGAAGAATTTTTAAATTCTACCATTTATAATTCAAAATAGGATTTAGCATTATAATAACAAATATCCTGTATGATCTTGCCAGTCCATTCCAGATCATGGGGTAAAAGGCCATTTTTTATATCCTCGGCGAACATATTGCACAATAACCTTCTAAAATACTCGTGACGTGAATATGAGAGAAAACTTCTTGAATCTGTTAACATGCCTACAAAACAGGAAATCAGACCTATATTGGACAGGCTATTCATCTGATCAGTCATACCGTGCAGTTGATCCATAAACCACCATCCAGAACCAAACTGTATTTTCCCCCGGATTCCTTCAGATTGAAAATTACCTGTCATTGCAGCGAAAATATCGTTATCCGAACCATTAAGGTTATAAATAATAGTTTTTGCTAATACTTCTTTTTCCTCCAATGCATTTAAAAAAGCCGATAGGTTTACCGCCTGCGCATAATCACCTATTGAATCATACCCCGTATCTGCTCCAAGTTCAGCCAGCTTACGTGTATTGTTGTTTCGTAGTGCCCCTAAGTGAAACTGCTGCACCCAATTTTTAGCAGCATACATCCCGCATAAGGCATTTAACACGTACCCCGTAAACACCTCCTGAAATTCACTTGCTTTATTGTCATTCCCTTCAAGCACCTCCAGAAACACGCTTTCTATAGCACTAACAGAATACTTAATGGTAGGCATGTGCGAAAGGCCGTGATCCGCAATTCTACATCCTTTAGCATGGAAATAATCTACTCGTTGCTGCAAAGCAGCTAGTAAGCTACCCAAATCCTTAATAGCAATTGCTGAGACTTGTTCCAGATCGGATATATAAGCCCGATAAGTATCTCCTTTAGCAATATCAAAAACTTTATCTGGTCGAAAAGAAGGCAATATTTTCACATTGTAGGACGACTCGGCAATTACTTGATGATCAGTCAGGGAGGATAGCGGATCATCTGTGGTTCCCACCATCTCTACGTTGAAATTGTTCAGAAAGCCCTTCGGTGTAAAGGCTGCACCTTTTAGCTGTTCCCCCGTTGCACTGTAAACTTCATCCGCATTAGCCTCATTTAATAGTTCCTTAATCCCAAACGGATTTTTAAGCTCCATATGTGTCCAATGATACAGCGGATTCCTTAACGTATAGGGCACACATGCTGCCCATACCCTGAATTTCTCCAAGTCGGATGTGCTACCTGTAATAAATCGTTCTTCCACCCCCAAAACACGTTGAGCGCGCCACTTGTAATGATCTCCAGCTAGCCATAACTTAGTAATATTTTCGAAATTTTCATTTTTTGCTATCACATCAGGAGGAAGATGAGAATGATAATCTATGATCGGTAAATCCTTTGCATATTCATGAAATAATTGTTCAGCTATAGTTGACTGCAGTAGAAAATTATCATCGACAAAATTGGCCATAAATTAATTTTAAATAAATTGTTCGTTGTTTACTTATTATACCATCACCATTCCTCTTCAAATGAACGAAGTTCCTCTTGTTAAATTACCCCTATTAATAATCCCCAGTAATTCCCAGTTCAAGTCCTCTCAACTCTGCTAATCCTCTAAGCCTTCCAATAGCAGAATATCCAGGATTAGACACCTTGTTCAAATCGTCTAACATTTGATGACCGTGGTCTGGTCTAAAAGGTATCGGCTCCCGACGACGTTGATTTTCCTCACACAATATTTTCACCACCTCATACATATTTACATCCCCTCCTAAGTGATCGGCCTCATAAAAATTACCTTCCTTATCTTTCTTTACATTCCGTAAATGTGCAAAGTGTACCCTATGCTTTACCCCTTGCAACATATCGGGAACATCATTAGCTATACCAGCCCCCAAAGACCCTGTGCAAAAACAAATACCATTAAATTCTCTCGTTTCTTGATTTATAATAAAAAGAAGATCTTCTTTTGAGCTTACAATTCGTGGTAAACCCAATATTGGATAGGGAGGATCATCAGGATGAATAGTCATATGTATCCCTTTTTCCTCACAAACTCCAGCAATGTTTGAAAGAAAATAAAGTAGATTTTCTCGCAGCCCCTCCTTACCTATTGTTTTATAGATGTCTATACTGTCTTGCAAGTCTTCTAATCCAATCGGATCCTCAGAAGGAATTCCCATTAATACAACTTCGCTCAGTGCTTCCAGTTTTTCTGCGTCCATTGTTTGAAAGCGCTTTGCTGCTTTCTCCTGAATATTTTTAGGATAATCTTGTTTAGCACCTTCCCGCTGAAGTACATACCGATCAAAAATTGCCAAGTCCGTCCAGTCAAAATACAACGCTTTTGAACCATCTTTCATGACCAGATCAAGCTGCGTTCTTGTCCAATCCAATACGGGCATAAAATTATAACATACTGTTTTGATACCGCAATCGGCAAGGTTGCTGAGCGTTTGTCTGTAATTTTCCAAATATTGGTCAACATCTCCACGCTTTGTTTTAATCGCTTCGTGCACAGGAACACTTTCTACCACGGCCCAAGTAAGTCCTTCCTTCTCAATTAATTCTTTACGCTCTTTTATGTCTTCCAGAGGCCAAACAGCTCCGTGTGGAATGTGATGCAATGCTGTAACAATTGCGGCAGCGCCTGCTTGCTTAACATCTTGAAGAGAAACCGGGTCATTTGGACCATACCAACGCCAGCCTTGAAGTAATTTATTATTCGACATCTTTTGTTACTAATTTAAACCCCACAATATGCATTAAATCCGCCGTCTACCAAAATGCTCGTACCGTTTACAAAGGCTGATGCATCACTTAATAAGTATACAAGTGTGCCTTTCAACTCCTCAGGGAATCCCATTCTACCGTAAGGGGTTCCATCGATAAAACGTTGGGCCCTATCCGTATAAGAACCATCGGGATTCGTTAACAACGCACGGTTCTGTTCTGTCAAAAACACTCCCGGAGAAATTGCATTTACACGTACGCCATCACCATAACGTTGAGAAAGTTCTACAGACATCCATTTAGTAAAACCTTCGATAGCCGTTTTAGCCATGGTATACCCCAGCACCCGGGTAATTGGTCGGTGCGCAGACAGCGAGGAAATATTTACAATAGACCCCCTCCCTTTTTCAGCAATAACTTTCCCAAAAACGAAGGTAGGAATTACCGTTCCAAATAGATTAAGCTCAACAGCTTGCTTGGTATCTGCTATTTTCGCATCAAATAAGTTCTGCTCTGGCGCTATTGTTGCTCCCGGGATATTACCTCCAGCAGCATTCACCAGACCGTCAATAGTACCATATTTAGTCAATATCTCTTCCTTAGCTTGTATTAACTGTCCTTCATCCATGGCGTCGGCAAGCACGGCGATAGCCTCTCCCCCGATTGCCTCTATTTGCTCTACGCAAGCGGCAGCCCGGTCTCTATTACGTCCCATTACTACAACTTTTGCCCCTGCTTCTGCAACAGCTAAGGAAAAATGTTTGCCCAGTACTCCTGTCGCTCCGGTTATAATAATAACTTTATCTTTTAAAGAAAAAGAAGATATTACACTCATTGGTTTTTTATTTAGATTAAAATACGCTATTTCGACTTAGCACATACATGTTTACAAAATTTAAAGATATTATAATTGGCTCTCTAATTTCCATGCTCACTATTTGGTGATTTTTCATTCCATTTACCGAATAGCATCCACGTATGGCTATGGACTTTCAATTTTAATAAATAAAATGACTTTTTTTTTCTTTTTTGAGCAAATAATTTACGATATCGATTGCGTAATTTATATCTTGTTCTCTTTAGTAATAAATATTAAAATAGCTATTTTCGGCAAAACTAACCTTGATAGTAAAAATGAATATCAATTCAGATTCCTCAGTGGCCGTGTTTGGAGAGCTCCTTCTTAGGGTAAGCACCCAAACTGATAATTTTATAAATAGTGACAGGGGCATATCCATTTATGCTGGTGGTTCTGAAGCCAATGTTGCTTCTTCGTTAGCAGGAATGGGCACAAAGGTTTCCTATATAAGCTGTATTCCTGACAATCAACTTACTGGTCAAGCACTGAATGCACTCGAACAACGTGAGATTGATATTAGCAAATGTCTGTTCTCTGGCGATCGTCTGGGGTTATATTTTCTATTATCGGCCAATGGGTTAAGTAAAGGAGATGTTGTTTACGATCGTAAGTTTTCTTCCTTTAGTATGCTCAGAACTGGCATGATCGATTGGGATACGCTATTAGAGGGTCACTCTTGGTTTCATTGGACAGCATTAACTCCAGCGTTAAACGTACATTTAGTTGATGTTTGTCATGAGGCCTTATCGGTCGCAAAAAAAAAGGGTTTAACGATCTCTGTAGATCTAAATTACCGTAATAAATTGTGGAATTATGGTAAGCAACCCATTGATGTAATGCCAGATTTGGTATCTTATTGTGATGTGATTATGGGAAATATATGGGCTGCTAACACCATGTTAGGCACTCCTGTCGATACGTCTTTAGACAGAGATACTTCTAAGACAACCTATCTCGAGCACGCTACTGCTTCTGCAGAAGCAATATTTAAAAATTTCAGTCAGTGTAAACATATTGCATACACTTTCCGTTTTATGGATGCTCCAAACCACAACTTATTTTACGGGACCTACCATACCAAGCAAGCCAATTTCTTTTCCGAAACTTATGAGACCCAACGGGTAATTGATCGTATTGGAAGTGGCGACGCCTTTATGGGTGGTCTTATACACGCCTTGACTACGCACAAAAGCGATCAGCAAGTTGTAGATATGGCCACTTCTGCTGGCTTTAAAAAGCTATTTGTTAAAGGGGATTTAGGCGACGGCAGTTATTAGTTATGAATTAAAATATAGAAATGAAAACCATACAAGAAAGTATTGAGCATATAAAAAGATTCCCGGTTATTCCAGTTTATTATAACGACGATCCTCAAACCTGTATAGCGATTCTGGACGCTTGTTATCAAGGTGGTATTCGTGTGTTTGAATTTGTTAACAGAGGAACTCGAGCGTTGGCAAATTTCGAACAACTTAAAAGTTATCGAGATGAACATTTACCCACTTTACAGCTAGGTATCGGCACGATTAAGCAAGCAGATACAGCGGCTGAATACCTGGAACTAGGTGCAGACTTCATCGTCAGTCCAATTATAAATCCTTCCATAGCATCCATAACACTGCAGAAAAACATCTTATGGATACCGGGCTGCATGACACCTACTGAGATTCATAAAGCGGAAGAACTTGGAGCACCACTAGTAAAACTCTTTCCAGGGAGCACCTTAGGACCCGACTTCTTAAAAGCCATAAAGCCTTTGTTTAGAGATATGCTCTTTATGCCTACTGGAGGCGTTAACCCTGATCAACTTAGTATATCAAAGTGGTTTGACGCAGGGGTTAGTGCCGTCGGAATGGGGTCTAAACTATTTGAGCCTCCCGCAGACGCAAAAGACTACAATTGGCTAACCGCCAAATGTCAGGAAGTTATGCGTTTTTCACCCGTCTCATCTTTACGGGGTCCCAGTGCATAATTTGTTTTTCGTATAAACTGAGATTAGCGGCAAGCGCTGGGGCTGCTGTTCTCAATGCAAACGTCGGGCCTTCTACGGTATCTTCATTGGTACGTATCGCATTAAACCAATTCTCCAGATGGTCAACACGCATATCGTAACCACGGGGAGCTTCGAATATGAGCTCGCCCACCGGTGATACCCGAGGTTTCACGTCCTTGTATTTTTGGTTGTATTCTTTCACAAATTGCTCCTGTATTTTTTCGGGAAACGTATCGAACGTATCCCATCCACCGTATCCAGGCGCTTCTGGCAGCTGCTTATTTACCACTTTAACACTATAATCATTTAACACCATTTCTCCTTCCGAACCTACGAGACGCATGCGATCGCCCCCACCGGAACCATCAATAAAATTCACTCTTAGCGAGAGGTTAAAGGCCGGATGCTGATCGGTTTCCGGATAGTCAAACAAGCCCAACATCAAATCAGCCACATCTCTTCCGTCCTTCCAATAATTTAAGCCTCCGCTAGCATAAATTCTATTAGGTCCAACTGAACTCGTAATGGTATGTAGTCTGGTAAACAGGTGAACAAATAGATCGCCAGCCATGCCGGTGCCATAATCTTGATAATTACGCCATCTGAAAAAACGTACCGGGTCAAAGGGCAGATCGGTTACACCACCTTGAAACGTCTTCCAATCGCAAGTTATCTCAGAAGCATCAGGTGGTATAGAATATTGCCATGCTCCTTTTGGGTCAAAACGATCGGTATAGACCTCCACAAAATTTAATTGTCCTATCGCTCCATTTTCAAACAGTTCTTTCGCTTTATGTATCACGATTGAGCTGGCCCACTGACTCCCCACCTGGAAAGCTACTTTTGTATCCTTATGAACCCTCACAATTTCCTCTCCCTCTTCGATTTCTTTTACCATTGGCTTTTCGCAATAAACTGCCTTACCTTTTTTCATAGCCTCAATGGCCTGTCGAGCATGCCAATGGTCGGGCGTCGAAATAATCACCGCGTCAACAGAGGGGTCGTCTAAAATCTCTTCGTAATTTCGCTTACCCTTCACTTGCGCACCATACAACTCCTTTAAACGTATCAAATGCCCATCATAACAATCAGCCCCTGCTACCAATTCTACACCATCAGTCTTTAACCCAGCGTCAAGGTTTCCAAAACCCATAATCCCTAAACCTATTGCCGCAACATTGATCCGATCATTCGCAGGCACCTTACCTCGTCGTTTTAGTAGCTGAACATTTTTACCCTCAATAGTTGCCGCTTCCGCTAATACTGTTGGAGCAGAGGCGGCTATTATCGCAGATCCACCTAATTGCTTAATAAATTTCCTCCGTGAATGGTTTTTCTCTGCCTTAGACATCATTTATATCAGTTTAAAATCATCTAAAACTACAAATTATTATGATAATTCGTATGGCTAAATTACAAACAGCCCCTTCCGGTATTCAATTTTCCTATCTGTACCCAGCACTCGTTCAGTTATCGACACCTACCAATCTTTTAGTACCCTGGGTTCTGGGTTAAATTTTGGTTATTCAACACTTCCACTTGTGGCAATGGAAGACGGATGTGCTTACCTACTTCGAAGTTATTGAAGTCTGGATCCCGTCTAGCTACCTCTGCCACCGCATCTTCCGTATCTAAATCGCCCCACCTTTTGAGGTCTGCCCAACGTACACTTTCTCCGCATAATTCCAACACACGTTCCGTTTTCAACCGCTCCTTAAATGCTTCCTGGCTGGCCAATGCCGCACCATGGTTTTCCATTAATTGCGGTAAACCCACTCTATTTCGCACCTCATCAACATAAACCACTGCCTCAGCTGTATTACCCAGCTCATTCAATACTTCTGCATACATTAACAAGATATCGGCATAGCGCACCAGGCGAAAATTATTCTGTGCATAATAATCCTCATTATCCCGGTAATAATCACGGGCATATTTTCTAAACCACGCCTCGTCTGCATCCCAGTCCCACGCTCTACCATATACTCGATCACCAAAATCAGCTTCCAAGTCGGGATAAAACAAGGTATGGCGCAGCCTCGGGTCAAGCTCACCAGCAGTGGTGTTCTCCTCTTTAAATACCTCTACCATCCAATATCTTGCTTGACCATCAGACCATCCAATACTTCTCGGCGCTAAAAATTGTTGCCGGTGGCTACTCATCATCTGTGCGGGGCCATCGCCATCTTCCGGCGTCTTATGCTCATCAGAGAATTGAATTTCAAATACCGATTCGCTGTTATTCTCATTTAAATGTGTAAAGTTATCTTCATAATTGGCGATCAAACTATAATTCCCCGCGCCCTCCCCGGTGAAGAAATAGTCTAAGGCCATTTTTGCTTCCTGCCATTTGTGCTGCTGCATATACGTTCTGGCGAGATAAGCGTTTACCGCACCCTTCGTGGGCCTTCCAATATTGGCATCATCCCAGGTTACCGGTAATAATTCCAGCGCCTCCGTCAAATCCTGTTCTACCTGCGCCCATACCTCGGTAAGCGTATTTTGAAGCGGTAGGTCGTCCGGTTCAGACGAATGTAATACCAGTGGCACATTTTCCCAAAGTAAGGCTGCGTAATAATAATGAAAGGCGCGCAGGAATTTCGCTTGCCCTAGGATCCTATTTTTTTCCTCTTCATCTGCAAATTCGATTTCCGGCACATTATCCAATACCTGATTGCATCTGAATATGGACTTATAAGTATCCTTCCAAGTAAATACATTTCCTTCGCCAAAATTATAGTTGATGTACTGAAAGCGGGTCCAATCGGCCAATTCTACCCAAGGGCTTCTACTAAAACCTTCGTCGGATGTAAGGTCTAAACGAAAATACATCCATCTAGCCCAGAGTCCGGGCTTATAAAACATCGCATATATGGAGTTGACCCCTCTACGTGCGTCTTCCTCCGATTGCCAAAAAACATCTTCTGTAGGTGTGTTTGGGTTTTCAATATTTAGCAGATCTTTCTTGCAACCGCTAAAGGCGATTATTAACAAAAAAGCTATCGTGACAGTTTTATGTGGTATCGATTCCATAGTGTATTTCCCTCAATTTAATTAAAAGCCAAACTGCAAGCCCAAAGAATAGGTTTTTAAGTTCGGAAAACTAAAATTATCAAAGCCCCGTTCGTAGATACTAGGGTTATTGAACTCAGGATCCAAACCTTGATATTTCGTAAACGTCAGGAGGTTTTGTCCTGATAAAGTAACCTGTCCTCGTTCAAAACCTATTTTTTTTATCAGGTCGACTGGCAGGGTATATGACAGACTGATGTATTTTAACCGCAGAAAGCTCCCGTTCTCCAGCCATCTATCGGTATCTCCACGAGCATTCAACGTAGACCCGTAATACATTCTCGGAACATCGGTGTTTGGATTTTCAGGTGTCCAAGGCTGAATACCTGCACGATAATTGGAATTATCATCAAAACGATCCACCACACTATGATAACCGTTATATACGGTGGCACCAAAAGCTCCAAACCAATTCATCGTTAACGCAAAATCCTTATAAGAAGCGCCCATGTTCAATCCAAGTTCTACATCCGACCAAGGAGAGCCCACTACTACCTTATCATCGTTGGTGATCTGTCCGTCACCGTTATTATCTTTATACCGGATATCTCCGGGTTGCGCACTGGGTTGAATTACTCGACCGGCCTCATTGGTATAATTATTAACTTCTTCTTCCGACTGAAAAAGGCCATCTGTTTCCAGTACAAACCACATTCCGGCAGGCTGTCCGATTTGGGTCACCGTATTACCTACGAAAATATTATTCCTGCCGTAACCCAACGCGGTTACTTTATTTCTCAAGGTCGTAATGTTGGCATTTACGTAGTAATTAAACACCTTGCTGCTCTCATTATATCCCAAAGAAAGCTCCACTCCGGTGTTTTTCAAATTTGCCGCATTGGCAATGGGCGGATCTCCATCATGCCCTGTCGTGAGCGCAATAGGCATAGCCGTTAACACATCTTTTGTGTCTGAAATAAAATACTCGGCGGTGAGGGTAAGTTTGTTATTCAAAAGACTGGCATCCATCCCAAAATTCTTCTGGATCAAGGTTTCCCAACGCAGGTTTGGGTTTACCAGTGCGACCTTAATCGCACCAGGCGAAATCAGCTGGTCGCGTCCCATGGCAATAGTAGAAAAGGTGTTAATAACCGATAGATAATCCCAATAACCTATATTACTATTTCCCAGTTCACCGTAACTTGCCCGCACTTTTAAATCATCTATCCAAGACACATCAAAAAACTTCTCGTTGCTTAAACGCCAAGCTCCCGAAAGAGAGGGAAAATTCCCCCATTGATTATCCCGTCCTAGCCTCGAACTTCCATCTCTGCGCACCACACCATTCACCAGAAAACGATTATCATAATTATACTCTACACGAGCCAAATAAGAAAGAATGATTGCCTCTTCCCTAAAACCGCCTGTCTGTGGTTCATTTCCTTGATCAAGTTCACTGTAATAACCTCCCCTTCCGTCGGGAACGAGATTTCTTTTCATCCCCGAAATCTGCGCATAAAGATCTCTTTGATAAGTCTGCCCTACTACTGCATTTATGCTGTGCTTACCAAACTCTTTATTAAAGGTGAGCGTATTCTCAATCAAAGTCGACTGAAACCGCCCCCGATATTCGTCGGCGATAGACGGTTGAAAATCCTGGTTGAGCGACCAATTGCCTTCTTTACGCAGGTGTGCATAATGGTCACTACTGGTTTCATATCCCAAATTAAAACGGTAAGTGAGGAACGAAACCGGTTTTAATTCCGACCAGACGTTGCCCCGTATCCGCAAATTCTCGTTATAACTATCGTCCAGATCAGCTAAAGCTACAGGATTGCTACCAAAAGTACGTCCCCTGCGTTCATGACCATAGCCGTAGCCGCCCGGGTTATTGGCGTCATATATAGGAATAGTTGGTAATAAGCGCACCACGTCTGCATAAGGGTTTCCAGACATTTCATCGCTTCTAGCATTGCTAATGGCAAGATTTTCTCCGATACTGAAAATACCTTTCGTACCTTGAGTATTCACCCTGAAACTAATACGATCAAAATCTGTACTGATTACGGCGCCTTTATTGCCAAAGTAGTTGCCGGATACGAGATAACTTCCACTTTCACCTCCTCCAGAGAACATCATATTATAGTCCTGCATATTACCTGTCTGAAAAGCTGCATTTTGCCAATCCGTTTCCTGGCTAAGGTCCAGCTCTTGTCGATTCTCTCCCGCATTATCATAAGCCGTAAAGTTAAGTCGGGCAAATTCTTCTGTTCGTGCTAACTTATACCGCGGGGTGGTTTGCACGCTACTCGTCCCGGAGAACTCTACTTTCATCGGTCCCTTAGCTCCTTTCTTTGTTGTAATGATGATAACGCCATTTGCTGCCCGTGACCCATATATGGCAGCCGCGGACGCATCTTTGAGTACTTGAACGGATTCTATATCATTGGGATTAAAATCACGATTAGCTGTACTGATCATCCCGTCAATTACGTATAAGGGATTGGTACCACTAAAATTTTTCAACCCTCTGATCTCTACTTTAGCTTCTGACCCCGGACTGCCACTGCTCCTGACGTTCACACCGGAAGCTAAACCCTGCAATGCCTCACCCATGGTTGTCGTTTGTCTTTTTGTTAATTCAGAAGTATTCACCACAGAAACAGCTCCGGTCAGATCCCGTTTTTGCTGTGTGCCATACCCCACTACAACGACTTCGTCCAACGCATTTTCTTCTGGTCGTAAAGTAACGTTAATCACAGACTGCCCCTTTACAGGAACTTCCTGTGTAGCGTAACTTACGTAAGAAAAAACCAAAATGGCCGACGTATCCGCGATGTTTATTTCATACCTTCCATTTTCATCTGTGGAGACTGCCGTAGAAGTATTCTTAAGCTTTACGCTTACTGCTGGAATGACAGCTCCCTGTTCATCCTTAACAATTCCAGAAACAAGGTCTTGTGCAGACGCTATGTTTACAGAAAAAGACATTAAAAGCCCCAAAAGCAGTATACCTAAAAGCATGAAAGCTTGTTTTGCTACGATTCGTGCATGCATCATAAGTTTTTTGGTTAGTGATTTGTTCGCAAAGACCCCCTCAAGGCTCTAATACTTATTCAAAGGTAGGTGAAGGCATCAAACGATAGTTAAATCGATAGTATCAATATTTCAGCAAATTGTTTCATTTAACTATTTCAGACGGGTACTGCTGTGCATCCGGTATTAAATGAGCCATGTGGAGGCTTTTTAGGATATTAAAGCTCATCAAAACTAGAATAAAAGTAATAGTAAACTTATATTGAATAAAGAAAGATATTACTTTTAACCGTATTTCCATCGTAAATATACCGTAAATTTACCGTATATAATACGGTAAATTTACGGTTAAGAAACGATCAATAAACGGTCAATAGTACCTTCTTTTGTGAATCTTTATAATTTCTTTCTTATTTTAATTGTATTTTATTATCATAAATAGCCGCTATTCGGTAGATCTCAACTGACAGCTCGAGACTGTCTTTTCAGTCAGATGCCCACGAACAATTTTCTTGCCGCGTAGGCATCTGACTTACAGATTTCTATATCTACCAATTTGGGTTTTGCACAATGGTAGGCGTTCTGTTAATTTCGGTTTGGGGTATCGGCCACAAATAATGACGATTTCGATCAAAAACCCTTCTCTTCAAAAATACACGCTCGTAGAAAATATCATCCTGTAAATTTGTACCCTCACCGATATTCAGCCTATAGAAATTTTTATTATCGGTGGCCTCAGCAATTTTCCATCTTCTTGTGTCAAAGTAACGATGCGTTTCAAAAGCTAGCTCAATTCTTCTTTCATGTCGAATGTGCTCCCGCATTTGATCTTGACTTAAACCACTTTCTAAATCAGGAAGCCCAGCTCGGTTACGTATAGCGTTCACATGATCATACACATCCTGTACAGGTCCTTGTGCTTCGTTTAACGCTTCGGCATAATTGAGGTATTGTTCGCCCAATCGGAAATAAATCCACGTCTTATGAGTAAAGCGTCCTTGTGGAATATTTACTGTTTCATCAGAGAATTTTTTCATTAAGTATCCTGTAGCAGTATAATCCGGACCTCCCTTTGCGCGGCCATCTATTCCTGTATTCCAAAACTCTATTCTACGACCTCGCCAATTGGCACCACTGTAATTAATACTAGCATAAAAGCGCGGTTCTCTACCCACATACATATTTCTTATACCATCGGGATGATAACCGTTTGGGTGAGCCTGCGTTGCATAACCCGTTTCCTGATACCCTGATGATGGATCAATGATTGGCTGACCTTCTCCGTTATAACCGGAAATCGGTGTAGAGCCGTCGTCCATTTGATAGGCATCTATCAATTCCTGGCTAGGACAATAACCAGACCATCCGCCCATCCCATTTGGACTAGTTGCACGTTCCTGATGATCCCAATTGGCCTGTAATCTGGCAAAAAGCACTTCGGAATTAAAGCGATTCAGAAACAGTTCCTGATAAGAACGTACCGGATCGCCATTAGCTGCTCTATAAAGCTGTGCACCAACCGCGTTTGCCTCATCAATACAAGCCTTTGCTGCATCTGCAGCGACTTGCCATCGCGAAGCGTCATATGTTGGAAAGAGCCGTTCTCCATCGGTTCCCAGAAAATCTGAATAATCAGTATTGCCATTCCATAAAGGGCTCGCCATATACAATAATGCTCTTGCTTTAAGTGCAAGCGCAGCCGCTTTTGTTGGTCGTCCATATTTATCAGAAGTAAGCGTTGCCGGCAATAAGGCTGCGGCAGCATCACATTGTGCAGCGACGAAAGCAACGCATTGCTCTATTGGCATTCTTCGAATCTCGGAATAATCGTCTTCAGCAGTATACGCCTTATCTACTATAGGTATCGGGCCATGCGCGCGCATCTGCCAAAAGTGAAAAAATGCTCTTAAAAAGGTTGCCTCTCCTATCCATATATTCTTATCAGCTTCCGCCATTGGTGTTAAATGGATATTATCCAAAAAAATAGATGCCTTCCGAATACCCTCCCAATTGAAGCGCCATATATTTTCTTCAACATTAGTGGGATTCCATGCGCCTGCAGTCATCTGATGGGCAAAAGGGTAGGTCCATGTAATTTCCATCTCATCGGCTGCGCCAACGAATGGATTTCTCCCCCACCAATCGTTAAAACTGATTTCTTCGGGAAGATTAAAGTAAGCAGATGTCAACCATCGCTCGGCATATTGACGTTCGGCAAATACCTGATCTAGCGTCATGTCTTCATCTGGTTCCTTATCCAGAAAATCTTTTTTGCAAGCGGTAGGAAAAAGCAAGCAAAAGGCGAACAACACCATATATAATATATTGACTTTCATATTATTAAATTTTACACCAACTACTTATTTAAAATTAACCTGAACACCAAAATTGAGCGTACGCTGTAACGGATATTGTCCCGTTCCATTATTGGATTCAGGATCTATAACTTTTACTTTGTCCCATGTATATAGATTGATACCATTAATAAATAATCGTAGCGCATTCATACCCAAACGTCCTACTAGTTGCTCGTGAAAGGTATAAGCAAATTCAGCATTTTTTAAACGTAGGTAACTGCCATCAAACATATAGGTAGTGTTTGTTCTAAAGTTATTCTGGTTTACACCATCCGTAACCGCGGGATATCTCGCCCCGGGTGTTTCTGGCGTCCATCGATTATCATAATATTCACGCAACATATTGTGCGACCCGATACCATCCAAAAAAGGGTACATGGTATTGCCATCCAGAAAAATACTGGTCCTTGCTGCACCTTGAAAGAAAAGTGTTAGATCAAAATTTTTATAGGCAATTGTTCCTCCAAAACCATACATAATCTGTGGTGTACGTGGCAATCCGATAGGTACTCTGTCGAAATCATCTATTACTCCATCACCATTAACATCACGGTAGCGAATATCTCCGGGGCGCACAATAGAAGCAAATGTTTGCGTAGGGTTACGATCAATTTCGTCCTGATTTTGAAAAATGCCTTCAGCTATCAGTCCAAAAGGTTGATCAATTGGATGACCTTTTGCTGACTGGTATTGCCAACGGAATGGAGGTTCGTCATTTTCGATAATTTCATTTTTAGCATAGGTGAAATTTCCTCGGAAAGAATAAAAAAGTCCTTTTTGTGTCGTATGTCTAGCTTCTAACATACCATCGATACCACGGTTTTTAGCCTTTCCTAAATTGCCATAAGGCACTACCCAGGGATAGAATCCGGTAACAAAAGGAATTTGTTGTCTTTGAATAAGTATACCTTCTCTATTTTCGCGGAATGCATCTACCTGCAAAGTTATTTGACTATTAAATAATTCTAGATCGACACCAAGATTAGACTTTGTTGCCACTTCCCAAGTAACATTTGGGTTTCCCATTTGTAACTCATCTATGCCTGCCCAATGGATAAAGCCATCTCCAAAATGATAAGATTGTGCGTCTCTGGCATTAACCGTGGTCAGATAAAGATACCTTCTATTAGGGTCTCCTATCTGGTCATTCCCCGCTTGCCCATAAGACCCTCTTAATTTCAGGTGGTTGATAACATTCAGATTCCAAAATTTTTCGTTAGAAGCAACCCAACCTGCCGACACAGACGGAAAGAAACCAAAACGTTGTCCCTTAGGAAAGTTTTCCGACCCATTATAACCCACGTTAAACTCTGCAAGATATTTGTCGTCATAGCCATAGGTTAAACGACCGGAGACCCCTTGCCTCCTATATGGCAAATTTAAGATGGAACTACTCGCTGTAATATTGATATAATCCCGTTGATTGTATAGTGCCATTCCTGTCAGCGAATGCTTACCGAACGTTCGATCGTAATTCGCAATCAACTCATAATAGATTGCGCGATTCGCATTATTTGACACATCGTAACCCAAAGGCGTAGCCTCTCTGTGCACCTGATATCTTTCTTCTCCCGTTTCAGGGTTTATACCAAGAAATTGTTTTACCTCAAAACTCTTATTCCTATTATTTGTCCCATGATAATAATGATCATATGCAAAACGCGCATTTAAAGAAAGCCCTTTCGTAACGACCTCTGATAAGTCCCATTTCCCGGAGAAGGTACCTTGTACGGTATTTCTATTTTGTACAGCATAACCCGACTGCGTTACCATCGCCCATGGGTTAGAACCCAAAAAGGCCAGGATACCCCCTGGACTACCATCTGGATTTTGTTTTGGAAATGTTAAGGGGGGTGTCTGGCGGAGTGCATTAAATAACGTTTGAGCTGCATGTCCAGGGTAATTTCCCTGTTGAATAATGCCACCAACGCCTAATTCTACTATGAGGTTATTCGTCACGTTGATATCAACATTCGAACGAAAATTGTAACGTTTCATATTGGCATTGGTGTTGTACAAGTTACTTGCATCATTCTTCCAAATACCATTTTGCTCGGTATACCCAACATTAGTGTAATATCGAATAATATCATTCCCACCGGTAACATTTAAGTTGTTTATGGTTTGATAGGTGGTCTTACGCATGATCTCTTCCGTCCAGTCAACATTCGGGTAAAAATAAGGATCGCTCCCATCGGCAAACTTCTGAATCTCTTCATTCGTCCACCTCGGGGTTTGCCCAACATTTCCCAGTCCCTCATTCATTAAGCCTGCGTATTCCGTAGCATTAATATAGTTAGGTAGCCTCAATGCTGTCAACTGAGCCGTTTCAGATCGAAAAGTCACTTTCGGCCTCCCTTGCACCCCTTTCCTTGTATTGATTAGGATTACACCATTTGCTCCACGGACGCCATAAACAGCGGTAGCCGAAGCATCTTTAAGAATCGAAAAGCTCTCTATTTCCTGTGCATTCAGCTGGTTCAGATCACGCTCCACCCCATCAATCAATACGAGCGGCGCTCTATTTACCCAAGTGCCCATTCCCCGAATAAATACTTGGGCCTGGTCATACCCAGGTTCACCACTAGACTGCCTCGTAATAATCCCCGGAAGACGTCCACCTAAAGCATTCGATAACGATGGAGCCGCCGATTGTTCTAACTGGCGTGTCGAAACGGTAGATATTGCTCCGGTTACACTAACTTTTCGTTGTGTACCAAATCCTACCACAGCAACCTCTTCCAGTTTCATCTGTTCTTCATCAACAGCTAATTTGAACGCTCTATTGCGTTCGCTCCCGGCAACAACTTCCAAGGTGTGGTAACCGATAAAGCTGATCTGTAGCAACTGATCTGGATTATCTATTTCCAGGAGAAATTTTCCATCAACATCTGTTACGATACCCTTAGTGGTGTCCTTAATTTTAACTGATGCTCCTGGCAAGGGTTCTCCACGTTCATCATGCACCACGCCAGTCAATACATGTTGAGCATGTGCTGCATTAATAAATAGCACAGTAAGTAGGGAGAGTAAACTAAAACCCCTACAAAATTTCACCCAATGGCGGTTTACCAAAAAGCGAAAGGGTAACTTTTTAATCATATAATTGATCTTTAGGTTAACTAATAGGCCCTAAACGGAAAGAGATTAAGGCCTTGGTTTATAATCATTTCTAAAGTAGAGATTTCCCGAAACCATCGATAACGCTTGTGTATCAATGTTTCATCAATTTGTATCAATTATATTACAAAAAAATTGCGGGTGTTACAGTGTGTAAAATGTGGTCAAAAAACGGGCTGAAGTCTTTCTGCGGAGTATTTAGAAAAAGACAATGAATATTAAAATGAATTAGCAATTTACGTATAGGTGAGCATTACCTTTTCCGTAGCGTTTCCAAATACTCTGAAGGAGACATACCGAATTGCTTATGGAAATTGCGCCCAAAATGGGTTTGTGAACTATAGCCCACCATTTCAGCAATCTCATAAATTTTATAGTGGCCTTCCGCTAACAATTCGGCAGATCTTTTTAACCTGGCAATATTGATCAATTCATTGGGTGTTAGGTCTGATATGCCTTTAATTTTCCGGTACAAAGTAGGTCTACTCATACATAATAAATCTGCCAAATGTTCTACATCGAGTTCAGGATTCTCTAGATGTTGATGAATGGCTTGATTTAACTTTTCCAGAAACAGCTCATCCGCTTTTGAATGGGCCATCGATTTTATATGTGCTAGGGGAGTAGAAGAAAAATACGCTCTAATCTTATCACGATTGGCCAATAAGTTGGCTATCTGTACCTGTAAATACTCAGGTGAAAAAGGCTTCTCGATATAGGCGTCGGCTCCAAATTCAAGCCCTTGAATTTTTGATTGCATGGTGTTTTTAGCGGTTAACAACACTACCGGAATATGGCAATATTCTATAGTTGATTTAATCGCTTTACATAACTCATAGCCATCCATTACGGGCATCATGATATCGCTAACAATTAATTGAACACTTTCATCCGCTAAAAGGGCCAATGCCTCCTTCCCATCATACGCGGTAAACACCTGGTATTGATCCTGCAGATCATCCGCCAGAAATTCCAATATATCATCATGATCATCTACCAAGAGAACATGGGGTTTAGTAGCAACAGTGGGTTGTAAAGCAGAAATCATAATTCCAACAATTTATTTTCGGTTAACCGGCAGCTTTAGGACAAATATATTAAAGTTTTCGTCAGTTTCAGCATCTAAGGACAAACTTCCTCTATGCAATTCAGCTAAGGATCTTGCCAATGCTAAACCCAGTCCAGCACCTACGCTCCTTTTATTTCCCTGCAAACGGTAAAAAGGTTTAAAGATTTTCTCTCTTAAATGGCCTGGTATCTTTTCTCCATCGCTTGCAACTTTCACACAAATAAAAGCTGTATCTTCCGATAGTTCTATCTGGATTTTTTGTGCAGCATATTTTAAAGCATTGTTTAGCAGGTTTCCTATTATTTTTTCAAGGGCGTCGAGATCCACTACTCCCCATAGGCTTATGTTGGGTAAACGTGCCTTTAATTTAATCTGCTGCTGTTCTGCTGTTGGCCGCACTCGCTCTACCTGCTCTTTCATAAAAGCTGCGACGTCTATTTTTTGGTAGCGTAGGATAAAGCCCTGTTCTTCAGTCTTTCGAAAGTCCAGTAATTGTCCTGAAAGCTGTAGCAGTCGCTCGGTATTCTTTTCCATAATCAATAAATTCTTACGAATTACCGGCACCTCATCTGCCTGTTTAATAATTTTTTCCATCGGACCTCTAATGAGGGTCAATGGTGTTCGGATTTCGTGAGCGACCTGTGTAAAGAATTCTATTTTTGACCGGTACATTTCTTCTTCTTTGCGATGGGCCAATTGTTCCAGTTTCCTCCTATTACGTTCTTTAAGCTGCTTATGGTAAAAAGTAACGATATAATAAATTAATAAGAGCGTTAGCGCTACATATAATATATAAGCAGGTATGCTAGCCCAAATGGGAGGAAGTATCTGAATCAAAAGAACCGCTTCTTTCCCCATCCTGGTACCTTTGCTATCAATTGTGCTTACCTTGAAGGTGTAATTCCCGGGAGCTAATTCTGTAAAATAAGCTTTGCGATTCGTTTGTAGGTACGTCCAATCGGGGTCTAGGCCTTCCATTTTATACGCATACTCTGTCATTTCCGGCGAAGTAAAGCTTAGTGCAGCAAAATCAATGCTAAAAGACGATTGATCATATTTTAAAGTCAGCGTATCTGTAAATGTAATAGATTTATGCAAAGGAGAATCTTCGCCGCTTATTTCGAGCTCATGATTGTATACCTGAAAACCGGTTATATAAACTGGTGGAACAAATGTTCTTTCTCGCAAAGATTTGGGATCAAACCTGATCAACCCCTTCACTGTACCAAAATACAGTTTGCCATCGACGTCTTTATACGCAGAGTTGTAATTAAACTGATCGCTCAATAGGCCATTAGCCATTTTGAACACTTGTGTGGTGCCTTTTTCGGGATCAAATTTTACCAAGCCCTTTGATGTACTTACCCACAATTGTTTGTCGTCATCTTCCAATACGGCACACACCAGCGCTCCGTTTGAGAGTCTATTGAAATGATACCGTTGGAAACGGGCCGTTAAACGATCAAATTTACAAAGCCCCTCCTCCGTTGCTATCCAAACTCTGCCGTCAGAGTCTTCTGTAATATAAGTAATGCGATTACTGGGTAAGCTCTGTAAATCATGACTAGTATACTTATAAAGTCCTTTCTTCTGTGTGCGCGGATGGTAATAATACAATCCGTCCCTCCAGGTGCCCGCCCAGATAGTACCTTGACTATCTTCAAATAAATACGTATAAAAAATATAGTCTGGAAGTTCTTCTATCCGTTCAAATGTTCCACTTTTTTTCTGGTACCGATATGCCCCTCGATCTGTTGCAACCAGAATATCTCCCGATCGTAGACGTAAAAACGTATAAATAAAATTACTTCCCAAACTATCGGGTGTATCTGCGGCGTAAAATTGCCTGATGACCTTTCCTGTTGGTATATGGAGTAAGTTCAATCCCTGATGAAAAGTGCCTACCCAGAGTGTATCGCCAGTAACAAGTAATCCGTGAATATTTTTCCCCGAAAGATCGGTTCTATCATTGACGTTAGTAAAATGATCAAACTGATAATTGTCTAATGAAAACCTATTGAGTCCGCCGTTTTCTGTCCCGATCCATAAAAACCCTTGTTCATCATTCACGATCTCCCTTACCGCGCTGGCGGATAAGCTTGGATATCCCTTCATTGGAAAAAATTTCTCAAAAAAAGTGTGCTGTTTATGATAATAGCTCACACCGCCAAACCACGATCCTACCCATACCCCTCCTTCCTTATCTCTACATAAGGTATAGTTTGCATTGTCACTGAGTGACCATTGATTATTATCCTGTTTGCTGAGGTGCCTGAATTTTTTTTGCCTGTCATCATAAATATAAACACCAGACTCACTTGCAAACCAATACTCCTGATCGGATACCTGTAATATATCACGTATAAAAAGCTCTTCACCAAGATCATTTTGCATAAGGAGGTCTTCGTAATCATACTTATCCACGTATAGCACTTTAACACCTTGTTTAGAGGTTCCGATCCACAGCTTGTTCTTTTGCTCATCCCAGAGTAAAGATGACACCGATTTAGCCCTTGCGGGAGATGAATGGGTAAACACGTTGTAGGAGAGCCTATCCCTATCTTTTCCATTGAAATCCAGGCGTTCCACCCTACCATCCCAAAATCCCATCCAAAGCCCTTCTTTAGACACGGCGAGAGACTCAATGCCATTTAGTCCTTCTTTTTCATAACTTTTAACTTCTTTGGTTTGGGGATCATACTTTATCAATAGAAAGTTAGCCGTATACCATACATTACCCTCGTCATCAACGCATATATTCAGAATTTCCTGCTCCCTATTGTATTCGAAAGGAGAAAAACTTTCGGTTAACGGATCGTATATATAAATTCCCAGATCTGTACCGACCCATATATTTCCACTGCTATCTTCAAACAGGCTATGTATATAGTTATTACCAATCTGCAGGGAATCCCTCGCATCTCTCCTGAAAACCTTAAAGCTGTAACCATCAAAACGGTTGAGCCCATCCCTTGTACCAAACCACATGAAGCCTTTACTGTCTTGCATGCTGCATATCACGGCATTATTGGATAATCCTCCTTCTACCTGATAATGTTTAAAGTAATATGGTTGACTAAAGGTTTGTTGATAGCAAAGAAGAAAAAACCAAACTATACGCAATATCCGTCTCATGAGTTACATTGGTTAACCAAACATAACATTATTTTACCTATCTACAAAGGTCTTCATGTATTTGAGAAAAAGCAGATAATTATTGATACATAATCACTTTAAAACCTTTATATATTTTACGTTATTTAATGATTCAATAATAAAAGCGCTACCAAGTAAAAATCTACGCGATTATGAAGCCATATTTTTTTATACTATTCATATTTTTCACATCCTCTCTCTTTGCTCAGCAAGGGATTGTAAACCCCATAATCAACCAAGACTTCCCTGATCCTACTATCATCCGTGCAAACGGCAAATACTATGCATATGCAACGAATGGCCTAGTAAATGGAACCTTAGCTAACATACAGGTTGCTGTTTCTGACGACCTCCGATTATGGGAGTTATTAGGCGATGCTTTACCCGAGAAACCTTCTTGGGCATCTAAAGACTTTTGGGCGCCACATGTACTATATGACGAAGACATAAATAAATATGTACTGTTCTACTCGGGAGAATCTGGTTCGGGAAAATGTTTAGGAATAGCCTATGCCGACCAGCCGGCCGGGCCTTTCACAGATATGGGCAAGCCATTACAGTGTGGAGAGGGATTTGTAAACATCGATCCTATGGCATTTATTGATCCTAAGAGCAAGAAAAAACTGCTTTATTGGGGCTCCGGACATGAGCCTATTAAGGTACAGGAAATGAATGACGATTGGAGCGATTTTAAGGATGGTTCTGTTGCCAAGACCGTAATGATGCCACGTCAGGAAGATCAATATGATCAACTCATTGAAGGTGCTTGGGTAGACTATCACGAAGGCTTCTATTACCTTTATTATTCCGGAGACAACTGCTGTGGACCACAAGCCAATTATGCCGTTCTTGTAGCGCGTTCAAAAGATCCTTTCGGACCGTTTGAACGTCTTGGCACTACTAGGACTGCTAACAGCAGTGTTTTTCTCGAGAAAGACGACGAGTGGACTGCTCCCGGACATAATTCCATTTTCAGAGACCAAGATGACAACATCTACATTGCTTATCATGCTATCCCGGCTGGGGAAAAGGATAAAGTGAGCGGTTCGGGTAGAGTGGCCCTTATTAAACCTATCCGTTATGCCGATGATGGATGGCCACAAATCGTAGAAAGCGAAAAAGCTGCTCTGAAGGCTTTGGCCGATACCGCCATTTACTTGGCAGATCCAACTATATTTCATGACAACGGAACTTATTACCTATATGGAACCGGCGCTCCTGATGGATTTAAAGTATATACATCAACCAATCTTAGGGATTGGAGCAATGCTGTTGGTAAAAAAAACGGATATGCTTTACATAAAGATGATTCTTATGGCACATCAGGCTTTTGGGCACCCCAGGTTTTCAAACACAGAAATACCTACTACCTAGCCTATACGGCCAACGAACAGCTAGCTATCGCCACCAGTGATAACCCGTTGGGTCCATTTAGACAATCGCAAAAAAGGCATCTCTCTGGAAACACGAAACAGATAGATCCTTACATATTTTTTGATGACGGAAAAGCCTATCTATATTATGTACGTTTAGACGAAGGCAACCGCTTATATGTGGCCGAGATGCAACCCGATTTAAGAGACATTAAACAAGAAACCATCATCCCCTGTATTCAGGCCACAGACCATTGGGAAAACACAGCCAATGCATCATGGCCCGTTACCGAGGGGCCGACAGTTATCAAACGAGGTGATCTATACTATTTGCTTTACACGGCTAATGACTATAGAAATCCAGATTACGCCGTAGGTTATGCTACTGCGAAGCATCCTATGGGACCCTGGAAGAAATACAATAAAAATCCGATCATCAGTAGACAGCAGCTGGGAATCAACGGAACAGGGCATGGCGACTTATTTATAGATAGTGGAGGGCAATTAAATTATGTATTACATACCCATCGCTCCAATGAAGAGGCGACACCCCGTAAAACCGCTTTGGTTGAACTTGAGTTTATAAAAGGTGAAAAAGAGGAAGTTTTACAACTCAAAACCAATGATATTCGCTTTTTAAAAGGGGCTGTTAATGAATGATCTGAGTATAACGTTTTATGGTTACTTTCTTTTTTCTCATCGACGTATTTACCTCAAAACCTGAATTCGATTATTCTTTATGAGCTCAGAAATTCAAAAGCCATCCAGGGCAAGGCGCCTTTGCGAAGCGTACTCATATGGAAGGGCTACTGTTCGCAACAGCTTTCCGTCCTACTAAAATCCGCTATAGACAACTGCGGTTTGCAGTGGGATGCACCAGCATCGCAGCAGCTGTCTACAGCGGGAGCTTTCTTTCGCGGAGAAAGAAAGTAGTGGTAAAAAGAATGTAGTTAAAATATTTCTATCCAAAATCTTATTTAAACATCGGTGCTGGTTGTTGTTCTGTAGACGCTTGTTTATCCTTTATAAGCGGCCAACCGTCTTCCCATTCCAGCTTATCCAACAAAAGCACGCGGCGACTGATGCCGCTTGACAAATTACCTTGTTGTGCATCTATCCCGTGATACAGGAACCAGTCTGTTCCTTCATTATCCGTTACAATTTGCGCATTATGCCCGGTACCTACAAACTTTTCATTCCCTTGAACCACCAGCGTTCCTGCACTTCGTTCCGTAATGACCTTACCTTCCTTATCCATATAAGGACCTAACAGCCGCTCAGACCTCCCTACCAGTACATGGTATTTGCTATTCACCCCTTCACAACAAGAACCTTTTGATCCGAAGAAATAATAATAGTTATCTCTTTTATGGATCATGACCGCCTCCCAATCACCGGCCGCAATTTTTATCTTTTTACTCAAGTCACGCGCCCCCTTACCGTCGTCGGTCAGCTCCATCACATAGGTGCCTTGTGTCGGCAAGTCACTGAAGCTTCCCCAAAAGAGATACTTTTTGTTATCCTCTTCATAAAAGCAGGGATCAATTGAGTTAGGTACATCTACTTCTGAACTTAAAAAGACCTTTCCCTGATCGATAAAATCCTCCTCCGGCGAATCTGCGATGGCTAATCCGATCCCTGGATCGGGATCACCCCAGGTAGAATAGGCATAATACATATAATACTTACCATTCACCTGATTCACGTCAGGTGCCCAAATACCACCCTCTTGTTTCCAATTGGGTTTGGATGGAAGTGCATTCTTAACATACTCCCATTGTGTCAGGTCGGTTGATTTCAACATTGGCACCATCCGTGTTCCCACACCATCTCCCCAATCGTCTGCCGTACCAAATGCATAGAAAACGCCTGAGCTTGGATCCCGTACTACTGTAGGATCAGCCAAGACAGGTTCAAATACGGGGTTGATATAGTGTACGGCATTTGCTGAGCTATCCTGATCAATCGGATCACTTTCACTTTTAGCATTATTACAGGCCAATAGGCCTAAAAGGCTTAACGCAAGTGATAAGGAAATATACAGCTTGTTCATAATATTTTACTTTTGTACAGAAAAAATATATTCCGAAGCGGTTTTATATACCTCTCCAGGCTCCAAGATAATCGATGGGAACGATGGCTGGTTAACAGCATCCGGAAAGTGTTGCGTCTCCAGCGCTATGGCAGTCCTGTAATCATCTGGAACGCCATTTTTTAGTGTATTATCACCCTGCATAAAATTTCCACCATAAAACTGTAATCCCGGTTGATCGGTATAGATGGTCATTATTATTCCACTTTTATCTCCCACAACACGAGCTGCCCGTCCGTAATCATTTCCTTTTGTCAACACGAAATTATGGTCATAGCCATCACCATGACGTAACTGTTCATCATCTTCGGTATTAACCCGGCTGCCTATTGTCGTCGCCGTTGTGAAATCAAAAGGTGTATTTTTTACCGGCTGCTCCTGACCCAATGGAATCAACGTACTGTCTACGGGGGTAAAGGCACCCGCATTAATCTGTAGCAAATGATTATTTATTGTGCCACTCCCTTCACCATTGAGATTAAAGAAAGCATGATTTGTTAAATTTACGGGCGTGCGTTTATCAGTGGTTGCTTCATAATCAAATCGCAAACCATTTTGTTTCGTTACCGTAAAGACTACTTTAACATCCAGATTCCCAGGAAAATTCTCTTCCCCATCCGGTGAGCGATAGGTCAACACCAAACTCGAATCGCTTGTTTGATCGGCTTCCCAGATTACATCCTGAAAGCCTTTTTTACCTCCATGCAAGGCGTTTTGTCCATTATTGGTAAAAATGTGATAATCTTCGCCATCTAAAGTAAATGCGCCTTTGGCGATACGATTACCCACTCTGCCAATAGTCGCGCCGTAATAGGGTTCCGTAGATTTTTTATAATCTTCCGCCCGGTTAAATCCAAGTACAACATCTGTTTGCTTTCCGTCCTTATCGGGCACCCACAACCCCACCACTCGCCCACCATAATTAGTGATCATGGCGGTTAAGCCATGATCATTTTTTATGGTAAACAATTGCACCTCTTTTCCTTCCATCTCTCCGCCAAAATTATCAACTAATAGCTGGCTATCTTTATTTTCAGTCGTCTGCCTACAGGAAATGATCGACAGAGCGGATGCTATTAGCCATAAATACTTTAAGCTTTTCATAAGATTGTTACTGAATAGATTGCTGATAAAGGGGTTGATGCAGTTCGTTCAACGTTGCTTCAGGAATTTTAATCACTTTACGGTCATAAGTCATCATACCATTCGTCTCCACTTCTACATCCGTAGTTTGCGTGTAAACTCCGGCAGACAGCCCCATCGGAATCAACTTTTTAAGATCATCCATCATCTTTGTGTAACGTTTCAATAATTCTTCTTTATTTTTGAAGCTCTGATATCCCCAATTGTCCTTCTCTTGCCAAGTGTGTTGTTCTATAGGCAATCCAAGTCCACCGAACTCACCAATTGCCAATACCTGCTCTCCACCGAATATTTCAGGGTCCGGAATATTTGGATCGGGATAATTATGGATATCGAGAATATGGCCCGTTTTTAAGAAATTGCCACCACTGGCGCTATTTACTAAGCGGGAAGGGTCGTAATCCATCGTCCACTCGGTAATTTCTCTCGTTTTAAACTGCCCCCAGGCTTCATTAAAGGGCACCCAAACCACGATACTTGGAAAGTTATGTAAAACATCCATAATGGTTTGCCATTCTTTTCTATGATAACTTTCTGATTCAGGAGAACGTTCTTTATCCAAATTATTACCTGACAGCTGGCCGGGTCGCATATCCCAATGGTTGCCTCCTAAATCGCCGCTGGGCATATCTTGCCATACCAGCAAACCAAGACTGTCGCAATGACGGTACCAGCGTGCTGGCTCCACTTTGATATGTTTGCGAATCATATTGAAGCCCATCTCTTTCGTTTTTACAATATCAAATAACAACGCCTCATCCGTAGGTGCAGTGAAAAGACCATCTGGCCACCACCCTTGATCTAACGGTCCGTATTGAAACACAAACTCATTGTTCAACAACATCCGTTGAATACCTTTATTATCCTTTTCCATGGAAATTTTGCGCATCGCAAAATAGCTACTCACCTCATCAATTACCTTCCCTTTCCTAAGCAATGAAACCTTCAAATCGTATAAAAATGGGTTTTTAGGCGACCACAATTTGGCGTTAGCGATTTGCAGCGTTGCTTCTGCTCCGGCATCGACGGTTTGTTCGTTAACCACATTCCCACCATCTAAAGCGACGATCTTCAATTGATCGCCGGCTTGTGAGCCTTCCAGCGACGCAGAAAACTTTAATACCTGTTGATCGATATCTGGGGTTTGTTTCGTATGTGCAATATAGGTCTTTGGCACACTTTCCAACCACACGGTTTGCCAAATACCTGTTACTGGCGTATACCAGATACCTTCAGGTTTTTTGACCTGTTTACCTCGGGGTTGAGGACCGTCATCGGTGGGATCCCATACCTTTAGAGCGATATCTTGTTTATTACCCTTTTTTAGGTGCTCTGTAATATCAAAATAAAACGGAACGAAACCTCCTTCATGGGTCCCCACTTTTGTTCCATTTACATAAACATCACATTGCCAATCAACGGCTCCAAAGTGCAGTAACACTTGCCCTTTTCTAAGCGACTTATTCAAATCGATGGTGTGCTTATACCACAGCACCTGATCTTTACCCACAGTCTTTCCCACACCTGAAAGTGCAGATTCAACAGGATAGGGCACTAAAATTTGCCCATCAGTCGCTTCAGGTAATTCATTTTGTGTTTTTGGTGTAATAGCATATTGCCAAAGACCATTCAGATTCTGCCAATTTTCCCTCACCATTTGTGGTCGGGGGTATTCTGGCAAAGGTTTCTGCGGGTTTATATCTTCCACCCATGGCGACATAATTTTGCCTTCAACAGGTTTCCAATCAGCAGTCTGTGCATTAGTTAAATGAAATGGTAAGGCCAAAGCTAATACCATTAACGACTTTCGGATCATGTGTATTTCGTTTTATGTTATAAATTATACTGTTTACTTATTTTCAGTCAAGCGTTTTATCAGCTCCACTTCGGCTGTTTTATATGGCGTTCCATCTTTCCTCAGAATATCGTGAAACCAAAGCGGTGGCTCATCATCATATGTTTTTTTCCAGCTATCCCACGGATAAATGGTTTGGGTTTTACCATCTACAAAGCCCCAGTTATAAGCACCTACTTTATATTTTTTAGCTATAGGCAAGCTTCCTTCAAATGTACTCTTATTAGGGCGCGCCATGTATTCGGTACATAATATAGGACGCCCATGTGGCTGCAGTTGTTTTATTCTTGCTTCGAAAGAAGCTGGTGATTCATAATCGTGGAAGCTTATAATATCCGATTGCGCTAATTGCACCTTTTGGATTGGCGTAAGTTCACCTTCCTTTGACCAGTCGCCACCATCCCATAGTCCGGAAGTAAGTGGTTGCGAAGGGTTCGCTGAGCGTGCCCATTCAAAAGTTTTTTCCAAAAGAGGTAGTACATAGTCACTTTTATCTTTTAGCTCTACATCACCATAAGAGCTGGTATTCGGATTGTTCGGCTCGTTCCAAACATCCCAACCAAGTATGCGTTCATCCTGAGCAAAATATTTCACTACACCCTTTACATAGGCGGCTAATCGGGGGTACTGCGTACTATCCGTCAGCACCTCCTGACCTGGGCTTTGCACCCATCCTGAATTATGCACATAAGGCTTGGGAGCCCGTTGCTTACCTAATTTGGGAAAGGGATCCCAGCATGAATCAAAAAAAACAAAAAGTGGTTTAATGTGATGTTTTTCAGCTATCGATAAGAAGTTGTCCATCCGATCTAAAAAGCCGGCGCTATCTTGTTCATATACCAAATCATGGAGATACACACGCATGGTGTTAAATCCCAGGTTGGCTGCCCAAGCTAACTCCCGATCGATGGCAACTGTATCATAGGTGTCTGCTTGCCACATCTCCAACTGGTTAATGGCGGAACTCGGACTAAAATTGCTCCCTACAGGCCATTCCTCTTTTTCATACCAGGCATTTGCCTCTTCCGGCGTCCACCGTATTCTGTCGCTTGCCGTCTCGCTTTTTACGATATCTTCATCATTCCGAGTGTTTGTACCCGAAGAACAGTTTATTAAGCTCCACCCCAAAGCGGCAAATGCTAATACGTATAAGTTAAAATGATACTTCATGCTATTGTTATTTTATAAATTTTGTTTGTTACTTTTTTCATCCGAATAATTTGTTTGTAAGCGGAGATGAAGCTTACATAAATTGTTCATATCCTTTTGCGAATGGCAATTTATGTAGGTTTCATCAATTTTTTATTTCTAAAGGTATTAAAGCTTTCCCTAACGGGAAGGTTTTCCGCAAAAAGTAACCAAAACCGAGGGGCTCATGAATACCTTTAAAATAAAGCACTTTATTCATAAACCCGTAGCTTAACCTGCTTTAGCAAGCTTCATTACCATTGACAACAGACACTTCCAATGAAAAACTTTTTTGAAAGGCTGTGATATTACTTAGCTTAGCCTGTGCTATCCAAAAGTTTTGAGGCTGCATTTTATTGTATATGATTGTTTTTCCATCGACCGTTTTATTAATTCTTAATGAAGCTTTTGAGACCGATTTTTTGTATATGAATATTTTTATCACGAACGATATAACTACTTCACTACTCAACCACTCCACCATGACCTTAACGCTGCATTTTATAATGGTTATTCAAAGAAAACAAATATGTTATTATATCAAGTAAATCTTTGTTTCAATCTTTCTTTATATTATCTCATACTTGGTTTCTTCGCTAACTTTGTACAAAAGACAAGAGGCGGAACGTAAATCTCCTAAGTAGAGTAAAACGCCCGCCTCTGTCAACCAACCAAAATTAACCAATCATGGAAAATCTTCCGTATACTAGTTCATATCTTTTTCCAGCATTTTGATAAAATATCCACCCACCACAGCTCTTGCCCTGAAGTTCATCACCTTGGCATCAGTGGTTTCGTGCCAATCGCTAATAGGAGCACGATCGGACGTTTCATTGGCATACTTCCATATGGGATCGACAAAAGTTTGGAAATCTGCATCGTCAGCCAGCGTTGCCGTCCACAATACCCAATCTGATTTGGTGTAGGTTTTCCTGCTATCCAGCGGTAGCCCATAAGTCTCCTGTTTTGTTTTATAATAAGCAATTTCCTTTTCCACCACTTCTTTAGGAAAGATATCGAGCTTTAAGAGCTTATCCCAGATCAAATTATACTTCTGGCTCCATGTATCTTGTTGACCGAAAGCCAAGGTGTAGTGGTCGCCATTATCTGCCAATTCCATCCATTGTTTGGCCATATCTCTGGCGGTTGCAAAGCTCTCCCTGGCTTCTTCTTCTTTGCCTAACATTTCGGCCAACTTCGCATAAGCGGCTACGCCCATGATCGCTTTCATCGAAAGATTCGCGTTTCTTGCCAAGTGTCCGGCAAAATCATCCGTACATAGCTGATTAGCCGGATCCAGACCATCTTTCTTTAAATAATCTGTCCAAGTGGTTAGTGTCTCCCAGTGCTTATTAGCAAAATCAGCGTTACCATCCCGCACCGCTACCGCGGCAGTTACTATAAGCATATTTCCCGCTTCTTCCACAGGCATATCTTCACCATAGGTTTGCCCATTAGCCAAGGGATAAGTCCCTACGTCATGTGCGGGAAATGGTTTTTTCCAGCGCCCACTTTCTGCATATTCAAAGATGAAACGCAGTAAACCTTTTGCCAGCTCCGTATTATACAGCAAGAATAAAGGCGATGAAGGGTAAGTAATGTCCACCGTACCGATCGATCCGTTTGAAAAATTCTCCTTCGAGAAAAAGAAAAGATCCCCATTCGTATTTGCCACCATTTTATGCGCCGCAATCGCTTGTCGATAAGCCAATTCGCACAATTCGGCGTATTTTTTCCCACCAGCTTTCTCAGCGTCGGCAAACAATTGCTCATCGAATTTTTTGCAATCGGCCATTAATCTGGAATAATCGTCCTGCGCAGCCTTCAACATTGCCGGACCTGAACTTTTTCCATCTCTATTCCACCACGGCCTAAGGTTCTTACCAAAGTATTGTACGGAGTATTCATCGTCATATGCCAATGTCACGTGCGATGACGTTGGTGAAGACACGTCACCAAGATCCATTTCCACGCCAATCATGACATCGGCTGCACTACCTGTCGTAGCATTTGCTGAAGTTCCTTCTTGATCAGCGATCGCCGCCACCAAGTCGTTGATTTTATGAGGGAGAGGTTTTACAGCTGATTCTGCATCTACCGCGAGGTAAGCTTTACCCCAATCGATGCGCACATTGTCACCTTTTTTACCTAGTAATTGCTGCGCGGTAGTACCAACCGATTGTATCAACAAGCCGTCGGTCGTTTCCACGGCTGTCTGTACTTCCTGGTTCGGTTTATCCGTACCTATGGTACCGGATAAAGCCAGCCACAACTTGACATCATGCGCTTTATTATCTGCTGATTTTACGTTAAAGGTAACGTAAGATGCAGGTCTAGCCAATACTTCGAGCTGATCCATCAACAGTGGTGATGTAAAGGTTAGATCGAGCGCTACTTCGCCAGCCTGAAAAGTATATGCTGTTTGCGTAGCAGTAAGATTAACTGACTGCTGTTTAGCCAACTGCGTTTCAATTAACTTTCTTTCGTGGATAATGCCCACATCGATAAACGCTCCGCCACGATCGTTTCTACAATGTACCGCTAATACATTTTCTCCCGATTTCAACGCTTGTAGGCCATTAGCTGGAATTTCTTTTTGTGTATAATCTAAAATAAATTCCGCATCTTCGTAGATCAACTCACCATTTAAAAACACTTCCACAGCATCGTCGTGACTGATCAACAGCTTTAAGTCTTCTCTTGCTGTTTCGGAAAAATCAAAGGTTCTTCGATACCAAATCTCTTTATCGTATAAAGATGCGGGTTTTACGGGGTTATCTCCGGAACCATCTCCGAAGGGTGCACTGCCTTGTTTCCAGGACTGATCGGAAAAGTTTGCTTGTTCCCAACCTTGTTCGGGCTCTTGGTAGGTATATTGAACGTTATATGACTCCTTCTGAGCGGTCGGCACCACCTCATCAATCACAGACAGCGGTTTTCCTGCCAATTGATAGATCTCACCATCTACCTGTGCAAGTGCAATCAATGCTTGATCGGCTCCCGTCCAATGCTTAGTTTGTTGCTCATTCAACGTGTCGCCGAAAGACCATAAGCTAAAATAAGGATCATGCGTAATTAAGGGATAAGCAGGTGCTCTTAATTTTTCGTTTGCCTGAGTGGTCGACGAATCTGTCTGGTTACTACTGCAATTTGCGAATAAGGCCAGTCCCAGTAATAAACTATAAAAAAGCGGTCGTTTCTTCATTGTTATTTATTTGTTTTAGTAAAATCCGTATCTTAAGTTAAACGTTAAATGTAAAGCAGTCTTGCCAGGCATTTTGCTTTTAAGCATTTTGGATACGCCACACAAATGTAGCGCTCGCGCTGCTCACGCCACAAGCTTGCTTTATGCGCATCCAAAAAAAGCGCCGGAAGCCCCGACAGGTTCTGTGCCCGTTGCAGACACGGCCTTGGAGGCGGTAGCGGAGCGCGCCCGGATCCATACGTGGAGCAAAGAGGGCAAAACCAATTTTGTTAAAAGCGAAATGCCTGGCAGTCTTATCTTCATCTCTGTTTTTTTAGGTGCCCCTATTTATTCATTTACGGTTGGAAAGGCTGTCACTCTTAACCTAGCCGCTCCCATAGGTACCAATTCAATTGCTTCTTCTTCCTGATTTTCGACAGCAACGGGGCTTTGCGGAAGCACCCCCGTTAAGCCATATTGATCAATCTTCCAATCGGCAATACGTTTCCCTTTCGCTTTCAAACTTATTGGAACATTTTCGAGCGTAAAGGGGAAGTCGTCTTTTGGCCATTCTTTTTCAACAAGCTCAAACACTTCTTCCGGATTTTGTCCATCATATATCAACCCGTAATTCCATGGAGATGCCGGATGAATTTCAAAAGATGGCCATTTTTCAGGATCAGCCGTGTCTTGCCATTTAGAATCGCCTATTGCTGAGGCTTTACTGTCTTTTTGAATATAATTCTCTTTAATTTTTAAGGAATAGGTTAGTGGGCCGCGATTAATACTCACGCTATTTTTATGCTGCTCTGATTTTGTCACCTGTAGCTGCATCGGTAAGGTTAACACAACCTCATCGCCATCTTGCCATTCCCGCTCAATTTTTGCATAAGTCCCCGCCTCGAAACGTTCATTTATTTCTTCACCGTTTAGCTGTAATTTCGCTTCATTGCACCAAGCGGGGATACGTAGGTAGTAGGGAAAATGTACACCCCCATCAGTATGCAACTTAAAGACAATCTGATCCTCAAATGGATAGTTACTAACCGTTTCAACACGTATTTCCTTTCCATCTGCAACCTTTGCAGTTACCTCGGCAGCACTATATAGTAAGGCTGCAATGCCGTTGTCGGGTGTTGCCATAAACAGATGCTCTGCATAGTACGGCCAGCCTTGCGTATGGTTATGCTGACAGCATCTGGAGCTAAAGGGGTTCATCATCAGAAAAGGGCCGTTATTATCGATACCCGGGTGATGGTTTTTGCTATCGCTGATGGCCATATTCGGACTGGTGATATAACGCAGCGCTTTAAAGTCGGGCATAACTGCCGCGGGGTAGGTATTAAAAGCCACTTCTTCCGTATGGTCAGCCCAAAACGGGTCGCCTGTAATTCCCATAAGTATTTCATTAGAAGCCATCTGTTCAACCATGCCGCAGGTTTCAACGCCTTGCCTTGGATCAGTATACCCTTCCCTGGCATTTTCATCGGCACCGAACATTCCGCCCGGTACATTTCCGTAACGTTCGCGGATTAAATGGAAATTATGATAAGTTGCGTCTACATCTGCCGGGTTACCCGTTTGCAGGAAGTAGGTGGCAGGCTCTCTAAAACACTGGGCAATATTCACGTTATGCCAATTCGGGAGATTATCTTTTTGTCGCCAATCAGCTGTATTCTTATGGATCTTATGCGCCAGGTCAAGCAACCAATCCTTACCTTTTGTGCGGTTATACAACCAATAAATGCTATACAGATTGTCTCCCCCTCTACTATTCTCCCAATAATCTTTCAGCAATTGTTCGTCTGGTAATTTATACTGCCAATCAAAATATTTTTCCATCAAGGTCAAAACCCTTTCATCCTGACTGTGCTCATAATAAGATTGTAAGCACCAAAGCATAATCATGTTCCCCCAAAGATCAGGCTTTCCTTCTTTTATAACCATCGGGCCGAAGTAGCCGTCTTCCCGTTGACTCTCGATAGCAGCGTCTAACCATACTTTTGCTTCTTCTATTATTGCTTTATCTTCCAGAATATAGCCTAAATTGGCATATCCTTTCAGCCAATAAGGCACTTCCTCCCAGCCATGATCACCACTACCGTCTTTACTCAACCAAGCGTTATTCTCCTTAGCAAGCCAGGCACTTATCTCTCCTAGCTGACCAGATAAGCCCTCACGCTGCAGCTCCAAATATTTAAGTAACCAGCCTTGGGGTTTGATACTTCCCACAGGTAGCTTGACGAAGTTTAGCGCTTGTAACGGTTTCCTATTAGACACATAATGTTGATTGACTGTTGTCGTATCGGGCCGTTCAACACTGCTTATCGTTTCCGTTGTTTTGTTGTTGCAGGCCGTAATAAAAAACAAGCCTGTCACATAGGGTATATATTGCTTTAACGTCATATTAAAAATTAAACGATTACAATTCCAAACGTTGTACTGGTGTAAAGATCATATCTTCTACGCCTGCTATTTTAAGTCCGACCCGTGCAAAAATATAATTTTGCTCAGGCGTGAGCGATGGTACAGTAACTTGAAGAGAAACATTATCAAGCGATTCGATTTCACTACCGCTCAGCTCCTCATGCGCAACAGCTGTTCGCGTATCCGTAAATAGGGTTTTCCCTACATAGAGTGTGATATGTTCGATATCCCGTGCGCGGTCATCGGTAATAACCTGTTCGACATTCAAGGTGGCATTTAGTTCTCGCCCATTTACGGATAGATTGGGATTTCGGAGCATATAGTATGGAAGCACTTCGATATCGAAGGTCGTATTTCCACGAACGGTAATATTTATGCTATCACTTGGTGCTAGAAAGGGACCTTGATTAGCCTGAAATAAGGCTTTGTAATCCGCATCAAATAACAATGCGGCATAGGATCCATCCTGATCCACCGTTACGGTGATCGGGTCACGCAACTGCCAACCCGGCTCAAAAAGTTCAAAAATCACATCGTTGTAACTTACCGGGATAGCTTCTCCCTGATAGCTGATTATCCCGGTCAATTCGGATTGAGGCGCATCGTAATTATCCTTTTCACATGCGTGTAGCAGTAAGGTAAAAAGTACGACGCTATATATAATGATTTTCTTCATGACTAGTATTGTTTGATGAATTATTGATTAGGATTTCGGACAATCAGTGGATTACGATTTCTGATATCATCACTGATAAACGAATAATAATTTCCCAAGCGGAAACGATCTGGGTTGGTCACCTCACGCGGGATAATTTGTCGGAACACCCATTTACCGTCGTTTTCATTTCCCGGATCATAAATTTGATACGGCCACACACCGAAAGGGCGTGTGCTCGGTTCAGCTGCTCTGCCAATGTTTGCTGTCAGTGCATGATTGGCACCGTTCCATACCAGGTGAGCCAAACGCCAGCGTTTCATATCCCATAGCTGGTGCCCTTCAAACGCCAATTCAACTTTACGTTCATGTACCAAGCGATCAAAACTAAGTTGCGCAGGCGTGAGTGGCGTCTCAAAACCAGCCCTTCTTCTCACTTGATTCATATAACCAGCCGCTTTTGCCGCATCGCCCAGTTCAAAGGCCGCTTCAGCCGCGTTCAGTAATACTTCCCCATAGCGGAAACGGATCCACCACACCTCACTTTGGGTACCGATCTGCCCTGCACCTGGAGTAGGATCAACATATTTCCGTAGATAAAACCCGGTCTGTGCAGTCCATTCAAAACCGTCGATTGGCCCATCGAAACCGACCACCTGTTGGCTCGCGCTTTGGCCGGGTAGTTGCCCTCTGCCTCCCGGATCACTGGATGTTACGATATTACCGTTACCCAACATATATCCCGCCCAGATATCTACCGATTCCCCCTTAAAAGTAGATCCCGGAATCATTACTGTACCCGCCAAACGGGCATCCCTATTGGCAAATAAATCTTCAGGATTATCATAATAAAGGAAATCGCCGCCACCTGACTGAATGGCAAGAGGTGCATAAGTATTATCTAGTAATTCAAAAGATTGCACCAAATTTAGGGAGGGATTTATTCGACCACCTTCTACCTCTTCAGATAGGGAGCGCGGTTGATTCGCTAGGGTAAAGCCATGCACTTTTCCGCTCTGTAATTTAAAATCCTTAACAAAGATCACCTCCGGATTGGCGCTTTTATCCAAAAACAAGTCGGCAAAATTGGCCGAAAGATCCTGCGCATTCCGCTCGTAAAGGGCATATGTCCCGCTATTGATGATACGCTCTGCAGCACTTAGTGCCTTTTGGTAATAATCGTTTGCCTGACCGGCAGAGATGCCCACTTCTTCTCCCGGCAAACTTACCTGTGGTGTATTGACGCCGTATTTGGCAATCGAGGCTGCATACACTGCAGCCCGCGCTTCCAAAGCCAATGCTGCTGCCTGTGTGGCACGTGATTTGGTATTTGCCTCGTCTGGCAAATCGTCAAAGATCGCTTCTAGCTCCGCAATTACAAAATCATAGACTTCATGTTCCTTCAACCGAGGTTGTTGCAGATATGAAGGATCACCACTGTCGTCATATTCAAGTGGTTCTAACACGATGGGCACACCACCGACGCGCTTTACCAATTCAAAGTAAGCTATTGCCCGAATAAACTTTGCTTCCGCCATAAAGCGGTTTTTCAAAGCAATTTCATTTTCGTTGGTTTGCATTTGGTCTGTTTCTTCACCCGATCTTATAAAGAGATTAATGTCTCGAATAAAGCTGTAGGCATCTTGCCAGTATTGAGACTCGTTATCTGTTCCCCAAAAATCCAAAATATTGTCATTGTAATCGTACTGTTGATTCTTATGCCGGAAGTAATCACCAAAATTTGACGCAAAGGCTTCATCGAAATTGGTGAATCGCGCCCATGATTCAACGGTTTGATAGTCTGGTATGCGATCATACAGATCGGCTACTGCAGCCAATGCTAATCGTTCATCTGTCCACACCTCTTCGTATTCTAAAAGATCTGTCGGCCGCCTTGTAAGAAAATCGCTGTCCTTTTGGCAGGAGAACACTGTGAGTAACAGGAAAAATATATAGCTGTATTTTTTCATGGTTTCTTTCTCTTAACAATTAATACTAGAATGAAATATTAGCTCCAATATTGAAGAATTTATTCTGCGGATACTGCAGGCCATTATCATCCTGAATTTCCGGGTCGATCCCTATGCTCTTTAGGTTATCTATGGAAAATAAGTTATAGGTATTAAAGAATACACGCAATCGTTGAATCCGCGCCTTTTCGATCCACGCTTTGGGTAAGGAATAGCCTACTTCCAGAGTCCGCAAGCGGATATAGCGCACGTTATGCAGCCACCAGTCTGAATTTTCACTGTAATTGCTGTGTTGTCCCTGATTGAACCTCAAGGGCGGATTTTCTCCCGGTATCCATGGACTGTTCACATCAAAAGGATCCTCCCGGCGCCAACGATCGTTATACATCGCTTCTAATAAATTTCCTGTGTTTTGATAAGGCCAGCGCATTTCCCAGTTTTGATTGTAAGAGTAGAAGCCACCCCCGGAAAAATCGGCACTGAGATCAAAGCCCTTATAATTGGCAGAAAGATTCAAACCAAAAGTTAACAAAGGTAGCTGTCCCGCGGGATAACCTATAGGCCGCTCGTCATATTCATCGATGACACCATCGCCATTAACATCTTCATAAATAAAGTCGCCCGGTAATAAAGTACGGTTACCTTCTCCATCAATGTTTACCGGATAGTTATTAATCTCTTCCTGCGATTGAAACTGTCCTACCACTTGGTAACCCCAGAAAATATCCCTCCAACGATCCTCTAGGGAATTTCGGTAATGGTCCCAAGAATTTGCGAAGCGTGGTAAGTAAGACTGTAAGAAACGGGTTCTACCGTACATCGCGTTAGCTCCAATACGATAATTGAATTCTCCGGAACTGCCATTATAAAAGATCGATCCATCGAAACCCACCTGCGCATCACTTTCCACATTCGCTTCCGGTAAATCGTAACCTATTTCCGCGGGCACCAATATATCCCATCGTGTACCTCGTAAACCGGTACGTTTTCTTCTGAAATAATCGATAGATCCGCTAATTTTTCCATTCCACAAAGAAAAGTCTGCTCCAATGTCAAGTGTAGTAGTTGTAAACCAGGAAATGGTGTTGATAGGCACACCTCTATCTCTGATACCCCGTACTACCTGTCCATCAATAATCACCGTAGAGGTACCATAACTATAGCCGGGTAAATACGCGTAATCGCCCAACCATCTCGGATCATTTTCATCATTGATACCCCAATTAATATTATCGTCGCCCATCTGTCCGTAGGACGCACGGAATTTAAGATCGCTTAATACCTGGCTGTTTAAATTCTTAAGAAAGGGTTCCTCGGTAATCCGCCATCCTGCGGAAACAGAAGGGAAAAAGCCCCAACGTCTGTCGGGCGCAAACCGCCAGGATCCATCGTATCGGCCAGCCAATTCCACATAATATTTCCCTGCAAAGTCGTAATTAAAACGACCGACATAACCCAATCGTGCCTGTTCAAAATCCAAATCGTCATATTGATCCATATCGGCGAATTGCAGGATAGGCAATATGTCCGTTTTCGGTACAGTATGTACAAATTGTTCTATTTCCCTCCGCTGTATCCGTTCAGCTACCAGTGTTGCTCCGAGTGTATGTTTATCATTGAACACCTTATTATAGTTCAGCTGCGCCTGGAAAACCTGGTTAAAATTCTTTCGTGTAATACGTTCCCGATAAGGATTGGAGCTACCGCCCGTTGCTTCATAGGTGTCCGTCCCTGGTCGATAGGTATACACATCAAAGGTATATTCGTGCCCATTAACCAAGCGATCCGCCAAAAAATAAGAATACAAAACTTTTGCCGATAACCCTTCAACCGGAATATCATAGTCGATATTAAAGTTGGTTTGTAAGACCCGCCAATCTTCCCGCCAATAGCCGGAGATCTCCTTATTCAACAATGCCCAGTTAGTTTGGATATTACTCAGCTGTGCTGGGTATAAAGGGTTATCATTGGCAAAAGGCCTTTCGGTTGGACGATTTCTGAACAGCGCAAAACGCGGCAACCAATAATCATCACCTCCGGGAACGCCAGGGTTATCACGCGTTTCAATGCGACCATTGATCTGTACGCCCACTTTGAGACGTTCGGCAATCTGCGCATCAACGTTACTTTGAAGGTTTGTACGATTAAAGTTAAACTCACCATCGCCAAACACCGCATCCTGATCCAAGCGCGTTAAGGAAAGGTAATAATTGATCTTATCCGAACCACCCGTAGCGTTCAAGTTCACCGAACTTTGCGGCGCTTTTCCCGAGATAATGTAATCGTACCAATCAAAACTTTGATAACCGGGTTCCGTTCCCACACGCCAACGTTCGATTTCTTCAGGTGTAACCCCTGTCTCCGGATTTACCGCATTCATTTCAGCGTCAGCACGTCCCAACATCCAATCGTAGGCGCTCACCCCTTTCGGGAAGCGGGTCCAATCCTGCCAACCGTAATAGGTATCTAAGTTAATGGTATTGCGACTCCCGGCCTTTCCCCGTTTGGTGGTTACCAGCACGACCCCATTAGCTGCCTGCACCCCATAAATAGCTGCAGAAGCATCTTTTAATACCGTAATACTTTCAATGTCATTAGGTGCTAAATTGTTGAATTGCCCCGCATCCTGCTGAATGCCGTCAATCACGTACAGCGGATTCCCCATATTACGGATGGAAATATTTGCGCCGGCCCCTGGTCTACCGTCAGGCATACGAAAAGACAAACCCGGTATTTTCCCTGCCAAAGCACCACTTACTGTAGGTGCCCTGACCATCTCAATATCTTCACTGGTCACACCGGATATCGCCCCGGTAAGTGAAGACTTTTTCTGTTGACCATATCCTACCACAACGACTTCATCCAGTTTTGCTTCATCATTTTGAAGTATAATATCCAAAACTCTATTGTTAGCCGTTACATTTACTTCTTGGCTGACGTAGCCAATGTAACTAACCACGAGAACAATATTATCTTCAGTAACTTCCAATTGGAATTTCCCCTCCTCATCCGTCCCGGTGCCCCGTGTGGGCGAATCTTTAACGGCCACCGATACTCCCGGTAAAGGATTACCTTCGGCATCCTTAACCGTTCCTGTAATTGGACCATCTTGCATCAGATAGTTTCCCGCGTAACTAGCGGTATTGCCAATCATTAGCCCCAATAAGACCAACAATCCCAAAGCAAAACACCTCCCCGTAAAGCATCTAAAGATGGGTTTTAATTTAATCATAATCATACAGCATTTTAGGTTTACACTCTCATTTTAGTTATTATTTAGGCACATCTCACCTAAAAACATACAGCTAAAAGGTATTAGCAATCCAAACGAAATTCAGAAAAAAGTGAACTCAATCATATTTTAACTGCTTAAAGGTTTAATAAAAAATAGTTAGTTGCTTAACAAAAAGCTTAATGATTCAAAGTAAGGGAATAATTTAAGGAAAAGATATGTTGATTTGTATCAAAAGCTCAACGTTTTGTATCAAGGTATAGCACTTCAATCTTAGTAGACAAGCTAAGTACTTTTATAGTCGGCTACAGATAGCGGTTACCTGCAGCCGATTTATTTTTGGCGATGGGCCTTATAACTACGTTTATTTCAAACGAACAACCGGTGAGAAGATTCCCTGGTCGGCACCGCTCGGCCAAACGCAGATACGCCCGAAGAGTGCACGGGCATTCACGGCTTCTGTTTCTTCAGAGAAATCGACATCTAAAGTTACTTGGCCGGGTGTAAAATCATCGCCCGGGAATTCACTCCGCATGACATTTGCTACTTCGTCTACAAAAGTTGTGGTATTCAACAACAACATCACCCGATCAATTGTAGCATCTTCCACAATTTGATTGACAGTAAAGGATGTTTGCATCACATTTTCATCGAGTGCAATAGATGCATCAGAAATTGTAAAGTATGGCGTGACCTCAAAGTCCAATGTTGCATTTCCTCTAAGCTCCACCTCAGTGGTATCCCGACTGTTCACCCAAGGGCCGTTACCATCGCGCGTCACAATTTTATAGTGCCCATCGAAAAGTGTAGCGGAGAAACTTCCGTCTTGTGTAACGAAGATATCAAATGGCGTTCTGAAGTCATAACCATCCTGAAACAATTGCAACCGAACGCTTTGATTACTACCTTTTAATTGCAAGGGTTGCCCTTGGTAAACGATACGTCCTGTCAGCGTTGACGTCGGTTCATCATAATTATCCTTCCCGCAACCTGTGATTGTTGCCACCAAGATCAATAAACAATATATCCAATAATTTTTCATATTCGTACCTGTTAAACTTATACTATTGATAAGGATTTCTCACTAGTTTTGGATTATTATTCAGCCAACCATTATCCAGTTCACTGTAATAGTGACGAAGCTCGAAATACAAGGGGTTAGGGTAAATAAAATCCATACTCCGCACCTCGAAAGCCCATTTACCATCGTTCGGATCACCGGCCGCCACTACGCGGTAGGGCCACAATCCTCTTCGGGTAGCATGCTCATTGCTGGAGTTCCCGTTCCAAGTGGTGTGGGCGCGGCGCCAACGTAGCATGTCCCAGTAGCGATGATCCTCAAAGGCAAATTCGACACGCCTTTCGTGCACAATATTTTCGAAAGTGAGCGATTGCAAGGGCTGTACCCCGGCACGGGTGCGTACTGCATTGATATTGGCCAATGCCACCGCGTTATTACCGCCATTTAATTCAAAGGCAGCTTCTGCCGCGATCAGGTAAGCCTCTGCTATGCGAAAACGAGGTTCCCACATTTCCGACCCCCTCCCTTGTGTTCCTGCAGCAGGCGTTTCATCAAGAAATTTACGGATACCAAAACCTGTTTTATTAATTAACCGCAAAGAAGAACTGTAAATCGGTCCATTTTCAGAAGTCAACAACTGGCCATTTGCATTACTATTGGCACCACCTTCGCGTCTAACCCAAGCACCACCCTGCCTATTCAGTTGACCCGCCTGATAAACCACTTCAGTACCGGCAAATGTGGAGCCCGGATATAGTACAGTGCCCCCTAGACGAGGGTCCCTTTCTTCGAACAACTCGGTTGCAGTTTCAAAAAATTGCGGTGTACCGCCAAAACTTCCCACGTCAAATTTACTACCTTGACCGGGCGTAGAAGTATTAATCGGTTCAAACTCCTCCACGAGATTCAACAGTAAAGATAAGTAACTGGTATTCGCGTCCTGCGCCATCGATGTCGGGAGATTACCTCCCGTAAAACCATGCGTTTGTCCGGGAAAGATATAGTCGCGTGCCCAGATGACTTCGGTATTCGCTTCTTTGATACATACGGCTTCATAGAAATTAAGCGCCTTATCTTCGGGCCGCCGATCCTGTAGTTCATACGGACTTTGCTCAACAACTTCTGTGGCTGCAGCAAGCGCAGTCTCGTAATAACCAGTGGCCCTCGCAGCTTCAATCCCCACTTCTCTACCCGATGTCTGTATAGGCGACGCCATCAGGTTATTGTATTTTGCTAAGGATGCAGCATATAATGCAGCCCGGGCAGCTAGCATTTTCGCCGTCCACTTATTCGCCCGCGCATTATTAGTGTTTTTTTGATCACTCATCAACTCGGCGCTTGCCTGGCACTCACTAATGATATAATCGTACATTTCCGCTTCCGTTGCTCTCGGATATTGCAAAGCGGTAATGTCTGCGCCAGGCACGTAATCAAAAACCTCATCGCCCACAATAGGCATACCGCCCAGCGTTCTACAGGTATTGAAATAGCACCAAGCCCGTAATAACTTTACCTCTCCAATCAAGGGCGCTTTTTCTGTTTCTGTAAGCGCATCTGTTTCGTTCAATCCCTGTAAGAACTGATTAAAGCTACGGATGAGTCCATAATCGTAAACGCGCCAACGGTTACGATCGAAACTATTGAATTGGTCGAAATCATACTTAATCGCTTCATCTAAAACCGTATAATCATACTGCCCACCTCCCGGCCGTTGCCCCCAGCTGATTCTATCATAGAAATCGGCAAGTGCCGACCGAACTAAATTAGGATCACCAAAAACCTGATCGTTTGTTAAGATCGTATCCGGTTCTTGATCGAGAAAATTTTTACAAGAGCTGGTCAGCAAGGTTCCAGCAAATACCGCTATATAAAAAAATCGCTTATTCATGTGTTAGAATTGAAGGTTTAAACCAAAATTATACATGCGCATGGTAGGGTAGCCCAAGCCGTTCTCCGACTCTTGTTCTGGGTCAACACCTTGCACATTGGTGAGCGCAAATAGGTTCTGCCCCATCATGTAGACCCGTACACCAGAAATTTTTGCTTTACTCAGCCAAGTCTTCGGCAGGTTATAGCCGAACTCCAGATTACGTAATTTCACATACCTCACATTATGCTTCCAGAACGTACTCCCCCAATAATTACTATGATCTTGTTGGTTTAGCCGTGCTACAGGAAATTTACCGGGGATCAATTCGCTATTCGCATCCCAAACATCGGCTAGATGCCAAGCATCATCAAAAATAAATTTCGGATTGTTTCCATTGTTTTGGAAAGGCACGGCCTGTTCGTGTCGTTGGTACCAAGACGAAAAAGCACTGCCCGTGAAATCAAAGGCTAAATCAAATCCTTTATAGCTAAAGGCAAAGTTTAATCCAAAGTTCAAAATAGGCGTAGCATCCTGCCGATAACCAATTGGTCGTTCGTCTAGTTCATTAATTACGCCGTCACCATTGATATCTCGGTATTTAATATCACCAGGCATCAGTGTCGTATTTCCCTGTCTGTCATTATCAATCGGATAAGTCTCGATTTCCTCCCAACTTTGGAATTGTCCGATCGCTTCATAGCCCCAGTTCAGGTGTCCGAAACGTTTGTAAATGCTATTTCGATACATTTCCCAGGAGTTACTCCTTCTATTATCGTATTGTTCCCAATCGTAAAAGCGTGCGTAACTGAAGTTACCGCCGACACTATAGTTAAACTCATTGATGTTATCGGCCCATCGTACCATTCCATCGACCCCTCTGACTACGTTTGAGTTCAGGTTTTCATTGGGCAAACCAAAGCCAAGCTCCGAAGGTAGCTGAATGTCATAACGCGCAGCCGGCAAACCTGTTGTCAATCGATTAAAGTAGGAGAATGTAGCCATCAGTCGACTTTTTAAGGTCTCCAGTTCAAAACCGACGTCTAAGATATTAGAACGGGTCCAGGAAAGGGTTGTTACTGGTAATCCTCTCGGGCGAGAACCGATCACATATTGACCATCAATTACTGAAGCCCCCGCGTTATCCCTGTAATTGTATCCTGCGAGAAAATCAAAAGGGCCATAACCGTCAACATCGTCGTTTCCGACACTACCATAGGATCCTCTGATTTTCAGATTATTGATAATATCGTGAATCGCGTGACCTTTCCAGAAATTCTCTTCAGAAATGCGCCATCCCGCAGAGGCTGAAGGAAAGAAGCCCCAACGCTGACCCGGAGGATACTTCCAGGAACCATCGTATCGGCCAGATAGTTCCAAGAGGTATTTACCTTCATAATCGTAATTGAAACGCCCTAAGACGCCCATGCGCGCCTGCGTATTATTCCCTCGGTCGTTAAAGGACCGAAAATCATCGGTAAAAATTAATCCCAAATTGTTGGCTGCAGGCCTACTGACGATCTGACCTTCTGGATCACTGCGCTGTATGGTTTCAAACCCCACAATACCATTAATGTTATGGCCACCAAAAGTTTTCTTATAGTCCAGTTGCACATTGGAAGTAACCTCTTCCACCTGCCCATAAACCCTTTCCCGGTAGGGGTCGTCCATCGAATAGTCCACTGGATAGGTGTCGGTATCCGGATCATAACGATAGAGTTGATAGGTATATTCCTGGTTATCATATTTACGGTTGCCATAATAATAGCCTCCTAACAATTTAGCACTAAGTCCGTCCATAATTTCATATTCCGCATTGGCCTGCAACTGGATCGTCCGCCAGGTTTCCGTCATTTTACCCGAAAGATCATAGTTCAGTACGGCAAAATTGGTCTGTGGGTCGTCACCCGGGCGTTGCGGATATAACGGATTATCATTGGCGTAAGGTCTACGCGTAGGTAGATTCCGGAGGACTGCAAATCGCGGCAACCAGTAGTCGTCCCCTCCCGGAACACCGGGGTTGACCCGCTCCTCCAAGCGTCCGTTCATACGAAAACCTACCTTCAAGCGGTCGTTGATTTTGCTATCCAGATTCATTTGGAGATTGGTACGTTCGAAACCTCCATAATTTTTGATGGTGGCGTCCTGTTGCAAGCGACCAACAGAGACGTAATAATTCGATTTATCTGTTCCTCCGCTGAAATTAGCATTCAGGTAATATTGCGGCGCGCTTTCCCAGATATAATCTAGCCAGTTAAACCCCTGATAAGCGGTCTCTGTACCGGCCATCCACCTATCGTATTCTTCACGCGGGTACAATCTATCCGTACCACGCAACGTTTCCCCCTGTACAAAATTATGTACATAGGTTTTGGCATCCGCTGGGTCTACGAAACGGAAATTGTCCTGCATACCAAAATAGCTATTAACAGAAACCGTATTTTTCGAGTTATTAGCCCCCCTTTTTGTGGTCACTACAATCACACCATTGGCAGCCCTTACCCCGTAGATAGATGCTGACGCATCTTTCAGCACCGAAATCGATTCAATATCATTAAAGTCCAGATTGTTGAACTGCCCGCCATCCGATTGAATACCATCGATCACATAAAGGGGATTTCCCATATTACGGATTCGAATCTGGGTAGTTCCTCCCGGTCGTCCGTCTGTCTGTCGGGTGTTTAAACCCGGGATCTTACCAACCAAAGCCCCCGAAACATTGGGAGCCGAAGAACGTGCGATATCTTTTGAACCGATCGTGGAAATTGCCCCGGTTACCGAAGCCTTCTTTTGCGATAAACCGAAGCCGGTAACCACGACCTCTTCCAATGATTGGGCATCAGGCTTTAACATTACCCGTATTTGCTCATCATCTCCTATTGTGATAGTTTGGGAAACATAACCAATAAAAGACACCTCAATCACCTGATGTTCCTGTAGCATTAAGCGAAAGACACCATTCTCGTCAGTAGAGGTACCATTGTTTGTTCCCTGTTCTTTAATACTAACACCTGGTAAGGGTATGTCAGACTCATCTACTATTGTTCCAGTAATTTCGCGTTGTTGTTTTGATGAGGTTTGCTGCCCGTGGCTAGTTGTTAGTAGAGAATTAGCGTAAATGGCATCCATTTGGCTAATAAAAAATAAACATAAGCATGCCATTAACTTTTTGTTACTGGCGTTGAGGGATTGCTTCCATGCGTTAAGCCATTTATAACGCAGACGCCATCCATGGTCATAATTAGTTCTTATCATAAATTACATCAGTCTATCGGTTTCAAATAATTAGCTCGCTGGCTATTAGTTTAATAAACAAAATCGTTTTAGCAAACTAGGTCATATACGAGGTTATTTAGGGTTAAACGTTATAGCAAGCAAAGAAAACGATTTAGCAATATGAAAAAACAACTTTTTATATCAAAAATTCGCCAATTTGTCTCAATGACTTTTATTACGCACTGATTTAGTGCACGCTCAACAAGCCGATAAATACGATGAGATGCTTCGCAATAATACGTAAAGCCCCCATATCAGATCGTTCTATGCTTAGCTGATATGAGGGCTATAATAAATTTAGTAAATGGCCGACGGCCAAATTTTATCAGGCTTTCACATGTTCTGTTCCATAAGGAAATCGCTGAGGTCTAGACAAGGTCTTATTTGCTTCATCATCATCAAATTGTTCCTTTTCTGCGTCCCACTTTAACTTTTTCCCCAGTTTCATTGCGGTATGTGCTACCAAGCATGCAGAACCGGAACGATGGGCAACTTCAACCGGACTGATATTTTCTTTTCCGTCCCGGATGCATTCCAGCCAATTGGTGTGTTGCTCCGGACTATCATATAAATGAATTTCGTTTGGTTCAATGACAGAGGTAAGTATTTTTTTATCGCTTGCTTTAAAAGCATCATTCTCATCTGCGTCGCCAGCGGCTACGGGATCTGAAGCGGTCATACCTACATTACCTCTTGATACGAATATCCACCCCTCAGTTCCTTCAAAGCGTACACCATTAGGGTTGGTACCGCTGATTTCCATGATGACGTCATTTGGATACCATGCACGTACTTGGAAATCTCCATGTACATCCCAAAGCCCTTCGGTAGGGAAACTAGCCCGGCCTTCTACGGCCAGCGGGCCCGAAAGTTCTGTTCCCATTCCCCAATGTGCAATGTCAATATGATGCGAACCCCAGCCGGTGATCATACCTGCGCCAAACTGTTCACAGCGCAGCCATCCCGGACGTTCGCCGTTGATCTCCTCCGGAGAGTGTACCCGATCTTTCGTATAATACACTTCCGGCGTTGAGCCTAACCACATATCATAGTTAAAACCACCGGGTACCGGCATCTCTTCAGCACGACCTCCAGCGGGGTCACCTGGAAGTCCGATAATCACTTTTTTTAATTCACCGATGCGCCCGTTACGCACCAATTCACAAGCTCGTTTAAACTGGGGCCAAGGACTGGTAGAACGCTGTTGGCTGCCTAACTGAAACACCACACCGGTTTTTTTTACCGCATCTGCCATGGTACGCCCTTCCCGAATGGTTAATGACGTTGGTTTTTGGAGATAAATATGTTTACCCGCAAATGCGGCTTCCATAGCTGGTTGTGCATGCCAGTGATCGGGCGTACTAATGATCACGGCATCAATTTCTTTATTCGCCAGAAGGTCATGATAGTCGTCATAAGTTTTGACATCAATATAATTTGATTTTCCGGTTTTTTCGGCATAACGCTTTTCAAGCCACGCTTTTCCTTGCGCTAAACGATTCTTATCCAGATCGGCTACCGCCATTACATGTGCGTATTCATGCTTGATCACCTCGGGTAAATCATGTGTCATCCCGATACGACCGAAACCGATCTGCCCAATATTAATGCGATTGCTAGGGGCATTTTTACCGAATACAGATGCAGGTACAATGCTTGGGAAAGCAATACCCGCCAACACGGTTGCTGATCCAATGGCTGTCTGTTTTATAAAACCCCGTCTATCTAATTGTTCTTTCATCTTGCTCATAATTAAAATAGTATCTTATAATTTGGTAATATTAACTAGTACTTTGTTTGTTTTACTTCATCTTGGGGGCTTTTTGCGTAAGCTTTACCATAATCCCGCCCCTTCTGCTTGCCAATAACCCAGGAGATTCCGCCCAGTATATGCGTTCGAAGATCTTCCTTTTCATAGTCTTCCTTATTATGACCTAGAGAAGTATACCATGACCGCCCGCCATCAAACTTCTGACACCATACCGAGGGAAAAACGTCACCGAAGGTATCCAGCCGCTTATCATTATCACCTTCCAATGTAGTAGCATCATTCACGGCAATCACATGCAAGTTTACGTTCATTTCTTTCAAATAATAAAATTCATCTCCTCCGGATCTTTCCCATTTTTGAGGCAAGTGGGCAACAGAAAGGTGGCTACTGTCTACAATATTCACGGTAAAAGGTTGGTTTTTGTCATGCCAATAAAAAGTAGCACCTAAAAGCTGTTTAAACCATTTCCAGTTCCGCTCGGTTCCAGACGCCGAATGCAGCCCGACGAACCCTCCTCCGGCCTGTATATAACGCATAAGTGCAACACGCTGTTCATCCGTGTCAAAAACGTCATTATTTGTATTGGAAAACACCAATGCGTCATACTGTTTTAGTTCGTCATCGTTAAATAAAGCCGGGTCTTCACTTACCGTTACTTCAAAGCCATGCGTTTGTCCTAATTCCTGTATAGCTTTCACGGAACTACCAATGTTGTCATGTACATAGCCTTCGCCATTTTTTGTATAAACCAAAATCTTTACTTTTTCCCAATTTGTCTTTTGTGCATAAGCATTCTGTAGCGATAAACTGATGCAAAAACATAAACTTATCAACGATTTTATCCAGTTGGTTTTGATTTGCTTCTTCATTATTTGTAAGTGCTTCATCATTTACGGTTATATCAATTTAAGGTTTATTTCATTGTATTAATCTTCTTTAAATTTAGATAGATCACTTTTATATGCAATATAATCGCGTCGCATATAAAAGTGACTTATTGGTCTCTCCTCTGCCATTGAATATTTATTTAATAGAGGAAATATACGTAACTTAGCAGGATGTCAAACCAAGTGATTACACTTAAGGATATGGCAAAACAGCTCCGCCTTTCCGTATCTACTGTTTCTAAAGCATTAAATGATCATCCCCGTATCGGAGAAGTAACCAAAGATCGTGTCAAGAAACTGGCGAAGCAGCTAAATTATGTTCCCAATCAGGCCGCTATACACTTTAAACAACGAAAAACATTCACACTAGGTATCATTCTGCCCAGCTTGATGGACCATTTTTATACCTTGGCGGTAAACGGGTTTGACGACTATGCTTCAGCAAAAGGGTATCATGTTATTATCGGTCAAAATCATGAAAGTTTACAGCGGGAAAAGCAATTGGTGTCGCTGATGCAAAGTAGCCGTATTGACGGTCTCCTTATATCGGTTTCAAAAGAGACACAGGATATCAGCCATCTCCGAAAACTGGAACAAGCTGGAATCCCGGTTATATATTTCGCCCGGAAACCGATCGACATCAACTGTAATTATATTGTCAGCAATGTGTACGATGCTTCCATAAAAGCAGTTTCTTTTCTCCTATCTAGGGGCCATAAACGTATAGCATTTATCAATGGACCATCTTATTGGAGTACCAGCAAACAACGTTTTGTGGGTTACCGCGATGGTTTGATACAAAACGGTCTTAAGTTTGATCCCACTCTAGTCGACGAAACGAACTTAAGTACGGAAAGCACGCATAAAGCCGTTCGAAAACTCATGCAACATCCAGCTCCTCCAACGGCCATTCTCTGCTTCAAAGACTACATGATGCTTGATGTCATGAAATGTATCCGCACTGAATATTCTTCCATGGCCAAATCTATCGAATTGATAGGCTACGGGGCGCTTCCACTCTTTGAAAAAATTGAAAATCCGCCGCTTGCTTCTATGCAGGAACAGCCTTATAAAATTGGCCAACAAGCTGCCGAAACCATCCTAAAGCTAATCGATCATCCTGAAAAAGAACGTATTGTGCAACAAACATCCCTGCCTTGCACGCTTAAAATATTTCAATAGCAAATTCATTTTTCTCGTATCCGTGCAAAAAAAGCCTTTTATGATCTTCGGAATAGACCCATATAGCCTCATGTATGGCGGCGTTTCTCCTATCAAAGAGATTACACTTCAATTTAAACAGCTAATTTTTTGATACCTAAAGATTGGTCTCTAACCGGTGCTATCTTTACGCTTTTATACCGCTTATAATTGTGGCGGAAATATATTCTTCTTTTGTGCATATATAAATCCGCTCATCAAAGGTATAAAAGCTTTTACTAGGTTTTATAAAAAATTCTGCTGCGGCATAGATACTACTGCAAAAAAAACTGTTTTTGGCAGGTTCAATCGATACACCATTTTTCCTACATATTATAAATACGGCACTAATTATTGTGGCAGCACAATCTAAAGGGCATGATCTACCTGAAGCGTTAACAGATGAGGATTGCGGTAATATGGGAAGACTCTTCAGCTTTTATTTCAGAATCAATTCAATAACCGGAATTTCGACATTGGGCTTAACAACAGGTAACTCCACAATCAGGTCGTCGGCTCCAGCGGTAATAGTCATGTGTGAACCTGGCTCGGTGCGGGCTGTATATTTTATCTCTGACCCGTCATGTAAAAACTGCGCGTATTTCACTTTATCTTTAAACCCGGGAAGATATAGTGTTTTAAACGGCCATTGCAATACATGTACATATAGCCTTTTTGTTTCAGCGTTATAGGTCAAAAAACAATTGTCGGGTTTCTGGAATTCTTCAGGAGCCGCAGTACATCCGTAGATTGCCCGACTATTAACCTTCATCCAGTTCCCCATGCCTTCCAAACGATCGGTCGCCCTATCGTCAAAATGCCCTCTTGCCGTAGGTCCTACATTTAATAGAAGATTTCCTCCTTTACTTACCACTTCAATTAACATCGCTATCAATTGATTGGTACTTTTCCAGGTGTTTTCGTCGCGATGGTAACCCCACGAGCCCGAAAAAGTCTGACAGGTTTCCCAAGCTACTTTCTGGCCATTTTCTTCCGGCCATTTATTCGGCATAAATTGTTCCGGTGTTCGGTAGTCCCAACCCCAGGCCCCATCGTTCAGATCCAGTCGATCGTTCACGATAATCTCTGGTTGCAATTCGCGTGTTAACTTCAACAAACCCTCGCTATCCCAATCCTCATGTCCTTTACCGTCTTCTCCCGGGTAAGAAAAATCGTAGAATAATAGATCAATCTTTCCATAGTCTGTTAGCAGCTCACGTACCTGATCTTTCATAAACTGGCGGTATTTATTCATATCGCGCTTGCTGTTCGATGCCCTGGCCTCTTGATCATTACGCAAGGCATGTGTACCGTCGATCGTAAAATCGGGATGGTGCCAGTCTATTAACGAATAATAAAAGCCTATTTTTAGGCCGGCGTCCCGGCATGCTTCTACAAAAGGTTTAAGAAGATCTCTACCAGCCGGTGTATTAGGTGCCTTATAGTCGCTTACCTTAGTGTCCCAAAGACTGAAGCCTTCATGATGACGTGCAGTGATAACTACGTATTTCATACCTGCTTTCTTCGCATATTCAGCCCATTCTACAGGATTATAAAGATCTGGATTAAACAAATCAAAATAGCGCTCTTGATAGTCTTCTGTACTTATCTGTTCTCTCTGCTGCACCCACTCGTGCCTCGCAGGCACGGCATATAAACCCCAATGAATAAACATTCCAAAGCGGTCATGTTTCCACCAGGCCATCCGCTTTTCTTTTTGCTGAGCACTTTCTTCTGCCCATGTAGGAGCGTTAGTAGATTGCTGTGCATTTACTTGGAATGAACACAACAGACTGACAAATAATAAGCTTAAAATGTGGGGTCTCATAATACAACTATTGGTTGGTACATAATTACGAATACCTCACTATTTTATATATAACAATTTTGGCATTGTATTGAGTTATATTAGCAAAGTTACTTTGTTCTAACGCTCGACGCCCTTACAACTAGTCTCGATGCCAAAGCAAGCTGTTTTTTCTCCGTTACGTGATCATTAATCTGTTCAATTAATAAGCCAACCGCCTCTTTACCTACACGTATCAGTGGTTGTTCAACATAAGTTAACGGGCAATAAAAAAAATCGAAGGCGTCGCCCTCATCAAAGCAAACAACGGCCACATCGCCCGGCACCTTCCATTGCTTTTTGTTCAAATACTTCAAGCCATGGATAGATAGGGTGTTGGTTGCAAAAAAGAGGGCATCTATTTTTTGACGTGCATGAATAAGTTCTGCAATCTTTTTTTCTACATCGAGGCTAACGTTATTATAGTCGACTTCTTTTAATAAAGAAGCTCCGGCCTTAGCGTCTTTTAGTGCTGTTGTATAGCCCCTTACCCGTTCTTGCATATGAATAAGACCACTTTTATAAGCTATCATACCAATATGTTTGTAGCCATTGTTTATCAAATGGGTAGTAGCTTCATAGGCCGCCGAAAAATTATCTGTAGCAACATAGTTTGTTTCTACTTTCGGAAAGTATCGGTCAATTAAAACGAAAGGGATATTCGATTCAGTCAAGTAATTGATCTGTGGTTCAGAATGTTCGGTAGGAGCGATAATAAAACCGTCGACCTGTCGCTTTACCAATACATTAATTAAATCGAGGGATTTTTCGGCATTTTCATCTGAGCTACCAAAGATCACGGTATAGTTATGTTTCTTTGCTTCGTCTTCTATGGTACGTGCTATATTGGCAAAAAAAGGATTAGATATATCTGCGACGATCAGCCCGATGGTAAACGATTTGCCACTTTTTAAGCTTTTAGCTATTTGGTTTGGTTGATAGTTTAACTCGGCTGCTTTTTTTCTGATTACTTCGGCTATTTCTTTTCCGACACGTGCCTCCTTCTCCTTATTGTTAAGCACATAAGACACCAATGCCGTAGATACACCAACGGCTTTTGCGATATCTTTCAGAGAAACCTTTTTATTCATTTTGCAAGATAAGTGTTAAACAATTAATTTAATGGTGTTTTGCATTAAAATTATCTAATATCTGAGCAGGCATATCCTTTGAAATACCATAATATAACTTTTGACCCTGATGGTATTTTTCCTGTAGTTCGAAGTTCTCGAAGGAAGCTCCGCCGGGAATCTCCATATAAAGGCTTTCGTCTCTACTTCCACCGCTCCAATATCTGTATCTTCCATTTACCCGTAGGTGTAAATTATTTTTGGGGTTCGGGTTTTCCTTTCTCCAATATTGTGTTAATTTGACAGATGGGCGATACCTCCAGCTTCTTCTGCGTTCGGCCAACGAATCCGTCGGCCAGTCCATCAATTCCTCCAATGATTCATTTGTTGTGGCAAAGGCAAAATAATCTCCACCCTTACTTTGTATGAGTGCATCGGCGGCATAGCTTTCTTTCTCAACAAAATCAATTCCTTTGTAATCGGTATAAAGCTTTCGGGCATCAATGATTTTATTTTTCAGATGTATCTGCCTTAATCTCGAATAGTTACCCATGGTTGCCGTAATATTACAGAAGTCCATTAACTCACTATCTTCCCTATTAAATACTTCAACACAAATTTCCTCCGGTCGATCATTACGGATAGATAATCTTAAATAAGGGTGCGCTCCGGAAATAAACTTTTCCAAAAAAACATATACCGAAAGTTCTTCAATAGCCGGATTTTTAGGATCGGGACGAGAAATCACACCTCTACTATTCGCCATTGGCGAAAAACTTGTAGACGCTTCTTCATCACTCGCCCACATCAGTTTACCCCATTTCCCATCTACCATTGACGGAGAAATCTCACTAAACTCTATTTTTCCTTTTACTATGGGCTCAATAGCTAAAAAATTCAACAGGTATTTTTTCCCGTCGCGTTCAAAACCCATTCTTACCAATCCTCTAGGACCTCCACCATACCTGCTCTTTTCTGTCTCGATACCATATGGCCATAAGGCAAATACAATCCCATTACGGATACCCCAAAGCGCGGCATCTTCAGCACTTTCCGGCCGAATCCACTGATTTGAAATTTCATGGTTTTGACCATAAATAGCTGTATTTGAAAACAACAATAGAACAACTATTGCATATGATCGAAAAAACCATTTCAACTTATAAAAATGCTGCATATCGTTATGATTAGATTTCTTTTATAAAAACAAGTTTTCACTTTTAAAAATTCCCAAAGGTGTTACGAAATCTGTTTATCTAATTTTATTTTTATCTAGCTTCGATTAATCTTCTTTCAGAAAAGCCTCTCCATAATGATCGAATATTCGATTGTAGGCTTCAGCCGCCGCTCCGTTCCCCCAATCGTAAATCGTAAACTCACCAATCCCGAGACCATCTACGCTTGTCACCCCGGTATGCCCATAGTTTTCCATCATAAAACCATAATCCTGCTTATCAAAAAAATCCCAAACTTTTTCCCATTGTTCGCTTGTGCGTGGATTTTCAGGACAGTACATCATCACGAAAGATGCTCGTAAAGCGGCCAGTCCTCTTTGCGTATATTCTTTACTATTTAATATTTTCCCGTAATCTAAAATAAGTTCGGCAAATAAACTCTGTCGCGAATCATTCCATTCCCCGTCAGCATTCATCACGCCGAATCCACCCAATGCACGTACATGAATAAATGGGGGTTGCCAAATCGCCTGTGCCATCAAAAGCTCATCTAAGGTCTTTCTACCAATGTCCAGGTATTTTTGATCTTGTGTAAGTTCGTAGCAGGCCAATAAGGCCTGAGCTGTCCAATACATGCTGAAGGTATTTTGTTTATATAAATTGTTTCTAGCAACCTTTTTGCCGACCAGGTCTTCCGCACCATAGCGGCTGCATGACCAATAGGTTTCGAAATCTTCCCACCTCCCCTCGGGAATGACGGTGTCCATGAGGACATGCATCGCTTTCAGTGCTGCCTGTTGATAGGAACTTTCATTTGTCAGTTCAAATAATTTTAGAAGAAACGTGATCGACATAGCCGTTTCGGGCGATTGCCTGAGGTAATCTATTGGTTCTAGTGACTCTTTATCGAGCCAAGCCGGAAAGAATCCCTGTGCATCTTGAAGTGTTATCAAGCTATTGGCATAGTTTACAGCATACGACAATAGTCTTTCATCTTTCTCCAATTCATCATACCAAGTTAACATTAACCAAGCGGTATAACTCATATCCAAGATATGATAAGGGGCCTGCTTCGGGTCACCTGTTAATGGATTTCTGTTAGAATTCCCAAAATAGGCGGTATTCCAGCCCTTTGATCGGTTATACGTCTCTCCATCCTCTTCTTGCATCGTCATTTCGGTGGCAATCAAAGCGGAAAAAAAACCATCTTGCTGAGGAAAAGCGAGTGTCAGTTCTTTCGTTTTTAACGCATACTTTAGCAATTGTTCATCGTTCGTTCTCTTCGCATAGCGATAAACGCCCTGTGCCGATCGTAAAGCATTAAACCAAGCTTGGTTCCAAATAGAGCGGAACTCCCGTTCATTCACGGGCCCGGGGTAGTTGGGACTTTGCGTAACATTGACGATAAAGACGGGAGCGCCTACCACTTTTCCCTTTAATTCAAATTCTTGCCATACTTGCTCCTTCCAGTTATTAAATGCCCAATTATAGGTATGCTGAACATATGGTTGAAGCTCCTTTGTTTGGAGTGGTTCATTGGACGCATACAAGGGTTGACCCCACTTTTCCCAAAGGAAGGCATTGACCTTCCTCCAAGGATTAATAGGTTTTTGGATTCCACTTTCCATCAGTATATAAAATCCGAAACGAAGCTCCCCCTCGGGATAGACGCCTCCCGGTTTTCTATGGTATAAGACGTGTTCTTTAACTTCAGTGTGACTCATGCCAAGTGTTAGCCGATTGCCAATCGCATCAAGGTCCATATACCAATCGACCGCAGAATTTTCATTTAAGATATCGAGATCCGGTATGATGGAAACTTGTTTACCCTCCCCAACCATTATGAGGGCCGGAGCTCTGAATACGTGCTGTGCGATAACATGCTCACTTGTAGGCGCTAAGTGTGGTGCCCAGTGGAAGTCTGGTGTAAATGCCGGAGTAAGGTTCACCTGCCAGTCGTCCTGAAAAACAGTATCAGCTAGCGTAAAACTGATGGAGACCTTTATCATTCCATCATTTATTTTACGGTAATTTATGTTAGGTTTTACTCCTCCTATTTCACCAGCTTGAATACTTGCCACAAACGGACGGATAAGCTCCTTATCGTCTACAGCTCCATAAAGTGGGAAGTAAAATATAAAAACCGTAAATAATAAAATTGAAGTTTTCATCTGTAAATATTATTTATCTAGCGTAAGGTTTCATCGACATCAATGAGCTCGTTACATTTAACACACACATCCCGGGCCGCACTGATCAGGCTCAGGTAATACCAGACCATGCTTCAGTTCATCAGCGCTAGCTGTCCGCACATCGTCAATAAGTACTTCCACTTCAAAGTCATCGTCCAGTCCTTCACAACCATTGGCCAAGGATAGCTGGAGCACTTTCCGTTCACCCTTTTTCAGTCCTTCAACAGCTGCTTCCAAGTATGCTAATATTTTCCCTAAACCATGGATATATTGTATAGGCGGTCCATCCATTATATTCTCCAATATTTGTCCGGCGCTATTTTTCATACAATAACGTAAAGTCACTACGCATGCCGATTGTATCGTCATTTCAACACCTCCTCTTTCAGTAACCTTTTATTATGGTTAATTTTTTCGCTGAATCCAATCTTATGAAAGAAATGGGCCGTTGGCACGGCTAATGACGCTCCGATTACCGGAGCCGATAAATAAACCCATAACGTGTTCCATTCACCTGACACAACCGCCGGTCCAAAAGATCGCGCCGGGTTCATAGAAGCTCCGCTTATCGGTCCGGCAAACATGGCTTCAAGTCCCACAACGGCTCCGACAACAACACCAATAAAATCGAGTTTTTTAGATTCCTTCTGTAGTAAGTGTAGTACCGTAAGCATCAAAAAAAAGGTAAGTATGATTTCTAAGTAAAAAGACTGCATCACCGCACCTCGTGGAATAGTAGCTCCCAGTAGTTCATTTGCCGGGAACATGCCTTTTAAAAATATGCTCGCGGAAAGTGCTCCCAGTAATTGACTACCAACATAAGGAAGCAGCATTTTTTTCGGTAATTGTCTCGTCAGCACAAAAGCTATACTTACTGCCGGATTCATGTGTGCACCTGAAATATGGCCAAAAACATATATTAAACACATCACAACTAAACCAAATGTCATGGCAATACCTAAGTGACTAATTGTCCCTCCTGTTTCATCATTGATAACGATTGCGCCCGTTCCACAAAAAACCAAAATAAAAGTGGCGAGGAATTCGGCTATGCATTGTTTGGACAAGCGAATTTGGTTCATCTTCATTTATTTAATATGCGATATGTGGGTTTCGGGAATCCGGGAACAAAAGCCTCATTGTTTAAAACAATTAGCTGACTTCCTGTGGTATTTTCGATTTCAGCTACCGATTCACCTAATAAACTCAATAATGTCTCCGGATCTGTCTGTACCCGGGCATTAATCAAAAGGTCCACTTTTTCCAAGGCTAGATCCGGAAAATCCAGGTAACTCCGGTGTTCATCGGAGCTGGTATAACTTACTTTTTTCATTAGATTTTCACCCGTGCACATAAATTTTAGGTGTCCGATGGGAAGTGCTGCTGTTCTGACTGCCTGATGGAAACGATCGATCAACGATTTGGCCGCTTGTAAAGCGAAGCACTTTTCATTGCGTATCGATAGCCGCTGGTTCAACCAGGCGAGCTCGGCTTCACCTGCACCGTATAGGTTATAGTCTATATGAAGTGCTTGCCCAGTCTTATCTGGAAACGATGCGGCCTCCGCCAACCATCGCTCAATGTGGTCTGTGTCATAAGAGTTTTGAAAAAGTACCCTTTTATGTCCATAGCGTTCGCTAATAAATTCCTTTAATGATTTCTTTTGCATTTCTGACAGTAGATCATATTTACTGAGTACGAGCAGGTCAGCTTCTTCCAACTGTTGCTGATAAATATAATGAACATTATCTGCAAACAAACGAGACCCGCCAACTAATACTGGCAGTACCTGTGCATCGGCAAAAACAGATAATATCATTTTTTTTTCTGGATGAAATCGTTCCAAAGGCCGAATAATCGTAGCGACGAGATCGGTACATGAACCAACCGCTTCTGCGAAAACGATATCGGGAAGCACTTCTTGCTCAAACTGTTTAATGTGTGCTTCAAAGGCATCGTAATTGCAGCAAAAACAGCTGCCTGTTACCTCCTTCGTGAGCATGCCTACTTCTGCCAGAAATTGTGTATCTACTAATTGGCTACCTTGATCATTCGTGATAACAGCAACTTTTTTTCCTTGTAAAAGCAAGGTTTTACAAGCCTGCCGAATAGCCGTTGTTTTTCCACTACCGAGAAAACCACCTATTAAATGAATACGCATGGCCTGATATTTATGATATTAAATTCATTGGTTTACCGGACACGATTATCCGGGTCACGGGTATTTCTCCATGAAACACCTCCAGCTTTGGCCCATCTGCAGTTAAATGAACCGTTCCAAAACCTCCAGCCGTGGAGATAAACGATTTGAAATCACCCACTTTGGAGTCGATATATAGTGTCTGATCAACTGCGTCGTAACGGATACCCGTTAAGCCTTGGATTAACCCATAACTAGACAAAGCTCTACCGTACCAGCTCCCACATTCATATTCGTTGAAAGGATTTCTTATCCGGCCATCATATCGATCTCGACAAGTACGCACAATTTCTAAACCCTGAGCTACTTCGCCTACCAATAATAGATGGGACGCCACTTGATATTCAATACCTGTCCATACCTCGTCGCTATATACAAAGGGCAGAGAAAGTTTTCCTCCCTTTGGCCAGGTACACAACAGCAAACCTCCTTCTTTCCCCGCAGCGTAGGCAGGTCGTTGTGGGTTTGGATGATTAGAAAGATCTTTCTTCAAATTATACTGATGTATGGATAAGAGATGGCTTTTTACTTTTTCAGTTGACAAAATCTCCGGTAGGCCACAGACCTCTGCGATCCAAGCGCCTAAAACACCGTCAGACAGACAACCTTTGCCATATTGATATTTTGGCCCTTCTTTCTCCAGCAATTCCCGTGCTTCCGGGGAATATTCACCTCCATACGACTGTGCTTTGGCAGGATTTTCAGCATGCAAGTCCTTATATTTTATTTCCTGTATGAAATACTCTCCATCGAAAAGCTTAGTTTCCATATAAACACGGCCTTTTTTATACAGTTTTCGATAAGCAGATACATTCTCCTTGAGATACTTCCCCATCTCTTGCGTAGCTACAAGCGCCCCTAAATAGAAAGAGGTACACATCCCATCAGGACCCCAAAATTCGATATCATAGGTATTATGATGAGGCTCTTCCAATACTCCTTTTTCATCTGGATCCCAAGTGCGTATACAATAGTCCATACTTTTCTTCACCAATGGATACATATCCTTTAACCAGCCATCATCTCCACTGATTCTCCATTCGCGATATACCTTCATGATGCCTCCCAACTGACCATCGGCTGCCGCATGGAAATCATGAATAGTAGGACTAATTGGAATATTGGCGCGAAAATTCTGGTGGCCATCACTACTTTGGTTCTCACAAAATTCGGTATATCGGAGACTACGCTCCAATCTGGGAAACAGATGCGGAATCGCTTGTGCATAATTCCACACGTGGGTGCAGGATCCATGGCAGCAACCTGCCTCATCACTGCATCCTTCCCAATTCCATAATCTACCATCGTATTGACGCATCACCGTTGGTGATTTTAGGATACTCAGATTCGCCGCGACCGCTTCCAACACTTCAGCCGGCAAACTACTTAAAAAAAAGGCTTCTTTAAAATTACGGGAAGATTTTTGCAACTCTTCATAACTTGTTTGCCAATATTTTGCTACGTCTTGAACATCATCAAATTTGCTCGCATACCACGGTTTATAATAATAAAACGCTTCATCTTTATTATTGCTATACTGTATTTGACCGGTATCACAAGATGGAGCAGCATCTTCAGCAGATTCGATCTTACCGATTTGTAACTTACTCTGTGGTACGTACCAAGAAAAATAAACGCGTATAGTCTTACTCTCCTGAGCACCAAGGGTAAACGGAACATACAAAGATGCTCCCGGAGCGCCCTTTTCAATAGGATCGGTCTTTCTTGTTTTCCCGGCGCTTACCGTGTTCCAGGTAATGGTCACAGGGTCCCACCAACCACCTTGAAACCAGCAATAATCTACAATAGTTTTTGCTTCATCTGTGTATACGGCAAAGTCTGCCTGCTCTTCTTTCTTGTCATCAGCCCCCGGCTGCCAAAGTATAAAACCATTATTCATGGCCTTCACAGATGCATGCTCGTTTGCGGCGAGAAAATTTTTGGCATGATAAGAAAATACCGCTTCTAAAGGCTGCGCTTGCGTATTGTGAAAGGTATATTCTATCGCACCTACAGGGAGGCTCGAATTATCCTCATCGTTCGGTATGAACGGGCTCCAGGCCGAAAGTCCCACAGCTAAAGGCCAGTCATCATCTGTTAATTCGGTAGTGCAAAAAGGAAAGCGTGCTTCGAAGGTAGCCTTTTTGAAACGTGGCAGGCCATAGGTGGCTCCAGAAGCGCCATTACCCGTTCCCCGTTGACCGAACAGCTTCCATTCAGGAACAGGCCCTTCTAATACTTTAGCACCATTTTGCATACCCTTTATCGCTACTGCGGCGAAAACATGCGGCTCATGAAACATTTGTGGTTTGTTCTGAACCGACATATGTGATATTGCCCCTGTACCTTCCAAACAGAACATCCCTGCTCCTATACCACCAATAGGGAATGCGATCCTATTCAGATGATTCCCTTTATAAGGAGCGTTGAAAGCCCTTTTATCAGTTTTGGGGTCTTCTGAATGGTCTAACGTTTGTTCGTCAAGATCCTTCTTAGGTTTGGAGGATGCAAAAAGTAAAGACGGACTGGCCGTAGCTGCTGTACCAGCCAAGGTTAGGTTCCGAAGAAAGGCTCTTCTGGTATTGTTGTTCATAACGATTCATATTTAGGTTCAATCGTTTATCTGGTTATATTGAACTGGTTTCTAAAAAATCACCTAATTTTAAATATTGTTGATATCTTTTATCGTAATAAGCGGCCTTGCTTTTATCTGGAACATAAGACCGATCAAAACCGGTTCCCATGGCTTTCATCGCTTCTTCAACAGTTGGGTAAATACCTGCTACCGTTGCAGCAAACATGGCAGCACCCAAAGCGCAGGTTTGTTCCGATCGGTGTATTTTTAGCGGCATCTGCATAACATCTGCCAGCATCTGCATCACGAACGGTGATTTTTGGGCGATTCCTCCCACCCCTATCAGTCCTTTGATGGGCACTCCTTCTTCCTGAAAGCGTTCAACAATTTTACGAGCTCCAAAACACGTTGATTCCACAAGCGAACGAAATATCCGTGGAGCATCACTGGCCAGTGTTAATCCACTAATTGCTCCTTTAAGCGACTGATCTGCATCCGGTGTTCTTCTGCCATTTAACCAGTCCAAGGCCAGCTCGTCGTGTTCTGACGGGGCGATTGCGGCGGCCTGCTTGCTTAATTCATGCAACATGCGGTCACTGATATCTTTAAATAAGGCCCTGGATGCTTCATGATCAGTTTTATCGGACTGCATCATAAGGTGTTGCAAGGGCCAAGAAAGCAATTGTTTAAACCATGCATATATATCACCAAAAGCGGATTGGCCTGCTTCCAACCCAATCATTCCCGGGATGATGGAGCCATCCACTTGTCCACAAATGCCTTTCACTATTTTTCCTTCAAATTCTTTTTTCGGAATGACCAGCATATCACAGGTAGATGTCCCCATCACCTTACTTAAATAGTAAGGTTCAATCTGTCCGCCAACGGCTCCCATGTGGGCATCCATAGCCCCCACGCCAATCACTACATTGTCAGGCAAACCCAACCTTTCCGCCCATTCTTTACTGAGGTAACCAGCCTGTTGATCAGCCGTGTACACCTGCTCCGGAAAAGTATCGTACACACTGGCTAATAAAGGGTCTAAAGAAGAGAAAAAATTCTTTGGAGGCAATCCATCGAAAGCCGTTGCCCATAAGCCCTTATGTCCGGCCGTACAAACGCTTCGCTTGAGTTCACGGACATGGCCACCACCTGTTAAGAGAAATGGGATCCAATCGCAATGCTCTACCCAGCTGTAACAAGCCTTCCGCACCTGCTGATCGTTCTTTAAGATATGAAGTAACTTTGCCCAATACCACTCTGATGAATAAATTCCCCCCACATATTTCAAGTAATCTTCACCAAATGCAGCAGCATGTTGATTGATCGCTGTTGCTTCCGGGACAGCAGTATGATCTTTCCACAGGACGAACATCGCATTCGGGTTAGCTTCAAATCCGGGCAATAAAGCCAACGGTGTTCCCGTTTCATCTACCGCTACCGGAGTCGACCCAGTGGTATCGACAGAGATGGCTTTGATATTCGTTCTAACAGCATTTCCTACTTGCGATAGGCATTTCTTTATGGTCTGTTCAAGCCCGTCTATATAATCCAACGGATGCTGTCTGAACTGGTTCTTATTGGGGTCACAGTATAGTCCGTCATTCCAACGGCTATACAGATGTACCGCAGCAGCTACCTCTTCTCCGGTATATGCATCAACGATGATCGACCGAACGGAATCTGTACCGAAATCTATTCCTATGCAATAATTAGTGTTCATCTTGTTAATCGTTGTATTTAACTACTATACTACTCATCAATGATGATGTAAAACAATTTCATTTCCTGCGGCGGCTTTGCCTACGCCCCATATCGCATACCATGCAATGAAAGCAAAACATAGCATTGGGATGAAGAAAGCTACCGACATACTGGAATGATCCGCAATGACGCCCATGACCGGTGGACAAAATGCTCCTCCAGCTACTGCCATCACTAAAAAGGAAGATGCTTTCTTCGTCAGCGAACCCAATCCATGGATACCGAGAGCAAAAATTGTTGGGAACATGATCGACATAAAGAAATAGCATACAAATAACGCAACCACAGACCCCCAACCGAGGGCCATAAATACAATTGCCATTAGCAATGTGTTTACTATAGCATATATAGCCAATAAGCGATGGGGACGGAAAAACTTCATCATGTAAGCGCCCGATAAACGCCCTACCCAAAACAATCCCATTCCTCCTATGGCTAAAATTACAGATGCCGCCTGTTCTCCATTTTTGGGCATAAACACGGTTCCAAAATAACCCAGATGTTGCATCAGGTTGGCCACAGGCCCAGTCACATCAGGAATTTCTTCCGTCACATAATTAATAAAGAAGGAATTCACTCCGGTTTGTGCAGCAACGTAAAGAAACTGCGCAATCACTGCGGCTATGAATGCGGGGTGTTTCAGCAATCTACTCATTTTAGGATCGTCTTCCGATTCCTCCACACTTTTTTCTTCGATATCAGGTAGCTTTATTAACATGAATATAATCGCTACCACTACTACGATACATCCAACCCCCATATAAGGTTTAACTAAAGAATCGAACTTCTCTGCCCCTTCCTGCTGCTCCGCACCAAAAATAAATAACCCTCCCATTAAAGGCCCCAATATCCATCCTAACCCGTTAAATGACTGCGAGATATTAATTCTTCTCGCTGCATATCGCCGCTCCTGCGATCCCAAAACCGTAGAATACGGATTCGCGGCCGTTTCCAGACATGCGAGACCACAGGCGATGACAAACAAAGCCAGTAAAAAGGGAATAAATGCTTCAAACTTAGCTGCTGGATAAAACAGAAAAGAGCCTATGCTAAACAAGATCAATCCCAAGATAATTCCTTTCTGATACCCATAACGCTTCATAAAGAGCCCTGCCGGCACGGCCATGGCCAAATAACCGATATATAGGGAAAATTGCACAAAGCCCGACTGCGCTTTAGATACACCCAGCGTGTCTTGAAAATGTTTATCAAGCACATCTAACAGACCATGTGCGAAGCCCCATAGCAAAAACAGGCTACAGATGAAAATAAAAGGGACGATGTAATTCGTTCCATCCGCCGTTCTAAACAGCGATCCCGTTTTCTTTTTACTCATGAACACATTTATTTATATATAGGTCCGTAACTTTCACAGGCACGATAATCTGCTCCTTCACTGTCCATACCAAAAGCATTCCAAGCTGATGGTCTAAAAATGCGTTCTTCTTCTACATTATGCATGCAGATCGGGATGCGCAACATTGCTGCCAGTGTGATTAAATCTCCTCCAATATGACCATAACTAATAGCGCCATGATTTGACCCCCAGGCGCCCATTACCGAGTAAACGTCGCGGAAGGGGCCTTCTCCCGTCACTTTAGGCACAAACCAAGTGGTGGGCCAAGTAGGATCCGTACGCTCGTCCAATAGCTTATTCACTTCTTCAGGAAGCTCCACTGTCCAGCCTTCAGCTAGCTGCAAAACCGGTCCTACCCCTTTTATCAGATTTATTCGGCACATCGTTACAGGCAGTCCTCCTGCTGTTAGAAATTTAGAAGAATACCCTCCCCCACGGAAATAATCCAGGTTTGCGGGATGCCAACTGGTAGCGCCTAAACACGACCCCACTTCGCTATCTGTTATTTCCCAAAAGGGTTTCATGGCCGGTTCTCCTTCCTGCTGTTGTCTGCCCGTGCCATCCAAGGTAGCGGCGCCCGAATTGATTAAGTGGATAAATCCATTCTGAGCGATTCCTTCAGGTTTCCACCCAGAAACCCGTTCAACCGCATCAGGGCTCCAAAAAGTACGTACATCTGCAAAAATCTGTGCAGTATTTGTCAGTAAATAGTTGAATAACATGGATACCCCATTCAATGAATCATTTTCAGTGGCCACGATATAAGGTGCCCGTTTACCATTCCAATCGAATGAAGAGTTTAATATAGCTTCGGAGAAATCGCCGTTAGGGAGAAAGTCAGTCCACTGCCGCTGGCCTTGAAAGCCAGAAACGAGGGCATGGTGTCCATACGCCTCCTCAGCGTAACCCATATCTTTCAATTTTTTATTCCCGATCATGAGATCACGGATAATGATGGTCATTTTTACCACAAACTCCCAGTCTTTATCTTTATCTGCTCTCGACTTTATTTTTGCTGACGCGTTGTAGTCCTTCCCTTCCTTACAATGTTTTTTCACCCAAGCGTGCGCCTTTTCATATTCTTCCTGATCATAGATTCCCAATTGAATACGCCTCAGCACCTCAGAAGAATCTACATATTCATTACGCATCCCCAAGTAAGTCTGGAAAAAATCGGCATCCACAATAGAGCCTACAATGCCCATGGATACCGAACCAATTGCTAAATACGATTGTCCACGCATGATGGCTACAGCCAGTCCTGCCCGGGCAAAACGCAACAATTTTCCTTTCACATCGTCTGGAATAGCTCTATCGCCCATATCCTGTACATCTTCTCCATAGATGCCAAAGGCCGGTAATCCCTTTTGATTATGAGCCGCGAGTGTAGCCGCCAGATAAACAGCTCCCGGCCTTTCGGTTCCATTAAATCCCCAAATTGCCTTTGGTATCAACGGGTTCATATCCATAGTTTCCGAGCCATAACACCAGCACGGTGTGACGGATAAAGACACCCCTACATTTGCTGTTTCAAATTTCTCTGCGCAGTCAGCGGCCTCTTTTACACCTCCTATGCAAGTATCGGCAATGACGCACTGTACAGGGCTTCCATCCGGATAACGGAGGGTTGACTGGAACAATTCGGCTACATCATGGGCCATATTCATGGTCGTTTCTTCCAATGATTCTCTTATTCCGCCTAAGCGCCCATCTATGATCGGCCTAATGCCTATTTTAGGATATTTCTTCATGTATATAAATTTTAGTATGCAGATTTATCGGCAAGCCAAAAGACTCACCCGTTTTTCAATTGACGGTAAGTCACTATTTAAGCACCACTTCGTCCAACGAAGCTCCCAATACCTGCTGACAGATCTTATCCAAGACGTTTTCATCACCCACGAAATGAAATACGCTATGATGATGTACCATTTCTTCCCGAGGTTTCAAAAATGCAGCAGGTGAAACACTTTCTATCTCGTAAAAGGGCCCCATCTGACTGCCATCTGCCAGCGGTCCGTCATTGTACGCGTTCATGGCATCTCCGGTAAACGGATCCTTTGTAGGTGTCCATTCCTGATTCAGGTAAGTCGCTTTTGGATCCACATCAAACAGTGTTATAGTAAGCACCTTGGTGTCAGCGGCGTAACTCCCCGCAACAGGTTTTACCCTATTGGGGGGAATCCCCAATTTTCCACGTGATTTGCCGTCCGCTTTGAATAACAATGTTCCATTTCTGTAAGTAATACGATCTTCGGGAATTTCACCAAAATAATCTGTCGTTGCCACCTTACCCGATCTATTCTCATGATATGGAACGATAATAACCGTTTCCGGAGAAGGAGTAAACATATCCAAACTCCATAAACAAGGCGCACCCGTTTGTTTATCCCACGCTTGTTCACCATTATTCATCAGCGTATTAACCGTTCTGAAACCAACGGTTTTTACTTGCCCGTCTAAGTCGATATCGAGTGCCTTTTCAATTTCGTCATTTTCGAGGATTGCTATCTGCCTTTTAAGCCTGATTTGCAAACGGGTACCGGTATAATTCGTAATTTCAAGTTCTTTACTCAAATTAGCTTGCTTTGCTGTTGCTGAATGCAAGGTCCATTCTTCTGCATCGATAGCAGGTGGCGTATACCAATTTTCAAACTCCATGGTCGTCCCGGGCTGAAAAAAGAGGGAAAATTTACCCCCTTCCGGCCCTAACCACAGTCGGTCTTCCCCACCATAAGCGTTCATATGCTCATCCTGCTTATCAAAAGCATCGTAATTAATCCATCCAAAACTCAGCCCCTCCTCACCTTCTGCCGTAGAAGTAAAAACTTTTGCCTGATATTTAGGCGACACAACAACTTTGCCGTCCCCTTGTGTATTTTGCAATACCACAAGGCTGTCTTTTTTCTTTAAAAAGGCCAAATCGTAGCCAAAAGAACCTTTATTGTAGCTATCCATTTCCTGACTTTCTTCCTGTTGCGTTACATTTGATCGATCGCTTGCAGATTGGCAACCGCTCCATAAAATGGTTGCTATCAAAAACGATCTTATGACATTTGTACTTATCATAGCACTCTTTCGTTTTACCTTTTCTTTTTTGGGATCTTATTTAATTCACTTCCAGATCATCTTTTTCCGGCAAGGCAGGGAAACGGGCATGTGGCTCACGTTGGTACCAAAAAGCAACCGTGATGATATCCGATTTTTGCGGTAGGTACCTCCCCTCAGATCGCCATCCCAAATCCTGAATGGTTACCTTCAAATCGCCATCGAAACGAACAGGATCCATGATATGCCAACGATACATGCCGAAGCGCTGCTGCGATTGATACACGCCATCTGGCCGAATGACTTGATGCAACCCTGCATAGGCCGTAGAGAACTCTTCGTATTGCCGCGTTTTTTTATTTTCAAAATTGTAGGATCCACAGAAATAATCCTCCAGGCCTGTTCCCACGATTGTAGCAAAATCTTTATCGCCATCCATAAAGAATTTTATCTCCCCTTCTCCCCACCAACCCACATTATTTACCCCCACTCCCATCATGGTACCTACATAATGGCCTTTTCCTTTTACGCCATCCAGTATCGTATGCAAAGAGGTCGAATTGGGGTTTGATCTTCTATATTGCGCATGTAAATAAGCTTCTTCTTCTCCAACCTCCGTTAAGGTATAATCTACCTGATAATAGAGGTTCATAGGTTCTGAGTTTATATTCTCAACAGTAATTTTACATTTTTTCCGAAAAGGCATCTTCCAATAGCAATTGAAAGCACTCCCCGGATTAACCGTTATTGCCAAAGAGTTAAGAGGCGCATAGTCATTCCAAGGCATACCGAAAAACGCACCCACGGGTGCTTCAATGGATGGTTCCGTTTCATCATCCCAATAGAAACGGATAATTGAGTAACTCCAATTGCCCGTGGGAGTCATCCATATATGCTGAACGGCCCCGGGGCCCTCCATTTCGGCTATGGTAAAAGTCTCCCCGCCTTCAATTGTTATAAATGGATTTACTTTCCAGCCTACCCCTAAATCTCTGGCAGCATGAGCCGCATTCGCCACATTTCGCTGGTCAGCTTGTTTTGCCGGATCGGCCATGCCGCCTTTTCCTTTCTCTCCGGTAAAGTTTTCAGGGCTTATCGAGCGGGTTTTGGCATCCGACAGTTTTGAAAGGTTGCCCATATTCATATCTAAGCCGTCGAAAGACCCAGTTTTCTGCGCATAAGCAAAGTAGCCAACAAATAGCATCGCGGCCATTGCAATTGTTCTTTTCATCATTTTACTTTTATGGTTCATGTTTTTTTAGTTTATAAATCGGCGTCGCGCACGGTTTCAGGATTGATCCATGCATTTCTTATTACAATGATACGCTTAATCGTTTAAACAAACAATAATTCCATTTCATTTTTTGTATCATTTCTTCTACAATCCGTTTCATGGGCTCTGATAAACGACCGTTTGACCAAGAGAGTATATGCTACTGGAATAATTCGGGTCTCTCTCTTTCGTTTGACCAAAGAGCTTAACTGTCAAATGGTATGTTTTATTTTCTTCAGGAACTTCATAAACGAATTCCGTAGGTGCATTAGCCAATGTAGTATTAAAAACCGATGTTGTTCGGGTTGGACCCAATATTTCCTGTACATCGATGTATATACTAACCGGTTGTTCAATACTTTCCGGTATATTGACTGGGATTTCCCATGTTAACCGAACGGTGGCCCCATCTTGTTGTACCGACAAGTTATTTACCGTAGGTAAGCTATCGCCTTCTTTACGGTCTATCATTTCTCTGTCTATACAGGCGTGCATTGCCAATACGACAGCCAATAGGTATATAAAAGTTATTCTCTTCATTTGGTTTGTTTTTAACATTACCGATTGATTCTCTAGTATCCCGGATTTTGCTGATAAGCCCCTCTAGACCAGTTCATTTGTGCCTGTGGTATAGGTAAGAATTCATCTCTCCCGGCGGTAAAACGACCTTGGTTATACCAATCAAAGCGCGTCCGCTCTTTATTGATGAAAGCATTCATTACCGACTCCAGCAATCCCCAACGCATAAGATCAAAAAAGCGTCGACCTTCCATAGCAAACTCCAAGCGGTTCTCCCATATCAACGCCTCCCAGGCAAAATCTTTGGTCCAATTACAATTCAATCCAGGTTGATAAGTTTCCGCCCTATAGTCCATCCACAAACTTCCGTCAGGTTTCTGTAATCGCGGTGTGCTATTGGCAGCACGCGTCCTCACCCGGTTAATCAACGGCAGCGCCTCATTAAACCGATCGAGCTGAATTAATATTTCTGCTTTCCAAAGCAACACTTCAGCGTAACGAATAGCCTTTTCATTCAGTGCATTCATTACATAAAAGGGTCGAAAAATACAGTCACAATCGGGATGAACCTGCTCTTTTAATGAGTTAAAATATCCGTATTGAAAAGGTGCTCGGGATCCCGATTCTTCATATAAAAGATCATTATCATATTTAAAAGGGTAGCCCGGGATAGCTGCCGTATGACTTAATCTTGGATCAAATGCATGATCCTGAAAATACGCTTCGTATTGCGAGCCGGTCATTTCTGTATCATTATAATTCACAAAATCTGGCAGCCCGGTTTCGTCCGTTTTGAAAGCATTGATCATGGTATGCGAAACCTTATTGAAATCGCAACAGGTAAAATAAGGTGACCACCAAGGGGCATTCAGTTCATTTCCACGGTTAATACGGCCATCGGTTGTGCCGTCATCTATGGAATACTGGATTTCCCAAAGTGACTCCTTGGTATTATTATCAAAATCAATCATGAAATTATCTCCGAAATCAGGCTGTAAATCAAACTGGGCTCCGTCTTGTGCCATTACTGCATCGACATGGATTAAAGCCCTATTTAATGTTTCCTGGTTGATATTAATCACCTGATGTCGGTCGTTCTGTTCATAAGCCCTAAATAGCAAGGCTTTTGCCGCTAAAGCATGCGCTGCATATTTGGTAGGCCGGCCCCTTTCGGCTTGTGTCTCCGGCAAAGCAGCAGCGGCATCTTCAAAATTTTGGATAATCCAATCCCATATTGGAAGATCATTCGCCATATCATCCGGACGATTAGGGATTTGCTCTACCACCGCAGCATCGGTTGGCGTATTTTCGTCAATAATGGGAATATATTTCCACCGAAGTTTCATTCCGAGGTAAATCCATCCTCTTAAAAACTTCATTTCGGCAATACGTTGTTCTTTCATCGCAAATTCGGCTTCCTCTACCGTATTTAGCAAACGCAAAGCTGTATTGGCTCTACTAATGCCCACATAACCTCTGTACCAAGGCCCATCATTATTGCCTACATTCGGATTTACCCTTGTAAAGATTTCCATTTCATACCAGGGTGTTTGGTCATTCAAGCCCCCACCTCCTTTATAAGCGTCATCTGAACGTACACTTTGTATCCATGGATTATGCGTATCGCCAAATCCGAGCGACGGCATATGCGAGTACGCCGCTATTACGAAACTTTCCAACTGTTCCGGTTCTTCGGCCTGCGATTCGGAGAGCACGCCCTTAGGGTTCACTTCCAAAAAGTTTTGGCACCCTGTGACTAACAATAATAGGAACGATAGGTATTTAATCTTATAGCTATTCATAACGGTCAATTTTAAAAAGTTACATTTACTCCTACGAACATTGTCCTGGGCATTGGATATCCTGTCCCTGGGTTTTCAGGGTCGCCTCCAGTAAACTGATCATCACCCCAGAATTTTTTGATCATAAATAGATTCTGCGCGGAAGCATATAACCTGAGTCGGGTCATCTTCAATCGATCTGCCAATTGTTGCGGAAAATTATAGCCAATATCCAGTGTACGTAATTTTATATACGAGCCATTTTCAATGAAATAGGTCGATAGCCGCTTTTCGCCATTGGCATCACCACGTGACAATGCAGGAATATCAGAATTGGGATTTTGCGGTGTCCAGGCATCCAAAATGCGAGCCGGGTGGTTGCGATCATTCTGCACACCGATATTCCAAAAATCACTTAACTCCTTCCAGGTATTATGCACCTGATTGCCAAAGACCCCTTGCAAAAAGAACATAATATCAAAATTCTTGTAACGTGCTTCGAAGTTTAAGCCCGCCATCAGGTCAGGGTCGCTCACCCCTATCCAGGTTCTATCGTATACTTCGTTGATGACACCATCCCCATCTAAATCTTTATAGCGTATACGCCCCACCCCCTTTCCCGCTTGTTGGGCTGAATTATCCACTTCCTCCTGAGTTCTAAAAATGCCATCGGCTACTAGTCCATAGAAAGAATTTAGGGGTCGACCAATGATATCATCTAACAGCCCGTTACCTCCGTAGTTAAATTTCACATTATCCGGTACCGAGTTGATCTGGTTCTTAAAAGCCGAAAGATTAGTGGTAATCGTGTATGAAAAATCGTTTTTGGTATCTCCCCAGGTTAAAAGAAATTCCCAACCTTTATTGGTCATATCCGCCGCGTTCACCCAACGATATCCTCCCTCTCCAAGTGCAGCAATATATGGCGGTTCAAAGAGCATATCCGTTGTTTTTTTATTGAACCAATCAAAGGATCCCGACAAGCGATTATCCAAGAAAGCAAAATCAAGCCCAATGTTAGTCTGTGTCGTGGTTTCCCACCTTAAGTCGGGGTTGCCCAAACTATTTCTTCGATAACCGGATGGAATACTTCCAGATGGATTACCTCCTATAGCGTAAGAAGTACCATTAACATCTGGAACGTAGATATTCACCAAGCGGCCGACGTCCAGGGGTGCCGAATTCCCATTCTGTCCCCAGCTTGCTCTGATTTTTAAGTCGTTCAGGAAATCAACTTCCTTTAAAAAATTCTCCTCTTTTAATCGCCAGCCCGCAGAGAAGGCCGGGAATGTACCAAAGCGATTGTTTTCTCCAAATACCGAGGCTCCATCCCGACGGAAAGTAGCAGAAAATAAATATTTGGAACCAAAGGAATAGTTGATTTTACCAAAATAAGAAAGTATACTGCGTTCATCACCACCTCCGTTTAACTCTCTCCTTTCTCCTGTGGCCGTAGATAGGTAAGCATAGTCGCGATCTTCAAGCAAAATATCTTCCCTATAAGCGTCGAAGCTCTCATTGATGAAGCGATAAGCCTCCATTCCTCCGAGCATATCAATTTGGTGTTCACCTAGGCGAAGGTTGTATATCAACGTATTGGTCCAGGTTTGACCGATATCATGCCAGTTGTTCTGTGTTACCCCGTTCAGGCTGTTACTTTTTCCGCCCGCTTCTTCCCATCTACGTTGAATGGTTCGATCATACCACATGCTATAGTCAACCCCGTACTGCGTTTTAAAGCTTAGGTTGTCTAAAATTTTCAGATCGGCATAAGCTGTACCCAATACTTTCATGAAATTTGGAACATTATCCTTGTTCATCATCAGCCCACGAATAGGGTTATTAAAATCATCCATTCCCAGTGGCATGGCAACACCTCCCCAACCGCCGAGATTGTCATAAACCGGAATGTTCGGCGGCATCACCAAAAATTCGTAAGTACTGTTTACGTCGCGCATTCTAAGGTTGGTAAGCGTTAAATTCTCACCAATGGTTAAGCGGCCATCAAGCAATTTGTATTCGTTATTAAATCGAGCCGCAAGGCGTCTAAAGAAAGAGGTAATCTGTGTACCTTGATTATTATAATAATTAAGGGAGAATAAACTCGTAGATTTCTCCCCTCCACCGGTTATCGTTAACTGGTGATTTTGCTGAATCCCTGTACGGGTTCCCTCCTTAAACCAATTGGTATTGGTTGATGGCAGCGTTTGTGCATCATTCAGCCACGCTAAAGGGCTCACACTATTGAGCACAGGTACACCATTACTATCATAATTCCAATCGTAATTATAAAAGCGAATGGACCCCGGATCATTTCCGTCATTTACCGTAGCCTGCCAAAGTGCACGGCCATAACCTTCGGCATCTAACATGCGGGGAACACCATTGATTTTAGAAGCCCCAACATACGCTTCATAAGTTACCTGCGTTCCTCCTTGCCTACCTTTTCTGGTGTTCACCAAGATTACACCACCGGCAGCGCGCGCGCCATATATAGAAGCGGACGCCGCATCTTTTAATACTTGAATCGATTCAATATCGTTCGGGTTGATATCCCGTAAATTAATGGTTACCGGTTGACCGTCTAATACAACCAGCGCAGGAGCCGAATTTAGAGAGGTTACACCTCTTACTTGGATACCTACGTTCTCCGCGGGATTGCCGTCTGTTGTGATTCTAACCCCGGGGATCTTACCTTGCAGGGAACGCATCACATTGGCGCTGGGATTCTTCACAAAGTCCTCCCGCTTGACCATACTTACGGCTCCCGTAAGATCGGCCTTTTTTTGCGTCATGTACCCCGTAGAGACCACCACTTCTTCCAGCGCCGTATTGTCGTTTAGCAATTGTACATAATAGGTGTTCGCAGCGGTTAACGGTTGCTCGTTTGTTGCTTTACCTATATAGGTAAAAATAATATGGGTTGCAGCGAGGGGCAGCTCCAAAACGAACTGTCCCAAAGAGTCGGTTTGAGCACTATGCGTACCACCCTTTGCTCTAACACTCACTCCATTTAGTTTTTCCCCCAACTCGTCGGTTACTGTACCCGTAATTTTCCTTGTCTGCTGTGATGTCTGTGCCATTGCGGAAGAAGCAGCTAGCAGATTATAAATCATAAAAAGGATAAAAGACAAGGCACCAAGCATTTTTGGGATCTTTTTTCTTCCTCTACCGTATCTTTTCCATACTACGTAGAACTTCTTTAAGAAAGTTGATTTCATTTTTCATTTTTTGGTTAATGGTTAGTAATTAGTAACGCGTTACGAAACACGCTTAATCGTTTAAACAATTAGGTTGTAAAAACACTTCATGTCATTTTTTTGATCTTTCTTTTTTTGATTTTGTTGATTTTATGCTAATTTTTAACTATCCTCCACTTGTAAAAGCTTTCGTATTATGTAGTTTAATCGTTTAAGCAAGCTGTTTACAAAAATACTGTCTCACAGGATTAGCAAAGAAAAAATTGGTATTGGTTTATAATAGTACAATTATAAGCTTAATCGGTTAAGCAAACAAATTTATCCATCGATTTTTTATATCAAATATTCAACAAATTGTATCACACATGCAGCACACACGTTTAATAGACGATCTTAAAGGGGTTTGTAAAAGAACAGCCCCCAACAAACTCATCGTTTTGTCAGGGGCCGTTCTTTGCGATGCGTTCGGCCTTATCGATCAGCCGCAATTGAACGATCTAAATGTACATACCCGCCATCTACATGTATCAGTTGTCCGGTTGTATGCGATGATTTGCTTGAAAGCAAAAAGGCGGCCGTAGATGCTATTTCTTCCGCACTTGTCATCCTTTGACCTAATGGTATCCGGCTGGTTATCTCTTTAAGTGTAGCTTCCGGGTTTGGCAGCGTCTGGATCCAACTATCATATTGTGGTGTAGCACACTCCGCTACAACGATAGCATTAACCCTGATACCGTAGGGTAATAACTCTACGGCCCATTCACGGGTTAACGCATTTCTGCCGCCATTAGAAGCTGCATAGGCTGACGTTCCGCCCTGACCGGTTTCGGCCGTTTTTGAAGAGATGTTTAAAATGCTACCCTTTGTTTTCTTTAAAGCAGGTAAGGCAAAATGAGCCATCAAGTAGTAATGAATAAGACTGTTATGCAGTCCCTTCAGAAAATCTTCGTAATTACCGTTCTCTAAGCTTACCCCATCATTTAGCCCCGCATTATTAACTAATCCATCGATCTGGCCAAATTTATCCAGTACCTGTTCAACTGCCTGTTGGCAGGCGTCCGGCTCAGTTAATTCTGCCTGTACAGCGAACGCTTTACCTCCACTTGCTTCAATATCTTTTATCACCAGGGCATTGTCTCGTTCTTTTCTACCGATAATCACCGGCAAAGCCCCCTCTTCTGCCAAGGCAATGGCAATACTCCTTCCGATGCCTTTCGCGCCTCCGGTAACTATGATTATTTTGTCTTGAAGTTCTAAATTCATTTATGGTTATTATCTTATGGTATATACCTATTCTCTTATTAATGGATATAAAAATATAAACGCACATGAAATACCATCCGTTCAAAGTTTATAAAACCTGGTGGCATTTTTACTCCAGATCAGCGCTTGTTCATCTATTGATAAGTGTCGGATGTGCTCATCCACTATGGCCACGACCTCATTGTACTGTGCCGCTACTAAACACACCGGCCAATCAGAACCGAACATTAGACGTCGGGGACCAAAAGTTTCCAATAGATGATCGATATAAAATGTGAAATCAGCGACTGTCCAATTATGCCAGGAAGCTTCCGTTACCATACCGGATAACTTACAATACACGTTTTCATGTTTTGCCAACCGTTCCATCTGCGCGGCCCAAGGCTCCCGCTCCTGTTTGGCGATAAATGGTTTAGCGAGATGATCAATAACAAAACGCTGTTTGTCCCCAAACCGACTTACAAATTTAACAGTAGCATCCAATTGGTGGGGTTTTATTAAAATATCGTAAGATAAGTCAAGTTTCGACAACACACCGATTCCGTTAACAAAGGAAGGATTCAGCAAAAAGTTTGGATCGGTTTCTGCCTGAACGATATGCCGCACCCCCTTTAACTTAGATTTGTTATTAAATCGGGCCAATTTTTGCCCAACTGCTGGATCCATAAGGTCGACCCATCCAACGACTCCCTGGATAAAGCTTGTTTCTTCTGCCAGTTTTAACAAGAAATCTGTCTCTTCTTCTGATTGATCGGCCTGCACGGCGACACAAGCTTTCACGTTGTTTTCTTCGAAAACCGACACTAGATCGGCAGGCAGGAAATCGCGCTGGATAGCTGCCATCTCATCAGTTATCCACGTGTCCCTTTCTGCATTATATTGCCAAAAATGCTGGTGTGCATCAATGCGATCCATATGCTTTCACTACTTGTTTCGATGTCCCTAACCCTTCGGCTCCCAATTCCACAACATCTCCAGCTTTCAAATAAACAGGCGGATTAAATCCTAGGCCAACACCTGCCGGCGTACCTGTTGAGATCACATCTCCCGGTAAGAGCGTCATAAACTGACTGACGTAGGAAATAATATACGGAACATTAAATATTAGATTTTTAGTATTGCCGTCTTGCATAATCTGCCCATTTACGCTTAACCACAAACGCACATTATTGATATCTGCCACCTCATCTTTAGTTGCTAAGAAGGGACCAATAGGTGCAAACGTATCACAGCCCTTCCCTTTATCCCACGTGCCGCCACGTTCCAACTGATACTCCCTTTCAGACACATCATTATGAAGCACATAACCGGCTACATGTTCCATGGCATCGCGTTCTTCCACATAAGTAGCCTTTTTCCCGACAACGATACCAAACTCTACCTCCCAGTCTGTTTTTGTAGATCCTCTAGGAATGATAATATCATCGTTCGGCCCGGCTAAAGAAGTAGTAGACTTCATAAATATAATAGGCTCCTCCGGTATTTTGGCATTTGTTTCTGCAGCGTGATCGCTATAATTTAACCCTATGCAAACTATTTTAGACGGACGGGCGATAGGGCTTCCCAGTCGCTCTTCTGCCGAAATTTCGATCAAAGACTCCTGATTTGCCTTTACAAATTCTTCCAGTCGAAGCAGGCCATCCTCTTCAAAAAACTGCTCATTATAGTCGCCACCAAAAGCCGCAACGTCATAATTCTTTTCATTGATCTGCACACCTATTTTTTCTTGATTAGGTTTGCCATATCTTATTAGTTTCATGCCAGTTAAAAATTAAATATTTATAATAGCAGGCCACAAGATAAACCTTTAAAAAGTCATTATTCTTAAATCGGCCAACTATTGCTCAAAAAATTAATTATTCAATGTAATAAATCCACCGTCAATAGGATAGTCATTCCCCGTGATAAAGCCAGCCTCGTCTGAACACAAATACAATGCGAGTGAAGCAATTTCTTCCGGTTTCGCCATCCGACCAATCGGTTGGCTGGCCGCCAGTTTTGCAAACATTTCTTCCTCTTTGCCTGGGTAATTCTTAGCAATAAAGCCATCCACGAAAGGGGTATGCACTCGCGCCGGAGAGATACTGTTACAACGTATGCCATCTTTCAGGTAGTCGCGGGCTACGGAAAGCGTCATCGCATATATAGCTCCTTTACTCATAGAATAAGCAAAACGATCGGCCAACCCAACATGTGCAGCAATGGAAGCCATATTCAGAATAGCTCCGCCTCCCTGCTCTTTCATCAATGGTACCACACCGAATAAAGCATTATAAGCTCCCTTAACATTTACGTTGTACACCCGGTCGAAATCAGCCGTACCACAATTTTCCAAATTGCCCACATGAGCAATACCTGCATTATTTACTAAAACATCAATTCTATCAATACCCTCGATCACCTTAACTACATCCGCTTGTTCACTAACGTCTACACCATGGGCAAAAGCAGCTCCACCTGCTGCAATAATCTCCTTAGCTACAGCTTCTGCGGCTTCATGATTTAATTCTAAAATATGTACAATTGCTCCGCTTTGCCCAAACAATAAACTGATTGCCTTTCCGATCCCACTTCCCCCTCCTGTGATCAGGGCTGTTTTACCTGTTAATTTTAACATATTTATAAGATTTAGTTATGTTACTTTTTTGTAAATGAACATTTCTTATCATGAACTGTTGATACTGTTTACTATTTATACTACAGAACACCATTATAAAGATACACCTCTTCTCCAAGGTATAAAATCATCTTGCCCTAATTGAACAGCTTTTGGAATGATATTACCGCTGGCCACCTCTATTACATAATCCAAAATGCGCGCAGCATTTTCTTCGATTGTTTCTTCACCCTCGATGATTGTTCCGCAATTAATATCTATAATATCGGGCATGCGCTCGTAGGTCTTCGTATTTGTAGAAAGCTTAATCACCGGTGTTATGGGATTACCCGTTGGTGTGCCGAGCCCTGTTGTGAACAATACCACGTTCGCACCTGCTCCCACTTCAGCCGTTGTGCTTTCTACATCATTACCTGGAGTACAAAGCAGATTCAAACCCGGCTTATTGGCCAGACCTGGGTAATCTACTACTGCCGTCACTGGAGAAGAGCCTCCTTTTTTGGCTGCTCCAGCAGATTTTATTGCATCTGTAATCAGTCCGTCACGTATATTCCCGGGTGATGGATTTGCATAAAAACCACTGCCATCTTGTTCTGCCTTTGCATTATAGGTTTGCATAAGCTCCATAAACCGTAATGCTGTTTTTTCATCAACACATCGATCACTCAACTCTTGTTCTACCCCACACAGCTCCGGAAACTCTGCTAAAATCACTGATCCTCCCATTGTTACCAACATATCTGAAACATAACCTAATGCAGGGTTTGCAGATATACCCGAAAAACCATCGGAACCTCCGCATTCCAAACCTATACATAATTTATCTAAACCTGCTGGTCTGCGTTCCTGTTTATTTGCCGTCATTAAACCGGTAAAGGTATGTTTGAGTGCTTCCTGTAATAATATGTTCTCCGAACCTATCTTCTGTTGCTCGAAAATATACAATGGCTTATCAAAGTTTGGATCTCTCCGCATGATTTCCTTCTTTAAAATCGACGCTTGCGCATGCTGGCAACCCAAACTTAATATCGTAGCTCCAGCTACATTAGGATGCGTAATATATCCGGCCAACAAACCACATAATGCATCAGAATCCATACGCGTGCCACCACAGCCCATATCATGGTTTAGAAACTTAATGCCGTCTACATTGGTAAACAGTCTCTCCTGTTCACCGTCCTTATCAGTCGCTTTGAGATCAGCAGAAAGTATTTCCTCCATAGAGGCACCTGCTCTGTATAGGCTGATCAACTTATCGACCTCCGGCTCATAACTTCTAGCCCTCTTGAAACCTAATTTCTGTTCAAAGGCTTCTTTCATTACCAACACATTTCTATTCTCACAAAAGACCAAAGGGATTACCAGCCAGTAATTGGCGGTACCAACACTTCCATTACTTCTATGGTAACCCATAAACACTTTATCGGTAAAGGACGATACATCCGGTTGGCTCCATTGTATTTTACGTTTACCCAACTTAAAGGTATTAGCTGCATGATAAATGTTTTCGGTCGTAATAACTTCTCCCTTTTTCAGCGCTCTCTTCGTTTTCCCCACAAGCACACCATACATAAAAATTTCTTGCTCGTCAGCTAACTCACCTATGGTAAACTTATGTTTTGCAGCAACTGTTCCCGGTAAAACAATTGTTTTACCTTCGAACGTAATATGCTCGCCAGCGGCTAAATCTTGTAAAGCCACCAATACATTATCATTGGGGTGAATTTGTAAAATTTTTTGTTTATTGTTCATCTGTAAATAATCTTCATATATCGGTCAGATGGAGGCCTATCGGATAAACGAACTTTTTTTTGTCAGTTTAAAGATCTCCTCCATTAGCAGCCATTTTTCTCCCGCTTTCGCTTCCGGTAGCGGCTGTTGAAATTTCCACATCAAAGCCTCCCACTCCTGAACTTTAGCATTTGCACTGTCTCTCTTTCCTTTTTCCTCGAAACTGAAGTCATCTGCCACATCCATCGTCATAAACAACCTATTGCCTAGTCTATAAATACGCATATCTAGAATTCCCGCATCGATAATCGATTGTCTCACCTCCGGCCAAATCTGTTGATGGTAACGCTCGTACTCCGCTATCAAATCAGGATCGTCCTTTAAATCTAGCGTTAATGCATATGTTTTCATCAGTTATCTTATTTATATTTTTAATTTATACCCCTTCACCCCGTAATATAAAACCACTAAAAAGCACAGCAAAGGAACAATATATGCTATTTGTATACTCTGAACAGCCACCGAAACCAACCCCATCAGCACAGGAATAATAGCTCCCCCTATTATAGCCATTACCAAAAATGAAGAAGCTATTTTTGTTTCTTCATTGCTTAAGCCTTTTATTCCCAGCGAAAAAATAGTTGGGTACATAATTGACATAAAAAAAGGCACAGCAACCAAAGCGTACAAGGCAACATCCCCTGAACTAACAACGGCCAGCAAGCAAAGGAGCACACATAACAACCCATATACGGCCAACAAAGAAGCGGGCTTTACGTACTTCATGAGAAAGGTGCCGCTAAATCTTCCCAACATAAAACCAACCATTGCAACAGATCCGAATAAATATGCCGCGTTTTTTTCGCCCATATTGGCTACGTAATTGGCATATCGTATAAAGAAGCTACCGACGCCAACCTGGGCGCCTACGTAAAAGAACTGGCTAATTACCGCCCAGGTAAAATGGCTATATTTGAAAACTTTAAAGGAAAAATTCACACCAACGGTATGTGCGTCATTCACGCCTTCATCATCATCATTCCCTTCGGGTAGTCGTGTAAAAATAAATAGCAGCAGCAGTAATAATACAACGGCGGTTATCACCAAATAAGGTATTTTAACCGTATCAGCCTCTGATTGCAAGTAGTTATTCAAGGCCGTATCGCCCATTGCAGCTAATTCATCCGGACTATGCTCAATACCGGAAAGAATGAACTTACCCCCTAATATTGGCGCTACAACCGCGCCCAGTCCGTTAAAAGATTGTGCGAAATTTAATCGTTGTGTTGCATTCTCCTTATCTCCCAATATGGAAATATAGGGATTAGCCACTGTTTCTAAAAAAGTAGCCCCCGCCGCAATAACAAAAATGGCTGCCAAAAAAAACACATAACTTCTCTCCGAAGCGGCAGGAATAACCAGTAGAGCACCTAAAGCATACAAAATCAGACCCAATAGAATCCCTCTCTTATAACCATAACGCTGCATGTATAACCCGGCAGGAATCGCCACAACAAAATAGCTGATATAAGCAGATGTGTCAATTAACGATGACTGAAAATCGTCCAGTGAAAAAGCTTTTCTTAGATGTGGTATTAATATCGGGTTAAGATTATGCAACAATGCCCATAAAAAAAATAAGGAGGTTACAAGTATAACAGGTATCAGTGTGCTTTTTTTAGACATAAACATTTATTAGGTTTGATTTCAAAGCATAAACTTATTTACATTGGCAAGCCAATACAAAGTAAGGTATTTACGATACTAAATACCTTTGTAATTTTGGCTAATTATTCAGCTATTTTAGCATATATAACTTATATTTGCTCTATCGCTTGATTATACAACTTAATAAAGATGAACCGTCCATGTTTGAATTTCATTAGTATCTTAAAAAATGTAAATTTCAGGCAAGATAAGTTCCAGCTGACAAAAAAACGAATAACCATAAACAAATGAAACCTCAGTTATTAAAACTTAGCACTGCACCGGCACAATCATTTAGTGTACGACAGGATTTCGTCCCCTACATCAATAACAGGTGGCATTATCATTCCGAGGTAGAGCTTATTCATTTCTATAAAGGAAAAGGCACACAATTTATCGGTGATCAGATTAATCACTTCAATTCGGGAGATATCGTTTTAGTTGGCTCACAGTTACCCCATTATTGGCGTTTTGATGATCACTATTTCGATGAAAGTAACCAAGAACGGGCTGATGTACGTGTTGCGCATTTCAATGAATGTTTTTGGGGGAAAGAGTTTTTGGAGTTGCCCGAAAACCTGAACATCAAGCAACTACTTGATAAAGCACGGCTGGGTGTTCAAGTAACGGGGAGGGCAAAACATAAAGTGGCGGAGATTCTACAAGAATTACTGGATGCTGAAGGAACAAGACGGATTCTATTGCTCATTGAAGCATTAAACGCCATTGCTTCAGAATGTACCCATCAACAGATTTCTTCCATAGGTTTTCATCCAAATATGCAAGATGAGGAAAAAGGCCGGATCAATACTATTTTCGATTACACCTTAAGCCATTTTAAGCAAAAAATAAGCCTAGAAGACATCTCCGCCGTTGCAGGTATCAGTTCAAACTCTTTTTGTCGGTATTTTAAATCTAAAACGGGAAAAACCTATTCCAGATTTCTTTTAGAGATCAGGGTAGGTCATGCCTGTAAGCTACTGATAGAAAACAAGATGAGTGTTAAGCAATTATGTTACGAAAGTGGTTTCAATAATTTTGCCAGCTTCCATAAGTATTTTAAACAAATCACGGGAAAAAGCCCCTTGACTTATCAAAGGGCTTTCTTAAAAAAAGATAACTAAATTGCTTTTTTATGAGCATTTACTTTTGTAGATGAATTTAGTTTTATTTTGTTGCGTCGCAAACCCCTCTGAAGTAACCTACAGATTCTGCTATTCCTGCCAAGGGGTCTTTCATATCTTTTTCGTATTCTAAACTACATGAACCCTTGTAGTTTATTTTTCTAAGCATTTTGACGAATGCAGGTATATCAATTATACCTCGACCCAACTCACAGGTTGTTCCTTCAGCCTTTGCCTCAGTTACGTTCTTTAAATGCAAATCAAAAATCCGTTTACGATATTTTTGCAGATCTGCCACCGAATCGTGCCCATCGCGCTTATTATGCCCCATATCAAAACATATTCCAACCCGCTCGTCGAGGTTTTCAATTAGCTTATAAATAACCGACGCATTGGGATAAAGCTTATCCTCGGGGCCGTGATTATGAATCGCATAACGGATATTATGTTCTTTTGCCTTTTCCGAAACATAGGCCAAATCTTCGTGATTGGGTATACCAACAATTAAATCAACCCCAACCCGTTTGGCATAGTCAAAAGCATTGTCGATTTCTTCCTTGTTTTTTGTATAAATCGGTCCGACGCCATATCCCGTTACGTTGTATGACTTTAACTTCTCATGAAAAGCAGCTATCTGCTCCGCAGTGCTGTCATAAGGTAAATGAAAGTCTTTTATGCAGAGATAACGGACGTCTACCTTCTTCATCATCTCCAATGATTCGTCAAGATTAAAGTTAATAAAACTATACCCTGCGATTCCAAGCTTAAGGTCGTCTTCTAATGGTTTAGATGATCTATGCTCCGTTTCCTTTGCCAACAAATCAGGAACGTTTAACATGGTGCCAGCCAACGCACCTACTATGCTTTTTTGCAGAAAACTTCTTCGTGTGTTCATTATTGCTATTAATGTTTTTGTTTATTTTTCTTTTTTTGCCAAAGACAACGCTTTCGTTGTTATATAGTATTTGGTCAACATGTTTGGCACTTCCCAATCAGGCAGTTTATTATTTGCTAAATAGGAGAGGAAATTTTCCGTTACCTGTGCAAAGTGTTCTTCATGGCTAGTGGTTAGTTCCTGCGGGATGATCACTTTGTAGTTACCTTCTTTTAGTTGCTCCACAGCAATACCTTTATATTTTCCTTCGAGTGCCTTCACTGCCTCCGCCACCTGTAGGTTAAAATCATCACGATCACCGTCCCGGCTTGTTTCAATATACAATACCGGCTTATAATTTTCTTCTGCACCCTGTTTTATCACCAGATTCGCTTTCGTTCCACGCATAATAGAATAATGTGTATCACCAGTACCTTCCGGAGCTTCAAAATTCCATTTCACTAAAACCTTGGCATGGACACCTTTAATGGTATAATTTATTTCACCATTCGCATAGACACCCAGTTCATTCTTGTCGTTGACATTATTTTGGAATTCATCGGGATAGGTTTCATTGGTAGCTTTCTTAAACTCATCGGCCTTTAACCAAGTAGCCCATCTCTTTGCATTCAACAGCTCGATATCCTTTTCATAATTAATCACTTGATCAGGGAAACCTTCCCATTGTACCAAGTCTACCAAATGTGTAGTTACATCAACAATGCCTTCCCCCTGTTGGCTAACATCAAAAAACCAAGTAGGTCTGATCAACGGCTTGCCGGATACCGTCTTAAAGAAATGGTGAACACTTTCTTTGGTGATTGCCGGTTCTGCTAACGACCCTTTTTCCAGGGTACCGAAAAGCGATTCGATCTGCGAAAATTCTTTTTGCAAAGTGGCCGTAATTTCAAAACGTTCTGTCATGATATCGTATAATAACACGCCTTTCTCCTTTGCCTCAGCGAATGATTTTTCTAGTTCCCCAAACCCTTCCTCATCAATTGCCATCGGCTTGTCGGCCAAAACATTTAGTCCTGCATCAATTGATTGGTTGATGTAATCAATTTTCCGCTTATTGTTCCCGGCGAGGACAACCACATTACCCTTTCTATCCTCGAGCATCTTCGCTAAGAAATCATCTCCGGTATACACTTCTTCCTTCCAGTGGGTAGGGTTAGTGGCATCATTATTATAACCTTCAATAAGGTTTAGATGCGCTTTTAAATCGTTGTCTTCCGCTGGAGCGTACGCCTGTACCGTACTATTAACGCCAGGATACATTGATTTTTGCACCAAGGCAGCATGAAAATGACCAGGATCTAACGTGATTAGACTTATTTGTTCGTCCTGTCGACTATCTTCTTCTTTTTCTTGGTTGTTACACGCAGTCATCATAAGCCCAACTAACAAGGAGGCTGTTGTAATAAATTTGCTTTTAGTTATCATATTTTATTTTTCACATCAAATGCACTGTTTCAATAGGTTAAAAAATATTATAGGTAAATATTATATTTCCTTTTTAATATTCAGGTTAAATTTACATTTTTTCCGATGTTTCAAACATCAGTTTTCGTATATAACTATATCACCAATGCAATATGAGGTATTTTATAACGGTTCTTTTTTATACAATAATAGCCATCTCTCTACAATTTATTAACGGCTTTCCCATAAAAATTAACGACAACGATGTCGTAGAAAAATTGAAAAACATTTGCCATAAGTTTAAAAAACATATTAAAACCTCGTTATTTTGAAGCATTATTTACAAACCTATCTGCTACTATGTCTAATAGACCTACCACCATAAAGGATATTGCAAAGGCCTTGCGCATTTCGATATCAACCGTGTCCAAGGCACTTAATGACCATCCCAATATAGGTGCAACTACCAAGGAACGCGTATTAGCATTGGCTAAAAAATTAGATTACACGCCAAACAAGACGGCTATTCAATTCAAACAACAAAAAACCTTTACATTAGGCATTATTATACCCACTTTGCTCGATCACTTTTACACCATTGCTGTTAACGGCTTTGAAAAAATCGCCTCAGAAGCCAAATACAACGTGCTTATCGGTCAAAATCAAGAAAGCCTGCAACGCGAGCAAGAGCTGGTTTCTGTAATGCATAGCAACCGCATTGACGGCTTGCTTATCGCCATATCGAAAGAAACCGACAATATAGATCACCTGCGAAAACTCGAACGCTCAGGTATTCCTGTCGTCTTTTTTGCACGCAAGCCCGTCAATGAAAGCTTTTCCTGTGTCAGTAGTGACGTGTATCATGCAGCGACCGATGCTGTTTCACTCTTTACCGCAAAAGGCCATCACCGTATTGCTTTCATTAATGGCCCCAGTCATTGGGCAACCAGCAGAGATCGCTTTCTCGGTTATCGGGACGGTCTTTTGCAGCACAAAATCGCCATCGATCAACAACTCATTGAAGAAAGTGATTTGAGTACGCCCAATAACTATCAAGCGATTAGACGTCTCATGCAACTGTCCAGTCCTCCTACTGCGATACTACTATTCAAGGACTACCTGATGTTGGATGTAATGAGTTGCCTACGAAAGGAATTCCCCGAACAATATCCACACATTGAACTGATCGGATACGGTGCGCTGCCGCTATTTAGTCATTTTGAAAAACCGCCTCTGGCCTCTCTCAAAGAACAACCTTTTGAAATCGGGGAACAAGCCGGCGCTCTTCTGCTTGAAATGATTCAACATCCAGATCAAACATTTAGGCCTCAGCTTATTTCCCTACCTTGTAAATTACACCACTTTTAGTTTACTTCTTGCTATATTCCTGCCAATAAGCTTCGGCTTCATCAGCAGACAGCTCGCCGTCGAAAACGATTAACCGGTACTTTAGCTTATAACGCTGGCCAGGTAGTAGTACCCAATCTTTATTTTTAGACGGAGAGAAATTAAAAAAAACGTCGCCATCGCCATTCGTTCCCGGAGCCCAGATCCGGATAGGCTCCGGATGATTAAAATTGTCTGGATGAGACAAAAATAGAATCCCGGCATTATCGCCATCTGTCATTCCGGATACAATGGCCCAGCGTTCCAGAGAGCCATCTGCATCAGCACGTGTCTTCCCTGTAGATGTCAACGTCTTGCTGTTATTGTCATTCCACTGGTTTGTAGCCCGAAACCCTAAGCCTGCATAACGGTATGCTTTCATGGTAACCGTATCTTCTTCGGGCTTCAAGGTAGAGACTAAATCCAGACAATACCGCTTATCATCAATAGGACTCACCCTTGTTTCCCAATCTTCATTAAGAATATTAACTTCCCTATCCGGCTCCGGAATAATCAGATGATGCAAGCGTGCACTAAAGCCAACAGCATTACCCTTTGCTTTTTTCTTATTAAACTTTACATGATCCACGCGTCCCTTCCGATCGCCGATATTCCAGAGATCGTACATCTTGCCCTGATACTCGACATGTGTCCAGGGATTCCAGAGGCCGTAATGATGGTAATGATCTGGAGCCTGAATACGCGTGAGGGTTTTTCCAGCAATCGTATTCAAGGGATGGATAAAGCCACTTTTACCAAATACACTGTCGACTCCGGCAGGAGGGTATTTCATTTCATATTGGTAACCCAGCAGGTAATGCCCTTGTTTGTCTTGCAGCCTCAGCAGTCCATTTTCCTCTGTCAGCTGTTTTTCCTGCGCACCTGCATTTAAACACATTGCTAAAATTCCTATTAATATCCACTTGATCTTCATGCTTATTTCATTTATTAGGGTTCAAAGCTAAAGTAAAAAATATTTTATTCCTCTTCTATCGGTTCTTCAATAATTTCAGTCAAAGGGTATGGGTTCTTCGATAATCTCCGTTAAAGCCGGCACATTATTTTCGAAACCGGAGTACCCTTCGTTTTGATTGATCACCCCTTGCGTATTTCCATTAATTGCGCCAATCGGTACCGGCCATAGTACATGATACGGACTCATTGTGTAAGGTACACCGAAATTCGTTCTGACACCCTTATTATAAAAATCACTGACGGCCATTACCCGATCGTAGAAATAATTGTCCTGTGCAAAGGTTTCCATACTATATGATTTACCGCTTTCGGCCACTTTACCGGTCATTGCAAAAATGTAGGCGATACGGGTCAGCTCCGATTTACGCGGCTCTTCATAATACAATTCCCGGGTACGTTCATCCAATATCATACCCATATTCACATCCGCTGCTGTAATAGGCGTAGCCTGGGCGCGGTTCCGCACCGCATTGATGTCTGCTGCAGCGCTGGCCAGATCGCCTTTCCAAAAATGCGCTTCTGCACGGAGCAAAAAAGTTTCTGCAACGCGGAAAACATACCAGTCACTATTTCCCCCATCGGCAGGTATACGCTGCGGATCTTCCACATATAATTTATAATGCGGCCAGCTGAACCAATTCCGGATGGTATCATTCGTCAGTATGGTTCCGCGGTCGTTTCTAAATTGCATAGACTGCCCATAATAGGGATCAGTTCCTTTGAGCGAAGGTGCATTATATACCAGATCTTCCATATCCATCCAGTTCCCCGGCGCATGACGCAGATCGGTATCGTCCGTCCAAACCGTCTTTTGTGTATGCCATACCGGGCGCACACGGGCAATTCCTCTTCCATAAGCAGTTACCTGATCGATTTCTGCACCAGGTTGATCAGAGGTTGCCCGGTTTCCTGCAGGTGTAACATTACCGGTATTCCCCCAGTTCGGTAGCGCATTACGCATCGATCGGGTACCCCCACTAACATTCCCATCAATATTGATGCGATCAATGACCAACATCAACGCTTCCCTATTAGCCGACAAGGATTTATTTTCGGGACGATGTAAATCCCATACAATATTTCGTGTTGCATCGCTGGCATAAGCACCGAAACGTTCGGTCATCAAGGCGTAGGTTCCACCGTCGATCACATTGCTGGCCGACTGTATAGCATCATCAAATAAGCCTAGCGCTAAGTTCACTTTCGTTAATAAATGGCTCACGGCGCCTTTGGTTACCCTGCCTTTCACACCCCCATCAGGCACCCATTCCTGCGCAAATTCCAGATCTTCTTTCATCTTTTGCAGAATCACCTCTCGCTTGGTGCTGTAATAATCCAGTTTGGGCTCCTGTGGCTCTTCCAATATCAAAGGAATATCACCAAACTGTTGCGTCAATCGATAATAGCGGTAGGCCCGATAAAAATAAGCAGAACCCAATAATTGATTTTTTTCCTCTTCTGAGGCATAATCTTCCGGAAGATCAATATAAGTAATTGTCGTATTGGCATAACGAATAGCCCGGTATCCTTCCCGCCAGAACCAACCGATACGGTTTTCAAATTCGATGTTATCTAAATTGGCATCCGGCCGGATCACCAAATTTAGATCAATGGCTGGCCCCGGCTTATCCGTACTGCCCGAAACCGCAATATCCGAATATACCATTTCCGTAAGGAGAGGTGCGCCATCGCCATGGGTTTCAATACGCATATTCCGTTCACAGGCTACCAAGGTAGCCCATAGCCCTTCAGCAGACGAAAAGGTCTGCTCTGGTGTGTAAAAAGATAAGGGTCTGGGATCCAAAAACTCTCTTTTACAACTTGTTGCAAAGAGCAATAAGCCACTTAATCCGATATATATAATGTTTTTAAATTGTTTTTTCATCAGGATAATTTCTTTAATCATTATAATGTTAAATCCAAGCCAAAAGTGAAAAACCGCGGCGTCGGGCCTGCATACTCGTTAGGATCGGAATCATTCCATTCTGGATCCCAGAACTCCCACTGCTGCGCATACATGGCTGCATTGCGCACATTAAAATACACTCGCAGGTTTTGTACTTTATACCGGCTGATAATACTTTTGGGTAGATTGTACGCTATTGAAACATTATCCAAACGGATAAAGGAACGTTTTCGGTACACATTAAAACCTGTAGCACTTCCTTCACTGGAGCTGATCCGAGCCCATTCATTGGATGGATTGTCTGGTGTCCAGTATGGGTATTTATAGGAGTTCTGTCTGTCCGGAAAACCATCGCGGCTCTTCAATAAATTGAAGGGTTCAGAATGCCCCCAAAGCGAATACATCATGAAGGAGAAGGTGAAATTTTTATAGATCTGAAAATCATTCCGTAAAGACCAGCGGAATCGGGGTTCAGCAAAGCCGATAAATTGTTTATCGGCATTTGTAAAGCTCCCATCATCGTTCACATCCTCTAACTTATAATCACCGGGCTGCAAGCCGTAACGTGCCGCTTCTTCTTCTTCACCCAGCTGGTAAACTCCCTGTGCTTTCCAATCCCAGATCACATCGATGGGCTGCCCGATAAACCAACCGTTCTGTATATCATCCAATTCCTGACCGTTGGCATCTAGGTCGCCGTACAATTCCTGAATAGAGTTCCGATTGACCTGAAAGGTTGCTGTTGTCCGCCAGGAGAAGTTATCGCGTTGCATATTGTTCGAGTTCAAGGTTAATTCAATACCCCTATTACGCACTCTTCCCATATTACTCATGACCAAGTCAAATCCATTTACGTTGGGCAACCTTCTTTCAACCAATAAGTCAGTCGTGTTGGAAACGTAAGCCTCTAAGCTACCATCCAATCGGTTATTGAATAAGGCAAAATCTAAACCCAGGTTATAGGAAACGTTCCGCTCCCAACGCAAATTGCGGTTACGCATACGGTCTACCCACAACTGATTCACCTGTACCACCGTACCATCCGGCTGTACATGCAGATACTTCCCTGTCGTCAGATTTGCCAGGGCCACATACCGCCCGATGTCCCGGTTCCCGTTACTTCCCCACGAGAGCCTTAACTTTCCATAATTAAACCAATCGCTGTTGAAAAAGGCTTCATCGGAAAATACCCAACCTGCTGCTATGGAACCAAAGTTTGCGCGGGGATTGAGCTGTCCAAAGGCGGAATAACCGTCGCGACGGAAGGTACCCGTAAAGATGTAGCGATCTTTTAGCGTATAAACCAATCTCGCCATTAAAGCGTCTCCTGTGCTGTACTGGTCTCCGGTTCCATCCGGGCCATGGTCTAAAATGGGATTGATTCCTGTCGGCATACCGTGATAGCCCAGATCGTCATTCGGATCAAAGTTATCGGCCTGCATCCTACTTTCCCAGCGCTGGAATTTCTCTGCGTTCACCAAAAATGTCGCATCAAAACGGTGGATATCGTTAAAGGTCCTATTCCAGCTCAGGATATTATCCAGCTGCCAGTAATAGGTCTGCCGGTTGCGCCGATAGGCGCTTCCCCCAAAAGCGGCCCAACCTTCATGCGTAGATTTCTGATGGTTGTATTGTTCCAGAACCTCCAATTGCGGCGTAAAATTTGTTCGAAAACTGAACCCGAAGGGTAGATCAATTTTGGCAAATAATGTAGTGTTGAGTGAGTTTATCCTAAAAAGGTAGTCGCGATGAAATGCATCGTACCCCGGGTTTACTCCCCCATTTGGCTCCCCATTTGGTCGCCAGATCAGTTCTCCATCTGCGTTATATTGACTTCCCCAGGGCGATAAATTGGTAATATTGCCCCAGCCATAACCAATGGCACTTTCGTTTCGCGAAATAAACTGGGTACTCATGCCTACCTGCAAGAAATCCGTAATATTTGCTTCTATATTGGCGCGGGTCCGCAAGGTCTTAAATTGGTCGCCGGTAATAATCCCTTCATTATTCATATAACCTGCACCCAGGTAATAAGAAATATCCTTATTCCTGCCAGATACGCTAATGTTGTGATCCTGTCTCAGGCCATTCTGAAAGGCTACATCATACCAGTCAACCGATCTTCCTGCGAGGTAATTGTCTATTTCTACCGGCTGTAAGTTTAGGCGCCGCAACCAAGCACGTACCGGGTCGCCAGTGGAACCATCGTAATCCAGCCAATCATCGATGCTAATATCTGCTGGCAAAGTACGCGGATCATCAAAACGATAAGGCTGTGCGTTTCGGTTAATACTTTTCATGACATCCTGTCGCCAGGGCACAAAGGTCTCGGCGTCATGTACCGGTTGATTCACCGCCATGGTGGCCAAACCAATATTCGTACTGTAATTGATCATCGGCTTGCCTTCTTTTCCCTTTTTGGTAGTCACCAAAATCACCCCACTAGCCGATTTCGCACCGAAAACCGCCGCTGCACTGGCGTCTTTCAAGACGTCCACCGTTTCGATATCATTGGGATTAATATCCTCCCAGGCGCCGTAATAAATGGCTCCATCCAATACGATTAGCGGACTGGTATTGGCGTTCAAAGAATTTCGCCCCCTCAACTGCAGACTACCTCCACCTTTCGCATTACGATTGTAGCCTACACTCAAACCAGCCACATTTCCGCGCAGCATATCGCTCATCTGCGCCGGTGCTTCGTTTTGGATCACTTCACTGCGCACTTGCGATACCGCGCCGGTTAGATCCCGTTTCCGGGAAGTTCCGTATCCTACTACCACTACCTCATCGAGATTAGACACCTCGGCGGACAGATACACTTCGACTGAGTTTCGATTTCCCACATTGGCTTCCTGACTAATATAGCCAATAGAGGTGAATACCAGTGTGCCCTCGGGGTTCACATTGTTCAATACAAAAACACCATCTTCATTGGTGCTCACCCCGTTTTTTGTACCCTTTTCAACTACCCCGACCCCTGGGAGCGGTAGATTATCTGCCTGTGAATACACCACACCTTTGACAGTTATGGTCTGTTGCGCGTAAAGTACTGATGAAGAAAAAATTAGACACAGCATGATCCAAACATACCGTAGCGCATTTTTTTTCACATACGAAGTACTTCGTGTAGAAATGTTCATATAATTGGTCTCCTTCTTATTTTTACAGGGACATTGTCAGCAGCAATGCCTCCATAGGTTTATACTAAACTCATTTGGTTAATTATTCGAGAAGTAAAATTAGGAAGAGAACGTTCAGCTTAATCATTTTAGCTAACAACGTTGTTGTATTTAGTTAAAAAAGCAGCTTTCTGAACTTGTTCAAACGTTATACTTATTTATGTAAAGGAGATCACATCGAATCTATTGATCATGCCAAAGCTACCAAGTAGGTATAGGTTTCGTTCTGATGGAAAAACTATAAATGACTGTTTATTGACTTAGGCTGTGCTTAACCTGTGCTTAGCCGGCAAGTTTGCGGGAAAATTGTGGCAAAAATGCAGGGTCATTGTTGCAAGTTTCTTGTGTCAGTCTTGCAAGATTGTTAGGTCATCCTTGTGTCGCGCTAGCAAGATCCTTACAAGGAGGTGGCAAGAAGCTTGTAACACGCCCTTTGCAATTTTATAGTTATTTCAGGAACGATACACAGGGCAATGCAAGTTGTTATGAATGATAAGCTTTTAAATACTGTGCTGCGGTCATAACCGGCAGGCTAGATTTTTTATAATCTTTAATATTTCTGGTGATGATGAACTGGCATTTGTAGGCAAAAGCTATTGCATGTTGTACAGCATCTTCGATGTCTGCAAAACCTGATTGCAAAGCAGATGCTATCGCACTCTTTGTTGTATCTGCAACAGTAAGGTTACGCTGCAGTAAGTTAACGGATTTTTTAGCCGCTGTTTTATCAACGAATTTTTGCGTAACGTAATGTATATTGAGCAAGCTGTGGGCTGAAACAACAAAAGGGTTCTCTCAGCAAGATAGCATCCAGCAAAATATCTAAATCAATGAATAATATCATTTTACTTATACTTATTGATCAGATAATTGTGATAGGCTTCTTTATAATCAAAATCCGCTATAGGCTTCTTTACTGCTGCCAATTCCCTTACCCAAGGAGAAACCTCCGCATCTGGAACTTTATCTTCCGATAAAGACGCTAAATAATGCTCAACGATCTTCGATAAACTGGTATGATGTGCTTTGGCATAAGCCTTCGCATTGTTGATAACCCTGTCCCGAATATTTAACGTTAGCTTTGTATTGGCCATAAGAAAATATTTTACGTATGAAAATAATAAAAACTTACGTGTATTACAAAAAGCAACAGACAATATGACATCGAGACTCCCCGTAACTGCACTTGACTGACTTTATTTAACTAACGATTACCGCGTCAGCTACGAATTTCTGAGGTAAATGGCCATCGATTCCTTCGGGACCTGTTCGAGACTGTTCTTCGGGTCGGCTTAGAATCGCAGTCGAAGAGTTCCCGAAGCGGAGTCGAAGCCGACCCAAACAAGTGTCGAGGAATTCCCGAAGCAGGGTCAAACAAAAGTCGAATACTAGTCGATACACCTAGTATAGCTATAAGTCAGGAAAAATAGGTATCTTTGGTTTAAAGAACTAAAGGAGGTAGATATGATATCGGAAACCCGAAAATTACATCTGATTGAAGAGGTGTTAAAAATCAAAAGTGAGTCCACATTGGCTGCTCTGGAAGATTTTCTTAAGAAGGCTAAAATAAAGGAGCGCAAAAACAAAAAAACACTGATGTTCCAAGAGTTTTCTGGAATCTGGAGCAAAGAAGAGGCAGACGAAATTGAAAGGGCAATCGAAGAATCTTGCGAAACGATAAATCCTGATGATTGGAAATAAGATTATTCTCGACACAAATATCATAATCGACTTATTTCGTGGGAATTCGCAGATTCTAAACCTTCTTGACACGCTAGAAAGGATTGATTTGCCGTATGTTGTACTTGCGGAATTATTGCTTGGCGCTTATCGATCCTCAAATCGTGAGAAACATTTATCACAAATTAAAGGTTTTCTGAAAAAATGCAAGATCATACATTCTGATACAGACACAGCGAATATTTACGCGTTAATAAAAACTGAATTACTGAAAAAAGGAAAACCTATTCCGGAAAATGACATTTGGATCGCAGCGATTGCCCAACGTCATAATTTAACCTTGGTAACCAGAGACAAACACTTCAAAGAAGTTTCTGGAATAAAAGTTAAAACCTGGTAAATTCTTTTTTGGAAGCATTATATCTGATTAACAAATTTTTATGTGCACTTCCTCATATTGACTGCATTCAAAAATATAATATATCGCTTCCGAACGCCAATAAAGTGTACGGAAGCGACTAGTAATAGCCTACGGATTCTGCTCCAACCCCTCCTGTAACAATAACTGCGCCTCAGGTATAAACTCTATAATAGCTCTATTATCCGGTGCTACCTCTGTAATGGGGTTATTTCCCAATAGGTGTGCTCCGGGATAACTTCTGTCCATGGTTTGGTCATTCCGGAAAACATCCATTTTACGATGCCCTTCATAAGCAAGTTCCAGCCTACGCTCGTCGAGCACTGCTTCTAGTACTGTCTTTCCCTGAAGGTTACTTTCACTGTAAAGTCCTTCGGCAGGAATACCAGCTCGCTCCCGAATAAGGTTTATATCTGCCAAGGCTTGTCCATTATTTCCCAAGTTGGCATGTGCTTCCGCACGATTTAGATACATCTCTGCCAATCGCGATACAACGGGCGACCACAGGTGTGCTTGCCCTTCCTGTCCGGAACACTTAAGTACATAATATTTAGGAAACCCGTTACGCACGTCCAATTCCCGATCAATTAATACGCGTTTACTACCTTCGGCCGTTTCAATAAAATAATGGTAGCCCCCATGACCATCGGCCTCTTTCGTTAATGTTATTTGTTGTCCGTTTTCTGTATAGGAATAATCATCGCCATCCTGTACCACTTCCTTCCATTGATAAATGGATGAATTGTCTACATATATGGCCCAGTTCACGTCTTCATTTAACACCACCGGTTCAATGAAATCATTGCGTACATCCTCCGGGTATTCTCTGATGAGCTCCAGGTAACTTCTCGAAGCGTACATTTCGCCCCAGCCCGAGCCCAAAAAGTTGGCATAAAATGACCCCACGGTATACCAGCCATTATCTGGATAGTCTACATTTGGAATTAGCTTTACAGCAAATATCGTTTCATCGTTATCTTCCGGTTTAAATGTAGGATACGCGGCCAACCTGTCTGTTGCCAATAGGGCAAATTTTCCAGAGTTAATGACCATATCCGTGTACTCTATTACTTGCTGGTACTGCTCCCTGTACAGATACAATCTCGACAACAGTGCCCAACAGGCTTCTTTTGACGCAAAGGTATTATCCTTCTCAGCAGTAAAAAGGGTAATTGCCTTTTGTAAATCGGCTTCCACTTGGTCATAAACCTCTCCTACACTCGATCTAAGGGGATGGTTGTTTTGATCTGCATCTAACTTCAATGGCACACCTAAATTGTCGGGACCTTGATTATAAGGCCTTCCAAAAATATCCACCAACTGAAAATGCATCAAAGCCCTTAGGTAGTAATTTTCCGCTAAAAACTGATCATTAACGGGAGATTCACCTTCGGTAATTGCTTCAATCACTTTGTTTGCCCCAACAATTATCTCGTATGATTTTGTCCAATAGGTTGTTGTTCTAGAACTATTAGGTACGCGCTGATAGTTATAGGAAAAAAACAGGGGATCTGAAGTCGTTCCACTGACCGACATGTTATCTCCCGGAAATTCGTGGAGAATATGCCATTCGGTCACCCACGTTTTCATCCGATGATAGTTGCCCAATGTTGCGGCCTCTAAACCTGTTTCTGAACTATTTAAATCATCGCCCTTAATAGAATCATAAGGCGATTTATCCACGCTACAAGCGTTTATAACTACCGTTATTACAACGAGCAGTAACAGTTTATTGATATTTATTTTATGTATCATGATTTTTTTTTAATCGCGATTATCTGATTAATTCATTACTTTCTTTTTTCATCAATCTTCCATATTCAAAGGCATTCAAGCTTTCCCTAACGGGAAGGTTTGCCACTTAGTCATTATATGCGATAGCCATCTTTATATTAAATCCCTTTTTCTTACAAAGAAACGTTTACGCCAAATGTAAATCTCCTAGGTAAAGGATAAGGTGACGCGTTATCACTTGCCCCTCGAAAGTCCGTTGTATTCTCTGGATTGTCCGCGGGGAATAACATCGAGCCGTTGATAGCAGCTTCCGGGTCCAGGCCCGAATAGTTGGTGATGGTAAAAAGATTATCTATGGAAACATAAGCATCTAATCCTTTCAATCGCAACGCCTTTATGATTCTTTCAGGGAAACGGTAACCTGCCGTGATATTTCGCAGTCTTAAGAAGCTTGCGTCTTCAATGTACCGGGAAGAAACCCTGTGCGAATTCAGGTTGCCACCGTACACCAATTGCGGATGTGTGGCATTCGGGTTATCGGGTGTCCATCTAGACCAGCCATCCTTCAATACCATTTGGTTATAAGTTGGATATGCCCCGTCACTATCGAACAAATCGCGACCTTCATTATAAACCATTGCTCCTTTAGAGTAAGAGAAATTAGCATTTAGGAATACATTCTTGTAATTTACAGCTGTCCCGAATCCTCCATAAAAATCAGGTGTTGAGGTACCTACCTGCTGCAACGTGGCCTGATCGTAAGACCCGGTAATGTTGGCCTCACCGGTTTCCGGGTTAACCATTTCCCATTGCGGTGTACCGTCTTCCGGGTTTACTCCCATCCATTTACGCATATACCAGGTATCAATGTCGCTACCTATTTCGACGATACGGTTGCCTGATATTTGGCGACGACCATCATACAGTTCGGTAATTCTATTGACATTCCGACCAATGTTCATATCTACGCGCCAGCTGAAATCGGCACTTTTGAAAATATCGGTCCCCAAGCTGAACTCTATACCTCGGTTCCTTACCGCACCTATATTATCCCAATAACCACTAAACCCTGAAACTGCAGGTAAAGGCACAAAATGCAATAGTCCACTCGTATTTTTGCTATACACTTCAAGCACTCCTTCTAAGCGTTGAAACAATCCGAATTCCAAACCTACATTGGTATCAAAGGTACGCTCCCAGGTAAGTTCATCGTTGCCTAATTGGCTAGGAAATGCTGCGGGTAATCCATTATACTGTGCTGCCAGTGAATACAGTTCATACTGTGGATATAACGACTGCGGTGTATTTCCTACGCTACCATGAGCGGCTTTTATACGGAAATAATCCACCTTATCTACATCGAAGAAGCTTTCATTATGGATATTCCATGAACCACTGACGGCATAGAAATTACCATATTTATGCTTTTCTCCAAAACGGGATGCACCGTCCCTTCTGAAAGAAACCTGCAAGTTGTAACGGTTATCATATCCATAATTTGCATTGAAGAGAAACGACTGGAAGGCATAGTCGAATTTTGTGCCTTCAATATTCATTGCCTCAGACGCGGCATTGATTGTGGTAGCACCGGCCACAATACCTCTACCGGTAGCACTCACATCATTATATTGATAATCATTAAATTCATAGGCAGCAAGGGCATTGATGCTATGCTTGCCAAAACTATTCTGATAACTCAGCATTTGGTTGGTAAAGCGGGTAGTACGCTTCGAAATCACGTTATTGATACGTCCTTTATCAGCCAAGCCTGCATTTGATCTCGGATCGGTATACCCTAAAGACTCTGCATTGATATAGGTAATGTTATTTGTCGAAATAAAAGATAAGTTATCGGTAATATCATATTGAAAGTCGATATTCGCCAAACCGTTAAAATTTGATCCTTTGGTATAATTCCATTGGAGATCATATAAATAATTATTTCGATCACGTCCGTACCAAGTCACCCCCGCCTCTTGTGCATTAACCACACTACCATCATCATTATAAGGTTTATCCCAAGGCATGTACCGGAACATATCATATAAAGAATGTTGCCTGTCGTCTGTTGCCGTATAGGTAGCCATTATTTTAGGTTTGATGGTAAGCCGTTTGCTAACCTGATAATCCACATTCATTCTACCCGAAAAACGCTCGAAACTATATCCTTTCACCGAACCCTCTTCCTTGAAATAATTGCCTGCTGCATAAATTTTCGCCTTTTCGGTAGACCCCATATAAGATAGGTTATAGTCCTGATTCAAGCCATGTTGTGAACTCAGGTCTACCCAATCAGTATTGGTATTCAACAAATCTGGTGTATAGTATGACGGAATAGATCCCTGATTGGCAAACTGTCCATAATAATCGTACAACTCTTGGGAGTCCATCAATTTAAAGCCTCCCATATTTAGTACTGAGATTCCTGTTTTAGCATTCGCGTTAATCGTACTCGTTCCTTCACCTTTTGCAGACTTAGTGGTCACTACCATTACCCCATTAGCTCCCCTTGAGCCGTATAACGCAGCAGCAGCAGCATCTTTTAACACCGTCATGGACTCCACATCTTGCGGATTGAGGTTTGGCACACCTTGCCAGATAACACCATCAACTACCCATAGTGGATCTACAGAAGAACGAATAGAGCTTTTACCTCTAATCCTAAGTGTAGGTTGAGCTCCCGGTCTTCCCGTATTGGCCGTTACATCTACACCAGCTACTTTTCCCTGCATCATATTGGCAATATTTGGAGAGGTAATATCATTGAGCTTTTCGCTGCTAACAGTAGCTATAGAACCAGTCAGGTTTTGTCTTTTTTGCGTACCGTAGCCCGTAACCACCACCTCTTCCAGTGCCGAGACATCTTCTGTCAAGGTTATCGTCACCTCTTCCTCATTTTGAACCGAAACTTCCTGGCTTTCAAAACCAATATAAGTAACAAGCAACGTATTGCTATTACCCGATAATTGGATAGAAAAAAGTCCTTCAGCATTGGTCTGTGTTCCGTTGGTAGGCTCTCCTTTTTCTATGACAGATACACCGGGCAATGGTTCTCCTTTGAGGTCGATCACCTTACCTGTAATTTCTCCTTGTTGCGCCATGATCCTGGTAATCCCCAAGAAACAAAGCATCAGCAACAATAATGGTTTGTTCATCATTTGTTTATGTTTTGTTTATATCTATTCGTTTTATTTGTGCATGTATCGAAAGATCTTATCAGATCTGAAACCTAAAAAATTGCTAATCAGCAGTATCTCTATCGCATAATTCTTACAATATTATCGTTCTTCAAGAGCGAATACAAACCATAACCAAACGAAATCGGTTGCGTAATTTTACTGTTACTTCAAAGCAAACACCTCTTTTTAAATGGATTAGTACCAAAGCAAAACAGGGTTAGCGACTAGCAGTTCACCAACCCTGTTATTATGCATGATAAAATGCAACGATCTATTTTAATGGCATAATAAGGTAGTTATAACGATAATCCGTATAGGGCAAGCGATATTCCTCCAACGGCTGTGAGCCCCAACTATCGATTCCCTGCAGACCTATCTGGTTTAGATCCATATGTACGTGTGTTTTGTTCCGCTTTTCAAGTTCACCCGAATGATATTGTTTCTTTTCTACTTCGGGATCCAGGTCGTCTAAAGCATAAGGCAATGCCGAAAAGTTCAACAAGCTATCCGTATAAGCAAACTTTAGCCCTTTTCCTTTATTATCAGTGAAGCTTACCCAGCGTACATCCGCTTTATTGCCACTTTCCTGAGGGCGCGCGTAAGGGAAGTACTGCTCATTAACTTTTTGTTTATACAAGCCTACCAAGGAAGCCGATTTTCGGTCCCAATAATTCTCCCAGGGACCGCGCCCGTAAAACGTTACTTGATCCAAATGTGTGCTCAATTCCAGGTCATTCCCTATACGCATCACTAGTTTATGATCGCCTTTGATAGCCTCAAACGCATTCTCCACTAAGATATTTCCATTAGGGTATATGGTATAAACCTGCGTACTTTTCGCATCCCCGCCGAGGAGTTCTTTGGCTAACGTTACCTTATAAGTACCAGCCTCTTCCCTAACCTCTGCGGCAGTTATCTTCCCTTCTTCATAAGCATTTCGCCAATCCCTTAATTTACGGTTATATCCCGCTCCAATGTCATTATCGGTCGGTGCCCGCCAAAAGGATGGTCGAGGGCCGCTGGTCAAAAGCTCGGCATTTCCCTGCTTATAAGACGTGAGCACTCCGGCCTTCAGGTCAAATAAAATTTCAAAGCCTTTAGCTTTAAACGAAACTTCATCGCCCACCTTATTCATTTCCAAAACTCCTTTCGCGGGCGTAGTCATCTTTGACGGGATAGGATCAGTCAAGGCAAACTGTTCATAAGCCTGTTCATATCCCACATCCAAGAAAGGCTCATTTTCCTTCAACACATAACGAATATTCAGAAAATATTCTTTGCCTTCCTTCAACATCTGCGGTTTTATAGGTAAAGTCAATGAAGTACTGTCGCCAGGCTTTACGGTTAGTGTCGAAATATTACCCGTCTGTACCACCTTTCCATCCTCCTGCAATTCCCAATTCAATTGGAAATTAGAGAGGTCCCGGAAGAAATAGGTGTTTTTAACATTCAGCGTATAATTCCCGTTATAGTAGGTCTTGATATATTGGTGTACTTTTTTTAACTCAACCGCCATGGGCGTTAGTTCTCTATGTGCAGTAACTACCCCTTTGACAGAGAAATTGTTATCACTAAAATCTTCGTTAACCGGACCCTCCAATGGAAAATCACCACCATAAGCCATAATGCGTTTACCATTTTTCAAGGTATCTAAAGCCTGGTCTATCCATTCCCATACGTAGCCACCTTGAAGTGACGGGCTGTTTTCAATAGCTTCCCAATATTCTTTAAAATTCCCGAGACTGTTTCCCATGATATGCGCATACTCGCTCATGACCATGCTTTTCTTCTGCGGTTTTGAAGAAAAATATTTTAAGTAATCAGGCCCCGGATATTGCGGCACCAACATATCGGTATTGTATTCACTACCTGCCCGTTCGTATTGAACAGGGCGAACATCATGTTGCTTCAGCCAATCATAGGCTTCATACATGTTAATGCCGTTGCCTGCTTCGTTACCTAGCGACCAAGCAATTACTGACGGGTAATTCTTGTCCCGTTCGTACATACGATATATTCTGGAAAGATGCGTTTCACGCCAGGCTGGATCATTGGCAAAAGTATACTCCAGATCGTAATAACGGCCGTGCGATTCAATATTTGCTTCATCAATAACATATAAACCATATTGATCGCAAAGCTCCATCCAATAGGGATCTGGCGGATAATGTGAATGCCGCACAGCATTGACGTTCAGCTTCTTCATCATCTCCATATCTTTGTGCATATCTTCTTTAGTTAGTGTATGACCGGTATGCGCATTGTGCTCGTGCCGGTTAACTCCTTTAAAGAAAACTCTTTTACCATTCACCAATACATCTGCGCCCTTAAGCGCTATACTTCTGAAGCCAACTTTCACCGGCACTACTTCCACCAGGTTTCCGGATTTATCTTTTAGGCTGATATATAAGGTATAGAGATAAGGTATTTCGGCCGACCACTGTTGAACCGACGGTATTTTGGTTTCGAACGTTACCTCCCTTTTATATCTTCCCAACACCGTTTGTACGTCATTGGTCGCATCTTCATAAACTACACTACCCTTAGCATCAAGAAGCTGTACGGCTACAGAAAAGGTGTCAGGTCTACTGGTTAGGGTATTGGTGTCTACTTTATAACTCTGTATCAGTGCCTCCAATTTTAAAGTACCTGTTGTATAATTATCCGTCAATCCTGCCTCTACCTTGAAATCACGCACATCCAACTTAGGCGTAGCATATAAGTAAACATCACGTTCTATACCGGATATCCGCCACATATCCTGGCATTCCAGGTAACTGCCGGCGCTCCATCGATAAACTTGCAGTGCCACGAGGTTTTCACCCGGCTGTACGTATTTGGTAATGTCAAACTCTGCGGCCAGTTTACTATCGGTGCTATACCCTACCTTTTTACCATTTACCCAAATAAAAAAAGCCGATTTTACCGCTCCCAAGTGAATAAACACTTGTTTACCGTCCCAGTCTTCCGGCAAGGTGAATGTTTTTCTGTAGGAGCCCACCGGATTATTCTCTGCCGGTATATCATAAGGAGGATTTAGGTTTGCTCCCATGGTTTTTCTACCGGTAAATTCATAAGGGTGATTCACGTATATCGGTAAGCCATAGCCATTTGTCTCCCAATTGGCCGGCACTTTGAAATCATCCCAGCCGCTATCATCAAAATCGGCATTGAAAAAATCCATTGGCCGTGTGCGCGGATCTTGCACCCAATTAAATTTCCATGAGCCATTTAACGATAAAAAATTTACTGAATTTGTTTTATCATATGTCTTTGCCAACTCCTGATTTTCGAAGGCAAAAGCATGTGCACGCATAGGCATCCTATTTAGGGCTACTACCTCTGGGCTAAGCAGTTCTGAGGGGAGCTCCTGTGCGGTTAACGTGGTTCCGATAAAAAGCGCAAATAGCATTAAAAATTTATTCATTGTATTTGTTTTAGGAGATTATATGTGCTCGCATTTTCATTTTTCGAAAGCCAATCTATCTATAAATTAAGAACATTACAAACCGCAATTACACGCAATCGATTGTGTTTATGAAGTAAAAATAGATCAATCGATTGCGTTTCGAAATCATTTGTGAAAGTGTTCCAATAACCCTAGTTTCATCCGCTCATGTACTAAAAAAACAAACAAAAGGATAACGTGAAAAAGATTTGAGTCAACATTCTTCTACAGTATTTCCCCTAACAATCAAAACATATTTTAACTGATCTATTATGAATGGAAAAATCAACAAAAGGGTGATGGTCCCTTGGTTAACCAGTTTTGCCATAGCCGGTACATTACTTACCGCGCATCAGCAAACTGCTTTAGCATCGAACATGAGGATGCACGAGCAGCTCCAATCAACCCAGCAGACAGAAGTGGAAGTAAGGGGCATAGTAAGCGACGAACAAGGACCGTTACCGGGCCTAACCGTGAGTTTAAAATCCAATCCTAAAATTGGTGTAAGTACAGATGCAGACGGCAGCTATATCATTAAGGTTCCAGCAAACGGCACGCTGGTTTTTCAGATGCTTGGCTATCAAACCCAGGAAATCCCTGTAGCGGGCAATCAAACCATCAGCGTAAACATGGAACCAGATAACACCAATCTGGACGAGGTTGTGGTAGTGGCCTATGGTACGCAGAAAAAGGCCAACTTAACCGGGGCAGTGGCCACCATCAAGAATGAGCAATTAGTTAACAGACCGGTTACGTCTACCCAAAATGCCTTACAGGGTTTAACACCAGGGGTAACCGTATTACAACGACCAGGGGATGTGGGTAGAGCAGACGACGGAACCAGCAACAATACGGGTGGAGTTACCGTTCGCGGAAGGAGTAATCTAGGTACACCGGCACCCATGTATATTATCGACGGTATACCTGCCACGCCTCAGGAGTTTGCTTCGCTAAACCCCAACGACATCGATAACATGTCGATTTTAAAAGATGCCTCTTCGGCGGCCCTTTATGGTTCACGTGCCGCTAATGGGGTAATTGTTGTTACCACCAAAAGAGGAGGAGGAGAACGGCCTACCATCTCCTTCAATGCAAACTATGGCGTACAGCTAGCAACCAAGCTCCCTAACTATACCAATTCGGAGGATTACGCTACTTTATATAATGAGGCAATGCGCAACGCCGGCAGATCCGAACTGTTCAACGCCGATGAAATCCGCATGTTCGGCGATGGTTCTGATCCCGATTTGTATCCCAATACGGATTGGTACAAGGAGGTTATCCGTAACAGTGCGCCGCAGAGTGATGTCAACCTAAATATCAGTGCCCCTGGCAAAGTAACTGATTATTATTTGGGTTTATCCTACTTAAACCAGTCGTCACTCATACCAGATAAAACACAAGATCGTATTGTAGCCAAGTTGAACACCACCAGCAAGCTGTTACCCGACCTCTTAACGGTAGGTACCAACTTCTCCTTCATTAAACAAAATTTCGACAGACAGGGAGCTGATATGAGTTGGACGGAGTTAAATCGCTCGCTACCAACTGCGGTATTACGTCAATCAGATGGCAACTGGGGTTCTATCAATGCCGGTGTAGCAAACGCTGATGTTGCCGGCAGGAACCAGCTGCGTCGACTGCGGGAAGGCGGTAGTGGCTGGGATCGCGACAATTACCTGCAAACAGCAGCAAATGCAACCTTGACTCCGTTAAAAGGACTTTCTATCAATGGATTGGTTTCTTTGAAATATACCAACTCCAATTCGTGGTCCTTTGATGCAGAGATAGCGCCTATTCCTAATTTTATTACCGGTGAGTCCATGACCGCCACCCGCTTCTTTCCCAATGAAATGCAAGAGTATTGGCGTAAAAGGCAGGAGTTATTGGTACAGGGAACGATTGATTACGAAAGGACTTTTGGCAAACATTACGCAAAAGCAACTGTTGGGGCCTCTCAGGAAAGCAATGTTTTCCGAACAGCCTTTTTAGGGCGGAAGAACTTCCCCAATAACGATATGACCACTATTGGCAGTGGCTCCACCAACCCTTCAGACATCAGCTCAGACGATGATGGGCAAGCAAACAGAACGGTGCAGGAAGAGTGGGCGATGCGTTCGGTGTTCGGTCGTATAAATTATACCTTCGCCGATAAATATCTCTTAGAAGGTAATATTCGCGTTGACCATTCATCACGGTTTCGGCCCGACTTACGGGAAGCCGTGTTTCCATCTTTTTCCGCAGGATGGCGTGTTTCGGAAGAAGATTTCATGAAAGATATTGCCTGGTTAGACAACTTGAAACTGCGTGGTTCCTGGGGGTCCCTGGGTAACCAAGATGCGGTCCGTATAGGTAACTACTTTGAATTGATCAATACCGGTTACGCCTATAGCTTTGAAGGTAACCCTTTGGATGGTGCGTGGCAAGGCTTAGGTACCAACCCACTGGCCCTTTGGGAGAAAGTATATATGACTGATATCGGTTTAGATCTAACCTTATTTAAAGGTAAATTGGATATCGTGGCTGATTATTTTGTAAAAAATACGACGGGCATTTTGATGCAAGTCCCTGTATTAGCATCCTATGGGTTTCCAAGTGGGGGTATTCCATATGTAAACGCCGCTGAAACCCGCAACCGTGGGATAGAGTTAATGGTTACCCACAATAATACCATAGGAGACGATTTTCAATACAGCATCAGTGCCAATATCTCCAAGATAAATAATGAGATCATCAATTTAGGCGGTGCACAGGAGCGTTTTAACAGCTACTGGATTGAGCGGGTTGGTGAATCTGTAGGTTCTATTTTTGGTTACCAGGCAGATGGTTTATTTATCGATGAAGCCGATGTAGAAAACCATGCTTTCCAAAGTAATGCTACCCGACCGGGAGATATCAAATACCGTGATCTGAACGGTGACGGTATAATTAATGCAGACGACCGCACGATCATTGGTAATGATGTCCCCTGGTTTAATTATGGGTTCAATTTAGCTGCGGCCTATAAAGGATTCGATTTAAATGTGATCACCTATGGTGTAGCCAATGTAGAAACCTACATTGAAAACGAAGCCGCTTATCCATTTTTCAATGGAGCAGGTATTAAGGAAGAACTCAAAAACCGTTGGACACCGGAAAACCCGGATCCGAACGCAAACTTTCCAAGATTGTTGGTATCTGCCGATGGCCAACAAAATTATGCCGAAGGCAATCGCTCTTCCTTTTGGGCATTTAACGCCTCTTACTTCCGTATTCGAGGCATTACCTTAGGCTATACCTTTGACGAGCAGGTCAGCAAAAAGATCGGCATGTCTAACTTGCGCATTTTCGGAACAGCCAATAATCCATTTACGTTTATGGCCGATAACCGCTTGGCAGATTATGATCCGGAAATGGCTTCAGGAAGAGGTGGCTATCCAGGGATCAAAACCTGGTCGTTCGGTTTAAATGCCCGTTTCTAATATTGAATAATATAAATGCATATCATGATGAATACTAGATCTTCAATATATATCCTTACGGCATTAAGCAGCATCCTGCTGTTTCAAGCCTGCAGTAAAGATTTCTTGGAAAGACCTCCATTAGATCAGGTTTCGCAGGAAACCTTTTGGCAATCAGAAAACGATGTTTACCAAGCCGTTAACGGCGTATACAATCAATTACCTGCAGACGCAATCATTTATGACGATGGGGCGTCTGACAATGCCCATGCACAGTATACCTGGGAAAGTTTTGCTACGGAATTTTCTTCAGGCAATGTAACCACAGCGTTAAGTGGAAGTTGGAACTTTGAAGACATCCGCCGCTGCAATTATTTTCTTGAAAACGCCGATTTAGCGGCCCCCGTGATGGATGAAACATTGCTCAACCGTTTCAAAGCCGAAGTAGGTTTTATCAGGGCTTTCGCCTATCTGCGGCTCATGAATAAATACGGTGATGTACCGCTAATTACCGAGACATTGGAATTAGACGATGTCAATGTACCTCGTAATCCCAGGGCGGAAGTTTTCCAATTTATTGTTGATGAGCTACGTGCTATAGCAGATATACTACCCGAGACCTATGCCGGTGGTCGACCAAATGAGAAAGGTAGAATAACTAAAGGCGCCGCTTTGGCTCTGCTTGCCCGGGCAAACCTTTACGAAGGCCAATGGCAGGAAGCAGCAGATGCCGCGCAGGAAGTTATGGGACTGGGATATACTTTATTCAGCGTAAGCAGTGAAAGTGCGCCCAACCAACGCGATGATTACAGCAACTGGGTAGACTTCAACGGTACGGATGATGAACAAAACTTTAGGCTAGCTCTTCGCAGTTATGAGGGGCTCTTTCATCAGGTAAATGAAGATAACAGTGAAATCATACTTGATAGACAACAAATTCCACAGGTTGATGCCAACTTTTTAAACACCTATCTCCTCCCCGGCAATATGGGCGGATGGAGCTCGGTAACACCTACCCAAAATTTAGTAGATGCTTATGACAATTACCAGACTGGCGATCCGATCACCCCTGTAAGCCGTGAAGACCGTGCAGCATGGTACAGCAGCAATGATCCACGTTTTGCGGATGAATATAAAAACCGTGATCCGCGCTTCTATGCTACCATTATGTTTAATGGCTCACCCTGGAATGCGCTGTCCAATGGGTTCACCTATACCTGGACACCAGGCGCTTCCAATATGACGCAAACGGGTTATAATTTCAGAAAACTGGTGGATCCACGTTTCTATACAGAACAGATTGATAACCATGCCAATGTCATCTTAATTCGTTATGCCGAGGTACTGCTTACTTACGCAGAAGCGAAAAACGAAGTAAGTGGGCCAGATGCAAGTATTTATGACGCACTTGATCAAATACGCGAGCGTGCCGGTATGCCTGCCGTAGATCGTCACACCTATGCTTCGCAGGCAAGTCTCCGTGAATTTATACGTAAGGAACGACGTGTTGAACTGGCACTTGAAGGACAACGGTTTATGGACATTAGGAGATGGCAGATCGCTCCAGATGTTATGACCAACGTATACGACGTAAGAAACACCTTGGCACAAGCTAGAAACTGGACGGATAAGCTCTATCTATTACCCGTTCCTCAGAGTCAAATTGACCTCTCTCAAGGTACTTTGGTGCAAAACGCCGGATACTAAAATTTGCTGGTGCGCAACCATTATTTGTCTTATAACTAAAAAATGCCCGAGTGATGCTTGGGCATTTTTACTATCCATACATACTTAATACGTATTTATTTCCCAGAGAAGTCGTTCGAAGAAAAGACATGTGTTTTCCCTGGCGTAAAATCTACTACCTGTTCGTTTCCCTGATACACAATAGTTTGTGTCCCTTCTTGATCAGCAACTATTTTAGCTTCTTTCAATAGGCCTTTCTCCCAGGCAATAGTTATGGTATAGCCGCCACGAGCCCTTAGTCCTTTTATCTCCCCTTCTTGCCAAGTGTTTGGTAAAGCAGGCAACAGCTCAATGGCGCCAGTGTGCGACTGCATCAACATTTCAGCTACACCTGCAGTTGCTCCCATGTTGCCGTCGAGTTGAAAAGGCGGATGCGCATCGAGCAAGTTAGCATAAGATCCGGCACCATCACCATCGTAGCTTGTTTCTCCAGCCGCATTTTTAGCAGCACCTGCTGGTTTGATGACCATCTTGTATAACTTCAAGGCACGATCACCATCTTTTAAACGTGACCAAAAGTTTACCTTCCAGCCCAACGACCAGCCTGTTGCTTCATCTCCCCTTGCTTCCAAACTTACTTTAGCGGCTTCCGCCAATTCGGGCGTTTTTAAAGGTGAAATCTGTCGGCCCGGGTGCAATGCGAAGAGATGCGACACATGCCGATGTTTATTGTTGGGATCATCCACATCCTCTTTCCATTCCTGTAATTGTCCCCATTTACCAATCTTTGGCGGTAGGATTTTATCCCGAATCAAAGCGGCACTATCGGCAAAAGCTGTGTCGTTTAAAATATTTGCGGCTTCGACACCATTATTCAATATATCCCAGGCAATCTGATGATCCATCGATGCACCTCCTGAAATTCCGCCATGCTCCGGAGAATAGGAAGGGGAAGACACGAGGTAACCCTGCCCATCGGGTGTCAAGTAATCTATCCAAAATAAGGCCGCTTCCTTCATTATTGGATAGGCTTTACGGCTTAGGTACTCCTTATTCTTCCCGTAGGCATAGTGCTCCCAGACATGCTGCGTTAGCCATGCGGCACCCGCTGGAAAAAAACCCCATGGCAATCCCGAATTAACCGCTGTGTAACCATATGCATTATTCATCGTGTTGACTATCCAACCCCGTGTACGGAAGAAGTCCTGCGCACTTTTTTTCCCTGGCTCCACTAAACTTTCTATATAATCAATTAGAGGCTCATGGCATTCGGCAAGATTAGTCACTTCTGCCGGCCAATAAAGCATCTGCTCATTAATATTGGTATGATAGTCTGCCGCCCAGGGCGGATTCACACTGTTATTCCATTTTCCCTGTAAGTGCATAGGCATTGCTCCCGGTCTTGATGCGGCAATCATCAAGTAGCGCCCATACTGAAAATACAATTCCTCTAGACCAACATCTTCTGCCCCTTCAAAAAAGCATTGCTGCCTTTCATTGGTTGCTAACGAAGTGTTCGACTTCCCTGTTAATTTAAAAACCGTCCGATCGAACAAGCGTTTGTAATCTGCAATATGTTCTTTTCTCAAAGCTGTATAATCGTGTTTTACCGCATTGTCCAATCTACTGGCAACCTGCTTCTTAAAATCATTCCCTTTATAATGCGGATAGTCCATCTGATAATCTGTTGCGGCCGTATGAATCAGCGTAAGGTTTTTCGCTTGCTTAACAGACACCTTTCCGTCGGCATAGCTCACCTGCCCATCACTGACCACCTGATAAGCTGTTTCAAAGGCCTGCTTATTATTGGGTACGAAACCTAAAAAGCTATATCGATTATTTTCAAAAGTTTCATTGGTTTTATGCTGTGGGGTATTGTATTGTATGCTATAATCCTCTGCCTTAGAAGATTTGAAGCGATATACCATCACACCCTTGGGATAATTCCCAAAATACGTACGCTGATATCGTGTCTCGCCAATGGCATAACTTACTTCTCCTATCGCATTGGCGATGTCCAGCTCACGATGATAATTAGCGACGGCAGTCTCGCCGTGACCTATCTGTACAAATAGATCCCCCATCGTTTGCTGAGAACCAAAATCACCCCAATCCGTATCGTCGTCCGCCTGCTTCACCGGAGCTAAACCGGTCATATGTTGCTCCACCAGCGTATGCGCTTCTTCCAGCTTTCCCTGATTGATCAATTCCCTCACCTGCGAAAGGTATTTCCACGCCTCCGGCCTGTTCCCATAATTATACTTGGGATTTGCATTCGGTCCACCCGACCAAAGTGAACCCTCCGAAAACTGGAGCTGCTCTTCTTCCACTCCACCAAAAAACATGACGCCCATATAAGCATTTCCAATAGGCAATGCTTCGCGCATCCAATCTTTTGCCGGGGCATCGTACCATAAACGCAAGTCGTTTTGTTGAGTCATTGCTTGCGCAAAACTGAAGCAGATAAAAAAGATAAAAGCAGAAAGTTTATGTCTTAATGGCATTATAATTTAGTTTAGCTACATAGTTAGCATTTTGTTCGAAAACTTCATACAGCAATATTAGCTAAACATGCTGTTATATTAGCTCGGTAAAGTGGTTATCCCGTCCCTGTAAAAACATCCATAACCCGCATGACTTCTACACCTTCTTCCACTGTGCATGGATTATCCCTTTCACCTTGAAAATAGGATACTACAGCTTCAATCATCGGTTGCTGTACATGCTGCAAGCGCTCAAGCGCAAATTGTTGCGGTCCCTCTCCGTTGATCAACGCAATAGGTGTATAATCAAAAAAAGAAAAAACTAACTTACCTTCAGATCCAAAAATTTCGCATCGGTCAATTTCTTCGGCTAAATTAAATGCCCACGTACCGTTAAACAGGACTTGATTTTCAAATAACACCTGTCCGCTCACCATGTCGTCCGCTTTGCTAAGCTTCGATTGGTTCAGCGCAAAGCCACTAGCATGCGCTATATTACCGAAAAGGTGGTAAATAAAATCTATTTGATGTGGTGCCAGATCATGAAATAGGCCGCCTCCGGACTGTTCAGGATCTAAGCGCCATTGCATTTTTGGATCATGTAAGGTGCTTTCGGATAAAGGACGCTTTCCCAACTTAAGGGAAACCAAGCGTGGTGTGCCGATAGCCCCTGCTGCAATAAGCGATTTTACCTTTTTAAAGTACGGCTGTTGCCGCCTGTAATGCGCAACGGATAAACGCCCATCTAAAGTTTTTACCGCCTGTGCCAATTGTAGTGCTTCCGATGTATCCAAGGTCATCGGTTTTTCCAGGTAAACTGCCTTACCGGCCCGCAATGCCATAAGTGCATAAGTTAGATGGGTATTGGGTGGCGTGGCAATGTAAACCGCATCGATTTCGTTATCTGCCAGGAGTGATTTCGCATCCGTATACCATCTGGCTATACCGTGCCTCGCAGCATAGTCCTTTACTTTCGCTTCATTTCGCCGCATAACAGCTACTAAATCCGAATGCTCTACTTTTTTAAAAGCCGGTCCGCTTTTTACTTCCGTAACGTCTCCCGCTCCGATCATGCCCCATTTGATATCTGCTAACATATGCTTTACTTTATAGGCACTAAAGTATACATTTTCCCTTGTTTTGTCTCAAAAGCAAGTTTATTACCTCTTCGCTCTTGTTCGTCTGCACCTAATTCGACCACCTTTAAGGGCATTGGTCCCTCCACCGCACAAGCTCCACCTAAAATTGACATAACTTTAGCTTTTTCAAGTTGTCCTTTTTTCCAACTCAGGTCGATTTCAAAATTTCCTCGCGCTTTTATTCCCTTAATAAATCCATCTTGCCAAGCCGAAGGCAGCCCGGGTAATAACCTGATGACACCGTTGTGGCTCTGCATCAGCATCTCCGTCATACCGGCAGTAGCTCCAAAGTTTCCATCAATCTGAAAAGGCGGATGCGCGTCAAAAAGATTGGGATAGGCGCCTCCTCCACCCATCGTAGTAACGTTTTGATCATTCGGATGAATATAGGTGAAAGCCTTGTTAAGAATTTTATAAGCATGCTCACCATCCCTTAACCGTGCCCACCAATTTATTTTCCAAGCCATACTCCAACCCGTGCTCACATCTCCACGATGTATCAGCGTTTGTTTAGCCGCTGCCGCTAAATCTATTGTTGTCACAGGATCGATCTGTGTTCCCGGGAATAAGCCAAACAAATGAGAGATATGCCGATGGTCATCTTTCGGATCATCCACATCATTGAACCACTCCTGAATTTGGCCGTGCCGGCCGATGTGATAGGGATACAATTTGCCCAAGGCCTCTTTTACCTGTATACGGAAGGCCTCATCCTCCAGCAAAATTTCCGAAGCTTTCACCACCGCTTCAAACAGTTCGCGAATGATAGCCATATCCATGGTGGTTGCTTTACTGATATGATATCGTTCGCCACTTGCGGTAAACAGGTTCTCAGGAGAAGTCGATGGCGCGGTAACAAGGTACCCTGATTTAGGATCCTCAACCAGCCAATGGAGCATGAAAGCTGCAGCTCCCTTCATCAGGGGATACCCTTTTTCCTTCAAAAATTTTCTGTCCTGCGTATATTGAAAATGTTCCCAGAGATGTGTGCTTAACCATGCCCCGCCCATATGCCAGCAAAATGCCCCCGGCAGGTAGGTCTTATCCTGATCGTAAGCCCCTACCGGTGATGTCTTGGCCCACAGGTCTGAATTGTGATGCGCTAGCCACCCTTCCTGGATACCATAATTTATTTTAGCTGTTTTTGCACCGTTAACTGCAAGCTCGGAAATAAAATCAAACAGCGGTTGATGGCATTCGGAGAGATTGGTATTCTCCGCTGGCCAATAGTTCATCTCCGTATTGATATTGATGGTATAATTACTTCCCCAGGGTGGTTGTACATGATCATTCCAAAGTCCTTGCAGGTTAGTTGGTCTGCTCCCCGGTCTGGAACTGGAAATCATCAAATATCTCCCAAATTGGTAATACAAGGTTTGTAGCCCTAGATCCGACTGATCTTCGGCAAACTGTTTCAAACGGATGTTTGTAGGTAAATGAGAAAAACCTTTCCCCACTAAATGGAAGGACACCCGCTTGAATAATTGCTGATAATCGGTAACATGCTCCTTAAATAGTCGATCGTATCCCTTTTTTGCTGCTTCGGAAAGGCGATGATACACCTCAACCGCAGGATCTTTGCCTTCCTGTAGGGGCGACTTATCAAAACCATTAAAACTGGTAGCCTCTGTTAAAAAAAACGTCACTTCATCAGCCGCTTCAATATGGAGCGTAGAATCCTCCGCTCTTACCGCACCCCCCTTATTATCAACCCCTAAGGCTACCTCAAACCGCATCCCTTCATGCTCATCATAAAGCACTTGTTCTGGAAAATAATCGCGCGCAGACACATATTTAGGAGCTTTACCCTTCATGACGAGCTTATTTGCCTCCGCTTTGGTATCATACCGCAGCTTGCTTGTAAGGCCTGCGACAAGATTTATTTTTCCCCTTTTATCCGCCTTAATATTCACCACCATTACTTTGGAAGGATGATTGATAAAAGTCGTTCGCGTATATTTCACGCCGTCAACAGCATAAGTAACAGCTGCGTTGGCCGTTTGGAGGTCTAAATCCCTGCGATAATCCATCACTTCGTTATCATTCAAACCAAAATCCAACCAAAGATCACCCAATGGTAAATAACGTGCAGAATAAGGTCCCTGCATTTTTCGCCAGGTCGCTTCAGCTCCCGCGTAATCGTCTTTGAAAAGCTGTTCCCTTAATGAAGGTAGCAGTGCGGCAGCTTCTGGATTATTGCCATCTTCTGGGTAGCCCGACCATAAGGTATGATCATTTAATTGATAACGTTCTTTTGTAACACCCCCAAAAACCATGGCCCCGGTTTGGCCATTACCAAGTGGCAATGCCTCTTCCCATACGGATGCTGGCTTATCATACCATAAAACCAATTGCTCATCCATAATCGCCTGCCCCGCTCCCACCAAAGGGAAACCACACAGTATGATGAAAAAAAAGCTATACCTCATAAATATTGATCAGTCATATAAGTGAATACTATTTCATTACATAGATACGCAAATGCAATTAATGCTCATTCAACTTAATTCGCATACTCATCAGTAATATTGGCAATGGCAAATTCTTATTATTGCTGTACACAAAATATTCTAACACAGACGAAAGCTTTTTCTATAAAAATTTTCGGGGATGGAAACCTTATTCCACTGCCAACCAGGAATATCCTTCGGCCGGGATTTCCACTTCCAGCTCCACATGGTAACTTCGATCCAACTCATAGTTTTTCGTTGCTTCTCCCTCTTGGCTGATCTTAACATTTTCTTCCGCTCCCGTATAGTATAAGGGCAACTTTATTTTCCTTTTAATCGCTTCCTTTAAGGGATTATAAAGCATCGCTAATCCCTTTATTTCGCCGTTCGGGTTTACGTGAAAAATGCCATCCCAATCTCTACCGTCTGCGCGCCTCAGATGAATGATATCCGCATTTAATATTTCCCGGTACTGCTTATACCAATTGATTACTTCGACTACGGTTTCTTTGGTTTCTTCGGTATCATACAAGCGAGGGCCCCGGTAACAGGCTTGTATCCCCGCACCATAATATTGCATCATCAATTGTTTATAATCGTCCAGATGATCTGCTAAAGGTTCTAAAACCGCTTCCGGGCCGCCACCATGGTAGGCCGTCAAGGGCACAAAGCCCCAACCCATAGCCGGTGTCTGTTCCCATGTCCCATCATATATATTTTGCCTATTTAATAGCTGCTGATTTTCACGCGGCAGCGCAAAGTTCACCTCCCTATATCCCAATGCTATCTTGTTCGATCCATCGAGGAAATACCAGTCGGGCGCATTAATATAAACGCCCCTTTCGTTTAACCAGTGATACAGATCCTTCTGCATGGCAAGCTGTTTCCACTGACTGTCGTCAAGCCCTTGATGGCCGGGGTGTGTAGTAGAGGCACATTGATCTCCCGGATATGGTCCGTCATTTTCCCAGATATCGAACCCTGTTTTTTTGAAGAATGTTTTGATTTTCTGACTATAAGCTATCCCCCACTCACTGCCAAAACAAGGTGCATTATCAAAGAACGCACCTCCGGTTTTACCTGTCTTTGGATTAATCACATCATGCTTTTCACTGATTTTCCGGGAGCTGAATAACGAATATCCCCCAATCTTCACGCCTTGTTGATGCGCATAATCGGCCAGGTTTCTCCATCGAGCTATATTTTCAGCCGTAGTGTCCTCCATATCAATATGACTTCCAAAACTTAATATCACAGCCTCATAACCCGTTTGGGCACATTGATCGACAGCTGTTTTCACCTGTTCATCGTTCTTGCTTACCAAGTGCATAAATATCGGATTGGCAGTCGTCCATGGCGCAATAGTACGATACATTTTGCGGATAGCCAGGCCCCTTCTTTCCCGATCATAACTATCCATCAATAATTCCCAGGTTCGTATCGAAGTTAATTGCTCTTCGGCAACAAGCTCTACACCCACGCCTTTTTCCGGATAGATCTCCAATAAGGCAGGGGTATTCAGATCATAGTTCACTTGAGAAGTATAGGTAGTATCTCTTTTCCAATGCGTAGTTTGATCACTCAGATGATAGCGCATGGCATTATTAAAGGCAAAATTGCTTTCTACGTAAATGCCGTGCTGCTTATACATGTCCTGCACATCGCCCACTACGGCACTTTCCTCCTCTACTACCGCCAGTTGTTCGTGAATAATCTGGTTAATCTTTATCGATGCCCCGGTCTGATTATCCACTGTTATCCATTTCGATAGCAACGGCAAACCATCATAGATAGCATAATGCACCTTTACTTTCAAGCCTGGTAATAATGCCTTCGGAGCGCTGTACTCGAAAACCACTTCCTTCCCTTTCGCTGCCTGCGTATTTGTTGCCCACCATTTATCAGCCTTCCAGGGAAGTAAAGGCTTTAGATCAGCTATTTTATAATCCTCAAACTTAAAACTATTCGTATTTGCCGTGAGCTCATCTAACCACTCGGGTAAGAAATACGCATTTTCCTTTTGTCCGTTCAGTCCACCGATATCATACCATTCTCCGTTGATCTGTATCCTAGCTTCAGGTTTTACGGCTCTGATAAGCTGCTGTCCTGTAACCATGTTCGTGTAATCATAGCAAACCACATTTGGAGCCAAGCGAAACACCCGCTTTAATAAGCCATTTTGGATGATTAGATCTTTGTTATCGGCACTTTTTACTGCAGTTGATTTATGGTCTGACAACGAGAGCAGCCAATCACTATCTGAAATAATCTCTCTTTTCTTTCCCTCGCTGACTTCATAGGTGCATATGCCTACTGTTAAAAACAATATACTAAATAAAATATTCTTATGCTTCATCACTAGTGGTTTATTAATTCATGCAGGCGTTTAGCATTATTCATGACTTAGACGGATGCATCGAAATTGATTCAGCAACATATTTACGCATAAGTATTTAAATATTATTCCTATGAATCAGCTAATCCATCAGCTATTTTAGCCAAAGCACGCAAACGGTTGCATTACTGCAGATGCCGCGTTATAGCCGTTTACAACAAGGCTGACTTTCGTCATTCCATTCGATACGAACTCTTCTATGCCAATATTGCATAGTACTTCGCTAAATAAACGCAATGCACATAATACCTAAATACCAATCTTTGTAAACTTATAGACTTAAAGATTAGCGACGTATCTTCAAAAACAAGCACATATCGAAATGAATACACTATGCTATCGAACAACCAAATATTTACTTTGCTGTTTAATATTGGTAACCTGCACGGTTATCTGTAATGGGCAAACGAAGCAATTGTTATATGTTTCAACAACAGGTGACGACCGGAACAATGGTAGTAAAGAAGCTCCCTTTGCCAACCCCTTAGCTGCTAAAAAAGCCATAGCTGTGCTCAAAAAAAGCGGTTATACCGGAAGCATTGAATTAATTATTGAAGAAGGCACCTATTATTTAGATCAGCCAATGCTGTTTTCCGCCGAAGAGTCCGGAGAAAGAGAGCACCCGTATATCATTCGTGCTGCCGAAGGTCATCAAGTGGTTTTCAGCGCGGGTGTTCCCCTTGATCTTTCTTGGCAAAAACATGATGAAAAAATTTGGAAAGCAGCAGTTCCTGCAGGAATATCCTTTGAAACCCTGTTTGCCAATGGCAGACAGCTCATCCGCGCCCGCTATCCCAATTACGATTTCAATATTTTACCATTTAATGGTTATTCGGCTGATGCCATCAGTCAGGAAAGGACAAAAAATTGGAAAAATCCGGTAGAGGCATATATACATGCCCTCCACTCAGGACGCTGGGGTGGTTTCCATTATAAGGTAGTTGGTCGACGCGACAATGGAACACTTCAATTGACGGGCGGGCAACAAAATAATCGGCCCAGCCCTATGCATGAGACGTACCGTTATGTAGAAAATGTTTTTGAAGAATTGGATAGTCCGCAAGAGTGGTATCTTGATACCGCAGCCCGCACCCTTTATTACTACCCTGCTCCGGAAGAAGATCCAGGAAAGTTACATTTTGAAGTATCACAGTTAGAAAATATCATCACGTTGGAAGGTAGTGAACAGGATCCTATCCACGATATAATCATAGAAGGAATTCATTTTATGCATACGGCACCAACTTTTATGAAGACAGCAGAACCTTTACTTCGGAGCGACTGGACAATCTACCGTCAAGGAGCGGTGAAGATAGAGGGAGCGGAGCGATGTAAAATACGTAATGCTGATTTTAGTGCGCTTGGTGGCAACGCTATCTTTGTGAGCAAGTATAATCGTGCGATCGACATTAGCGGTAACCTTATAGAAAATATCGGTGCCGGCGCGATCAATGTTGTGGGCAGCGAAAAAGCAGTACGCTCTCCGGCGTTCCGCTATGAAGACACGGTTCCTTTGGCTGAAATGGACACCATTAGCGGACCTCAAACGATTCAATACCCAAGTGCCGTTACCATATCCGATAATCTTATACGAAACATTGGACGTATAGAAAAACAAGTAGCTGGCGTACAAATAGCTATGGCCAGCGAGATAAGTGTAATTCATAACACCATTTACAATGTACCGCGTGCAGGCATTAACATCGGTGACGGCACCTGGGGCGGCCATTTATTGGCACACAATGATGTCTTTAAAACCGTGTTGGAAACCAGTGATCACGGTGCATTTAATTCATGGGGCAGAGATCGCTTTTGGCATCCTGACCGGGCAGCTATGGATACGATCGCAGCGCAACATCCTACATGGGTAACTTTGGATGCCATTAAAACCACCGTTATTCGAAATAACCGTTTCCAATGCGATCATGGATGGGATATAGATCTGGACGATGGCTCTACCAATTATGCCATATACAATAACTTATGTCTTAGCGGGGGCTTAAAGTTACGAGAAGGCTTCTTTAGAACCGTATATAACAATGTCATCGTAAATAATGGCTTTCATCCTCATGTCTGGTTTAAAAACAGTCATGACGTATTCAGAAATAACCTGGTTATGCAAGCACACCAGGACATCCAGGTGAATTATTGGGGTGATACTATTGATTATAATCTCTATATAGATACTGCCAGCCTCCAAGAAGATAAAAAGAAGGGTATTGAAGCCCATAGTATAGTGATTGCGCCTTCCTTTATCGATCCAGCATCTGGCGATTTCCGCCTTAAAGACACCACACAGTCATACTTTACCAACTTTGATATGCATATTTTTGGAGTTACCAATCCGAGATTAAGAAAAATAGCCGAACAACCGTCAATTCCCAGATTGTTAACACAAGTAGCCAGTAACAGAAACGAAACTTTCGTGTGGGAAAAAAGTACGTTCAAAAATATTGAAACACTGGGAGAACAGTCTGCTGCTGGGCTACCAAACATTGCCGGGGTTTTACTTATAGGTATTCCCAAAAATTCCCCATTATATAAAAGTGGGTTAAAAGTCGGAGATGTGATCGTCAACTGCGAAGGTAAACAGGTCGACAACTTTCATGAGTTATTAAGAATATTGGAGAATAGCCAGTATAAAGAATCCTTGAAAATTAGCATCTATCGTAATCAGCAGATACAACCAGTAGAAGTACAACGCTAATGCAGAAAGAACTACAGCCGGTACTGGCGTGGCCCTTATCGTGTTGTTCATTTTTTAAGGAATTTTTACTTCTGATGTATCTGACATTAATGTAGGAACCTCGTAACCTCCAAAGTCAATATTTACCATTCCAAGAGCCTCGTTTAATGCACTTGAGTCTTTTTTATCTACTGCCGATTCGTAAAGGTAGACGTTCTTCAAATCAGGCATATTTTTTAGGGCAATTACACCCTGAGCCGTTACTTTGGTTCTTACAAGATTGATATACTTCAAGTGTTTCAGTTTGCTGAGGTATTGCAAACCAGCATCTGAGATAGCGGTGTTACTCAGATTAATACGCAGCAGGTTGTCAAAATTTGCTGCAACCGCTATTGCCTCATCATCTATCGATGCGTACGACAAATCTAAATAAACCAACTGCCGTTTTAACAAAACCAATTTCTCGAGCAGATCCGTGGTCACCTCTGCCGTTACAAAACTAGCCGATAAATAATTACTATTGTTAACTATTGGAAGGAGCACTACGCCCTCCTGCCTCAACTCCTCTATAACACTGGCATCGGCCTCTGGAACTTCTTGCGATAGCATTGATGATGGCTCAACCGTCTGGTCAGTTTCCACTTCTTGTTCTAGATCTAGCAGTATATCTGCAACGTCATCCTGCTGTGGAAAATCACCTACTTTCTTGTGGATATCAGCACCCGAACGTATCCACCACTCTAATAATTTAACCTCCTTTTCAGTCAACTGAGGCTTTTCTTTTGGAGGCATATGGTATTCATTCGAGACAGGCAGAAGCAACCGCCTTATCATTTCACTTTCTTCTACGTTACCCGGCACCAACGCAACACCTTCTTCACCGCCCTTCAGCATAAAATCCCGCGTGTCTAGGCGCAGCTTTCCTTTTTGTTTTTCGGAGCCATGACAGCTGTAGCATCTATTTTGCAATAAAGGTTGTACAATATCGCTATAAACCACTGCTTCCTGTACATTGGCAATTATTGGAATAGCCTCTTTTCTCTGTTCACTTTTCAGTGCGGCAGTTAAGTAATCCGAACCATGGGTTAATGTTCCGCCATAATGTCCGGCCAAGGTAATCAGTATTGCTAGCGATACGGCCATCAATTGGCGCCATATTTTTTTTAACACTACCTTGTAGATAAAGTAAAGAGTCAAGGAAACGGCAGCCACACTGATCCCCAACCATTGGTGTATATTTACTATGGTTGGGTCATAATCTTCACTTTGCGACAACATGTAGCCGCTTATCGACGAAAAAACTGCCCCTATAGCACCTAACAGATAGATTAATGGAATGGTTGATTGGACTATGGCAAACCGCTTATGAGAGGTAAGAAGCTGAAAAAAACATCCCAAAAGCAATATGCCAATCGGAAGATGAACCAGTACGGGATGAAGGCTACCTATAAAATCAAATACTGTTAAAACCACCATGCTTTATTATTCACCTTTATCCATAACGTTCGCGGAGCATCTCCATCATATAAACATTAATATCCCATTGATTGGCTACCGGCTGCCTTGTATAAGGTAAGGTTGGTAGATAGTCAGGTGGTCCAAATTCGGTCAATATCGTCATCCGTTTTCCGTCTCGCTTTTTATATGCCAGCACTTTATCCCACCAAGCTAAATGTGCTTGCAAAGCCTCCTGCCATTCCGGTGCCCGTGGGTCTCCTACCTGAGGTCCTTCGGCATGCCCTACCCTTGAATGGATATGATCTACCCGTTCCAAACATTTATTGATGACTTCGTTCTGATTGGCCAGTAAACTTTCATGAACTACACACCAATGTGAAATATCCAAAGTTAAACGTAAATCTGGTTTTTGACTGATAAATTGTTGGGTAACGGGAGCCGTATAAAGCATCCTACCTCGGTGCGTCTCGTGATAAATTGGAATACCACTTGTTTTTGCCTTTTCGGTAGTGTAGTCAATAAAACGTACATTTTGTTCATAATTAAAAAAATCACTTCCCGAATGGCAGTTGATATAAATCGGTTTTTGATCGTTGTTCTGTAAAGAAGCATCTACACTTTGTACGAATTTTTCAAAATGGTCATCCACGTCATCGCCACTACCTCCACAAAGAAAACCAACCTGTAGGTTATGCCTTTTTAAGGCAGTAAAAAGTTCTTTACGGGCTACCTCGTTATCCCCTGGCCACCAAAGCTCCACACCATCATAGCCCGCTTGTTTGGCTTGGGCACAAAAGTCTGCTATCGTTCCACCGAAGCCCCAATTGGTCGCCATAAACAGTAATTCAAATCCTGTTTGTGCAAAAACCGGCACAGGTTGGTGCTTTCCATGGGCCATCAATTTACCAAAGGGCCCCAGTAGCCCCCCAGTAGCAGCTATTGCTGTTCTTTCTAAAAATAGTCTTCTATTCAAGGACATTCTGTATTCTCTTTTAAGGGGTTAAGCTATAACATCATGAATTACATTTCCCGCTACGTCTGTCAATCGAAAAGGTCTACCCTGAAAAGTATAGGTAAACTGTTCATGATCGAAACCTAACTGATTTAATATAGTGGCCTGTATATCAAAAGGATCTACTTTCCCTCGAATAGCACTATAACCAATTTCATCTGTCTCCCCATAGGTAAATCCCTTTTTCACGCCTCCTCCGGCCATCCACATCGTAAAAGCCTCTGTATGATGGTCTCTGCCGTTGTATGGATTTTTTACGCCATTTCTGTTTTCAAGCATTGGCGTGCGACCAAACTCTCCACCCCATACTACTAGGGTATCATCTAGCAATCCCCGCTGTTTCAGATCTAAAATCAATGCGGTTATGGGCTTATCAATACTTCTGCACTTATTCTTCAAACCGATATTGAGCGAATTTTGCGGCAGGTCTCCATGTGCATCCCAGCCCCAATCAAAGAGTTGAATAAACCTTACTCCCTTTTCAACCAGTTTTCTAGCGAGCAGTACGTTGTTGGCAAAACACGCTTTACCGGGCTGGGTACCGTACATTTCATGAATATAGGGTGGCTCGTCTTCAATATTCATCACCTCCGGAGCGGCAATTTGCATACGGTAAGCCATTTCATATTGCGATATACGCGATAAGATCTCCGGGTCATTATAATGAGCATATTCTTGTTCATTAGCCGCATTGATTGCATCTATTGATGCCTTGCGTAAGTCACGGCCCATTCCTTCAGGATCTTTTATAAACAACACGGGATCACCTTCACTCCTACACTGCACACCCTGATAGACAGACGGCAGAAAGCCACTTCCCCATATACTTTTACCGGCATCAGGAAAACTCCCACCACTGGTAAGCACCACGAAACCCGGTAAATTCTGATTTTCTGTACCCAGACCATAAGTCACCCAACTTCCTATACTAGGATTGCCCAAACGCGCACTGCCCGTATGCATTAACAACTGTGCGGGAGCGTGGTTAAACTGATCTGTTGTGACGGCCTTAAGAAAGGTCACCTCATCTACTATGGTAGAAAAATGAGGTAAATTGTCGCTTACCCATGCACGGCTTTCCCCATATTGGGCAAATTTCGCTTGTGGCCCCAGCATCTTGGGTACGCCGGTAATAAAGGCGAACTTCTTCCCCGCTAAAAGTGATTGCGGACAGTCTTGCCCGTCCATTTTTTCCAGCTCAGGTTTATAGTCAAACAATTCCAACTGAGATGGCGCTCCCGCCATATGCAAATAAATAACACTCTTTGCTTTTCCCAAGAAAGGTGGTGCTTTTGGCAAGAGCGGTTTTGCCGGATCAAAAACTACCGGATTTCCCCCTTTTGGTTTACTGCCGCAGCTTCCTAAGAATGAACCGATAGCTAAAGCACCTAAACCCATTGCACTTTCTTTTATAAAGTGTCTCCGAGTAAATGCTTTAAGTTGTGCTTGCCGTGCTTCACGAACTAGCCGATGTAGGTTTAATTCATCTCTTGTCATAACATTTCAGTTCTTTGTCACCATCTCATCAAAATTAAAAAGGGTATTGGCCACAACCAACATAGCCGCAGTTTCCGCATCCCCATCGGCATCTTCACCTAACATTTCTGACACCCTCGCGGGATGTGTTTGATAATCTGCTAAAGCCTGTTCATACAAGCCACTTAAAATTTTGAGTTTAGCTGCCGGGATCGATTTATATGTCATCCAATGATACCCATTGGCTATCTGATCATGCACATTATCACCTCCTTCTTTCTGCATCCGTCTCACAAAATGTTTTGCAATATCGATATATGCCGAATCGTTGAGCGTTACCAGTGCTTGTAAAGGCGTATTTGTACGAATTCTTCGCGGACTACACACTACCCGCTGTGCACCGTCAAAAGTGATCATAGAAGGATAGGGCGCTGATCGTTTCCAGTAAGTGTATACCGCCCGTCTATACTGCTCTTCATCAGTGGCATTTACCCATTTGGCACTATTGTAGGGAGAGTTCCATATCCCTTCTGGCTGCCACGGCATCACTCCTTTCCCAAACATCTTATCACTTAAAACACCACTTGCAGAAAGGTACTGATCGCGAACCTGTTCTGCACTGAGCCTAATTCTAGGGCCACGTGCATAGTACTTATTAAACAAATCTCTTTCTTTTAGCTCTTCACTAACTTTTGAGTCCTGCCGATAGGTCGCACTCATTACCATTGCTTTGATTAGTTTTTTCACGCTCCAATCAAAATCATGCATGAACTGCCAAGACAAATAATCCAATAATTCTTTATGCGTGGGTTCCATACCTTGCGTCCCCATATCTTCCAATGTTTCAACGATACCTGTTCCAAAAAGCTGTTCCCATACACGATTGACCATTGTTCTCGAGAGTAAAGGGTTCCTCTTATCTGTCAACCATTGGGCAAGACCCTTTCTATTTTTTGGCGCATCGCTGGGCATTGCATATTTAAAAGCTGAAGGTACTCCCGGCTCTACCTCTTTTCCATGCGATGTCCACACTCCTCGCTCAAACACAAATGTTTTACGTGATCGATTAGCAGGGTTTTCTACCATTATAGGTGTGGTATTGTATACATCAGCGTTTAAGAGCGTCCAGTAAAGGGCCTTATATTTCTGATACCCGGGCCGGTCCTTTCCAGGAAATTGAGGCGAAAAATGGAACCAGTCAAATTGTATGGTCACTTGATCGTTGTCTGTAACAGCAGGGTTTCGGTAATTGATGTAAACATCGTGGATGCCAGACTGGGCGGCAAAATCAACAGGCAAATTTCGAAAGCCTTCCCCTCCTGCCACCTTCCATTCCGCAAGCAACGGACCGTCGGGTTTATCCAAACGCAATTGCATGATTCCCCCCTGTACACTGGAGGCATACCGATATATCAACTGATCTACACCCTCTAGATCAACTTGTGCAATTCTTGCTGAACTGTTGTTCCTAAAAAAGAGTGCTATATTATTATTCCCGATCACAGCATTCGATAAGCTGTCTGTAGTGGTAGAATTGATACTGGGTTGACCAGTTTTGAGAAATTTATAAATTTCCCTTGCATGTTCAGGCGAAACATTTTCCTGTAACCAATTCGTCAGTTCCTCCAGTTTCTGCTGTTGGGTATCATCGTAATGTTTTAAAATGGGGTACTCTGCAGAAACATCTTCGTCCCTAGTATTATTAAAATAAGCCATAAATTTATAATATTCATCATGCTCAATGGGATCATAAGGATGGCTATGGCATTGCACACAAGCAAACGTTGTACTTAATAGTCCTTCCCAAGTGGTATTCACTCTGTCAATAACTGCAGCAACTCTATATTCTTCATTGTCTGTACCCCCTTCATCGTTACTCATCGTATTCCTATGGAAAGCAGTGGCTATATACTGTTCATCTGTAGGATTTACATAAAAATCGCCCGCAATTTGGTCAGTAATAAAATCGTTATAGGGTTTATCATTATTAAATGCTCGGATAACCCAGTCACGATATTGCCAGATATTCCTTTCGCCATCAGACTCGTAACCTTTGGTATCGGCATAACGGGCCACATCCAACCACATGGAAGCCCATTTTTCACCAAAACGAGGGGAAGCCATCAACGAGTCTACTAAAGACTCATAGGCTTTATCGGTATCAGAAGCATTTAAAAAAATATCAGCCTCTTCTTTGGATGATACCATTCCGATTAAGTCCAAACTGAGCCTTCGTAATAAGGTAGGTTTATCTGCCGTGACAGCAGGTGTTAGTTCTTCCTTTTCGAGCCTATCGTATATAAACCTATCAATATCATTAATTGCCCATCCTTTTCCTGTTTTTGGCACATCCACTTCCTCCACAGGCAAATACGCCCAATGATCCCCCCACTTCGCCCCTTGCTTTATCCATTTCTTGAAAACATCAATTTCCTGCTTACTCAATGCTTCATGTTTATAGGGCATTCTTTCTTCCGAATCGTCTGTTAACAGTCGCTTTATAAATTCACTATCCTTGGGATTCCCTGGAATTATTGCAGGCTTACCGCTATTGGTTTCGGCTAATGCTTCTTTATGAAAAAGCAAACTAAAACCCCCTTGTTTCTTAACGCCTCCATGGCATGAAATACATTTTTTATTGATAATAGGTTTAACATCAACGTTAAAGTCGATCGCTCTTTCGTTTGGTGTCAATAGCACACTTGATAGTATGATGAAAGAAAGCATTAATAAAACCAGCAGTTTCTTATTCAGCAAAAAATTCATAAACTGTAGTAGGTTTATAATAAACCGCACTTCATCAGGCACTTACTATGCCGAGCGCAGTAACGTTCATTTGGTATCTTGATAAGCTTTGCAAACCGCAAGTGCCTATCTTCAGTGCAAGACACTTAAAACCAACACTTTTACAAGACTTCCAGCGATATTTTTATCTTTTTTTCCTTAACTTTTTACCATACATCAATTGACAGTCTACATAATGGAGGTACTTTTGTAGTGGTCAAATCCGCTCCATCCTTTGTTTGGCTTCCATGTGCCATAAAAGTGCACGTACGAAAGTATGCGCACGTTTATCCGTACGTTCTTTTTCGGTGGGGTTACCCGCTTCATCAAAAACCTCTTGCACCTTAGATATAGGAAACATCGCGGGAACCATAACGGCACCTATTTTCCATAAAACAAATACTAAGGAAGCCATCACTTGAGCTCCACCAAATGGCCCAGCAGAGACTGTAGCAAGTGCGATAGGTTTCTTTTGCCATTCATCGTATAGTAGATCAATCACATTTTTTAAGCTTGATGGGTATCCTCCATTATATTCAGGTGTCACTATAATAATACCTTCTGCTTCTTTTACTTTTGCTGCAAAATCCAAAATTTCTGACGAAGGACTTTCCAAGAATCTAAGTCGTTCTTCAAAAATAGGGAATTGGTAGGCATTCAAATCCAACACCTCTACTGTTGCCAAATCATTTCCCGTGATGTACTGTTGAAGATATAGGGCTACGCGATGACTATTACGGTTATTTCTCACACTTGTTGAAAGAATAGTTATTTTTTGCATGGTAGATTAGTTTAACTAATTGACACGGACGAATAAATGCAATTTACGCAGATTGCACATAAATCCCAAATCGGCCCGGCTTAGCGGCAGAATATAAAATAATTGCACAAACCTAACAGTTTAACTGGTTGAAAAGTATAATTTAGTGCTATAGTTACCTCCAATGAAGAGATAGCACAGACAAAAGCTTTTAAACAAAAAATCATTAGCTCATATATGGAATCATTTGATTTTGGAATAGTAGGCCTAGGTGTTATGGGTAGAAATCTATTACTCAACATGGCCGACCACCATTTTGCCGTTGCCGGACTTGATTTAGATCCCGCAAAGGCCAGCTCGCTGGAACAGGAAGCGGCTCATGGACATCAGGTAAAAGGTACTACCTCTCCCGAAGAATTCGTAGGCTTATTAAAAAAACCTCGTGCTATAATGCTGCTGGTGCCTGCGGGGCCACCGGTAGATGCCGCAATACAAACACTTTTACCCTATCTAGCGGAAGGCGATATCGTCATAGACGGTGGTAACACCTACTTTCCGGATACCGACCGGCGCGTCAAGGCCTTGGCGGAACAGCATATACATTTCTTTGGCATGGGAATTTCGGGAGGAGAAAAAGGCGCTCGCTTTGGCCCAAGTATGATGCCCGGAGGAAATAAGGAGGCCTATGAACGCTTACGCCCGATATTTGAATCAATCGCCGCTAAGGTTGATGGCGTACCGTGCGTTGCCTACTTAGGTAATGGCTCTGCCGGAAATTATGTAAAGATGGTGCACAATGGTATTGAATATGCAATCATGCAGCTTATTGCCGAAACCTATGATCTCTTAAAGAGGGGCTTTAGCTTCAATGATGATCAAATACAACAAACCTTTGAAGATTGGAATCGAGGCGAGTTACAATCTTTCCTGATCGAAATTACGGCAGCCGTATTAAAAAGGAATGATGACGATACAGGCCAGAGATTAATCAATCTCATTTCAGACCGCGCCCGATCCAAGGGCACCGGTAAATGGACTTCGCAAAATGCGATGGACCTGCAAGTTCCAATACCTGCTATTGACGCTGCTGTCATCATGCGTGATTTATCAACATATAAAGAAGAACGTGTACAGGCGGCGCAAAGACTACCTTGGCAGGCAGACACCAAAGCCTCACTGGCGAATCCTCATAGCGAGGTTCAGGAGAAGCTGAAAAATGCCTTTTATTTTGCGATGATAACCATTTATGCCCAGGGTATGGCACAATTGCATGTCGCTTCAACGGTGTATAATTATGGACTGAACCTAGAGGAAGTGGCCAAAATATGGCGTGGCGGTTGTATCATTCGGGCGCGTTGCCTAGAAGATTTTAGACAGGCTTACACAAGGGAGGCAAGCCTTCCTAACCTCTTACTTGATGAAGAAATTGCCCATACACTACTCGACAGGCAGGCGCACATACGTACAGTTGTAAAAGATGCTGTGGATTTAGGTATACCTATTCCTGTTTTTATGGCTTCATTGGCCTATTTTGACGCCTATAGAAGCGCTGTACTTCCTACCAACCTTATTCAGGCGCAACGTGATTATTTCGGAGCCCACCTGTATGAGCGCACCGATAAAGACGGGATTTTTCATACACATTGGGATTAATTTTTTTATTTACGTACCAGACAAGCACTATTTCAAGATGAAAACAGGTAAAAAGGCAACCCCAACCATCATCATTATTTTCGGGGGCACAGGAGACCTCGCCAAAAGAAAACTGATTCCGGCATTCTATAACCTCTTTCTCGACGGGTGGATGCCAGAAAACTTTGCCATTGTCGGTTTAGGGCGGACAGATCTCGATGATGAAAAATATACTGAAAGATTACACGAAGGTTTAACAGCATTTTCGAGAAATGGAACCCCAGCAGCAGAACAATGGGAAATTTTCAAAGCGAATGTTACTTACTTCCAGTCAGACATCAATAATATCGACGATTACAAAAAACTTGCCGTTCAATTAGATCAGCTAGATGAGCAATGGGGTATACATGCCAATCGTTTGTTCTATCTATCTGTTGCACCACAATTTATTGAAACGGTTACAACAAACATTAATCTTTCTGCCCTAGCCACAAAACCTGCTTCTGATCGGATTGTCATTGAGAAACCTTTTGGATACAACAAAGAAACCGCCATCGCTTTAAACAATATGCTTACCAGCACTTTCCAGGAGGAACAGATATACCGTATTGATCATTATTTGGGTAAAGAGACCGTGCAGAATATTTTGGCTTTTAGATTTGCCAATGCCTTGTTTGAGCCTTTGTGGAATCGCAATTACATCGATTATGTACAGATTACAGTGGCTGAACAAGTGGGTGTAGAAGAGCGCGGCGGCTACTATGAAGGTTCTGGAGCTTTACGAGATATGATACAGAATCATCTATTACAAATACTTTGTATGGTGGCCATGGAGGCTCCGGTTTCTTTTGAAGCTGAAGAGATACGTAATCGAAAAGTAGATGTCTTGAGAGCGGTGCGGCGCATCAAAGAGGAAGATGTTCATCGATATGCTGTGAGAGGACAATATAACGACGGCTGGATACAAGGAAAAAAAGTTCCCGGCTACCGAAAAGAAGGGGGGGTATCGCCTACGTCCAATACAGAAACTTATGCTGCTATTAAATTTTATCTCGATAATTGGCGATGGCAAGGCGTTCCGTTTTATTTGCGCACGGGTAAAAGGATGCAGGAGAAAACCTCCTCCATTACCATTCAATTCAGGCCTGTACCCCATTCAACATTTCCTGACAACCAATCGGACAGCTTGATGCCTAATCGGCTCACCATTAACATTCAGCCTCAGATGGACATTCGTTTACGATTTATGGCAAAAAAAACCGGTCTGGAAATGAACCTGAATCCTGCTGAAATGATCTTTGATTACGATACCTGCTCCACACAAACGCCCGAAGCCTATGAAACGCTTCTGCTCGATGCTATGCGGGGTGATGCTACCTTATTCATGCGGTCCGATCAAGTGGAAGAAGCTTGGGACGTTATTATGCCGATTTTGGAGGTGTGGGAGTCGAGAGATTCGCTCGATTTTCCAAATTATGCTTCGGGCACCTGGGGGCCGGAAAATGCTGAAGCCTTAATTGCCAGAAATGGACATGTTTGGGCACTTAATCTTCACTAAAAACAAAATAAAAAAATGGTAAAGGTTTTTAAGAACTTAGATGAACTTAGTCATGCCGCTGCGACACTATTTACACAAACTGCCCAACAAGCTATCGCTGAGCGCGGACGCTTTACCGTGGCACTAACAGGAGGAAGTTCCCCTGCTCATTTATATAAATTATTGACGCAGTCGCCTTATCAAGAGCAGATTGCTTGGGAGCGGGTCTTCGTTTTCTGGGGAGACGAACGTTGGGTTCCATTAGAAGATGATAAGAGTAATGCTAAAATGGCTTTTGAAACACTGCTCAATCATGTTCCGATACCTAGGGAACAACTATTCCCGATGTGGGCAGCTGGAGTTGAGCCCACCGAATTTGCAGCGCAGTATGCGCGTACCATCCAACAGCATGTTGGCGCTTCACCTCAATTTGATTTTGTATTATTAGGCATGGGAGAAGACGGCCACACAGCGTCTTTATTTCCAAATACTTCAGTGCTACAGGAAAAATCAAAATGGGTCGATGCATATTATCTTGCACCGCAGCACATGTACAGGATAACCTTAACCGCCCCTATCCTCAACCAAGCAAAAAAAATAGCTGTAATCGTCTTTGGTGAAAATAAAGCGCAGGCATTATACGAAGTGTTAAAGGGAAAGAGAAATCCAGCTCAATACCCCGCTCAGCTCATTCAACCACAACATGGCGAGCTGATTTGGCTCGTAGACCAAGCAGCCAACAGATGAGCAGTTTTATATTGTGGTCATTTATTTGATTGGCAAAACGATTAAAATAGGCTCCATAAACGGAGCCTATTAAGGTTGATTCGCCCTGTAGTCTTCAAAAAATCTTCTTAAGTAAAGCTAATGGTAAACAGACGGAATCTCTCTACCCATATTTTTTTACATAAAGTGTGAAAACAAGAGAAAAAATGTGCAAATTTATACCACTTAACCATTCCTCAGTAAAAACAGCCAACTGAAAAGCCGCTGGCCATAAATGCTCATATACCGCATGGCTCTTTGTCCCTTTTGATTTATAAAAATTAGATAAAATGCTTCAAAGCATCACTCAAGAGAGAAACAGTGTAAAATTTACATTAGAAAACACCCCTTAATATGTAGAATGAAAACATTTTACTATAATAGAGGAATTTTACCAAAGACAGCTAGTTCATGAGACACCCATTCCCCTTTACCTATTATGGTATTTTCATCATCTTCAGTTTTGCATTTTTTGCATGTTCGTCAGAAAAAAATAAACCACGTATTGCCATTGCAGGTTTGGGAATTGAATCAAGCACCTTTTCTCCGGCGTTGACACATGAGGAAGCTTTTCACCCACGTTATGGAGCGGAGGTGATGGACTACTACCCTTTTTTCTCACCAGACTCCGTACTCTACGAAGCAGCAGACTGGGCACCAACTTTAATAGGAAAATCCTTGCCTGGCGGTACTGTTACCAGAGAGGCCTACGAGTCGTTGGTAACTAAAACCTTAGATTCACTACAGCAAAACGGGCCTTATGATGGCCTCTATTTTGATATCCATGGTGCCATGAGTGTAGTGGGGCTTGACGATCCCGAGGGAGACTTTATCAGTCGGATCCGCGAAGTTATTGGTACAGAGACCATCATTTCTACTTCAATGGATTTGCATGGGAACGTTTCTCAACGTCTGGCGCAACATACCGACCTCATCACCTGTTATCGGATGGCTCCGCACGAAGATGCCATGGAAACTAAAAGACGCGCTGTGGCCAATCTTGTGGAACGAATCAAGAATGGCAAAGGAAAACCGACCTACAAAGCTTGGGTACCTATTCCTGTACTTCTTCCCGGAGAGAAAACCAGCACGAGAATAGAACCTGCAAAAAGCGTTTATGAAGCTGTAGCTCCCGCTGCTGCGCAGGATGGCATTATAGATGCAGCGATATGGGTAGGCTACGCCTGGGCCGACGAACCCCGCAATCATGCTGTTGTTATGGTTACGGGAGACGATAAAGAAAATGTCGGCAGTACTGCCGAAAAACTTGCGCAAAGTTTTTGGGATGCCCGGACAGACTATGCCTTTGTAGCGCCTACAGGCTCACTAGTTGAATGCCTAAATCAGGCTTTGAAAAGTAAAAAACGTCCATTTTTTATCAGCGATTCGGGCGACAATCCTACTGCTGGTGGTGCTGGAGATGTAACCTGGACCATCACGGAGATCCTTAAACGTCCTGAGTTCAAAAAGCCCAACGGCCCTTCACTCATCTATGCTTCCATTCCGGGTCCTGAATTAGTCGAAAAAGCAATTGCCGCCGGAGTAGGAAATCCCGTAGAAGGATATGCCGGTGCGGCGGTAGACGACAGATATGCCCCCCCTGTTCACCTTACCGGAACCGTGGAAGCAATAGAACAGGGCGACAGAAATGCAGAAGTGGAGGTAGTTGTCAAAGTAGGAAGTGTACATGTCATTGTAACCAAAAAACGTAAACCTTATCATAAAGAAAACGATTTTACAAGACTCGGTCTTCAACCAAGGGAATCAGACATCGTGGTAGTTAAGATCGGCTACCTGGAACCAGAACTTTACGCCATGCGGGCCGATTGGCTCTTGGCGCTTACGCCCGGTGGTGTAGACCAAGATTTGGAGCGACTGCCTTATAAGCGGATACAACGTCCAATGTTTCCCCTAGATAAGGATATGGACGATCCTGATCTTTCAGCAAGGTTTATCCCTTCGTCCGGGGAGCAGTAATTTATTTACTCCGAAAATCCGACATCAAGGAACTCTTCTACTTGTAGATAACCGATGCTTTGATAGATCCTATTGGATGCCGGATAATCTTTATCGGTAAACAGGCCACAGGCATTGCCTTTCGCCAATATATGCTCGCTCAGTTGCTTCACGCAATTGGCGGCATACCCCCTTCCCCTTGCTTCCAAGGGGGTGTACACTAATCCAATGATCGAAATATGATCTGTCTGCCGGATAATCGCCGCCATACTCACCGGTTTTGTCTCTTTTACCCAGCAAAAAAGAGATCCAGACGTAATCAATGCACGGATTAATTTACAGATTGTTTCTTCGCTCTTCGGAGGAAACAAGCCAACTTGATCATAAAACTGCATTGCCCATTGAGACAACTGTTCGAAGTGACCAATTGTTGCTTGCTTAAATTGCCCTTCAGTCGACAATACCCGCCTCGTTTCATTTAAGCCATACAGATATAACCCTTTCACCTGTTGAACGGGCTTTGGAAAGCAACTGATAAAAGTTTCCGCCTCATGCAACGGCCCTACTACACCTTTTAGGCCGCTATAATGTTGAGTGAAGTGCTTAGCGATTAACTTGATCGGTTCTTTATCACATGTTACTAATGCCAGAACAGCCTTAGCTGGCGTTTTTATTGCACTGGCCATCACCTGTCTGCCTTGAAAAACATTTATAAATTGGCTCTCCTCACTTGGTGCTGTCTGATTCGCTATTTGATTGCAGACGCCAATAATCAAATTATTTGCTAACTCGTGCTGCAAAAGGACTTTTTTAGTCACTAAAAGGTATTGCACTACTTTCTTATAGCTTTTTAACTCCATTTATCCCACATTTTACAATAACATTTAAGCTAAAGTTTTCATATTGACGAGCTTAATCAACGCCGTAAATGTATTTATGACTTCTACAGTTTACAATAACAAAAAAGGAATCAGAACAGCATTTATATATTGGAGAACAACGCTGAATGATATAAAAACCGCAACTGACTTAATGACAAGAACTATCAATGAAATATAATGTTTATCTGCAATTCATCTGTTGAAGAGCTCTGATCTTTTACCCAAGTGGATCCTTTCCTTAGGATTTCAATAGCCTTTTGATTAAGCGCCTCACTTGCCCCTTCAACGACACGAATAGCTATCGGTTTTCCTTGTTCATCTATCTTAAATGCCAAGGTAACTCTCGTCTGGATACCTGAAGGAGTTACGGCAGATCGGTCCAGATATTCCCGATAAGCTTTCCAACCGATTGCAGGCAACGCTTTTGACTGACGGGGCCTACTATTCCCAACAACAAACTCCTCCAGGGAGTCCTGCGTGTAAGAAACCCTGGCAAAGCTATCCTCCTCCCCGCTAACAACCACTATTTCGCTAAGTTCTGCCTGACTAGGCTCCATTGCAATCACTAAGCTATCACGCCTTGTAGCGTCAACGCGCTGCTGTTCATATCCTATATAGGAAATATCTACCCGTGGGCTATCAGCCGGAATTGGAAGTTCGAAGCTTCCAGTTGCGTCGGTAGTGATACCATCTTGCTGCCCAACTTGTTTAACCATAGCCCCCATTAAGGGGGTATTGGTTTGTTTATCCACTACTATACCTTTCGCTACAGCAGTTTTACGGTTTGCTGTCGTTCCTTTTGTACTCGCAGCTGATAAACTAGGCCTGAGAGTTTTCGTCTGCGATTGCCGACTAGCAAGTAAACGATCCTTGCTTTCGTTACGAACGTCCTCATTGGTATCCCTGTTTACTTGTTCTTTATCATTTTTTTGAACAGCCGGCGCTTCTTTTACTTGTGGAGTCTCCGCCGTAGCGACCAACCTGTCTGTATCTTTCCGTGGGTTCTCTGCAGTATCCTGTTGCATGGGCACTTGCTCAGCAATTTGCTGTTTTGGCAGTGAGGTATCCTTATTCAACAACCAAAAGCCAACGCCAATAACGGCAAATACCATTGATGCCGCAACAGCCCATACCTTCCAGGAATTACTAGATACATTTTTCCGTTGTATGCGCTCATGCAAGAGCTGCTCAATAGTCCCAATATTTTGCTTGTGCTGTTGCTCTTCAGCACTTTCCATACCGAGCATAACGTCCATCAATAGCGGATCATCCTGTGCTTGCCGCTCCAGCTCATACATCTCCCGGGCGTTTAACTCCCCATTGAGGTATTTCCTTACCTGTTCTATGTCGGGCTTTTTATGCTTCACGATTCTTCTCCATACAAATTTTCAGATTCCGCTTTCCATTCTGAATATAGCTTTTCACTTCTTTTAGGCTGTATCCAGTGATATCCACAATCTCTTTATAACATTTTTCATTCAAAAAGAACAGATCAACGCTCTTTTTCTGTCGCTCCGGAAGTTTTTCTATGCAACGTTCCAGCGCCGAAAGCGCGCCTTCTCTTTCATCTGACTCCTCAGGATGCTTATTTATAGGAAATTCCACAAATTCATCCAAAGATACGTACTGCATCTTTTTTTCTGATCGTATTTGCATCAAACAATGGTTCCGACTCAATACATACAACCAAGTAACAAAACGCTTGATTTCCTGTTTGTTTACTTTCACCACCAATTCTTCAAATATCTGCATCACGGCATCCTTACTTCGCTCACTGTCCCGCAGGTAGCGAAAACAGACATAATAAACCATTTCGGCATGTCTTTCGAACAGTTGTCCCAACACTACCAAATCACCTGTTGCACGATAGCGTTCCAGCAACACATCGTCATCTTCAAGTCCTTTTTTCTTGGAGTATTTGAACCAGTTCATTTCGTCGTTCAAAATAATTTTTTTTTATCACTTATGGAATTTTTATATAGGATGCATCCTTCGCCAAAATTGAATATGATGAAGACGAATTTTTTCCTATGGATACTATTGTTTAGCCTAGTTGGCTTTAAACAAAGTGACGGCGATAATCGCACGATAAGCGGCACGGTTTATAGTAAAGAAGATCAACAGCCCTTAGCTGGCGTTGCTATACACGTGGAAGGTAATAGCAGCGTTCATACGGTAACCGACGAGAAAGGTCATTATGCAATTATGGTCAAGCCAAAAGCCACTCACTTAATCTTTAAGATGATGGGTTTCAATACACAAAAGATCACACTTACTGCAGCTAACACCATAGATGTATGGTTGGAGCAACACTCGACGGCATTGAACGAAATTGTCACTTCTGGTACAAGTGTAAGGACACAGGCGTCCTTTAGCCCAGCTCATCATCGCATGCCCATAGCTCCTATGTCCATGCCTTACCGACCTCTTTATCCTGAACACAGCGAAAGCTACCAAAAGATTTCAGAAAATGGCTTTTTAGATCCCCGCAAGGAGCCTTTATCGACTTTTGCAGTGGACGTCGATGCAGCTTCCTACAGCAATGTGCGTCGATTGATCAATGGTGGCCAGCTTCCTCCAAAAGATGCTGTACGCATAGAAGAAATGATCAACTATTTCCAATACGAGCTTCAAGGCCCCGGTAACAGTGATCCGGTAGCTATCCATACGGAGTTATCAGTGGCTCCCTGGAACCGCCAACATCATTTATTGCGAATAGGGCTAAAAGCAAAATCAGTAGATACCAGGCAGCTTCCCCCTTCCCATTTTGTGTTCTTATTGGATGTTTCCGGTTCTATGGTGGGTTACAACAGGCTACCTTTGGTAAAAAGCTCCATGAAGATGTTAGTCGACCAGTTACGTGAAAAAGACCAGATATCTATTGTCACCTATGCAGGAACCGCCAGTTTAAAGTTGGAGAAAGCTAATGGAAATCAAAAAATCAAAATTAAGGATGCGATTGACGCATTGGAAGCCGGTGGCGCCACAGCGGGGGGAGCAGGTCTTAAGATGGCCTATCGTTTAGCCAGGGAGCATTTCATTAAAGGAGGAAATAATAGAATTATTCTGGCTTCTGATGGTGACTTTAATGTCGGTGCTTCAAGCGATGAGGAGATGGAAGATCTGGTAAGTGCCGAAAGGCAAAGCGGTGTGAGTCTATCGGTATTTGGTTTCGGCATGGGTAACCTAAAAGACAGTAAAATGGAAATACTGGCCAATAAGGGCCATGGTAATTACGCTTATATTGATCATATTTCTGAAGCCAGAAAAGCCATGATTACGGAGTTCGGTGCTACCCTCTTCACCGTTGCAAAGGATGTAAAAATGCAAGTTGAATTTAACCCAGCTAAAGTGCAAGCCTACCGCTTAATCGGTTACGAAAACCGTTTACTGGAAAAAGAAGACTTCAATAATGACCAGAAGTTAGGCGGCGACATGGGGGTTGGCCATACGGTTACGGCGCTATATGAAATTGTTCCCGTAGGAGTAAAGGGAGATTTCCCGGGTCATGTTGATCCGCTTAAATACCAGGATGACAACGTCACTCCGATTTTAAAAGGCTCTTCAGAGCTTGCCACCGTTAAATTCAGATATAAAAAACCTGATGAAGAAAAAAGCCAGTTGAAACAGGTTGTTATAGCAGACCGACCAACAGCACTTCCAAAAACCAGTGATGATTTTCGTTTCACCAGTGCCGTGGCAGAGCTGGGCATGCTGTTACGTAACTCAGCATATAAGCAACAAGCTGATTACAATAAATTAATAACACGTGCCAAAGAGGCGAAAGGTATAGATGAAGAAGGGTATCGGGCAGCATTTATCCAAATGGCGGAAGATGCAAAGATGTTAGCAAAAGAAAACGACATCGCCTTCCGAGAAGAATAATATTATGGAGATAACTCCTGTTGTACCCTTTCCAACAGGAGTTATCAGCTTGCGACAAAAACCGTGTTTAATGGCTTACAGAAGAAATTTAGTATGTGTTTTTCCGAAACCCAAAATGTTGAAATGATGCCTTTGTGCGATTTTTTATTTCAGCAGAACACTTGTTAAAAAGCGGTATTGAAATAGGTGCGGAGAATAAATAGAATATTCTCCGCATTTTTGCGGCAAATATTCTATATATTTGCCGTAGACGAATATTTGAGCAATGGCAAAATACATCTATCAACATAAAGACTGGGCAAACTTTACCTGGCAGGACCGCGTAATCAATGCCGTGTTTGGGGAAGTTCGTCATCTCCAAGGAAAAATTGCAGGGCAGATGAGTTCTTTGGGGTTTTCTATGCAGGAAGAAGCCAATCTAACTACACTTACATTGGATATTGTGAAATCTTCTGAAATAGAAGGTGAACAGCTAAATTATGACCAAGTACGTTCTTCTATAGCAAGGCGCTTGGGTTTGGATATAGGAGGTTTAGTGCCAACCGATAGAAATGTAGAAGGTGTGGTGGAAATGATTTTGGACGCAACTCAAAATTATTTGCTACCATTGACGGAAGACAGATTGTTCGGGTGGCATTCGGCTTTGTTTCCCACAGGGCGGAGCGGAATGTATAAAATTGAAGTTGGACGTTATCGCGGAGGAGAAATGCAGATCGTTTCGGGAGCCATGGGCAAAGAAAAAGTCCATTACGAAGCAGTACCCGTTGAATTGGTCAAGGAAGAAATGGACAGATTTCTCGATTGGTTCAACAGTAACCTGAAAATGGACCCGGTACTAAAAGCGGCTATTGCTCATTTTTGGTTTATCATAGTTCATCCTTTTGATGATGGAAATGGAAGGATAGCAAGGGCAATTACAGATTTACTGCTTGCCCGCGCGGATAAGAGCCCGGAACGTTTTTATAGCATGTCCAGTCAGATACTGGTAGAACGGAAAAGGTATTACGAAGTACTCCAAAAAGTTCAACATAGCCACGGAGATATTACTGAGTGGTTAGAATGGTTTCTATATTGCCTAAAAAATGCCCTGCACGAAACTGAAAAGACATTAAGTAAAGTGGTATATAAAGCGGAGTTCTGGAAACTCCACGAGCATACATCATTAAATGAAAGACAGCGCTTGATGTTGAACAAACTATTAGATGGATTTGACGGGAAACTAAAGTCGTCGAAATGGGCTAAAATAGCCAAATGCTCACCAGATACGGCGCTAAGAGATATAAAAGACCTGATGGAAAAGGGAATTTTAAGGCTGGAAGATCAAGGTGGGCGAAGTACGAATTACGAATTGGTAGAACTACCCAAGTGATTGTGTTATGTACTCTACAAAGCAGCGACGGTTGGCCATACGGTTACGGCGCTATATGAAATTGTTCCCGTAGGAGTAAAGGGGAATTTCCCGGGTCATGTTGATCCGCTTAAATACCAGGATGACAACGTCACTCCGATTTTAAAAGGCTCTTTGGTTAGCGCTTGGTGCTCAAGGCATCTGATACACCGCCAATTTTAAATGATAAAAATGACAATAACAAATCCGTGATAAACGCAATCGGTTACGTATTTGGTGATACTAAAAGCTTAATAAAAAAAGCCAAAGAGCCATAGTGATATTTTGCTGGCATGGCCTACTTCAAGCTCATCAAAAATCAAAAAAATGCTCTATATAAAAAGCAATTATTCTTGCTATATAGAGCAATTTCAGCAGCTGATTGCTCAAGTTTTATCTGTTGTACGGCAACCAGCAAGATCAGTTGCAAAGATTATCGTGTAACGATGCAGTACTTATTTCAAAACATGGCTATTTGCCAGGGCTATCTCCTCCGGGGATATACTATGTGTTTTCCCTTTATAGATCTCCAAGGTTACCTGCGCCCCTAATTGTTCCAGGATATCAACACTTTCTTTCACTCTCGAAACCGGTACATGTGGGTCCGGATCGCCCGTTGTAATCAATAACGGTGTCTGCTGAAAATCTCCTGTATAGCGATTCTCCACCAATTCTTCCCCTATCAGTCCGCCGGTAAAGGCAATTACCCCGCCATACTTCTTTGCGTGTCTACCTACATATTCCAAGGTTAAACATGCGCCTTGCGAGAAACCAAGGAAATAGATCTTTTCCGTGGCTATACCGTTTTCTGTTAAATCTGCCACCGCTGTGTGGATGAGTTCCAGAGCGGAATTTAATGCCGGTTGGTTACTGGCTTCGGGAGCCATAAAACTATAGGGATACCAGCTGTTATTAGTTGCCTGAGGTGCATATAGCGCCATACCGGCTATTTTAAGATATTGCTGCAAAGAAATGATATCCTGCGCGCGACCTCCTCTGCCATGAATCAATAACAGCGCCTTATCAGTTTCCGTAAATGGCTTACCTGCCTTTATGAATTGTTTTTGATGCGTGTACATTTGAGCTTTATTAAACCTGTTAAGAGTTAGGATACCTACTCGCTTACGGAAGTAGGTATCTACATTTGCAACAGATACTGATCTGATCAGCACCTTCAGCTTAAGGCAGGAAGAACCTTCTCCAGTTGAGCCCTATAAGGCTCATATTGAGCGGGTAATTTCAAACCTTTTCCCAATTCGTCCACCGTCTCGTCATTGGCAAAGCCCGGGTTATCCGTAGCTATTTCAAAAAGCACACCTCCTGGCTCCCTAAAATAGAGCGAATAGAAATAGTTTCTATCGATCTTTTCGGTGATCTGTAAACCAGCTTCCAAAACTTTCTGACGATAGTGCATCAAAATCTCTTCATTTTCTACCCGGAAGGCCACATGATGTACCGATCCTCCTGCAACATGACCAACTCCCTCTCCAGGAGCTTCTACAATGTCCACTATATGGGCATTTTCAACGGTATCAGTAACGAAACGGTAGCGGTTTACATGCTCGTCCAGCAGATGATATCCTAAAATGTTAGTAAGCACCTCTGCCGTAGCGTCTTTTTTATTTGTAGTAATGGTAATATGGTGAAAACCTCTCGTTGCAAAAGCTTCGCCAACCTCCTCCGTTATCCACGGTTTACGGTTATCCGCTATCTTTGGCACGGTGAGCTCAAACTTCAACCCATCCGGATCAAGGAAAGTCAGGTATTGCTCGCCAAATTTCTCTGCTACTTTATTGTAGGTAACGTTATGCTCTTCAAAACGCTTTATCCAAAAATCCAAGCTTCCTTCAGGTACTGCGTAACCGATCTCTGTAACTTGTCGCGATCCTCTCCGTCCACTTGAAATGCCCTGCCAAGGAAAAAAAGTTAATATCGTACCGGGTGTTCCAACTTCGTCACCAAAATAAAAATGATAGGTTTCCGGATCATCAAAATTTACCGTTTTTTTTACGAGCCTTAGCCCAAGAACACCTGTATAAAAATCATAATTTTTCTTGGCATCGCCAGCTATCGCAGTGATATGATGAATACCTTTTATTTTTTTTTCCATGATTTAATCCTTTCATTAATATGATACAAAAATCGGCATTCTTTTGTTCGTAAAACTTAACCTAGGTTAAGAAATAGGGCCGTTCAACAAAGAAGCGACCCAAAATTTGTGTCGCTTCAACCAATCAAAACCAGACAACCTACTACGTCTTTGCCTTTTCGTATAAAACTTCGCTATCCGCTTTCTCTCCCGAGCTCTCCAACACGATAACTTTTGGTTGCGAAGGTTTTTCTTCCAAATGAATAAGATATTCATTACCGTCGGTTTTGCTACGGTGTGCTTCTTCGGGCTCATACGTATTACCACTATCCGTCAAATCGTACACTTTTGCTATTCCTGTACCTGGGGCAATCTTGATTTTTAAAGCTCCTGATATGGGTACATTAAACACCACTAAATAGTATTTACCCGTTTTTCTACTTTTTGTGATGTACCCCCAATCCTGCTTTTCCAATCCCGCATATTCACAATCATAAATAGCTTCATGGTTCACTTTCATCCACTCGCCAATTTCTTTGGCCAATTTTGTTTCTTCTGGACGAATAGCCCCTTGGCCATCGGGACCAAAATTTAACACAAAGTTGCCATCGAGTGCTACCGCACGTGTCATCATTTCGATGAGCTCGGTGCTTGTTTTTACATGACCGCGCCAGTCCGAATGGTAACCCCATTGGTTCTCGGGCACTGTCATTACGCAGTCCCAATCATTACCATGTACTTCTTCTATCCTCGTTGGTAACTTACGCTCCCAACCCTGTTCGTAATCGCCTATTAAATCACCATTGCTATCAAAGTGACGTCTGCCATTTTCATCTGCACGGAAGCGGCTGCCAATGATCAAACCCGGACGCATAGCACGGAGCTCCGCTTCCAGACTATCGGTAAACTCCGCTTCTGCAATCCATGCTTTATCCCACGTGCCGTCAAACCACAAGCCCTTAGTGGTGGGATATGTAGTTAATAATTCTTTGAGCTGGTTGGCTGTAAAGTCCTTAAACGCTTCATAAGATTGTTTTTCATCCCCACTCTCCGGAACACCAGATCTGTACCCATTGTGGTTCCAATCAATAATGGAAAAATAGAGGTAAACATCGATGCCTACCGCATCATAAGCATCCACAAGTTCTTTTAATGCATCGTTTTTATAGGGCGTATTTGCAATGGTATAATCGGTATACTTACTCGGCCATATACAAAAGCCGTCGTGGTGTTTAGTAGTGATGATAACATACCGTGCGCCCATATCCTTTGCCTGTGCGGCCCAAGCTTTCGCATCAAAATGCTTTGGATCGAACTGCTTATAAAGGTTATCGTAGTCTTCATTGGGCATCTCATTCCAGGAACGGATCCACTCGGCAGCTCCAGGGTAGTACTTGCCGTTCCAATGCCCCCCGGGAATAGCGTAGAGCCCCCAATGGATAAATTGTCCTAATCCGTAATTGCGCCAAGTCTCCATCTGAGCATCGGTACGTTTTCCTAAGCGATGGGCACCGTGTTTTAAACTTACGGATGATCGTTGTGAACTCGCCCCAGGAAATTGAGCTATCGCTTCTTGCAACATGCCTAAGCAAAGGAATAGTATTAAGTAAGTTTGTTTTTTCATTTGTTTATGTAGTGAAGAAGCAAACACTTCTATTTTTCAGTTAGTCTTATTTAATTCAACTGCTGTTCCACCCTCTAGCTTCACGCCGGGGTATGGAAACTTTATATTATACAGAATTATACAGATCGCTTCATTACCTTCCGCTTTAGATGACGAAATAGCGCGTTAATTTTCTTCTGCATTTAAGTCTTTCTTATCCTTCTTAAAATATACCGGTTCCGGGATTTCGTTCGGATGAAAAGGGTTATAAAAGTAGACGTCATGCTGTCGATAAAGCTTGAGATGGCGTTTCAATCGCTCCTCAAATTGTGCATAGCTTTTGACAGCGTCAGCACTCCAAGCGGATTCGGCCAGTGCGGCTAATCTGGGAAATAGCAGATAATCTACACGCTGGTTGTTGGTCACCGTTTCCGTCCACAGGTTGGCCTGCAAACCCAATACTTGTTGTCGCTGTTTATCGTCTTTCACCCAGGTGTCGGCATCAAAATGATAGACATCCTGCAAAGGGCTGTATAAGCCTCCCCATTTCCGCCCGGCTTGATGGCTACTGTCCTGCACAAAGTCAAAGTAGAAGGGTAATCTCGGACAAAGAACAGTCTCGTAACCTTTCTTCAGCGACTGATAGAGCTGTTGTGGTTTATCGTGCCTCCACCAAAAAATAACGGTTTTGTCTTTAGGAAGATTAATATCGGCCATTTCATCCCAGACCAATAATTTTGCATGCATTTGATACACTGAATCCGCCATACGTTCCATGAAATAATTTTCAACCGCCTTCAGGTCTTTTAGCCGGTGATCATGCATCAACCGCTTCACACCTGCGTTTTGCAGCCAACTATCATTACCGAAACTGACTTCATCACCACCCAAATGCAACATATTGGAAGGGAACAACGCATTGGCTTCCCGCAGTATATTGGTTAAGTAGGTGTACGTTTCCGGGTTGCCGGGATCGAAAGTAAATTCCGGATACTGTTCACTCCCTCCCCCGCTATATGCCGGATAGGCACGATTAGCGGCCGTCGCATGTCCAGGCATATCAATTTCGGGAATAATTTCAATATTGCGCTTCGATGCGTAGTCAACGATCTCACTTATTTCTTGCTGCGTGTAAAATGCCGCTGGTTTAGTTTTGTCATGCTGATCCCCCACGCCGCCTACCAATGCCAGCCTAGGATATTTTTTAATCTCTAATCGCCAGGCAGGTTCATCCGTTAAATGCCAATGTAATTTGTTCAACTTATAAAAAGCCATCCAATCAATGATCGATAGTAATTTTTGCTTGCCGATAAAATAGCGTGATTCATCCAACATTAAGCCCCGCCATCCATATCGCGGTTCATCCTTTATTGTCCAACATGGCACAGGCAGAACGGCCTCGGCCATACTTTCGACCTGGCTAATGAGCTGTACTAAACTGGAAGCCCCATTAAATACACCCGCCGCACTGCCTCCGCTGATGATGATGCCATCTTGGGCAATATTCAATTCATAAGCCTCTTCTGCTAGCTGCTCATCAAGTTTCAAACGAATGGAAGATTGTTGATCCAAGCTAGATTTTGCCATCAAAGGAAAACCCTTTAAACGCAACAGTTCCTGTTGAAGATATCGGCCTACATTTTTAAGGTGTTCTTCATCAACAAACAAAGCCGTTTGCCTGTTGAGCTTAAACACATCCTCAGTGTACCCGGCATGCATTGGAGCGGGAATGAGCGGACATTGTTGTTGCGCATGGCACAGTGAAATCGTCAAAAGGACTAATCCGAATTTTATAAAAAGCTTCATCATATCATTAATTTGTCTCCACAAGTATAAGTTTTTTAGTTAACGAGCTCCCACTCCATTTCATCCTGTAAGACCTTCCCATCAGCCTCTCCTTTAGCCTGTATGGTATTTATCCCTTTCTGCAAAGCAACCCCCTCAAATACCCAGTGTTTATCATTTACCCCCTTTGTCCCGGAAACTTCCCTACCATTTACATTCAGCGACACATTATTCAAATTGGAAAACACCTGTACTTTAGTCTGTGCCCTTGTTCGTTTATTATCTCTACGATTGGCGATATAAATTATCGGTTCGGGGTTCCAGTTGGCTTTATACCAATAAAAGCTGTCTTTCTTTTGTTTCCTGTCAAAGCTAACCAAACCCTTTAAATTCCGGGCATTAACTCCTCCTCGGTTCCATATTCCGTTAACATTCCCTTATGGGAAGGGTATTTCTCTGCTAATCCACTGGCCCACTCTTCCAAGTCGCCAATCTTCCCCTCATACCATCCATAGTAACGGTTCATCCCTTGAACATCTGCCCCCAAGAGAAATATTCAACTGATTGGCTATCTCTTTATGGCTTAGATAATGTACTCAACACAAAAATTTCACGCATACGCTTGGGCAAAGCATCCATTCCACCGTCAAGTTGTTGCTGGGCCTGCTTTCCCCTGATGAGAAAGTCTGCCTGTTCCTGATACATATTCAAAAAGCCTTGTAAAGAATTCAAGTATGTTCTGGCATGTTCTTCTTTGCCCAACAGATCAAAAACACGGTTTCGAATGGCCGTATATAAATAAGCCGACAGGTTTTGAGGGGAAAAGTTGTTCTGCTGTACCTTAGACCACATTACCGAAAACACATCCTGCACAACATCCTTTGCTTTCTCTTTATCCCTTAACTTGCTGTATGCGTGCTGGTAAAGCAAACGGTTATAGCGCTTGAAGATTACTTCAAACGCATCATTGTCACCATTTATCAGTCTGCTTACCAAGGTGGCATCCGATAATTTAGTTAGTTCTTCCGCTACCATTCATTATTCATCTATGGATTTTTTATACCCAAAGTCCTATCTGTCGCTTAAAAACCCCCAACCTATATTGGTATCAGTTTAATTGGCGTTATTGGTTAACGATCAATGTCAGAAAAGAAATTCTATTATGACAAACCTTGGTTCAACGCAATCGATTGTTTATTTTACGAAAACGATGTAGTTGCTCAAAAAAAAAAGTGCCTTCTCTTTACATTACATCACATATGTCACCTCAATTTTCAACAAACAGCCTTATACGCTGATATATAGCTATTTAATATTTTTATTATTTAAATTAAAATTATATTTTTGGAAAACCATAAACTACGATCAGCAAAAAATGGAACAGGTAACACAACAGCAAGTAATTGCTTTTTTAAAGCAACGTCAAAGACAACTGTCAGAAGAACTAAGAAGTATTGAAATGACAATTAATTCCATCCTGGGCGGCCAGTCCGTAAGCTCCCCCAGTTACGGATCAGGGACTTTTGGACGGGAAGAAGATTTTCCAAGAAGAAAAAAAGTTATCAAAGCGCTTGTTCCTCAAGAAGAATTCAATCCGAATAGTAAGTTAGACCAAAAAATAAGTTATGCACTTACTCAAATAGGTAGCGGCTATAAAGACGATATTCTTGCCGTTTTAAATAAAGCTCAACCAGAGGCTGATCCATATAAAGTAGAAAAGGCCGTAGCGGTTAGACTCTCTTACTTATTAAAGAATGAATTTATAGATGGTGTAAAACACGGTAGAAGTTATAAATATAGCCTGAAATAATCAGGCTATATTTATCTTTTCTTTGCTTTTTTCTGCTTAATAGCTTCCCTATAATATAAGTCAAGTGTCTGTTTCAATGTTCGAACAATTCGTTCCCGGTCTTTCGCTGAATTTATGTTCAGCTCGCAAAAGGTTGTCCCTACTGTTTGAGAATGTAATATCAGGTAATAAATACCCGCAACATCAATGGCTATTTTAGCTCTTAGATCCAGACCTGTCTCCGCATACAATTTATCAGCATACTTAAAAATATGCCTTCCAAGCTCCTCTCGAAGACGTACCATATTACGCATGATCTTATCACCGCTGATCTCCAATAAGGTAATTTGCTGAAGCTCTTTACTGTTGAAAATCTCTTGAAACTGATTCACCAGCAGATTTTCCACAATATCTTTTGCATAGCTCTTATCCTGCTTAAGTTCGTTTTCAATAATATCGTCAGATACGCTTACATAGTAATCCTTTTCTCTAATATAGGTTTCAATCAAGGTATTTACATCACCAAAATACCTATAAATCAACTTTTTATCCAGGCCAGCCACAGCGGCAATCTTATTAACTCCCAAAGCCGTATAACCATGTGTTTGAAGAACCTTTCCAACAGCAGCTATCAGTTTTAGTTTTGTCCGTTCTTTGTTCCTTATAGGGCCCTGAGGTATTTTCCTTGTCATACTACTTATTCCTCTCCTGGTGAAATATTCTTTTTAATACAAATTCAAAAGCAAAATGTTCAGCGGCCAAACTTTCGTAAGTTATAGGTAAAACTCAACAAGAAGTACTGCCGTAAAATGTTGGACTGCTCATCTTCTATGTAGCGTTCCGTAACTTGACGACTCACCTGAACATTACTATTCAGCAAATCAAAGGCCGAAAGTGTTATCTCGGCTTCCTCTCTTTTAAAGAGTTTTTTGCCGATGGATGCATTCCACAAAAAGAAACGCTGGTCGAACCCCTCCGCCATTCCGGTATTGTAACGGTAATTTAAACTGGATGCGATACGAATACCTTTCCAAAAAATGTAAGTGACGTCATTACGAATGGTTTGATTATAATAATTATTATTTAATCGCTGATTATTACTATTATTAACCATGCTATAATTTCCATTATAGGTAACGCTAAAAATAATCTTCCTGCTGATTTTGCTATTAATTCCGATACGCTGGTTGATACCTTGATTGTAGGTATACGTTAACACGTTGTTTAACAGCCCCACATCACGACTGTGATGTAAATCCGTCCCCAGATTTAACGTAACCTTCAGCGCATCCAAAGGGATACCGAAAGAAATATTTCCTCGAAGGTTGTAATAACCGTTCACATTTTCAGGACGTGTAAATTGCGCTCCCTTTCCCAACAAGACGTTGTCGGCAACTAATGTATCGGCTGTTGCAATAAAGGTTGAGTTTACAATTCGGTTTTGTGTTAACGCCCCGGTTATACTCGCCGAAAAGTTTGCCCCAGAGACTCTGTTAACGCTATTGTAATGGAGATTAACCTGATGACGAAACTCCTGCTTCAAATCAGGATTCCCCCCCGTAATATTGAGTGGATTCTGATTGTTTATCACGTCCTGCAATTGCAGCACATTAGGCGGGTTTGTCCCCGTATTATAATTGAGTCTTAAACGTCTATCCTGTGAAAAGCGATAAGTAAAATTAGCATTGGGCAAATAGTTAGTAAAGCGGTGATGAGAACGAATAATTTCCGGAAAAATCCTATTATTGATCATATCTGCTTGCTGGTAATCCAAACCCACATCTACTAGAAAGCTTTCTTTAGAGAACTGATAATTCAGTCCCGTCCCATAAAAACGAAAATCATTCCGAAACTCATTTGATAACTCTTGGTTTAACAGTTCGTACTGGCCAGTCTCTTCTAAAAAATCATACATTTTTCTATCAGAGTAGCTGTTGTTCGTACGACCATTAACGTTGGCCATCATCCGGGAATGCGCTCCGAGGGGTTCTGTGTACGTTAAACGCCCATTCCATGATTGGCTATTCGAACGACTATCATTCAAATTATTAACGGTATCAGTACGATTTACGGAATCATCTTCATAGAAAACGTTATTGGAAAATGCATATGCTTCATTATTATTGCTGTTGCTATTACCTTGCAAATGCAGGGTAATCGAGCGCCCTTTATCATTTAACCTGAGGCCATAATCCAATGTCCCGCCAATAGTAAAAGCACTATTTTCCCCATTATTTTGCCGCGACGAATGGTTTATCAACTCCTGAGCATTCCCCAAAGTAGATGTTGTGTTAGTGTTATCAGTAACGGCACTGTTGAAATGTATATTCGGACTGAAGGTGAGCCGTTGCGTAGAATCTTTTTTGTACTCTAATCGTATATTAGCCACATGTCCCCGGTTCTTACGGTTGGTCTGTTGAGCGGAAACATTGAACTGGTTAGCATCTTCCCCTATTAAAACCTCTCTATTTGACGTACGCTGTAACTCGTTTTCAGAATTCTCGAAACTATAATTAACATTAAATTGCACATCCTCCCACCAAGTATTATTATAGTTTACCGCGATCCGATGTTGCGTTGCAATACCGCCACCTCCACCACCTCCCCGACCTCTTCCACCGGCTCCAATCAATTCGCTTGAAGAAAAATTTCCCTGATTGATGTTATTCGATACCATATTGGCACTTATCCTTCTATCGCCGCTGAACATATTTACAAATCCACCTGTATTATACCGTTCCTCACTTCCGCCCGCACCAGCCATCCTTCCAAAATACCCCTGTCTTTTATCCGGTTTGGTCACGATATTGATCACCTTACGCCTATTACCATCGTCAAAGCCTGTTAACTTCGATTGCTCACTTTTATCGTCAATAAGTTCTATTTTATCAATAACGTCGGCAGGCAGAGTTTTCAAGGCTACCGCTGGGTCCGAACTGAAGAACTCCTTTCCATCAACAATGATTCGCTGTACGTCTTCGCCCTGGGCCTTCACTTTACCGTCTGCATCAATTTCAACTCCAGGAATTTGCGAAACCAACGCATCTGCATCAGCATAAGGTTCTGTACTAAATGCACCAGCATCAAACACTGTTGTATCGCCTTTTATGATAACGGGTTGTGGTTTTACAACAATTTCCACGGAATCCAAAAGGGTAAAATCTGCCTGTAAGGGTATTAAGAGTTTCTGCGCTTGGCGATCGATGTTGACTAGCCTGTTAACCACTTTATATCCTAAAAAGCTCACTAGCAAACGGTAATTTCCTCGCTGTAATTGACTAAATGTAAACTCCCCTTCTTCACCCGTGCTTATTTGGCGCACAAGAGAATCACGAACGTTATAAAGACTAAGCCTGGCACCTACTAATCCAACGCTATCGATTTGATCAAGCACTTTACCCTTCAAATCGTGTTGCGCATAAACGGGTTTAAAAAAAAGACCTAAGCCAAAAATCAATAAGAAACATAAAAGTATCTGACGCATCAATAATAATTTAGGGGGCCTGTCGCTTATTTAAATGTAAACTGTTTGCTGTTTTAGTAAAAGGTAAGATATAAAATCTCTGATAAAGTTTAAAAAGCAACGGGTTTGTTACTTCATGGTGATATATTGATCTTGATCAATCAGTCGTATTTTATTACTTCGACTAAAGTAAAGGAGTTGACCAGAATGGCACGTTTTCCATCTTACAATACCGGATATTAAACGGCAACAAAGATTCCTTTCGATGAATGGATCCTAACCGATATGAATGAAAACTACTAAAAAAGGCCGTCCCTCAACGAAAGACGACCTTCACCAAACACATGATCTTTATTTTAGGTATTTCTACCTAATGATATAACCCATTAAAAACTATAATATTCTGTAAAAATACATATCAATAAAATAATAATTCAACAAAATTTACACATCAGAAAATAAAACCTACAAACACATAAAATACAGAATTATATACTATTTACATATCTTTGCCATGCGCTTTAAAGAAAATTTTTATGACTGACAAAATAGACAAAATGGATGCCCATATCCTGAATCTCCTCCAACGAGACGCTTCACTCAGTGTTAAAGAAATTGCAGCCTCTATTGGCCTAAGCATATCTCCAACTTTCGAAAGAATAAAGCGGTTAAAAAGAGAAGGCTATATCGAACGTACTGTTGTAATCGTAAACCGTGAAAAATTAGGGAGACATTTATTGGTAATGTGTACGGTAACCTTAAAGCAACAATCGCTGGAAACACTTAAAAACTTTGAAGAGGCGGTTTCTGTATTCAGTGAAGTGCTCGAGATACTCTGTATAGCAGGCAATCATGATTACCTACTAAAGATAGCGGTAAGAGATGTAGAAGACTATCATGTTTTTGTCATGAAAAACTTATCCACCATCCCTAACGTTGCCAATGTAAGCAGTAATTTTGTATTAAAGGAGATTAAAAAGGAAAAGCTTTTGGAGATAAAACTATAAGCACGTTAACTTATTCTTCAACCGGAGCAATGTAAGGCCATAATTTGAGAAACAATTTTTCAGCGTCCTTGTCTTTAAAATAGTCCTCAATAGCAAAACCTTCTAAGGCAACGCTATCATTTATCGGTGTCTCGTTATTGACAGTTTCCAATACATCCACCAAACGTTCACTTAAATTTGTGGTCGGGTTACCGTTTTTTTTAAGATCTGCAAAATCTTTATACGGCGCAAGGTTAACATTTGTAATCGACATGAATACTTTCGCCACATTATCAAGTTTTGGTCCCATGATATTTTCCATATCCACTTCTCCAGATTCCATGCATCTGCTGTCTATAGAGGATACCAGAATGGTCAACTCCAGAAAAACTTCCGGTTTACTTTCCCATTCCCGGTGATAAGACATCAATAAGCGAATTAAATCGATCTCTCTTAACATAATTACGTAGGTAAATTGGTTTAAAATTTTCAGCAACTAAATACTCTTATCTGCAAAAGACTTATATTCCAAACTTACTAATCTATGTTGAAGAAAACAAACCGAAACAATTCAGTGCAAATTATTTACACTCATTTACACGAATACGGCATGTAAAAAATTTATTTAAAATTGTTATAAACTAATCAAGTGCTGCGGCGACGAAATTCCCAAAGTAAACCATTGCGTCCGACTTATAACTGAAGGGGGCGCTGATATAGAAATATTTTACCGCATCTTTTTTAAACATACGGGTGTCCAAGAGTTTAGCCTTATTCACATAGAGACGCATATGCTCTCCTTCCACCATTATAGCTACATGCAGGGTGCCATTAGAAAAATTATTTAAGGGGAAGTCAACAGGGTTATAAATCTTGGTATCGCTGCTGGAGTTGGTGACCTCTTTATTATGAAAATGCAAAGAGCTGTGCGTGATCGCATTATCGTTATGAGCGTCCATTATATATGAACGATTAGAATTGTCACGGGCAAAACCAAACCCCATTCCCCCTATATCCCGCGCCTCTTCACTTCGGGTGATTAGATCAAATTCAATAGTAAAGTTCTCCGGAAGATGGACTAAACTATCTATTCTGTAAGTCGTACGAGGTGCCAATGCCAGCCATTGCCCTGAAACATCCGGCAGCTGAACAACACTTCCTCCCCCGCTTGATTTCCAGTACTTAGCCATACGCCCGTTGAGATCACCCGAAAAATTATCCTCAAAAATCACCTGGCTCCCGGGCGCAAAAGAATAATTTTCTTCCGAATGAGGTAATATGTCTGCATTTCCGGTCTGGTCAGTCCCGTTAACCTCAGGGCTATCGTTTCTATTGATCACCTGATCCACCTTCTTTTCTACTTTATCCTCGAGTTTCTTCTGAACTTTTTTCCAGATCTGCGCTTCGCTTCGCTGCTCTTGAAGGAAAAAAGAAAACACAATGCCTATTATAATCTTTCCTTTCATCTGTTGATTTTTTATTCTTAATTGTCAAATGGAGCCTTGATTAAACCCAGAATCCTTTAATAAATCGATAAATGTTTATCAAATTTAAATAGGGTAAGGCAATGGAAAGGTGTATTGTATTAACTATTTAGTATTCACCCGATTCTTTTTTGAATTCGTCGCATTTTCGCTACAAATTAGTTAAGTAATCCATAACGAACGACCGCTTATTTAGCGATACCGGCACAAGCAATCCACCCTCAAGCAATAACAGGTTGTTCTTTTTCTTGAAACTTTTAATATAACATGCCTGCACTAAATACGATTGATGAATACGCATAAAACCCGAAGCACTGAGCTGCTGATCATAGGTTTTCAGTGACTGGGAAACTAAGATACTTTTCCCGCCCTGTAAATGAAATTTTGAATAACTATTATCTGCCTCCACAGCTAGAATATCCTGTATACTTACAACGCTAATTTCCTCCACTGTTTTCAGCACTATTTTTTTATCGATGGTATTGTGCACCTGAAAATTATGAAAAAAAGTTTCCAACTGTATCTTGTAGTTCTGGTCTTTTATAATCTTCATAGCTTTACTCACGGCATTAATGAGGTCATTCGGCATAATAGGCTTCAAGAGAAAATCCAAAGCACTGAATTTGAAAGCTTCAACCGCATAAGTAGCGTAAGCAGTGGTAAAAATAACACTGAATTTTTGTTGCTCTTGTATATATAATTCCCGTAACCAGTCAAATGAAGTCCCATCGGGAAGATTGATGTCTAAAACCAATAACGTCGGGAGATGAGTTTTATATATTCTTCTGGCTTCATCAATGTTCGTGCATACAAAAAGTGTCATATTCGGAAAAAATTCTGTTAATATGCTTTTCACCATTGCACCGGAGGCATAGTCATCTTCCAGTAATAAGCAAGAAATTGACGGTAAGGAGGTCATACTGTTTGTTCTTTAAGCGCTAATAAAAAAATGCACACAGGTGCCCGTAAAATTATCATTTTCAAGATCGGAAAACACTTTTAACTCGATTTTCCATTTACCTATTTTGTTTAACTCGGCTATCCGCTTATTTAATATTTCCATGCTCATTGATTTATGGAGGTTTTTTTGTTTTTCCTGCTCAGCGGGGAATCCCTTACCATTATCCTTTATCAGGATTTCCAGCGTTTCATTGCTACGTTCAAATATAAGCTCAATAAGCCCATTTGGATGCCCTTTTACGCCATGTTCTACAGCATTCTCTACAAATGGCTGTAAAAGCATAGTGGGTACCAGCATATCTTCGCTTTCTATGCGTTCATCCACTTTTATGGTGTATGAAAAAGCAGGTGTACAATTCAGCTGCTGCAAGCGTAAGTAGTTATCTAAAATTTCAATCTCTTCATCAAGCGGTATCATCTCGGTCTCCGAATTTTCCAATACCAGACGAATTAAGCGGCTAAAATTATTCAGGTACTCCATCGATTGCTGCTGATCATTCTTATAAATAAAATGCTGTACACTTTGAAGAGCATTAAAAATAAAGTGTGGATTCAGTTGCAACAAAAGGAAGCGATGTTTCATTTGTGATTTCTCCAACGCTTCCTTTACTTTAAAGTGTTTCCAGCTAAAAAACAGTAAAGCCATTATCAATAGCAGGATTACGCCTATCGCCAGGATAAGGTACGCTTGCTGCCTCAGCTGTTTTTTCTGCGAGGTATTCTCCGCAGCTAACGTTTCAATTTGACGTTGTCTTTCGCTTGATTCATGTATCGTATTTAACTCGGCCACCTTCTCCTCAAAGTTCAAAACCGACAGCGAGTCTTTCACCCGATCATAAGCTTCTATATATTCCCAGGTCCTTTGGTAGTTTCCCAATCGTTTATGCGCCTGATACAAATTAAAGAGCAACTGCTGTTCCTCCCTGAGATCGGCGTCTTCCAGCGCTTGTTCATAATGTTTAATTCCTTGCTTAACCTCACCTATTTGCACCTGCGCATAACCTAAGTTATTCCAGGTAATAACCGATATTGGTTGATTTAGAAATTCTCTCAGACGTATACTATTCTGGGCCGCATCAATCGCCGATCTCCATTTCTTTTCCTCAATGAAGTAGTTGCTTAGATTCGTATAGAGCACCGCTTCAACCTGGCGGTTTTTAAGCGATTGAGCAAGCTCTATAGCTTCGTTAAATACTTTTAGTGCAGCTTCCCTTTTCCCTCTTTCTAGGTAAACACCCCCTAAATTAGCTAAGGATTTAAGTTTATCATCGTTTTCATCCGGATTATGCCGAAGCGCCTTCAACAGGTACTCTTCGGCCAGAGCAAATTGTTTTAACGTGGAATACAGCGTTCCCATATTCGCATAGACTTTTACAACGTCTTGGGGGTATTCGCTTAGATTTAAATACTTCAGACTTAAGAGATAATGCCGAAGTGCTTGGTCAAATTCTCTTTTAACCAATAAAACGTTTCCTATGCCTGCATAAGCCCGGCCCATAAGCCATTGGTTTGCATGCTTTTTTCCTTCATCCAATAAAGAATCTAAAAGTGTGAAGGCCTCATCCAGTTGCTGCCTACGAATGAGTTCTTCAACCGTGGCAAATTGGTCTTGTTGCGACAACTTAGGTAGCATCGTATTCTCCTTGGCAAAGCAGAAATGAAACAGGCACAATAGCGCACAAGCAGAAATGATTAGTTTTTGTTTGCTACCCAATAAGCGATTAACCGATATAAACATATTTGGATAAAGGACATGTTACCTCTTCCCAAACCTACTATATTTTCAGCTAGAATCAAAAGTAATCAACATGGTATCAATAGAAAAGACCTTCCCGGCATAAGCGACTGAGAAGGTCTTTTCTATAAATTAATAATGTCGCAGTTCTCCTCCCTTATTACTTATACACTTCCAACTCCGCAACATTGATGATTCCTTTAGCTCCTGCCGACTGAATAGCCTGTACAGCTTCGAGCTTGATGTATCTCGCTTCTATCGTTTTATCCAGGGAGGTATATTGCAAAACTGGGTTCGCCTTTATATTTGAGAATTCTCCGGATGCAATTTTTCTCCAATCCTTACCATTGTCACTACTATAATATATATATTTCTCAATAGTTCCATCTGTTTTACCATCCTGCCTAGGTAGGTAACCCAAGCCATTAAAAGCCTCGACTTTTCCTAAATCCAGCGTCAAAGCATCAGCTTCTGCTAACCAGAAGGTCCCCTGATCAGCATCGAAAGCATGTCTTGTATCCCCCTTTTCGCTGGCCACCCAGTGTTCTTGTGCAATACTTTCCTTTTGTGCCAAACCTCCAGTATCCACGTCTTCAGGTGTCGCATAAATTCCCAGATCACTCAATGTGATACTTACTGGTGCATAAACCTGAAAACGCAGTTTTTCCGTTGTCACAGCATTGTCCAGGCGAATGATTCTGTTTGCGCCGATACTTGTGGCTTTGTCCAGTCTCACCCATTGCTCCCCTTCCCATTGGTCTATCACCACACTATCGATCCTTTGCCCTAATTTAATGTTCTCGCGCAACTGGATGATATCAAATGACTGTGCGCCTTGCAGATCAACGATGAGTTCAGCCGTTGTTACATCGTCATCCGTTGCCCAGTAACTATAGCGATCGTGGTCTACCAGATGTTCTGTTCCATATTTTTTATTATCGTCGTGGCGGGTATTTGACACGGTAAAAGACGCGTCCTGTGCCAGATTCACCGAAAACACCTGCTTCAACAAAACACCGAAATCTTTCAACACCTGCACGTCGCGCTCATGTAACAATCCATCGGTATTTGGAGAGAGTCCAAGATCAAATGCCCCTCCTCTTCCCACGCTCTTGCAATAAAGGTCAAACAACATCGCCGGTGTCTTCACCTGCTCGTCTTGCGATTCGTGATAAAACCAACCCGGTCTCAAGGGTACATCACATTCTATAGGTATCCAATGTTTTCCATCGCGGGTACCGCTGCCCAAATTACTATCGTCTAAGAATCCGGGCATGGGTGTTTTGCCGTCTTTACCTATCAGATCGATAGTAGACCAGCTCGTTTCCGGCGCTCCCCCCTTTTCATTGCCCACCCAACGTACATCCCAACCTATATCACTAAAAATACTTGCATTGGGTTGCAGATCCCGCGTAATCGCCCACGTATTTTCCCAATCATAATAAGTAGATTGGTCGACTTTCCTTTGTTCCTTTTTCCCTCCGTAATAACCATCACCTCCATTGGCACCGTCGTGCCAACTCATAAAAAGCTCGCCATAATTACTGTAAAGCTCTTTTAATTGATTACGATAGATTTCGACATATTCGGGTGTACCGTATGCCGGATTATTTCGATCCCAAGGAGAGCAATACACCCCAAATTTTAGGTCGAACTTTTCCGCGGCCTGCTGAAATTCTTTCACCATATCTCCTTTCCCATCACGCCATGGACTTTCGCTGATGTTGTATGCAGCGGTTTCTGTAGGCCATAACGCAAAGCCATCATGATGTTTAGCAACAGAGATAATCCCCCTAAAACCACCAGCTTTGGCGGCAGACACTATTTGCTCTGCGTCAAATTTATTTGGGTTAAAAATAGCAGGGTCAGCATCGCCATAGCCCCATTCTTTATCCTGAAAGGTTGTCGGGGTAAAATGGATCAGGCAGTACATTTCAGTCTCATGCCATAACAGCTGTCGTTCGCTAGGCAATGCCCCATAGGGCTCTGGGGCATCATCCACGTCCTGCGTTCCCGAACAGGCAACAAACAAGGCCGCAGCAAGCATCGTAAGAAGGTTCTTTTTTGTATCCATAGCCTACAAACTTAAACTTAACCCAAAGTTAATCATTCAGGAGAATTAGCCTAGTGTTAAGCTAAATTGGCACGGAGCTTCTTTTCTTTTTTCCTTGACGAAAAAAGAAACAAAAACCGAAGAGCTCATGAACACCTCCAAAAAAATACACAAGTGAATAACATCAAGGCGACGAATGCTACGTCACAGCTGTTTGCAAAGTATTCATAGCGCGTATTGTGGCCGCTCCGCTTCGCCAATCCGCTTGGTATAAGCAAAAATTTATTCAATCCATCACATAAACCATCAAGCTACGGGGGCCGTGTGCTCCGAGTACTAACGATTGCTCGATATCGGCGGTTTTTGAAGGTCCGGCAATAAATACGCCAAAATTTTGATCGCCATTGCCCATAAGGGCATAAGCTTCGTGCATATTATGTAGAATATCTCTAGCCTCCACTAGGAGAATAAGGTGTTGACAAATAAAAGGCAATACCCTAACCTGTGTTTCGGGCACCCATAAGGCACTATTTTCTGCGACTCCTAAATCCGCCTTCATAATAGCTATATCTACATCTTGCAAGGTATGCGGGTCAAAGTCTCCGGAAAGAAGCAATTCTGCGTGAGCTTCCATTTCTTGCAGGGTAGAAACCACCCGTAGTGGATGAGTAATGTGCCACTTGTTTCTTAACGATAAGATATAATGCTCTTCAATATGCTCCTTTACTCCCTCCAGACCGTTTACCCGTATAACACCTCCTCCAACCGCAATAGCCATTTCGGTAAACTTAGCTATGGGGTCCTCGTAAGTAACCACCTGCGTCGGTAAGTGGGGCATGGGATGGTTACCCGGCTGAGCGGATGCAACGGCCCGAAGTATTTGATCTCTACTGCTCATCTACAGATTGATTTATTTAATTTACCATTAGCTAAGCTCACCCCTCTCCTTCTTTCTTCCTAGATGCATACCACTCGCCGAAGGACTGTTTCGGAGGAGAAGGCATCTCGCGCCCTTTGTACCATGGATTCAGTCCGTTATTAACAGCGAAGGGTATGTACCGCAATGTCAACCGACCCAGCTTACCCGCTAACTTAAACTTCGCAGGCGACGACAATGTAGCCGCCATTAGTTTCATGGCCGCCGTTTTCTTTTTATCGGTATAGCCCGCTTTCACCAATTCCTGTCGCCATTTATATAATTGATTATGAATATCTATCTTTACCGGACATACATTACTGCAAGAGCCACATAAGGTAGAAGCGAAGGGTAGATCTGCAAAATCTTTCATATCCAGATTGGGTGCTAAAATAGACCCTATCGGACCACTGATGGCATAATGATAACTATGCCCGCCACTTCTACGATAAACCGGGCAAGTATTCATGCAGGCTCCGCAACGAATGCACTTCAGCGAGTTTCGAAAATCTTCCCTTGCCAGTTGCCTGCTTCTCCCATTATCCACCAATACGATGTGCATCTCCTGACCTTCTCTCGGACGTTTAAAGTGACTGGAATAAGTGGTAATCGGCTGTCCTGTGGCGCTTCGGGTTAGCAACCTCAGGAACACGCCTAAATGGGCCCGCTTAGGAATAAGTTTTTCTATCCCCATACTGGCAATATGAATAGACGACAGGTGTGCGCCCATATCTGCATTTCCTTCATTGGTACATACGACCATCTCGCCCGTTTCCGCTACAGCGAAATTTACGCCCGTTAGCGCAGCCCTGCGTGTAAGAAAAGTATCTCTTAAATGCTGCCGAGCGGTTTCCGTAAGGATCTGTGGATCTGACTCTCCTGCTTCGGTACCTAAATGCTCATGAAATAAATCGCCTATTTCTTCCTTCTTTTTATGAATACAGGGCAGCACGATATGGCTAGGCATCTCTTTAGCCAGCTGTACAATACGTTCGCCCAGATCGGAATCGATAACTTCTATGCCGCGGTCTGCCAGGTAATCATTCAAATGACATTCTTCTGTAAGCATCGACTTGCTCTTTACCATCCGATCTATACCATGCTTCTGCAGCAGATGGCACACAATCTCGTTATGTTCAGCTGCATCGGTGGCCCAATGTACCTGTACGCCATTTGCGATTGCCTGTTGCTCAAACTCTTCCAAATAGGTTGATAAGTTGGCCAGTGTATGGTGCTTCACTTCCGAGGCTACTTCACGGAGGCTCTCCCATTCTTCCAGGCCATGCGTAGCACGATCCCGCTTCGTTCTAACGAACCAAAGCGTCTCGTCGTGCCAGTCTACGCGCGCTTCATCGGCATTAAATACATCGGCTAAGTCTGCATGTCTCTTTGATGTTCCTCGCATATTATTCTTAGCTATTCGCTTTAACCTTTAGATCATTTAACATTATATGCTGCTATTTAATATCTCCGCGATATGGATCACTTTTGTCTTACTTTTAGCTCGCTTTAATACACCTTCCATATGCATGAGGCACGACATATCCGCTCCAGTAATGTATTCGGCATCGTGCCTAAGATGATCTGCTACACGATCTTTGCCCATCTTCACCGAAACAGCCTCCTCCGCAACGCAGAAAGTACCTCCAAAACCGCAGCATTCGTCCCCCCTGTCTAAGGTAACCAGTTCAATGTCTTTAACCATATGGAGCAACTTACCCGGCTTAGAAAACATCGGTGCCGTCAGCTCACTCATCTGTGATAATTTAAGTCCGCGTTGACCATGGCAGCTTTGGTGCATCCCCACCTTATATGGGAAGCGTGCCTCCAGCTCCTCCACTTGCAATACATCTGTCAGAAACTCCGTAAGCTCATAAATGCGTGGGCGGATAGCTACTGCCTGTTGCTTGTTTTTATCAGAGCTCAGGTGCTCTTTCAAATGCAATACACAACTACCCGAGGGTGATACAATATATTCGTAACCATCAAAATGCCTGATAAAATTCTCGTTGCAGCCTCCTGTCAAATGTTCATAGCCTGAATTGGCCATTGGTTGCCCGCAACAGGTTTGCCCTTCCGGATAAACTACCCGAACACCCAGCCTTTCCAACAATTCCAAGCTTGCTTGAGCAACCTGCGGATAAAATTGGTCAACATAGCACGGCACAAATAAAGCAACCTCCATGTGATATTGTTTATGTTTAGTTTACATTTAGGAACAGCACCTACAAAGTAAGCAAATTCGAAGCCATGATCATTTTACTATCTTACCCTTTTATTAAGTTATCTTTACCCACCAGATGGCTAGTTTTCCTTTACAAAATTACACGCAAAGTAATCCATTTTAATCAAATAACCATCCTGTGCAGTCCGCTTTTAAATTACGCGTCCCATAAATGGATCACTTTTACTATGTTTACCGGTTTCCACCCTTCCCGCGTAACGTCTTTCGAAAGTATCTATCCCATCAATGGTGACAGAAAAGTCGTACCATTGAAAGCTTTTTTCTGTATTAACAGGCAGTGTTAGTTCACCCAAGGCCCCCACTTCTTTCGTAACCACACCATTTCCATAAGCGTGGTCCTTCACCCTTACACGTATCATCTGCGGTTGTTTATTCTTAATCCTCAGATCGATATTACCAGACAACTGACTTTTCATCGAATTTTTCGTTCTTTGATAGACTGCACTGGTTTCTATTAGCGAATCTTCAGTATTTCCTCTTAGTTCCCGAAAAAAGCCGTTAGGCCCGTAAACCCTTAGGTGATAGAGACGATGCTCAAAACACTCCAAGGGCCAAGCATAAGTTAATTCGTCTCCAGCAGAAACAGCGAAAGACCATACGCTTACGGCATCAAAGGACATCGCTCCCCCACTTCCTTTCTGCAAATACTTCCCGGGGGCATACACATTAAACGCTGAGCCGAGAGCCTGTTCTCCGAAAGCCCCTTTCTTTGCAGAAAACCGAAGTTCCAGACGGTCATTTGTAGCAGATAACATTCCTTCAACGGCTAGCTCATAAGCCAAAGCACACGAGTTTCTTATCCCTACTTCCTGTTGAGGTAAAACAGCGGCGTGTATGGGGTCATTATTGGCGATACCAATTTCCTCGACGGTCAACGCTTTATAGGTAGGTAAGCTTTTAAATTGTGCATTGTAAATACCTTGTACAAATTGATTTCGATCTAAGGCTTCGGGAAAAATCATTTTCTCTCCCTTATATGGCCTAAAGGCTGAAGTTAAATCACCGGAAACTGTCCGTCGCCAGCTACTGATATTATTTTCTTTTACCTTTTTACCTTTCCGCTGCAGGAAGCTTTCCATGAATCGGATGGTAGAAGTGACGTCACAAACCTCCGAATTCACCCATCCGCCTCTCGTCCAGGGAGAAGCAATGATTAACGGCACTCGATACCCCAAACCGACAGGACCTTCACGCGTATCACTTTCTTTTCTTTCTCGCCTTTGCTCTTCTTCCATGGTTACATATTCATCGGAAGTATCCAGGCCATCAGACACCGCTCCGGCATTAGGGTCGTTAGGCTTGGGTGCCACAAATGGCGGTATATGATCAAAACAACCATCATTTTCATCGTAATTGAGTATAAAGATCGTTTTCTTCCATACTTCCGGGTTCTTGGTCAAAATATCCAGTACTTCCGACACATACCAGGCTCCGTACCAGGGTGCACTGGGATGATCAGAAAAATTCTGAGGAGCTACCAGCCAACTCACGGTAGGTAATTCACCTTCGTTCACATCCTTTCTAAACTGGTATAATACATCGCCTTTAGGCACCCGCATCTGCCGTTCCACGCCTTCCTCGTCCCGATAGCTAAGCTCTTCGGTCTCATGGTAATGAGGGTCGGCAATATTTGTAGTAAAAGCCCTACGGTGTAGGTTTTGTTCGAAGGTGCTTAACTTTTCAAAATTATCGGGATTATACTTTGCTAGTTCGGCTTTAAATTTCGCCAACTGCGCTATCTTCTGCTCCAGCCTACCTTTATGTTTCTGCGTTTGACTTGGTTTCAGGCTGGAAATAGTCTTCTTCAATGCGGCAATCTCTTGCGGTAACTCTTCAAGGCGTTTCACCAGAAACCGGTGATGTCCTTTACTGAAACGTACATGGTACTGGCTGAACCATTCCAAGTTATTATCGGTGAAATTTCCGAGCCACGATTCATCCTCTCCCGTTAAAACTGTTTGGACACTTAATTCATTTTGATAGACCCTCCAGCTAATCCCCTGCTCTTCCAATCGCTCAGGGAAGGTCTTCCAATTCACTTCACGATTAAAATACACATCCGAATTACGGACATTGGCAATATCCCCCGATCTAGCTTTCAATGTTCCGCTCCAAAAGAACAGTCTATTCGTTGTTGTACCGGTTAACGATGAGCAGAAATGCTGATCACAGATCGTAAAGGCATCAGCCAAGGCATAATAAAACGGAATATCTTCTCTATTGTAATATCCCAAAGTAAGCGGCATCTCTTGATAAGCTTTAATACCCGAACGTTTGGCTTCCAACCAGCCATCGTATTTGCCATTGTTACGGGCGTCTACCTGGTTCCCCCATGAATGAGGTAAAGATTCCATCCAGGTAATCTTACTATTTTTGATATCCATACGAAAAGGGGCATATGTATGCCCCTGGCGGTCGGATTGTAACCAAACTGAATTTTTATTGGGTAGCGTTATTGCTCTGGGGTCATTGAAGCCTCTAACGCCTTGCAGCGTTCCGAAACAGTGATCGAAAGAACGGTTTTCCTGCATCAGCAATACAATATGTTCTGCGTCATAAAATGTACTGCCAGGCGCTGGATTAATCGCTATAGCCTGTTGTATCGATTCCGGCAAGGTTCCCCACAAACCCGCCCCCCCGGCAAGCATGGCAGCTTTCTTTATAAATTCTCTTCTGTTGTCCATTTTTTATTCGTTAAGCCGTTGAAACGTTCAGCTGTTTCACTGTCCTATCAAATGCCAGGCTTTAGGTTTCGTAAACGCTCGTATTCCTTGATGAGACAAGGTAACACCTAGTCCAGAATGCTGGCGACCGCTCCATGGCAAAGCTGCACTTACTCGATCACAGCAGTTCCAATAAGCTGTGCCAATATTGATTTTCGTTAAAATGGAAACTGCCCTCATCTGTTGGTCGGCGTATACACTTGCTGTTAATCCATAGTCCGTATCCTGCATCAATGCGACGGCTTCCTCATCGTTTCTCACCTTCATAATACCTATGATCGGGCCGAAGCTCTCTTCACGCATAAGCGCCATATCGTGGTTCACGTTCACCAGCACTGTTGGTTCAAAATAGTAACCCCGTCTGTCCGCCCGTCTCCCGCCAAGTAGTAATGTGGCCCCCTTAGCCAAAGCGTCTGCCACTTGATCTTCCAGCAAGAGAAGTTGCGCACTACGTGTTAACGGTCCGAAATACACATCTTCCATTATCGGGTCTCCCAGCTTCCAACGTTTAACCTGCGCCACGAAAGCCTCCACATAGGCATCGTATACCGCTTCGTGCACATAGATCCGTTCGACCGCACAGCAACTCTGTCCATTATTATAAAAAGCGCCATCGGCGGTAGCTTCGGCTACCGCTTTCACATCGGCTAGATCATCGGTAATATACAGCGGATCCTTACCTCCCATCTCTAGCTGGCAAGGAACCATTTTACTTGCTACTTGTTTATAAATAGCTTTACCCGTCTTATACGATCCGGTGAAGTAGTATCCATCAAAGTCGAGATCCAACAACGCTTTTCCTACATCGGCACCACCAATGGCCACCTGCAAGACATTATCAGGTAATCCTGCCCTTTTTAATAATCGATCAATCTGTAAACCAGTATTAGTAGCAAATTCAGAAGGTTTATACAATACCGTATTCCCAGCCAGCAATGCCGGAATAAAAACGTTTACACCCACCAAATAAGGGTAATTCCACGCCGAGATATTGCAGATGGTTCCCAATGGTTCGTAAGTGATCGTTTCTTCCAAATGGGGTCTAGATCGCATCTGTTCGGGCGAGAGGTATTTTTGCACATTTTCCATCATCCAGGAAATACGGGAAATGGCTCCGTTAATCTCGTTTCGTGCCTGTTGAATAGGTTTGCCCGTTTCGGCCGTTAATATGCCAGCCAGCGATTCAATTTCTTCTTTTAGCCCCTCCACGAACTTTGCTATAACTATCATCCGCTCAGCCAGTAGTTTTTGGCTCCAATCAGCCCGGGCGGCCTGCAAGGTATTGTACTTCTCCAACAAGCGCTCAGGATGATCATCCACTAACTCGATGATAGTTTCTGTTGATGTAGGATTAATGATCTTCATATCTATAATTTTATTCTGTAAAGCTATGTGCTGATTTTAACTCATGCTGTTCACATCAATCGCACTGCACCGATAAAGGCTTCTCCAATATTTTTAACAAACACACTTTCCATATCTTCCATCCTTTCGGGATGCCATTGCACTAAACACAGAAAAGGACCGTTAGTGGGATCCACGCGTTCAATTGCTTCCACCACCCCATCTGCCGACAGCGCAGACACCAGCAAGCCCCTTCCTATACGATTGGCACTCTGATGATGTAAACTGTTCACCATACCACTCTTGGCACCTGTTATTTCATATAACAAGGAGTTCTCATTTATTTGTATCTCATGGTAAGGAAGCTTGCCATTAGGTAATCTGGAGTGGTTAAATTTACCCCAGACAGGCAGGTCTGGTATTAACGTTCCCCCATAAAAAATGTTAATTAACTGTAGTCCGCGACAGACACCTAATATAGGCAACTGTTTCTCATGGGCCTGCGTTAAAAGCTTCAGTTCAAAATCATCTCGTTGTTCATCAAAATCACATGCCTCACAATAGCTCAGGTACCCCTCTTTCCCGTAGTGTTTCGGGTATACATCTTCTCCTCCCGTAAACACCAAACCTCGGCATTTAGCCACTTCATGTAAATTATCTAAAGCATATCCCAAACGTACAATCTCTACCGATAGATCTAAACCTTTTATCCATTGCGCGTACAGCTCATACATTCTGCCGTCAGTCATCCCTATAATTAATTTCTCTTGCATCGCTTCGCTATTCGTTGCCGGTTGTTCGTTCTCAGTTTTTACGCTATTTCCATACTCAACAAACATTATTATCCCATTGTCTACTTATAGAGCTTTCTCATATAATTCCCTAAAATCTTCCCTACTTACCGGTTTGGGGTTATTGGGGTGAGCAAAATCAGCTATTGCCATATCGGCCAGGGTTTCTATATGCGTCTCATTCACTCCTATGTCCCGTAGGTGATGTGGAATACCAATGCGGTTGTTCAAATCTAATAGATAAGCGACTACTGCTTCCCCGGTTTCTGCACGTAATTCCAATGCCTGTGCAATATACCTGAATTTACTTTCGTTTCCTGCAATATTATAGGCCATACCGTAAGGAATATTCACAGCATTTGCTAAACCATGATGTGTATCTAGGAGTGACGACAGCGGATGCGCCAATGAATGAACCACTCCCAACCCTTTCTGAAAGGCAATAGCTCCCATCATAGAAGCCAGCAACATCTTACTGCGCGACTCCTCGTCTGGATTTAGCACCGCTCTTGCGAGCGACTCACTGATCAAACGAATTCCTTCCAGAGCAATTCCGTCACAAATCGGGTTGTAGTTCTTGGCTAGATAGGCTTCCATGTTATGTGTTAACGCATCCATTCCCGTAGCTGCGGTAATCGCGGGGGGAAGTTCCATCGTCAACAGCGGATCAGCGAAAACCACTTTTGCCATTAACTTCGGCGAGAAAAGAATGCGTTTCTGGTGTGTTTCATCATCCGCAATAATAGCGCTTCGCCCCACCTCACTTCCTGTCCCCGCAGTGGTAGGGATCGCAATAAAATGAGGCACTTCATTCGTCACATAGACCTCACCACCTATCAGATCATCGTATTTGAACAGGTCTTCTCTATGGTTAATGCGCAGCGTAATTGCTCGTGCGATATCGAGCGCTGCACCTCCGCCAATGCCCACAACACAATCACGATCGGTGTCATCCCATACCGTTGTCCCACTATATACATCCGATTTAACTGGGTTTTTATGAATGTCAGCAAAAACAACTATACTGATCCCTTTCGCTTCCAAACGACTGCATATCCCTTTAAAAAAAGGCAATTGAGCAATCACCGGATCTGTTACCACCAGGGGGCGTGCCAACGCATGCCCCACAAGGTAATCTGCCAGTTCGTTAACCGCCCCACAACCAAATCGTATCGTAGTGGGAATATTGAATTGATGAATCATGTTTTCTTATTTTACAGGTTGCACTACCGTTATTAAGGGTCTTTTGCCTGCCTTTTACCTCGAAAATCATTTCTTGCTTCTGTTCAGCTTCTTTAATTTCCTTACAGCCTGTTTAAAATTTATCTAATAAATCTTTTATGACTCTTTTTGGCTACGACTTTGTTAAATTTCTCGCAATAGGCCACCAGCTATTGCTGCAAAACCGAACGAAGTGAGTTCATGAACACCCATGGAAGCAAACATGGTGTGAATAATTTGCCTTGTCTCGCTCAAAAATAACCTATAAAATTTTTTATAATACAAATTTAAACAGGCTCTTAAATAATTTCAAAATACCTTTTCAGTTCCCAATCGGTTACTGCCTTAGCAAACTGTTGCCATTCCCACTCACGGGTTCGGCAAAAGTGATCGACAAAAGTTTCTCCAAAAAGCTCCTTCGCAACGGTCGACTGCCGCATCTGTGCGGTAGCTTCCAACAAGTTTCCAGGCATGATACCGTTACTATAATCGGTATAACCATTCCCAAGAGTAGCGGGCTGTTCCAAATGCAGGCCCTTTTTTATTCCATATAGGCCGGCGGCAAGACAGGCGGCTATGGCCAAGTACGGGTTGGTATCAGAGCCAACAACCCTGGTTTCCAATCGCGAAGACTTTTCACTACCCACCAGCACCCGAAGCGCCACCGTTCGGTTATCCATCCCCCAGGTCAAGGTGGTAGGTGCCCACGCACCTTCTACCAAACGCTTATAACTGTTAATGGTAGGGGCTAACATGGGCAATATGTATGGTAAGCAATAAAGCTGACCGGCGATATACTGCTTCATCAGCGCACTCATTTTTTGCTTTTCGTCTCTATCATAAAACACGTTTTTCCGGGTCTCCATATTCCACAGACTTTGATGCACATGTCCGCTGCAGCCTGGCAGCTGCTCATTCCACTTAGCCATGAAAGAAGCCATCAATCCATGTTTATATGCAATCTCTTTCACTGCAGTTTTGAACAATGTAGCCCTATCCGCGGCTTCCAGTGCATCACTATAAACGATGGCTGCTTCATATACACCAGGACCTGTTTCCGTATGTAGCCCTTCCAGCGGCACATTAAACCGTCCCAACAGATCAAATAAATCACTTATAAAATCGTTTTTCAACGTACTTCTTAAAATAGAATAACCGAACATGCCGGGTGTCATAGGCTGGGGAGCCTGGTATTTCTTTTGCTGCAAACTGTCGGGTGTTTCGGCAAAATTAAACCATTCAAATTCCTGCGAAAAGAAGGGTTCGAAACCAAGCTGTCGGCTTTCATGAATTACTTTCTTTAACAGTTGACGCGGGCAAACCGGCGATGGCGTTCCATCTGCAGCTGAAAATTCGCCTAAAAAGAACGGTACATCCTGTTCCCATGGTATTTTTCTAAACGTATTCAGGTCTAGCTTGAGCGGCATATCAGGATATCCGGTATGCCAGCCGGTAAATGGAGTATTTTCATAAGCCAGATCATTACTGTCCCAACCAAAAACCACGTCACAGAAGCCCAAGTTGTCTTTTAGGCTAGCATTAAACTTCTCTACTGACAGGTATTTTCCTCGTAAAATGCCATCGATATCCGCTGCCGCAAGCTTTACTTTTCCTGAGGGATGCTGCTTGATATAGGTTTCTATTTCTTGTATGGTCATCTCTTAAATACTTTAAATAAACAATAGGATAAAAAAAGAATCAGCAGGTAAATTAAACCAACGCCCCAATTATAAACAAACATGGCTACCAGCGATAGGATACCGATGACCAAAACCGTAATTGGAAACAGCGGAAAAAAAGGCACACGAAAGGGTCGGTCCAGGCCTGGCTCTACTTTCCGTAACCGGATAAGCGCCACCATTGCTATCACATAGAGCGTGAGCGCACCGAAGACAGAAAGTGTGATAATTTCGCCCGTTCTACCTGAAAAAAGCGCGAGGAGCCCGACCAACATATTACCCAACAGGGCGTATGCCGGTGTACGGAATTTTGAGGAGATTTTCCCAAACATACCTGGAAAATTATGCGCCTTTCCCATTTCATAGGTAGAGCGCCCTGCGGCCAATATCAAGCCATGAAACGAGGCTACCAAACCAAACAAGCCAACAGTAATCAATAAGTGATACATCAGGTGATTATCGCCCGTTACGATGGATAACGCAAGCGGTAACGGAGAGTCTGAAGTCTCTCCTCCTATACCATCTCGATAAACAACGGCTTCCCACCCTGCCACGCCTATAGAAGAGGTAAACACCAATATACAAAGCATTGCCAGCGTGAATATAGCCCAACCAAAACCTTTTTGAATATCGCGTTGCGGGTTTTTGGTTTCTTCTGCCACATTGGCTATACCTTCTATGCCCAAAAAGAACCAGATCGCAAAAGGGATAGCCGCAAATGCCCCTCCCCATCCATTGGGAAACGCGTTGTGAACAAGGTTGCTTGCTTCAAAATGAGGAACGGTAATTCCTACAAACAGCAATAGTTCTCCCACCGCTAACACCGTAATCACCATTTCAAATATTGCTGCGGCCTTTACGCCGATGATATTCAAACCTGTAAATAAGAGATAAGCTATAACTGCACTGGTAATGATGGGTACATCAGGGAAAAAAGCATTAAAATAAGCGCCGATTGCAAAAGCTATAGCCGGTGGCGCAAAAACGAATTCAACCGTTTGGGCAATTCCCGAGATGAAGGCTATGTCTTTACCCAATACACGACCTGCATAATCGAATACGCCGCCGGCTTTCGGTATGGCACAGGCCAGCTCCGTATAGCTGAAGGTAAAGGTCACGTACATGATCATGACAACCACCGTTGCCATTCCCATACCGAGGGTACCTCCTTTTTCCAGTCCGAGGTTCCAACCAAAATACATACCGGAGATCACATACCCCACCCCAAGTGCCCACAAAGCAAAGGGGGTGAGTGTTTTTTTTAATTTAACAGCACTCATTCATTTGTTGGTTTTAATTTACAATAATCCTATTCCCCAACAGTGTAATTATTATAAATCCGGCTAGTCATTTTTTGATCAGTTAAATATAACAGAAAAACCCTTTAGTTGGATTTTTTCTGACAATGAATAGCGCTCCATAACACTATTTCAGCAACCACACTTCCTGATTTACATTATCGTTTCCTCCAAACTGCCGTTGCAGGGCCTCATTCAGATTCTCCATGTTATAGTTTAATTCATTGCTGGGGTAAAGCCAGCGCTTCGGAAACTGCGTAGTGGGCGTATTTAAATTAGTATTTGCGTTTAATAGGAATTGAGGGTAACCGGTACGCCTGTTTTCAAACCAAGATTAGTTCATAAGGTTCAAAAGAAGTTATTTCTTTAGAGACTACACGATATTTATAAGTTGTAGCTGCCTTAAGATTTTTAAGACGTATGCGATTAATTCTCAGATAAGCCTCCACCATACCATCCTGTTCCTCCTGTGCTTTCTCGCTAAGCTCTCCTTCCCCATATTCCACCCAGCTATAAGCGTCCTTTGCCGTAATAAACACCACGTCAACGCTATTAGGGCCCAGTGCCTGCAAATAAGGAGGCGTGAGTAAACGATGTTCTTCCCTTTTTGTTACGGCAGCGGTATTCGCTTCCAATGGTGTAACGTGTAAAGCTGTTAAAGCCGATACCGCAGTTAACTGACCTAAAAATTTTCTACGCTGATTGGTTTTTTCCATGATCCGATTATTTGATTAGTAGCTAAGAGGAGTTCAATATTAACTTTATTAAGTGTCAATTGCAATGTTGGAAACAACGCAATCGGTTGTTTAAATTGTTTATAGTGAAATAAAGTCATTAATTTTACAGGATGCGAGCATTAATTATTGTGGATGTACAGAACGATTTTTTACCCGGCGGCTCATTGGCGGTACCAAATGGAAATGAAGTGATCGACGTGATCAATGAACTACAAGCGCAGTACAGCTTGGTTGTAGCCACCCAAGATTGGCATCCCAGGCGTCATCAGAGTTTTGCTTCTGCTCATCCCCGAAAAAAACCGTTCGAACAGATTACCTTACATGGGCTCAAGCAAGTACTATGGCCAGATCATTGTGTACAAGAAAGCCATGGAGCAGCTTTCACGGCAGAACTAAAAATGGCTGCTGTAGAAGCCATTTTTAGAAAAGGAATGGACGTAACGATTGACAGTTATAGTGGCTTTTTCGATAACGGAAGAAAGAAAGCAACCGGAATGGTTGATTTTTTAAAAGGACGAGGCGTTACCGAAGTAGATGTATGTGGTTTAGCTGCCGATTACTGCGTATATTTCACGGCCAATGACGCCCTCGATCTGGGATTTAAAGCACGCATGCTCGACTTCGCTACCCGCCCTATTGATCTAGCTAATTACGAAGCTATTAAAATTGCATTTGCAGCTAAAGGAGGAGAGGTACTTACTGATTGAGTGAACAAAACATACTACCGCTCCAACATCTTAATTTCAAATAGCTTGTCCCAATTCTTTCCGGTCACATAAAGATGTTTGCCCTGATGATCGTAAGCGATACCGTTGAGAACATTGGTATCTGTTGTTACATCTTTTTGGGGCAATAAACCAATCAGGTTTAGTTCTGCCTCCACTTGGCCGGTTTCCGGATCAATTACTACGATAACATCAGAATAGTATATGTTTGCATAAACTTTCCCATCAATATACTCCAATTCATTAAGGTTATCTACAGGCCCTTTATGATTGTACACTTCTACGTAGCCCTCTTCCCGGTAATTTTCCTTATTTAAAAAGTATAGCCGGTTGCTGCCATCGGATTTAATCAGGCGCTTACCGTCATAACAGATGCCCCAACCTTCTTTGCTGGATTGATAGGGAAACTCACTTTCTTTATCAAAAGTATTTTTGTTGTAGACAAAACCTACGCCTTCTTGCCAGGTCAGCTGTACAATTTTATCGTCTACGATGGTCATTCCCTCACCAAAATACTTATTAGGCAGGTCATATTGCTGCACCACTTTCCCTGTTTTCAGCTCTACCTTTCGGAGGGTAGATTGTCCACGTTGCCCGGTACTTTCATAAAGGTAGCCATCGTGGAATTCCAGCCCCTGTGTATAGGCATGGGCGTCATGCGGGTAAGTATTGACTACACTAAAGCTATACTGTTCTGGCACTGCCGAAGCAACAACAACAATATTTGTATTTATCCGCTCTGATTCACCCTCTTTGTAAACATTGGCCGTAATAAGCTTACTTCCCATCGTTAACTCAGCTGTTTGCAGCCAAACGGCAGCACTGTCATGCACCGTTTTATAATGTTTGTCATTCAACTCATAGACAATAGAATCAATGTCAATTTCTTCTGGTATATTGATGGCTAATGACACACTGTCGCCCCTATTTATCAGCGTCCCAGACTCGATAGATCGAAAATGAACGGATCTAGATTTTTTCCCTCCCCCGTTGTTACAGGCTGCTACACTGCTTAGGGCCGCTAAACAAAACAGCAAAAATTTATTCATGCACAAATATATTATATGTAAGACATTTGACATAATTTAATAGGTATTAGGTGTTACGTATTATCTAAGCATACCTTAGCCAAAACATATCTTTTTTATAAAACAAAGATAAACACAAAATTATTATGCCTTGCAAGCTATCTGAAATCGACCGGAACCGATGTTAAAAATAAACAGCCATTGATTTGAATTTAGGTCAACAACATTGAAAACTAAGAATACCTCGGCCAGAAGGCGTCTTTTATGTGCCTGATATTATATTGATCACTTGGATTAGCGAAAATAGAGACGACATCAAACCTAATTTCGCCTTCGTAATGATGTTGTTTAATATAGATGGTGGCGGCCTGAGAAAGTTTACGCTGTTTCTGCCAATTTACCGATTCATAGGGTAAGCCGAAACGCCCATCGGTGCGTGTTTTAACTTCAACAAAAACCAATGTATCCTGATCTCGCATAACGATATCCACCTCTAGGTGTTTATATCGCCAGTTTTTGTGGAGCAACAGGTATCCGCATTCAAGTAAGTAATTTTGGGCAGCCGTTTCTCCCGATATACCTGTTAATAGATGTTTAGCCATAGCATACCAAACTATTTTACGATGACAGTTCCCAAATAACTGGTGATTTCTTTCTCCATCATCTTCAATTTCTGATATTTAACCATCAGCATTTCGAGGTTTTCGGCATTGGTCTCCTGTCGTAATTCCTCACGGACGTCTTGCATATTTTGCTCCACTTTACGTTTTTTTATCCTGTAAAGCGCTCCCAAGACTGCATTTTTTAAATTATCTGTTTCCTGTGCCACGTATATCTTACGCTTCTCATCGTTCCAATTAGGACTCAAACTGTAGGGAGACGCTAAAAGTGTGATGGCCAGATCGGCAATTTCACGATCTTTATGGGTAATAAAATAACGGTCGTTGGGTAACTCCTCTCTTTCCATAAAAGTTAAATAGACCGTTACGACTTTTTGGCAAAGGGCATCCGTAAACGTTACATCCTGCAAACCTGCCAATAGCACGAAAGCGATAGGATAATCTTGCTCCCATTTTGCAGGAACGTGCCCATAATTAAGTAGCAAACGTATTATTTCGCGCTCTTGGAGAGCGATCGACTGTGATTTGTTAACTTTAGGAGAAAAAGTTGTCTCCAAAGAAGGAGCCACCCCATCCGCGGGGTCCATAAACAAATCAGGAGGGGGTTCATTCCCAGCAAATGGAGAAGAAGCCTTTTTTTCAGGAAGCTGTTGATCTTTTCGTGAAGCTTTCAGTCGAAGTTTATTGAGTTCGGAGATCAATAGACGTTCTTCTATATCTAACAGATTGCTACACTCCCTAATGAAAACGGAAGCTTTTATATCGTCAGGTATTAAAGCTATACTTTCCACTACATCATGGATAACTTCAGCGCGTTTTACCGGGTCAGTACCCGCATCTTTTAATAACACATCGGTCTTATAAAAGATAAAATCTTTGCTATTGCCTTCAATATATTGTTTAAAGGCATCAGCACCGTTTTTCATGGCAAAAGAGTCGGGGTCATCACCATCTGGAAAAAGAAGTACCTTTACATTCATTCCTTCTTCCAACAACATGTCCAAGCCTCGCAACGAAGCTTTAATGCCTGCTGCATCTCCATCAAAAAGAATGGTTACATTTTTGGTATAACGTGCTATTAACCGGATCTGACCACTGGTTAACGAAGTTCCTGACGATGCCACTACATTTTCAACACCGGCCTGATGCATGGATATTACATCAGCGTATCCTTCCACAAGGTAACAGCTGTCGGCAACCGTAATGGCTTTCTTCGCAAAGAATAAACCGTATAATACATCCGACTTATGATAGATAATACTCTCCGGAGAGTTAACATACTTTGGTACTTTCTTGTCGGTTTTTAAAGTACGCCCGCCAAAGCCCAATACCCTTCCTGTAAGATTATGGATAGGAAACATCACCCTTCCCCGAAAACGATCATAGGATTTACCATCATCTTTCCGAACAATCAACCCTGTTTCCTGCAGGAAATCTTCGTCATGCCCAGCTGCAATCGCTTTCCCATGCAGCGCTTCCCAAGCTTCCGGAGAATAGCCGAGTTCAAACTTCTTGATAATATCTTCGCGGTATCCACGTTCCCTGAAGTAACTGAGGCCGATAGCTCTCCCGTCGTCAGTATCCCATAAACAATCCCGAAAAAATTTTGAAGCCCAATTGGTCACTACCAATAAACTCTCTCGATGATCTGTTACGGCAGCCTGCTCGGGTGATACAGCGGTCTCTTCTACTTCAATATTATACTTTTGCGCTAAATAACGTAATGCTTCCGGATAAGCATATTTTTCCAGCTCCATTACAAAACGAACGGCATCGCCGCCGGCACCGCAACCAAAACACTTATAAATTCCTTTGCTTACCGATACGTGGAAAGAGGGTGTTTTTTCATTATGAAAAGGACACAATCCGATCATACTTGTGCCACGCTTTCTTAGGTCAACGAAGTCCCCCACTACCTCTTCAATACGGGCAGCATCAAGAATCTTATCAATCGTTTCCTGTTTAATCATTGACGTAAAGATAGTAAATTAGCACTGCTTGCGAATTATAAGTTCTACGTTTTTACAAGTGAAGTAGTTGAGTAGCGAGGTAGTATTATTCAACGGCTAAACGATTGAACAAGCCTTTACCGGTTTCCGCTTTTTACCTCCAGCTCATTGGCAAACTTAATACCGAACACATCCGAGCCCGACTCTAACTCGAATACATTGAGGTCAAAATAGGGCACTGCAGCTATTAAATGATCAAAAATATCGGCCATAATCGGTTCATACTCTATCCATTTTGTAGTATTGGTGAAACCGTATATTTCCAAGGGCATACCATTCTCAGTTGGAGCGAGCTGCCTGACCATTAATAGCATTCCTTGATTGATTCCGGGATGATTCCGCAAGTACCAGTCGACATATTTACGATAAAGCCCAAAATTAGTAAAATTACGCCCATTCAAAGCGAGACTTCTATCTGCATCAATAGTTTCATTATGCTTTTTGATCTCTGCTGCGCGTTCATCAATATAATCTCTAATGCCTTGAATTTTTTGGAACCTCGGCAATTCATCATCTTTTATAAAGTGTATGCTAGACTGCTTAATAATAATCGAACGTTTGATTCTTCTGCCACCGGATTCGTGCATCCCTCTCCAATTCTGAAAGGAATCAGCTATTAAGGTATAGGTAGGAATCGTGGTAATGGTTTTATCAAAGTTCCTAACTTTCACTGTCGTCAGGTTAATCTCCTCCACATCACCATCGGCACCATATTTAGGCATCGTAATCCAGTCGCCAATACGTACCATATCATTGGTGGTTACCTGTATGCTGGCCACGAAGCCCATAATAGTATCTTTGAACATCAGTAAGAGAATAGCCGATGCCGCCCCCATGGCAGCGAAAAAAGCGGCTGGTGATTTTCCCGTTATTGTAGAAAAGATGGCTACGGCACCGAAGAGGTAAAATATCATACGGATGACCGACAGGTAGCTTTCCATGGGTTTTGCGTGGAACGCAGGTCTTTCTCTTAAGACATCAGCACCGGACCGAATGATGGCCATAATAATGGATATGATCATAAAGACCATATAGATTTCCAACAGGACATCCGCGGGCTTGATCAAATGCTGAAAGTCATCAAAAACAATCGGAACGGCATTTTTGACCAAGCTAAATGGCGCAATAAGCGCTAAAAAGTGAGGAAAGCGATTTTTAAGCAGGTAATCGAAAAATTTTAAGCGGGTAGTTGATGCTATCTTACGAAACACCATTTTTAAACCTCTTCGCACAATATACTGCAACACGTACACTAAAAACACCAGTACTGCCAGCAGAACAAAAACATTTACATACGCTGCTATATCCTTATCAATCCCCCATTCTACCAGTTTATCGTAGCTAAAGCGACTGATCAGGCTGGAGGATTTTTCTAATCCTGTTTCTAAATTTTCCATAAAAATGACCCTAACACCCTCTGAAGGAAGAGTTTAAAATTATATGATTAACGTTTTAAAGTGATGATTTAAGCGCACATAGGATGCGCTCAACAAAGATACAATTCTCTGCTTAGTTTCCTAAACGTTTAAGGGTAACATATGCCATTAAGCCCGTGCTTAGCGCCAACGCCTGCTCATCGATATCGAAATTAGGGGTATGCACAGAGGCGGTAATTCCTTTTGAGGTATTACGGGTACCTAATCGGTAAAAGCATGCATCGGTAATTTGCGAATAAAATGCGAAATCCTCTCCGGCCAACCATAGATCTAAATCAAGTACATTTTCTTTTCCGAGATACTCCTCCGCATAAGCTCTTATTTCCTGGGTTAGCAGCTCATTGTTCACCAGAAAAGGGTATCCGCGGACGATTTCAAAATCACATGAGCCCCCCATACTTTCAGCGATACCTTCGGCCATTTTCTTCATCCGTTGATGCGCTTCCTCTCGCCATTGCTCATCAAAGGTTCTAAACGTTCCTTCTAGCTTCACCTCATTGGGAATGACGTTGGTGGCACCTTCAGCAACAATTTTTCCAAAAGATAAAACGGTAGGCATTTTAGGATCGGCTATCCGGCTAACCACTTGTTGTAAAGCGGTAATAATGTGAGCAGTAATAACAATAGGATCGATGTTTTGCTGTGGTTGCGCACCATGACCGCCTTTGCCCTTCACGGTCACATAGAGTTCATCTGCCGAAGCCATATATTTTCCAGACCTGAACCCCACTTTTCCGGCATCGATCAGTGGCATCACATGCTGCCCAATGATGGCACCTGGTTTTGGGTTTTCCAAGACACCTTCCTTAATCATTAGGCTTGCCCCACCGGGTAGCTTCTCTTCTCCGGGTTGAAAAATCAATTTCACCGTGCCGGCAAAATCCGCTTTCAGACTAGTCAGTATTTTTGCGGTACCCAATAAAGAAGAGGTATGAACATCATGGCCACAGGCGTGCATTACCCCTGCGTTTTTTGAACCGTAATCCCGCCCATCTACCTCCTGTATGGGCAATGCATCAATATCCGCCCGAAGTGCAACAACGGCATCACTGGGTCGATCTCCATTTATCAGGGCAACAACGCCTGTATTCGCCTTTTCCTGCCATTCAACACCCAGTTCATCCAATTTCGACTTAATGTAAGCCGATGTATTATATTCTTCAAAGGAGAGTTCTGGGTTTGCATGAATATGTCTTCTTAGGGCTACAACTTCCGAAAAAACAGACTGGGCAAGTTTATAAACGGTATCTTTCAACATCAGTATTCTAAATTAACGGTCTCGGTAAATATAAAAACGGAATTGAAGCTCTTCTTCAGTTGATTCATCAAGGCTTGTGCATGACTTCTATTGGTAAAATCACCCACCTTTACGCGATAGTTTGGCTGTTCGTATCCGAGATACGTATTTAAATCCTTATAAATATGCTTAAACTTTGCTTGCGCCGCATAGGCGTCCGAGCGGTTAGTTCCTGAATAAATCTGTACACGGTAACCATTTGCCGTTACTTTTTGACCAGTCTTGACTGGCACTCCAGGTCTTGTTCCCTCTCCTTCTCCCGTTGCTGTTTCTGCATTTCCAAACACCGTACGTTCTTGCTGCAAACGTTCAATCAGTGTGCTTTTGTGCTCTTCAAGTATGCCTTTCTTATCCTGTGCAGAAACCGCTAACAGCGACAGGCAGAAAAAGCATGTCAACAGAAAATACTTATTCATGAGTTACGGGTTAAAAACATTTAAGCCTGTCCTATTCCGTGGCAATTCTTATATTTTTTCCCACTGCCACAAGGACAAGGATCATTTCTTCCTATCTTATTATCATTACGGATGGGCTGCGTTTTTTGCACTTCTCTCGTATCTTCTACCGGTAAATTACCCCCTCCTGATGTTGCAGCTGCCAATTCAGGCTTGGATACCTTCACTTTTGGTTGCTGGCTCGGCATAGGCCTTGCCTCTCGCACCTCTTGTGGTTGCTGCTGCGGTATTCCCCCCTTGAACAAGAACGAAACTACATCTTTGTTCATCGCTGCCAACATCTGTTTGAACAGGTTGAAGGCCTCCATTTTATAAATGATGATCGGATCTTTCTGTTCATAAACCGCATTCTGTACCGACTGCTTCAGGTCGTCCATTTCACGCAAATGTTCTTTCCACGCCTCATCAATCAACGAAAGAACTACACCCTTTTCAAAAGATTTAAACACCTCTTTACCCTCACTCTCTACCGCTTTCTTTAGGTTAGCAGCTACTTGCAAACCACGCATACCGTCTGTAAACGGCACGACGATATTTTCTATCTGCTCGCCTCTGGTAGCGAACACATCCTTCAGTACGGGCAACGTTTGTGAGGCGATATGTTCCGCTTTACGGTGGTAAAAGTCAATGACGTGGTTAAACAGCTGATCTGTCAACGAAGTAATGTTTTCATTGGCAAAGGCATCTGCCTCCAAGGCCGGATCAACAGAAAATATCCGGATAAACTCTAATTGGAAATCTTCATAGGTTCCCGTTTCCTTATATTCTGCCACCATATCTTCCACGACGTCAAAAATGGTGTTGTTCAAATCGACATCCAGGCGTTCACCGAACAGGGCATTTTTCCGTTTCGCATAGATAACTGTCCGCTGTGAATTCATCACATCATCATACTCCAACAGACGCTTCCGAATACCAAAGTTGTTTTCTTCTACCTTTTTCTGTGCTCGCTCAATAGACTTGGTAATCATTGAATGTTGGATTACCTCGCCTTCTTCGATACCCATTCGTACCATGATGTTGGAGATCCTATCCGAACCGAACAAACGCATCAGGTTATCTTCCAGGGACACAAAAAACTGTGAGGAGCCAGGATCTCCCTGTCTACCTGCACGACCGCGCAGCTGGCGGTCAACACGGCGGGATTCATGCCGCTCGGTACCTACGATAGCTAGTCCTCCAGCATCTTTAACACCAGGCCCAAGCTTAATATCCGTACCCCTACCGGCCATATTCGTAGCAATGGTTACTGTACCAGCCTGACCAGCTTCAGCTACGATATCGGCTTCCCGTTGATGGAGTTTTGCATTCAGCACATTGTGCTTTATTCCGCGTAACTTCAGCATACGACTTAAAAGCTCCGAAATCTCAACCGACGTGGTACCCACCAGTACGGGGCGCCCCGCTTCAGTTAATTTTTGGATTTCTTCTGCCACCGCATTATATTTTTCCCGGGCGGTACGATATACCAAGTCCTCACGGTCGTCTCGTTGGATGGATATATTGGTCGGTATCTCCACCACATCCAGTTTATAGATCTGCCACAGCTCGCCCGCTTCCGTAACGGCTGTACCCGTCATTCCGGCCAGCTTATGATACATTCTGAAGTAGTTCTGTAAGGTAATCGTAGCATAAGTCTGTGTAGCATCTTCTACTTTCACATTCTCTTTCGCCTCAATTGCCTGGTGCAAACCATCTGAATAACGACGGCCATCCATAATACGACCAGTCTGTTCATCTACAATCTTAACCTTACTTTCATCCAATATATACTCTACATCTTTCTCAAATAAGGTATAAGCCTTCAACAGTTGATTAACTGAATGTATACGTTCCGATTTAATAGAAAAATCACGCATCAATTCATCTTTCTTCTGCGCTTTCTCCTCAGCGGTAAGGGATAATTTTTCTATTTCAGCTATTTCCGACCCAACATCCGGCATGACAAAGAAATTAGGATCTTCGCCAGACGTCGTGATCAATTCAATTCCTTTTTCCGTAAGTTCTACCTGGTTGTTTTTCTCATCAATGACGAAGAAAAGCTCGGCATCCACCTTCGGCATATTCTTGCTTTGTTCCTGGAGATAATAGTTCTCCGTTTTCATGAGCACCTGACGGTTGCTACCTTCACTCAGAAATTTAATCAGGGCTTTATTTTTTGGCAAACCACGATGTGCGCGTAACAAAGCCATCCCGGCCCCATCTACTTCTGTATCTCCTCCTTTAATGCCTTTTTTTGCTTCGTTAAGCACGGTATTGATAAATGCTTTCTGTGCATTCACCAAACGCTCAATCCGAGGCTTTAACTCATAGAATTCATGTTCATCTCCCCGAGGTATAGGTCCTGATATAATTAACGGTGTACGGGCATCATCAATTAATACAGAGTCAACCTCATCCACCATCGCAAAATGAAGCTTACGTTGTACTAATCCCTCAGGCGATTGCGACATATTATCACGCAAATAGTCGAAGCCAAATTCATTATTGGTGCCAAATACAATATCTGCAGCATAAGCATTTCTTCTGGCGGCAGAGTTTGGTTGATGCTTATCGATACAGTCTACCCGTAATCCATGAAATTCAAACAAGGGTCCATTCCACTCAGCATCACGACGGGCAAGATAATCGTTTACGGTAACAATATGTACCCCCTGTCCCGACAATGCATTTAGGTATGCCGGCAAGGTTCCTACCAAAGTTTTACCTTCACCGGTAGCCATCTCGGCAATTTTACCTTCATGCAGTACAACACCCCCGATCAGCTGCACGTCATAATGTATCATATTCCAGGTAACCATTGTTCCTGCAGCCATCCAACTGTTCTGCCAAAGAGCTTTTTCACCTTGGATCTCTATATGAGATTTAGTAGCAGCCAATTCCCGGTCGAAATCACTGGCCGTAACTTCCAGTGTGGTATTTTCAGTAAAACGCCTAGCCGTTTCTTTTACTACAGCAAAGGCTTCGGGAAGAATGTCCATCAACACTTCCTCTAACTTTTTATCACGATCTTTGGTAAGCTTATCAACTTTGTCATACAAAGCATTTTTTTCTGCCATTTCTACTTCTGGCTGTTCAGCTTCCGATTTTAATTCGTTGATTTCCGCATCAATTTCTGCCAAATAATCGGCAATACGCTGCTTAAATTCCGCCGTTTTTGCACGCAGTTCATCATTGCTCAGCGATTCCAGTTTACTAAACTCTTCTTTGATTTTCTCAACTAGTGGACGAATATGTTTTATATCACGGTCAGATTTACTGCCAAAAATTTTACTTAAGAATCCTAACATGCTCTAATAATAATCTAAAATATACGCGATTTGCTTCAACAAATGCGCCAAATATTGCGATACGTCATAATGACATCATCACAATGAGCAAAGTTAGTGATTTTTATAATAGTACTCAGCATGCCAAAGAAAGTATCGAAAAAGTGATGAATAAAAGCGCATTTATTTTACTTCTTTTTTCCGCAAAAAGAAGCAAAAGCTCCAGCTGCACCTAGTTGCTACAAGGGTAGTGCCTCCACCTGCAAGTCGCAACTAGCTGAGGCGGATTTTAAGTAGAACGGAGAACCTTTGCGAGCAGATGGAAAGGAAGATCATCGGCAAACAATAACTAGAGCGATATGATAACATACCCAAGAGTTTACATCTTGTAGTGGGATGCACTGCCGTTCCTAAGGACTCGAATGGCATAGGCTTGCGTCGGTAGCAATCGGCAGGCAACGTGCCTGATGCAGGCATTTTGCTCTACTTTGTTGCGGACAAAGTAGAAAAAAATCGTCTTTAATTAGGTAACACGGCCCAAACGGTATGTCCGGAATCATCCGTTACCAACATGTAACCTTGTTTTGCAAAAGCAACACCTACCGGTCTTCCATATACCTCGCTTTTTTCTTCATCGGCAATGAAACCGGTAAGAAAATCTTTATATTCTCCCGTAGGTTTCCCATCTTCAAAAGGCACAAATACCACTTTGTACCCAACAAGTTCAGACCGATTCCAGGAGCCGTGCTGACCAACATAGGCTCCCGTTTGAAATTTTTCAGAAGTATTAAACGCCAGTCCAAGAGAAGCAGTATGTGATCCGAGCGCAAAATCCGGAACGATCGACTCTGCTACCAAATCTTCACGTGCACCGTTTAATCGCGGATCGGGGTTTTTGCCCCAATAGGCATATGGCCAGCCGTAAAATCCATTTTCCTGTATGCTGGTAATATAGTCTGGCACCAATTGATCGCCCAGCTCATCCCGCTCATTTACCGCTGTCCATAATTTACCTGTTACCGGCTCCCAATCAACACCTACTGGATTTCTCAGGCCGGCAGCATATATCTTTTCTCCGGTACCGTCTGGGTTGATCTCTAAAATGTTCGCCCGTCGCCTTTCATGCTCCATCCCATTTTCACCCGCATTACTCCCCGAACCTACGGTAACATAGATTTTTGTACCGTCGGCATTTGCTATTAAGTTACGTGTCCAATGGTTATTGTACCCTCCCGCGGGCAGATCTAATAGCTTTTCTCCTTTTGCGGTGATCGCTTTTTCTCCTGCTTTGTAGGGGTATCTCCATAATCCATCGGTATTTGCCACATAAAAATAGTCTCCAAGCGCCAACATACCGAATGGCCTGTTCAGATTCTCCAGAAAAGTATTTTTGCTATCTGCAAGGCCATCACCATCGGTATCACGTAAGAGTGTTATTCTATTGGCACTTTTACCCGTTGTCTGCGACTCCGCTATAAAGATGTCGCCATTTGGGCCTACATATACCCAACGTGGGTGCTGAAATCCGTCTGCAAATTTCACTACGCGGTACCCTACAGGCGCGATCGGCGTTTTTTCTTCAGGCCATCCGATAACTTTAGAAGTATTAATGGCGGACTCGGTAGCTAGAGGGTCTGCTAAACGAATCTCCGGGCCATACTCGCTTATATGATCGGAAAGCGTATCTACAGCGGTCTCGTTATGATCTTTTGTAGATCCATTACAAGCCGATACCATGAGCAAGGCCGGCAACACTAACAAAGAAAACGTCTTGAACTTCATTTGATTTTTCTGATTTCCCTAAGCAACAGCCCTGGCTAAAAAAAGTTTTAACGCCATGACTTATACTGATTGATCAACCCATTGGTAGAAGAATCATGAGAAACAACCTCTTTATCGGTTTTCAATTCGGGCAGTATTTTCCCAGCAAGCTGTTTGCCCAACTCTACCCCCCACTGATCGAAACTAAAAATGTTCCAAATTACACCCTGCGTGAAGATCTTATGTTCATAAAACGCGATCAGGGTTCCTAAACTTCTTGGGGTTATTTTCTTTATAAGAAAGGAGTTGCTCGGACGGTTACCTTCAAAAACCTTAAAAGGCGTAAGCGCTTGAATATCCTCAACAGATTTATCAGTAGCCTCCAGCTCCAGCACAACTTCATCTTCCATCTTTCCGTTCATTAAAGCCTCTGTCTGCGCAAAGAAATTGGATAACAGCAGCTGATGATGCGCACCAATAGGGTTGTGTGTTTGAGCGGGAGCGATAAAATCGCAAGGAATCATTTTCGTTCCCTGGTGAATCAACTGATAAAAAGCATGCTGCCCATTGGTTCCCGGTTCACCCCAAATGATAGGCCCCGTTTGATATTCCACTGGTTTTCCTTTGCGATCAACATACTTTCCGTTACTTTCCATATCTCCCTGCTGGAAATAGGCGGCAAAACGATGCATATACTGATCATAAGGAAGAATAGCATGACTCTCGGCATCAAAAAAGTTATTGTACCATACCCCCAACATCCCCATGAGTACGGGTATGTTTTCTTCAAAGGGTGTATTTCTAAAATGATTATCAGCAGCATGTGCTCCTACCAGTAGCTCCTTAAAGTTGTCAAAGCCTATACCTAGGGCGATGGAAAGACCGATGGCGCTCCATAAAGAATAACGGCCACCTACCCAATCCCAGAACTCAAACATATTTTGCGTATCAATACCAAAATCCTGCACGGCTCGTGTATTTGTACTGAGCGCAACAAAATGTTTGGCAATATCTTTTTCACTGCCGCCCTGTGTTAAAAACCAGTCGCGCGCGCTATGCGCGTTAGCCATGGTTTCCTGTGTTGTAAATGTTTTGGAAGCGATCAGGAACAGGGTTGTCTCGGCGTTCACCTGGCGTAATACTTCGGCAATATGCGTACCATCAACATTGGACACAAAGTGTAAGTTCAAATGATTTTTATACGCTTTCAGAGCTTCTGTTACCATTACCGGTCCAAGGTCAGACCCACCAATTCCAATATTCACGACATCAGTAATTGTTTCCCTGCTATAGCCTTTCCAATTCCCGGAAATTACGGAGGAGCTAAACGACTCCATATGGTCGAGCACGGCATTCACTGCGGGCATCACATCTTGTCCGTCCACGTTTACCGGTTGATTACCTATGTTTCGCAATGCGGTATGCAAAACAGCACGGTTCTCTGTTTCATTGATTGACTGCCCGTTAAACATAGCTTCAATAGCTTCCTGAAGCTTGCATTCCCTAGCTAACTGCACCAATAAGGCTATGGTCTGCTCATCGATCCGATTCTTCGAATAGTCGAATAACATATCCTCAAAAAGTATCGAAAACTTCTCAAAACGCTTAGCATCAGACGCAAATAAATCACGTAAATGCTTAGGTGCTATATTAATATAGTGGTTGCTTAAATAGTTATAAGCATCTGTTTCTGTAAAATTCACACTTGGTAACATAATAACATCAAATTTTCACGAAACTACAAATTCATTGCAGAAAGTAAAAGCCCAACGCATTATTTTATTAGGCTATTTACCGACCGAAAGTGACTTGTTACAAGCATCGATCACACGATACCTGTAGCACAACATCGAACAATCAAGCAATTTTTAACACTTTTTTGCTTTAATAAAATATAAAAATTCAATACCTTTAACAAACAAAAACAAGCTGTGTATTAACCTGTTTTATTACTGAGATTTGAACATTTGGGATTTGCAAAAGAAATCGGCTATTGTTAATTTAGTATCCTGAATCTATAGTATAAAGCAGTAAGCAATGAGGTAAACGGATAAAGATGACTGACGTTAATTACGAAAATATTGAACGTTATCTTTCTGGTGATATGACAGAAAAAGAGCGTAGTAGCTTTGAAGATGAGCTGGACGGAAATGAAGAGCTCGCTCAGGAACTTCGATTCTATATGTACGTCAATAAAAGTGTTGCTGAATGCCTGCGTCAGTCATGTGTGCCTGGCCCGAAAAAACAGGTGAGCAGATTTCCATCCTTAAAGAATATCCGAGCAAACCGTCAAATAAAATGGGGGATATTAGCTTTAACAACTCTGCTATTTGGGGGTGTACTATTATGGTCGCCATGGACAAACGACGGATTAGTGGAAGCTAACCAAGTGAAGATGAGCGCCGTTGACAATGATGGTTTATTAATAGAAAATAAATACCCGGACATTATCGAGCTTTTTAACGACGGCAAATATACCGAGGCACTCCCATTACTGAATAACGCACTTACTGAAGTGCCCGACGATCTTTATATACGTTATTACCGGGGTGTTACTTATCTAAACTTAGCATATCTGGGTTCTGCGCGCCGCGATTTATTGAAGGTTTACTCAGAAAGCACTTCGCAAATGTATGAAGCCGCTTACTATATTGCGCTGAGTTACACCTTAGAAGAAGACGATTACGCTGAAAGTGCTCTTAATTGGCTCGAAAAAATCCCAAAAGAGGCTGCCATTTATCCGAAAGCGGCTGAGCTAATGAAAAAATTATAGTTCGTAATTTTGGTTATCTTTGCGCCTATGACCAAGGAAAATATTCAGGATTTAAGGGATCGAGCAGCTTCCCTGAGGAGGCATCTTTGACATCGATGCCAAACAAACATTAATCAATCAGGAACAGGAGATAACACTTGCTCCAAATTTCTGGGACAATCCGAAAGAAGCCGAGAAGGTTCTGCATTCGATAAAGAGTAAGAAAGTTTGGACAGACAGTTTTGAAGAGCTTAGTGAAGCTATTGAAGACGCGTCGGTTATGTTTGATTTCTATCAGAGTGGTGAAGCTGACGAAGAGGAAGCCGAAGAACTCTATCAGGAGGCATTAACACGAATGGAGGAGCTGGAGTTCAAGAATATGTTAAGTGCAGAGGAAGACCAACTCACAGCTATCTTACAGATTACTGCCGGAGCAGGGGGAACAGAAAGCTGTGATTGGGCAGCCATGCTCATGCGGATGTACATTATGTGGGGAGAAAAGAATGGTTATAAGGTTACGGAGCAAGATTTTCTTGAGGGAGACGTAGCCGGCGTGAAATCTGTAACGCTACAATTTGACGGAAGCTTTGCTTACGGTTATCTCAAAGGCGAAAACGGTGTGCACCGCTTAGTGCGAATATCTCCTTTTGACTCGAATGCAAAAAGGCATACCTCCTTTGCTTCTGTATACGTATATCCGTTAGTTGACGACACGATAGAAATTGACGTTAAAGATGCCGATATCGAATGGGACACTTTTCGTTCGGGTGGCGCAGGCGGGCAGAATGTAAATAAAGTAGAAACTGCGGTACGCCTGCATCATAAACCTTCGGGTATCGTGATCAAAAATCAGGAGTCGCGCTCGCAATTGCAAAATAAAGACAATGCCATGCGTCTTTTAAAGTCCCAACTTTATGAGATTGAAATGCGCAAACGTATGGAAACAACTGCAGCCATCGAAGGAAACAAGAAAAAGATTGAATGGGGGTCGCAGATCAGAAATTACGTACTGCATCCTTATAAATTGGTAAAAGATCTGCGAACAAATCATGAGACATCCAATACACAAGCGGTGCTGGATGGTGAAATCGATGCGTTTCTAAAATCTTACTTAATGGAGTTCGGAGGTAATTAAAATTCGTTTTTCCACATCATAGACTCTACCGGCCGCGTTGTTTTGCGATTGTATTTGGCGTTGCCCTTGGTATTGTACATGGTGTGGATTTCACCTTCAACGGAAAAATAAATCAGCTGTCCGATAGGCATTCCTGCATAAATCCGAACAGGTTGTGCCACAGAGATCTCTAAAGTCCAGGTATTGCAAAATCCCACGTCTCCTTTGCCAGCGGTTGCATGTATATCTATTCCTAGACGACCAGTACTGCTTTTCCCCTCCAAAAAAGGCACATGTTCGTGTGTTTCTGTATATTCCAAGGTTACCCCCAGATAGAGTGTATTGGGTTCCAATACATATCCGGCTTTCGGAATTTCAAAATGCTCGATTTCATTATGCGTTTTTGCATCGAGTACGCGATCCTTATACGTAGCCAAATATTTACCCAAATGAACGTCATAGGAGTTCGTCCCCAGGCATTCTTTCCTGAACGGCTCTATGATGATCGTTCCTTTATCTATTTCTTCGAGAATTCTTTTATCTGATAATATCATACTTTATTGTAAGCCGGTAAAGAAAGCGGTAGCTTTCGGGCAAGGCACAAACTTAAGAAAGAACGCGCAAGATGCAAAACTTCTCTTAACCTTACATGCTGATCCGATATTTTTGTTTATTTTTAGCCATGCCGTTAGTATATCTAAAAGAAATTGACGAGAACACACGTTTCGCTATTTGGAAAATTGAAGAATCCGCTGAAGATTTGTTGAGCAAACTACAACTGAGCAGAAGTGAGAAGGCATTTTTAAAGCGACTGAATAAAGGAAAACGAACATTAAATTGGTTAGGTACACGTGTACTATTACGTAAGATGCTCGATACACCGGGTTATGTCGATTGTCCTTCTGATGAAAACGGCAAACCATATCTCGTTAATTTCCCTCATAAGATATCCCTCAGCCACTCCTTTGATTATGCGGCAGTTATGTTAAGCACCAAACATGAAGTTGGCATCGATATGGAGTTAGTGAAGCCAAAAATAGAATTGATTGCCAAAAAATTCATGAAACCCCAGGAGCTCGCAGACTTAGCCACAGACAAACGTATAGAACAACTTTATGCCTGTTGGTGCGCAAAAGAAGCTGTCTACAAGTTACAAGGTAAAAAAGGCGTTTCATTCAAAGACAACATTTTTATCGAACCTTTCCAGTACAGCGAAGCAGGGGGCTTCTTAAAAGCGCGACTTAACGGACCTTATCAGGAATCGGCTTATACCATCTATTATGAGCGTTTTGAAGCGTATATGTTAGGTTATGTGATGGGGTAATTGTTTTCCATTTATGCAAGCTACTCCTTGTTATACCATGCTTTTTTCTGTCTAAGGTGATTTGAAGAGAATTTACCTAGCATTTCTCAATAGAAGCAATCGATCTTTAGTCAAAAAATAGTTCGTCGTAATCGCTGTTCTCAGATCTATTTGTTTTATGAACAGAAAAACTCTTCACATTATACTAACAAAAAAACTGAAGGATCTTTTCTCAGAATTTTAAGAAAAATATTGAGTTAAAACATGTAATCACACGGTGAATGCATTCTATTCATCTATCTGTTCACGGAATAGCCGCTTCCTGCGTGCTTGTATTTGTCGTCTAAAAACTTAATATATTTAATGGTGGTATCCGACAAAATAAAAGCCGATTCTTTATCCAGTTTTGCTGCTTTATTGTACAGGTAGACATAAAAAAAAGGACTACTAATATGATTAATCAATTCTTCTTTATAGCCATTTCTCTCGATAACATTCATCATATAATATCCTGGAATATGTCCACTTGTATTCCATGTGTTTAATAATTCTTTTAATGTTAAAGATCTTTCATCCCGCTCGTGAGTTAGTAAGGAATCAATATTCGATAATACTTTTGGTCCCTCTTCCAAAAAGTTCTCTGGATATCCACGTTGAAACTCTAGCAGTGCATAGGCGTCCTCTCCCTGATAACCCTTGTCGACCAAGTCAGCACTGCCCTCATTTAAAATTCTTTGCAAAACTTCGATGATTACTTCGTCTTCCTTATCGGGCGTGAAATGATACCTGGGCCTTAAGGCATGATGTAACTCATGCCCAATTAAAATCCCCGTTTTATTTTTATCGTTAAAATAGGCACACATTAAGGTACACACCATCCAACCGCTTTCGATATGGGCATCTGTATGTAAAGGAATGATTGAAAGCTTATAGTTGTCGACTCTCTTATGCGCCTTCTTGGGCAGCATTTTATAAGCGTGTTCATAGCAAGTATCTAAGTAGCCATTAGGGTTCTGTCTAATCTTCGTCAAATACGCTTTCATATCCTGTTCATGTATCTTATATTCATTGACAATATAAGTCCACCAGTATTTATTCGGATCTTTCAATCTACTTTTCAAGATAGATTCATTTTGCGGCATGTAAACGACTTCCATAGTTTTTCTATATGTATCCAAAAAAGCGGTATCTATTCCCTGATCTTTCATGTATACCTCGATCGCCTCATCGTCCAGAAATTTGTTCCAGTCTTCTTTCGATATAGGATCACCTTTTCTTAACCCATCGGTCAACTTGAAGTACTTCCAGCACAAGTGATCATCAATCGCTTGCGCATTTAACTCATTTGTTAAGCAAACAGTTATTACAGATAATACTAAGATTCTTAATGTCATTACCATATAGATAAAGCTAATTTAACTGTTAATTACAAATTAAATAAATCTAACGAATAATCTAAATTTTCTCCCCCAAGGCGCAACCATAAAAACTCATCTTATCGAACTGTCTTTTCTGCCATACCATCTAAAACAGCAATAGTTGTGAAAGTAATATTAAATGAATAAAAGAAGCATTTTTTCTATTCTCTTTAAAAATCATTAACAGGTCATTAAACTTTAATTTATCTGCTAAAAAATCTCACCAACCGTAGCCCAAAGACTGAGCTATAAAGGAATATGAGTTAAGCTAAACGTGAAAATCATAAACAAAGCGTATCTTTGTACCAGATTTTAGAAGGGGTTTTCCATGAACAAAAAAGTATTCTTTGAGGATTGGGGTAAGGTGGATTATCAGGAGGCGTGGGATAGACAGGAACAGATCTTTACCAAAGTGGTACAGCAAAAAACAGATAACCGTATTAAGGGTACTGACCAACCCACCGATAACTACCTGATTTTTGTCGAACATCCGCACGTGTATACATTAGGTAAAAGCGGAAAACCTGAAAACCTGTTATTAGACGATACCGGTTTACTGGAGAAGCAAGCAACCTATTACAAAATCAATCGGGGCGGCGACATCACCTATCATGGACCCGGGCAATTAGTAGGCTACCCTATTCTGGATCTCGATAACTTTTTCACCGATATCCACTTGTATATGCGCACTATCGAGGAGGCCGTAATCCTGACGTTAGCAGACTATGGTATCCGGGCGGGACGTTATCCCGGCTATACTGGCGTTTGGCTGGATTCCGATAATGAGAAGGCTAGAAAAATCTGTGCCATTGGCGTGCGTGCCAGCAGGTGGGTAACGATGCATGGTTTTGCTTTTAACATCAACACTGACCTATCTTATTTTAGCAATATCGTACCTTGCGGCATTGAAGACAAAGATGTTACCTCCCTGCAACGCGAACTCGGCCATGAGGTAAATATAAACGATGTAAAGGAGAAACTCCAGAGACACTTTGCCGACTTGTTCGGCATGAAATTGCTACACGGTTCCGCAATATACGCTGTCGGAAACCTCTCCAAATAAAGGATCTCTGAACATTACATATACATGGATTGGACACTTCGCCTGGTGCAGCGTTTCGATTTCCCAAACGTCCATTTGCGTAGACCTTTTTGCTCCGATGTCACGATAGTTTCGAAAATAACCCATATCCTCTTCATAGAGCAACACCATCAACCGATCGTTTGAATCCTGCCGATCCAAATGCTCCCATTGAAAAATCAACTTATTGTTTTCTCTTACAACAGTACAATTATGAGGAGGTTGACGCGGTCCTTTACTTACCAATACCCTAGCGGGATCAATGTAAGGATGTCCTCCCTTATCCACCAAGACCGCATGCTTCCGTGCATGTGACTGGGCCATTTGAAAGGCGCCTACCTTACTGCCCGCTGGCGCCGCTTTTGAAAACCCCAACTTCACCCAAGGTTTTATTGGCGCTAAAAATTTAGAAACTACTTTCATCTTGGCCTGATTGAGTAATTCGAGCGGCGTGTAAGGTTTTCTCCGCTCTCCTACTGTACGCATCACATGCTGTCCGCCTAATTGATAACCGATAACTGACCCAACTTTGCCACTGAAACTGCCATTGATCCCATTTTTTGCAATTGCCATTTGTACCTATTTGATGATATCCAAGTTAAATAAAAACTCATTTAAATCTATCTATTTAAATAGTAAAAAACAAGCTTTCACAGAGATTTACTAAAGGGTTAACAAGGGTTTACCTTTGTTAACCCCTTGTTAACCCTCTTTCAACCCTTTGTTTAACCTAGATGAATGGTGAATTTAAGCTAAATTAAAAATAAGCCAGAGCGCTATCAAACCCATATCTCAAAGACGTGAAACAACTACAACCTTTCCCGTTCTTCCGTATTACTTTTGTCTAAACTCCGCAGCTTAAAAGCCTTACCAATATTAATATTATACATTAGCGATAGGGTAAACACGCGCGTTTGATCACGTTGCCAGAGATCAAGCACCGAGTCATTATAAAAGCTTCTGGCGCTGAAGTTATTGGTATAAAAAATATCACTTAAAGCCGCTCTCGCCGAAAGTCGCTCGCCAAAGAATTTTTTCTGTATGCCAACATCTACACTGGCAATGCTGGTAGTGCTGATATTACCGATCAATACTCCCGGTGTGTAAAAAGCATTTAGGCTGACCTTCCAATCCTGTGGCAAATTGATTTCCTGCTCGGATTGCAGAACTAATGAGTTCAAAGACACATCAAATTCAGGAGCCCGAGACCGACTATGCGTTAAGATCAGGTTATTGGTGGTTGTCCACCAGCTCGTGAGATTTACGGGGGCGCTGAAAGTGGCGGTATACACATCTTCCCGACCGGTATTTTTTCGCAAAAGCGTCATCTGTTCGCTTTCCAGGTCGGTTTCAATCACCTGGTTGATGACATCTCTGCTGCGCGCATAACTGAAGGCAGCATAGTATTTTTGCTTAAACAGATACCCCAGCTCAACGGAATTGGAAAATTGCGGTGTAAGGAATGGATTACCGGCTTGCACCGAATAGTTATCCAAATAATAGCGATAGGGATTAAGGTCTTGATAGGAAGGTCGCTTAATGCGCCTATTGGCTGACAAGGTTAGACTGTGATTACCCGCTTCGTCCAACGGACGCTGTAGGAAAGCTGAAGGAAATAAGCTAAAGTAATTCCATTTAGTCAGGGTATCCTGCCCGTCGCCTATAAGTTCGCCCCGTATATTACTGTGCTCACCCCGTAAGCCGACACTAAATTGTGTCTGCAACAGGTTACCGCTAAGCGTGATGAACCCGGCACTGATACGTTCCCGATAGAGATAATCGAACGCATTTGCGCCTTCACGTACGGTTTCTCCTAAAAAAATATCATAGCTATTTGCGTTATCAATGTCTGTTGACGATAGCTTGCCCCCAATAGCCAAATCTAGCCCAGAACGGAAGGTTTTATTATATTTCAAATCTGCGGTTAAGATTTTGGACGTACTGGGATAAAAAAACGTGAAGATAGTGTCTGCTATAGGCAATCCTGCCGCGTTATAAGTGATACTATTGGTTCCACTGTAAGCATTTTTATCGCTGTAGGTATAGTCGGCAATAAAGCGCAGCCTTGAGCCAAGGGTATCCGTATTCCAGGAATAGTTCAAACCCACATTCGTGAAATTATTACGCGCATGGGTGGGAAAATCACCCACCGCTTGGGTGTTATTGGCGGCATCTGGATAAACAATATCCGTCACCGAGCGTATGGAATCGGTAAACCAGCCATAATTCCCGGTATAATCGAGCGCAATAAATTGCTGATCGTTGATATCATAAGTGGTTGAAAAGCGTATCCGATTGTTCCTCCGGCGATGAACGGCATCATTCGTTGCCTGATACTGCCCTTGATTGGGGAATGCCCGCTCCTGCCCCACTTCCTGAAAACCTTTGTCATGCGCATAGCCATAATCGAGCGACATGCCCAATTTATCTTTTTTATAGCTTAAGCCGGCATTTGGCCGATAAGAGGGGTATTTTCCGAGTCCTAAAGTATAATCATGGCCAAAACGGGCGTTCATTCCAGCCTGCGTCTGCTTCTTCAAAATGATATTGATCATTCCGCCAGAACCTTCTGCGTCATACTCCGCAGGTGGGCGAGCGATAATTTCGATGGACTGAATGTCTTCTGCCCGCAGATTTTGCAGGTAATTTTTCAGGTCATCACCGCTAAGGTTCAATATGCGCCCGTTAACCATCACCCGCGTACCCCACATGCCATTGATGGAAATATTTCCATTATTTACAAAAACTCCCGGTGCGGTATTAAAAAGTTCCAGGGAAGATCTTCCCGCATACGCGGCATTATCTTCGACGTTCATCACCAGTCGGTCGACCTTCCGGGTAAGCCGATCTTTTTTAGCCGTAACGGTTACTTCATTTAAAACATTCGGATCCTCCTCCAGCATGATTGTTTCAAGATTAAGGTTATCGTGAATTTTAAGTGATTGCTCCAGCGTCTTCATACCTAACATGCTTACCTGTAACATATAATCACCAGTAGGTATATTCGTCACTTCAAAATTCCCATCTTCATCACTATATACGCCGTAAAACTGCTGACTCTGCGCAGCAGGCTTTATATTAACCGAAGCGTAAGCGAGTGGTGACTTACTACTGTCGGTAAGACGACCTTTAACGGAGAACGTTTGACCAAGAACAAGGGTAGAAAAAAATAGAGCAAGAAGGTTCAGTAAAAGTGTTTTCACGTAATTATTGATAAAAATATTAGTTAGTAAAAATGAAAAATGGACGTTAATGAAAACCCTGTACGAGATCGAAGTTCAGTCCAATTGCTAGGTAGAACGCAAGCTGCACGCTTTCCGCTACACAAGCACACGAACATACGGAAGCATTTCCCTTAAGGCAACTATTTTAGACAAAACCCCTTTATTGGTCGACAAATCTTTATTCGTTTAGCTAAACCTTAGCATTCCGGCAAACTCAGCGGTATATTGGTAGCCAAACCGCCATCGGAAGTTTCCTTATACTTGGCGTTCATATCAAGTGCAGTTTCCCACATGGTGTTTACCACGGCGTCTAAACTTACTTTAGCTTTATCTGGATTGGATTGTAGTGCCAGCTGCGAAGCGGTTATCGCTTTAATGGCACCCATTGTATTCCGTTCAATGCAAGGGATCTGTACCAATCCGCCAATCGGATCACAGGTCAAGCCCAAGTGATGCTCCATGGCAATTTCAGCAGCCATCAGCACCTGACGTTGTGAGCCGCCCAGGCATTCGGTCAAGGCCGCTGCCGCCATTGCAGACGACACACCGATCTCTGCCTGACAGCCACCCATTGCAGCAGAAATGGTTGAACCTTTTTTAAAGATACTGCCGATCTCCGACGCTGTAGCTATAAACTGCAAAATCTTCTCCTCTTTAAAGTCATTACCAAAAGTGATGTAATACTGCAAGACAGCAGGTATCACACCGGCAGCACCGTTGGTCGGTGCTGTAACCACTCTTCCGAAGGAGGCGTTTTCCTCATTCACTGCCAGAGCGAAACAGCTTACCCAATCTAATATATACTGAAAAGAAGCACCTCCATCACGGATAGCTTTGGTCCAGCTATCATAGTCGCGATAGGCTCTTCCTGCCAACAGTTTTTTATTTAATTTTGCCGCACGCCGCTCCACATTCAACCCTCCCGGCAATACACCGGTAGTATGGCAGCCTCTATAAATACAATCACGTATGGTATGGAATAAATTTAAAACACCCTGATTGGTCTCTTCTTCACTACGCCAGGCATGTTCGTTCTCCATCACCACCTCCGACACCTTTAAACCGGTGCGCATGCACCATACCAGTAAGTCTTTCGCATTTTGAATGGGGAAGGGTAAGTCTACCTCTTTTGTTCCATCGCGGCTTTCATTCTCCTGTACCACAAAACCACCACCTATGGAGTAATACGTTTCAGAGTGCGCTTTACCATTGCTTAAAAAAGCTTGAAAAGTAACCGCATTGGGATGAAAAGGTAGGCTCTCATGAAATAAAAACAGCAGATCATCTTCATAAGTGAAGTCGATCTGGTGTACACCTCCCAACGTCAGGTGATGCTGCCGCTTGATATCCGCCACCTTCGGTTCGATCTGACTGACGTCGAATGTAACAGGGTCGTCTCCGCTAAGTCCTAAAAGAACAGCGATATCGGTACCATGTCCCTTACCCGTTTTGGCAAGCGAGCCATACAAAAGAATCTTGATGGCTTCCGTTTGTTCTAAAATCCCCTCCTGTTGGAGGATCTTCACAAATTTCTGCCCTGCCCGCCAAGGCCCCAGCGTATGCGAGCTCGAAGGCCCTACACCGATCTTGAATATATCGAAAATTGAAATCTGCTCTTTATTCATAAAAATCACCTTACGAAGTTAAGCGATATAATTGTCATTTCCCTACCTTATGTATTTATTACTGTTATGATTATTGCAAAAAAAATGTCCAAGGCCAATATTTTCCGACAGCTAAAAGGATTTTCCTTGCACAGCTATCACTCATGCATTAAAAAATTTAAGAAAAAACTAATTTTTTTCACATAAAAAACTTTGTTTCTAATATTCTTTTATCGAATTTTAACAGCAATTAATTATTTACTTAAACAAAAGCAATATGGACAATTATAATTACGGAGATTCCATGAGCTCAGGCTTGCTGGCTGGCATAGGTGTCGTTGGCATGCTCATTTACTTAGCTATTATTGTTTTAACCGTCGCAGGCCTTTGGAAAATGTTTGAAAAGGCGGGCAAACCCGGTTGGGCGGCTATCATTCCGATATATAATGTTATTATTATGCTCGAAATTGTTGGCAAACCGCTTTGGTGGATCATTGGTTTATTTATTCCCTGTGTAAACGTCGTGGTACTTATCTGGGTAACTAACCTGTTGATGAAGTCTTTTGGAAAAGACACGGTATACACGGTTTTGGTTATCCTCTTCCCCTTTATCATTTATCCAATGATTGGTTTTGGAAGTGACCAATATCAAGGGCCAAGTGCCGCGGAAGCTCGTGGGCAGAATTCCTTTAATCAATTTAAAAATTATAAAAATCCTTTCGACGAAGAAAATGAACCTCCTAAAGATCCAACCGTTTAATACGTTTGTATCAAAGGCCGCATTAATATTGATCTGTAGCCAGGAATTGATGCACTGGCTACAGCATCACCTCATTCCCTGCCCCTTTAAATTTATTACGGGCATCGACTGTCCGGGCTGTGGATTTCAACGCTCCTTTCTGTTATTGATCCAAGGCCAGCTAAACGCAAGTATCCAACAATATCCGCCAACTATACCATTGCTTCTACTGGGCGCGTTCTTCCTCGTTAAACAGCGCTATGCATTTAAAAACAGTGAACAGATCGCTACCGTGCTTTCCTGCCTGGTAGGCATGCACATCTTGGTTTCGTATATTCAGAAAATATGGTAATAGAATGACCCTACTTTTTTTACGCAAAAAAGTACGTAAAAAGTTCCCACTTGGATCTCCCGCTGCAAAGTTAGTGCATCAACTTGCAAACCGCAGGATCTCCTAGGTGGTTTTTTAGCGTTACGAAGGGGTATTGCAGGCAAAAGCACTGACCACTGGCCTTCGAATGCTGTCGCATCCAAAATTTACATCTTGCAATCGGAGACACTTCCGTTCCCGTAAATTTCGAAGCGACGAGCTTTATTCGCAAAAGTTAATTTTCATAGGAGCTCATGAGACCGCGTAACTTAGTTCTTTGCTATCTTTCTTTCGCGGAGACCTTCGCTTTTTAAAGCGAAAGCTTGAATGCCTTTGAACGCATACACGTATGAAAAAAGAAAGTAGTGTAAAATTACACCCTTGATGTAATATAATTATAATCTTTAATGATCGCTCGTAGAAACTGCAGCTCATCCATCTCTTCGGGAATTTGGATGCCCATGGTGTCTTTAGCCTTCATGGCCATTTTATAGACCAACATATTATTGCCCGACTTACTAAAGTTACCGATTACCTCATGGATCAAGGTTACATCCCTGTCATTCAATTGCGCAACTTCAGGAAATAATGGATCATAGTCTTCTGTCGCGACCTGAGGGCGAAAAACAACTGCATCCAGCGAGGTACGGGGAACGGTTTTGATTAAAGTGGTACCGGCAACCAGATCGCCAATGCGCTGTTTACTCGGAGTTACTGCCGCACATACCAAGGCGCCCACCTGCATGGTGATGGTAAAATCCACAAAACGGAACAGCCATCTCAAAAAATACTGACTTAAACTAGGCTGATAACCGTCTAAACTAATAACCTTTATGCGCAGCACCCGCTTTCCTACACTTTGCCCGTTGAAAAACACCTCACAAAGCAAATCATAAAAAACAAACAACAATCCAAAAATTACCAGCAAGGTTAAATTACCACTATTATTAAATATAAGTCCCAAAGAAGATACAATGATGATGAAAAGCAAATATACGGCGAAGAAAATAGCAAAATCAAGAATACGCGCAGCAATCCTTTCTCCAACGCCAGCGACGTCATAGTCGATAGTAATGTTTTGAGAGGTGGTTACGCTGATATAATTCATCCAAGCGAATTTATATCAAAATAGTCAAATATAAAAACATAATAAGTGATCACATCACAATTTAACCAGTTGCTATATATGAGGGCCGATTACTTAAATATTTAGCTATAAATAATGTCTGTTTCCCATTAATTATATTTACGAATCAACGTAAAAACAGCAAAAAACCAACACCTTGAGGGCTATATAGCAGTTGAGCCACTTTTAATACAAAAAATAACATTTGTGAAAAAAATCAATTTATCTTAGATTTACTACCATTACTGATAATTATAGAATGAAAATCCCTAAACTTTATTTCACATATGCGGGAGGCATTATTTGTTAAACAGAACAGCGAAAAGTGGGAGGACTATGAAAAGATGGAAGTTAGTCATCCTGACGAGCTTGCTGAGCGGTTTATCGAAATCACGGACGATCTCGCTTATGCTAAGACCTTCTACCCTACTTCTAAAACCACTGCGTACCTCAATGGATTGGCAGCCCGCTTACATCAATCGATTTATACTAACAAACGGGAGAAAGCCAATCGTTTTGTTACATTTTGGAAGATAGAGCTCCCACTGGTCTTTTATACATACCGCAAGCAGCTGTTGTACGCAGCAATTTTTTTCACCCTGTTTGCGCTTATCGGCGCCTTTTCTGCTGCGCATGATGACACCTTCGTTCGATTGATATTGGGCGATACTTATGTTGACATGACCAATGCCAACATTGATAAGGGTGATCCTTTTGGCGTATATAAAGAAATGGACCCCTTTATGATGTTTATAATGATCGCATTAAATAACATAAAGGTCTCTTGTTTTGCCTTTTTGCTGGGCATACTTTTTTCGGTGGGCACCGTCGTATTGTTAATGTATAATGGCATTATGCTGGGTTCGTTCCAGTATTATTTTTTTAGCAAGGGATTAGGCGTAGCTTCCGTACTGGTGATCTGGATTCATGGCACCTTAGAAATAGCGGCCATCATTTTCTCTGGCGCCGCCGGGCTGATATTGGGCAACAGCATCCTCTTCCCTAAGACCTATTCGCGACTGGTCTCTTTCAAGCGAGGAGGGAAAGACGGTCTTAAGATTATTATAGGCTTAGTACCTATTTTCATAATAGCAGCAATCCTAGAGTCCTTCGTAACCAGACATACCGGGATGCCGACCTGGTTAAGCTCCTTTATATTGATTGCTTCGCTATTCTTTATCATCTGGTACGTTATCATTTATCCAAAAAAGGTTTTTTCGTTACAACATCAAAGGCAGCATGACAGGCAACAAGATGTCGTTTAAAAATTTACACCTATGAACCAAGTGGAACCAAAAATAGAATGCCGAAAGGTTAGAGACTTCAGTCAGACAATCAATGACAGTTTCACCTTTATTAAACAAAATTTCAGTGCACTGCTTAAGCCTCTTATCTACATTTGTGGTTTTTTCATTTTGGCTACCATTGCCAGTGGCGTTCTCCAACAGTTAAAGACCATTCGCATATTGGGTATAGCAAAAGCATCGCAGGGCTTTCAATCCTATTCACCAGACTTTTCTACCTACGCATTAGGCCTGGAGTATTTTTTACTGATACTTTTCAGCATCCTTACGGTCAGTGCGATTTACCTAGTTACCTTCTGCTATATCAAGCTATACAAAGATCAAGGTAATATGGCACCCACTATGGAAGCCGTTTGGACGCTTTTTAAGGAACATGCTATCCGCTTTTTCTTGGGTACAATCTTGTTGAGTATACTGATGTGTATAGGCTTTCTCCTATGTCTCATACCAGGCTTTTATTTCATGCCTATCGTCACTTTGGCACTTCCGATCATGGTTATGGAGAATCTCAGTATAAGCGACTCCTTTTCCCGGAGTATGGCGCTACTGAAAGACAATTGGTGGCGAACCTTCGGATTGCTCTTGGTTGCAGGACTCATTGCCTATTTCAGTATGAGCATATTGGGTATTCCGGCAGCTTTACTAAATATCGGTGCTGTTTTTATTGAAAATTCACCTAACATTCTTTTTGCCGGGAGTATTTTCAGTTCTTTCCTTACAGGGGTTTCTCAGTTATTTTATGTTCTTCCTGCGATAGTGAGCGCACTTTGGTATTACAGTTTAAGCGAAGAAAAAGACGGTGGAGGGCTACTTGACCGAATAGATTCCTTCGGTACTGAAAAAACTCAAGGATCAACTGAATGGCCGGAAGAGGAGTATTAACGCGTAATAACATGCATAAATTATTACTATTTTTTGCTCGCGCAATTCGTTTACCCGATAGCTACTGTTCTTGTTTGACATTGCTTTCTAAAAAGAAAAAACAGCTAAGGGCAACGACACCTCTTTGTTCCGGCATCTTATATCTATTATTATTTGTTGTAGCAATACCCAGCGACCTAGCAGGCGTTCCTGCGGCTACCATAAGCTTTACTTCAGCAGCGATGAAGCAAGATACGCTTACCTCAACAAAAGCACAACGCAGCCCGTATACCGATACTTCTACCTTGCGGATAAGATCTTTTTCTCCGGAAAAATTGGCCGCCTATAAAAAAGATCAAGCCTTTGACTATGCTGAAGAAATTGTCCCGATCACGTGGTGGCAGAAGTTAAAACATTGGTTTTACAATTTACTGCAAAAGACTTTTGTGAACCAGCGTTCCTTTACCGCCATCAAATGGCTCTTAGTCATCTTAGGGGCTGCGGCGCTTGTTTTCCTTGTATATAAACTTTCGGGAATGCAGCTAATGGGCATTTTCGGAAAGAAGTCTGGTACACAGACAACTACTGCCCCACTGGAGGAAAACATTCATGCCATTAATTTTGAAGAGCAAGTGCAGCAAGCTATTCTTCAGCAGAACTTTCGGCTAGCCGTGCGCTTACTTTATCTGAGGAGCCTAAAGAAGCTTACCGATAAGCACCTGATAGATTGGCGACCTGGTAAAACCAATCAGGCATATATTGCCGAAATTGATGCGAAGCCTACTAAAACGGCTTTTATAGGGCTTACCAACCAATTTGAATATGTTTGGTACGGAGACTTTCAAATACAGTCGCAACATTTTAACCAGATAAGAGAGGCTTTTGCTTCTTTCGATAAAGAGCTAATTTAGCAAAAACCAAATGAAAGATTTAAAGACATATCTCTTTATTGCCGGCACCTTACTAGGCCTCTACCTTATTGTAGAGTATAATAAGCCCATCCCTGTCGACTGGACGCCCACCTTTAACAAGTCTGACAAAATTCCTTTCGGCACTTATGTGCTTTATCACGAATTACCTCGCTTATTCAGCGAAGGTATAAGCAGCTCTCGTCAATCGATCTACGAAGCACTAAATAATCGAACGGACAACGCCAATCTATTGATTGTTTCACCGAAGGTGAACATCAGTAATACCGACTATGAACGTATGAAGGCGTATATGGCCGATGGTCATGCTATTTTCATAGCCTCCCATAGTTTCAATTATGCCTTTCTGGATTCCCTCAATTTAGCAATACAATCGAGAGACGTACTCTTTGCGAAAGACAGCCTAAATTTTCGTTTCACTAACTCCTTGCTCGATTCCAACAAGTTATACACCTATGAACGCGGTATTGGCGTCCATTATTTCAGTAAATTTGACACCACCAAAGCCGTAATTCTGGCCCGCAATAATAAAGATGATGCCAATTTTTTAAAATATGATTTTGGCAAGGGTTCGTTATTTCTACTAGCTTCTCCCGATTTTTTTAGCAATTACGCTTTACTAAGCCAAGACGGATCTACCTTTGCTTCGCATGCCCTGTCTTATTTGTCTGACCAGCGCAAGCTGCTGTTCGACGAGTATCAGCTTTTGGGTACGCAGGGGGCTCAATCGATACTGCGTGTTATTTTTGCAACACCATCCTTAAAATGGGCCTATTACCTCGCACTGTTCAGCATGGTCTTGTTTATCTTATATGAAATCAAAAGGCGCCAACGTATCATCCCCGTAGAGGATCCCATGCGAAACACCAGTGTAGAATTTGCAAAAGTAGTGGGTGGCGTATATTACCAGCAGAGAGACAACAAAGACATTGGCCATAAAAAAATCATCTATTTACTGAATTTTATACGGACAAACTATCGGTTAAAGACCAGTGAATTAAATGAAGAATTCGTTGATTTACTTACCCATCGATCGGGCGTAGGACGAGAAACCATTGATAAGATTATACAGGAAATAAAGGAAGTGTACGGAGGTAAATACCTGAGTGACCAAGAACTGATAACACTCAACAATAATATTGAAACTTTTTACGAACAATCAGGAACAACATGGAAGAAGAATTTTTCACAAAACGAACCGACTTAAGTGCGCTTAATACTGCAGTTGAAACCATCAAACAAACTCTTGCACAGGTTATCATTGGGCAACAGGAAATGATTGATCTCTTAATAGCAGGTATCTTGGCAGATGGTCACTTATTAATTGAAGGCGTTCCGGGCGTAGCCAAAACGTTGAGTGCCAAACTTGTTGCCAAATGTATTGACGCGACATTCAGCAGGATACAGTTCACGCCGGACCTGATGCCGTCAGACGTTTTGGGGACAGCGATTTTTAATCCGAAGACCGCTGACTTTGAATTTAAAAGAGGCCCTATCTTTGGCCATGTTATCTTAGTGGATGAAATCAACAGGGCACCGGCCAAAACGCAGTCGGCATTATTTGAGGTTATGGAAGAACGGCAGATCACCATGGATGGTATGTGCTATAAAATGGATGATCCCTTTATCGTTTTAGCCACCCAGAACCCCATTGAACAGGAAGGAACATACCGTCTTCCCGAGGCACAGCTCGATCGCTTCCTCTTCAAGATTGAAGTGGGCTACCCGTCCCTGGTAGAAGAAACACAAATTCTTGCCAAGCATCATCATCAACGCACAGAAGAGCGTGTGCAAGCGATCAAAAGCATACTGAATGCCGAGCAGATTACGCAATATAGAAAGTTAGTAAAAGAGCTACATGTGGAAGATAAACTATTGGAGTTCGTGGCCAAAATAGTTTATCAGACAAGAAATCATAAATCTTTATTTTTAGGCGGGTCGCCTCGTTCTTCTTTAGCTATTATTAATAGCGCCAAAGCAATCGCTGCCATGAACAGTCGCGACTTCGTCACACCTGATGATATTACGAAAGTGGTGCTACCCGTATTGCGGCACCGGATTATGCTCACACCCGAAAAAGAAATGGAGGGTGTTACGCCTGATGATGTACTTAAACAAATTATAAGGAACATAGAGATACCGAGATAATTTCTCGAGACGTCTCAATTTATACGTTTTGACATATGAACCGTCCATAATGAAATTTCATTTCCTTCACATAGGGAAATTTAAATTTATTCACGGATTTTAACTATTCAATTTATGTTCATGAGCCCTTCGGGGTTTGAACATGGCAAGCTCCATCTAGCCGGTGGATTAAATTTATTTACAGATGAAACGATTTTTTAATCTCTTCTATACGAATCTCTTTCTCTGCAATCGACTGTTCATCGCTCTGGGAACGGCCTCGTTCCTGTTTTTGCTTTCCTTTTTTTTCCCGTGGTTGGGTATCATCCCTTTTGTTTTTATCGTAGCAGTGCTTGCCACCTTCATCATTGACCTTTTACTCTTATATGGAAATAACCATTGGAAGGTTGTCAGTTCACGCGTCACCCCTTCGAAACTAAGCAATAGTGACGAGAACGAGATTCAATTACAGAGCATTAACTATTATCCTTTTACCGTAACACTGGGTATTATAGATGAAGTGCCTGTTCAATTTCAACGAAGGGATGTCTGGTTTAGGCAAAAGCTCCTTGGGAGGGCATATGGCACCATTTATTACCAGCTACGTCCAACCAAACGCGGAGTGTATACTTTTGGGTTTATCAGAACCTTTGTGCAATCGCCCATCGGCTTCATTCAGCGACGATTTAACGATGATGCCTCCATCCACCTTCCGGTTTACCCCTCTTTTCTCCAAATGCGCAGGTACGAACTGATGGCTATATCCGACCGGTTAACAGAGTACGGTTTAAAAAAAATCCGCAGGCTTGGTCATAGCATGGAGTTTGAGCAAATAAAAACTTACGTACAGGGTGACGATTACCGCACATTGAACTGGAAAGCCACCGCGCGCCATGGCAACCTGATGGTGAACGCTTATATTGACGAACGATCGCAACATGTTTATTGCATAATTGATAAATCGCGTGCTATGAAGATGCCTTTCAACGGTCTGACTCTGTTGGATTATGCTATCAATGCAAGCTTGGTACTTTCCAATGTCGCGCTTAAAAGAGAAGATAAAGCTGGGCTGATTACCGTTTCGGAAAAAATAGGAAGTGTGGTGCCCGCCGATCGTCGACCGACACAGCTCCATTATATTATGGAGGTGCTGTTTAAAGAAAAAACCAGGTACCTTGAAACAAATATGGAGGCCTTATATAGTACGATGCGACGTACGTTAAGACAGCGTAGTCTGGTGGTATTGTTTACCAATTTTGAAAGTATTTCAGCTTTAAACCGGCAGCTTCCCTACCTCAAGAAGATTGCCCAATTTCATCTGCTGGTAGTGATATTTTTTGAAAACACCGAATTAACTACGTTAAGCTTAGCAAAAGCACGGGATGTGGAGGGTGTATACCTAAAAACCATCGCGGAAAAATTTGCCTATGAAAAGCGTCTGATTGTACGTGAACTGTCACGCCATGGTATCCAGTCCGTACTCACTCCTCCACACCTGTTAACGGTTAACGCAATCAATAAATATCTGGAAATAAAAGCAAAGCAAGGTATTTAGCAATTGAAGGTTTAACCCTTCAAAAAGGGCAAAAGGTTATCTAAATAGGTGCGATCATTCGCCAGACGAGGCACCTTATTCTGTCCGCCCAATTTATCCCTGCTTTTCATCCACCTGTAAAAGGTACCTTCAGGAGCAATATGTATTAAAGGTTCTTTTAACGCTAGATTATGATAACGTTTGGCATCATAGTCGGAATTAATTTCACGCAGTTGCTGATCGAGCACCTGTTTAAACTTCGATATATCGTATGGTTCACGTTCAAACTCGATCACCCATTCATGGGCGCCGACATCTTTATCTTTGAAGTAAATAGGCCCTGCTGTATAGTCCCTAACAATTCCATGCGTCAATTCACAGGCAATCTTTAGCGCGTCATCTGCGTTATCTACAATAAGCTCTTCACCGAAGGTGTTGATATATTGCTTCGTCCTCCCCGTGATCTGTATACGATAGGGATGTAAGGTGGTGAATTTAACCGTATCACCGATCATATACCGCCACAATCCTGCGTTTGTCGATATAATCAACGCATAGTTCTTTCCCAATTCAACCTCGTCTAAAGACAAGGTTTTGGGATGTTCATCATGGATATGTTCCATTGGTAAGAACTCGTAATAAACCCCATAGTCCAACATCAATAGTAAATCCTCTGCATCCGAACGATCCTGAATACCAAAATAGCCTTCGGATGCATTATAATTTTCAAGGTAATACATATTATCGGAAGGAATAAGTTGCTTAAACTGTTCTTTATAGGGCTTAAAGCTCACTCCTCCATGTAAATATAACTCCAGATTCGGCCAAACTTCCAGCAGGTTATCTTTGCCGCTAAGTTCCAACACCCTTTTTGCCAATACGACATTCCACGTGGGTACGCCCGACAAATTGGTTACATTCTCATGAATAATCAATTGAGCTACGCGCTCGATCTTCTCCTCAAAATTAGGATTAAGCGTTGTTTCCAGATCGGGTGTCCGGTACATTTCTGCCCAGAAAGGAAGATTACGAATCAAGATGGCCGACAGATCGCCCGAGCTCGACTCTCCATTGCCGAGCTGATTGATCTTATGACTTCCTCCCAGTACTACCCCTTTTCCTGTGAAAACTTTCGCATCTGGCCGGTTGTGACAATAAATAGAGATCAGGTCTTTGCCTCCCTGAAAATGGCAATCTTCCAATGCTTCATCACTTACGGGAATAAACTTACTCCGGTCTGCCGTTGTGCCGGAAGATTTGGCAAACCATTTGACATCTGATGGCCAGAGTAATTGCTGCTCTCCGGCAATCATTCGGTCGATATATGGCTTTAAAGTACTGTAATCCTGTATTGGCACCCTTTCTCTATACGCTTCCACAGTACAAATAGACTCATAATCGTATTTTTTTCCCCATTCTGTTGCCTGAGCGGTAGAAATAAGGCTTTGAAACCACTCCTCTTGAACCTCATGTGGATATTTCATGAACAGCTCAATCTGGTGGATCCGCTTTTTCATTATCCAATTGATAATTGAATTTACAATTGCCATGGTGTAATATCAGGTGCTATGGTAAGCGGTACTAAACTAAGAAAAAATATTGGATCTTTTAGTGAACATTCGCTAGCCCAGCTTTTTCCTCCGTAGTTCAAAATGCTGACCAAGGTAATAGGTTCTCGCCATATCGTTTACCGCAATTTCTTCAGGTGTTCCCGTAAGCATAATTTTTCCTTCGGTGAGTAAATAGGCCCTATCTGTAATGGAGAGCGTTTCCTGCACGTTATGATCAGTAATTAGAATACCAATATTTCTATGCTTTAGTTTATGAACAATGGTTTGTATTTCTTCTACCGCAATTGGATCCACACCTGCAAAAGGCTCATCAAGAAGAATAAAATGAGGACTAGCAGCGAGCGCACGTGCTATTTCGGTACGCCTGCGTTCACCACCCGACAACAGGTCACCTCGATTTTTACGCACTTTGTGCAAGCTGAACTCATTAATAAGTTCTTCCAATTTCTCTTTCCGCACTTCTTTATCCTTATGGTGTATTTCCAATACCGCCATAATATTATCTTCTACCGATAGCTTTCTGAAAACAGAAGCTTCCTGTGCAAGGTAACCGATTCCTTTTTGTGCCCTTCTGTACATCGGGTCTTCGGTGATATTATCATCTTCCAGAAAAACATTACCTGCATTAGGTTTTATTAAACCCACAATCATGTAGAACGAGGTTGTTTTACCTGCACCATTAGGCCCCAGTAAGCCCACTATTTCTCCCTGCTCAACTTGAAAGGAAACATCATTTACAACTGTCCGCTGTTTATATTTTTTAACTAAATGTTCTGCTTTTAAAATCATCTCTTTTTGCTATCAGATGTTGGCTCTATGCAATCTGCATAATAGCTATGCCTATAAGCCTTTATTTAATTTGTTCGATCAGTCGGTTCCTTACCCCAGCAACCGGATACCTTTCAGATTCAGCTGCACACTGCGCTTTTCCCGCCATATGTTTTCCTCTATGCTAAAACATGCGTCAAAAGGTATGCCTTTATTAATTTGCGGTAAGAAATCTCCTAAGCCAAAACCTATACAGTCAAAAGATGGTGCCCGCTCCTGTGTAACGGTCATTTTTAGGTGATTCATTCCTACCAATACTGCTTCTCCTACCGTATACACATTTTTCGCAAGAAATATAGGAGCATTATTTTCCGGACCAAAAGGAGCAAATTGTTTAAGTACGCGAAAGAATTTCGGCGTAATTTCTGATAGTCTGATCACTGCATCAATCGCTATTTCAGGTTCCAATAGTTCAGGTGTAATATGTTGTGCCACGACTTCTTCAAAACGTGCCTGAAGGGCGGGCACATTTTCTACTTTCATGGTTAAACCGGCAGCATATTTATGACCGCCGAACTGTTCCAATAGATCGCTACATGCCGACAGGGCTTCATAAAGGTCGAAGCCTGCAACCGATCGTGCCGATCCTGCCACATGCCCATTCGATTTAGTCAACACAATAGTTGGTCTATAATATTTCTCGGTTAACCTTGAGGCCACAATGCCAATAACGCCCTTATGCCAATCTTCCTGGTATACTACTGTTGTTTTCCGCATCAATTGTGCTTCATCACCTTGTATCTGTTCCAATGCCTCTGCCGTAATGCGTGCGTCAAAATCTTTTCGCTGCATATTTTGTATATCAATCAGTCCACAACAGGTTTTCGCCTCTTCCATACTCTTAGCCATTAAAAGTTTAACAGCATCTTTTGCATCATCAATTCTTCCCGCAGCATTGATACGGGGGCCTATCTGAAAAACCACGTCCGTTAATGTCAGATCGCTACTTTTAGACGACAGATCAATCAGGGCCTGCAAACCAAAACACGGGTTGCTATTGAGTTTTTTTAGCCCATAGTATGCCAACACCCTATTCTCACCATTAATAGGTACAATATCAGAAGCAATACTTACGGCTACAAGATCTAAGTATTGATAAACTTCAGCTTCGGCTAACTGATTGGTTTTTGCCAATGCCTGGATAATCTTAAATGCGATACCACAGCCCGATAGTTCTTTATAAGGGTAGGCACAGTCATTACGTTTAGGATCAAGTACGGCAACGGCTTTCGGTAACTCATCACCAGGTGTGTGATGATCACCTATAATAAAGTCGATACCTTTACGCTGCGCGTAATCGACCTTATCTACGGATTTTACTCCACAATCTAACGCAATAATCAAGGTGAAATTATTTGCTTCAGCATAGTCTATTCCTTGCGTAGATATACCATAACCTTCTTTATAACGATCTGGAATGTAGTAACCTATATGACTATAGAAACGTCTTAAGAAGCTGCATAACACAGCAACAGCTGTTGTCCCATCCACATCATAATCGCCGTAAATCAGAATATGTTCTTTCATCCCCATCGCCCGTTCTATTCTTGAAATAGCGAGATCCATATCTTTCATCAGGAACGGATCGTGTAAATGAGGCAGTTCGGGTCTAAAGAAATCGCGTGCCTGTTCGAAAGTGTACACGCCACGTTGTGCCAATAAAGTTGCTAATATGTTATCAATTTTAAGCGCCGTTGCCATCGCGCTCACGATTTTTGTATCTGCTTTATGCCTTTCTACCCACCTCTTTTGCATATATTTCATCCGTAAATAATTTAAAATTCAGCGGTCGGACGGAACTTACCATAATAAAAATTTACATTTTTCCGGGTGATGAAAATGAAATTTCATTATGGACGGTTCATCTAAGTACTGCCTTCTAAAGGCAGATAACAGATTAACAAATAGCTTTTATAGGCCCTTGATATGTTGCATATAACAGGCTATTTGTCTAAGTTTGCTGAATTTAATGGGTAAATATACAGTTTTTGTTTGGTTAAGTTGTAGTGAAAGGACGGAGACCTCAGTTATCCCCATGGGGCTACGCTTTTTTATTTTTAAGTATTTAATTTTCATTTCGTAATATGCGGGCATTTTCTTTATATGAAGGGTCTTATTCGGTAGACAGCACTAAAAAATTTATCCCTTTTGATCCGGAGAAAGATGATAAAAAAGACAGGAAAGGTTCTTTATTCATTCATGTACACCCATTTTTAATTCAGACAGCTAAAGATTTGATATTGTTGGATACCGGACTTGGCTTTAAGGATGATGACGGGACATTAATTTTACACAAAAACATTAAAAAGTTTGGTTTTTCACTTCAGGACGTCAGCCTGGTACTGCTTTCGCATCTACATCAAGACCATGCCAGCGGTATGGTTTTCGAAAAAGACGGAAAACTGCAACTATCCTTTCCAGAGGCTGATTACGTGGTATCAAGAGGTGAATGGGAGGCGGGTTATAGCGGTCAGTCAGATTCGTATAAGACGGAGGTGTTCGATGTATTACAACGCAGCGGCAACCTTCAACTTGTTGAGGGAGATGGCATAGTGAACGAGCAGATCAGTTACGAGCACAGCGGTGGCCATACGGAGTTTCATCAGGTTTTCCATATCGCAGAGGATAAAGCACATTATTTTTTTGGAGGCGATGAACTGCCCGAGCCCGAACAGTTATTGAGAAAATTTGCAGCAAAATACGATTTTGACGGAAAAAAGGCGATGCATCTTCGGGAAGAATATGGATCGCGAGCAGCAAAGGAAGACTGGACCTGCATGTTCTATCATTCTACCAAGGCGCCTTTTGGTAAAGTTGAGGAAATAGAAGGTGGATTTAAGGTACATCCAGCAAGTTCATAATATATTTTCTATTCGCCATCTATATTCGCAAACCCAAACAAGCCAATGCTCTCCCAAGATCCATTATCATTGCTGACTTGCACTTCCAATTCTTTGATCTTTCGATCGCCATTTTTCTGGGCAAAGAAAAAACCATCTACATCCCTTGCTTCGCCCATATCTACTGTGTTCTTTCTAAGTAAACCGGCAGATCTATTTGCTACAAATAAATCGATTAGCATCCCTTATAGCGGATACAAACTAACCCACCTAGAGACGTAAGTCGATTGTTCGGCGATTTACTCCGAAAAATCTATCGTTTTACCAGGAGAGTATTCACCCACAATATTGCAAATATAACAGTTGGTATCAGTCTCTTGACAAGATGCGACTAGCTATGCCCCTTCTCCTGATAATATAAATTTGGTGGTAATACCGAATTTCCCGATCCATAATAAGTAATTGTAACGTAGTGATCAGAAGCTTCATCACATACTGAATTAAAAAAACGTATCTGATAAGATACATTTTGTTCATTTGGAGAGTTTACGGTGAATGTGCTAGAAGTTATGTCAACAGACTGGCCAGAAGTTATATATCCTCCTCCGGACCCCATCTTATATATCTGATACTTATTCACGATTACTTGGTCTAATGGATCATCAATGACCTCAGACCTGACAACAGAAAAAGATATTCCACTACTACCTCTGCTAACTATGGAGCCTGCTGGCGCTACACTTAAATATGTTTTACCACAGTCGTTCTCAAGATGAGTGCCAGTTCCATTTTGGATATTAAATTTAAACGACCCTTTTCGAATACACATACCACTGCACTGAGAATCAGTACAAAATAGAGAGTAATTTATATTGTAACTCTCGCCCTCAGGTTTAGTTATAGACTTCGAACCATTTGCAGCTACATTCCCGTAATAATCACTCCCACCATCAAGCGTTAAAATAAACCCATGATTGGCTCCAGGATCGGTTGTGTACCAATCAATTACATACCCAGAATTCCCCCCTTGAACACTAGTCACAGAAACTTGGGGAACACATGACCCGCCAGTACATGTGTAATCCCCCTCGTTAGACGAATTGATTACGTTAGACGATAACAGTTCATTGTCACTTATAATGTCCTCTTGTTTATGACAAGAGGATAAAATTAATAATATCAAAAGTAACGTCAGGAAGTGATTCTTTTGAGTCCATTTTATAATTAGAGTTTTTTTCATGAGATAAAATTTAAATTTAAGATTATTTGAGGTTAACGACACACTACTCTTCCTCCTTATTAAGTTTCCTCAATAGGTACCTGTTAATCTCCGAAGCTATTTGAAAAGGTTTGTTGGTCATATTTTCAGGCGCTTTATTACTAAGAAACCTGAAGGATAAAAAGGGGTGGAGTTTTTTTAGTTTTTTACTATATATAAGCAGCTGAGCTAGATCGAAGGTTTCCGGTGATATATTTCCGTTTCAACAACATTAACCCACGCTGCTTCTGGCTCTTAACCGTATTGATGCTAATACCTAACTTTTTGGCTAAATCCTGATTACTTAGTCCTTCGAGATAACCTTCTTTAAATATTAAATAGCATCCTTTAGGGAGTTCGTTAATTGCTTCATGGATCTTCCCCATAATTTCAGCATGAACAATAGCTTCCAAAAATTTAGGATCTTCGACGGGGTTGGCATCCATACTGGCTTCTATACGTTTTTTAACTTTCTTATGTCGCAATCGGTTAAGGCATGCAAATTTGACGCAGGAGTATAAGAAAGCTTTCAGGGCGTTATCATCAGTAGCCACTTGGTGTTTATTTTCCAAAAAAGAAACAAAAGCATCTTGCACCAGATCCTCTGCCAAATGCTCGTCCTGCACATACCTTAAAGCAAAATCACATAATCTGGGATAATATTTCTTAAAGAGTTCTTCTTCTGACAGCCTATGTATAAGATCTTTGCTTTCCATATACGCCCACTATTTTCCAGCGACAAATAAATAAAATTCAGCTACCGCGATTTATAATCTGTTAGACCATCATCTATTTAAACCTATAATAGCTTAAATGTATAATGGCGCTCTAATATAACGATCTATCCATAATTATGAAAAACTTTATAGCTTACATTGGATATAGCTGTATAAAAAGGCGGCGTAAACCAGTCTAAATTTCAGGAATAAAGCAACACGATCAAATCAATTGGTACTGGGTTGCCACCCGTATTAGGGCAGCAGCATTAGATACATTGAATTTTTGCATGAGATTTTTTCGGTGGGTCTCGACTGTATGGGGGCTTATAAAAAGTAACTCGCCAATTTCAGCGGTTGTTTTACCTTCAGCAATGCAACGCAGCACTTCTTGTTCCCGACGGGTGAGCTTTGGTAAGTCCAGGGGGTCTTCCAGAGCAACCTCAAAAAGCGATTGCTGCACTTCTTCACTGAAATATACTTTTTTATTAACGACTGTTTTGATCGCGTTGATAATCTCTTCTGCGGAGGCATTTTTCAACACGTAACCGGTAGCTCCATTCTGTAACATCTTGGTAACCATGCTCCGCTCGTTGTAATTGCTAATAGCGATAACATGGGTATTTGGACGTAGTTGTTTGATTTGCTTACAGAGGTCAATGCCACTCACATCGGGCAAATTAATGTCTAATAGCACTACGTCTACCGTTTGCTCCTGTAGAAAAGATAGTGTCTCGCTTCCACTTCCGCAGCAGGCGCTTACTTCCACTAAATCACTATCTAACAATAATGCTTTCATTCCTTCCAGCACTACTGGATGATCATCCACTATAAGCAGGGATATGTTCTGTCTGTGTATTGACATTAAATTCAATATTAATAGTTGTTCCTATATTGTTTTCCGATTGTATATCCAATAGGCCGTTCAGATAAGCAACCCGGTTTTTTACATTATGTAAGCCAATCCCTTTTTTATCTTGAACTTCTTTCATCGCAAAGCCCTTTCCATCATCTTCCACGGTTAAATATACTTTTTCATCATCCTGTATGCACTGCACCAAAATATTCTTGGCCTCGGCGTGCCGAACAGCATTACTGATAAGCTCTTGAAGTATTCGGTAGATCATAATCTGTTGGCTCTTTTCTGCCGTTAGCGACAAGCCATAAGTTTGCAAAGAGATATTGACACCTGATTTTTCCAAGTCGTCACAAAAATCACGTAAGGCTGTAGCTAATCCGAAACGCAATAAGGTTTCGGGCATCATATTCCGTGCTATTCTTCTCAATTCATTAACTGCCGTATCCAGTTTTGCCAAAATTAGTTGATGTTGCTGTTTTGCCTGCGAGCTATCGCCCAAACATGGATTTTTCGACAACAATAGCTTTACATTGGAAAGCAGCCCTCCCAAACCGTCATGCAGTTCACCTGCCAGTCGCTTTCGCTCCTGTTCCTGTCCCTGAATCATGGCATTGAAGAAATTCACTTGCTGCTCTTTCTTCATCCGCTGCATTTGCTCCTCATGCAATTGATCTTGCTGGTGGGCAATTTTCTGTTTGTTATTATATAGAAGATATCCAAGCACCAGTAGTATAAGTAAGCAGGCAACAGCGGCTACGGTAAATGTTAACATGGCTTTATTATATTTTAGCGCAGCTGATTTTAGCTGGTTCTCCGCCTTAAGCTCCACAATTTCGCGCTCTTTTTTTTCATGTTCATATTTCTGTTCAATAAGATTTAGCTTAATATTGGTTTGTTTTTTATTAACGGTATCTGCAAAAGCAACATATTCTTTCATAAACTGAAAAGCTTTGTCTTTGTTACCCAGCGCTTCTTCCACATTTACCAAATTCCGAAGGTAAATCAGTTTATTGCTGGATAGCGGGTATTTTGACGTTTTTTGGTATAGCGCATATACCATCTCCCTAGCTTCTGGATAACGCTCCTGATCGTAAAATAGGTAGTACTTGCGATTTAGCAACTCCAATCCCACATACTCTTCCTGTCGCTTATTAACGAAATCCAGTCCGTCATCGTAACTCCGCAGGGCTTTTTGGGGGTTTTCTTCCACATACTGATAATACATCCCCTGCATGGTATAGTAATTTACCCACGGGTGCGCGTCAGGATGTTTAACTAATATCGCATGCGCCTTATCTAAATAAGACTGCATGGCTAATTTCTTTTCTTCAGTAAAATCTTCCTCATACAATAATGCCTTTACCACGCCCAAATAGCTATCCACCGCATCGGCGTATTTGGAATGATCTGCCAAAATAGTAGCTGCTGTTTTAAAATAATGAAGGGCTTTATCGTATTGTTTGATACTTACGAAGATATTTCCGATATCGTAATAATTGCTAGCCAGCAAGATCGAATCGCCTATTTTTTCCAGAATAGGACAGGCGTTATTTGTCAGCATATCCAAAAACCCTTCTATATCATCTTCTCTCTGGTATACTGCTCCCAGGTCATGCCAAACGCGGGCCAAATAACGTTGGGCATAATAGGATGAGTCGCGTTTTAGTAAGGGAATGGCCTGTTGATACTCTTTTTTAGCTTCTATCAGGTTATAATGTTCCATATATACACCGCCCACGTAATAATGACCGATTGCGATGGTGGTTTCATCACCTGTTTTTGCACTTTTTGCAAAGGCCTGCTTTGCATAGTCCATGGCTTTTGCAGAATCTATATACAGCCAATGATCAGAAAGGTCCTGAAGGGCTTTGATTTTTTGCGTTTCTTCTGAATCGCTGTTTTGGATGATCTGTAACAAACTATCCTGATTGAAGGACAGTTTCTGCTGTGCATCTGCTATCATTGCGGAAATCAGCATCATCCATATCAAAAAAAAATGGCGCATAATGAATAGGTAAAGAGATTTATGATCACTCCTAATTACACAAATTTATCTATTCCAAACAGTATTAATGCATAACAAATGAAAATATACCTGAAAACCATTAGAAAAAAATACCCATAGCATAGGATTTCATATGAATAAAAAAAGCAAGAATTTTGGATTGCTAAATACTTAAGACAAGACACTTAAACAATTCTTTTCAAATAATTTATAACAACCATGAAACGATTCTCTCTTTTTGCTGCCCTAATGGTATGCTTTATGGGTATGTCATTACCAAAAGCAGCAGCCCAATCTTCCGCTCCTTACCATACTGCTTTTGGTCTCTTTCTAGACCTGGGAAATGGGGGCACTTATGTAGGTCCGCATGTTAAACACTTTTTCTCTGGAAACGATGCAGGGCAAGCTATGGTTCTTTTTGGGAACGACATCACCATATTAGGTGTGGAATACTCCTACAACAAGGAGATCCCTGATGCAAAAGGTTTGATGTGGAATCTGGGCATAGGCCCACAAGCCTTTTTTGGTGATGGAGAGACTGTATTTGCCATCCGGCCGATGGCAGGACTAGAGTTTAAGGTACCTCAGGCTCCGATAGCAATAGGTTTCGATTGGCGGCCAGCATGGGCGATTTCCGATGGATCTGAATTTGAAGCTGGCCGTTTTGGATTAAGCTTTAAATATACGCTTTAGTTTTTTAGTTCATCAATTGTTAAGGTAAGAGCCTCTTTAAGGAGGCTTTTACTATTTATTTACCGTAACGCTCTTGCAGTGTTTTCTCCAAAGCAAACATCTCATCTCTCAGTTTTGCAGCCTGTAGGAAATCCATTTCTTTAGCCGCTCTCTCCATATCTTTCCGGGCGTTATCTACCGCTTTTTGAAGCTGTGCTTCGTTCATATACTGAACGACGGGATCCGCTGCCACGCTACTTGCCGGATCAGGATCTATATAGGCTCTGGCGACACCTCCTTTAAAGTCGGCCACCGACGTTTGTTCCATAATGGCTTCACGAGATTTCCCTACAGTACGTGGTGTTATACTGTGCTCTTCATTATATTTTACCTGCTTCTCCCTTCTTCTATTCGTTTCATCGATAGTTGCCCGCATGCTATCCGTAATACTATCTGCATACATAATCACTCTGCCCTTGTCATTTCTCGCTGCTCTTCCGATGGTTTGTATAAGAGATGTTTGCGAACGTAAAAAACCTTCTTTATCTGCATCAAGGATAGCCACCAAACTAACTTCAGGCAAATCCAAACCTTCGCGCAAGAGATTTATCCCTACCAATACATCAAATTCTCCTAAACGAAGTCCTCGTAATATCTCTACCCGTTCGAGTGTTTTTATTTCAGAATGTATATACCTCACTTTAATACCTAAACGTGTCATGTATTTTGTCAGTTCTTCAGACATCCTTTTGGTAAGCGTGGTAACCAATACCCGTCCGCCTTCTTTGGTAACGATATCTACCTCGTCTAACAAATCGTCCACCTGATTGATAACCGGACGGATTTCTATGGTAGGATCTAGCAATCCCGTAGGCCTAATAACCTGTTCTACCACCACACCTTCTGTTTGTTGCAGTTCATAATCGCCAGGTGTTGCGCTTACATAGATTGTTTGCGGAGCAAGGGATTCAAACTCCTGAAAGTTTAGCGGTCGGTTGTCCAATGCTGCAGGTAATCGGAAACCATATTCTACCAACGAAATTTTACGTGAGCGGTCGCCACCGTACATTGCCCTGATCTGCGGTACCGTGACATGGCTCTCATCAATTACCATAAGGTAATCTTCCGGAAAATAGTCGAGTAAACAGAAAGGTCGCATACCGGGTTGTCTGCCGTCGAAAAATCGGGAATAATTTTCGATGCCACTGCAGTACCCTAACTCTCTCATCATTTCCAAATCATAATTAACCCGCTCCTCCAGGCGTTTGGCCTCCAACATCCTTCCATCCTTAACCAATTGCTCTTTTCGCTGTACAAGTTCATCCTGTATAGCCCATATGGATTGACTGAATTTTTCTTTTGGGGTAACGAATAAATTAGCAGGGAAAAGCGCCATATTTTCCATTTTCTCATAGGTTTTCCCCGAAACGGGGTCAATCACGCTTAGCTCTTCAATTTCATCACCAAAAAACGTGATGCGGTAAGCCTCATCCATATACGCAGGGAAGACGTCTACGGTATCTCCTTTTACCCGAAAAGTAGCCCGCTTAAATTCTGCTGTTGTACGTACATATAAAATCTCCACCAATCGGTGCAGAAATGCATTGCGACTAATGGTGGTACCTACCCCGAAACGGAAGACCGAACGCGAGAAATCTTCTGGATTTCCCATACCATAAATGCAGGAGATGGAAGAAACTACCACAATATCTCTTCTTCCGGACATCAATGCTGATGTGGTCCGTAGGCGCAGCTTCTCTATCTCATCGTTTATCTGGAGATCTTTTTCGATATAGGTATTGGAGGTTGCTATATACGCCTCCGGTTGGTAATAATCATAGTATGAGACAAAATAATTGACCGCGTTTTCGGGAAAAAACTGCTTCATTTCACCATATAGCTGCGCAGCCAATGTCTTATTATGACTTAAAATCAATGTTGGTTTCTGTGTATTGGCAATGACGTTTGCCACCGTAAACGTTTTTCCGGACCCCGTTACTCCCAGGAGTGTTTGATAATGTTCGCCGGTATTAACACCTGCTACCAACTGTCGGATAGCTTCTGGCTGATCACCGGTTGGCACGTATGTGGAAGACAATTTAAATTTCATTGAACACGGATTTTAATGTCGTTTGTGTCATCTATTACAAAGAATGGCGTGTGTTTCTATAATAACACAGCCTTGATTTTTAGATAACGCGAATGATAAGTAAACAAAGATACAAAAAAGGTGTTTGTTATGGAGGAGTTAATAACCATTTCGTACATCAAATGCTAAAATATGGCTTTCATTTTAAGTGATCAAAATAGTATCGCCAATCAGTTTATTGCAGAAATGCGTAACGTGGAGGTACAACAAGACCGCATGCGGTTTCGCCGTAATATGGAGCGTTTGGGAGAAATATTTGCTTACGAAATAAGCAAAACGCTATCTTACGAACCCACAGAAGTAGAAACCCCACTTGGTGTTTCTGAAACCTCCTTGTTAGGAGAACATCCGGTTTTAATGACGATTGTGAGAGCCGGGCTACCCCTACATCAGGGCCTGTTGAACTACTTCGACCAAGCAGACTGTGGTTTTATCGGTGCATATCGGAAAACAAAAAAAAGTGGTGCATTTGAGATTGCCAAAAAGTACGTGACTTCGCCTGACTTAAAAGACAAAATTGTTATTATGGTTGACCCCATGCTGGCAACCGGCAGTAGCATGGTTTTATCTTGTAAAGAGCTTTTGGGCACCTATGCCATTAAGGAATTACATATTGTGGCGGCCATATCCAGTGAAGAGGGTTTAGAACATGTAAAAGCTTACCTTCCCAAGGCTAAATTGTGGATAGGTGTGGTGGATAGTGAGATGACAAGCAAAGCTTATATTGTGCCCGGCTTGGGGGATGCGGGAGATTTAGCTTTTGGCGAAAAGGTTTAGGTCTAACAAGCAAAATAGCTATCTTTGTGTTATGCAATATACGCACAAAAAGCATATTTTCTTTGATTTAGATCATACTTTGTGGGATTTTGACAAAAATGCGGAAGAAACCCTATCAGAACTTTTTACGGTTTATAAATTTCCTGATTTAGGTATAAATTCTGCTGATAAGTTTATTGAAACATACCATAGAAACAACCAGCGGGTATGGGCCCTTTACCATAACGGAGTCATCGATAAGGACGAACTACGGCGGGCGAGGTTTGCGGACACATTTAGTGAGCTCGGCATTTCGCCGACACTTTTCCCCGAGGCTTTTGAAACCGATTATTTGAGGTTATGCCCTCATAAAACCAATTTGTTTCCGGGAGTGCATGATACACTGGCATATTTGCGGGAAAATTATGTGCTGCATCTAATCTCCAATGGTTTCAAGGACGCAGCTGCGATCAAAATCGTTAAAACAGGTATAAAGAAATATTTTTCTCAGATTATCATTTCTGAAGATGTGGGGGTTCACAAACCTCATCCAGCTATTTACAGTCATTCGCTAGTGGCCGCGCAGGCAAACAAAGAAGAGAGTGTAATGATTGGCGACAGTATTGAAGCCGATATCCGCGGCGCTCAGGCCTTTGGTCTTGATGCTATCTACTTCAATCCAAATGGACTTGAAGAACCGGCAGACGTTAAAAAAAGTATTCGTGAACTGGCCGAGTTAACACGGTTATTTTAATGCCCCGGCTGCACCATAGATGGCAGCCATTTCTCCCAGTTCTGCAATTTTGATAGGTAGCTCCTGTTCTTGTTGAGCTAGTACCTTTTTTGTTTCTGACAAAAATAAGGGGTGTGCCTTTGCTATATTACCTCCCAATATAAGGCCGTCAGGTTTGTCGTCCAGTAAATGCTCCACAACAAACTCCCCTAATGTCCGACCAAATTCGCGGAGTAATGCTTCAGCTTGACCATCGGCAGGCACCAACTCACATAAGGCCTTTACATGTTCGACATTTCTCCCAGTACGCGCTAAGTAACTATTTTTCAACCAGCTGCCAGACAAATAGTCTTCCGCAATACCGTCTCTAAAAGCCGCGCACCACAAATCGCCATCCACGGCATGTCCATTTAGATATAAAGCACTGCCAAGCCCTGTTCCCAAAGTCAGCCCTACCGATCGCGTAAATGTTGTACCGGCTCCGGCGAACATTTCACCTTGTAGGAAGCAAGCCGCATCATTCATAAACGTTAACTGCGAAGATGTTATCCCCAGCTTTTTGGCTAAAAGTTCCTTAACATCAACACCATATAACGCCTCATATTTGTTCTGATTCTTCATCAGACTAATGCCATGTTCGTAATCAAAGGGTCCGGGGATAGCAATGCCAACAGCAGTCTTCTCTATTGCTCCCTTTTTAAGCGTATTTGTTATGCAATTGCTCCAAGCATCAATAATGGAAGATACTCCCTCATTTGAATTCACCGATTGTCTAACAAAAGTTTCCTTGATAAGCGTCTTTTTATCTAAATCGACCAATGCGGCCGAAATATGTGACCCACCAATATCGCAACCTACAACAATAGAGTTATTCATGAATTGTTTATAATTTTTAATATGAATGACGCAAATATAATTAAAGCGTTTTAGCAAAAAAACAAACACCTTAAAATGTTTATATTTTTTTTCCGGTAGAATCAATTTTTAGCAATAATTGCTTTATACCGATTCAAGGCCTCCAAATAATAGTAATCTGCATAGGGTAAAGGCACATCAACTTCTGCCATAATCGGTATATAACCCGCTCCATGCATTAAGATAAACCCACCATTAGTACCTAACAAGGCGGTATATTCGGGAGAAGCCAAGGTTTCTATCATTGTTTCGCCAGCTTTGAAATATTTCTTTGCCATAGCTTCATCCAGATACCCGCATAATTCCAGGAGTGCAGCTGCTGATATAGCTCCGGCCGATGCATCTCTATACGTGTTCGGTATTTCTGGTGTATTAAAATCCCAGTAGGGAATCATATCTTTCGGTAAATTCGGATGATCTAATATAAAATCAGCGATGTGTTTCGCTTGTTCTAAATACTGCGCATCGGCTGTCTCACGGTACAGCATAGTATAGCCATACAGGGCCCAAGCCTCACCCCTGGACCATGTAGATTCATCCCCGTAACCCTGCGCATTACGCCTTTGTTTTAACTTACCCGTTTTAGTATCAAGGTGAACGATCTGATAGGTACTATAGTCGGATCTAAAGTGGTTCTTCAATACCGTTTCTGCATGATTATTGGCCATTTTATAATAAGAAGAATCATTGGTTGCCCTGAAGGCCCAGAATAACAGTTCGAGATTCATCAGGTGATCGATAACCACAATAAACTCTTTATCATTCTGCCGTGTATCCCACGACCGTATGGCCTTGACCTTTGGATCATAGCGTTTCGCCATAGTTTTAGCACTGCCCAACAATACCTTATGGTAATCGATCTCCGGGATGGTTTGCATTGCTCTCCCAAAACTATTATATATAATAAACCCGAGATCGGGCGATTTCGCATTGTTCTGCTGTTTAGCCAAAAGTGCCAGTGTTCGTTTTGCTTCTTTTAGCAAGAGTGAGTCGCCCGTTTGTTCATACAAACGTAATAAGGTACCCGGATAATAACCACTTGTCCACCAATCTGGACCGCTCGTTTCCAAATAGTTCTGTGCTTTAACAAAAGTTTTGGGAAGTTTGCCTTCAGGTAGCTCATCCATCATCAATTTATACTGGGTAGTAGCATGTCGGTAGCGTTGATCGATAGTGGTTGTCAATGATTTGCTGGCCCTGGGCGTAACCTGTTGATTAATGCTACAGGCAGTCAACAATAAAAATGGGCAAAGTATAAGATATACAATTTTTAATTTAAGCATTCGGCCTTTCATTCGTTTGTTAAAACGACTTTTATAGATAAAAGGTGCAAGAAAAACAATTTTTGTTAAGTTTCCAATTAATATTTTTATCATCCGTTTATTAAGAAAAAAGTGTAACCTTTACATCGATTAGGTTACACTTTTTTTATAACGGCTTCCTAGCGGTTTTGTTGTTGACCTAGCGTCCCATCCAACCCCCATCAACTGTTAATATGGTTCCGTGCACGTAGCTCGCGGCATCAGAAGCCAAGAATACAACAGGACCTTTAAAATCATCCGGTTCTCCCCACCTTCCAGCCGGAATTCTCGACAAAATAGAAGCGCTTCTCTCCTCATCGGCCCTTAAAGCTGTTGTATTATCTGTAGCGATATAACCTGGTGCTATAGCATTTACGTTTACTCCGCTACCTGCCCACTCATTAGCGAAAGCTTTGGTAAGCTGTCCTACCGCACCTTTGGACGCTGCATAACCGGGCACATTGATCCCTCCTTGAAAGGTCAGTAAAGAAGCGGTGAAAATAACTTTTCCTGTTCCACGGGCAACCATTTCCTTTCCGAATTCGCGGGTAATAATAAATTGCGCGGTCTGGTTGATCGCAATAATTTCGTCCCAATATTCGTCTGGATGCTCTGCAGCGGGTTTTCTTAAAATATTTCCAGCATTGTTTATCAATATATCAATTACAGGGTGTTGATTCTTTACAGAATGGATGAAACTGTATAGTGAATCACGTTCTGCAAAATCACATTGGTACGCATAAAATTTACGCCCTAAGGCAGTTATTTCCTTCGCAACTTCGCTGTTATCCAGCTCAAGCGAAGCTGAAACACCAATAACATCAGCCCCTGCCTCAGCCAATGCAATAGCCATTGCTTTACCAATACCCCGTTTACATCCGGTAACCAGGGCCAGTTGGCCAGACAAGTCGAATTTATGAAGAGTTGACATATTTTTATTGAATAGTAATGGTTAATGGATTTTTTATTTTTTCCTGATACTGTGTTAAGTAATGTTCCCAAGCTTCCGCAGAAGTGATTTCGCCAGCTTTATCCCATGCCCCACCATTATAGTAAACCATAGGTTTGCCGCTGCTGGCCTCAAACTGTGTTAACAGTTGCCCTTCCCCTTCAAAAATCTTAACAATTTCCTCTGGCGTCACAACGGCCACTCCTAAGGTCCCGTCATCGCCATGGCCGGGCTCCCAATACGCAGCAATTCCATTATCTTTCCGCTGAATGATTTTACCGCCATCCTCTTCCCTAAGCACAATGCCTGCAACAACAGGTAGAGGGTCTTCACCCTCAAAACTATAGGTAACTTCCACTTTGTTTAATTGAGATCCGGCCTCTAAGGTAATGTTTTTGGTAACCGAAACTGTTCTATCTCCAACTTCCCACGGCTCATAGGTCAATTTAAAAGTACTTCTAAGAGGGCCATTTTCCAATAGCTCATGTTCACGGTAATGTTTAGAATAGCTAATTTTATCGTCTACGAAAGGCGCAATATCACCGGCCCCCAATGTCATTCCGACAGCATAGTAGTCCAAGCCTTCTCCATGATCCTTGTGATAATCATCCGTTTTATACCATTCGTCAATTACCGGTCTATCGGTACGTTTTGCCCATATATCAGTTCCATGTGCGTCGTCTGCGCGCCCTTCCAAAGCCTTACCGTACATCCTAAACGCCACTTTATCATTTTCCCAAGCAAAGTCGTCAAAACGTTCAGGCACATAACGCGCATATGTTCGAGCTTCTACCGGGGTTGGTTCGCCAGCTTCGACAAACAATTTGATATCATCGTTTGCCGGTATATCAACCCATATTAGTACATGGTCAATCTTTTCCTCTCCATTTCTTACCAGCTGATAAGTCAACTCCTCACTGTTTTCATCGATAATTCTAAATGGTGCTTCCGCTGTATACACCTGTGAAAACGTTTTGTAAGGTATTTCTACAAGTTCTTTTCGATCAAAAGACGAAGGATTATTAACGACAATACCTGCGTGGTTAACGGACGACTTACAGGAGACGATTATTGCGATTCCAATGAGCAAAAAAACTCCCCATAAGCCCTGTTCTTGAATATTCTTTTTTTTCATCTGTATAAATTGTTTTTCAGAGGCGATGAAACTTGCTTGAGCCATTATACATCCCCTTATGCAGGTTTCATATGGTCTGTATTTTCAGCTTATCTCCAATTTATCGCAAGTCTGTAATAGCACATCCATCCATATCACTATAATCCATATTTTCACCAGCCATTCCCCAAATAAAAGTATAATTGGCGGTAGCTGCCCCTGCATGTACAGACCATGGTGGTGAGATGACCGCTTGCTCATTCTGCATCCAGATATGACGTGTCTCTTGAGGTTGCCCCATAAAATGGCATACAGATTGGCCTTCTGGAACTTCGAAATAACAATAAACCTCCATGCGCCGATCATGCGTATGGGCGGGCATTGTATTCCAGACACTACCGGTTTTCAATTCCGTCATACCCATTTGTAGCTGACAGGTATCAACCACTCCAGCAACGAGCAATTTATTGATCACGCGGTGATTTGCTGTTTCAAGGCTGCCTAATTCTACCACTTCAGCGTCTGCCCGGGTAACCTTTTTTGTAGGGTAAGGATGATGAGCAGGTGCAGAATTAATATAAAACTTGGCAGGCTGGTCGGGATTTTTACTCGAAAATACTACCGTTTCGTTACCTTTGCCCACGTAGAGTGCCTCTTTAAAGTCGATGTCATACGAAGTTCCATTTACCGAAATAACGCCTGCGCCACCGATATTAATCACACCTAACTCTCTTCGCTCCAAAAAATAAGGCGCTTTTAGCGCGTCAATCGTGTCAAGGTTTAGCGATTTAGTCACCGGTTGTATACCTCCAGCTATATATCGATCATAGTGGGTATACACCAAATTGATCTTATCTGCTTCAAAAAGCGTTTCAACCAAGAAGTTTTTTCTTAACGCTTCGGTATCCATCCCTTTCGTTTCGTTGGGGCTGGATGCATAACGGGTTTCATAAACTATACTCATTACTCTAACTTTCTTTTAATAAAAATTGATTAATAAATGGTTTTACTCCCGCAATATACAGTTAATATCATAAAAGCGCAAACGTTTACATCTCCATATATCTATAAATTAGAGGAAGTTTATTCTATAAGGGCTATTCCAAACGTATTTTTACAACCGCTACAGCAACATCGTACGCTCCTCTTTCAGGCAATGTAATAGCTACTCCACCTTTCTCTGATGGTACATGTTTCAGTTCCTCTCCCGTATCTAATATCCGACAATCGGCTATTTGATCAGCAGGCAGGGGCAATACCAACAAATTACCTGGCAACTCATCTAATACATGTGCATAAAGATAGGTTTGTCCTTCCTGTTCCTTTTGGGTAAACACCACCTTTTCCTGTGGTTCAAGTTCACTCGGCAAGCTATTATAAACAGCCTCTCCGTTGCTGAACATCCACGCTCCCATTTCTCTTAACCGCTGGACAGCGGGAGTTGGTAAAGTTCCATCAGCTTTAGGGCCAATATTTAACAAATAGTTTCCACCTTTACTGGCGTTACTCACTAAGTACCGCAACATTTGTCCTGATGACTTCCAATGAAAATCATTATCGTGCCAAGCCCAGGTATGGTTCATCGTAGCGGGTGTCTGCCAAGGTTTTTCCAGCAGGCCTTCTGGATAAGTATTATCCATCATCTCCAGGAAGTCGATATCGTTTCCCGGGTCATGCATAGCGATTCTACCATTAATTAAACATTTATCGCTCAATTTACGAATGAGGCCGATCAATTCGTCCCTTCTTTGTGATGTGATCAAATCTGCTGCCTCGTCATCCCAGGTATCGAACCAAAGTAAGTCGGGGTCGTAGTTTTCGATCAGTTCCTGTACCTGCGGCAAACTTTTTTCTCGCCAATATTTTTCAAATTCTTCGCTGCTACGCTTGGGCTTCCAGTACGGCAAAGCGCCTTGGGGGTGTTCCCAGTCCTGCCAATGCGAATAGTAGAAACCATACTTTAGTCCGTATTTCTTACAAGCTTCTACGAGTTCGCCTAAGATGTCGCGCCCTTTGAAGGGTGTAGCAGCAATATCATACGTCGAAACCTTCGAATCCCAAAGGGCAAAACCGTCATGATGTTTCGCTGTAATCACAAAATATTTCATCCCTGCATTTTTCGCCTCTTTAATCCATCGATCGGCGTCAAAATCAACCGGGTTAAACTGTTCCTTAAGCGCCTGATAAATATCGTCAGGCACTTCCAATCGCTGCTGAATCCATTCGGCATACCAACTTTTACCATTAGGCAAGGTAGTGTCTGGCATAGTGCGCCCCTGGTATGTCCCACCCAACACGCTATATAAACCCCAATGAATGAACATGCCAAATTTAGCTTCTTTAAACCATGTTAATTTATCAGCCTGCTCCTGTATCGGGTCAACTGCCAGTCTGTGGGCCATTACCTGCTGTTGACCCACGGTAAACAATAATATGAATAAAAATGAATAAGAATTTCTCATGTCTTTATAGGTGTTTTAATGGTCTAAAGATAGCGAATAACTAGAGATACCAATCCTTATATCGCTTCAGCGCTTCCAAAAAATAGTAGTCAGCATAAATAATCGGGATATCAATCTCTGAGTTCAGTGGCAGGGCTCCGGTACTATGCGTCAATAGGAAGCCGCCATTCTCTCCGGGTTTTGAGCGATAATCATTGCTTGCCAAAGAACGAATCATTTTTTCTGCATGCTCAACATACCATTGCTTTTCTTCTGCCTTCACATATTGTCCCAGCTCTAATAAAGCAGAAGCAATAAGTGCTCCTGCAGAGGCGTCGCGCACAGCAAATGGTATCAACGGCGCATCAAAATCCCAATAGGGAATTTTATCTTCTGGAAGATTAGGGTGATTCAGAATGAACTTGGCTATACCTTCTGCCTGTTTTAGGTATTTTTCATCTCGCGTATCACGATACATCATGGTGAAACCATAAAGCGCCCAACCTTGCCCTCTTGCCCAGGATGAAGTATTTGCAGCCCCCTGCCAAGTAGCTTTTCTGTTCACTGTTCCATTTTCCGGATGGTAATCAACCACATGATACGAACTATAATCGGAACGAAAATGGTTTTTCAGAGTTGTATTACTATGTATGATGGCCAGATCTTTAAACTTTTTATCTCCACCGTTATCACTCACCCAATTAAGCATCTCCAGGTTCATCATATTATCAATAATTACCGGGCATTCCCAATACTTATTTTTATCCCAGGATTGGATAGCGCGAATGGTGGGTCGGTATCGGGTGGTTAGCGATTTTGCCGACTGGAACAAGACGTCTTTGTAGGCTCTTTCGCCCGTAATGCGATAGGCATTACCAAAACTGCAGTACATCATGAAGCCTAAATCGTGGTTTCCCGTAAACGTTTTGTTTGGCTCAATAACTTTTAGTGCCCGTAAAGCCTCTTGATGTATTTCGGGATCTTTTGTTTGTTCATAGATTAGCCATAACGAGCCTGGATAAAAACCACTGCACCACCATTCTATATTGCGTGCATCTATTTTACCGGTTTCAGGATTATAATTTTGCGGCATCTTGTCGGCTGGAATATGCTTTGCCAGCGTTTTATATTGATCACGTGCGAAATCGAAATTTTCCTGGATTAATAAGGGCATGCTCTGTTGTCCCCAAGCGATCGAACTAAGTACTAGGACGATAAGCTTTAAACTCATCAAGCTTAAAGCTTTCTTTTTCATCATATTCATTTTTTGTTGGTTATTTTTTAGCAATCTTGTGGCAAGATAGGTATTTGGCGCGAGTTATGCAATCGATTACGCAAAACAATCGATTGCATAATTGTACAGGCACTCCCATGTCTAGGTAGTCATTCTTCTAACCAAGGTAACCGGTACGATTTCGTTTTGACTGATATCCCTATTTGCATGTTTATCCTTCAATAAGGCAAGCAATTTATAGGCAACTCGATGTGCCATCTCAGCCGGATGCTGGTCTATAGTTGTTATTGGAGGAGAAATAATGGCAGCTCGGGGATCATTGGAATAACCAATAATTTTTAGTTCCTCAGGAATCTTAATTCCCTGTTCACGGGCGAATTCCACGGCTGCCACAGCTGTAGTGTCGTTAGAAGCGAAGACAACTTCCGGTTGATCGTTTCCGACAAATATCTTTCTGAGGCTATTCCATGCATTCTCAGCAGTAAGCTCATGATAGAAACACCACTTTTCCTTCAGGTTAATTTTTGCTTTCTTCAAGGCGTGTAACAGGCCTTCGGTGCGCTCTTTATAAATACTACAACTCAATGGTCCCGAAATGTATGCTATTTTCGTACATCCAGTTTCAATCAAATGATTTCCTGCCAACAAGCCCCCCCGATAATCGTCTCCTTTAATAATATGTGCTGGATAAGGTTTCGTAGGTACCCGATCATAAAAAATAAGTGGGATGCCATGACTCATAAATCCATCAAAATGGTTGTAATCTTCTGTATAAAGTGCCAGGGAAACTACTAAGGCATCTACCCTCGATGAATACAATGTACCAGCCAGCTTCTGCTCTATTGCAACGGAATCATTTGATTGACAAACCATCAAACTATACCCTTCTTCCTGCAACCTGTTCTGCAGTGCGGTAATAAATACGGCATGGAAATACATGGAAACGCGGGGAACGATCAATCCTATAATATTCGAGCGTTTGTTTCGCAGCGAAGAGGCCATACTATTATGTCGATATCCCATTTCAAGGGCTTTCTCTTTCACCCGCTTGCGGGTAGCTTCACTGATTCTCGGATTATTATTTAACGCTCTTGAAACGGTGGCTGCTGAAATTCCCAGTACTGCGGCTATGTCAACAATGCTTGTTTCTGCATTTTCGGATTTACCCATTTGTTTTAATTAACCTTTTATTTATTCTCCCGTATGTGCGGTAAGTTTTACGACCCTACACCTTCTATTAAATAAATTCCACCTAAATTAATATTGGCCGATGCTCAGCAATACCAAAGTACAGGCATAAACGGCTTCTATATTATTGCTTTGCGCTAAATTGGCTAGTTCCGCATTTTCTGTACCGGGGTTAAATATAATACGTTTTGGTTTAGTTTTCAATAGATAATCATAATATTGCGGCTGCAATTTCGGGCCTATATAAAGTGTTACGGTATGGATATCAGCCAATGGTGCAGCAGGAGCCTCAATAGGAACTCCTGCAACGTCACCCTTTTTGATTCCTATATTAACGATTTCATGCCCCGCTCCCGTTAAACGTTGCGCTGCGATATAGGCATAGCGCGCCGGATTGGTTGTTGCTCCTAAAATTAGCGTTTTTTTCATTTTGTGAAATTAGTAAATATTCAGCGCTGCTTAACGTGTTTTAGCAAGATTTGCCATTTTTATTTAAACGCAACGGCTCATTTGTTGTTGTTTTTCTCTTATCTTCAGCACACAGTTTATACCATCAATTGCCGCTGATACGATACCTCCCGCATATCCTGCCCCTTCACCACAAGGGTATAGTCCTCCTATTTCCGGATGCTGTAAAGTCTGTGGATCTCTCGGGATGCGTACCGGAGAAGACGTTCGGGATTCTACGCCCACAAGTACCGCATCATTTGTATAATAGCCTGACATTTTCTTACCAAAGAGTGGCAGGGCTTTTTTTAATGCTTCACTGATAAACTCGGGCAATACTTCGTTTAGCTGTGCAGGTTGCAATCCAGGTTTGTATGAATTAAGGGGTAAGTCTTGAGATAATCTTCCCTGAACAAAATCAACCATCCGTTGTGCGGGTGCTACCATCTTACCCCCGCCAAGCAAATATGCCTTATGTTCTATCGCTTTCTGAAAATCGAGCAGGGCAAAAGGATTTTCGTTGGCGCCCACTACGTCATCCAAATTTACCTGAACCACTGTTCCCGAATTGGCATAAGGATTATTTCTTTTGGACGGTGACCACCCATTTACTACTATTTCTTCATCGGCGGTAGCACAAGGCGCAATAATACCTCCCGGACACATACAAAAAGAAAATACTCCCCGATTGCCCACCTGTTCTACCAAACTGTAATAGGCTGGAGGTAAATGTTCACTCCTTACTTCACAATGGTACTGCGCCTGATCAATTAACTGTTGCGGGTGTTCTATTCGTACACCCAATGCAAAGGGCTTAGCGGTTACCGACCAATTTTTTCTCCGAAAAAGCTCGAAAATATCCCGCGCAGAATGGCCTGTTGCCAATAGCACATGCCTGGCTTCAACGACTTCCCCTAACTGCGTGGTTACACCATACACATTACCTGCTTCGGTTAATACATCTTGTACTTTTGTGTTAAACCGCACCTCGCCACCATTCTGGATAATTTCTTCCCGAATTGCCTCAATAATATGGGGCAACTTGTTAGTCCCTATATGCGGACGGGCATCCACCAGTATATCCTCCGTAGCACCGTGGGCCACCAATAAACGCAGCACTTTTTGGACATCTCCCCGCTTATTTGATCGAGTATATAACTTTCCGTCTGAGTAGGTTCCTGCTCCCCCTTCTCCAAAGCAATAATTAGACTCCGGATTAACGGCTCCCTGTTTATTCAAAACTGCTAGATCACGCCTTCGCTCTTTAACGGCTTTTCCCCGTTCTAATACAATTGGCTTCAGCCCTTCTTCTATACACTGCATTGCCGCAAAAAGGCCTGCAGGACCGGCGCCAACAATCACTACCGGAGGCGCACCTGCAACATTGGCATATGGCATAGTTAAATTTTCTTGAATTGGCAGTTCGTCAATAAATACCCGTACGCGTATCCTATAAACGATTCGCTTACTTCGGGCATCAATGGAACGTTTGTTGATTTTTATTGCCTTAATACGATTTAAGGACGTTTTTAGGTGTTTACCTGCCTGTTCTTTAATGAATCTTTCATCCAAAATTCTCTCAGGAGCTACCGCTAATTCAATTTCTTTTTGCATATTGTATTGCCCGGTTTTTATCCGGGATGTAACAAAGGTATAAAAATTGCTATCAAAGTGTTTAGTAGATCAAACTTAGATAAATTGCGTTTTTATATGCAATAAACAAAAAAGCGTATAAAAGCGGTTTATCGGTCTCTCATCTGCCGTTGAGAGGTTTTTATTTATAGATGAAAATTTAAAACAACAACAATGATTAAGAAGTTTATTTTTGGACTAGTTGGCTTGCTTGCCACATTGTCATTAAGCTCATGCGGCTATAACAGCATGGTTAAATTGGATGAGAATGTACAATCGAAGTGGGCGGAAGTTGAAAATGCGTATCAACGTAGAGCAGATCTCATACCAAATCTAGTTAATACCGTAAAGGGTGCTGCCAATTTTGAACAGCAGACACTCACCAATGTAGTTGAAGCACGCGCAAAAGCTACATCCATTAACATAGATCCTTCCAACCTAACCCCTGAAGCTATTAAGCAATTTGAAGATGCCCAGGGAGCGTTAACCGGATCGCTAAGCCGTCTGATGGCTGTAGCGGAAAATTACCCAGAATTAAGGGCAACGGAAAACTTTCAGGGTTTACAGGCTCAATTAGAGGGTACGGAAAACAGAATTGCTGTTGCACGCCGAGGGTTTAACGAAGCTACCCAACAGTATAACGCTACTATTCGTTCCTTTCCAAACAACTTGATGGCCGGAATCTTCGGTTTTAAGTCGAAAGGATACTTTACATCGCAGGCAGGAGCAGACCAAGCACCAGAGGTACAATTTTAAATCATAAAATTCATTGGGGAGCAGCTAAAAATGGATATTTTTAACAGTGAAGAGCAGGAGCGTGTATCACATGCCATAGGTTTGGCAGAAGCCAATACATCGGGCGAAATAAGAGTATGTGTGGAACATTATTGTAAGCAGGATGCACTTGAGCGCGCAACGGAATGCTTCCATGAATTAGGAATGCATAAAACCAATCAACGTAGCGGCGTACTCATTTACCTATCTGTTGATGACCATAAATTTGCTATCATTGGCGACCATGGCATACACACGAAGGTTGAGCCAGATTTTTGGGATTCCACCAAGGAAAAGATGTTGACCCATTTTAAATCCGCAGATCTCATCAGTGGTCTCGTTGCTGGTATCCAATGTGCGGGAGAAAAACTCCAGATTTTATTTCCCAAGGCACATGACGATATCAATGAGTTACCAAATGATATTGTATTTATGAACCGTAATAAACAATAAAAGCGGAAAAAACATGATCAAAGCTACTCACTTCCTCTTTTTATCCTTTGTCCTGTTACTGCCGCTCAATATTTTGCGTGCTCAGGATTTTCCACCAAGAGCTAATACTTTAGTTACCGACTTTACCAATACCTTAAGCAACGATGAGCGCCAGCAATTGGAAAACAAGCTGGTTGCTTTTGACGATAGTTCTTCGACTCAAATAGCCGTCGTGGTTATGACTTCCGTTGGCGATTACGATATTGCAGATTACGGTGTTCGACTGGCACAGCAATGGGGCATTGGCACAAAAAGCAAGGATAATGGCATCTTACTTTTGGTAGCAAAGAACGATCGTAAAGTTACTATTCAAACCGGGTATGGCGTAGAAGGGGCAGTACCTGATGCCATAGCCTTCCAGATTATCCGTAATATTATCAGCCCGGCTTTTCGGGGTGGTAATTACTATCAAGGGCTCGACGGTGCAACAGACGCCCTGATAGCATATACGAAAGGTGAATTTAAGGCCAATCCCAAGAAAGGTGGAGGCCGTGGAGGGGCTGGTGGATTGATTGCCACCGTAATTATTTTTGCAGTGATCATCAGTCTAATTTCCAGTAAGGGCGGTGGTAAAGGCGGTGGAGGTCAGGTAATCGGTGGCCGTGGAAGCTCCGATTTATTCTGGATGACATTGCTGGGAAGTGCAATGGGAAGAAGCAGTCGTGGACGAGGAGGTTTTGGCGGTGGTGGTTTTGGCGGCGGAGGTAGCTTTGGTGGTGGGGGCGGCTTTGGTGGTTTTGGTGGTGGGGGCTTCGGTGGCGGGGGTGCCAGCGGCAGTTGGTAGAAACATCAACAGAAAAAGTATGCTAAGTGAAGATATTTAATTTTATTAAACGACGGCAATATGCTTAAAAGAGACTCTTTAACTGCGCAAATGCAGCAACTTAGTCATACCTTAGCAAAGGTTAAGAGATTGATTATCGAAGATGAGGAGTCGAGAGCTTTAAAAGAAGTGGAATACACCTTAGCCCATTATTATGGTCTGGAGCATCAGGAACTGGTAGAAACACCTTTGGGCCTTTTCGCCAACCGTATTCGGGAAGAGGCTTTCAAAGCGGAAGAAATCAGTCTACTGGCCAACTTCCTGGATGAACTGGCCGGCCTAAATGACGATGAACAAACACGCCGTATGATATGGACAAAGGTTATTATGCTTTTTGATATATTAGAAAAAGAGCATCATGTACTTTCGTTCGAGCATCTTTCAAGAAGGAGCCTGCTTATGCAAGCGATCAACGTGTAACAATGTGGTCTACCCATAAAAAAGAATAATAAATTTGACCCATCATGAACCTAAAGTTTTTTTTATTTATCTTCTGCACCATGGTTTTTCAATCACTCATGGCCCAAACACCTGCTGATGATTTTCTTCCGTTATATCCCGAAGGAAAGATACCCAACGCTAAGGACACTCATGCAGAAAGTATTCAGGAAACCAGTGAACTTGGATCCGATGGCATCGAAAGAATATCGGGTGTACGTATTCCAACTATGCGCTATTATCCTGCAGAAAAGCAAAAAAGCACCGGTTCTGCCATTATTATATGTCCAGGTGGTGGATACAGCATCCTTGCGATTAGTCATGAAGGGCACGATGTCGCTAAAAAATTTGCAGAAAATGGTATTGCTGCTTTTGTTCTCAAATATCGCTTACCAAATGATTTAACTATGGAGGATAAGAGTATCGGCCCATTACAAGACGTACAACAAGCCTTAAAGGTTATCAGGGAAAATGCATCCGCTTACGCAATCGACCCAGAAAAACTGGGTGTAATCGGCTTTTCCGCTGGCGGTCACCTCGCTTCGTCTGCCGGTACGCATTATAGTGATCCAAAGATTGAAAATCTGAAAGGTACGAGCTTAAGGCCAAACTTTATGTTATTGATTTATCCGGTAATCAGCATGGATACCGCAGTAACACATGGGGGATCTAGAAAAAACCTACTTGGTGAAAATCCGGACAAAAGCCTTGCCAGCTATTTTTCAAGCGCCAAGCATATTACGACTAATACTCCTCCGACCTTATTAGTGCATGCAGCAGATGACACAGCGGTTCCCATAGCCAACAGCATCGATTTCTACGAAAATCTACAAAAAGAAAAGGTACCGTCAAAACTCATTCGTTATCCGCAAGGTGGACACGGTTTTGGTTTACATAACAAAACGACAGACGATCAATGGTTTGATCACGCCTTGGCCTGGTTACATCAACTCGGTTATTAGCTTCTATGATAATTTTTGGAAGGTCCGCCACCATAGATCAGGCATATCTCCTTCTACTGCCAACAAATAGTCTTCGTACCTGCAAGGTACTAGATGAAAGCGTTCATTTACAGACTTTGTATTTGGGTAGGGTACCTGCATCCACCAGCGATCGGTCTTTTTACTTTTAATGAATATGAGTTCGTGGCTATCATCATTCAATGATGCCCGGTAAGTGACGTAAGATGATTTCGGTTGAAGGGGAAAATCTTTCTTGCGGTTATAATACCCATCGATAAAACACCACACCATTTGAGCCAAAAGGATCGCCGTCTGCCCATTTTGGTCATATGCGGGATTGAACTCATAAAAGCCTATGGAGGTCAACTTATCACTCATGCCGGCATAACGAACCAGCTGGCAGGCCTCCTCACCATAAAAGCCATTAGGTGTAGCGTTTGCATTAGCACAAGCATCTGGAGACCGGATAGCTCCTATGTCAAAGCTCAACATATCTGCGTTACGAATAACCGGTTCAGCTTGATCGGTACGTCCCGAAAAAAGTCCTAAGCGATAGGCATCAAAGTAAAGTTTATCCATCACTTTAATACTATCTTGACTGACATAGTATGTCTGATAGCCGATATTGCTATAGTTGAAAAGATAATTTGGCTGGTGCACCAAAATACTGGTAAGGTACGTTTGGGAATTAGGATCATTCGCTTCCTGAACATCTTCTGCTAAGTCGAAATGAGAGTCGACCACCACGACGTCAACTTTCTGTTCTAACTTTTCATAACCTTGAAACTGTGCATAGGTCATGTCTTGTCCTCCTCCTATAATCACTGGTATGATTCCCTTTTTTATGAGTTCTTCCACCACTGTTTTTATTGCTGCATAGGTATCGCTCACTTGTTGCCCAGCCTTAATATTACCAAAATCAGCAACACGTAACGGATAATCTCCTCGGTGCAAATGATAGAGTCTCTCGCGCACGTAGTCGGGAGCTAAGGCACAACCCTGATTATTCACCGCAGCGCGATCGTCCATCACGCCAATAATAGCTAGATCAAACAGTTCATGCTCCCAATCTGGAAATTCTTCGGCAAATAGTTGAATATTAGCTCCAAGCTGACTGGTATAAAAGCCATTGACAGGTGTGAATTTTTGAATATCTACTGGTGCGAAAAAATCGATTAATGACATGAATATCTATTTGAGCTAAAGCAACTTTACCTAAGTTTGTGCAAATATCCATTTATTAACTTACTTTTGAAAGTATTTCCTATATAAAAACAAGCTCTTGATGGCAGATGAGAGACCGAGAAATCGCTTTTATATACAACGTGATTATATTGCATATAAAAGGCAATTACTCATGATAATTTGTTTCTAAAGGTATTCGTGAATGCAAAGCATTTTAGCTAAGTTTGTAATCAATCTCGGATAAATATAAGACAGTGATATTAGTTACCGGTGGAACAGGTTTTTTGGGAGCTACGCTTATCAGGCAGTTACTAGCTGCCGGGCAACGTATTCGGGCCACTAAACGCAGTTCTTCCCTGATCCCTGTAGATTTAGCCGAACACCCCTCCATAGAATGGGTAGAGGCCGATATCCTAAACTTCTTTGAGCTTCAAGATGCTTTTGAAGGGATTCATCAGGTATATCACTGCGCGGCCTTGGTTTCCTTTGATCCCGCCGACAAGAAAAAATTATTGAGGATTAACGCCGAGGGAACGGCTCACATTGTGAATCTTTGCATAGATTACCAGGCGCGCTTATTGTATATAAGCTCCATTGCTGCCATTGGCTACCCAAAACCAGGGGCTCGGGAGGCTGATGAGCAAGATATGTGGGAGTTTGATGGAACACAACACGGCTATGCCATTTCAAAGTATGAGGCCGAAATGGAAGTATGGAGAGGCACCATAGAAGGGCTGGAAGCCGTTATCCTGAATCCCTCGCTTATCATTGGTTATCAATCTGGGACAAAGGGAAGTGGCGCTATATTCAAGCTGCTAAAAAACGGACTTAATTATTATACCGATGGGAGCGTGGGGCTTGTTGATGTTGAAGACGTTGCTAAAGCAGCAATTCTCTTAATGAATAATGAAGCTGTCAAAAACGAACGCTTCATTATCAATAATGAAAACATTAGTTACAAGAACCTGTTCACGCTGTGTTCCTCCTACCTTAGACGACCTGCCCCAAAGAAAAAGGCTACCCACAAAATGCTCGGTGTGGCCTGGAGAGCCGCAAAACTACGTTCTTGGTTTACGGGAGAAACGCCCAGTTTAACACGCGACACCGCTCATGCAGCGTTAAAGAAGCAGGCATTTTCGAATATAAAATTAAAGGAAAAAACGAATTTCGCATTCAAGCCACTAGCACACACTTTAAAAGAGATTTGCGAAAAAATATAGCTGTGGCCATACATCATTACACGAAGGTTAAAAAACTTCAAAAATAATAATAGAAAAATGAAGCATTACTACATCATTGATTTCGACAGTACTTTTACCCAAGTTGAAGCACTTGATGAATTAGCTAGAATATCCTTGGAGCATCATCCCGCAAGCGAACTTATTTATAAGGAAATAGAAAGACTGACAAATGCAGCTATGGAAGGCAATATTTCCTTCCGGGAAAGTCTGACTGGACGTGTAAAACTATTGCAGGCAAACAGAACACATCTCAATAAACTGATCACTATATTGAAGAAAAAGGTATCATCTTCTTTTTCACGAAACAGAGATTTCCTTAAAGCACATAATCAAGAGGTATTAATCGTTTCTGGAGGATTTAAAGAGTTTATCACTCCCGTGGTAAGACCTTATGGTATAAAAGCTGAAAATATTTACGCCAACACATTTCTTTTCGATGAGGAAGGGAATATCATTGGTTATGATGAGAATAACCCCCTATCTGACGAAGGAGGAAAGGTCAAGCTATTAAAAACAATGAACCTTGATGGCACAATTTATGGCATTGGAGACGGTTACTCCGATTTTCAGCTAAAGGAATCGGGACTAATTGAAAAATTTTATGCCTTCACCGAAAATATAGAACGTAAATCCGTTTCAGAAAGGGCCGACCATATTACGCCGAGCCTGGATGAATTTTTATATGTCAACCACCTTCCCAGGGCGATTTCCTACCCTAAAAACCGTATACTTTGCTTAATAGTGGGAGATGTACCAGAGATCGCTATCCACTTACTGCGACGCGACGGCTTTTCGATCAGGCATAAGGAAACACTTGAAGAAAAGTACGTTAGTGATATAGGAATGCTACTTGTTGCCAATGGGATCAGCATAAATAGTGAAGAATTAAAACACGCGGAAAAGCTAAAGACAATCGGCTATTTAGGTAACAGCAAGGGATTCGTTGATCGTGAGTTATGCAACGAAATGGGTATTGTTATTTTTGACGACAAAAAGAACAAGAAACGTAACGGTGAGTTTATTCCTAAAAGGATGGCTGACTTTATCAATAAAGGCGATACGGCTATGAGCCGCAATTTTCCCAATATGCAGCTTCCGAGAATACACCAGGCACACCGTTTGATTCACATACATCAGAATGTTCCAGGTATTATAGCCCAGATCAATCATGTATTTGCTGAGCATCATATTAATATTGTAGCGCAATTCCTGATGACTAAGGGAAATATTGGCTATGTCATTACCGACATCAGTAAAGGATACGACAATAAGCTGCTAAAAGAGTTAAGGCTAATTGCCACCACCATAAAGCTGCGTATTTTATATTAAAAAAACAAAAAGGCGGCATCGGCGAGATACAGCCTTTTGCTCTTAATTTAAGATTTCCTGCAATTTACTATGCAGTTCTTCGCCTCGGAGATTTTTGGCAACGATTTTGCCTTCGGGATCAATCAGGAAATTAGCGGGTATACCACGTACCCCATAGAGTTTCGCTGCTGCATTATTCCAAAACTGCAGATCAGAAACCTGCGTCCAGCTTAGACCATCATCCTGAATTGCCTTCAGCCATGCTGCCTTACCATTTGGACGATCCAGTGAAACGCCCAGTACCGTGAAATTCTTATCCTTAAACTTATTATACGCTTCTACCAGATTAGGGTTCTCTTGCCTACAAGGGCCACACCAACTTGCCCAAAAATCGATCAACACATATTTCCCTTTAAAAGAAGAAAGAGCAACAGGGTTATCGGTAGTATCGTTCATGCTAAACTCCGGAGCAGGTGATCCGATACTCGTTCCTTTTGCCAAGGTCAACAGTTCACCATATTCGCTACCTATTTTACTTGTTTTCACCTCATTTGAAAGCTTACCGTAGAACTCCTCCGCTTTTTCATAATCTCTGCCCGGGTCTACCAGCGATCGCAACGTATACATACTCACCAACGATTGCGGGTTATCCCTAATAAAGTCTCCCAGAATATTCTGATGTTTTGTTTGTAAGGCCTCGTAGCGTTCCTGAAATGCTTTCTGAAATTCAGCGCTGGCCCGTTGCTCATCAGACGCACCATAATACATCTCCATAATTTCAGCTTCATCACCCTTTACCGTGCTGAGTGCCTTATTTAACACGGCCTGATCGTCGTTCAATGGTGTACCACTCAAGGTAGCATTCGACAATGAATCGGCCGATTGTATATTGATTTCACCTTGTTCTAAATAAATAGGTAAAATATCCGGCGACTCCAGCTCCATAACAGGCTCTCCTTCATGAGCAAGCACTAGCACCGCACTCAACGGATCTTCTACCGACCCGGTAAACGTAAAATCGCCATTGGCCACTTCACTGGAGTCGAGCTGATTCTCCCCCTCCACACGATACGATATATAGGCCTTTGCCGGCGAATTCAACTTTCCAACCTTACCCTTAACGGTAAACGTTTGCTGCGCATACGTTAGTACGGGAATCATAGTTATCGCCACTATAATAAATTTCTTCATTTTTTCACGATTTATACCACTTGACAATTATACATTATACTTGCAAATGTAACATTTAATTCAAACCTATCTCAACAAGATATTGCTTATTAATTCATTATGATGGATATGTTACAAGTATTTGCCATGTCTTACTTTTTTCCTAAATTGCGCACCATACGAAGTACATAAACGTTTTTATCGTGGGAAATCCTTATAACATCGCAGTAGAGTTAACGCAAAACTCTCATTTAGGGCAGGTTGACTTTAACAACCTTAAGTTCGGACAGATTTTATCTGACCACATGTTGGTTGCAGATTATGATGATGGCGAATGGAAGGATATCAAAATTGTTCCTTACGCAAATATCAGCATTAGCCCTGCTACATCAGCCCTACACTATGGGCAAGCGATATTTGAAGGTATTAAAGCTTACAAGTTTTCCGACGGTCAAGTAAGTATCTTCAGGCCGGACAAAAATTTCGAAAGGTTCAACAGGTCTGCGGCGCGCCTGGAGATGCCTACATTGCCAAAAGAGATTTTCATCGACGGACTAAAAAAATTGATAGCTATCGATCAGGCTTTTGTTCCTTCAAATGCGGGAGCATCGTTATATATTAGACCCTTCATGTTTGCAACGGAAGCAGCCTTGGGCGTCCATCCATCAAAATCTTATAAATTCATCATTATTACCGGTCCCGTTGGTGCTTATTACAATAAACCTTTGCGGGTAAAAGTGGAAACGCACTTTACACGCGCCGCCGCAGGTGGAGTTGGTTTTTCGAAAAATGCCGGAAACTACGCGTTAGCGTTACACCCAACGCGACTAGCACAGGAGGAAGGCTTTGATCAGCTCATTTGGACGGATGCAAAAGAACATAAATTCATTGAAGAAGCAGGCACAGCCAATCTCGTATTTATGTTGGGAGACACCTTAATTACTCCTGGATCTGAAACAGTCTTGCAAGGAGTGACGCGACACAGCATTATGGATATTGCTAAAAGCTGGGGAATCAAGACAGAAACCAGGGATGTTAGTGTGGAAGAATTAATACGTGGCATAGAAGACGGTTCTGTAACTGAGGCTTTCGCCGCTGGAACCGCTGCGACATTAACCCCCATTTCTGAAATCGGCTTTGAAGGCAAAATCTATAAATTAAGTGATCCTGAAACTCGCCCATTCTCTAAAAAAGTGGTAAACTATCTGAACGATCTTCGATACGGTAAAATAGAAGACGCTTTCGGCTGGAACTTTCTGGTGTAATACACTAAAAACACCTGCTAATAAGGAAGCAAATCCTTATTAGCAGGTGTTTTTTTATTTATTATCTTTCGGTTTCTTTTTAAATACCTCTTTCAAAAAGCCTCTCACTTTCCCTACTGTTTTATCAGCACTTTCTGCGGTATTCATCAATTTAGCTTCCCGTTCTTTGGTTACACCAGCACTAGCCTTCACGCCTTCCATTAAACTCTTCCAGAAAAAGTTAAAAAAAGAAGCTGTTAAGGGTCTTCGATAATTAATAGGGCCTGGATGGAATTTTTCGTTGGCATCTGGATTACTATCATTAATGATGAATTTATTGGCCAATGTATTAACTACCCGGTTACCAGATTGCTTACCCTCTTCTTTCTTTAAAAGGATATTAACCGCCAGATCTGTGTAATAAAATTGTACATTTCCTCTTGCCCTATATTCATCTGCCCTTACATGAAAACTAAGCTTTCGGAAATTTCCAGAACTGATTTCAATCATCGCTAAGGGTTTTGTCAGAGGATTTAATGCCATCGCATTCATGTTTGTCAACGCGCCTTTATAGCTGAAAGCGCCCAATTTATCATCCATATCAAAGCTGAACTGTATCTGCAGGTGGCCATTATTCATAAACCTGGAGTGTATATCAGCCGTCAGAAACTTATTCTGTGCCAACGCTACCGAATCATTGGTAATATTATAAAAAGTCCCTTTCGTTCTATCGAACGTAACTTTACCCGTCTGACCTGTCTTACCATTATGCTCCACATAACTGATATCTGTCTCCTTTAACATTAAGGTGTCGATCTTTAGTGGCAGGGCCAATTTTCTAAGTTGCTGATGTGGATACTTCCCTATTTTTTCTTTCTTTGGTTTTCTTGGATAGGCTGTATTATTATAAACTTCCACTTTCGCTTTTCCAATTTGCGCATTCCCCGCGTATAATCGCTGTTGTCTAAGCAACTTAAAAAGGTCTATATTATTAAACTGTATCGTATCAAATGTGAGATCAAACCGTTCTTTAGCCAATTTGGTTTGCTTATAGAAGTCTACCTTATTATAGCGTGGCGTCATCCTCAGACCGCTTAACACGATACTTCTTTCCGCAGAAGTAAAATGGATCCCACTAAGATCAACGTAATATAAGCTATCACCGGTAGCCAGGCGGTAGTCATTCATTTGAAAATCTACAGATTTTGCGTTATAAAAGCGTAGGCTATCATTTTGAGACGCAGAATCTACCTGTAAGTCGTTAATATTTATATTGACATTTCTTAATCTTGTTGTTTTTTCCAGCTCTTCATTCCGGTTGGTATAGGTAACATTTACGTCCCTAAAAGCTATATTATGGATGGAAAGTTCTTTCAGCACTTTAGAGATCTTCTGGTAAAGCGTTCGTTTGTCTTTAACAGTTACGGTATCGTTATACGATTGACTTTCGTTAATTACTTTTATTTCCGGACTCTCTACAAGGATATGGTCGATGTTCAATCTTCGTTGCGCATAAATCCGCTTGGGATGAAAATTCTTTATTTCCAATTTAGAAACGGCAATATCATATAGGTTATCTGGCGCCTTCTGTTGCTTTTTCAACGATTGATACACCCCAGTATCCGGAATGAGTCTAAAATTATGCACATAGGCATTTCCCGTAACTAAGTTGAAATCGAAATCGTCATAGGTTACCTGATACAAACTATCACTGGAACTGAGTATAATTTCATGTAATTTCTCACTTAAAAGAGGTTTCCAATGGTTACCCAAATACCATAAACCACCGATCAGTACGAGCAAAAGCGTAAGGAAAATACCGATAAACCATTTCCAAAAAGGTTTCATTTCACACCAATTACAATTAAAATTTAATATTCAATTTTATCAAAATTCAAAACATCCATTAAACCCTTATCGATCCAGAAAGTTTTAGTTCCCATCCATTTTATTTAAACTTTTGGTAGGCCCAAATTTATTTTAAACCCTTCATATATCGCTTTCCACATGAGATTAAAAAACGTTCTTTCCTGCGGATGTTCATACACGAGCTTTGCTTCTCTGGGAGGCTCCCCCTCCCGTGAAGGGTTATTACTTTTCACAGCCACCCAGTTTACAAATAATGATAAAAATCCTTTCTTTTCAAGCTGGCCGCTTTCAGCATCCAATACGGCAACTTTTAGATCATTATAGCGCATTAAAGTATATACCTGTGCCTGATAGCGATTAGCCTTTACGTCGAAATATACATCCTGGATGTGCCCCTCCTCAGCACGTGCCAACGAAATAGGTTCAAAAAGTTGGTTGTAAAAACTTGCCGGGGCACCTTCCAAGCTTCCTTTATAATTAAAAGCGCCATCTTTGCTGAGCATATCAAAATTGAGCGCCAGTGTTAACTTGGGTTTTCCTAAAAAGTTTGTAGTAAAGTTACTCTTCACCCATCGGTTTTGCTTTAATCGTAAAGTATCATTACTCACATTCAACATATCTCCGGTTAAATCCGTAAAAAAAACGGTACCTGATTTTCCCGACTTTGGATTGCGTTCTTTATAATAAATGGCGGCTCCTTTTATCTTCAGGCTATCAATAGTTATCGGCAAAGACAAGCGTTGAAAAGCAAATGCAGGGAAATTATTGGAAGCTTGGGTCGTTTTTTCCGGCATGCCTTTATCTACAAAAACACGTACTTCAGCACTATCGAGAAGAAGTGACCGGATGGGCAACTGACCTAAAGCTTCCAGACGCTTGAAATTAACGTCATTTACCTGAATCCTGGGAAAAATCATATCGTACCTGTCGCCACTGATTTTTAGTCGTCTGGCGAATTCCATTTCAGGATATCTGGGAATAACACGGAATGAATCAACCCCTATTTCACGATGTTCCGTAGAAACTTCCAGTTTAGTTATTTTGAGGTCGTACATCGCATCCACCGTACGGTAATGTATCTGTTTTCCATATAAGCGGATGTCTTTTGCAAACCAGCACCGTAATGAATCGTTCCTACGAGAAGTATCCAGATCCAGATCTACCACCTCCAAGCTGATATTTTTGAGTGTACCGGTATTTTTCGTGCTATCAAGCGTCGATAGTCCCTGGTATGACAGTTGATGGATATTGATCTTCTTTACCCGACTATTGATCAACTGCTCGGGCAACCGGTCTATCAAACTGCTTTTTTCATCTGCAGCTTCATCAGGCTCTTCTCTCATGGTCCAATTTATAACCTTAGGTTTGTCTATTGTTATTGCCCCTACTACAATGTTCCCGGTAAATAGATAGCGGATTAACTGCATGCCCGAAATCGAGACAACATCACTGGCAATCTCAAAAAGCTGAGGCGGCTGCCGAAGGCTATCCATTTTTTTATAGGCTACGGTATCTGGCATAAGCCGGATTTCCGAAAACCGCACACCTCCGGTAAGCAAATTCAACCTAATATGTTCAAACTCCAATTGATATACGCCATGACTTTCTTGAGTCACTTTTTCCTTTATTTTTTTTGGTAAGCTTTGCTGCAGTATGATTCCCACTACAAATAAAACCAATATGAGCAACAACAAAATCAATACACTCCAGAAGAGCGACTTTTTTCCTGTGTTCCACCTATGGTATAAATTCATCTGCATCAACTACTCCTTGTACTATGGCACTTATGAACAGTGCCCATTTGTAAATAGGTTAAATATTGTTATCAAAGTAAAAATACCTAAATATCTAATTTAATATTATTCCTTCTATTTAACATCAAATAACATCAAATTGTTTATTACCGCTACTTCCTTTGTAAAGCTGATGTTATATAAACAAATACTTAGCTGACAAACTGTCACTAACCAAATATTTTTTTGTACTTTTGTAGCCTTAAATCATGGGCATGATAGAAACACAAATAAGTTTAAAGGAACACGATGAGTCTCGTCAAGGGGAAGCACTGTTGCTCGAAGGTAAGCATGACAGGCAGAACAATCGTAAACTTTACATCGAGAGTTATGGCTGTCAGATGAATTTTGCTGACAGTGAAATTGTTGCGTCTATATTAATGGACAATGGTTTTGAAACAACGCATGATTACAAAAGTGCAGACGTGGTATTTATTAATACCTGTTCTATCCGTGAAAATGCAGAGCAACGTGTTCGCAATCGATTAAAAGAATTTGAGTCTGCCAAAGCCAAGAATCCAGGCATGATAGTCGGGGTGTTAGGGTGCATGGCCGAACGCTTAAAATCCAAGTTTTTAGAGGAAGAGAAGTTGGTAGATGTAGTCGTTGGCCCTGATGCTTATCGAGACCTCCCGAATCTGATCAACAAAGTAGATGATGGCACACGTGCTGTTAATGTACTCTTATCTAGAGAAGAGACCTATGCAGATATCAGTCCTGTTCGTTTAAATTCAAATGGTGTTACAGCTTTTATTTCAATCATGCGCGGTTGCGACAATATGTGTTCTTTCTGTGTGGTCCCTTTCACCCGGGGCCGGGAACGTAGTCGTGACCCATACTCCATTGTAAAGGAAGCCCGGGATTTATTCGAGGCAGGTTATCGCGAGGTTACACTCTTGGGTCAGAACGTTGACTCCTACAAGTGGGATCCGAAAGATGAGGAAACTTCTAGTATTGACAACACCATCACTTTCGCGAAGTTATTGGAAATGGTAGCAGCAGTAAACCCGCTCTTACGTGTTCGGTTCTCCACTTCTCATCCTAAGGATATTACTAATGAAGTTCTTTACAGTATAGCCAAACACGAAAACATTTGTAACTATATTCATCTGCCGGTACAGTCGGGCAATTCCAGGGTACTGGAGTTAATGAACCGAACATACGACCGCGCATGGTATATGGAACGTGTCGACGCCATCCGCCGTATCATCCCAACATGTGGTATCTCCACCGATATTATTACCGGTTTCTGTAGCGAAACAGAGGAAGAACATCAGGATACGCTTTCTATCATGGATTATGTGCAATATGATTATGCGTATATGTTTGCTTATTCTGAAAGGCCCGGCACGCTTGCGGCTAAGCGATATGCAGACGACATTCCGGAAGAAATCAAAAAACGTAGATTGACGGAAGTTGTCAGTAAGCAGCGTATGCATAGTCATTTAAGGCTGAAAGAACAGGTAGGAAAGACACATAAAGTGCTTATAGAGGGATATTCAAAACGGTCGGATAAAGATTACTGCGGCAGAAATGACCAAAATGCTATGGTTGTTTTTCCTGTTGATCAGCAATTTAATATAGGAGATTATGTAACCGTTTTAGGTGAAAGTTGTACGTCGGCCACCTTGATTGGTAAAATTGTTAACTCAGAAACAACAGTCGGCGCGTAAATCCCCAACCCTTCGATATAAGCTAAAACTCAGAAAATAGGCAGTATTGACAATATGGATATTCAGGATATAAAGAACAGATTTGGAATTATAGGAAACTCCCCTTTATTGAACAGGGCTATTGACGTTGCCCGGCAGGTGGCTCCTACTGATATTTCCATCTTGATTACTGGGGAGAGTGGAAGTGGAAAGGAAGTTTTTTCCCATATTATCCATCAACTGAGCAGTAGAAAACATGGTGCTTTTATAGCGGTAAACTGCGGCGCCATACCCGAGGGCACCATTGATTCCGAGCTTTTCGGGCATGAAAAAGGATCATTTACCGGTGCACATGAAGCACGAAAAGGTTACTTTGAAGTGGTTGATGGTGGCACCATATTTTTAGACGAAGTAGCAGAACTTCCATTAAATACACAGGCACGCTTACTTCGGGTATTAGAATCCGGAGAATATTTACGTGTGGGATCTTCCAAGGTTCAGAAAACTAATGTACGGATCATTGCCGCCACTAATGTTGACGTGTACGATGCAGTAAAGGAGGGCAAATTCCGCGAAGATCTATACTATCGCCTTAATACCGTTCCTTTGAAAATACCGCCACTACGTGATCGTAGAGAAGATATTCACTTGTTATTCAGGAAATTTGTAGCAGACTTTACCGATAAGTACAGAAGTCCGAGTGTGCAGTTAACCGAAGAAGCCCAACAGCTCTTAAGCAGTTATAGTTGGCCTGGAAATGTTCGGCAGCTGAAGAATATTGCTGAACAAATTGCGGTATTGGAGAAAGAAAGGCTAATAACACCTCAAATATTGCAAACCTATCTTCCTGCAGAAAGAAACAACACCTTGCCCATGCGCCTAACAAACAAGACCAATGAAGATTTTTCAGAAAGAGATCTTCTGTACAAAGTGCTGTTTGACATGAAGAAAGATATGGTTGATCTAAAAAAGCTGGTAGTAGAGTTATTAAAAAACGGCATTGACCCCAACACCATTTCAGACAATTCGCCCTATCTGAATCAGCTGTACAGGGAAGTGCAACCGAGCACAGGCAGTGGGCAGCACGAAAATTCATCTCCGCTGACTATCCACCAACCTTCCCGTGAAAAAGACAACTATGAAATAGCCCCGCACGCTGAAGAAGTAGAAGAGTCGTTATCTCTCGTTGAAAAAGAGTCTGACTTGATAAAAAAGGCACTAAAAAAATATAAAGGTAAACGTAAATTAGCAGCGCAGGAGCTAGGAATTTCTGAGCGCACATTATACAGGAAAATAAAAGACCTCAATTTGAGTTAATAACTTATAAAGGGACTTGACATAAAAAAAGAAGGTTTAGAACCTTTAAAATTTTTAAGACTAAACAGATGAATAAAGCGATAAGATCATTGATATTACTAATACCTTTGATTTTTTTTCAGCAATCGTGTGGAATTTATAAACTCAATGGAGCCTCCATTCCTGAAGGAATGAACACCTTCAATGTAGAAATCTTTGAAAATTCTGCACCAATTGTTGTCCCATATTTAAGTCAGGAGCTCACAGAGTCGTTGAAAGAACGCATCCGCAGTCAGTCGAGATTAAATCAAGTCAGTAACGGAGAGGCAGACGCCGCATTTGAAGGACGAATTACGGGTTATAGCATTGCTCCTGCGGCTGTTGGTGGACAAAACGATATGGCTCAGGCAAATCGCCTTACCATTTCAGTGAATGTTAAATATGTTGACAACATTAATCCAGACAACAGTTTTGAACAGACTTTTACCCGTTTCAAAGATTTCAGAGACGCCATACAGTCACAAGAGCAACAACTGATCAGAGACATTAATCTCATGTTAACAGAAGATATTTTTAACCGCGCCTTCGCTAATTGGTAAAGGCCGAATCTGCAGGAAACATGGAACAACGTAGTACATCCTTACAAAAGTTTAACAAGATACTCGCAGATCCCTCGCTGGCTGAACAGGAAGATATGCAAGCATATTTAGCACGTTTTCCGTATAGTCACCCCTTATGGCTGTTGGAAGCAAAACGACAGACGTTATTGCAAACAGATAATGAAGAGCCTGCAATTATGCGTAAGGCGGTTCTTTTTTGTAAAGAACCGGAAAGACTTTATGGTTATATACACACTCCTCCTATAAATGACGTTCAGGCCGAGCACCAATACGAAGCGGTTTCCAAGCTAGACCAGGTATTGGGGCAACAACTCGCAGATAAGGCGGAGGACGACACATTAACAGAAGAAATTTCTGCTGCCGATTACGTGCCGGAGCAAGAAAAAATGTTGAAGGAAGACTTCCCCGCACCTATTATTGAGATTGCTCATACGGAATCCAGTAGCAAGGGAACTACAGAAGAAGTTTCGAAGTACCACGATGAATTAATGCCCTACAGCTTTGTTTGGTGGCTTCATAAAACACGTTTGGATTATGCAGACACCTATCAGCCTTACGCAACGAAAAGAAAACCTTCGCTGAAACGCCTGAAAGATCATGTAAACGACGTGGTATTAGATCAACAAATTCGCGAGAATATATTTCATCTGCAATCACCGGAAGACAAACTAAGTGTTAAAGAAGAAAGCAAAACCGTAACCTTTAATGTTTCACATAAAACAGAACATATTATCGATAGGTTTATCAAAGAAGAACCGCAGATAAAGCCTCCCTCTGCCAATAAGATAACACTGGAGAACAAGGCTCGCAGAAGCGCAGAAGATCAATCAACATTTGTATCAGAGACATTGGCTCAGATCTACGTTGAACAGGGCCTTTATCACAAAGCGATTGACACATACATGAAATTAAGTTTGAAATATCCCAAAAAAAGTGTTTATTTTGCCGACCGTATCAAAGACTTAGAAAGTAAAATTAATTAACCTCATAAAGAAATGTATACATTATTTATCGTACTTACCATTTTAGCCTGTGTGCTCTTGGTATTTGTAGTTTTAATCCAGAACCCAAAAGGAGGGGGCCTTGCTTCTAATTTTGCAGGTTCAAATAACCTGATGGGGGTGCAACGCACTGGCGATATTTTAGAAAAGGGAACCTGGGTGTTGGTGGTTTCTATTATGGTTTTTTCCCTCTTGATCAATATAACGAATCCAGGAATGAGCTCGGGTTCAAATAAAGGGATTGATCTGCAACGTCAAATCACGCCAACAACAAGCCCCAGTGCTCCTTTACAATCTCCTGCTACCCCTACTCCAGTAGCTCCACAGGAACAACCAGCAGCAACTGATTCGACCAATTAATTCACTTCAGGTCTGAATATAAAAAAATAGCATCGCCTAGGCGATGCTATTTTTTTATATTCAGACTGACAAATATTCAGACTGGCTGACATCAAAAAAAACAATTCATATTCATTCAGACACATGTAAATGAAAAAATGACAAGAAATAGTGCTTTTATGATTTTGGCATAGTTAGTGCCTCTATAAATCCGAAAAGTTAATCTAATAAAACAACAATAAAATAAGTTATTAAAATTATGGCATTAAGTATTAAACCGATTGGAGACAGAGTAGTGGTAGAAGCCGCTGCTGCTGAAGAAAAAACTGCGTCAGGCATCTACATCCCTGATACTGCTAAAGAAAAACCACAACGTGGAACTATTGTTGCGGTAGGCGAAGGTAAAAAAGATGAGCCTATAACTGTTAAAGTCGGCGATGAAGTTTTGTACGGTAAATACGCCGGCACAGAGATAACCTATGAAGGGAAAGAGTATTTAATTATGCGCGAATCTGATATCTATGCTGTAATCTAGTGCGGTACTAGTTGAAAACTGATTAAATTCATTAACGAGTAATTAGGGTATAACTGCAAGTAAAAATGTTATACTCGATTTAAAAATCAAAAAACTATGTCAAAACAGGTAAAATATAATGTAGAAGCCCGTGATGCTTTAAAAAGAGGTGTTGACATTTTAGCCAACGCCGTGAAGGTAACCTTAGGTCCTAAAGGCCGTAATGTAATTATTGAAAAGAAATTCGGTTCACCTGCTATTACCAAAGATGGTGTTACTGTAGCTAAAGAGATTGACTTGAAAGATGCTCTTGAAAACATGGGCGCTCAGATGGTTAAAGAGGTAGCTTCCAAAACTGCCGATCAAGCGGGAGACGGAACAACCACGGCGACGGTTTTGGCTCAAGCTATTGTTACAGCTGGTATCAAAAATGTAGCAGCGGGAGCTAATCCAATGGATTTAAAACGTGGTATTGACAAAGCTGTCACCAAAGTTGTTGAAAGCTTACAACAGCAATCACAGACAGTAGGTGAAGACAACAGTAAAATCAAACAAGTTGCTTCCATTTCCGCTAACAATGATGAAATAATCGGCGAACTGATTGCCGAGGCGATGGAAAAAGTAGGTAAAGATGGTGTAATTACTGTCGAAGAAGCCAAAGGTACCGAAACAGAAGTTAAAACTGTTGAAGGTATGCAATTTGACCGTGGTTATTTATCACCTTACTTTGCTACCAACACAGAAAAAATGGAAGCAGAATTAGAAAACCCTTACATATTGATTTATGATAAAAAAATCAGCAATATGAAAGAGTTGCTCCCTATTTTGGAAAAACAGGTACAAACCGGCAAACCATTATTGATTATCGCAGAGGATTTAGATGGTGAAGCATTAGCTACCTTGGTAGTTAATAAAATTCGTGGTTCATTGAAAGTGGCAGCAGTTAAAGCTCCAGGTTTTGGCGACCGCCGCAAAGCCATGCTAGAAGACATTGCTATCTTAACCGGAGGTACAGTTATCTCGGAAGAAAGAGGATATAAATTAGAGAATGCTGAACTTTCTTACTTGGGACAGGCTGAAAAAGTAGTTGTTGACAAAGACAACACCACTATTATCAACGGATCTGGTGAGGCTGAACAAATTAAAGCACGTGTTGGTCAGATCAAAGCACAAATTGAAACAACTACATCTGACTACGACCGCGAAAAACTACAAGAACGTCTAGCCAAGTTAGCAGGTGGTGTTGCTGTACTTTACGTAGGTGCCGCAACAGAAGTTGAAATGAAAGAAAAGAAAGATCGTGTGGATGATGCATTACATGCTACACGCGCTGCCGTTGAAGAAGGTATCGTAGCTGGAGGTGGTGTCGCATTTATTCGTGCTATTGAAGCTCTTGAGAATCTTAAAGGTGATCACGAAGACGAAACAACCGGTATCAACATCATTAAACGCGCAATCGAAGAACCATTACGGACTATTTGCAACAACGCCGGTATTGAAGGTTCGATCGTCGTTCAAAAAGTAAAAGAAGGTTCTGCAGACTACGGATATAATGCTCGTTTTGATAAATACGAGAATTTGATCGGTGCTGGGGTAATTGATCCAACTAAAGTGTCACGTGTTGCTTTAGAAAATGCAGCTTCCATTGCCGCGATGTTGTTAACTACTGAATGTATATTAGCCGATGAGCCAGAAGAAGAAAAAGCTGGCGCAGCTGGTGCTCCTCCTATGGGTGGTGGCATGGGCGGCATGATGTAGTAAAATACATTTTCACCAATACAAAAAGCCGTTGTTCTTATAAAAGAGCAACGGCTTTCTTTTTGCGGGTTTACAAGGCTATTGCCCATATTCTGCAAATCCCTGCTAACGAATAGCATCAATATGTTTCGCTATCCGGAGGAATACCAAAATTATAATCATTTCGGTTTTTTTTCCTACCGGTGGCCACGGGGCTACTAACCCCGTTTTTTGGTTTCTTTTTTAGCCAAGAAGTTATAGCATCTATTCCTTGAGCCAACCGGTCTTTATTCAAAAAACCAGCAGCTTGAGTAGACACCAGACCTAACATAAGTCGCTTAAAGTAACCAGCTTTCCGAAAGAAAATACGGTTCAGTAGAAAAGGTAGACCTATCCTAAGTGTTTTTGTTAACCAATCTTCGCGAAAGCCTTGTTTCTTGCTAAACTTGTCAGCAATATTGCCTTTTCCCATAGGGAAAAAAGAAAATACATTTTGCACCATCTGGAACGGCTTATTTACTTTATCTCTCAGTAAGGCAAACTGATCTCCTAAATAAGCCTCCTGTTCAGTTTTAAGAAGCTTAAGCCTAACGATTTCGGCGTGCAATTCATTCAAATTGGTAATTTTAGTCGTCTTCATCATTACGTAAGCTTACGAGGGTACGAATACAAATAGCCGAAACACCTCTCTTAATTGAATTCTTGAAAAGGATAATCAATAAAATCAGTAATATGAAGAGTGCCCCCGTGAGTGCGAAGCCTAAAGCGTAACTATTTAAAAGCTCTCCTATAAAGAGCGCAAATGCTATACTCAGGAAAAACACCACGAAAAATAAAAATAAGAGGCTTATTATACCAATTACAACACCTGGCAAAATTTTAGAAACTTTTGCAACAACTTTGAGGTAAGCTAAATTTGTATAATTCTCAACATATTCTTTCAGCTTTTGTATGACACCTTTTATTGAAAATTTTTTATCTTCCATATACGGTTTATTTCCACTAAGGGTGTAAAAATCTCCACACCCTTAGCGGATTAGACTTATATTCAAGCGTGCTCTTCAAGAGCTTCTTCAATTTCAGCTTCTCCTTTTTTTACTTTCGACTTAACAGTAGATACCACACGCTCCTTTAGATCATTGAACTGTTCCACCTGTTCTGCTGTACGCTCTTTTATAGCATCTCCTAAATCCTTCAGGGAGTCACTTAACTTATCTCTAGTATCAGATCCCTTTTCAGGCGCAAATAAAATACCTAGCGCGGCGCCTGCGGCCAACCCTGTTAGCAAAGCAGCAACTACTTTTCCATTATCGTTCATGACTTTCAAAAATTAAATGTTAATTATAAATTATAAAATATATACAAACAAAGGCAATAAAAAATACCTCTTATTAATACAAAATATAGAGCAAACTGTTTGCCAACAATTAGTCTCCCGAATTATTTTTGTTAAAACGCACTTCTGCCAAACGATTTGTTTCGTATATTTTCACTGTAATAAGAAAATAAGACAACAGCAAGGGACCAAACACTAATCCCATTATACCAAACATCGGGATCCCTATAATCACGCCTATAATCGTTATAATCGGGTGTATATCCCCTACTCTCTTTGCAATAACTAACCGAAGTACATTGTCTATATTCGTTACCAAAATAAATCCCCACAATAGCATCGCCACCGCATTAAACGTATCACCATCTATAAACTTAATGATGCAGGCAGGCACAAAAACCAAAGGTGCGCCAACAAGCGGGATAAACGAAAGAATAACACATATTACTCCCCAGAATAAAGGATCTGCAAAATCAAACATCCAGTAACCCAAAGCTACGGCTCCTCCTTGAATTAACGCAATAAACCCTTGCCCCAACACATTCGAATACGTAATGTTCCGGAGCTCAATACCGAAACGAATGGCATTTTCATCCCGAAAAGGAGAATAGCGTAAAAGTCCTTTTTCGAATTCACGATAACCAACAAATAAAAAGTATAGCAAGAAGTACATTACTGTAAGCTCCAGCAATAAATTGGCAGCTCCCCCAAGAATGGAAGTAAGTAAGTTTCCAGCATAAGATACCCCTTTTTGTAAATTGTCTGCAATAAGGTCCGGCTGCTGTAATTTGTCTCCCATAAACTTATTGATCTCATTTATGGTCTGTTGAATTTTCTCAGGATCTCTGGTTAACGCGATTACTTTCTTGGCTATCATATTAATGAGTCCATAGAAGGGAAAGACAATAATAAAGAAGGACCCAATTATAATAAAAGTGGCCGACAATGATTTGCGCCATTTCCACCGTTCAATTAAGAAAATGTTCACTGGTCTAAAAATCGTATACATCACCAGTGTTGCCAAAAGCGCACCAAAAATTCCACTTAAAGAAAAAAGAATAAAAGCCCCAAGAATAATGATAATAATAAGCGTGATATTATTACGCTGTTTTTGATCAAATAAAGCTGCCGACATGCATAAAGTTAAAAGGAAAAATTAAAAAACAAAACCGATACTACCTAATTATTTTTTATTGAAGACCGGTGTTCGCTTTTCCAGAAATGCGGAAACACCTTCTTTAAAATCAGCGGTACCAAAACAGTTACCAAATTCTTCAATTTCTGTGCTAAAACCATCCTGCCCATCAATAAGCGAGGCGTTTACCGCCCGGATTGCTGCTGCTACGGCATTTGGTGAACGAAGCAATATATCAACGAGAATATCTTCCGCTTTTGTAATGACTTCATCTGCCGGCACAACATGGTTTACCAAACCTATCTGCAGTGCTTTCTCCGCATTGATCATATTGCCCGTTAGAATAATTTCCAGCGCATTTCCACGACCAACCAATTGTGTCAAGCGTTGCGTTCCTCCATATCCCGGAATCAGGCCCAACGAAACCTCAGGCAACCCCATTCTTGCCATATGGCTGGCCACCCGGATATGACACGCCAACGCGAGTTCCAAGCCTCCGCCTAAAGCAAAACCATTAATTGCAGCAATAATTGGCTTTTCTGCATGATGGATAAGATCAAAGACCTTCCTTTGCCCATCACTTGCCAAGTCTCTTCCTTCAGCTGAATTAAAATCAGAAAACTCCCGGATATCCGCCCCGGCAACGAAAGCTTTCTCTCCCGTGCCAGTCAAGATTATTCCCCTTACCTCCGTATCCGACAAGGCTTTGGTTAACACGTCGTGCAGTTCCATTAATGTTTCTTTATTTAAAGCATTGAGCTTTTGCTCCCGATTAATGGTTACCCTTAATATATTACTCGCTATTACCGTCAATAAATGTTGATAGTTCATCTTCAAGTGCTTTGTTGTTTTCTGCCTCCCGCGATTGATTACGAGAAAATATTCTATACTATTTAAGTTTACGTATTTTAACAATTTTCAAGAAAAATGTTTTTATTTATTTTACGATAAGTTGCAAAGTCACGCACCATCGCTATTAAAACAGCATTTTTGTCAAATAATTGTTTTTATTATCATAATAGTTAAATAATTTCCTACAAGGAATTTTCTTTTGAGATTTTTATCCTTACATTTGCTTCGCAATAATTTCAGGGAACTTGCGTTTTGTTGTTTGATATTTTACGACAAGTTTTTGGTATTGATGGTTTAAGAGAAATTTAGATCCTATGAAGTTAAAGAAAAGTATTGTATTACCTTGTCTTATTTTTTCAGTTTTAGCATTAATTGTTAGCATTAGTTGGCGTTCTATCAACCGAACCGAATTTCCAACAACAAATACATCTCCGATAGAAAAGAAAAAAGCCTTAAGTGCTCTTTCTTTTGTTAGCTATAAATTTGAAACGATATTTGACCAGCAACATGCAAATGTTCCTGTTTTAGACAGCAGTGTATTTAAACAAGCATATATCGGTTACTTAAATTTACGGGAGCAAGGTAAAACTACTTCTTCTATTCTGACCATTGCAGATCTAAGTTTACATAGTAGGGAACCTCGTTTATGGATTATTGATGTTGAAAAAGATAGTATTTTACTGAACACCTATGTTTCGCATGGCCGCGGCAGTGGTCTAGCTGAAGCCAAAAGCTTTTCGAACAGGTCGAATTCCAACCAAAGCAGTTTAGGTTTTTATCTTACGGGAGAAACATATCAGGGAAAACACGGGCGTTCTCTTCGTTTAGATGGCTTAGATAGGGGCTTTAACTCCAACGCTCGTTCGAGGGCTATTGTCATGCACGGTGCATGGTATGTAGGTCCAAACATTTTGAAGGGACAAGATCGTATGGGAGTGAGCCAAGGCTGCCCTGCGGTTTCCGAGGTATTAAAAGACAAAATCATTGATCTTATCAAAGATCGTTCTGTTTTGTACATCTATGGCAAATCAAGTGCTTATCAATCTGCTTTGCTAAATGAACAACCGATAACGCGTAGTTTAATGGCGATGGCCTCCTCTATCAATGAAGATGAAACAGGCCAAACAATGCTTGGCGATTCTTCTGCCTTGTTGGCTGACGAGGGTAACTTACTTTAACGCTTGATAAACTATCGTATCCAGCTTGTAGATATCCGGGTAGAACACCAACTGCCCCTGTTCGTCCAATTTACTGGTGGCATAATCTAAAACTACTTCAACTTTTGGATCTAAATGAATGGTTTTCGCATGCGGGTCATCTCTTCCCATTTCACGCGCAATAGTATCATATTTAGCCCCTTCGCCAAAAATCGCTTGTGCTAATACCAACGGTTTTTCAACTCTTACGCAGCCATGGCTAGCTGCTCTTGTAGCTCGCCCAAAAGCTCCTTTTGCCGGTGTATCATGCAAATACACACTGCTACCATTCTTAAATAAAAATTTGATCTGCCCCAAAGCGTTGGTTCTTCCAGGCTGCTGCTTAAAGGTAAACGGTAAATGTTCCTTATCGTAACCCGACCAATCTATACTATCGGCTGCCTCCATTTTCTTGCCTTTATAAAAAACATCTATGCCGTTGTTTCTAAGGTAAAATTTATCCGTCTGTGCATGTGCCAAAATCTCGTTTGAAGCGATACTCGCCGGAATATTCCAGACAGGGTTTACCTGTACACTCTGTATCAAACTCCGTAATACGGGAGTTTCCTGCCCTCCTGCCTTTCCAACAACCACTTTCATCGATACAATCGCTTTGCGATCTTTCACAACAGACAAATGGTACGCTGGGATATTAACAAAAACCGCCCAACTGCTATCACGCTCCTGCTTCCAACGTAAGCGCTCCAGGTTAGCGATAAGGGTCATCTTATCCGAGACAGATTGCTCTTCATTACCCAATGAACTCTCTTTATGTTCTGCCCCGACTAAAGCCTGTTGCAACATTTTATACATGGGCATATCCGGCTGTATACTATCTAGATGACGAACTAAATTATCTGTGCTAAGCACCTGATGAAAGCTGAGACTATCGGGCCGTTTCGTTTCGATATAATACCGAGGTAAAACACGCATCGGATGGAGCACACCATACTGCAAGGCAATGCTATAATTTGTTAATGCTTCAGCAAAGAGTAGCTCTGTCCAAACAAGCTGCTGATAAGCTTCATCAATAGCTGTAACCACATGCTTATCCGAAAGATCTTCAACGGATTTTCTCAGTCTCCTAGACCCAATATCTTTGAGCGAGAAACCATGTTCTTTAACCTTTTCTAAGTAGTTGATGAAATAAAACACGGAGGAGTCTGGGTAAAACTGCTTTAAAAGAATCGGTTGAAAATCCGCGCTAGCGTAAAAACCCATCAAATATCTAGGGTTTTTAAACTGATTATAATTTGCTTGAAGGGTACGCTGGAGGTGTATCCTTAGCGAATCGTCATTCAGCTCCTTATACACACTGTTACTGGTTGACCTCACAAAAATTTCTGCAATAGGTGTTCTGGGTTTGACACAGCCATTAAACAATACGGCAATTAGCAGAAAAAACAGGATAGCAAATATACTATATGGCTGACCAAATGTTTTTCTATTCATCTCTAATAAGCAAGCTCCTTTGTTAGGACATAAATAATGCCAATAATCACCTATTTAGGCACATTCCGCGGTTCCACACAAAAGCCGATATCGCTAATCCCTTTTAATGGATTATCTCGCATGTTCTGCTCTAACCTAAATGCATAGGTTCCCGTATCAGGAAATAAATAATTATTGTCATAGGCTATTTGGTAACTATACAAACTACCTGCTCCCTTACCCAGCCACCTACCGTCCTTATCCGCTACTTTAAGTTCCACCCTTTTGGTTAACGACTCCTCCATCCCTGGCCCTTTCTGATGGACAAGTAAAAAGAGATTGGCATATCGATAATCAGCAGTTATTCTAACATTTATTTTTAGCTTGTAAGCTCGATCTTTATCCTTTACCTGAACATCAAACGTCGGTATATCACTATAGTTCCATGATTGGTTTGGAATAGCCTTAAACTCATCCAGCAGCGCTTGATCGCTACAGCCACCCATCACGGAAACAATAATCATGATGGCAACAAAAATGTATTCTTTTTTTAAGGAACATCTAAGGCTTTCCACCATTATTACCATTATTCGTATTACTATCTTTATTGACGTTTCCCTTCTTTCCTCTGTAACGTCTTCTATTATTTTTTGGTTTACCTTCCTCTGCTGTTTTACCAGCACCTTTTTTTACACCACTGTCTTCAGCTTTCGGTCTTCTCTGTCCTTTTTCGACTTTTCCCTGGCCGTCATTCAACTTTTGAACTGCTTTTCCGTCAGTAGATTGTTGTTTATTTTTATTTCTTTTTCTTCCTGAAGAACGTTTCTTCTTTTTATTCTTTTCATCTAAACGCGTTAAACTATCCTGCCCCACTACATTCTCGTAGTCATATTTAACTGTTTTGACTTCTTCTTTGATCTCTTCTTCTTGAATCTCAATCAGGTCTTCCGGCTTAAACCCTTCTTTATTTCCATGCGCAATTTCTTTCACGCGGTCTATCAACAATGGAATCCAATTTTCGTCATCCGGATAGGAGAACCACATCATGCGTTTAAAGATATCTGTCTTCTGTAATCTCGCTACCCCTCTTTTTGTTTCTAGCCTTTCAATATCATTGGGAATGTCCCTCAACGCATCCATATAGGTGTCCAGCTCATAATTGAGACAGCACTTCAGCTTTCCACATTGCCCCGCTAATTTTAACGTATTCAATGATAGGTTTTGATATCTCGCCGCGGCTGTTGATACGGTCTTAAAATCAGTAAGCCAAGTAGAACAACAGAGCTCCCTACCACAGGAACCGATCCCTCCCAATCGACTGGCTTCCTGCCGCATACCTATTTGTCGCATTTCTATTCTGATTCTGAAGGCCTCTGCCATCTTTTTGATCAATTCTCTAAAGTCCACACGCCCTTCAGCGGTATAATAAAAAGTAGCTTTCGTTTTGTCTCCCTGATAGTCTACATCACTTAGCTTCATAGAAAGCCCAAGATCCAGCGCTAATTTACGTGCACGATGCATCGTTTCCCATTCAAGATCTTTTGCTGCTTGATATTTATCCATATCATTAGCCGTCGCTTTTCTAAAAATCCTCTTTTCAATAGCAGAGGGTTCTAGCTTGTTTTTTTTCAATTGTAACCGCACAAGCTCTCCTGTTAGGGAAACAAAACCAACATCATATCCTCCGGTAGCTGTTTCAACGGCCACCGGCTCTCCCATCTCCAAGTAAAGATTTTCTGAATTTATATAAAAATCCTTCTTAGAGCCTTTAAACCTTACTTCTACGACGTTAAAAGGTATATAGTTTGCTGGCATATCCATATGATTCAGCCAGTCGTAAACATCCAATTTATTACATCCGTTGGTCATACACGACCCATTGCTTTGGCAACCGGCGGGCGCACACCCACCTCCGGATGAGCAATTATCACATCCCATAATATATATTGAGTCCCAGCAATGCCGGGAACGTTTAGTGTTTAAATAATAAAACTAATTGCAAAGATACATCTAAAAATAAGATTTTAGGATTTGCATTTCGTTCTATATGATAACCCGTCTTTTCAAAAATACGCACACATGCTTCCAACTTTTCTGTACTGTAAAGTGGACTGAACCGCTCAACAAAGGTCATTTCAGCATCCGGAAGATGTACCAATTCGGCTACTCCTTCTTTATAAAGGATAACTTCCCGCATGATATGGATAGCGTAAAGTAAAAAACTTTTTTGATTTTCACGGCCTAATTTTGATAAATTATCATCTACCAGGCTTAGTATATCCAAAACTTTTGCTCCAAAACACAGGCGTAACCATTGTACCAGCAAATCAAAATGGTTGCTCGAATTTTCTTCGGTAAGCTGTGCAAGCACGAGTTGCATATTACCGCCACTGATATAAGACAGCTGCCTGGCCTTATCAACCGATAATTCTTTTCGGTGAACAAGGTAGTTAATCAAAGACTCCCGATCCAACGCATTCACCTTGACCAGCTGAGTTCTTGAAATAATGGTATTGAGCAGCTGATCCTGATTTTGTGCGACTAAAAGAAACAAGGTTCCGGGAGGTGGTTCTTCAATAAGTTTCAGCAATGTATTACCTTCTTTATCCAGATATTCAGGTAACCACATAATCAACACCTTGTAAGGAGCTTCGAACGCCTTCAAACTTAATTTCTGAATGATGTGATGACATTCGGCTATATTAATATTAGCCTGTTTATTACCGGCATCAAAACAGGCTCTCCATGTTTCCATTCCTAAATATGGATTAGACAGAAAAGTCGTTCGCCACTGTTCTATAAAAGTACTTGCTGTATCTTCTTTATGCGCAGCAAAAAAAGGATAGGAAAAATGTAGATCGGGGTGAATCAGTTTTGCATATTTTCTACAAGCGCTACATTGTCCGCAGCTATCATCAGCCTCTTTTTGCTCGCAGTTTATGTACTGCGCATAAGCTAAAGCTAAAGCTAAACTACCGCTCCCCTCCGGTCCCAAAAAGAGTTGTGCATGACTGACCCGATTCTCTTGCACCGTACGTATTAAGTGTGCTTTCACCTTTTCCTGCCCAATTATATCTTTAAATTGCATGTTATTCTCGTTTTCCGTTATAAGGGCTTTCTCATTCGTTCGAACAGTTAGGTTAATGAAGCTTTCTGCACATTCAACTCCCCTACCAATTACGTATCTTTGCCCGCATATAGTAAACTTCAAAAATAACAAATTATGCGAATAATGGCTTTTGATTATGGAACGAAACGGATAGGTATTGCAGTTACCGATCCGCTAAAGCTTATCGCCACCGCCCTAGACACCATTCACCCTAATGCGATTATTCAGTACCTAAAAGATTACCTGACACGCGAGCAAGTGGAGGCCTTTGTAGTAGGTATGCCCAAACAAATGGACGGAAGCGATTCACAATCTGCCATGCATATCAGGGGGTTTATCCGTTTGTTGAAGAAAACATTCCCGTCCATTCAGATTCACACTATTGATGAACGCTTTACTTCCAAAATAGCGTCAGCCACTATTGCACAAAGCGGTTTAAAACGTTCTAAAAGGCAGGAGAAGAGCTTGGTTGACAGCGTATCTGCTGTTATTATCCTGCAAAGTTTTATGGAAAGTTCACTATTTAAATAGTTAAAAAACATATTTTTGCTTTATGGAGATCTTAGATAGCCGACTAGAAACCTACTTGACCAGTACCTGTGATGCAGAATCTGCGCTATTAAAACAAATTGGCAGAGAAACGCATCTCATGGAAACTATGCCCCACATGATTTCGGGGCATTATCAAGGTCGCGTATTAAGCTTGCTCAGCACCTTGGTCAATCCGCAATCTATCCTAGAAATTGGCACATTTACAGGGTATGCTACGATCTGTCTAGCTGAGGGCCTAGCAGCAAATGGCATCCTGCACACCATTGATAATAACGAAGAACTGCACGAACGGGTAGAACGATACTTTGACTCCTCAGGCTATGGAGCGCAAATCAACTATCATATTGGCGCTGCGCTCGAGGTGATCCCAACATTAAATGAAATATTTGACCTTGTATTCATTGACGCCGACAAAAAAAATAATTTAAATTATTACAAAATGGTCATCGATAAGGTTCGTTCGGGAGGCCTAATTTTAATCGATAACGTTTTGTGGAAAGGGAAAGTGACACAGGAGGAAAACGATAAGCAAACCGAACAGATACGCTTATTGAATCAATACATCGCACAAGACAAAACTGTACAAAAAATCATCCTCCCAATTAGGGATGGCTTATTGGTTATTCGAAAACGGTAGTGTATGAAGCCTTTGATCGTTGCTAATATTCTGTATTTTTTTCTTATACTCGTAACGTCTAGCAATAAATTATTTGCACAGAACATTGCCCATGCTTATATAGACAACCACAAGGACTGGGCAATTAGCGCCATGCGCGAGTTCGGTATCCCTGCCAGTATTATACTGGCTGTTGCCATGCATGAAAGTGCAAATGGTAACAGCAAGGTTGCGGTACATCTGAATAACCACTTTGGCATTAAAGGACCTAACAGCAATACACAGATAAAGTCGGCGTATAAAGGTTATAACTCTGTAAAAGATTCCTATGACGATTTCATCGCCTACTTAAAAAACAGGAAACAGTTAAGTACATTGTTTGACAGATACCCTGCTTACGATTATCAGTCGTGGGCTTACGGCATAATGCATGGCGGTTACGCCGGAAACAAAGCTTGGGCTGCGCATATCATAGCGCTTATAAAGAAACATCGCCTTTTTGAGCTTGACGATGTCCCGGAAGATGATATTGCCACCGAGTTTGAGTTACCAAAGAAGGCATTTAGCGAAACACCTCCTACTATTTATGTCGTTAAAAAGGGTGATACCTTAGGCATAATTGCTAAACGGCATCACACAACGGTTAAAAATATTATAAGAAAAAACAGTCTGGTGTCGGATAGACTTAAAATTGGCCAACGCATTAAAATCTAAATTAAACTATGAACAAAAAAAGAAAATTCACTTTTATAGCTCTCCGGACAGCATTGATTCTGGTTTCTTTTTCGTTCTTACTTGGCTGTCTTCCTAAACAACGGGTACTGCAAAGTACCAAAACCAAACGGCAAAATCCAGTCACCACAAGTGATCGGAGAAACAATTCCCATAGACCTAATACCTCTCCTATAATCAGTGCTTCTGCGCAAGACTACATCAGCAAATATCAAGGTATTGCCATCCAGGAAATGAACACGTATGGCATACCGGCTAGTATTACATTGGCTCAGGGATTGCTGGAGTCTGCCAACGGCAATAGCGCACTAGCCCGCGAGGCTAACAATCATTTTGGTATTAAATGTACAGCTGACTGGAGAGGCGGTTCTTTCTTAAAAGACGACGATAATATAGATGATTGCTTCAGGGTCTACCGCTCTGCTGAAGAATCGTTTAGGGACCATTCTGAATTTTTGCTTCGCAAACGCTACGCTGCGCTATTTGAACTGGATAAAAACGACTATGTTAGCTGGGCCCGGGGATTAAAAAAAGCAGGATATGCCACCAATCCACGTTATGCCGAGCTACTTATTGACTTGATTGAACGTTATGGCTTACATCAATTTGACCAAGGAGAAAAAGTGCCCGAAAAAATAAATCGAGAAGAGCGTGTACTGGTAGAAATTGCTGAAAACATACCGAAAGAACAGGAGCAAGAAGTAGCTAAACCACCATTAGAAATGAAAATTCATGAAGTAAAACGTGGAGAAACGGTGTATAATATCAGTAAACAGTACGGGTTGACGGTAGAAGATTTAAAAGCCATCAACAGCTTAACAGACGAAGAGTTAGTTGTTGGTCAGCTTTTATTGGTTTCGAAATAAACACCTAATTTTAGCGAAGTTTCTGTTAAAAAGTGTAAAAGACCTTTTTATTGACACTAACGCTATGTATTTTTGCTAACTTGAAAATTCTTACAGCCATAATCGTTTTGCTATTTATAGGAACTACCGATCTCTACGCGCAAGAGATGGAAGGCATTGTATTCGACACTTATACGAAACAGCGTGTGCCCCGGGTTTATATTTATAATATGGCAAATGACGAAATGCGGTACAACAATAAAAGAGGGGAATTTTCCATCAAGGCAAATCCTGGCGATACCTTGATAGCTGTTGTTAAAGGCTATCATTCTGATACAACGGTTGTCCATAGTGAAAAACCCGTTATTATCTTCAACCTCAGCCGCGCCACTATATGGTTAGATGAAGTAAGCATTGTGGCCAGGCGATCGCCACAACAAATACTCGAAGAACGGAAAAGAGACTATAGCTCTGCCTATAAGGAAGGAAACCCCGGCAGTTTATTTTCTGCGGGACCAACGGGTGCCGGCCTCAGTATCGATGCCTTGTACTCACTCCTCAGTAGAAGAGGGAAAAATGCACGCTTCCTTCAAGATATGATCCAACGGGAGTACGAAAATAACGTTATCGATGCGCGTTTCACACAAGCCGTGGTCAGACAACTTACCAACCTCAGCGGTGGTGCTTTGGAAGATTTTATGCAGCAATACCGGCCGACCTATCATTTCATCATGCAAGCTAACGATTACGAATTGGGAAAATATATACAGTCTTCATATAATATGTACCGAAAAAACCCCGGCGCATACCGTTTGCAACCCCTTCCGAGAAAATCGCCAAAAACGGAAAAAGTGGAAATCGAGAGATTAAAACCAAATTAGGGCATTATTCTTGCTACAAAGAAACTTATATTTAGCCTGTAACGCCAAGTCATGAGGGGGAAGTGTTTAGATACACTTTGTTTCATCGCCGCGATACATTGTATTTGAGAAGCTTTTTATCTAAGTTTGTAGTTAATTTTGCCGGGAGTTTATGTGTTAAATTTTCCAGCTATCAAAAGATAGACAGATGAAGAAATCATACCTAATTATTTTATTTTTTTTTATCGTGGCCGCCTTAGATCTCCGGGCGCAGGACTACAACTTGGACGAACTTCGGCAGGCACCTGAGAAAAACAGCCTACCCGTACGCACACCACAGATGTCTATCCATGATTTGGACATCCAAGGTCCAGACCTTAATTTAAAGATCAACTATTGGCGAAATTGGACAACCTTTTCTATTAATGCCAATCAGGCCACTTTTAGTGATAACTTCAACAATGGAGGGGTAAACTCCATATCGCTAGGATCCATGTTTAATACCAAGTGGGATTATACCCGGGATAATAAAACTTTTATCTCAGAGATGGATTTGCGCTATGGCGTGGTACAAAATGAGAACCAATTATCCCGTAAAAGTCAAGACCGTATCTGGTGGGATAATAAATTCTCGCTAAAATTCGCACCTAAATGGGGCTTTTTTGCTGCCTTAACCTTCGAAACACAGTTTGACGTAGGTTGGCGGTATGAAAATCGAGCGGGTGTTGATACGCGCGTGCAACGAATCTCCAATTTTATGGCACCGGGTTATCTAACACAATCTCTAGGTTTGGAATATAAACCGGATCAATTCTCGTCTATCCGTTTCGGTACCGGTACAGCCCGACAAACCTTTGTTTTAGATGATGAAGTTTTATTACCCGAAAGCCCACTTGATCTTCCCCCTGAAGCTCGATTCGGTGTGCCTTTTCCAGGCACGTTTCGGAATGAGTTGGCTTTTCAAATATTGGCTACTACCGATAGAGACTTATCCAGCATGCTCCATCTGAAAGCACAATACGAATTCTTTGCCAATTATGAAGAGTTTCGCAATGCCCGCCATCGTTTAGACGCTATTTTAACGGCTCGAGTTTCCCGGGTGATCAGTGTGATGTTTAACGCAACCTTATTGTATGATCCTTTGCAAATTCCAGATCAGACATTCGCCAATACCTTACAACGCTCTCAGTTAATAGGTATCGGCATTTCTTATAAATTCCCGAGATAATGCGTTTAGTGAGAAGTTTATGTGTTTTTGTTAGTGCTATCGCGGCGTTAACCAGCGCCTGTGCGTCTAAAAAGCAATTTGCCGACAGCAATAAGGTATATGAAAGACAGGTAGAAGAGTTGGCAGAGGTCATCACCCAGCCATTACCTAGTCCGCAGTTCCTGGCGGCCGCAGCACTGCCTGCTCCGGGTTTGGAAGGACAAAGAAACGAATTCGAATGGGTTGGCACCGTTAATTTCAATATGCGGCGACCCAACTTTGTTGTGCTACATCACACGGCACAGGATAGCATTCAGCAAACTTTACGCACCTTTACCGTAGAACATTCGCAGGTCAGTGCGCATTATATTATTGACAAAGCAGGCAAGGTATACCAACTGCTAAACGACTATTTACGCGCCTGGCACGCGGGCGACGGACGCTGGGGAGGAGTAACCGATTTAAACTCTATATCGTTGGGCATCGAGCTAGATAACAACGGAACGGAGCCCTATACCGAACCCCAGATCAATAACCTATTGGTGCTTCTAGACACCTTGAAAACAAATTATAAAATTCCTACCGAGAACTTTATAGGACATGGAGATGTTGCGCCCGGCCGAAAAATTGATCCCAGCTCCAATTTTCCTTGGAAGCTATTGGCCGAAAAAGGTTTTGGTTTATGGTATGACGAGGTATTGCAAAACCCTCCATCATCCTTCAATCCAATGGATGGCTTAAGGATATTAGGTTATGATACAAGAAATGCCTCCGCAGCTATTATCGCTTTTAAAAGGCATTTCATTCAAACGGAACTCTCAGCAGAATGGACTCCCTTTGCTTTGAGCGTACTTTATAATTTATACTTAAAGAAAAGTAATGGATAAGCCAATAGGTTTGCTTATCCGTTCTTCTTTGCTTCTTTTGCCCAGGTATCTCTAAGTCCTACCGTGCGATTAAACACCAAATGATCAGGCTTAGACCGGGTGTCTAAGGTAAAATAGCCCTTTCTAATAAATTGATATCCTTTTCCTGGCACCGCATTTAACAAATCAGGTTCGATGTATACCTTTTCAAGTATTTGTAAACTAGTTGGATTAATCGACTCTTTGAAATCACCTTCCGTATCTAAGGGGTTTTCTGCTTGGAATAATCTGTCATACAAACGAACTTCCGCCGTCTTCGCGTGCGGTACACTTACCCAGTGGATAGTTCCTTTTACTTTTAGGCCACTGGTATCTTCACCACTCTTGGAGTTTGGGATGTAACGGCAATATATTGTAGTGATATTGCCTTTCGAATCTTTTTCGAACTCATCACAGGTAACGATATAAGCATTTTTCAGGCGTACACTTAAGCCCGGACCCAATCGGAAAAACTTCTTAGGCGCATGCTCCATAAAATCCTCCCTCTCTATCCAAAGTGCTCCACTAAATGGTATATTCCGACCGCCTTCCCCACCCTCAACTTCGGGGTTGTTCTCGCCATGCAAAATCTCTTCCTGCCCTTCCGGATAATTGGTAATCACTAACTTTATGGGATCTAGCACCGCCATCCTACGCCAGGCCGTTTTGTTCAAGTCTTCCCGAATACAGAATTCAAGCAGCCCCACATCGATTACATTTTCACGTTTTGCGATACCTATACGTTCGCAAAAGTTACGAATACTGGCTGGTGTATATCCCCGTCGACGTAAACCACTAATGGTGGGCATGCGGGGGTCGTCCCATCCTTCCACGTGCTTTTCGTTAACCAGCTGTAACAAGCGCCGTTTACTCATCACTGTATAAGTCATGTTCAAACGCGCAAACTCATATTGCTTGGAAGGGAAAATCCCTATGTGGTTAATAAGCCAGTCGTACAAGGGCCGGTGTGGAACAAACTCCAGGGTGCATACCGAATGTGTAACCTTTTCTATGGAATCACTTTGACCATGCGCAAAATCGTACATTGGATAGATATACCATTTATCGCCAGTACGGTGATGGTGCGCGTGTTTAATACGATATAGCAAAGGATCACGCATATGCATGTTGGGATTTTCCAAATCAATTTTTGCCCGCAACACTTTACTACCATCTGGGTATTTGCCTTCCTTCATCTCCTGAAAAAGCTGTAAGTTTTCTTCAACTGAACGGCTACGATAGGGCGTTGGTTTACCCGGCTCGGTAGGGGAGCCTTTGCTGGCTGCTATTTCATCGGATGTACTATCATCTACATAAGCCAATCCTTTCTTAATCAGCTCAATCGCATATTGATAAAGGGTATCAAAATAATCGGAAGTGTAGAGCTCTTTTTCCCACGCAAAACCCAACCACCTAATATCGTTTTTAATACTTTCCACATACTCCACATTTTCTGTAATAGGATTTGTATCGTCAAAACGCAGATTAGTTTTACCCTTATACTTCTGAGCTAAACTAAAATTTAAGCAAATGGATTTTGCATGCCCAATATGCAGGTATCCGTTGGGCTCAGGCGGAAAACGGGTAAGTACCCTCCCGTCATTTTTCCCATTTCGTATATCTTCTTCAATAATTTCCTCTAGGAAATTTAATGATTTCTCCTCATTCATAAGTGCAAACTTAGATAAAATGCTTTGCATTCACGAATACCGTTAAAAACAAATTATCGATCTTTCATCCGCTGTTCAGCGCTTACTTTTATAGATAAAACTTAGGTAAATTATTTCTGATCAGGAACTGTATTAATATTTTTAAAACCTGCTAAAAATAAAAAGCCGCCCAATTGGGGCGGCTCTACACGATTTATATTATTACTATCTTAGATAACTTTAACATTTACCGCATTTAAGCCTTTTTTTCCTTGCTCTACATCGTAAGATACGCTGTCGTTCTCACGAATAGAATCGATAAGACCTGATGAATGAACAAAAATTTCAGATCCACCATCATTAGGAACGATGAAACCGAACCCTTTTGTTTCATTAAAGAATTTTACTACTCCTTCTTGCATTGTATTGAATTTATTGATAATTAAACAAAGGTAAGTATATTAATCCATCTATTCCACCTTAAATGATTTTATTTATCATTTATTCATAACTCTGCAACAAAAATCATCGCTGATGATTCCTATAAGGCCTTTTTTTATTCCTTTGAAAATTTTTTTTATTTTTTGTTGCCTTCTCCTTTGTTACACGTTTCGGCGTTGGGACGGCCACAAATAAATCTTTCACGGGATACGGATGTTCGTTATTGACCGGAATCACTTGATTGATCAGATTGCTTATATCTTGCAGATAAGCCCTTTCCTCTACATCACAGAATGATAGTGCCTGTCCTCTTGCACCAGCCCTACCCGTTCTGCCAATACGGTGCACGTAGGTTTCGGGTTCATTCGGCAAATCAAAATTGATCACATATTTCAATTCGTCCACATCGATGCCTCTAGCGGCAATATCTGTCGCAATAAGCACTTTTAATTTCCCCGATTTAAATGCGTTTAATGCATTTTGTCTGGCGTTTTGCGACTTATTCCCGTGTATAGCCAATGCTTCAATCCGATGCTTGTTTAGCGTTTTCACCAAGCGATCCGCCCCGTATTTCGTACGTGTAAAAACCAGTACATGATCTTTAACCTCTGTTTTTAATAGGTGAACCAACAATTTCGGTTTATTCGTTTTCTCTACCGCATAGACGAATTGACTAATTTTTTCGGCAGTTGACGACACCGGAGTAACTTCCACCCTTATCGGATTTTTTAGAATAGTATGCGCAAGTTTCGCGATTTCCGGAGGCATCGTTGCCGAGAAGAACAATGTTTGTCTTTTTACGGGGAGCAATGCAATCAATTTCTTGATATCATGGATAAAACCCATATCTAACATCCGATCCGCTTCATCCAACACAAAATGCGTGATAGCACTCAAGGAGACCACCCGCTGGTTGATCAGGTCTAATAATCGACCCGGCGTAGCTACTAGCACATCTGTTCCTTTTCGTAGGGCCGCAATTTGCGTATTGATGTTTACCCCACCGAACACCACTTGATGCTTTAATGATAAAAATTTACCATAGGTATCGATACTCTGATCGATCTGCACTGCTAGTTCCCGTGTTGGCGTCAAGATTAACGCCTTAACTCCTTTATCTTTAGATGACTGCTGCGACAACTGCTGCAATATGGGCAGTGAAAACGCAGCCGTTTTACCAGTACCCGTTTGCGCGCAACCCAATAGATCACTTCCTTTTAATACAACAGGAATAGCCTGTTGCTGTATCGGGGTTGGTGATTGATACCCCTCCTCATCCAGGGCCTTTAGTAAAGGGGGGATGAGATCAAGTTCTTTAAATGACAAAATGAAAATGCAATTATTTGTGGAATATGTAAAACGCAAAGATACGGTTTTTAATTCACATTGCGGGATGTATCCTCATAAGTAAGCATCAAACAACTTCATCTCAGCAAAAAAACATGCGTTTATACTATTGAACGCATGTTTTTTTTATTTCCAGGCAAGCCGCTAATCGTTCTGACTATATTTATGTTCGTAGCGCTGAAACAGTTGTTTATGGAGATTGTCAAGATTGACATCCTTTCCCAAAATAAAAGCCTTTTCCAACTGATTTCCGCGCATATCAAGCGCATCTCCGTCTGCAATGAAAAAGTTTGCGTCTTTTCCCTGCTCTAGGCTACCCGTTCTATCGTCTACTCCTAAAATTTTAGCTGTGTTCAACGTAATAGTGGCAAGAGCCGCCTCCTTATCTAAACCAAAAGCCGCTGCGGTACCTGCCATAAAAGGTAAATTACGTTGCTGCCAAAAACCATCCATTCCATAAGCGACAAGCACACCTGCATCTGTCAGCAGCTTAGCCTGTTTATAAGGTAGGTTCACATCATCATCATCCTTACCTGGAAGCGCATGCGCCTGATGGATAATAACATTTACCCCATGCTCCTTCAAAAAGGGCGCAATCAAGTGTCCTTCCTGCGCACCAACTAGGGTAGGTGTAATAGCATAACGTTTAAAAAGTTGTATGGCAGCTATCAGGTCATTTTTCTTATCAGCATGTACCATCACTTTTTTACTCCCCTCGAATACCTTTTTAAAGGCATCCAAACGTGCGTTAAACACCTTCTGATCTCCACTGGCATAACTTTTTGCATCTGCCAAAAAATCCTCCAACAAAACACGTTCCCGTTTGATACGATCCTTCTGCTCTTCTACATTGGTTGATCCAAAACGCGAAAAGCGAACAGTAGGCCAGTTAACATGCACGGCATCGTCCTTTAAATAGACCGCATCTTCCCAATTCCACGCATCCAACTGCACAACCGATGATTGTCCGGAAACCAGCCCACTCTGTGGGGTAACTTGTGCTAAGAGTATACCGTTCGAGCGAAGTGTGTTAATTACCTTTGAATCGGCATTATACGCGATAAGCGATCGTACATGCGCATTATTTTCTCCTACTTCAGCATAATCTACCGTCGCCCTCACAGACTCCACCTCTACCAACCCAAGGTTGGTTACAGGAGCGATAAATCCAGGGTAGACATGTTTACCCTGGGCATCAATGGTATGCTCTGCTTCTGGGGCATCTGCGCCTTCGCCTACATATATGATTTTTCCATCTTCAAAAACCAGTGTTCCCTGTTGAATGATTTGACCATTTCCAACATGAATAGTTGCACCACGAACACTTATTGTACTTTGTTGCGGTTTGGCCGGGTAAATAGTAGGTTGCGCAACGGCGACAGTGCATACAGCAAACAGAACTGCCGCACTAAAAATATATTTTATGATATGATCCTTCATCGTATAAATTAATTATGGCTGTGCATGGTATCCATATCAACAGCATCTTCTTCTAAGGTTTCACAATGATAAATAAACGTAGGGCTTGCATTTGCTTTTTGGGTGGTAGCTCCTTTACCTTTTTCGTCCAGCAATTTAGCTATTATTCGTGCTTTCTCCTTCTTCTGATCTTCCCTGATCATTTCATCGGCCTCGCTGTCCCAATATTTCACCCCGTCTACAAACGTTTTTTCTGCTCTTGCATAAATAGAAAGCGGGTTATCGCTCCACACCACAACATCGGCATCTTTACCTGCCTTTAGACTACCCACACGATCATCAATATGAAGCATTTTCGCTGGATTTAGCGTTACCATTTTCCATGCATCTTCTTCACTTAAACCGCCATATTTGACAATTTTTGCAGCCTCTTGGTTCAATCTACGTGCCATTTCTGCGTCATCCGAATTGATGGCCGTCACTACTCCTTGTTTCTCCATGAGGTAGGCGTTATAGGGGATTGCTTCCTGTACTTCCATCTTGTAAGCCCACCAGTCGGCAAAAGTAGCTCCTGCAATACTTCTAGACGCCATCCTATCAGCCATTTTATAGCCTTCTAAGATATGGGTGAAGGTATTGATCTTGAACCCTAAACTGTCGGCCACGTGCATGAGCATATTGATCTCCGATTGTACGTACGAATGGCAGGTAATAAAACGCTTATTATCTAAAATTTCTACCAGGGCATCCAACTTCAGGTCCCGACGGGTATGACTATTTTTATCTGCTAGTTTTGTCTTATATTCTTTGGCACGGGTAAAGGCGTCTACATACACCTGCTCTACACCCATTCGTGTTTGTGGAAAACGAACACGCGCTACGTCGCCCCAATTGCTCTGTTTGACGTTCTCGCCCAGGGCGAACTTAATGAAACCGTCGTTACCGCCAAACTTAAGTTCTTCAGGCGATTTCCCCCATCGCAGCTTAATCAATTGCGATTGTCCTCCTATCGAGTTTGCCGAACCGTGGAGAATATGTGAAGCGGTAACTCCTCCTGCCAACTGGCGGTAAATGTTCACATCCTCAGAGTTAATGATATCAGCTATTCTGACTTCAGAGGTAACAGACTGTGTTCCTTCATTAATACCTCTTGAAATTGCGATATGAGAATGTTCATCAATGATGCCAGCAGTAATATGCTTACCTGTAGCATCGATGACCGTCGCGCCTCCCGCAGCTAAATTTTTACCGATTTGCCGAATCTTGCCATCTACTAACAACAGGTCTGTTTCTTCCAAAACACCCTCATCCTCATTGGTCCATACCGTTGCATTTCTCAGGAGAACACTTTCCTGTTTTAACGGCTCCTCATGTCCAAAAGCAACAAAAGGGTAGAGTACTTTCCCCAATTCCAAAGAACCATCTTCTGGCTTTTTAGCTGAGCTATCGCGGTACGGTTGACTATAAGATGCTTGCCATGCGACCACATTTCCATCCGGTTTTATCAGATCACCGCTAAACTGCAGGGGCTCTTCTTCACTGATATATCCGCTGATGCGGAAACTTCCCTTGGTTCCTTTGGGGTTGAAACTGAAGGTCAGTAGATCTCCATCGCGAATCACGTTAACTTTCGTTTTGGTCGTGTCACCTACTTTAATGATATGCGCTTCATATTTTGCTGGCTTTCCTCCCACATGTAAAGTGGTACTGCCAAAACCATCGATGGTAGATGTATACGCTCCTCGAATATCTTTAAAATCGAGCGTATTGGCGATATACTTTTTCCCTTGTATCCAGTTTTCATAAATAACATTTCCTTCTTTAAATAACGAATCGGAAGTAATGATAAAGTTTGCCAGCTTTCCTTTTTCCAAACTTCCCAACCGTTCCGTCAACCCCAAAAATGAGGCAGGAGTTTCAGTCAGCGCACGTAAAGCTTGCTCTTCACTCAAACCATACTTAATGGCCTTACGTAAGTTTGGCCAAAAGTCACGAACATTCTCCAATCCATCGGCCGTCAACGCAAATGGAACACCTGCCTTTTCCAGATACGATGGATTGGCCGGCGCCAATTCCCAATGTTTTAACTGCGCAAGCGACAATTGATCCGCAGCAGCGGGATCTTCCACATCATAAGCCTTTGGAAAATTTAAGGGAACAATAAGGTTTGATCCCGTGGCTTTCACGTCCTGAATACGTTGGTATTCATTGCCACTTGTCTTTATAATATATTTTTTTTCAAATTCTTTCGCCACCTTATCCGCACGCAGAATGTCTAACACATCACTTACTTCAAAAAACTGCGGCAGGGATTGCAAACGATCAAAAGCATCTAATGAGATATTATATTCTTTATGCTGATTTTTGTACCAGTCACTATCGTAATAAGTCTGTCTCAATAAGGCTATGCTACCCATTAACGATGATGGGTAAGATGTTTTCGCGGTTCCTTTATCAAAAGAATAGTGTGCACCAACTTCCGGTTTTATGATAATTTCATTCTCTTTATCTTCTGCCAATGTGGTAAACAAAGCGCTCCCCCTGGCAATACCATCTTTTAACACCGCCTGTACAGCTCCGAAACCGATCTTCTTGAGTTCTCCTGCACTTTTGGTATCTACAGAAAATAGATCAACTGCCCTTATTTCGGGCCGTATAGCTTCATTCCAGGCATATGCTCCCTTTTTCGTCGAAGTAAGCACTGGCGCACTTCTGCCAAAAGCAGGCTGCTCCGATTTAGTTTCAGGCAATCCATAAGTTGAGAAAAGATCGATTAAAGATGGATAGATATATTTACCTTCCAAATTAACGGTAATATATCCCTTGGGAACCTTCACCCCACTCCCAACAGCTTCAATGGTTTGCCCATTTACAAGCATGGTTCCATTTTCTACCGTTTCACCGGCTTTCGTCACAATGGTAGCATTAATAAACGCATATTTCCTCGGCCGCTCATCATAAGAACCATTAACCGGATAGGTTTCTTGGGCAAATAATGCGGATACATAAAGAAACAAACAATAAAAAAGTAGTATTTTTCGCATATTAAATTGATTATTTAGTACTAAAATAAAGCTTTGAAAAGAAATTTATTATAATATTACAAGATTAATAAGAATGTTACCTTCAGGCAATAAAAAAACGTTTTATTGCTCCCAAAAATAAGCTAAACATAACTACATGAAACACCCATTTATTAAAGGCGTACATCATATTGCCATTATCTGCTCAGATTATATAAAATCCAAGCATTTCTACACACAAATTCTGGGTTTCAATATCTTAAAAGAGACTTATCGTGCAGAAAGAAAATCCTACAAGCTTGATTTGTCGCTTAACGACCAATATACCATTGAGCTCTTTTCCTTTCCTGCTCCACCGAGACGTACCAGTAGACCCGAAGCTTGCGGCTTGCGACATTTGGCTTTCAGCGTTGACAATCTCGAGCAGGCTGTTGATGCATTAAACAGTCAAGATATCTCTTGCGAACCCGTACGTACAGACGAAATCACCGGCAAACGTTTTACCTTTTTTGAAGACCCTGACGGGCTACCGATGGAATTTTATGAGGCATGAATGTATAATGGACAGTACCTGATCTAATACTTAAAGCATTGTTTGCAATAATTTGACAAAAATCGCATCAGTGATCAAACACATTAAAAGAAGTGTTTGTTATAAATCTATTGACATTCAATACCCCTTACTTTTGTAACACAGTACACATGAGCTACATCTTGTCTCTTCATTAAATAGTATCATCATGGCATCCTTAGTACAGCAAATCAAGAATGACATCAAAAATTGGTGGTTGTTCACACTTATTGGCATTTTGCTCTTGATAGCAGGTTTTTATACGATCTCAAACCCATTAACGAGTTATTTAGGGTTAGCTATTTTTTTCGGCGTATTAATCTTTGTTAATGGTATTATGGAGCTTTCATTTGCCATTGGAAACAGGAAACATCTACATCGCTGGGGGTGGACGCTGGCGGCAGGTATGCTAGATGTCATACTTGGCTTTGTTCTACTCCTATATCCGGGATTGTCGATGAGCGTTCTCCCTTTTATTGTAGGGTTCTATATCTTATTATTGGGAGCTTCATTAAGCAGTTATGCGTTCCAATTGAACAGTTTATCAATTAAAGGATGGGGGTGGGTACTCGCTGGAGGCATATTAACGGTAATCTTTGGTCTGAGCATGATTTTCAACCCTATTATTGGCATCGCCACTATCGTGGGGTGGACAGCATTTGCTTTCATCATCGCCGGAATTGTTAATATTATCTTTTCCATTCAGCTCAAAAAGGTGAAAGATCATACGACACCTTAGGTATCCATATATTACTTCTAACTCTCGTATAATTTCAATCGGTTCTTCAGCTGATCAATTTCTTGTTGCATCACCCGCAGTTTCTGCACTAAATGCTTCATCGCATCAATTCCTTCGATATTGACATGCAGGTCGTAATACCAACGTCTAAACTGTTCCAAATCATCCAATTGTTCTTCACTAATGTAATATTCTTTCTCGACGACAGCCAACTCAATCAAACCTTCTTCGTGTAGCGATTGAATAAATGTCTGTTCCACCTTACAATGTGTACAGTATTCGCTGATTAAAATCAATGTTGTTTCCATCCTGGTTTATTTTTTTGCCTGCTGATTCATTTCCGCCAATTGTTCAAACAATTGCTTTTCTTCCTTTTCCAACGTCGTTGGGATTTCTACCTGATAAGTAACCATCAAATCGCCGTATTGTCCCTCTTTTTTATATATGGGAAAACCTTTTCCCTTCAATCTCACTTTTGTACCATTCTGCGTTCCGGGCTTAACCTGTAGTTTAACCTTACCGGTAAGGGTGTCCACCAGCACTTCACCTCCCAACACAGCAGTATACAGATCGATTGTTTTTGTTAAGTATAAATCATCTTTTAAGCGTTTAAACAAAGGATCGTCGCTAATCACGAAAGTTATATACAAATCACCTGCCGGCCCATTGTTCATGCCTTGACCGCCTTGCCCTTTTAAACGTATTTCCTGCCCATGCTGAACACCAGCCGGGATCGTAATCCGAAGATTTTTACCATTTACCTGTAGCGTACGTTTGTGAGTTTCCGCCGCTTCACGCAGCGATAACTGAAGCTCCGCGCGATAATCCTGCCCCTTAAAACGTGCCTGTTTAGCATGACCTTGTCCAGTTCCACCAAACATAGAAGCGAAAAAATCGGAAAAATCTTCAGCAGAAAAATCTCCCCCAGATCCGGAAAATCCCCCGGCACCAAACGGGCCATTTTGACCACCATAACTTCCACCAGTGTACTGTCCCTGTCCTCCCTGCGATTGCCTGGCCTGTTCATAAGCATCGGCATGCTGCCAATCTTTACCGTACTGATCGTATTTCTTCCTTTTCTCAGGGTCACTCAACACTTCATTAGCTTCGTTAATCTGTTGAAATTTTCTCTGTGCTTCCTTGTCATCGGGGTTTAAGTCCGGATGATATTTACGGGCAAGTTTCCGATAAGCTTTCCTTACTTCTTCTTTCGAGGCATTTTTATTAATACCCAGTATCTGATAATAATCAATAAACTCCATACAAAACACCAGTTTAAATCGAACCTCTTCACCATTGGCAAAGCTAATCGATCTACCAAAAAAGAGACACTATATTAAGCATTTTGTTTTGGAAATTGTTTTTGCCACATAGCATAATATACGCCTCGCTGGCTTAGAAGCCTATCATGTGACCCCTCTTCTATGAGCAGACCGTCTTTCAGGACAATGATTTTATCCGCATCTGCTACGGTGCTTAAGCGGTGGGCAATAAGAATAATGGTTTTATTTTTTTTTCTCAAGGTCTGTATAGCACGCTGCACATGTTCTTCTGAGCCGGAGTCTAGAGAAGCAGTTGCTTCATCCAGAATTAATATCTGTGGGTCACGATAGAGTGCCCGTGCGATCGCTAACCGCTGCCTTTGTCCGCCGGAAAGCGACGTGCCATTTTCGCCGATGTAGGTTTTAAAGCCATTTGGTAAATGTTCAATGAAGCGCAACATTTCCAGTTCTTTACAAATTGCCGCAATTTTATTCATATCGGGATCTGCATCGCCAAGAGCGATGTTCTCCACCACATTTCCTGCAAACAAGTCGATATGTTGAGGCACAACACCTACTACCTTCCGTAGACTTTCATTAGTAACGTAGTTAAGGTCGTGGTCTCCAATCATGATACGACCTTTAAGCAACGGATAGATATTTTGCAATAGAGAAAGCAAGGTAGTTTTACCAGAGCCGCTCTCACCTACTATCGCAACTACCTTACCGTGAGGGATGGATACATTTAAACCCTCGAAAACAGTTACCCGTGTTCCATAACGGAAAGCAACATCTACAAATGAAATATCGCCCAAGGCAACCTTAGTCAGGTCAATACCTTCTTCCTTACGTTCGCGCTCCAGATCCATCACTTCAAACAAACGATCGGCGGCAATTACCGCATCCTGTATGGTTTTATTCATGGTTATCAGACTTCCAACCGGACCCATAAAATATCCGATAATTGCGTAAAACGATAAAAGTTCTCCAGGGGTGATCAATTTGTCCAGCACGAATAAAGAGCCCATCCACAATAGGATAATAACAAACAAACCAGATACCAAGCCGTTAACATTACCTATCCAAAGTGAATTAGTTGAAGAGGTATAAATACTTTTTAGCAGCTTTACAAAGCTGGTTTCCGTTTTGAAATTGGCAAAAGATTCCACACCAAAACGTTTGATCGTTCCTACGGCATTAACTGACTCCACTAATTGTGCTTCCAAATCTGCGGCATCTTCCATGAGTTTACGCTGTGTCTTTTTGTTCAATCTATTTGATATATAATAGATGCAGCCAAATAAAGGAATAACACCAAGCATCACTAAAGCCAACTTCCAGTAGTAGGTAAACATCAGCAGAAAGGAGAAAACAATGATAAAGATATTCACTGCGAAGTCTACCAGGACTTCATTAATAAAGGCCCGAATCTTCGCAGCATCGTTAATGCGTGAGATGATCTCCCCTACCCGCATATTGTCGAAAAAGGTCTGCGGCAAGGTTAATAAATGTTTATAATAGCCTAATATTAAGCGTGCATCAATTTGTTGCCCCGTCTTTATCGTCAATAAAGTTCTCACATGGTTAATAAAAAGTTTCACTAACAGCAGTACAATCATGACTACCCCCATTAAATTTAACAGGTTTTTATTACCGGTAGGCAGTACGTGATCAACGATTTTTTGTATGTAAATAGACGTTGATAAACCAAGCAGTGTAAAAAAGATAGCTCCTGCCAGCACCTGCCATAAGATATGCTTATGCGGTTGGATGAGGTAAATAAACCTACTGGTAACAGACACTTTTTGATTGCTTTCAAAGAAATTATCTGAAGGCGTTAAGAGCAGCAATACCCCTGTCCAGATAGCTTTGAAATCGCTAAGCGGCACTTTTTCAATTGTGCCTATTGCAGGGTCCATCACCTCTACATAGGTTTTGGTAATGTTATAAATAACCACATAATGATTCAATTGACTTTTAAGCACCACATGTGCGATAGCAGGACAGGGTACTTCAGGTAAACTCTCTTCCGAACCACGCACGCCTTTGGCTGAAAAGCCCATTTTAGTTGCAGCCTCCATCAATCCGAGCACATTGGTGCCCTTTTTATCGGTGGAAGCATACTGTCTGATCCTGGCCAACGGCACTTCTAACTTATAAAACGCCGCAATGGAGGCTAAACACGCTGCTCCACAATCGGCAAAACCATGTTGCCTCACATACACCTTTTTTGATCGTTTCGTCACAAAGGAAAATGGATTTACTCTTCTTAAAAAAGCTAGCATTTCTGGGCAGTTTTAATTATAAAAAAGCCGTTTGATCGGCATTCATAACATGCGGATTCAACCAATCGTCGGCTTTATCGTACAATAACTGAAATAGTGTTCGCCGCGTAACAAAAAAACGTGCCTGTAAAGTCATGCCCTTACGCAGATTCCCTTCATAACCATTTTTTAAGTGAAGCTTATAATCGTGAAGTAGACAGCGCACTTTAAAGTAAGGCTGCCCCCTATCTGTATAGATATCTCCAGAAATAGAAACAACCTCTCCATCAACCAAACCCCACTGATTATAGTCAAAAGCCTCTACCTGAAATTTAACAGGCGTGCCAATCGACAGGAAACCAATATCTTTAGGCAATACATAGGTCTCAGCAATAAGCCCTGAATCCGGCGAAATCTCTGCTATCACTTCGTTTGCCGCAATTGAACTACCAGCCTGTAGCCCTTTCAACTGTTGTACGGTTCCAGACAATGGTGCTTTAATAGTATAGTATTCACGTTCTCTGACAGATTGCTGAAGTTTAGTACTGAGCTCGCGCGTCTGCATCTTCAACTTGTTCAGTTCGGACTGCCACTGAGCGCCCTGCTCATCATAAATCAACTGTAACTCATTTTTTACATGGTGATAGTTAAAGCTAACTTCTTCGTACTCGGCCACCGATATCATTTTTTTATCGAAGAGTTCGGCATGTCTTTCGTAGTTTTTTTGAACAACCGCTAAACGGTTTTGTAAACTACGTACTCTTTGCCAAAAAAGAACATACTGTTGTTGATATAGGGAGGAATGTAATTCAGGATTTGCCTTTAGGTTATCGCGACGGAGTAAAGGTATCAATAACTCCAAGTCTGCGGCTTGGTTGCGTAATTCTTCTTCCTGATTTCCGAGTAGTAAATTTTGCTGATCCACTATATCTGCCCTTATTTTAAGCAACACATCGCCCCTTTCCACCTGTTCATTTTCCTTGATAAACACCTCTTCAACGTTTCCAGACACAATAGCCTTAATGATGTTGTTATCCTGAATGGCGCGTAAAATCCCACTACTGGTAACGCTGACATCTACTTTCACCAGAAACATAGCGATGATAGCTAAGAGAACGAGTATCAAAATTGCCTGATAGATTACCAGACCGCGCGGGTTATTTTTATTGAAGTGATACTCCTTAGTATTGGCCATAATTTCGACCGGAAATATTCTATTCATAAGCTATAGAAGATCGGTATAGTTATATATACGAAAGCAATTGTTTATTAGATTTAGCGCGATCGCATAGCAAAAAAAGGGAGGCAAAAACACCTCCCTTTCCGACTTCCCTTGCTATCGCCAAGCTAGAAACACGCGATATCCATTGAAAATGCTAGCGATTCATAAACCCGAAACCGCCTTCTAATGCTGCTCCAATACCATTTCCTAATGAAAATGATGTTTTACTACTTCTATCACCATCGTGCCTTTCACTAGAGAAAGACAATAAATTGTCAATACCTAAACCTAATCCTATACCACCGGAGCCCGATGAATCGTTACTTCCAAATAGAAAGCCTCCGTTAGTCTCCATTAACTCGTCGTTATTCAAATCTTGGAATTTCATAATTTTTATCTTTTATATAGTTAGATGTATGCCTACTCTAAAAAAAGGTTTTCGGCTTCCCCTTTTGATTGCTGAACGTTCTTTACTATTAACGAATTTATCCGTTAGTTGGATTTATAAAGCGTACAACCGACAGGAATAGTTTATAGCTTTTAGGAATACTATCAGAATAGCAACTTAGGCAGGAAGGGCACAGAAAAACTTTTGATATCAAAATGGTCGACCCAAGAGTAACTATTTCCGCCATGAAAAATCTAAACCGTTTCTCTTTCCGTAAATAAAAAAAAAGCAATTCATATTTACGTAGAATTTATGGACTCAAAAGCCGTCATAAAAGCAAAGATCGTAGCCTCAAATATTAAAAAACTAAGGGAGTATCGAAATTACACGCAACTCTACATGGCAGAAAAATTGGGTATATCTCAAAACGCTTACAGTAAAATGGAATTGGGATATAGTAAAATCTCACTGGATAAGCTTTTTTCAATTGCTGCAGCACTTGAAATACCTCATACCGAACTATTATTGAATTGCGAAGAAGATGTATTACTTATCCGTTCGCTAATTCCCTTTACTACATCAGATAAAAAGCATGGAAGATAGTCTAAGACTGTATCTCAAACCCACCTAAATTTTTCTGTATCCAATAATTTCTGTTAATTTGCAGTATGTCGCTTTTTATCGCCTCCCTTAATTCTGGCAGTAATGGTAACTGCTATTATATCGGTAATCGGCAGGAAGCTGTTCTGATTGATGCAGGCATTTCCTGCAGGGAAATAGAAAAACGTATGGCTCGACTAAGGCTGGATATGGAAAAGGTAAAAGCAATATTTATATCGCATGAACACAGCGATCATATCAAGGGACTTTCCCGGCTCGCCAATAAATATAAACTACCTGTTTATATCAGCTACGGCACGTTAGTCGCCACCAGGTTATTTTTGATGGACCACCAGGTAGTTTTCTTCGAGTCTTCCTCTCCTATTACAATAGGATCATTGCAGGTTACACCATTTGTCAAACACCATGATGCTGCAGACCCATACAGTTTTGTCATTGAACAACATGGTATCAAGATCGGCGTGTTTACTGATATTGGAAAGGTGTGCGAACGTATTGTTTATTACTTCAAACAGTGTCATGCGGTATTTTTGGAGACAAATTACGATGAAGACATGTTAACAAATGGCCGCTATCCCTATTTTTTAAAGAATAGGATAAGAGGGGGGGTTGGCCACTTATCAAATAAACAAGCACTCGATCTATTTCTGTCGCATCGTACTGCCAATTTAAGTCATCTTTTTCTATCACACTTATCGAAAGACAACAACTGCCCTAAGCTAGTTAAGGAACTATTTAAACAACATGCTATGCATACAGAGATTGTTGTTGCTTCCCGTGAATGCGAGACTGCCGTTTATCAGATTGCGTTACCAGAAGCTTCGCATACACCCGCTACCGCCAATATCGCAAGCTATCAAACTTAGACAAATGCTTCGCATTCACAAACGTAAAATAACAAAAAATTCATCGTGGTGACCTATTCTTTTAGCGCTATTTTCTCCCATTTCTCCCTTTTAAAATAATAGAGCATGATCCAAAGAACGCCCATAAAAACCACTGTCAACAACCACACCAGCCATTCATATTTCACGGCAAAATAATGTCCGAAACCAATTAAGCCTATCAGACTGATCAACAACATGTTTATCAGAAATTTACCTTCAACCTTCTTAATAGGTTGAGAAAAGGGGTATCCGGTTACTGTATACAAACAAATTAATGTTGCAGCAACACCTCCCACCGCAATAGAGAGCAACACATCATTCAAAATAGCTGGGCCGATAAAAACCAATCCGAAGAGGGTAAAAACCAACATGAAAGGCATATAAAATTTCACAAAAGCAGCCTTCAGTACACCCGTCATCAATTGACCAGATTGCCCAATCGGAGCAGCGAAGTATATCCAGGCTGCTTTGTATTTTTCGCTTTGTGTAATAAACTGAAATACGGTAAGCAGCGTAAACAGTGAGAAATAAAAAATAAACAGATAGCTGTGATTTTCTAAAACACCTTGCCAACGCTCGGTAAACGACAATTGCTCTCCACTCCTATTTCTCACAAAAAACAAAAAGAAAAAATAAACCAATACATAGGCCATAGATGGGTAAACTTTTGTTTTAAACTCCCTTGTTCTAGCGGTAACTTCCCAGACCAACTTAAAACCTGCTTGCTCTAATGGTGTAGCCGTCAGTTTGTCAGCTATAAACGCTCCCAGAGAGAACCTTTTTGTCTTCTGGATTTGTTTTGCTTCCACTACATCTGCCGTACCTAAATTGGTTAAGGCCCTGTTAAAACCGGGTGCAAGTCGTCTTACGATTAACCATCCCGCAATAATAGGAGCAATTCCTGCTACCAGAGACAAAGCCACACTTAATTTGCTCAAGTTTCCGGCGCCCAGCTCCTGTAGCGCCGCAACCCAAGCACCTGGTGTGAGCCAAAGCCAATAGCTATTCGCGAAATCAACTTCCTGCACCATCGCACTTTCTAATATACTGGGCATGGTATAATACAGCGCAAAAATCACGACTGAAAACACAATTTGCAGATAAGCAACAATATCTTTAAAGCGCTGCGGACTAAAAAAACGCATCGCAACCAGGTAAAACATATTTACCAATAAAATACATATCACCATGCTTATCAGCACCTGCACCACAAATATGCCTGCAGCAAGCAAACCCGAGACCGCCAGCATATATAGCAAGCCGGGCAGCGCTAAACCGATAACCTGCTTAAAAATACTAATGCCAATATGCAAAATGCGTGAAACAGCGAATGTGCGATCATCAACAGGACGAGGGAGTATAATAAAATTGTCACGAACATCCATTAATGTCACGGAAAAATCTGAAATCAACGAAAGACAAAGCATTGCCATAAATGCACCAAAGTATATCGTATGCGAAAGAAAAGGTTTATTCACCAAAACGAGGAAAATCAGTAAAACACAACCCATTACCCCCATCAGCAATAGATTAATCCACGAACTATATCTTGAAGCTTTCTTTTGACCACCAAAACCTGTTAAAGGTCTTCGGTCATCCATCGTTAGTTTCGTTAGTAAAATAATCTTGAGTTGCTGGACATCGACACCTAAATTTCTAAAGATAGGACGAAATAATAAGATAAAGCGCACGATAACGTTATTCATATGCTAGGTTTACGACAACGCCGACATAATTTTTGCTGCTTCACTTGCGGCACTTTCTTTTCCGGTAAGTTTAGCAAAAATATATTCCAATGTGTGCCCATGTTCTTGCTTTAACTGCTCAAAAGAGCCATCCGCCACTATAGCCCCTTCATTGATCAGTAGGATACGATCAGACACCTTTTCTACAACATCCATCATATGTGAACAATAAAAAATTGTCTTCCCCCGTTTAGCCAATAGAGCGATCAACTCTTTCACAGTGATAACTGCGTTGGCGTCCAAGCCTGATAGCGGTTCATCTAAAATCAGAATTTTCGGATTGTGTATAATTCCCGAGATGAGTAGTACCTTTTGTTTCATTCCCTTCGAGAAAGTGTCCATTCGTTTGTCCCTATTTCCAGCTAAACCAAACGCTGACAACAACTTGAAGGCTCTATCTTCAATGGTAAACGCCTCCATTCCATAAAGCTTCCCCACAAAATCCAGGTACTCCATTGGTGTAAGGACGTCGTATATTTCGGCATTTTCAGGCACATAACCTATCAGCGATTTGATGGTCAGGGCATCAGCACGCAGGTCTTTTCCCGCTACGCTAACCGTTCCTTCAAAATCGTGAATAAGCCCCGTTAATATTTTGACGGTCGTAGATTTTCCAGCTCCGTTTGGTCCGATGTAACCGATTACTTCCCCCGGATAAACTTCCAGATCAATTCCTTTTAAAACCTGCTTTTCACCATAGTTTTTATAAAGACGGCTCATCTTGATGATCGGCTCCTGTTGATTCATGTTATTTGCTCTGCTAAACGACAGCAAAATACGGAAATTAGGTAGAAGAAGCAAAACGACTATATACCATCTCCGTATTTAAAGAAATTGTTAACCGTTACCGGAAGTTTGCCAGATGGTTTCAAGTCCCCTACGATCGCTTTAACTAATGAGCGTTGCAGGCTTAGGTCATTCTGATAGCCCACCAGCAATCCACCTGCATTTTCAATACCTGGCAAATGAGCTATGGTATATGGATTAGCCAGCACATTGAAAATTGTTTTTTCGGAAGTGGCCAATTCACGGATCAATCTATTTACCTCATTGTTATAATTCAATTTACTTTGCGGTCTTAGGCGTTGATCGTGTAATGCAACAATTATTTGGTCATACTCTCCTAGGGAATTTATCACCTTAGCCACTTGAGCAGCTGTAGCATCGGCCGCCAAAGTATAGTCTACATGATGTTTAAAGTGCTTGGCCAATTCCGTCTGAAACAATGTAGTACTGTCAGCTCCGACACTTATAATGGCGGTGTGTGCTTCGGTATCAAGGTGTTTGATAAGGCTATCGCCTTTCAACAAGGTAACAGCGGCATCCGCCAATTGCTGATTCAGCTCCAAAGCCCTATTATTATTTAATTCATTGTACAAATTTGATGTCTCAACGGGCCTTAACCGATCCAGTTGTAACCAATATTTCGCGGCAAGCACCTTTTTTATACGCTGATCCAGCTCTTCTTGCGAAATTCTTTTTTTCCGAACAGCCTTTCGGACGCTCTTGATTGCCCGTTTACTATTCTCTGACAACTCGAGCACATCATTCCCTGCAATAATCGCCCGGACATCAGCTTCGCCATCTTTAAAGTGTTTCACTACTCCCTTCATGTCCATCGCGTCGGTAAAAACCAATCCTCTAAAGCCCGAACGTTCTTTCAGTACGCCGTTAATAATTGCCCGCGATAAAGACGACGGTAAATCAGCAGTAGTGTCTAAACTCGGAATATTCATATGCCCCACCATTACCCCCGACGCACCTTCGCCTATCAATGTTTTGAAAGGGCTCATTTCCAGTGAATCGAGCCTCGAAACGGTGAAAGGTAAGGTTGGTAAATCGTGATGTGAATCGACGTCTGTATCACCATGACCGGGAAAGTGTTTTAAGGAGGTGATAATACCACCGTCTATCATACCCCTCATATAAGCCGAGGCCTTGCGTGCCACATTATCTTTGTCCTCACCAAATGAACGATAATTAATTACAGGATTATTGGGATTATTATTCACGTCAACTACTGGAGCAAAATTGATATTTAACCCCAAACGCTTAAAATTCGTAGCCACTTCTTGCCCCATTTGATAAATTAGCTGATCGTCCTGAATAGCACCCAAAGCCATTTGATAAGGGAATGATATAGTGGAATCCATTAAACGCATACCCAAGCCCCATTCGCCATCCAAGGCCATAAATAACGGCACCTTCGCTAAACGCTGGTATTTGTTGATCACATAAGCATGTCTTACCGGACCTCCCTGAAAAAGTACCACTCCCCCTAATTTTTCCTTCCGTATAACTTTAGCTACCGAATCGATATAAGCTTGTCCTAAATTGGTATGTGCCCTTACCATAAAAAGCTGAGCAATGCGCTGCTTTTTGTTTAACTTCTTATAGACGGAATCTACCCAATCATGCTCCTGATTAATAAAATCAATAAAAGTGGTAGATGTCTGGCCAACAGCAAATCGAGTGGCAACCAAAAGCAGTATGATGCATAAGAGCACTTTTTTTAACATAGTATTGCGTGATAAAATTTAACTAAAAGCCATAACCAAACATGGAAATAACCGCGATCGAATCTCTTCGCCGACTGAAAAACAATTTTATAGAGAAAATACGACGATTTCAAGTTAAACATACGCATTATCATGCATTATCTCAAAACAAAAACGCAAAAAAATGCTAAATACACTACTAGGGTTGTTTAATACCTCTTCCATAGGGAAAAAAGGCGTTAATGGTAACAGGAAGTTTTCCACTGGCTTTCAACTCTTTTCGCAATACTTTTGCTCCTGCAATTTGTAGTTCATCGCTATTTTGATAACCCACCAATATACTTTTACAGGCCTCTATACCGGGAAGCCCCGCGATGGCATAAGGGTTAGCGAATAAACAGAAAATACTGTTCATATTTGCGAGCTCATTGATGAAAAGGCGTACTGTGCCACTATAATTTATTTTAGACTGCGGTGTCCGTCGGTTATCATGTAAGGCGACTATTACCTGATTATACCGTAAGAGTTCTACCGACACTTTGGCTATATCATTGGGCGTTGCATTGGGTGAAATCACGAAGTTCAGGGCATTATCGAAACGACTGTTCAAAGAATTCTGAAAGGGGGTTATTTCGGAAGAGCCAATGCTTATAATAGCCGTTCTGCGATTATAGTCCAAAGCATTGATTAGACTATCGCCTTTCAGTAAGGTGATGGCTGCATCGGCCAGCTGTTGATTCAGATTTCTGCTCTCTCTTCTATTGAGGTCACGGTACAACCGAACAGGCTCCACCGGACGAGGCTGATCGAGGCCTAACCAGAGTTTTGCCGCTAATATACGTTTCACCCTTGCATCGATTGTTGCCTGTGATATGCGCTTATCTTTCACCGCTTTCATGATCATCTGAATAGCCCGCTTACTATTCTGAGATAATTCCAGAATATCATTTCCTGCAATAACCGCACGCACATCTGCCTCCCCGCCGCGGAAATATTTAATTACGCCGTTCATGTCCATTGCATCGGTAAAGACCAAGCCTTTAAACCCAAGCTCTCCTTTTAGTAAACCATTTACTACTTGCGGTGACAGTGAGGACGGCAAGCGTGGCGTCTTATCTAATGACGGAACATTCATATGGGCGACCATAATTCCTGACGCCCCTTCTTTAATCAAGCTTCGAAAGGGGTAGAGTTCTAAAGCATCTAAACGACTTCTAGAAAAATTTAACTGTGGAAGATCTCTGTGGGAATCCACATCTGTGTCGCCATGGCCAGGAAAATGTTTCAACGTGACCAGTATCCTTTCATCCATCATACCCCGCATATAGGCCGTGCTCTTACGTGCTACGTTTTCTTTGTTCTCACCAAAGGATCGAAAATTGATTACTGGATTCAACGGGTTGTTATTGATATCCACTACCGGAGCAAAGTTTATATTAAGCCCCAAACGCTTAAAATCTTTTGCGACCTCCCGTCCCATTTTATAAATTAGATCTTCCTGCTGTATCGCGCCCAAAGTCATCTGATAGGGGTAGGCAATCGTGGAGTCGCCTAAGCGCATCCCCAGACCCCATTCACCATCAAGGGCCAGCAAAAGTGGCACTTTGGCAACCGATTGGTATTTGTTGATTGCTGCAGCATGCCTAAGCGGTCCACCTTGAAAAAAAACTACTCCGCCAAGTTGCTCGTCCCGTATCACCCGCGCCACCGAATCAATATACCGTTGCCCCAAATTTGTATGCGCCCGCACCATAAACATTTGGCCGATTTTCTCCTGCTGGCTCAATGTCTTGAAAACAGCATCCACCCAGGGATGTGCGGTATTGATAAAGGTGTTAAAATCCGATTTGCTTTGTGCCAAAGCATGTACGGCATATAACAAAAGGTTTAATAATATAAAAAATATCTGTTTGGTCATGGGCTATCTATACATCAAAGATAGTACCCAAAGTCTTTATTTCAACCAATATACGCTTACTTTCCTTCTTGTTTCACATTCATTTCTGAATCATGCCTATCCCGGAAGAGTACCAGCACCAACGCACATAGTATAGCCACACTTACCCATACTGCAGCATAAGGGTTGAGAATATTCACCGCCAATTCCTTAAAGGTCAAGGCCAAAATAATTACCGGCATCTGTAAAATACAGGCCAGACGCACATAGGTACCCGTAAATAAAGCGATTGCCCCTAATATATGGGCTACAATAATTACATGGACAATGATACTGATCAGAACAGCAATCGGAAGTGTGCTTTTCATCATGATATCAGTGAAAGCATGGATATTGGCCACAAATTCAAGCCCTTTCCACAAAATAACAATGGATAGTATAATCCTCGTGATTTCTAACCAAAGCGGGTGATGCCTTTCGCCCTTATGTTGCGCGTGAGATAGCATAACATTCGGTTTTTATAGTTTACATTACGTTAGCTTTACGTAATAATAAAGTTACGGATTTATAATAGAAATAACAAATGATTTTGCGATCGGCAAAAAAGCCATTCCCGGACAAGTGGATGATGCCGACTCAGAAGCCAATGGCATAGGCGCCTTTCTCTATAACAGATACCTCTGAAGGTACAATTGCATCAGCTTAGAAAGAAACCTACGATTGATATAACTTAAGTTTTTTTCTTTCTATTCATTTTTATCATCCATACTAAAAGAAAATTGAGCCTTAGCGTCATTTTCAGCATCAATCACGATCTCGAAATCACCCGTAAGATCACCGCCTATACCCTTTTTAACCGGCATATAAACCATTAGTTTTTCAAATGGCGCCAAGGAAGAAACATCGCTACTTGCCATTAGTTCCTTTTCCTTATCTTTTAATCTATAAAGCAGTAGCTTACCCTTTTTTGATGCGACCTCTCCGAAATTCTGTATTTCCACTCGAATAGACCTTTCATTCTTTGCTGAGGATAATACTGGCTTACGTGCTGACAGGATGGAATACTTGTAATTTAACCATGGTGCGCGTGCATAGCCATATAGCAATTTACCTTGTTTTGTATTTCCTATCAATTTAGGAGCAAACTCTTTCTCAGTAATTCCATGCGCAGTTGCATCGAAGGTAACAATCAAGTCACTGCCGTCTTTCTCCATGCTTATTACGCGGCAGCCTTTACCAAAATTAACCTGAGTGGACGCTCCGAACCTTAAACTTTGGGCATCTACTTCTTTTTCGGGGTCGAAATCCGGCTCCGAATGGATTTTTACCCTTATCGTCTTTGTCTTATTGGTAGGCATTTCTTGATTCAGTATCGTAATCAGTAATCCAGGATTTAAAGGTATTGCAATATTTTTTGAACTGTGATTATCATCGCCTTTATCGTCTTCCTTTGGTACATCTATCACCGCGAAATTTGCTTGAATCGCTCGGCCGTATTGATCTTGAAAAATCTTCATCCGTTCAAATTTGAACCAAGCTTCTTTTGCGCCATCCTCATGTAATGCAATCTGGGGGGTGTATGCCTCCCCCGGATCCGTTACCCAGTGCACACCATCTTTTGATCTCAGATAAAAGGCAACCCTTCCCAACCAATCATTCACGATCAAATGATATTGTACATGATCTCTCCAAACCACTGGATCTTCGAATTCGCCGTCCACAGCAGGATAAACACGCCTATCGGTAACTTGATAGTACGGAGACAGGCCATCGGTACTGAACCATATACCCCCACCTCTACACACCATAAGATAAGCGCCGTCTGACCTTTGAGCAAAAGTTAAATTGGAAAGCCCCTCAATAATCTTTCGGTCACGTTTATCAAACGTAAAGATATCCTGCTTCCAAGGCCCATTTAACGAAAAAGACGTATACCGTTTATCGATTACATACAGAACATATGTCCCATTCTTGGCCCGATAAAGTTCTGCATTATGCCCGGGTCCGATAGTATCTCTGATGCTATACGGACCATTCATTTGTTTACTAACGGCATGATAAGTGATTGAATTAGGCCATTCAGCATGTCCTTTGACTGACTTTTCATCCCAACCGCAAACATATAGGTGATACAAATTAGAAGGACTATCATATGCGATGCTGCCACACCAATAGGAGCGCAGACTATCTTCAATACCATTGTCTACATATCGACTCTGTACGCCTTTGGCCCCCCATATCTCGGTCGCTTGCTTTCCCTTTTCCATCGGCAGAAAACGATCTATAAAACGCGCTCCCACCACAAGGCTATCCCAGCTTGCCGGACGCAGCCGCTCAACCACTTGTCCATAGGCCGTATTACTTGCTATGAATAATACGTATAAAAAGTTAAATAGACTTTTCATCTGTTTATTTATTTGTTATTAGTTGTCAGATAACGGTTTTGACGATTAAATACTCATATCCTCCTGTAGTTGTTCACTATTTTAAACGCTTCGGATTCATACTTATGCAAAAAGCCCAAAAGGTTATTTTTATAAAAAATCAATATTCGGGTAATAAAATTCTCGAAAAGATGTGATGGGAGAAGAACTGTTCGTTTAGTCGCCGTTTAGAACGCTCTCGGGAAATTTGTTGTCGAACCGCTTTCATTAAATAAATTTTAAACAAGCCGGTTCATTCAAGTACTCCTTTCGTCCCCATAAAAACAGAAAAACTTCCTGAAAGCAATCCTTTACTAATTCTTCATCTTGACATAATCGCATACTATAAATATGCAAGGTATCTGTATAAAGCATCATTAGTGCTGAGAAAACATGCTGCTGGCCTTTGATTATGCTATCATTCCATATGGGATGGCCGTCCCATTCTATTTTGCGCTTCATAATCGGTTACTTGATTAGTTTAATACTTGCAATCTTACAAAGCTACCGAACAACTTACGATAATAAATATGTGATATAATCCGATGTATAAGGAATTTTAGCATTTTCGGAATTTATTAGATCTGTAATTTTTATTGCTGCAAAGACAGTTTACTTCTTGATATGACACCGTTTTGCAACACTCCTAACTACTTTAATATTTCAGACGTGGTCAATCTGGCTATACATCTTTGGAGCTAAGTCAATGATCATCTGCGACTTCAACTGATCTACTGCTAATTTTTTAGTGCAGATTCAACTATTTTCCCCATGTGATTAAGTCGATGCTTCCGTACAGATTCTTCAGCTCTGAAAGGAGACATCAACATTTCAATCAACATACAACCAGATAATAGCGATGCAAGTCTTCCGTAACTTGTTCTTTTTTCTATTTGCAAACAATTTTTTGTTGGTATTTAATTTCTAACGGTACTTACCGACACGCGGTGTTGTTAGCTCAGTGCTCAGCTCCTTACTAACCGCAGGCGTGTCGACAGACAGAAAGTAGCATCTTTACTGTTTAGTTAAAATAGTCGAGGCTCCATTCATCTATCCACTCAATGTTTATTCCGTCAGCATGCATTTGTATGGGTAACCAGATATAACGGCTGTCTTGCAATTTTTTGGGACGCCATTCATCGGCCATAAAAATAAAAGCATCTTTTTTTCCCTGCACCGGCAGTACAAAGGTAGACTGCCCGCCAAAGGTTTTCTTTGCCTCCCCCCCCCGCATAGGGTCGCCTATCAATTCCCAGGGGCCGAATAGCTGATCGGCCACATGTAGACTGGCCTCGTTGGGATCCCAGCCGGTACAGCCACTGGTAATGAGGTAGTATTTCCCCCTGTGCTTAAACAGAGCCGGCGCCTCGCGATGGTTCCGGAAAAGCAGCGTGTCTTCGGTAGTAGGACCAAGGTAGTCCTCGCGCAAGCGGGCGATCCTCAGCGCATAGTTTTCATCAGAAGAATAAATATGATATGCCGCACCGTCATCGTCTACGAAAAGTCCCATATCCCTCGACATGTTGCCATTGGGGCGAAAGCTTTCGATAAATTTAAACGGACCTGTAGGTGTGTCGCTGGTAGCCACTGCGGCTCTTGCTGCAGCATAACCCTGCCCCTTGAGCTCCAGGTGAAACCATAGCACAAATTGCCTTGTTTGCGCATTGTAAATGGCTTTGGGTCGTTCCATCACACAGCCCCAGGTGATATCACTGTCCGGATTATCCACTGGCGATAAAACGGCACCTTCATTTTTCCAATTGTACAGATCTTTGGAAGAGTAAACACTAATACCTCCCGAAGACGTTCGATCGCCACGCCGTTCCCCATACCAGTAATAGGTGCCTTCATGAAACAGCACGCCACCACCATGCGCGTTGATGTGCTCACCATCGGTGTCCTTCCAAAGTGCTTTGGGAACAAACTTCGTGTTGCGCCTTGCCTCTTGGGCTGATAGTCCTCCTACCATAAATAGGCAGCTGGTGCAAATAAACAGCCTACAAAAACTTCTTCTCTTCATAAATTAGTTAGATACAGAGGGCTTCAATTTTTTCACCCTCTTATTAGCTTTAAGAGGATCAATTCCATTTTTTATTAAATTTTCGGTATTTCGTAACCATTATAATAGTTGGCCGTAATCAATTGATCAGCATCTGCGTCATTAAAGCTTCCCTTGGCCTCATCCCAATGGATCTTTTTCCCTGTTCGATAAGCAATATTACCCATCTGCGAGAAAATAGCGATATGTGCGCCCGCTTCGATCGGTGCGTTGAGCGAGGATTTGTCCCGACTTTTTACCGCTTCTATAAAATTAACAGCATGCAAAGCCAGACCATCGTCCACTTTTTTCTGCAAAGGAACAGCTTCCATCCGATCACCTTCGGGAATGACCTCCCAACCGTCACGATTGACAACCAAGGTACCATTGTTTCCGATGAAAGCAACGCCATGATTTCGGCTATAGGGCCCCCCATCAATACCATTGGCATGTTCCCACTGAATATTAAAATCATCAAATTCATAAACGGTTGTGAGCGTATCGGGCGTTTCCGCGGCATCATCCGGATAAGCGAACTTACCACCGGCAGCCATAACAGATTTTGGCGTCGTCGCTTTCATTCCGATCAGCGCATAATCCAACATATGCACTCCCCAGTCGGTCATCAGTCCTCCTGCATAATCCCAAAACCACCGAAATTCAAAATGAAAGCGGTTAGGATTGAAAGGCCTATTTTTTGTTGGCCCGAGCCACAGTTTATAGTCCACCCCCGCTGGCACCTCGGTATCGGGTTTTACCGGGATACTTTTCATCCAGCCTTGATAGGCCCAAGCCTTTACCAAACGGATTTTCCCCAGCTTCCCGGAGTGAACAAAGGCTACCGCATCCTTGAAATGTTGTTGACTACGCTGCCATTGTCCTACCTGCACGATACGATCATATTGTTTGGCAGCCGACACCATGGTTTGACATTCTGTGATAGAATTACCTAAAGGTTTTTCGACATAAACATCTTTTCCAGCAGCACAGGCCTCGACGGTTTGTAAGCAATGCCAGTGATCCGGTGTACCGATAACCACTACGTCGACATCTTTACTTTCAAGGAGTTCCCGATAATTAAGATACCCCTTAGTTTTGATGCCCTGATCAGCCAATTCTTTTGTACGTTTATCTAATACATTTTTATCTACATCACAGAGTGAGGTACATAGTACATCGGGATGTTTAATGAGTGCTTGCAAGTCCGCCCATCCCATACCGTTAATACCTATTGCACCGACTTTAATTTTTGTTTGCGACCTTTCACTGGCCAAGGTATGGAAACTGGGAAATGCTGAAGCCAATCCCGTTACAGTAGCCAAAACAGTTGATTGTTGAATAAATTTTCTACGTGAGTGATGCATAATAGGTAAATATTAATTTTTGATGCGTTAGTTATTTTATCAAAAATATATTAATTTTCTAAAAATGCCAACGTTTTCAATAAACCTGCTGGTCGTTCTTTTTTCCCCTACCTGTTTGGCACCAGACTGTTTAACGTTGGTTTTACCGGTATAATAGCACCATCGGACTGAAAGTACATGGGATCCATACAAACTTCGCGATGATACCCTGCAGCTTCTCCCATGTTAATGCCCTCAGGTATGCTAAAACGGTGGTAGACGATATACCATTGATCCTTACCGGGTAGCTGAATCACCGAATTATGCCCTGTCCCGTAAATGCCCCGCTGCGGATCTTTTTCGAGGATCAAATTTTCTGTTGGAATTTCAATGGGCCCAAGGGGCGTCAGGGAGGTACCATATCGAACACGGTAATCTTCACTGCGCGTATCATTCTCCGACCACAGAAAATAATACTGATCGTTCCGCTTAAAGACATAGACCCCTTCACGAAAAGTTTGATCGGGCGTAATAACTTGAATGGTATTCGAGTCGATCGACATCATATCGGCATTTAGCTCTGCTACAGCTAAATAACCGTTACCCCAATAAAGATAGGATTTACCAGATGTGGGATCCGTAAACACATCCGGATCAATTTCCTGCCCACCTTTAACCCCTTCGGGTTTCGATGCAATCAAAGGTTTGCCGCTATCCACAAAGGGACCTTCCGGACGATCGCCAACCGCTACACCAATTTTCTGTGCACCGGTGAAATAGTAGAAATATTTGTATTGTCCGTCGATCATTTTTTCTTCGATAGCGGGAGCCCAAGCATTTCTGCCAGCCCAGGGAACGTCTTTTTTTAGGTCTAGAATAATTCCTTCTTCTTTCCAATCGGTCAGGTTTTCAGAAGAAAATACTTTAAAAAAATAACCATCCCAGTTATCAAAACCATCACTGGTAGGATATAGATAATATTTTTTTGTTTTTTTCGAATAAAGAATCTCTGGATCGGCGTGGTAACCTTCAAGCACAGGATTACCGCCGATGTCAGCAACAGGAAAACCCTCCGGCACACCCCAAGTATCCGTCAGTTTTTTAAGCTCGCGGCGTGTAATCGGGAGAACCGTTCCATGCCGCGGATGAAAGTCCATCGACACCTGGGCATCGATAACCTCGAAATGCTCGAGATCGGTACTTTTCGTAAACTGGTATTTTCCTTTTCCATACACATCGTATATAAGCACGTAGGTTTCCGAACCGATTAATTGAAACACACAGGAGCCTTCCACCGCATCACTCGTTTGCTGTTTATACCCTTCTTGTTCTGTCCATTCCCCTGATGTCAACGAACGACTGGTGGCTACTTTAATACCGTTTCCGTGACCCTCCGTTTTATAGAACAAATGGTATACGCCGTCTTTTAAAACAATATCCCCATCGATACATGATTTCCCATTCCTTGGCAGAAACAAAGGTTTAGGCTCCCCTTCCAGGGCGGTAAAATCAGCATTTGCATAAGCGTAATAAATGATGTCGGCTCCGTCACCATGTTTCATCGACCAATAGACCATGTATTGCTGCTCGTCCGGATCATAGATCGTCTGCGGTGCCCATACCCGCTTCAAATCCTCCTGATCAGCATAACTTTCCTGAATATTAATGATACTGGACGTCCAATTGACCAGATCAGTTGATTTCAATAAAATCATGGCACGATTCGAATCCCAACCATTAGCCGATACCATATCTGTCAGCACCATATAAAAAGTTTTTCCATCCTCTCCCCGGAGTATGTGCGGGTCACGTACTCCTCCCGTGGAACTAATTTTTTCTGAATCGATTACGGGCTGATTATTATTCAGCGCCAAATACTGGTATCCATCCAGGCTAATCGCATAACGCACGGCCTCGCCCGATTCCTCGTTTCCCGTAAAATAGGTGAAAAGATAGGCTACATAATCCTTCTTTGCAGGTATCGGATTAAGCGTTTTACCGAAAATAGGGTTCCATGGTAAGCAGCAACTAATGGCTATGGCGTATATGCCGAGTAGCGACCAATGATGAAATTTCATATATACTTGTTTTTTTATTCTTTTAATAACCTGACTTCAAAAAGTTTACCCGTACCCCGGTCGTTGCAGGCCTTGAAGGTAACTAGTAGTCTATCCGCTGCAAGTTTTGCGTGATCATCACCTTCCAGCGAGTAAATAAGCAGTTTAAATTGCTCGTCAACAAGCAGTTCGTCTACCGGTTTTACAAGCAGATCATTTACCCATAGCTCATAGCAGGCATCACTTGTTCTCTCCTGTTTGACCCAAATTTTTCCAGCTTTATTCTTGCTGTTCTTCAGTTCATAAGCAAACCACGCTTTAGAGGCCCGCCAATGCGCATCCTCATCCACTCCCGTGTAGGCCTCTTCATGTTGTATATGGTGGTCAGATTCCGGCTGCTGTTCGCCCATGATTACGGCATCTACGGTATTGTTGTCCAATAGAAGCTGTAGGCTATCTAATCTTCGGTTCGAGGCCACCAAACTATCCAGCGTACTGGCGTCTGCCACCCGCCAATATAAAGTATAACGGGAATCGTGAATAGTATAGAAGGGTTGAAGGGTCATCGTCACATCCTCTTCCTCCCGCTTAAGCTGATGCAATTCAAATAATAGCTTGTCGGGATCTTTTATCGAAACAGCTGAACTGACCTGTTGATCTGCTGCCAGCATTACTGGGTTATCTCTTAAAGGCAACAAGGTGCCGGAAGCAATATGTGCCATACGTTTATCATCTGCAAAAAGTCCTTTCAAACCCTCTTTTCCTTGTTTAGCTCCAAGCACGATAGGCCCATAGCTAAAAGATACCCAAGGCTCACCACTTGGGAGAAACTCTTCCTTTATCGTCATCGGTAAGGCCATTTTTATAAAGGAAGAACCTTTTTTCCAAGCCTGACGAATCACCAAGAAACCATCCTTTTCCTCGTAATTTACACGTTTATCATCCAAGGTCAAATGAATATCCACTGCTTCCAACCAAATCGGTTTACGAATATGGACGGCGAAATCCTGTTTCTTGTTTGTCTGAATTTCGATGGTTGTTTGCTGTTCATAAGGGAATGCGGTCTCTTGCCTCACTCGAATTCCCTGCTCTCGCCAATCTAAGGTGGATGCCATAAAAAGATTGACGAAGAGGTCCGCTTTCCTATGAGCATAGATCAACTCACCATATTTACCATGACTCTCCAAACCGCTACCCACACAGCACCAAAAGCCTTCCTGAGGTTGAGAATATACACGGTAATGATTCGGACGCATGGGAGTAAAATATACAAACCCGCCCATTTCCGGGTGTTGAGAAGAAAGGATATGGTTAAATACAGCCCGCTCATAGTAGTCGATGAATTTCCGTTCGCCCGATCGTAGAAAAAGGTTTCTGGAAAGTTTCATCATATTGTAGGTATTGCAGGTTTCAGGCCCCTCCCTTGAAGTCAGCATTCTTTGAAAATTATCCGCAGCATGAAAATGTTCCCGCTCACTATTACCCCCTATAGACACACTACGATTTTGCACTACGGTTTCCCAGAAAAACGTTGAGGCTCGCTCCCAATCCGTCTTCTTCATTGCAGAAGCGACCTTCTCAAAGCCTATGACCTTTGGAATCTGCGTATTGGCGTGTAAGCCAGTCAGCTTATCCTGCTGTTTTCGCAGAGGATCCAAGATTGCATGGTGAGAAAGTCTCTCTGCCATCCTTAAATACTTCTTGTCATTAGTGATCGCTGCGACATCCACAAAAACTTCATTCATTCCTCCATGCTCCGATACCAAAACCTGCTGGATCTGATCATCGGTTAAGGGATCGAAAACGTCGAACCACCAGTCCGCTAGTGGCATCAGGATGTTTTTCGCCTGCTCATTTCCCGTCAGTATATAAACATCGATTAGACCGGAAAAAAGTTTATGAATATTATAAATGGGCACCCACTTACCATTTAAGGCGAAAGATTCAGCCTTGATTTTCCCCGCTTTTATCTCTTCCCACATTTCTTTGCCTTCTGGTATACCACCTACATAGCCGTCAGGGTCACGTTGCTGACAACGCTGCAGTTCGCCCAACATATAAGCTAAACAATTTTTTGCCTCCGTATTGTCGTTAGCCGCCACCATCAATGCCAGGGCAGACAAATAATGACCGCCGATATGTCCATCCAATCCCGTATCTTCCCAATTCCCATAAGAGGGGGCTTTAGGTGTTAAGCCGGCTTCCCTTAAATAAGGAGCTAACAATCTATCGGGGTTTAATTCCAACAGATAACGCAAATCTGTTTGTTGGGCGGCTTGAAAAGGCCCTCCCAAAAGTCGGATATTAGCTAATGGAAAAAGTTCAATTTCGGAAGTTTGCGCGGCGAGTTTTATCGCTTTCAAAGAAAAAAGCAGTAGCAGTAACAACGTTGCGAGGCTTTTCTGTGCCACTAATTGACTTTTTTTACTCATCTTACACTCGTCCTTAAATTCTGTTCGCTGAAATACCGTACGTTTACAATTGTTAACAAACCTTGGTTATTAATTGTCAAATATACCATTAATACACCCCCCTACAAATTCTTTGCATGATAAAAGGGCTCAATCAGTGCTTCCTGTTTTGAAATGGTACCGCATCTCACATTGTTTTCCCCCCAGAAATTAAAGACGAGTGATCATAATTTTCAAAATGGATACTAAAATAAAAGTAATAATACTTTATAATGATCCTATAAAGATTCTCAGTTTTATCGTAAATCTACCGTAAATCTACCGTAAATTTATCGTAAAATATACGATGAATTTACGGTAGATTTACGATAAAAAAACGGTAAAATTGACTTTCTTTATACCTTTTTTATACTTTTTCTCTTATTTTATTTTACGCTTTTATAGATAAAACAAGGCTATTTAGCCATAAATGTGGCAAAGAAAGATTAACAGGAAACGAAAATTATTCCTAATTCATACCTTGTAAGCGCTAAGTAGATTCCGACAAAAACACCGTCGTAAATAGAAATACTGATTGGCAAAATCGAAAATATCAGGTACAATAAATGAGAGGTTCTGTCAGAACCGATCAGGACTAAAAAGCCGGATGTTAGCCGAAGGTGTTACTTCTTCAGCAAGTTCGCTCACTATTTTGCCTACCGCCGGACCCAAACTCAAGCCCATCATCCCACAACCACCGGCTATCAATAGGTTCTTGATTTTTTTACTGTTTCCAAGATAGGGTAAACCATCGGGCGAACATGGTCTGAAACCAAACCATACATTTTTTCTTTCAGGCATTTCTACCTGCAAATTTGGATAATATTGCGGGATAGCATCTACGATACCCTGCACTCTATTCAAATTGATACGATCATTGACCGCCGCTAGTTCCATGGTTCCTCCAAAACGGATCTGACCGTTCATGGGTGTAACGGCTACCCTTGCTTCTAAAAGAAGAGCCGGATGCTGCAGCCTTTGTTTATGGGGTTCATACATAAATGAATAACCTTTACCGGGCATCAGGGAAATCGTTAATCCCGCTTTCTTTGCCAATTCTGGAAGCCAGGCACCACCGGTCATCACCACTTTATGGGCTTCAAATCGCTGATGGCCCGCCAGTACGGCCTTAATTTCGCCGCGCTTTATTTCGAATCCTGTAACGGCGGTGTGGGGCTGAACCACTGCTCCCTGTTGCTTTACGTACTGTATCAGTTGCCCCATTAAGGCCTGTGGGTATAAATGTGAATCGCAACGGTAATGTACGCCGCCCAATACATTGAGCTTCATTTGCGGTTCCAAGGCCTGCACTTCTTGTCTACCTAATACCATAGCGTCAAGGCCCAGTTCCTGCGCCTGTGCAGCCAGATGCATCTCCTCCTCAGCCGTTTGCTCCTTTTTATAAAGCATCAATATGCCTTTATGCTGCCACTCGAAGTCGAACCCCGGCTCAGCCGCCAATGCATCATAAAGCGTACTGCTTAACAGGTTCAAATCACGTATGGCGGGCGCAGAACGCTCTACATGGCTGGCCCGGGCATGTCGGATAAATTTCAATCCCCAGGAAAACAGCTGCATACTGATGGATGGTTTGACATAAAACGGACTTTTGCTATTAAACAACCATTTCATTCCCTGTGCTACTATTCCCGGCGCCGCTAATGGTGTAAAATGACTGGGAACAATCATTCCGGCATTTCCATAAGAACAATTATCGGTAATATCTCCAGCATCTAGTAAAGTTACTTTCCATCCGCTTTTTAGCAGGTAATAAGCGCTGCACAAACCTGCAATTCCGCCGCCTATAACCACGATATTTCCTTTATTTTTTTTGTTAAAGTTTATGCCTGACATAAAATATTCATCGTTCAAATTTATGGTTATCGTCGTTTATCTTTCCTGTTTGTTCCATGTCGTCTTTCCAGTTGCTAAATTACCTGAAAACCGCAAGCATAAGGATCGTCATCGTCTATGATGATATGATTATAGCCCGTGATAAGGGCCCAGCCTTCGATCCTTGGAACAATGGCCGGTTTTCCTGCTACGGCTGTTTCTGTCTCAATGGTACCTATAAACTGGGAGCCTATATAACTTTCATGAGTAAAACGATCTCCTTTTTTCAATTTCCCTTTGGCATACCATTGTGCCATACGCGCCGAGGTACCCGTTCCACAGGGGGAACGATCAAGTGCATTTTCGCCTACCAGGACGGCATTACGGCCGCTAGCCTTCGGATCCACTGGCCTACCGGTCCACTGGATATGACTGAGACCAAAAATATGAGGGTCTTCGGGATGAATAAATTCATATTTTTCATTAAGTAGTCGACGAATAATTTTGCCATAATGGATAAGCTGACTGGCAGTAAAGCTATTAATATCGGAAAAGTTGTCCTGTGGATCAATAATACCATAAAAGTTACCGCCATAAGCAACGTCTACTTTTAAAGTGCCTAAATCCGGACAGTCAACAACCAAGGCGTCCGCATATAGAAAAGATTTTACATTGGTTAGCTTAACGGATTTCACCCGCTTTCCATCCTGTTGGTAATCGACCAGTATCAAGCCTGCTGGCGTTTCTAACCTTAGTTTACCCGGAACCTTAGGCCGTATCAGTCCTTCTTCGATAGCAATAGTAACCGTACCGATGGTTCCATGCCCACACATTGGTAAGCAACCACTCGTTTCGATATATAAAACGCCAATGTCATTGCCCGGATCACAGGGTGGATAGAGCAGGCTCCCGCTCATCATATCATGACCCCTTGGTTCAAACATGAGTCCCTTGCGAATCCAATCGTACTCCTTCATAAAATGAAGGCGGCGTTCCATCATGCTATCACCGTTCAATAAAGGAACACCTCCAGCCACCAGGCGCACTGGACAGCCACAAGTATGGGCGTCAATACAGAAAAATGTTCTCTTCATTTTTTTATTAGCTTGCTGCTATGGGCTCCTTCGTCCATACATTATTCACCATACGGAAAACACCTAGAGGATTGCTATTTTTCAGTGCATCGGGCAGTAGACTGTCCGGCCAATTTTGAAAGGCTAACGGTCTTAGGAAACGTCTGATCGCATCAGGGCCTACGGAAGTAAAGCGGCTATCGGTAGTTGCCGGAAATGGTCCGCCGTGCTGCATCGCAGTGCAGACCTCTACTCCCGTGGGCATCCCATTAAAGAGCAAGCGCCCACATTTGTCTTTCAGTTCTTCTACCAAATCCTGATGCTGACGGATATCGTCCTCGTCCGCCACCAGCGTGATGGTTAGCTGTCCGTCCAACTTTTTGGCTACCGCTAGCATTTCTGCTTCATCACGACAGGAAACTATGAGTCCGAAAGGACCGAAGACTTCTTCGAACAGGGCACCATTCAGTAACAAACGGTCAGCTGCGACCTCGGCCACTAAGGCGCGTCCCTGTCCTTCGGCTGCTTCCTCTCGCGCTGCAGCAAGCACCTCCACTTCCTCGTTCGCCAATAGTTGCTCCTGCTTCGACACATAGCTTGCGGCAATACCTCCATGTAACATACGGGCCGGAGCAACCGCTTGGACGCCTCTAACAATATGCTCCTTCAATTGCTCAAATGCTGCCGATGAGATACCAGCCAGTACGCCGGGATTTGTGCAGAACTGTCCAACACCCAAGGTTAGGGAAGCTACATATTGCACTGCTAAAGCCTCAGGATCTGCCTGCAATTTGTTGGGTAACACAAAAAGAGGGTTTATGCTTCCCATTTCAGCGAAAACCGGTATCGGTTCTTTACGCTTAGCTGCTAAATCAAATAGCGCTTTTCCACCTTGGAAAGAACCCGTAAAGGCTACCGCTTTCGTTGCTGGATGATGCACCAGAAAGGCGCCCGACTCCTTAGAATCCCCATATACATGATGAAAGACACCGGGATGTGCCTTGGCCTTCTCGATCGCACTTTTAATAGCCTCCGCCATGAGCGTAGAGGTTTTAGGATGCGCAGGGTGTGCCTTAACTATCACCGGACAGCCGGCAGCTAAAGCACTGGCCGTATCGCCCCCTGCGGTAGAGAATGCGAAAGGGAAATTACTTGCGCCGAAGACCACTACAGGGCCCAGTCCTACCTTCATCTTCCGTAAATCCGGTTTGGGCGGTGTCTTATCAGGAACGGCTGTATCGATACTCAGCTCCAAGCAGTTCCCTGCCACCAATGCGTCCGCATAACTTCTCCACTGGAATACCGTACGTGCCCGCTCTCCTACCAAACGCGCTTCCGGAAGGGCCGTTTCTGCCATTGCGGTATCGATCAAATTCGATCCGAGGGATGCAATTTTATCGGCAATAGCATACATAAGTGTCGCCCTATCGGCGATCGACTGATTTTTAAGGTACTGAAAAGCTTCTGTTGCTTTCTCAAATGCTGTTGTAATTTCTTCTTTCGACGTTTCTTTATACATATCTCTTTCCGCTAAGCGTCTATTGCCAAAGTTGGTCTATTTACGTTACTTTCTTCAATAATTTTTAATACACGTTCCCGCTCCTCTCCTATAAGCGGTAGACGTGGCGCCCGTACGTGCTCATTGCAGATACCCTCATTGGTTGCCGCCAACTTGATATATTGTACCAATTTGGGATGGATATCCAATTCCAGAAGAGGCATGAACCAACGGTAAATATTTACCGCCTCTTCATAATTGCCCGATTGCACATGGTTATAAATCGCTACGGTTTCCTTCGGATAAGCATCAACCAACCCGGCTACCAACCCGTCGGCTCCGATCATTAAGGATTCCAAAGATATAGGGTCCACCCCACCCAATACTTTAAAGCGATCGCCAAAACGATTGATCATCCGCGTAATATTGGTAAGATCCCTGCTCGACTCCTTTACTGCTTGTATGTTGGGTAACTCAGCCAACTCGGCGAACATATCCACCGTGACATAAATACCGTAATCTATCGGATTATTGTAGATCATAATGGGTAAGCTGGTGCTTTTGGCTACCGCCTTAAAATATTCGACAGTTTCCCGGGTGTCTGCCTTATAACGCATAGGTGGGAGCAGCATTAATCCATCCGCGCCAAGCGCTTCGGCCTGCTGCGCAATAGCGGTAGCTTCCCGTGTTGCCTGCTCAGCGATATTCAATATTACGGGGTAGTCATCACCTACTGTTTCTTTAGCTACCTTTAGCAATTCAAACTTTTCCTCCCTACTTAAGGTACTCGCTTCACCTAACGAACCTGCTAAAATCAGTCCGTGAACCCCCGCATCGGTTTGAGCGCGAAGGTTTTTTTTAAACATATCATAATCAATGGCGCCCTCAGCAGTGAAGGGGGTCAGTAATGCAGGATAAATTCCTTTCCAAAGTTCTTTACTCATTGTCTGTATCTTTTTTCTCCAAAGGTAAAGCGTACTTTTTTTGTCATCCTTCCATGTATTAATCAATCATGTGCGTATTTTAACCTGTGAGTATCACTGGATATTTCGTTGAAAATTGACCATATATTCTTTGGGAGAGTTCCCGATCACGCTTTTAAACACCCTATTAAAATTGGTAATGCTGTTAAAGCCACAATTATAGGCCACACCAGAGATGCTTTCACATTTCTGATGAGTCAGTTTTTTGCAGGCTTCATGTACACGCATCTCATTTAAGAAGGCAACAAATGTGTTTCCGGTATGTTTTTTAAAATAACGGCAAAAGGCCTGCGGTGTGAGATTTGCTTGGTCGGCAACTTCTTCCAAGGTGATGGGTTTGGTGAAATTACGCGAAATAAAGTTATATATAGACCCGATGCGGATACCCTCATTTTCGGAAATAGCTGAATTCTTACCACCTGAAAGTGGCATAATAGCTTTGGAAACATTATATAAAGAACGTAACAGATAGAAAAAATGCATGAGCTGGTCCATCTGCCCGGCATTTTTTAACCGTAGTACACGACGGGATACTTCCTTGATGTATTCTGGAGGCACCTTAAATCCATTTGCATGGTCTTTGACAAAATTCTTGAGCATATAGCATTCAGGCAAGTGAAATAAAGATGCTAGTTTGCCATTTGGATCGAAGAATACCGATATGGAGCGTACCTGTTTGGGATGATGTTCATCGAAATAATCAGCATTACTTTTAAATACGTGCGATTGATTGGCTCCCAGAAGAAAAATATCATTTTCCCGAAATGCATGCATACTATTATCAACAATCAAGGTTCCCTTTCCTTCCAAAATCCACATCAGCTGCGCTTCCTGGTGACGATGGAGGTGAGGATAAAAATGTGACATGCAGTCCTCCTGAACGATTACTGTTCGGTCTGGCGCAACAGGGATGGTAAATTGAAGTGTCTTCATTTCATTCCGGTTTGGTATATTAGGTAAAGTGAATTTGCCAATTTTAACCCGTAAAAGCAAGCAAATACAAAAAACAGGTTAAAATATGGTTAATATTAGTTAATTGACAGTAACACACAATCAAAATGGTTAAAATATGGAAAGGATCAGAGAAAAACAGTATTGGGAGCTTCGACAAGAAGTATGAAATTTACTTTTCATCTGATTATTTTACTTTCAACTGTCAGATGGAGTCTTTGATGTTTAAAAAATGTAAGCACGTCCCTATGTGATATAATGCTTATTTTAATCATGTCAGGTTTATAATTTGGGTGATTTACCGATCGCTTATATTGACCCTAAGACCGTATCACTTTTGAAATGGATGTGGATGCCACAGCGCATAATAGCCTCATCTTAAGTTATTGGAGGATACATCTCTTACATGGCCGGCCCTTTTTACGGCGCGCGGATGGTAAGAGCAGAATAATTTGTAAAATGCCAGGCATTTTATCTATTTTGTCCTCCCGAGGCATTTTGATTTAACATGAAAGACGATGTTCAGCACAGATACTTATAAGCATAGGCGCCGTGTTTTGGGGGAAGAGGTGGGCAGTGGCGTGCTTTTATTTTTGGGAAACGAGGAATCGCCTATGAATTATGCAGACAATACTTTCCCTTTCCGACAGGACAGCACTTTTTTATATTATTTCGGCATACAGGAGCCAAAGTTAGTGGCCATTATTGATATCGATGAAAATCGGACTATACTCTTTGGCGATGAATTGAGCATTGATGACATCATTTGGATGGGTAGACAGGAAACCTTGACCGAAAAAGGATTCAAATCGGGCATAGACTACGTTTATCCAAGTAACGAGTTGCCGATTTACCTGAAAAAAGCGCAACAACAAGAGCGGCCGGTACATCTTCTCCCGCCCTATCGAGCGGAAAACAAGATCAGTTTATGGGGTTTACTGGGTGTCGCTCCACAGGACACCAAGCACAAGGCTTCGACTTCTTTTATACAGGCTGTCGTGGCGCAACGTTCGATAAAAAGTAGCGAAGAAATTATCGAAATTGAAAAAGCGGTTAATACTTCTGTTGAGATGCATTTGCTGGCCATGAACATGGTACGTCCAGGCGTCACCGAATTGCAGATCGCTAATGCGGTGCAAGCCCTTGCGCAGAATAGTGGTGGTGCATTGGCTTACCCGACCATCCTCAGCATTCATGGTGAAATTTTGCATAACCACAAGCATGTCCACACCTTGCAAGCCGGCCAGTTGATACTCCATGACTCCGGTGCCGAGACGGCGATGGGCTATGCGGGCGATCTGACACGCACTTTTCCGGTGAGTGATAAATTCACCGACAAGCAAAAGGAAGTATATGATGTTGTCAGGCAGGCACTGCTACAGGCTTCTGACCAGTTGGCTCCAGGGATCCGTTTTTTAGATATTCATTTTACGGCATGTAGAGCCTTGGTCGAAGGCTTAAAATCTATTGGACTTATGCACGGCAATACGGAAGAAGCCGTGGCGGCGGGGGCGCATACGCTCTTTTTCCAATGCGGTACCGGTCATATGATGGGGCTGGATGTGCATGATATGGAAGACCTTGGTGAACAATATGTGGGTTATACCGACAGCTTAAAAAAAGATACAGAAACCTTTGGCTTAAAATCCTTAAGGCTGGGCAAGGAGTTAGTCGGAGGATACGTTTTAACAGTTGAACCTGGCATTTACTTTATTCCTGAACTGATAGACCTTTGGAAATCCGAAGATAAGCTGGAAGCGTTTATTAATTATCAAGCACTGGAACAATACCGGGATTTTGGGGGTATACGCCTGGAGGACAATTTTCTGATCACCGGTGACGGACACCGAAAACTCGGCAATGCGCTTCCTACCAGTATACAAGCGATTGAGGATATCAAGCAACAAAGAGCAAAATAACATGAACAAGCCTATTATTATATATCGAGTTATCCGGATAAGTTTTTTCGTTTGCGGCTTCCTTTTTGCCATGCCAAGCCTTTGGGCGCAACCCAGCTTTAAAACCCAATGGACGCCTGATGGAAACAGCTACTATGAGCTTGCTGATGACGCGATCGTCGCTGTGAATTTGTTGGACCGGACGTCGATAGACACCTTCCTGAATCAAGCGGACCTGACGCCGGCCGACAGTGGTAACCCATTACCTGTCCGGAATTTCAGCATATCGCCCAGTCAGGAAAAGGTGCTCCTGTTTACCCATACCCAGCGGGTTTGGCGTTACCATACCCGGGGCGATTATTGGCTATACGATCGCAAGCAACAAAGCTTAAAAAAACTGGGTGCCTCACTTCCAGCTTCCTCGCTCATGTTTGCTAAATTCTCGCCGGACGAAACAAAGGTTGCTTATGTAAGCAAGCACAATATTTATGTGGAAGATTTAAGCACAGGAGCAATTACCACATTGACCGAAGATGGCACCGACCGCTTGATTAATGGTACGTTCGACTGGGCTTATGAAGAAGAATTTGGTTGCCGGGATGGCTTCCGGTGGTCGCCTGACAGTAAATCTATCGCATATTGGAAAATTGATGCACAGACGATCCGTAATTACCTTATGCTTAACACCACGGACTCCACCTATTCGTTTACCATTCCCGTAGAATATCCGAAGGCCGGACAAGACCCGAGCCTTTGCGCAATTTATACCGTAGATATAGCGAATAAAAGGCATCAAAAAATGGACATCGTAGGCGATCCCGCCCAACATTACCTGCCACGCATGGAATGGACATTGGATGGGGCCTCCCTCATCGTGCAGCAACTGAATCGCAAGCAGAATCAAAGTAAAATCCTGCTTTGCGATGCGGCTACGGGAGCGAGCCAAAGCATTTACGAAGAGACAGACGATGCCTGGATTGATATCAAAGCACGCTGGAACGATGATGACCCCAGCGGTTGGGAATGGATAGAAGAGGGGAAAGCTTTTATATGGGTCAGCGAAAAAGACGGTTGGCGACACCTGTACCGTATTGACCTCAAGGGTAAAGAAATCTTGCTTACACCTGGTGACTATGATGTGATCAATATAGACTTGATTGACGAGGCTGGGCGATCAATTTATTTCAGTGCTTCGCCAACTAATGCCACGCAAAAATACCTGTACCAGGTATCACTTAAGGGCGGTAAGGCCAAACGGCTTTCGCCGGAAGCTCAGGCAGGCACGCATAGTTATCAATTTTCGCCTAATGGGAAATTTGCCATTCATGATTTCAGTAGTCATGAACACTATCAAAGCGGAGCTGTGATCAGCATACCGGATCATAAAGCGCTGGCACCAGCTGCGGTTGATCGTGGTTTGCCTGAACATATGGCAAAACCCGAATTTTTTAAAATCACTACGGTGGACGGTGTGGAAATGGACGGCTGGATGGTCAAACCGCAGCCCTTTGATTCGACAAAGCGATATCCCGTTGTGTTTCATGTTTATGGAGAACCTGCCGGCCAAACCGTTACCGACACTTATGGGGCTGGATTCAACCGCCTTTACGATGGCGATATGGCGGGCGACGGTTATTTATACATTTCGGTCGAAAACAGAGGTACGCCAGCTCCGAGGGGGCGTGCTTGGCGCAAAGCGATTTATCGTAATATTGGTACGATCAACATTCGCGATCAAGCAATGGCAGCAAAGGAGATTCTAAAATGGGATTTTGTCGACTCTTCACGGGTAGCCGTTTGGGGATGGAGTGGTGGCGGATCATCAACGCTTAATTTATTATTTCAGTATCCCGAGATTTACCAGACGGGTGTCGCGGTAGCCGCTGTCGGCAATCAATTGATGTATGATAATATCTATCAGGAACGTTATATGGGCATTCCGCAGGAAACAGAAGCAGACTTTTTAAAGGGTTCTCCAGTGACGTATGCAAAGAACCTGCAAGGAAATCTGCTCTATATCCATGGTACGGCAGACGATAATGTACATTACCAGAACGCCGAATTGTTGATCAATGAATTGATTAAGCATAATAAGCAATTTGAGTTGATGTCCTACCCTAATCGGAGCCATTCGATCTCCGAAGGGGAAGGCACTACCACTCATTTACGTACTTTGTTCACTAATTATTTAAAGAAACATTGCCCGCCGGGCGGGCAATAATTAGTAATTGATTTATAGCGCGCTGTGTTATGCATGTATAATTGCTCACTTTGCTGCTGATATTGCTAAAGTCGGCCTTGGCTGATGCGATTAGCAGGAGCTTACTAAAGCATAAAGGTTGTAACATCAGGCACAGCCGCGGCTTTTTTTGTTACTTTTTTCAGCTGCAGGAAAAAAGTAAGTATAAATAATTTGCCAATTGTCGTATATTAACGTTATTACTTGCATAATGAAAAGCTTTCCATACCTTTCACCAAAGAAATTTAGGTTGCCAATCCTTTATAGCTTTGGATTAATACTAATCCCTTTTTTAGCGGCTGCACAGTTGATGGAAAAAGATAAGACAGCGTTTAGCCGAGCGGATTCCTTGCGGGGAACATTGACACCTCTCCGGACTTGTTATGATATCCAATACTATCATTTGGACGTCCAGGTGGATATTGACAAAAAGTTTATTAAAGGCAGTAATCTCTTCCGTTTTGCCGCTACGGAAGATTTTGAGGCTTTGCAATTTGAACTGTTTGAGAACCTCTACATCGAAAAGATTCTTTATCAGGAGCAGGAGATTCCGTTTACCCGGGAGTTTAATTCCGTTTTTGTGCGTTTTCCACAAACAATCAGCAAAGGAGCGGTTGATTCGATGCGGGTATATTATTCCGGACATCCTCAAGTTGCAAAACGTGCCCCCTGGGATGGGGGTTTTGTATTTACCCAAGACAGTCAGGGCAAACCTTGGGTTTCTACCGCCTGCCAAGGTCTGGGCGCTAGCGTATGGTGGCCGAACAAAGACCATCAATCCGATGAAGTAGATAGTATGCTCATCAGTGTAAGGGTTCCTGAAGGCTTAACCAATGTATCGAACGGTCGCTTACGAAAAAAGGAAACCAAAAACGGCTATACGCAATTCGACTGGTTTGTGAACAACCCGATCAACAATTACAGTGTTTCGCTCAATATTGGTGATTATGTCAATTTTACAGACACCTATTCAGGCGAAAAAGGGCTTTTAGACATCAGTTATTGGGTATTACGGGAGAACGAGGCGAGAGCCAAAGCCTTCTTCCCGAAAAACGTTATCCCCATGTTAAAGGCGTTCGAACATTGGTTCGGCCCCTATCCTTTCTACGAAGACAGCTATAAATTGATCGATGCGCCATATAATGGGATGGAACACCAAAGCGCCGTTACCTATGGCAACGGTTATGCCAATGGTTATCGGGGAAATGATGCTTCAGGTACGGGCTGGGGAATGAAATTCGACTTTATCATTGTCCATGAAAGTGGTCATGAATGGTTTGGCAATAACATCACCTCCAATGATCTGGCAGATATGTGGATCCACGAAAGTTTTACCAACTATTCCGAATCCCTGTTTATTGATTATAACTACGGGAAAGAAGCCGGACAGGAATACGTACACGGCATCCGATCGGGCATACAAAATGATGCGCCCATACAAGGACCTTACCATGTCAATCAGGAAGGATCGGGCGACATGTATCCGAAGGGCGGGGTATTACTCAACATGGTAAGGACCATCATCGACGACGATGAACAGTGGCGAAAAATACTACGTGAACTGAACGAAACCTTTTACCATAAAACCGTTGACTATGAAGACGTGGTCGATTATATCGTAAAAGCATCGGGCAAGAACCTGGCACCGGTTTTTGCGCAATATGTGCAGCACAGCAATATTCCTACTTTAGAGTTTCGGTTTGATCAAGGGCGGGTAGCGAGCCGTTGGATCGCCGATGTATCCGACTTCAACATGCCGGTAAAAATCCGGAAGAAGGGCGGCGATTATCAATTTGTCGAACCTTCAAGAAACTGGACACCTGTAGAGTTACCGGGCCTTACGAAAGAGAATTTGGAAGTAGATACCTTCAATTATTATATTGGGGTGTTGGTAGAGTAGGAAGAATTATATTAAAAAACAAGGATATTAATTGTACAATTTATTGTACATAAAAATAATATGCAATATTTGTGGTATGATAACGACATATTCAGACTTCAGGCAGAAATTGAAAGGTTATTTAGACGAAGTATTTAAGAGTAACAGTCCTTTATTTGTAACGCGTACGAAGGGGGAGAATATTGTAGTGCTTTCTGAATCGGACTATGAAAGCATTATGGAAACGTTTTATCTATTGAAGTCTCCTAAGAATGCTAAACGACTCCAGCAGGCCATCGCGCAATACGAACAAGGAAAGGGAAAAGCCAAAGAATTGATAGCCGAATGAGCATTATTTTCATGGATAATGCCTAGGAAGACTATTTGTATTGGCAACAGATTGACAAAGCCATATTAAGGAAAATCAACGGGTTAATTAAAGAAATAGCAAGAACTCCTTTTCAAGGAACTGGTAAACCTGAAGCACTAAAAGAAAATTTATCAGGTTTTTGGTCAAGACGAATAAACCAGGAACATCGGTTAGTTTCTAAGTTCGAGAACGACGCTGTAATCATTTTACAATGCAGGTATCATTATTAATTTAGATATAGGCAAAGGGCCTTGGCTTATAGCGACTTTTTTGCAAACCACACGCTGATATTTCCCTTTATTCTTTTTTATCAAATTTCCATTGTGTTTGATAATTTTTATCCAATGGTTTTTCCAATAAGATCGCACGGATCATTTCCACGGGCATGGCATTGAGTCGCATCACAGCATCATGAAAAGCCTTTTCCGTCATTTTCCCTTGCGCCAAAACCTCCCGCTGCAAAGCATAAAACTGTAGTCCCCCAATATAATAGGAGACTTGATAGAGTGGAAAAGCCTGGCTGTCCCTGGAAAGTGGCCAGTTCAATTCACTTTCCACATTCGCCCGTTCATGCCCCACTTCTTCAACCAAAAAATCAGCGCATGCTTCTGGCGACCATTTCCCCAGGTGAAAATTTAACTGAAAGATCACCCTTGCACAGCGATACTTACGCCAGAACAGCATCCCTAGCTTTTCTTCCGGTGCATGGGCAAATCCTTTATCCCACAACAGCATTTCCCAATAAAGCGCCCAACCTTCCATCCAAAAAGGTGTGCCAAAATTGCGATAGGACCGATTCCGGGCATTCATAAAAAACTCCAGGTTATGGCCGGCGATGAGTTCATGATGCACAGTGGCGCGGGAAAAATAGGGATTATTCCCCAACATACGCATCTGCGCCAGATCGTAATCCATCGTATTGGTTGGATAGGTAATACTTATTTCCCAACCACCTGTAAAAAAGGCATTGCTCTTTTGCCTCTCGGGAGTCATCATGATCATGCCCCAGGTTTCTTCGGCTAAGGGCGGAATTGTAATTAGGTCATGTTGTTTAATGAAGCCGACCGATTCCTCATAAAGCTTTAAAATCGCTTCCGGCTGTTTGCCCGCCGGAACGGCACTTTCCTTTACTTTTTCAAGCGCAGCTTTCCAATCCTCACCGAAGCCCATTTCCTGCGAAGCTTTGATCATTTCATTTCGGCACCAAGCCATCTCCCGCTCGGCAATAGCCAGTAGCTCTTCCGGGGTATAGTTCACCATCTCCTGCTGGAGCAGATGCGATAATTCCGCTCTTCCAACGGGCGTACGCGTATAGGTACCCATGCTATTTGGTTCTTGCTTGGAACGAAAAGCTTGCTCGTATTGGCTTAGCAGACTATCGGCTCGATGATAACTTTCAGGTACCCACCAGGTAAACTGTGGTTCATAAGCATTGTAGAAGTCAAATACACCACGAGCCGTTCTCCGCAGGAGATCAACGATATTTCCTGTATAGTAGATTTCTTCCGGGGTGAATGCTTCGCTGCTTACTTGCTTTTGAAGCATCGGTATCGATTTTGCCATCCCAGAAAAAAATGCAGCGACCTGAGGAGCCTCAACGGCCCTTCCTCTCCTTCTGACCCGCTCCCAGGCAAACAGACTATCGGCGAAAGGAAACCAACCGCTCAACGATTGCAGCATTTGATCATCTTTGACGATCTTCCGAAGTCCTTCCCGAAGATCTCGTTTAAAAAGTAGGTAGTCAGCTTTACATTCTTGCGGTAATTGTTCGAAAGGTACGAGGGCCAGACGGTCGAGGTAGCTTTCCTGAAGTTCATGCAAGCGCTTATTTCTGTCAGGTGAACCCAAGGATTGATCAAAACGATATCGGGGTGCGTTTGTCGAAGGCGAATAAAAGCGCAAGATTGCCGCTTGGTCCGCCTGATATTCAAGCATCAGCGCAGGTATTTCCTGACAAGGCACAAAAGGTTCTTCCGAGACCTGTGCAAAAGCATGACCAAACAATGCGCAACAGCTTACTATTGTTGCGCTCGCCATATTCCGTAAGACCTTCATCGATATAAAATTAAAATGGTTTTTATGCTATTATTTATTCCGTATCCCACCAAACCCGAAGGGTCAAATTGTTTCCACTATGTTGTGGCTGCGGATTATTGGCCAATTCCCGCTGTGGATAAATCAACCGCCTGGGCATTGCAGACAAGGCATTCGGTACCGGAGATAAGATCGGATATCCCGTTCTACGCCAGTCGTTAAAGTTCTCCGGCGAGAGAAAATTCGCAACCGTCTTCTCTTCCATAATGCGTTCCAGGGCATTCTCGCCAGTCAATGTACCTCTGGCGGCCAAATACTGGTTGATGGCATTTTCATCTGATATGCCCAGCTTTGCCATATCCGCTCGGATGGCTTCTTCGTAAATGGCTTGTGCTGCTTCAGCTCCTGCGGTAATGAGCGTTGCTTCAGCTCTGAGGAACAAGGCTTCTGTATAATTTAACAGATAAACTGAAGACCCTATACCTGCATAATAGCTTCCGCCTCGGGAGTAGGTATCAAAGGAGCCTATACCTGATGTCCCGATGGCACGACCGTTATAGTTGTTTCCAACCGCACTGCGCGATACCAAAAGCGGTAAACGGGGGTCTTCCCTATTAACAAGCGTATCGACGGTTTTTGTGGACATGACGATTGTTTGATCAGGCAGGAAAGCTACATACCAACGATTTCTCGTCGCAGCGTCACCTGGGTAAATCATCTTCATATCTTCCTCATTCGCTGTGAAGCCCTTTTCCAATGCTGTTAATGCCAGATTGGCTTGCTCCTGCGCATTGTGACCGGGCGCTTTGGTTAAATGCATATAGTAGCGTGCTTTTAGCGTGTAAGCAGCTTTAATCCAATTAGCGGTATTGCCGCCATAATAGTAATCATCCGCCTCCGGCAGTATTCCACTCGCTTCGGTGAGCTGTGCAATACCCTGGTCCAGTAGTAATTGTATCTGCTGGTAGATTTCCTCTTGGCTATCATACGCCGGATGCAAGGCTTCTGTCCCTTCAAGCGCTTCAGTATAAGGAATATCGCCCCACATATCGGTCGTGTATCCGAGGGTATAAGCCATCAACACTTTGGCGATTCCGGCGTAACTACTGTTACCATTTTCTTCTGCCTGTTGATTTAATAACGAGAGATTCTGTAAACAGGTAATGTAAGCATAGCCCCATGGATCATTGGCATCAACGGGGCTGTACAAATAGGTACCGACGTTGGGTACGGTTTGGTTCAGGGCAATCGCCTGCATGAAATGATTAGCCGTAATCGTTCCCCAACCCGCGATGAGATTATCGGCAAAGTTTAATTCAATCGGACGAAGCATCATGTTTTCCTGAACAGTTTCCGGTTCGTTGGGATTCTCATTTACATCCAGGAATTTTTTACATCCCGGTAAGGCCTGTGTAATTACGAAAAAACACATCAAAAGCTTTATTATCTTGTTCATTTTTATCTTTTTTGATTATATATGTCCTATGGTATTCTCTACCCGTAATTGTCGGTTTTTTAAAAGGTAACTGCTAAGCTGAAATTGTAGGAGCGGGACGCTGGTACAGCATAGGCAAATGTACCGATAGATCCGTTACCGGTACCGAAACTATTGACTTCCGGGTCCCCTCCGGTAAAATGTGGAGCATGGATCCAAAGATTCCTTCCTGTAGCCGTCAATGTTACTTTGCTAAATGGTGTCCGATCTATCCATTTTTGCGGGAAGTCATAACTTAGATTGACATTCCTTAATTTTATATATGTCCCATCCTGAATGGCCGCCTCATAAATGAGATTGAGACGCTGGTAATAGTCTTGCGCTGGAACGGAAACGGCATTCGATTCTCCGGTATTGATATTCACTCCTTCTACAATGCGATCCTCCCGGTTTTCGGTAACTTTTGGTGTACCATAGAAGAAACCATAACGATCGTCCGAATTCATGACATCGCCTCCTTTACGGACATCGAAGAAAAAGTTGAAATTAAAATTCTTATACGTAAAGCTGTTGTTCAGTCCACCCAGCCAATCCGGCTGTATATTGCCAATTTTCTGCAAAACCGATTGGTTTACTACAGGAAGTCCACTATCGTCTATCAAGATTTGACCAGCATCGTTGCGTTCATAGCCGGTATTATAAAAGGTTCCATAGGGATCGCCCACGAAGAGATATGTTTGTCCGTTGGACAACATGTCCTGTCCTTCATATAAAGCCGTAATTTTATTACGAATACGCGTGAAGTTCAGGGTTATATCCCAGCTAAAAGAGGCGTTTCTTATAGGTGTTGCCGTCAGTAAAGCCTCCACCCCTTTATTATACATACTACCCGCATTTAAATTCGTGGTATTATAACCCGTTGACTGTGCTAATTCAATGGTGGACAGCAAGTTTTTATGTTGCCGATCAAAATAGCTCGCTTCCAAACCGAGCCGACCACCGAAGAAGCGCGTTTCAAGGCCTATCTCGAACTCGTCCGTGTCCTCATTTGTTAACAAGGGGTTTCCTAAACGATCGCTGTACAAATAGCCCGGCAGATTATTCCAGCGATTGTCGATGAAGGGTGTCGTTGTAGCATATGCGGCTACATTATCGTTCCCCACTCGCGAATAGGATATACGTACCTTACCAAAATCAACACGAGGAATATTTAATAATTCGGTAAAGATAAACCCTGCCGAAACAGAACCGTAATTATACGTTCTGTTCGCGGCATCAAACACCGAACTCTGATCGATTCTTCCGGTCAGCGAGAGGTTTAACATCCGTTTATACTCCAAATTACCCTGACCATAGAAGCCAACTTTACGCGTTAAGTAATAAGCCTCAGATGGTACTTGGTTTTCGACATTACTGATGTTCTGAAAACCATCGATGATCAAACCGGAGCCGTCGATCATGTAATTTTGCGTGTAATTGGACAAAACGTTATTTCCCAACATGACAGACGCGTTAAAGTCTTCATTGAAATCTTTTCTCGCTTCAACAATCAGATCATGATTAAACTGACGGAAATTAGTATTAATATCACGTAGTCTACCCACCGTGCCCAAGGCATCGCTCGGTGCCTCATAGTACTTATTTTGCTCGGAATAAATATCTGCTCCCAGACGTTCGGTTACGGTCAACCAGTTGAAAGGCTCGTAAGTAAATGTTGCCACAGGTATAAACCGGTTATTTCTGACATCGCTGTATATGTTATCCAGTGCCCAATAAGGATTATTCCGTGATGGTCTGAAAACACGTTGATTGCCATTTTCATCTGTAGCAGGATTTGGATCCCAGGAAAAGGGAGCAGTATAGATGGTCCATAAAGGGCTTTCCAGACCGTAACCTTCTGCCGTACGGTGACTGGTAGACGACACATAGTTGAATTGAAAATTAGCAGTAAGTTTGTCGGTAATGTTGTTGTTGAACTTGGCGAAAGCGGAGTGACGCTTGTAATTTGTAGTAGGTACTGTACCCTCTTGATCTAAATAGGAATAGGATAAGAAATAATTGGATTTATCGCTTCCTCCCTGCACACCTAAACTGTTGGTGTATGTTCTACCGGTCTGAAAAAACTCTTGCATCGGATTGACGTTCCGTACCGGCATACCGTCAACAGTTAGCGTGTCGAGGCGCGGCCCCCAAATTAAGCTGTTCTTGACTGTTTCGCCGTCTTCATACACCCCCCGATCTCCCTGTGCATAAACACTTTGTAACTGAGGAAAGATCGGCGTTTCCATCGATACCTGGGATGTGAAGTTAAAAGCGGGTCTGGTAAAGCCCCCGCCATTTTTTGTCGTTATTAAAAGTACACCCCTTGCGGCCGCTGAGCCATAAAGTGCAGATGCCGCCGAACCTTTTAACACATTAATGCTTTCTATAATTTCCGGATCGATATCCGATAATCTACTTACTCCCGAAATAGGCGCATCGCCTGACTCACCTGTTTGACTATTATTGATGGGCACACCATCCAATACGATCAAGGCCTCATTATTACCTGTCAAGGAACTGGTTCCACGGACTATAATCCGGGACGAGCTACCCGGCTGACCGGAAGACGAGGTAACCTGTACACCCGACACCCGGCCTGTCATGGCATTCAGGACATTAGGCTCCCGGGTTTTCAGAATCTCTTCTCCACCCACCTCTTGCGTACTGTAGGTTAACTGTCGTCTTTCCCTTTTTATACCCAAAGCGGTGACTACCACTTCACTTAGCGCTTGGTTATCTTCTGCCAGCTGAATAGTTAAGGTCTGTTGGTTGTTTAAGGGGATTTCCTGTGTCTGATAGCCCAAAGCAGAAACCTGCAAGGTGGATCCGGGAGTATAATTAATGGAGAACTGACCTTCGGTATCGCTTGAGGTTCCCTGCGTAGTACCCAATATCCGAATAGAAGCACTCGGTAAGGGAGCATTTGCGGAGTCGGCCACCACACCCTTGAGTACATTTTGCGCATTAACCCCGAAAATGCTTAACAAGCAAAGCAAAAACGGGCAAAAAAACTTAATTTTCATGATAATTTTGTTGGTTTTTTGATTCATCAAGCACTGTATATCAGCCACAATAGCTCACCTAACAAATTTATCACATGAAAACCACCTCTTGTTATCAAAAATTAACCAAACAAACACATATATTAACAACAATACAACTATACACCAAAAAATATAGCTATTTAATAATAAATAGCCTTTTTTATCAGCACATTATTACTTTTTACTCATTTTATATAAAAAAACTTTTCATCGTCTACTATTACTAGCATATTACTATCTAAAACAATACACTTCCGATGTTTCGTTAAGGAGATAAACTTACTAAAATGAATGCTAGTATACTTCCACAGGGATTTTTAGCAAAATTGATTTTGTGTCCTTGCTCCACGTCTAGATCCGGGCGCGCTACGCTGAAGTCTCCGAGGTCGTGTCTGCAAAGAGTAAAACCTGTCTGGGCTTCGACGGCTTTTTGGATATGCATAAGCAATCTTGTGGCGTGATTGCAGCGAGCCTTACATTTGCATGGCGTATCCAAATGCTTAAGCCAAATCCTATTTCCACTAACATGGGAACCTCTATGGGAGCGATGCATACCTGGATATGGGGTAAGTATCTTCAGGAATTGTTGGAAGCGTCTGAACCGAAATCATTTAATTAAGCAGCGATCGCTGACTTTTTTAGTACTTCGGTTCTTTTCACTATGGGCCTAGCTTAAAAGTGGCAAGCTATACATATGAAATGAAGTATTATGCCAAAAAGAGCCTCCAGAATAATCGCTAAATTTTGGAGGCTCTTTTTAATATATAATATATAAGCTGATGTTCTATCGTTATTACTGGACTACCATTCTTGTTCCGTTGCAGGAGTCTCCTCTTCCAATACCGCAGGTTCTTCATCCGAAGTGTTTTCAGGCGCCTGATCAATCAGTTCCATAAATTGATCCAACTTCGGTGTGATTATAATCTGAGTCCGACGATTTTTCGCCCGCCCATCTTCCGTATCATTACTGGCTATCGGATTGTATTCTCCTCGCCCACCTGCAGTTAACCTTTTAGGACTCACACCATAATCATTTTGCAAGGCCTGCACCACTGACGATGCCCGGAGGGTACTTAAATCCCAGTTGTTACGTATATTGGTTTTCTTGATCGGCATAGTATCGGTATTACCTTCAATCAACACTTCATAATCTTTGTAATCCATAATGATCTTGGCGATTTTACCAAGCGTCTCACTAGCTTGAGGTGATATCTCGTAGCTTCCAGATTTATAAAGCATGTTATCTGAAAGCGAAATGTATACTACGCCTTTTAAGACCTGTACATCGACATCCTGAGTTTCTTCGCGGCTCAGTGAGCGTGTCAGATTATTAGTTAAGACCATGTTCAAGGAATCACTTTTATTTTTGGTATTTACCAAATGTTGGATATAGCGATTAGAAGCATTGATCTCATCTACCAGTTTGGATATATTAGCATTGCCCTGGCTGCTATTACTAAGGCATTTATCCAATGCTGACTGCAGAGAAGCCACATTAGCGCGATAAGTAGCTAGCTGTTCTTCTAAGCTTTTCACCCTAGATTGTGCATTCGATAGTTCGTGCTGACTATTTAAATATTTCAAGTCTAAGTCTTTATACTTGGTCTGCAGCTCCTGATGTTCGGTCTGCAATAGCGTATACTTTTTACTACCGCAACCTGTCATTGCCAATGCAAGTGCAAGAAAAACAACAAACAGGTTAAATATTTTACTCTTCATAACTATTCATTTAATCTATTATAAAAAAATACAGATTAATGAGTAGTAAAGATCATGCCAATTTTTTTTACCAGCGCATAAATACGCTGATAAATGGTATAAAAATGCTTTAATTCATTGAGCATTTTTTATCAAGCGGCCGTTTCTTCCAAAAAGAAGCCAGCAAAGAGCCGGTGACATTCATCAACGGTCCAAACACTGCCGGAGCTAAGCCTACGGTGGCTATTTTCCCCATCTCCTTCGCAATCCCTGAAGCCAGTCCGCCGTTCTGCATACCGGTTTCGATAGCAAGCGTCCGGCAGTCTCTTTCTTCCAACTTCAATAGTTTACCTACACCATAGCCTAATCCGTATCCTAATGTGTTATGCATGAAGACAAGGCATACTAACCATAAACCAATCTGTTTTAGACTTTCCTGTCCACTTGCGGTGATCACTACAATAATGCAGATTATACCGACCATGGAAAGCAGCGGCATGATAGATGTTAACCATAATTTCCCTTTAATGAGCTTATTAACGATCAAGCCCCCACCTATCGGAAGAATGACCATCTTTACAATATCCCACATCATAGCCATGGGGTCAATTGCAATAAAGGTACCTGCGAGGAATTTCATCAATAACGGTGTGGAAACAGGTGCTATTAAGGTGCTCATTGTGGTTATGGTTATGGATAACGCCAGATTAGCATTGGCCAAATAAGCGATGACATTGGACGCCATGCCACTGGGCGAGCACCCGATCAAGATTATTCCAGCCGCAATTTCTGTTGGCAGCTTACTTACGCTGGCAAGCATAAATCCCAGTAAGGGCATGATAGTCACTTGGCAAAGTACACCAATGCCCACCAATTTCGGTGTTTTTCCCACTGCTGCGAAATCCTTTACAGACATGGTTGTACCCATACCGAACATAATCAATTGAATGAATGGTGTGATCAAGCCAGTATAGTAAAAACCTTTATACCGAATGAAGTATTCGGGGTGGTACATCGCTAAGCACACTGCCGCAAAAATTAGTGTGGTGTAACTATACCCTTTGAAGGAGATATGGAATTTACACGCGAAAGCCAAGCTTACAAGCGCACCGACGAAAGACCAACCGGCGATCTGGTGGTTATTACCTAAGACTAGACCGGTGCCCGTTAGTAGTAGCAGCACCGCCAGCCCGAGAAAGACATAAAAGAGAATACGATGATCTTGTTTCATTTTGGTCGGTTTAATAGGGTTCGTTAGCTTTTCCATTGCTCACCAAGTTCGTTTAAGCATGAGTTCATCCAACTGTGCTTTATCAATTTGTGGCATTTCGGGATGTTTTCGTAACCATTCCACAAAGCGTTTTTTGATCGTCTCGGTCCATTGGTTGTCGATCTCTCCGGTGGTGTACTGTTCCGTCTGTATCATCTCATCTCCGAAAGCATCTCTTAGCTGAATAAACTCGGCCGTAACGATGACGTCTTCAGCCAAGTGTGCGGGAATGAAGAGCACCCCTTCTTCATTTGCCAGGACAAGATCGCCGGGCAGCACGGTTGCCTGTCCGATCCTGATCGCTGTATTTATTCCGTAGAGCACTGCATCTTCCAGGTATGACGGATCGAAGCCCCGAACAAATGCATTAAAACCGTCGATCTCCTTTAGCCCTTCTAGATCACGCACAGCGGCATCAAAGACAACACCGTTTTTTGATCTGCCATAGATGGATTTTCCCAGGGTCTGCCCGATCAGCGTGCCACCCTTTATCTTGCCAAAGCCGTCTGCCACATAGATATCGCCATCTACTAAAACATCAATTGGCCAGGAGTTATTGTTCCCTTTTCTGCCTTCATTTTCTCCCGTTTCGAGCACCAAAGATTCAAGATCTGGCCGACTGGGCATAAATTGAGCAGTAAGCGCCCTACCTACCATGTTTTGTTGTGGATGAATGATTTTCCAATTCCCTTCGAACTGATGGGCATACCCTTCATTCCGGAGTATCGTCCATGCGTCATCAAGGCCGACATGAGCGGCTCTTGATAATAGGGAATCCGACAAGCGCGGTCGTCCGTCCGAAAAACGTTCTCCTTGCCATTGTTTGGTTAGTCTAAGTATGGACGTTTTATCGAGGATCTGACCCAGCACCTGTGGTGTCCAGAGAGCCATAAGTAGCATCATGAGCCATAAACGGATTATCGGTAATTTCATCTGTTGCGTTATTTATTTTGGTTAAAATAAGTTGTATCGACGTTGTTTAAAGATTGTTCAACCCTATTCTTTTCTTTCTATATTTCAGTATATACTTAGGGTGTACGAACAACCAAAGGTTCTGCTATGCCATTGAGATCATAGACAATTTTGCCGTCTCGAATGGTAAGTTCACATTCCAATTTCTTTTGACCCTTGACTTTGGTGCCTTTATAATCGAAGTAGCCAAAATTTCCTTTTCTTACATGGAGGATGGCAATATCTGCCAATGCACCTACAGAAAGATGACCAAGGCTTTCCCTTTTTATGATTTGGGCGGGTTGCCAAGTGCTGGCAGCGATTACATTCGGTAAATCCATGCCCATAACCAAAAATTTAGACATGACGGTTAACATATCTTTCATCGCACCGTTCATACTGCCGATATGGATATCGGTACTAATGGCATCGGGATAAAACCCTTCCTTCACTGCAGGCACCGCCTGCGAAAAGGAAAAGCTAATTCCGCCATAACCCACATCAAATTTAATCCCTTTCTTACGCGCATCGTGCACAAAAGGTTTTACGCGTTTTTTCTCTATGTCTACAATATATTCCCGACCAGGAATCTCTGCAAAGGCATGCGTAAAAATGTCACCGGGACGTAGATGGTCAAAGAACAACTCCTGGATAGGCAAAGGCGGGTTTGCACCTCCAAAATCAACCATTACCGGTAAACCTCCCGCCAAGTCGCTCGCTTTAACCGCCTGGTCTACCGGAGCCCATGATCGTCCTTCAAAATGTGCGACTTTGAATCCTACGATATGTTCGGGATTATCCTTTGCCACTTTAGCAGCCAGGGAGGCCTCCATCTGGGTCGTATCTTGTTCAAAATGCCCTCCCCGCATGCCCTGTTTCGCTATATTCAAAAAGGCCAAAACACGAGTTTTAGACTGTTTAATGGTCTGTTCTTTATAGTAATAAAAAGTTTCCGCGCCAGGCGATCCTGCGTCTACTACGGTGGTCACACCATTACGCAGACTAAAGCCGTCGGGCGGAAAGGCATTGGGCCCGTTCATATATGCCTGATCGAGGTTCGTTCCCCAATAATGATGGGTATGAAGATCGATCAAACCTGGTGTAACGTAACTTCCAACGGCATCAACTAACTGTTTCCCCAGCTTCCCTTCTATTTCTGGCGCTACCTCAACAATACGCCCATCCTTTATAGCAACATCTCTCTTTTCATATATATTGTTTTTAGGATCAATGACGGTGCCGCCTTTGATCACTAGATCATACTGTTGCGCCCACAGCGTACCTCCATACAAAAACATGCCAACTGCTATGCAAAAAATCTTCTTCATAATAGTTTACCTTTTGGGCAATAAAATGCCCGGACAACCTATAGGTTGTTCATAAAACAATGACTATCAAACAATTAAACTTATCTTACTTCTACTATCATCTCGATTTCCACAGGAATGTTGTTAGGAAGTGAGCCAACACCTACCGCCGAGCGAGCATGCTTTCCTTTATCGCCGAACACTTCCACCATAAAATCGGAAAAACCGTTGATGACCTTGGGCTGATCTTTAAAATCTGCAGTTGCATTAACCATTCCCAGCACTTTCACGACACGAACCACTTTGTTCAAATCGCCAATCTCAGCTTTCAAAGCCGCTAATAATGATATGCCCACCAATTTTGCTGCTTGCTGTCCTTCTTCGATCGTTAAGTCCTGACCTACCTTTCCCTGCACTTGTCGTCCCTCGGGTAAATCCGGACCATGACCGGAGAGGTAAATTAAATTCCCTGTACGAACCGCGGGCAAGAAATTAGCAATCGGGGGTTTTGGTTTGGGTAAGGTAACACCTAAATCTGTCAAACGCTTCTCTACGTCTTGTGCAACATCTTGCCCCATAGCTATCATATGCCATCCGTGTACCGATAGACATAACAGCAGTAAATAAGCTTTCTTCATAATGAATTATTCTTTTACAATTTAAACATAAGCGATACAATCCATTTCCACTAAGGAATCTCCCGGTACGCCTCCGTAAGTAGCTACTGTAGTCCTTACTGGTGGCTTGTTTCCGAAACGACCTTTAAAAACCTCATTCATGGCTTTGTAATCTGCGAGATCTGCAAGATAAACATTTACCTTTAAGACCTTCTCCATGCTGGACCCTGCTTTTACCAGCTCTTCTTCCAACTCTTTCAATACGTGGTCGGTATGTGCTTTGACATCACCTTCGAAGTGTGCACCTTTACCGGCGACGAACAGCAGGCCGTTAAATTTTGTACAGCCGGAAAAAAGTGGTACATCATCTTGTTTTTTCACATTGAAAACTTCTTTGGCCGCCGGATGATTAGTTGTTTCAGTTGCTTTAGCCACGAGCCCAAAGCCAGTAACGCCTAATAGCGACGTGAATAATTTTTTCACTGCGGATCTACGTTCATTCTTTTTCATTGTTTCAAATATTTAATTTTAATTTATCTATTCTTATACACGAAGTATACAAATCTAAGTCTGCTATCATGTTAGCTCATAGCGGCTTTCAGATGTGCTGCAACTACCAAGTCCTGTCCTGGTTGCAGCATCCATGACGTGATGGTTATTTCATCATCTGTAGCGCTACCGATTTCTATGGATGGATTTCCGGCACGTAATTTCTCCTGTACCTCTACACCCTTAACACCGAGTTGGTCCGGGTTCCATTTAATATGCAGCGTGGGGGTTATATTTCCTAAAGGAGGTACGACAATTTCGGTAGACACGGTTGGCAACGACTGTACGGCTACCGCGATCTTTTTCACGCTTTCCTCCTGTTGTTGCCATTCTGCATCGTGGTCGGCCTGTATGAACTTTTCCAGGGCCATATACATTCCTAGGATCTCCTCTTTATTCACTTTCATTCCGCGGCCAATATTAAAACCACGGGGAGGCATACTCAACCGGGCGGCATCTATGAATTTTTTCTTTCCCATAAGAAGGCCTGCGCTTTGCGGGCCTCTAATGGCTTTACCTCCGGATACACAAACCAGATCGAAACCCATTTCGTGGAACTTCCACAGGTTTGATACCGGCGGAACATCAGCTGCGATATCAATCATCGTAGGTATATCAAACTCCCTTGCTATGCTCACCCACTCTTCATGCATGATCAGCCCTTGGTCGCTTTGGATATGAAGGAAAAAGAGCATCGCTGTCTTTGGATTTATGGCTTTACGCAGCTCTTCCGCCGTTTCTATTTGAACAATTTTACAGCCCGTATTGCGCAACGCGTGGGAATAAACGATATTATGCCCTTTCTGGCAGATGACTTCCGATTTCATGTCGGTTCCATCCAAATGAGGTAGTTGTTCCACCTTTTTTTCGTCCATACCGGTCAATATTCCGGCCAAGCCTAAGGTCATTGCAGAAAAACAACCTGACGTTACTACGGCAGATTCTGCTTTTACCAAGTTCGCAATCCTTTCGCCTACCTTGTCCTGCAATTCATCCAACATACAGAATGTGGTAGAACTACTATTGATCGTTTCCAAAACTTCAGGCCGCATCAAAGACCCCGTCATAGCGGTATACGTGCCTGCGGCATTGATAAAGGTACGCACACCTAACTCTTGAAATAAGTTCTTGGGAGATCCGACACGATGTTGTTCGATGGCATCTCTCCATAAGGGTTGCCCTACCGCACTGCCTATAGGCAGTACGGAAAGCAATTTTAGCAATGATCTTCTTTTCATCTGTAAATAATGTTTATCCATCGGTCAGATGGCACTTAACATGTTCCTTCTTGTATTTTATAAGTCTCGTTTTTTGATTATTGATCCCACCATACACGGCTGGTAAGCGCGTTCGTTCCCCCTTGCCTTTGTACCGCTTCCCGGAAATTTTCACCGTTATAGTTTTCTTCGGTCAGAGGTACGACAAAACGTCTCGGGACTGTGCCTCCCGTCAGATTACCAGGGTAGTTAACGGGCGTTAGTATAGGGTATCCGGTTCTCCGCCAGTTCGCAAAGATTTCGTACTCATCCTGTAGAAATAAGCTCACCCACAAATGCGTATACAGTTGCTCCAATTTATCTTCAAAGGTCCCGCTGCTGGCGAAAGGGTTTCCACTGAGGTAAAAATCGATCCGGTTTTGGGCAATTTCTGCATATGATCCGAACAAAGCCCATTGGCGCATCGCAGATTGCACCGCCTGCGTATAAAGCTCAGCGGCATCCGTATCATACCATCCCCTAAGACTCGCTTCCGCTAACAAGGTGTACATTTCTGTAGGGGTTAATACTAAATGTGGTGCATCGAAGCGAAGGATCGTATTCGGATTCGGTTCGGAGAAGGTGGCAAAATTTTCGGGGAACGAGTTGTACCGAGCGTTCGGCATGCCCATTTGCAGGCTGCTAGTGGTATCGGGCACAAAGGTTCCGGTAGCATTTCTTACCCGTACCACCGAGATCACATTTAACCGGGGATCGTTGGTGTTTTTCAAATGATTGATGAACGTTTCAGCCAGTTTTCCTCCTTCGATATTATCTACCGCCTGCTGATTGAGATAGTCTGTATTTAGTAAACCACTGGCAATAAAATTGCGTTGACTGATCTGTGAGCCATCCACATAAGCTATACGTGCTAGATCTACGTCAGCCAGTACTACTCCTCCTTCTATCGCTTTCCTTACCCAGCTCTCGGCTGCAGCGATGTCAACGTTCGTTAAACGCATGCCTAACCTGAGCATCAGTGAGTAAGCAAACTTCCGCCACTTCGCAATATCACCCCCATAGATCAGGTCTGCATTGCCATAACTGGGTAAGTCTGCATTTAGTGCTACCGCCGCCTCGTCCAGTTCTTTTAGCAGATCGGCATAAACAACGGATTGTTCGTCGTATTTGGGGCTATAGGTACCATTCAGTCCCAATCCTGATTCAAAATAAGGAATATCGCCGTAAAGGTCTGTCAGTCGATGAAAAATAAAGACTTTCCAGATTCTTGCAATGGAAAGGAGGTTGGTCTGCTCCGGATCTTCTGCTACGGCGTCCATTACTTTTTGTATTTCAATCACTGCTGTTGAATACGCTTCCCAGCTGGTGTAAGAATAGGTTTCGTTAAAATATTTATCGCCTGCTGCGGGAACTTCTTTGTAGGTAGCGGTCTGTTGCATCGATCCGCCGATAGTAAGATAAGCGGCTCCAATATAATTGTTGCTCACAGCGTCCAGTTGCGCTTTGGTGAACATATAACCAGGCACCACCGTAGTGGAGGCATTTGGATTTACATTCAAATCTTCCAGATCTTTGGTACAATTGCTGAACGTCAGGGCCAGTATAAAGACCAGATAAGGATATATTTTATTCATACAATAAAGTTTCATTATTACTACAATTAAAATTTGACGATTAGGTTAAGGCCCAAACTTCTGGTCCGAGGCACACCGAAAGCTTCCAGTCCCTGTGCATTGCTGTTAGAGTAGCTAGATTCGGGGTCGAAATACTTATTCCGTTTATCTTTATACAGGATAAAGAGGTTCCGCCCCACCAACGATATAGACGCACCCTGCAGTTTGTTGAGCCAATGGATCTTGTCTGTTGGCAAATTGTAGGATAATATCAATTGACGAAGTTTGATAAAGTCATTATCGAACATAAACATGGATGTATAGAATTTGTCGTTATCATAATAGGTATCAATCTCTTCCGGATTCCAGGTTTTGGAAAAGGCTTGGCCGTTCTGATCTACACCATTTACTGTCAGGCCTGTTTCTCTTCCGGGCAAGGTCTCTTCGGGTAATCCGAAGCGATAAGCATACTGAAAGAGGTTGGAATAAATCATGCTTCCAAATTTTCCATCGATTAATACATTGAGTGAAAAGTTCTTATAATTAAACGTATTGTTCAGCCCCATAATCAACGGCGGAACCCCTTGTCCTATCTCTTCCAAGGGCCCTCTCTCTGCATAGCCACTGGCGCTATTGAATACCGTTTGTCCATTTCCATCCGTCAATTTACGATAACCCCATAACGTCCCGTAAGGCCTACCAACGACATTTTGTATAGAGCCGCCTCCTACACCTTCCCCTACGGTAATGGCATTCAAGCCCTCTGCCAACTGTATGATTTCACTTTGATTATAGGCCAGGTTATAACTAATATCCCATTTGAAATTATCGTTCCGTATGGGTGTTCCATTAAGCAAGAGCTCGATACCTTTATTACTTAGTTGTCCGACATTGAGCAGCGCCCTGTTATAACCCGAGGCTTGGGAGATATTTGACTCGACAATGTCGTCTGTGGTTTTCCGGTTATAAAGTGTTACATCAACTCCTAAGCGATTATCGAGGAACTGGGCATCAACACCGAATTCGTATGTGGTTGACGTAAGCGGTCTCAGGCCAGGATTGGTTACCAAGTCGCTCGTTAATTCCTGTACCGGTCGCCCGTTATGGCCCCCTTGTACCATGCTATAGGTTTCATTCAGGATATAGGCATTGGGTGTAGCTCCTCCCACTTGTGCCCATGAACCCCTGAATTTTAACAGATTGAACAGCTCAGGTAGTTGAAAAGCATCACTGGCCACAAAGGTGGCTCCTACGGAAGGGTAAAATATGCTATTGTTTTGCGGACTTAACGTAGAAAACCAATCTTGTCTACCGGTCATGGTCAGGTAGGCATAGCTTTTAAAACCGATATCGGCGGACGCAAAAACAGAGTTAATGCCCGTCTTTTGATAAAGTGGCGTTGTGGTCAGAATATTCAGATTGGTATAGCTATAGAAATGAGGTACAGTGAATTCGCTTCCGTCAATGGCTGTCTGATCATACTCGTTCCGTTGGATATTTCCACCTGCCATAGCTGTTAGGCTAAAGTCTTCGCCAATAGAAGTATCGTAGTTCAAGGTTAACATGCCATTCGTTTCGGCTGAAGTAGCGCGCATGCTCTGGAAGGTTCCCAATGGTCGAAAGGCATTTCCGGTTGGTTGCACAGCCTCATTATACGACTGATAAAAATCACGGCTGGCACTGGCGCGAATATTAAGGTTATCAAGTATATCGTACTGCACACTCCCCTGTAAGATAAAGCGGTCTCTTTTGTCATAATTAGAAAACCTGTTTACAATAAACCAAGGGTTCGGTGCTTCCACTACCGGATTCCAGCGAACCTCATCTCCATTTTCATCATAACCTGGAGCGAGCGAGTTAATATCGACTGTGTTAGCGAGCATATACACCCCCCAAGCCGTATTATTATCGGCATACCCCACTTTTGGCCGGTTTGTTCCTTTATCAAAATTATATTGGGAAACTGCCTCTATATGTAGCCTCTTACCAACCTTAGCATTCACGGCTAAATTGGTGGTTAACCTATCATATGTTGAGTTTGGAACGATGGCTTTGGCATCGGTATTAGAAATACTTAGCCGGTAATTCAGCTCTTCAGAACCTCCGTTTAAAGCTAGGGAATTGATATAAGTTTGGCCGGTTTCATAAAAGCGGGCCGGGTTATCTTTTACCGGCGAATAGGGCCTGTATTGTCCGTCGAACTGGATATAGGGTTCACCATCCATCCGTGCGCCGTAAGAAAAGCGGCCTGTGGCGATAGCCTGTTCCTGCGTGGTAGGCTTTACGCCATCAAGTCCTTGGCCATAGATGTATTGCCATTCAGGATACATCGATGGTCGTTCGAAGGTAGAAGTACTATTAAATTCAACTCCTATCCCTTTTCTGGCCACGCCCTTTTTAGTTGTTATGAGAATTACACCGTTTGCTGCACGCGATCCATAAAGCGCAGACGCCGGACCTCCTTTCAATACCGATATCGACTCGATATCATCCGGGTTGATTCCTGCAATACCATCGCCTCTATCGACGTTCCAACCCATCCCTGAGGAGTTCGTTCCACCTCCGGGAATAGAGTTATCCATAGGCATACCATTAATCACATAAAGCGGCTGATTATTACCACTTAACGAACCATTCCCTCGGATAATTACACGACTTGAACCGCCAGGGCCAGTGGCCATACCAGCGACATCTACACCGGCTACCTTGCCTACCAAAGCATTCGCAACGTTCACTTCGCGAGCCTGTGTAAATTGATCACCTCCTACCTCTGCTACTGAATAGGCTAGGGCTTTCTTCTGTCGGGAAATCCCCAGCGCTGTAACCACCACTTCACTTAAAGATTGGTTGTCGGTGTCCATGACAACATCTATTGCCGTTTTTCCTTCTACGGCGACTGATTGTGAGACGTACCCCATATAGCTGAATTCAAGCGTTGCCGCTTGATCGGCATTAATGGTATAAAGACCATTCTCGTTGGTAACGGTGCCACTGGTTGTCCCTTTTACCCGGACACTTACGCCCGGCAGCGGATCTCCATTTTGATCTTTTACCGTACCGTTGATTGCTTTTTGTAATCCGCTGGATACGGATTGCCCTTTCACTTGCTGTATCGCTATCGTTTCAGCAATAATGCGGTAATTTAAGCGATGGTTATGCAGTACCTTGTTCAGTACCAGTTCTACATCGCTGTCTTGAAAATCCACACTAAGTGGTGGAATGTTATCAATGAGGTGCTCTTCATATAAAAATTTATAGTTTGTTTGACGCTCAATGCTCGTAAAAACCTCTTTCAATGAAACATTCTTCAATGAAATGTTAATCTTTTGCGCTATACTCCTAGCACTCACGGTGAGCGAGAACATGAAAGTCAGTGCGATTGTCAATTTCATGATCAGTTTAGCTTGTGAATAGTTTAGGCAATAGCTTTTACCAATAGGCTTTTGGCCTTTAGGAAAGTTATTCATAACTTTGAAAAGTTAAGGGATTATTAAATTATACAAATAGTCGTTTGAACCTTAATATGTCCAGAGGTATGGCAGTACTTCTGGATTTTTGGTTTTCATTCCGGTGATTTCTTAATGTTTCTTTTTTATTTCATATCATAATCGTGTTAAATGGTGATTAATCTGTTTCCTTCACATAGAGATTACGGCCGTCAATCTCAAATTTCATATCACTGATAAGCGTTAACATTTCACATACTTCAGCTAAGGTGGCGGATCTTTTGATTCCTCCTCTATATTTTTTATTTCTTATGCCAGGCCCATATGTAACTTGCAGATCATACCATCTGGCAATTTCTTCCATAATTTGTGAGGCATCTTCTCCATCAAAATAAAAGTACCCTTTCTTCCAAGCCGTGGCCTTCTCGATTCCAATATCCTTTATGGAGAGCATCTGCTCCTTTACCTCAGCCGTTTGCCCTGGAGATAACATCTTCTCCGTACCTACGGCATTTACTTTAATAGCACCCTCTGTAAGCGTGGTAACGAGCTTATCATTATACGTATTAACGTTAAATGAGGTACCAAGTGCTGTAATCAGCGAACCCTTGTATGCCACTTTAAAAGGACGATCAGCATCTTTCGCTACTTCAAAAAAAGCTTCACCACTCACGGCTACTCGCCTTTCATTTTCCCCGAATTGTACTGGAAATTCAATAGATGAAAAAGCATTTACCCACACTTTGGTGCCGTCTTCCAAGACGATACGATAGGTTCCCGACTTAGGCACCGTTAGTGAATGTACTTTATTTGCAAATGAAGTATATCGAGGACTGGAACTGTAAACAACCTCGCCATTACGGTCTTCCAACACCACATTATCATACTGATAGCTACGCTCTTCCTCTCCCAAAGGAAACACATCACCGTTTGCTAAAAATAACTTCGCCTGATTAGTTCCGGGGAGTACATCATTTTTATATTGTTTGGTTTTGTCTGCAATAATACCTGTATCGTTTTGTTTTTGAACAAACGGAGAAAAATAGAAATAAATGGAGATCGCAATGCAAAGGGTTAGGGCAATAGAAGCTACCAAACGAATATTTATCTTGAAAGTCTTTTCTCGGCTTCGTTCTTGTAGTTTTAACCAAGCCGCATCGGCATCAATGCTAGACAGAAAACGAATATCTTTTTCAACCCCTTGAGCATCTTTAAAGCTCTCCATCATTTCCTGATGAAGACGGTGCTTCTCACACCACTGCTGTAATTGACGATCTTCGGCTCCATCGCTTTGATTACGAAGAAATTTTACAATAAGTACGGCTATTCCAAAGGATTCTCTATCCATATTCAATTATTTTCTACCCAAAAGGCTAATTTCCCTCAGAATAAATGGCATAGCACCACAAATAAGGAATATATTGGTTATTTTTTTAGTAAGAAACGGAGAGGGCGGTTTTGGGTGACAATTTTTTTAAAAAAAATGAAAGCCTATTTAAAACTTATCTTGCCGAAAAGAAAAAATACAGCAATAACGTAAACATCTCAGGATCCAATTTACGTTTCAGTACTTTCATCCCTCTTTGTTTCTGTGTCTTTACCGTGTTGATGGTAACGCCTAATTTTTCCGAAATTTCCTGATTATTCAAACCTTCCAGGTAGCCCATTCGGAATATTTCGCGACAGCCTTCGGGAAGATCATCAATAATCTTGTAGACTGCTGCCAACACTTCTGTCCTGATCATCGACGTAAGGTATTTAGCTTCTTCCACTTCACTGTCTTCCCGCAGCTTAAAATACCGTCGAATGACTTGTTGCCTTCTAATGGTATTGTAACAAGCATTCTTTACCGAACTGTACAGGAAACTCCTTATGACATCTGTATCTTTTGACAGCTGGTTTCTTTTTTTCAGGTAAGCCATGAATGCTTCCTGAGCCAAATCTTCCGCCTCCTGTTTATCTCCAAGATGTTGAAAAGCAAAAAAACAAAGCTTAGCATAGTACGCTTTAAAAAGCTGTTCAGCATCAAGTTCAATGGGGGAAAAAGCAGAATATTTAGCTTCCATTTTGTAAATATATCAATAAAGTTAATAAAACATTAACATAAATATACCCCAAAATCAAATCCTTAGCATTTTTTCACAGCCTCTTCTTAGGTGACTCAACGGCAACTGCGCCGATTTCCCATAGGAATTTTAGAGAAACCTTTTTAGCCGTGGGCTAATCAATAGTAAAAGAAATCCGATTGCCAATGCATAAAAAGCGAGCTCCTGATAGCCTTTTGTATAAGCCATTAATTTATCCAGCAAACTCGCCCGTTCATTTGCAGTAGACATGCCTGCCCCCAACAACCCCGCCACGTATTGGCCATAAGCACTACCCAGAAACCATAGCCCCATCATCATCCCGGTCAATTTATTGGGCGATAGTTTAGTAATTACCGACATGCCAATAGGTCCAATACAAAGCTCACTTAGCGTAATAAAGAAATATGCTAGCGTGAATACATTTAAGGACGTTATACCATGTTCATCGGCAAAAAAACGGGTGCTATAAAAAAAATAAAAACCAACCGCCAATAATAGGAATCCAAGACCAAATTTTACGGTGGTATTAGGTTCAATTTTTCGCTTAGCCATCCATATCCACAATAAGCCTAGAGGAGAGCTCAATAGTATAATAAATAAGGCACCGGAAGAATTATTTACCATATTTGGGTCAATACGAAAGAATAATACATGGTGCTTGAGATTATTGGCAGCGAAAAGATTTAGCGAACCACCCATTTGCTCGAAAAAGGCAATATAGAAAATGTAGGCAAAGATAAACACTAATGCAACTAACAAGGAACGTTTAAATTGTTTTTCAGGCATTTGTATCCACTGATAACAAAAATAAATCAAAGCAAGGGGCCCTATGGTATACATAAAATAGTCGGTATACTGGGTGTTTTGAATCATGATCAAGATAAATGGAATGGCTGCTATTGCCGCGACATATACCAGGATTTCCCTAAAATAACGTTGTTTTCTTCCGCCAGGTTGGGCTGGTGTTTTTCCTATAGGCCCCAGGGTATGCTTGGTGAGCTGAAAAGTAAACAAACCGAAGGCCATCACTACACCTGCAGCTGCGAAAGCAGCGCTCCAGCTGACATATTTACCTAGATATACGCATATTATTCCTCCCAAGAACGCACCTACGTTGATACCGGCATAAAATAGGCTAAATCCGGCATCCCTTCTAGCGTCGCCAGGCGCATATAACTGTCCAACCATCGAAGAGATATTGGGCTTAAAAAAGCCCGTACCAATAATTGACAAGGATATCCCAATATAGAAAAAAGCGGTCGGCGAAGCTGCAATGAGGATATTTCCAGCAATCATGATAGTTCCTCCGAAGAATAGGGATTTTCTAAAGCCCAGCACTTTATCGGCAGCAATCCCGCCAATAAATGTAAAAGCATATACAAAGGCCTGGATAGCACCATATTTCAAATTAGCCGCATGATCATTTAGCTCGAGTTGGCTCACCATAAAGAGCGCCAATATCGCCCGCATACCGTAAAAGCAAAAGCGCTCCCACATCTCCACTGCGAACAGGTACCATAACTGCTTTGGGTATTTACCCTCAAACTGTTGAATTTGCTCCAAAGTTTTTTGAGACATCATCGTGGGGAGTAAATTAGCCGATTTTTTCCAAATTAATACAATCTTGGGACTTTTCTTACATGGATGCACCAATCAACAATAAAAGTAGGCCATTTGCTTCACAACAGAAGGCCTAAACACATAAAAACAGCGATTATTAACATTTAATATCCAGGGTTTTGAGTCAAATTGGGATTGGTATTCAACTCCGCAAAAGGAATCGGAAATATCGTGCGGCTCTGCGCCTGAGCGTGTGGGCGATGGTTAAACCATGTTTTGGTCTGAAAAACGCCAAAACGGATGAGGTCTTGCCGACGGTGTGCTTCTGCTGCAAATTCCCATCCAAGCTCATCCAGGAATCTTCCGTATGGAATATCTGCGCCACCATTTGTTTCAGCAACTGTTCCGTCGGTCGCCTGCCACCCATATTGATATCGGCTACCCGTCCTCAGTTGGCTCCCGGTAACCGTGGCTCTTTCCGGATTATCCTTAAAAGCTCTTTGGCGCACTTGTGTAACCAACGCCGCTGCTTCATCTGCATTTCCCGTTCTTAAAAGGGCTTCTGCTTTCATCATCAACACATCGCCATAACGAAACATGGGATAATCATTATCCAAATTGGCAGTAGCCCCTTGTTTAATGGCATATTTACCTATGCGGAAACCATGATTGGTGGCAGCAACTGTTCCATCGCCGCCTATGCCGGGTACGAAATTGACGTAATTTATAACCTCGTCTCCAGTTGTAGCGTGATACTGCGGCCCCTGTATCCAAGTCTCCTGTAATCGACTGTCTTCCGGATCGTATGTATCAATAAATTGTGGTACAGCGCAATTGCCTCCCCAGGGTCCCGCGGCCATATTGTAAACTAACCTACTCAGGGGATCAAGCGTTTTCATATGGATTTGACTCCCTTGCCCGTAAATTTCATCATAGGGTACCGCAAATATAATCTCACCGGAATTTTCGTTAGTCCAAGTAAAGACATCGACATAATTAATATCCAATGTATACGCGTTAGCCGCGATGATCTCATTCGTTTCTTCGATTACTTTCTCCCATTGAGAGACACCTGTATATACTTCTGCATTTAGGTAGATCTTTGCCAATAAAGCTTTTGCCGCCCATTTGTTCATCCTTCCATACATCGAGGAAACGTCTTCGGAAAGCAATGGTAAATTTTCTGTTAATTCAGCCACGACAAAATCATACACCTCCTGACGCGTATTCTGTTCAGGCAGTGAAGCGTCACGATAGTCCGTGACGATGGGCACATTGCCATGATTATCTAGTAACAGGTAATATGCTAAAGCACGTGTTGCTTTCAGTTCAGCGATAGCCCGCTGCGCCAGCTCTTCTTCCAAGGGTAGCGTACCGTCTTCAATTTGCATAATGACCATATTGGCACGGGTGATACTGGAATATGCTTCATTCCAGGTATTTTGTGGTTGCCATTGTTCTGAGGTCCAGGTATGTTGATGCATTCTTCTATATGTTCCACCATCATCCCAACCATTGGGACGAACCGGCGTAATGATGATATCTCCGGGCTCCTCCTGTAAATCAAAGTAGCCTTGCCAGCCAAACATGAGGGTTCTGAAAGACGCGTAAACCGGAGCTATTATTTTAGGCAAATCTCGCTCTGTAGGTTGAAAAGAACTAGCGAGCACCTCTGAATATACCTCTTCATCAATTTTTGTGCATGATAGTATAGCTGTTGTGAATATTGAGAACACTATCAGGTTGTATATCATTATTTTCGTTTTCATCTTCTTAAATTCAATTAACCGTTAATGTTATTAAAAAGTGACATTCAGTCCCGCAGTAAAGGTTCGGGTAGTTGGGTATTTGTCCCGATGGTCCATTCCCGGCGCAAAGGTAAAATCTCCTGTATAGCTTACTCCCTCAGGGTCAATACCTTTATAATTAGTGAATGTATGGAGGTTCAATGCAGAAACATAAACCCGGAGACGACTCATCCCTTTGATGCTATTTGGCTTAAAAGTATACCCGAAAGTCACATTATCGATTTTAAGAAAATCGCCGTTCTCGATATAATGTGAAACATAGACCAAGTCGTTATTCAGCTGTTTTCCATAAACCGGGTCATATGCGGTTTTCAATACGTTGTAGGCTTTATTAACCGGATTTTCATAATACAAGCGCTGCATATTCAGGATTTGATGCCCAAAGGCCCCGCGAAAGTTAATAGCCATATCGAAGCGTTGTAGCTGCACACTATTGTTCCATCCTATCAAATGTTTTGGTATACCATTGCCGTAATATTGACGATCTTCGGGTGTAGCATCTGCGATAGAAATTACTTCTCCATTCCTATTTTCAACCAACCACCTACCATCATCTCCTACACCAACACTTTTGAGTACAAAAAACTGTCCGATAGGCTCTCCCACGGCTACTCGGTGTGTGGATACCTGAATAGGTTCACCGGTATGACCTGCATCAAAAAACTCTTGCGTTACGTCAAATTGATCATTGGAAAGGTTCACCAATTTATTCTTGTTAGCAGAAAAAGTGAGATTAGTATTCCAGGTTAACGTCTTTTTATCGATGACCGCTATATTGATCAACGCCTCAAAACCAGCGTTTTGCATCTCTCCAGCGTTAAGCATCATGCTCCCGTAGAGATAAGGGGGCGTGGGAACATTAAAATCATATAGTAGATCTTTCACCCGACGTGTATAATAATCCAGTGAGCCTGTTAATCTATTATTAAAAAATCCAAAATCCAGCCCTACATTCCATTCTTCTTTCTTCTCCCATCGTAAATCGGGATTAAAATTGCGTACTGGCACAAAGCCGGGCACCCACTCACCATCGATAAATGCCCCTTGCGCCATATCAAAGTTATAGCTGGTTTGTGACATGTAAGGCAAAGAAGCAATAGTTCCTGTTATACCAAAACCAGCTCGGAGCTTAAAATCTGACATGAAAGTAGTTCCCTGCATAAAATCTTCGTTGGCGAGGTTCCACCCCAGCGAAAAGGCCGGAAAAGTACCCCATTGATAGTTTTCACCGAAAGTTGAAGAGCCTTCCCGTCTTATACTAGCCGTAGCCATATAGCGATCTTTCCAGGTATAATTTAGGCGTCCAAAAAAACCTACCAGCTGCCATTTATTTTTCTCGCTTTCCATAGTTGCCAAACCTTCTTGTAGCGCCAAACCTGATTGCAAACGGTTATAGGAATACTCATCTGTTGGAAAATTAAAGTTATAGGCCTGAAACCGCTCGTATGTATTATCCTGCCAGCTATAACCACCCAAAAGGTTAAACCGGTGATCGTCAAAAGCTTTGGTATAGTTAGCGGTCAGCTCCATTAAATTCTCTGTATTGGAAGCAGTCCATTGGCTAGCGGTACCATTTAGGTTGTTTTTGGTTGTATTAACGTGTTGAAAACTTGTCGAATTACCACGTAACTCGTTGTTTTGTACGCGAGAAACTAGCATTTTTAAGCTCAGATCGCCTATTGGTCGATATTCCAGTGACCCGCTTAAACGGGTTTCACGCAGAAGACGATCATTTACCGTTTCATGAATGATTCCCAAAGGATTGTCGTACATATAAGCATTCTGTTCCTGCCAGCTTCCTTCATTATTTCGAATGCGATCAGTTGGGTTTCGAATCATTGCTTGTCGCCATACCAAACCACTGGGGACATCGATATCATTTGAACCAGCGCCACCCTGTCTGGAATTCGACGTCAGACTAATCACCTGAATATTTGTACGCAATTTACCATCAAACATATCATGGTTCAGATCGGCACGAACGGTTAACCTTTCCTGCCCGGTTTTCAATAAAATCCCTTCCCAATTACGGTAATTTACCGAACCGGTAAAATTCGTCCGGGAATTTCCTCCAAAATAGGTGAGATTATGATTATGACTCACTGGATTCTGTATAATTTCATCGAGCCAATTGGTACTATTTCCGAGATCTTCATAAGCATGTCCTTCTGCTATTAACCGCCGGTAATCGTCCGCATTCATCATATCCGGTCGTCGAAAAAGGGTTTGTACGTTAGCGTAGGCATTGTATTCTATAGTTGACTTCGACTCACTACTCTTATTTTTCTTGGTAGTGATCAAAACCACTCCGCTAGTTGCTCTAGTACCATATATAGCTGCTGCCGAGCCATCTTTCAGTACATCAATAGATTCAATGTCTTCGGGAGCCACGGTATTGATATCTCCGGGGATACCGTCGACTAAAACCAGTGGGTTTTGAGAGCCATTGATAGAATTAAGTCCGCGTAGGTTGATTTGGGTAGTAGCATTGGGGTCTCCATTCGGCGTGGTGATACGTAAGCCAGCCACTTTACCTTGCACTAACTGTGCGGCATCCCGTACGGTTCCCTGAATAAAATCTTCTGCCTTCACACTTGCTATAGCGCTGGTTACATCTCCTTTCCGTTGGGTACCATAACCTACCACGACCACTTCGTCTAAGGTCTCGTCACTGGGTTTCAGTTGGATATCCAAGGTTGTTTGATCACTTAGACTAAACTCCTGTGCTAAGTAACCCACTGCGCTAACGGTAAGCACAGCGGGAGAAATGTACGACAATATAAAATTTCCAGACTCATCTGAAGAGGTTCCGCCGTCCATATCCTTTATCTTCAAACTAACCCCTGGTAGCGGAACTCCAGTTTCATCAACTACCTTACCCCTGAGGGTAATACTTCGTTGTGCATGTACCCAAATTGGTAACAACAAACACAAGATAATCCCATAATAACTGATAATTTTTCTCATACAAAAAAGATTAGGTCTGATAGTAATCGCTATTCTGTGATAGTTCTCGTAACAAAGAGCGGCCTACCCCTACTTCTTTTGTGGGGGACAATCTTTACCCGCACCGTCTTTTTTCCGGTTACGATGGCTTCTGGTAAATCATATTCAACAGTAACGAAGGAACCGTCTTTTAAACCGCCGACATGCTGTGTAGCAACTTTCTGATTATCTATCAATAGGTCAAATTTCTTGCTACAAGTATAACCTCCCCAATACTCGAATACTATCAAAAGCAATAAGCAAACCGGTCTATGACTACCATGGATATTCATATACATTCGTTTTATTCGATGAAACTCGTCCCCTAAAAAGCTGTTAATAAAAGCTACAATTGGTTTATAGGGGTCAGTCCCCTCTTTACACAAATGTATGCATGACAATTATTATGTTTTTCGCAGATTTTAACGATTAATCATCGGATATGAACCATAAAAAAGCTATCCTTACAGGGTGACTGCTTACCATGGCAATCGCTATACAATTTTAATGGGAAAAATGGTTTAATTCGACGACAGTGTCATCGTCGGCGAGTGCTATAGCATAAGCCCCTCGGTCTGTTTGCTGTTGATCGGGCAGTGTATACGCATTATTTTCATGGTCTATCCGAAGAAATGCCCGAGGTAAAAAATCACTTTTTTCAGCCAGCTTAATGCGGACATTTTTGCTTTGCTTATGATAAGCGATCGCCGTAAATTGTCCAGCATCGAGTGTTAACCATAATTTAGCAGGAGCTATGAATACGCGCGACTTAGCGGCGGTTGTGGGCGTCAAGGTTATCCATTCCTCTGTTTCTTTTAGATTAGCGCCAAAGCCTAGCCATCCGAAGGTAGTATCTTGTACCAAATAACTGGAGGTATTAACTGCATAGCCAAAAAAACCGCTACCGTAGTCGCCCGACAGCGCATCATTCGCTAAGGTACTTGGGAAGGAGTGAAAGGCACAAGGGCCGAACCCATCTTGTGTAACATTAGCAATACCACCCAGTAAACCTCCGTAGCCTACACGTAGTAAATAAAGGTCGTCTAGATGGTCGCGATAGTTTTTTAGTACCGGAATGGCGTTAAGTGCCGAACCGTAGTGATGAATCTGCCGTTCTACGCGTGAGATTTTCCCGCCGTAAAGGAAGTCCCAATAGCGATGGGCATTGCCGTTATATGCCCAATGGGGTACGGTGGGCATATAAGCCAATATCGCATTTAATGTAACTTTCGCCTTATCGTCATAACCGAAATAATCCGACCACATATACACCTCCTCCTGGCCGGTTGAATCCCAAGGCATCTCACTACCAAAGGGATAGTTTAAGCTTCGCCAATGATCTGCACGGGCTTTCATCGACCTTTCCAATTCCTCCGCCATTTGATGAAAACCCTCAGCTTTAAGATCCATCAAAACCATTAGAAAAATCGTACCTTCCATTTGCCCGAACTGTGCATAATGCGGCGCCTGTTTGACCATCGCCATACCGGTGTGGAACGCTTTCTCCAGATACCAACGCCAGTTCTCCTGTGTCACTAAACCTTGGTAGTTACGTGCCAGACGATATAGCACCCAGTGCGCCGCGGTAACATGGGGGTAATTATAGGACCTACCGACGTCATCAGCTCCCTTTTTATTCCAGGCAGACCATATCTCCCAGTTAATTTCTGTGTCATAAGTCCCTGCCGGCATGGAGTCCGGTTCATAATAGAAAACGCTTTTCTTTACCCCGTATTTTTGCGGACCTTCCTTATGCTGTATGTTGCCCCACAGGGTTTGATGTACAAATTTTTGTAATTTCTCGAGTTCCTCCTTGTCTGGCTGCACAAGTTGTTTCATAATGGCGGCCAGCCAGCTTCCGGCACCTCCTTCATCACTTAGACCTGCCACCCAAGCTCGGTTATCCTGTGTTACCTGCTGTTTGGTTTCATGATCATAGCTGATCACTGATGGGCTTCGCTTAAATACATCACTGGGCTCATCAAACCACTGTTCATTCGTATAGAAGCGCCCCATATCGGCTACAAGCTCACTTTCCGATTTGATGATCTTATAATGGATGGTCTGCACCAATCCGTCCTCATAAGTTATAGTTAATCGAGCCCTACCCCATTTTTTGCCCGTAACTTGATATGCCTGCTGTGTGTTTCCACTGATCTCTTCCAGCTTTAGCGCATCTTTGGGATGAACCTCAATGGATTGAACCAGTCGCTGATATTTCAAAAAAAGTTTAGCCTCAACATCCTCCGGCAACACATAACCCGGGAACCCCGTCGCAACCGGGCGATAATTAGCCTCTAAGCTTTGTTCAATCTGCTTGATATCATCGGCCAATACAAACCTTATACCGTAACTTACCTGTTCATGAGGTTTTAGCAACAATGACGTAGGTTCGTTCCATTGTTCTACGCCTTTCCATTCCTGCTCCGCATACGCTTTACTATGTACCATCCACTCGTGAAAACCTTCAAAAGTAATTCCACGTGGTGTGGGATCATCCAATAATGGCCGATAAGCTTCAAAAGGTGTTTTACCATAAGGCAATACCAATAATGCCTGTCCGGTACCACTTAATTTTGCTACCTGCAGATAACCGGCATCCTTGCCAATATAAGGATCGAAAAAAACATTTTGCGCATGCGCCTCATCAAGTGTCCGCTCCTGTAAAATATTATTAAATATCATTGGGATTCCCAGTGCGCCAATTTCTATTATTTCTTCGGATCGGTTTTGCAGTTCGAAACGAAGAACTAACTTTCCGTCAATATTCTCCCAATAACGTGTTATTTGGAGTGGCATCGTTGCATTTAGGGTATTGGATAGGTCAGCCGCTGCAAGTGTATTACCGCTTGCTGACAAGATTTTTATCGGTTTTCGTTGACTGGCAGTGGAGAATTTTTGCCATTCGGCATTTCCAACGGGCCGTAACCTCAAATTGATATCGCCCAGGTGATACAGGCTATCGCCTTCTCTGATAGCTAAACGGTCTCCCGGTGTAAAATCAAATCCATGATCCTGCCGCAGATGCAGGGCAGCTACCGTCTGCGATTCCTTTACCAGTTTCAACTCGAAAGCAGTTGTCAGGAAAGATTCCACTCCTTGAGATATGCCCAGAGTTTTCGGTCTCTTCGCCAACAGCTCCCAGGGGTTATTTTGTGCAAAAGATGGGTATAGTGAGCACAGCAGACTTAATAGAAGTGCTATTTTTCTAATGATCTTCATCCATATATTGTTTATAACCCTTAGCATATCGATTACGTTTATAAATCGGTGACCGAAATCACAAATGTACTTAAGACACTTATGATATTACAATTACATTTTGCTTTATTCTACCTAAATTTTAGCAAAAAGCGCTGGCTAATGGTGTCAGATAAAAACAGCTATCAAGATCAGTTGTTATATATTTATTAATGATAAGCTATGAAAGCGACGACAGCACTGATTTTATTAACCATATATTTGTTAATCCACGTGATCCTAGGCCAAATAGGTACTTCGCCGATACTAATTTATTTTGTATTCTTTACGTCTCCGTTTTTAATTATTTGGACCGTTCTTATTATACTGAAGGACAAAAGGAAAAATTATCCTGAACTCAGCGAAAACCAAGAATGGGGTTATGCCGATCGTGACGACCTCACTACCGACCCGTAAAATTTTACTGGTGGACCGCACGCAGTCAACATTTGCCAAAAAGAAAAACGGACGTAAAAAACGTCCGTTTCACCTATGTATTGATTGCTAACGATCAAAATCCATATCGGACCCCTAATTGGAATTGGTAAGGGTTACCGGAAGGAACAACGACTCCCGAGTTATTGACACGGTAATTAAAACGCCGGTTTTCTCGGTCGAACTGCGGCAAGCCTTCCGCGGGGACGCCAATCGCATATAATGCCTGGTTCCCTAAGGTCTCATTCACACCCCAGCTTCTATTCAATAAATTGGCCACATTAAATATATCGGCAGATAATTCCAATGCATGGGTTTTATATAAGGTAAATTTCTTTGTAACACGTATATCCCAAACACCGAAGAAACCATTCACGCCACCATTACGCTCAGCTATTTGTCCTTCATACTTCAATATATACTCTTTTAAACTTTGGCTAGCTTCGGCATTATCCAGAATAGCTTCCAGTCCGGTGCGGATGCGATCTGGGGTTGCTGGACTATTTCGATCAAAGATGAATGCTAAATCATTCGTACCGGAGACAAAGTCGCCATTCGTATTCCCACCGGAAAGCAAGCTATAGCGGGTACCTCCAATTCCTGAGTACCGGACACCGATACTTATACCATAAAAGGTTGGTAGGGAACCATAGAAAACAACTTTACTTCTAAAGTGACCGTTGGAATAACTCATGGTGCTAAGGTCCCGCGGATCATCCCTAACGGGTAGGGAAAGCGTTGCTGAATTGGCCACATTACCGTTAAAGGAAGTATTGTCTTTCGTGTCGTTCCAGGTATAACTCAACGAGATTTCTCCGTCTCTGAAGTATCGGTAGGTGCCATCAATGACGACAGCAAACTGATTGACCCGTCCTTCACTATTCAGTTCAAGCACACGCCCAAACTGTTCGGTGATACGCCCTCTTGTCCAATCGGCAGCACCATTTTCAGGCATCGTATTCAGGGGTACAAACACCCCACGGCTACCTTCTTCCGGGAGCGTAAAGAATGGATCTACAGCCATATTTCGATCAACATACATATAGTTGTTTCGTCCCAATGTTGCGTAACCTGTTATCCCCAGTCGCAGGTTCTCATTAATATATCGGTTATAAGAAATATTCGCCTTATAGATAATGGGCACCTTGGCGTCCGGACCATTGGTATTAATTGTTGCTAATTGAAATTGCTCCATGGCCGGGATGGTGGATGGGTTATCACGATAAGCACTAAAGTCAGGTGTAGGAACGTCATTTCCCTGAACATCTACTGTTGCCAGATGTCTACCATCAAAAGTAAGGTTATTGATCACGACATAATTATTAATATCGGAAGCAAAGATTCCTCCGCCGATACGGATGTAGTCTCTATGCCTTTCATTTACGTCCCAATTCAGTTGAAACCTTGGTTGAACCACAAAATTGCTGATGCGATGATCTGTCCTGACACCGAGCGCATCAAATAATTCTTGATTAAGTGGTGATCTTGGGTAATGGCCATAATCTAAACGAAGACCACCAATTACCTCCATTCCTTTTGCCACTTGCGTACGCATCTGTCCATATAGGCCGACGTTAAATATATTAGAAAGTACGCTAGGATCATCCATTAAGGGAACCTCGCGATAGTAACGATAAGGTCTTAAGTTATTGAAGTTTTCGAGGGAAGAAACGTCGGTACTATTTGTAAAATGGAAGCGTCCGTTAACTTCACTCCCGTAGATGGAGTTGGCGTGTGTATACATCAGATCGGTACCGAATAAATAATTGACCTTATCTGTATTGTAATAAAGATTGTTAATCAGCTGAATAACGTTGTTCGTAAAGCCCTCTTGAGCAAAGCGATGTCCACCCAGTTGAATATTTGTCGAACGATTGGTTTCATCTATATTGGAAATGACATTTTCCACAATCGCCCGTGGAATATTTGCGTCAGGCAGCTCATCCCCCGGGCTACTTTCCTGATAAGTATAGAGATGCTGTAGTTTCAGTTCGTTCGTTATACGTGGACTGACTGTTGTCCGAAGTGTTGCCAAAAAGCTGTTATCTACATTGTAGTCATTTCCATAGGATTCATATAGATTAATGGATGTATTGTCGGCCAAACCCAGTTTATTGCGATCGCTGGTAAAGTTGTTACGTACGGTGAGGAGATTTTTATCGTTTATCTGCCAATCGATCCGGCCAAAGACCGCGTCGGAGCCGCGCCTTTTATCGAACGAGCCGTATTGTGCCCCACTCCCCAATCCGTACTGTCGACGTCCGATGTCGACAAATTCATCCAGAGTTGCCCGCGTAATATTAAACCTGCTTTCATCTAAAGGAGACTGCACGTCAGCGATAATTAGTGGGCGGGCATCCCGTTGATGATCCCACGCTACAAAAAAATGCAATTTGTCTTTTACAATTGGTCCGCCCAAGGTAAATCCGTATTGATACGTTGAGAAATCATTTTCTCTTCTATTTCCCCGGATATCATACGGGCTTGACAACCAATCCGCTCTTGCGTAATTCCAGGCGCTCCCAGTCAGCGTATTTGTTCCGGATTTTGTTACCGCACTAACGGTACCTCCCCCTGCACGACCAAAAGTGACGTCGTATTGATTGGTGACCACCTTAAACTCTCTTACCGCTTCTATCGATATGGAGTAGGGTGCACCACTTCTACTGGTCGTTGGTCCTGCTGAAGTAGGATTTTTTGCGGTCATACCATCGATGGTGAAATTCGTGGATGACCCCAGCTGACCTGCTAAGTTCCCTCCGACGGTAAGCGGAGAAAGTTCCATTAGAGAGGTAAAGTTTCGCCCATTTACGGGAAGTCTAACCATATCCCTTGAATTAACAGCTGTTGCTGCACCAATATTTTCCCGCCGGTTTATTAACGTATTCGCGTTGATTTCTACTGCTTCCAAGTCTTGCGAGGTGGTAGTCATTTGAATGTTAACGCGCACCACGTCTCCTTGATTTAACATATAGCCGTTTTGCGTCTGTTCGCCATATCCAATAAATGCACTTTTTACGGTGTATGGACCACCTAAGGGAAGCTCACGAAAGGTGAAATCACCGTTCGTATTTGTTGTTGTTCGAGTAGTAAATCCGGTAGATTCGTTGCGGATTTCGATTGACGCGCCAGCGATAGCGTTCTTCTGGTCATCTGTGATTTTTCCAGTAATGGATGCCTCTGTTGTTTGGGTGTAGGCAGGTAAAACCGATATAAAAATAAGGGCTAATAATAGTAAGGAATGTTTCATTTAAAATCGCTTTTAATGGCGATAAAAATAAACAGCCTTGATTAAGCGTACCTTTAATTAGTGTTAAGAATAAAAAATATTATTGATTAGGCCTCAATCTTCACCGTTACGGGCATACTACCAGCCCGGAGGTTCTACTCCCAATAAATGCTTGACAAAGTAATCCCGTCGTTTATGCTCACCGAAATCTCCTCCGGAAGAATGCCCCATCCCTGGCACCATCAAAAAATCAAAATTCTTATCCGCTTTGATCAGGGCGTCCACCACCTGTAATGTAGAAGAAGGATCTACATTATCATCCAGTTCACCGACAATCAACATCAGTTTTCCTTTCAGCTTATGGGCGTTGACCACATTGGACGATTCCGCGTAATGTGGACCGATGGGGTATCCCATCCATTGCTCGTTCCACCACATCTTATCCATACGGTTATCATGGCATCCGCAGGAAGACACCGCTACCTTATAAAATTCCGGATGAAATAATACTGCGCCAGCAGCACTTTGTCCGCCCGCAGAAGTGCCAAAAATACCAACACGATCTATATCCATGTAAGGATATCGTTGAGCAGCAGCCTTCATCCAAGCGATACGGTCCGGAAAACCGGCATCTTTCAAATTTTTCCAACAAACATCATGGAATGCTTTGGAACGGTTGGAGGTACCCATACCATCCATTTGTACCACTATGAAACCCAGTTCGGCCAGTTCCTGCGCACCAGAAGGCACAAGTGTCTGAAAAGATTTGGGCACGAAAGAACTGTGTGGGCCGGCATAAATATATTCAATGATCGGGTATCGCTTGTTGGCGTCAAAGTTGGAAGGTCTTATAATAATGCCCCAAATATCGGTTTTGCCATCCCTTCCCTTTGCAGTAAACACTTCTGGCATCTTCCATCCGGCGGCCCGCAGAGGTTGTATATCTGCCTTTTCCAATTCCATCAGGACTTCGCCATTTTCGGTATTTCTCACCACCGTCACTGGCGCCTGATCTACCCGTGAATATTGATCGACAAACAAATGGTAATCGTCTGAAAAATTTGCCTCATGATGTGCATTTTCAGTGGTTAAAGGTTTTAGATCACTTCCATCAAAATTGATCCGATAATAGTGTATAAGGTAAGGATCCTGTTCAGCTTCACGACCGCTTGCCGCAAAAATCAGTTGCCTTCGCTGTTCGTCCACATGAACGACTTTCCTGACTACCCATGGCCCGTTCGTGATCTGATTTTTCACTCTTCCGGTCATACCATCGTAAAGGTATAAATGGTTCCATCCATCGCGTTCAGATGCCCAGATGATTTCCTGGCCATCGGTGACATCATATCGATACTTCTTCCCACTATAATCGATAAATGTATCATTTTGTTCCTCGATCAGCACCTTAGCGCTACCTGTTACAGCATTCATCTCGATGATCCTGTAAATCTGATGCCCCCTTTGGTTATACTCGATGGTAAATGCGCGGCTATCTTCGCGCCAAGCAGGGAATGTCAAATTATACTGATTAGCAATCCATTCAGCAGGTATGGTAAAAGACTTTTCTTCATCTATCAAAAAGAGCACAGGACTACGTTGCGGCAAGGCATCACCTGGCTTCAGATAATCCCGTGTCTGTAGTTTCGGCTGTAGCTGATCTTCGGGTGATGATTCAATCAAATAGAGTTTATGACCTTTATTATCGCGAACCTTGGCCGCCACCAGTTTTTTACCATCAGGCGACCAGCTCACCGAGCTATCATAGTATTCTCCTTCAGAACCGTCAAAGCTGAGCTGTATCTCTTTTTCCTTTTGGTCTATCCGCTGGACATAAACGTTGTAGTTTTTAATATAGGCTACCCACTGGCTATCGGGCGAACATGTTTTTTTACCTTGGTCGTTCTCATCTCTTCTTCCCCAATAACTATTACGCCTTGCCAAACGCTCGGTTAATTTTATATTTTCGGCTAAATTCCCATTTGTCAGGTTGTAAGTCCATCCTTTATTGCATGCGGCAAATGTAAGGTCTCCTTGGTCAGTAATACTAATCTCCGTCAATGGCAAATCTGCTGCGTCTAGGGTATTACCCGTAATATCCATCAATTGCCGAGCAAGGAGCCGTTGATCAAAAGCAGGTCTTTTTTCTTTCTTCAGTATATCAGCCAACATGAAATTCTTACCTTCAGCGGTGGTGACGCTATAAAAAAGTTGTTGCTTATGTTTTAACCAACCAGTATTACCGGTTACGTGCAAGGCTTTCCCTTTAAGCGTTTTTTGCATACTATTGGCCCGATCGTAATCGGCCTGTGTCCCCTGTGCCCATAAGCTAGATTTTCCACAGAAAAGTATGACCAAAAGAAAAATGAATCCTTCCCAGATGAATAATTTACGCATCTTTTGTTTTCTTTTTCGCGATAAAATAATAGACCGGAATACCCATCAATGTAATGATGAGCCCTGGCCATGTATATTGTGGCTTATAAATAATCAACAGGATACAAAAGCTAATACCCATAAGGATGTAGATAATGGGTAATACTGGATAGCCTAAAGCTTTATAGGGCCGTGGATGGTTAGGTTTTGTTCTCCTAAGTATAAAAATTCCTGCAATCGTAAGCATATAAAAGAGCACCACGACAAAGGATATCATATCCAACAGATCCCCGTAACGTCCACTCAGGCACCATAAGGCCGCCAAAACAGCCTGTAGCCAGAGCGCTACTTCTGGCACGGCATGTTTGTTGAGCGTTCCTACTTTCTGAAAGAAAACGCCCTCCTTAGCCATGGAATAATACACCCGTGCTCCAGCCATGATTAAACCATTATTACAACCGAAAGTAGATACCATGATCGTTGAAGCAATGATTACAGTACCTGCACTGCCAAAAATAACCTGGGAAGCAGTAACGGCCACACGATCCTTGTCGGACGCGGCTATTTCGGGCAGAGTAAGCACCCCTGTATACATGATATTGGTTATCATGTATAACAGCGTTACCAAGAGCGTACCTAAGGCCAAACTCAGTCCGACATTGCGTTGTGGGTTTTTGACTTCTCCTGCAATGAAAGCCACGTTATGCCAGGAGTCGCTACTAAAGATCGACCCTACCATAGCGGCAGCGATCGCCCCAAAAGCGGCCATCGTAGTGTAAGCTTCGATACTACCATCTGCATTTAAGCGTTGCAGACTCCATGTATTACCGCTCAACCAGTTGGTATTCCAAACATCTGCTTGCAGCGCCCATAAGCCAAAAACGATCAATAAGGTGAGTGATAAGATTTTTGCTAATGTAATAGTGGTTTGTACCCATTTACCGCTGTTAATTCCCCGTGTATTAATATAAGTTAGCAAACAGATCACGCTTATACTTAACAATTGAGCGGGAGAGATACCGAGCACACCCAGATCAAGCAGAACCAGATCTTCACTGAACATAGGTATGAGGTAAGCGGTAAATTTTGCGAAGGCCACTCCCACCGCAGCAATCGTAGCCGTTTGGATTACCGTAAAAAAACTCCAGCCATAAAGAAAGCTGATCAGTGGGTTATAAGCTTCTTTTAAATAGATATACTGTCCACCGGCTTTTGGAAACATAGCGCTCAATTCACCATAGCTGAGAGCCGCTGTTAAGGTCATAAAGCCTGTAATGAACCATACGAACAGTAACCAACCGGCACTACCTGTTTGCCGGGTAATATCTGCACTGACAATAAAAATACCCGATCCAATCATACTGCCGGCCACCAACATGGTAGCATCAATTAAACGGAGTGAAGGTTTAAACGACACCTCTGTTTTTACTGATGACTGCCGGATAGGTTTTGGTGTCATATTTACAGTCTCTTTATCATTTAAAATCATAGAACTTCCAGCTGGTTTTGAAGTCTTTGCTTAATTCTTGATTGGCCAATATCGCTCGCATCAGTTCAATAGGCAGTTGATTTTCTCGCATAAAAGCATCATGGAACTCTTTTATTGACATCTTGCCATTATCCACCAATTCGCGTTTCAATCCCATAATCTGTATGCCGCCTAATAGATAAGCTGCTTGATAGAGCGGCGGATAATTTCCTTGAAAAGACCTTCTCACTTCTCCTTCGGCATTTGCCCTTTCAAAACCTACCCGATCAACCAAAAAATCGATACATTCCTGAGGGCTCCATTTTCCCAGGTGATAGTTAAGCGAAAAAATAATTCTCGCGCAGCGGTGCATCCGCCAAAATAACATACCGATACGCTCTTCAGGTGTTTTAGCAAACCCATGCTCATACAACAGTAACTCCCAATAAAGTGACCATCCTTCGGTATAAAAAGGTGTTCTGAATTCGCTCCTGTACGGTTTATAACGACTGTTCATGAAGTATTGCAAATGATGCCCTGGAATCAATTCATGCTGTACCGTTCCACGGGAAAAATAGGGATTGTTCCCGCGCATGCTCATCATTTTATCTTCATAGGTCATATCCTGTGTAGGGTAAGAAATGCTGATTTCCCTACCTCCGGTGAAAAAGGGATTGACCAACTGCCTTTCGGGAGTCATCATGATCATTCCCCAAGTTTCATCAGCTAATTCCGGCCAAGTAATCCAATCGCGCTCGGTAATAAATGATTTGGCATCGTTGTAGAGTTTGATGATCAACTCCGGTTGTTTCCCCGGCTCCACATAACTGTTTTTCACCTGTTCCTGCGCCTGTTTCCAATCCTTACCAAACCCCATTTCCGCTGAAGCCTTTAAAAGTTCATTATCACACCAGGCGAACTCTTGATTAGCCAAGGCTATAAGTTCCTGAGGTGTATAGGGGATAAATTCCCTTCGCAACTGCTTATTCAACTCGTCCCCACCTATAGGGTTTCCTTTGATTCCGCTATCATCAGCCTTCTGACCAGTTCTGATTTCTCCTTTTTCAACGATCTTTTTAGCGTACTGCCCTAGCAAGGAGTCGACCTTATGGTAAGTTATCGGCACCCACCAGGAAAATAGCGGGTCATATTCATTGTAGAAATCGTATACGTTTTTCAGCCTCGCCTGTAAAGCCAATATCGATTCCTGCGCAAAAGAGGCCTGCTTCATATCGATTTTCGGTCCTTCATTTATTGCTTCCAGCTGCTGTTTTATCACCGTGGCGACCTTATTAAGCTGAGTAGCCACTTGCTCACCATCCAAGGTGCTTCCGCGCAACCTACGGGCTTCCAGCCCATAAATGGCATCCGAAAAGGGTATGTAAGAAACGATTTCCTGATAGTTGGTTTCTTCTTCTGCGAGCTGTTCCAATGACTTTTCCACCTGATTTTTCAACAAAATATAATCAACTTGTCCGTTGACACGCAATTGGTCAAATGAGAACTGATCTATTTCTTTCAGATAGGCTTGGTTTACCTCCTCTAAACGTTGACGCTGAAAAGGGCTGTTTAAAATCGTTTGGTAAGAAAATCTATTGGCAGCTCGTGGCGAATAGAAATCTTTTAATGTCCGGACATCTTGATAATAACGAATAACGTGTTCCGTCATTTCACTGCTGTGCTGATATAACTCTTGGCTCTGCTGTTGTGCACAAAGAGGGGATATGCCAATAAAAATGAAAAGAATAAAAAATGCTTTGAATACGGATGGTAAGGACATAAAACTCGAACTGATCATTTCTTTATGTTAATTTTTCACTTATTGTATAGTTGTGCTGCATAGCACGACAGCCCTATCTTAAGCTTAAAGGAGGTTTAATTTGTTATTAGCTAATAACAAATATAAGGGCTGCGGAAATAGAAAGTCAATCAGATATTAACCAGTTATTACCTTATTTTAAAAACTTTTTGTCTTATCGAGCACCCAAGGAAGGACGGGCAAATTCAAGCTAAGCCCCCTTTTGAAGCTTTTTAAAGTTTGAGCATAAAAACCTTCAAAAGAGAGGGTAAAGTATTGGAAAACCGGGGAAGTTATTCTTGACTAATACCCTCAGAGCTCATGATTATCCTTTTGATGGTTCCGTCATCATTATAGTGCAAACGATCGATGCACACCGATCGCCGAAAACTTCCTCCTTCTGTATTAATCGCACCATTGTGATAAATGAAATAATCTTTCCCTTTAAAATGGATAATAGATTGATGGTTGGTATTGGAGTTTCCGGCTACTTCATTCAATATTCCTCTGAATTCCCAGGGACCATGGATGCTTTTACTCATGGCATAAACTATTTTTTCAGGAAATTCACTTGCGTAAGAAAGATAATACCAATCGTTTCGCTTATGGATCCATGGGGCCTCTGTGAACTTGGGCACATCAACAGTGTTAATAGGGCCATCCAGTTCTATCATATTTTCTTTTAGTTTTACATAATAGCATGCAGTATTCCCCCAAAAGAGATAAGCCTGCCCATCATCGTCGATCCAAACGGTAGGGTCTATATCATCCCAGGATATTTCGGTTGCTTTGGTCATCGCATTAGTGATCAATGCTGTTCCCTTTGCGTCTTTAAATGGGCCGATTGGACTATCGGCTACAGCTACTCCTATCGCCTTACCACCAGCATGGTGTTCTGTAGAAACATACCAATAAAACTTACCATCTCGTTCAATAACCTGCGAAGCCCACGCATCTCCTTTAGACCAGCTAAAATTTTTTATGCTCAGCGGCACGGGATGTTCCGTCCATGTTTTCATGTCTGTAGATGAGAACACGAGCCATTCATGCATTTCATAAAAGTGTTTTTCTTTTGGCGCTTCGTCATGTCCGGCATACAGATAAACGGTGTTATTATGTACCAAAGCCGCGGGATCAGCAGTATATTTATGCGTAATAACAGGATTGCCGGCGCTGGTAAATACCGTATCCAGCAAAGTCGCCCCGCTCCGATTACTATGCAGTAGCACCATCGTCAGAGTCGAAGCCATTAATAGCTGTTTTTTCATCAGGTTGTATTTTTTTGAAGTTACTTTGAAGCGAATTTATAAACGGTTTTTGTTTTATAAGTATCTCCTGGTTTTAACACTGTTGAAGGAAAATTGGGCTGATTTGGAGCATCAGGAAAATGTTGTGTTTCCAAGCAAAACGCGGCGCGATGTCCATAGTCGTTGCCATTTTTACCATTATGTTTACCCCCTTCCATAAAATTACCACTGTAAAATTGCACTCCAGGCTCTTCGGTAAATACCTCCATCTGGATACCTGTTTTTGGGCTGTACACTTCTGCTATTTTCTGTAGCCCCTCTTGTTTAGACAACACAAAATTGTGATCATACCCCTTACCTCTTTTTAGCTGAACGTCATTGGCATCGATACGAACACCTATTGGTGTAGGTTTTCTAAAATCAAAGGGCGTGTTAGCTACTCCCATTAAGTCTCCGGTAGGAATTAATGTTTCATCTACCGGTGTTATTTTATCGGCGTAAATAGCCAATTCATGGTCGAGTATAGTACTATCGCCTTCACCACTTAAATTAAAATAAGCGTGATTTGTCAAATTGATAACGGTTTTTTTATCTGTGGTGGCTTCGTAAGCTATGGTAAGTGCATTATCGTCATCCAAGGTATAGGTGACTGTAATATTCAGGTTTCCTGGATAGCCTGCTTCTCCATCAGGCGATTGATAAGTTAATTTTAAGTTTCTATTGTCTACTTGTTCCGCTTCCCAAACCTTATCATAAATACCATTTTCGCCTCCATGAAGGGAGTTTTCGCCATCGTTCTGTTCCAGTTGATAAGTTTCTCCATCTAAGGTGAACTTGCCTTTGGCTATGCGGTTTCCATAGCGCCCTACAATGGAGCCGTAAAACGATCCTTTATTTTCTTTATATGCCTGTCCGCTATCGTAACCCAAAATCACGTCAGTTGGATTGCCGTCCTTATCTGGTACGTGGATACTCACAAGACTTGCACCGTAATTGGTGATCTTTACTGTTGTATTTTTACCATTTGTCAATGTATATAATTGAACATCCTTACCATCTATAGTGGTGTTAAAAGCGTTCTCTTCCGTCTCAGCGGCTGTTTCTTCCCTTTGACTCTCTTGGTTTCTTGGATTACAACCCATATGCAAAATGGTTGCTGCAACGCCTATAATAAATGTTTTTTTCATTGGAATACGTTTATATTTTTTCTAAAGTACAAGAATTAATTGATTTGTTTTGTGATTATCGGCCATTGCTGCTCATCCCATTCGATTGTTTCAATTCTTAACTTTGATCGGCCGTCATCTTCCGCATCGTAAGCATGAAAAATCAGGTAATCTATTCCATCAAAAGTAGCCACTGCATTGTGACCTACTCCGTGCCAGTGCTGATCTCCCTCCAACAATACGGTACCTCCGCCCTTCTCAAGTGACAAGCTATCGCGATCGAAATAAGGCCCTTTTAATTGTTTTGAACGGCCTATAATCATTTTATAGGTACTTTCGCTTCCTTTGCAACAATAGTCGATAGAAGCGAAAAGATAATAGTAGTTACCTTTCTTAAATATAAAAGGCGCTTCGATAGCATTTCCACCGGCATCTGCTGGATTGTTATCGACAGCAGGAGGATTGGGATCCATTGGATTCGTTTTGCGACTAGCGATAGTTGGGATATGTTCTAGGTCTTCGTCGACTGTTAAGCCATCTTTCGCGAGTCTCACTAACTTAATACCATCCCAAAAGGATCCAAAGGCCATGTAAGGCGTTCCATTTTCATCCAAGATAATATTTGGGTCAATGGCATTCCAATTGGTTTTCCCCGGAATAGATTGAATGACTTTTCCATGGTCGGTCCACTTAAAATGTGGGTCTGATACGTTAAGAGTTGGATTGGTAGCCACTCCTATGCAAGAGGTATTTTTGCCGAAGGCGGAGATGGAATAATACAGGTAGTAACGACCATCGAAGTAGCTAATATCGGGAGCCCAGATATGCCCTTTAAAGGTAGGCACTTCTTTTTTTGCCCATAGCGGCACTTGCTCAAAAACAGGTTTTTCCTCTTTCCAATGCTTCCTATCTGTGGAAGATTTAACCGATATCCCATTGCCTGTCGAGAAGAGGTAATAGCGACCACCCTGCCGAATCATTACCGGATCATGCACCCTCGGTAAAACCTGTGCATATCCTGAAAATCTGCAACAAACACTTAAGAAAATCCACAGGACGTACTTTCCCATATCCCCTAATTGATAGCCACTTTGTAGATATAGAAAGCATAGGGGTCGATGTTGGCAAACAATTTTTTCCCTTTAATCGCAATACTCGATTCTTTAGGGGCTACCTTATCGGGTTGATCAATAGTATTGACATCATCCAACAGGTCTGCTTTTAAAAGTATTTGATCCACCTGTTTGGCCAGTTTACCCTTCAACTTTATATTAAGTTCGGCATTCATAGCCTGATCACTATGATTAACAACTTTTATGATCAGCTGTTTTGCCGACTGGTCGACTACAGCCGAGGCGTATATGCCGTTTTGGCCCGTTGGAATTTCGCCATCCACCTTTATCGGCACCACATCTGTACCTTTATTTGTCGCATATAATTTTTGAACATGATAGTTTGGTGTTCCATACGCTTTTAGATTATCCACCCAAATCAGGTCGGGTGTCCATTGCCATCCATCCACATGTGCGAAAAGGGGCGCATATGAGGCCATACTGACCACATCCGCATTGCGCTCCAAACCGGTGAGAAAAGCAGCTTCTGCAATGGCTGCCCGCCAACTATTCTTGTTACCTTCTCCAGCCGTTCTATCGGTATGCGCGGCGTATTCTCCAGCAAATATTTTTGGCCCTTGGCGATCGTAGTCATCATATCGGGCAGCGTTTTCAAGGAACCATTCCGGGCTCTGGTAGTAATGTTCGTCAATGATATCTATGCCCATTTTACGAAGAGCTGTATCCAAGTATTCAAAGCGTTCACCATCAGGCCCGGTTCCAGAGCTTGCTACAATGTTGATTTCCGGGTATCGATCGTTCAGGGTTTTCTTGAAGGCCTCCAAACGTTCGACATATTGCGGTCCCCAATTTTCGTTTCCGATACCAATCATTTTGAGCTCGAAAGGTTCGGGATGCCCCATTTCCGCCCGCAATTTACCCCATTTTGTTTGTACATCTCCATTGGCAAATTCAATGAGATCTAAGGCATCTTGCACATATTCGTCCAGATCGTCTAAAGGAACGAGTTCTGCTGTGTTGAACTGACAAGCCATTCCACAGTTAAGGATGGGCAAGGGTTCCGCGCCAATATCTTCCGACAGTTGGAAGTATTCAAAGAATCCCAAACCAAAGGTTTGGTAGTAATCTGGGGTTAAACGATGTTGAAACTCGGTATTCCATCGGTTGATAATGAGCTGGCGATCTTCGATCGGGCCTACCGTTTTTTTCCATTGATACCTAGTAGAAAGCTCATGACCTTCAACAATACATCCGCCTGGAAAGCGGATAAAACCCGGTTTCATATCGGCCAAGAGCTGTACCATATCGGCACGAAGTCCGCCAGATCTTTTTTTCCACGTATCTTCCGGAAAAAGGGAGATCATATCGAGATCAAGCTGGCCTTCGCCATCAAACCACACGTTAAGCTTCGCTTTCGGTTCAGTTTCCGTCGCCTGAAAACTAATCTGCTGTTTATGCCATTGACCATCGGCTTGTTCCGGTTCCATTTGTCCTTCTCCGATAACCTGACCTAGGCTATCAATCAGCTGTACATGAAGCCGTATGCCTTGTTGCTCCTGCCTGTAAAGTACACTGAAGTCGTAGCGGAGGTTTTGCTTAATCCCCATCCCTCTGAATCCTTCGTTACGGAGACCTAGGTTTTCTTTTCCTTCTTCATGTTTTTTTATTCGGAGAAAACGGGGGTTCTGCTCATTCCCTGGCCGGTTAAGTACCAGTAGGGACCCTTCGGGAATATCTTTGCCGAGTTTCTCCCATCCCATAAGAGGCTGCGCAAATTCAAATGATCTATTTTTAATCAGCTCAGCATAAATACCACCATCTGCTCCAAGATTAATATCTTCAAAAAAAACACCCCACATGTTCGGGGAAACTTTTGCCATGGGTTGATCGACATCAACCGTGAATGTTTTTTTTGTTTGTGCCTCTAGGTTTAACAACCATGTAACTAAACCTACAGCTATTATACACTTGCGTATCATACGTTCTAAACTTTGTGAAAGAATTATTAGGTGTCCATCTACTAGTTCAACTCCAAAACCACTACTGAAAAGGGAGGTAGTTTTAAGCTGATGTTATCTCGCTGCAACTTTGTTCCATTGAATGCTACAGGCTGAATATGATTGGGATTATCAAAGGAGTTAAAATCTCTTAATTCATCTGATGTTAGTAGACGACCCTGCACATTTTCATATTTCTTATCGCCTATATTTATCGCTACTTCCTGGTCATTTTTAGGATCTATGTTGACAAGAGAAATATGCGTTTTTCCATTTTGCGCAACAGATGCCGAAGCAGAGACTGCCGGTATCGTTTCGCCATTGAACGTAAAGTCATTGCTCTTCAACTGCAATGGAATACGTATTGCTTCCTGATGTACCTTGTACATCTCCATCACATGATAAGTAGGGGTAACAAGCATTTTATCGCCCTCAGTGAGAATCACAGCTTGCAGTACATTTACGGTCTGCGCCAGATTGGCCATCTTCACGCGTTCCGCATGATTATTGAAAATATTCAATGTCATCCCTGCAATCATCGCATCACGCATGGTATTTTGCTGATAGAGAAAACCTGGGTTTGTGCCCGGTTCAACTTCATACCAACCGCCCCATTCATCCACCACCAAGTCTATTTTTTTCTCTGGATCATGTTTGTCCATAATTGCGGCGTGTTTCTCCACTAATTCATTCATAAACCAAGCAGATTTCATCGTTTTGAAATACTGCTCATCGGTATACATAGTAGAAGGCCCTTTCTTTTCCCAGTTAATAACGGCATAGTGATGCAAAGCAACTCCTTTCATCAGATTCGCTGGAATTTTCTTCATCAGGGTTTCCGTCCAATTATAATCGGCGCTGTTCGCCCCAGATGCAATGCGATAAATTCCCACACCATTATCCGCCATAAAGGTGGCATATTTACGATAAATATCTGCATAATAATCTGGTGTCATATTGCCGCCACAACCCCATGCTTCATTTCCTACTCCCCAAAACTTCACTTTCCACGGGTCTTCTCTTCCGTTCTCACGACGAAGATCAGACATCGGGCTTTTACCCTCAAAATTAACATATTGTACCCAGTCTGCAAGTTCCTGTACTTCTCCACTGCCCACATTACCTGCCAAATAAGGTTCAGTTTCCAACAACTCGCACATATTTAGAAAGTCATGTGTCCCAAAGCTATTATTTTCCGTAACTCCACCCCACCAAGTGTTGACGATGCTTGGTCTGTTACCTTTTGGACCTATACCGTCTTTCCAGTGGTAGGTGTCGGCAAAACAACCTCCTGGCCATCGAAGATTAGGTATATTCAATTTTTTGAGTGCTTCGATAACGTCATTCCGCACACCACCAGTATGTGGTACAGTAGTATTATCTTCTCCTACATAAAACCCATCATAAATACATCTGCCGAGGTGTTCTGCGAAATGGCCATATATATGTTTATTAATTTTAACTTGGCCTGTGTCGGCCATCAATTTGATTTCGTTTTGTGCTTTTACACAATAATAAGTCCCTATTAATAATAGAAAAGCTGCAATAATTGATCTGGTTTTCATTAAAATAATCGTTGGTGTTTATTCGTAAATTGGTTACAATTCAAGGCTAAAGATATCAAAATAATTAATAAATGTATAAACAACATTTAAAAATCCGTTGACTAATTCGCGGGGTTAGGCAATAGATTCCGGTTCACGTCCAGTTCTGTTTGTGGTATGGGCAAGTATTCTTTGCCTGGTGTCCAAGAATCAAATTCATTATCTCTTTCCCGTAATAAAGCTAACTTCTCCGGATTATACAACCATCCCCATCGGACAATATCATGTATACGTACACCTTCAACGGCTAATTCAAGATAACGTTCATCTGCAAGCTGATCACGCATCTCCGCTTGTGTTAGATTAGGTCTGGTAGTAGCTAAATCGGGTAAATCGGCCCTATCTCGCACCTCTTGTATACAACGATAAACTTCGGGTGTTGGCCCTGCCAGCTCATTCAAGGCTTCGGCATACATCAATAAAACATCCGCATATCTTAATATACGATAATTAATGCCCGAATTTTCAATCCCATTATTTTCGTTAGTGTATCCTGGGATACCGTCATGCGTATATTTTCTGGGGTAGATGTTGTCCCTTGGGTTACGCCACGGCTGTCCATAGGCCGTTTCAGATATTCCCTCCTCATAAGAAGCAATCGTTTCTAAAAGCCTCGGATCCAAGGCGTCGTCTATAGTGGTTTCTTCTTTAAATTTATTGTACAAGCCCCTGGAAGGTAAAAAATCCGAATAGCCAAACCCTTCCATTGCATAGGTATGTCCGATCGAAGAGACCTGTTTCCAATTCGCATTGGGTTCGCCACCGTAGTTCATTTCCGCACCACCCACTTGTTCGGGATCGGCGAACTGTACTTCAAATAAAGATTCTACATTATTTTCATTAGTGGGTTTGAAGTTATCCCGATAGTTATCTACCAAGCTATAGACATTCAATTCCGGGCCATTCACCAATAGGCTAAATTCATCTGCCGCCGCCTGCCATTGCTGTCTATATAGGAGTGCCCGGCCCAACATACCGACGGCTGCACCTTTCGTTGCACGTCCTACCTGTCCGGCATCAGGACCACTAACCTGCGAATAATTCACCGGCAACAGTTCTTTAGCCTGCCGAAAATCCGCAAATATTTGTTCCCATAACGCTTCTTCTGTTGCTGTACCGGGATAATAATCTTCTTCACTTTCCGGCGAGGTTATTATTACTGGTACTATTTTAAAATTATTAGCCAATGTAAAATAAGCTAAGCCTCTCAAAAAATACGCTTGACCTAGCAAACGACTTTTATGCGCCTCATCCATTTCGATAGCCGGCACATGGTCCAACACTTGATTTGCTCGCCAAATTAATTGATGCCACGCAGACCATAACCATTGCACAGGGCCTGAAGTAGAAGGAACAGTAAAATTTGCCACTTGAACCAGATCCGGCCAAGGACTGTCTCCCCGAAAATCGTCTCCACGACCATCGGTAAGTGCTGGGGTCATACGCATAAAGGTCCCATCAATGATCAGGCTGTTATAAATGCTAATGACACCTGCCGCCGCATCTGCTTCGGTCTGCCAGTAATTTTCATTTGTAGGTGTATTAGGATTTTCGAGATCTAATTTTCTTTCGCATCCAAGTACACAAAATAATCCCATTAACAACATATAATATTTTCTAGTATCCATGATTATAAATTATTATTTAAAACATCGAATAAATTAAAAACCTACCTGAACACCTAGCATAAGTGTCCTTGGCTTAGGGAATGAGCCGAAATCAAAACCTGGATTAAATACCCCGGAAGTAAAGTCAGGATTGAAGCTTTTATAAGACTGGAAAGTATATAAGTTCTGTGCAGTGATGTATAGTCTAGCCCTACTGATTCCTTTAATAAAAGCCTCTTTAAAAGTATAGCCAAGCGCTAAGGTATTGATTCTCAAAAAAGAACCATCTTGCAACCATCCTTCCCTATCCGAATCGCGCGAATTGATATTAGGATCGTTCGCGATTAAACGTGGAATATTCGTATTGGTATTTTCAGGTGTCCATCTATTCAGGATATCTTCATGGCGATTGATATAATCGGTACTCAGCATCAGGTCCCGGTACATCCTGCTATTAATCAGAAACCCTGAACTTCCAGAAGTGAAAACGGTGAAATCAAACTGTTTATAGCTGGCGCTAAAATTTAAACCATAGTTTAAACTCGGAATAGCACTTCCAAGATAAGTCCGGTCATCCGCATTAATCACACCATCCCCATTTAGGTCCTTAAAACGAATGTCTCCCGGAGCTGTACCGGAGCTCTGAAAAGCATGTTGATCAACCTCTTCTTGTGATTGGAAGATACCATCATATGCCCAGCCAAAATGCTGTCCGATTTCTCCACCCACCTCAGTTCTAGATCCAGTACCATAGATAGGTTCGTTGCTTCCTCCTAAGGACAATACCTTGTTTTTCACGGTGGTGATATTTGCTGAGACATCAAATGTAAATTCCCCTTGACTTTTGTGATAGGTAGTGGTCACTTCCAACCCGCTATTTCTCAAACTACCTGCATTAACCAGTGGACTAGTATTTATAGATCCGGTGGAAGCAGGTATAGGAACGCCTACCAATAAATCTGTTGTTTTGCTATTATAATATTCCGCAGATAAATCAAATTTTCCATTTAGAAGTGAAACGTCTATACCAATATTGGTTGTAGCCTTCGTCTCCCATTTTATATCACTAGACACTAAATTTGTCTGTATTCCACCAATTATAGGCTGTCCATTGAAACTATATAATATATTGTTATTGATATAAGCTGCGTATAAGTAGTCATCTATATTTTGATTACCCAAGGTTCCATAACTTGCCCGAAGCTTTACATCGGAGAATACATGCTCCGGTAATTTCAAAAAATCTTCATTACTTAATCGCCAAGCCAGTGCTACGGAAGGGAAATAACCATATCTGTTCTGTGGAGCAAACCTAGAGGAACCATCTCTTCTTAAGGTTGCTGTCAATAAATACCTATCATCATACCCATAATTCAGCCTACCTAAATACGAGGACAAGGCATTTCTAAATTCATTACCGGAAGCGGTTTTATTAGACCCGTTATCCAATACCGGGAAATACGGTTGAGGAAAACTCTCCGAATGGCCATTCCTTTCTACAATCCCACCCTCCTGATACATTTGACCTACCAGTAGATTGACGTCATGTTTGCCAAACACCTTTTTATAAGTTAATGTATTTTCAACCAATCCAGTGCTTAGAATTCTTCCGCCATCATCTAATCTGGAAATCGCCTGCTGGAAAAAATACCCCAACCTAAATGCAGGTTGAAAAGAATAATCGCGTGTAGTTGTACGATCCCAACTTAAATTTAGCTTATACGACAGATTGTGTCCATTTCTATTAATTAACTCCAGCTCACCATAAGCATTCGCAAATATGCGATCGACGTCAATATAGTTTTTCATCATACTGTTCACACCAATCGCGTTCAGGGAAATCACATTATGGATTTCGGCTTCCGTCCCGCCAAAACCACCTTCATTGCTGGGATCATATATCTGCTGGGTAGGTACCGCTTCTACTAAATCAATCACCAAAGGAGGACGGTTCCCTGTCAATACATCTGGTCGGTAGGTCAGTGTATTTTCTTTAGAATGTGTATAGTAAAATGATTGCCCGACTTTAAAAATTGGGACCATTTCCAACAAAAGTTCCGTTATTCCCAAAATAATCAAAAGACATATTATAGGTTGTATTGTTTCCGCCGCCCGAAAAGTTAAGGTTATGATTTTGACGGTTACCTGTTTTTATTCCTTCTTTTTGCCAATCAGTATCTACGTTGTCGATGAATGAAGAGGAGTTTGGGTCATTTCCGGGTATGAGTGACTGGCCGGCATTAGATCGCACCTCATTCACTATCATTTGATACCGCTCCCGATCCAATACCGGGATGCGTTGCCAAACCTTATCTATACCATAATAGCCATTGTATTCAATACGTAAAGGCGTATTGAGTTGACCTTGTTTTGTTGTAATAATAATAACACCATTAGCCGCTCGTGATCCGTAAATCGCACCTGCCGACGCATCTTTTAGCACCTGCATAGATTCAATATCATTAGGATTGAAATCACGAGGACTTGTTCCCACAGGTACGCCGTCTATGACATAAAGCGGTTGCGCATCACCAAATGTACTTAAGCCTCTAATGCGTACATTCGGAGCAGCTCCAGGATGCCCATCGCTTGTTACAGACACACCCGCAGATCGCCCTTGCAGCAATTGAGACATATCATTCGTAGAGAATTTCTTACTTTCTCCAACATCTACTACCGATACAGAACCCGTGATATCTGACTTTCGCTGTGCGCCATAACCGACCACCACCACCTCTTCCAAGGCCCTATTATCCGCCTTTAATACAACATCGAAAGAGGTACGGCCATCCAGCGGAATTTCTGTTGTCTCATATCCTATAGAGGTAAACACCAATATAGCATTTAAATCAGTTAAATTTAATAAAAACACTCCCTTTTCATCCGTGCTCGTTCCCAATGTCGTTCCTTTTACCTGAACGTTTACGCCAGATATGGATTCCCCCAGCTCATCTTTAATTATTCCTTTTATATCAATGCTTTTCTCCTGGGCCTGAATAAGATGCATACTAAGAAAAAAGAGGAAACACGCACTCCATATTCGTCTAAACAGAAAATATCTTTTGTTTTGCATAATTGGTTATTATTGGTTAATAGCTTAAATTGGTTAGGCTAAGATACAAGCTTTTTATTAAATGTCAATAAAACATTTAATAAAAAGCGTCAAAAATACGCTTATTTATCACTTAATCGTTTAAACGATCTGCATTTCTTTGTTACATTCTTTATTTTTTAATGATTATGAACCGTTTTCCGCTGAAGCATTTGGACAGGTTTTTGACGATAATTATTGCATATTATCTTAATTATGCCAATAATAGGTGCAGTTTTAGAACTAAAAGGCATTTTTTTAAAAAATTGCTTATATATTGGCTTGATTTTATTTTATAATTGTCTATACTTTAGAAAAGTATTTTAATTGCAAAATTTATTAAGACATTACCACTAAATTATGACAAAATATTCAAAACAGACCCGAATTCTAGCAGCGGTAGATTGTATCATATTTGGCTTTGATGGAGAAAGTCTGAAACTATTACTTATACAAAGAGGGTTTGAACCTGAAAAAGACAAATGGAGTTTAATGGGTGGATTTGTACAACCAAACGAACGCCCAGAAGATTCAGCGGCCCGAGTTCTAAAGCAATTGACGGGATTGGAAAATGTATACATGGAGCAAATGGAAGTTTTTGGTGAACCAAACCGCGATCCAATCGAAAGAACCTTAAGCATCACCTATTTTGCGTTGATTGATATACGCAAGTACAAAGATCAATTGAGCAAAGAGTACCGTGCAGAGTGGGTACCACTTAAAGAGATTCCAAAACTAATTTTTGACCATAATAATATGGTGGAACATGCAAAGAAAAAGTTAAGGTACAAGGCTGCGCTACACCCTATATTATTTGAGCTTTTACCTGAAAAATTTACCATTCCGCAAATATTAATCTTATATGAAGGAGTATACGATATCATCCTGGATAAGAGAAATTTCAGCAGAAAATTACTTTCAACTGGACTGTTAATTAGGCAAAAGGATAAAGACAAGGAAAATTCGAAGAAAGGCGCATTCTATTACAAGTTGAACAAGGAAACGTATAAAGACAAGATTGGCTCTTTCCTGAACTTCATCCCCAGACCATAGAAAAAATTTATAACGATATTTTTTCAATAATATTTTTTTATCTAAAAAATTAAATGTTACTTTGACACTAATAATATAGACTGACCATTTATAAGCCATTAATAAAAAAGCAGGCTGTTGTCAAAATTATGTATAATCAAAAGTGTCACAATGAAGCATTCATATGTTATAGGAGTAGATTACGGAACTGATTCAGTGCGCTCAGTGCTAGTAGATACCAGTAACGGTAAGGAGTTATCGTCCGCTATTCACCGTTATTCGCGATGGAAGAAAGGCTTATATTGCAACCCATCCGAAAATCGGTTTAGGCAACATCCATTGGATTATATTGAAGGGCTGGAACAAACCATTAAGGAATGTTTACTTGCTCTACCAGCAGCCCAACGTGCTTCAGTAAAAGCCATATCTGTTGATACGACTGGATCTACGCCCGTAGCAGTGGATAAAAAAGGTACACCGCTAGCTATGCTATCCGATTTTCGGGAGAATCCCAACGCCATGTTTATATTGTGGAAAGACCATACAGCAGTGTTAGAGGCGGCAACAATTAATCAACATGCCACTAAATTTGACATCAACTATCTGCAATACGTGGGTGGCGTTTACTCATCTGAATGGTTTTGGGCAAAACTTCTTCATATTCTACGATCAGATGAAAAGGTGCGTTCGGCGATATATACCTGGGTGGAGCACTGTGATTGGATACCTTTTCTTTTAACGGGAGGAAATGATGCCGGCCATATCAAACGGGGTGTGTGTTCTGCCGGACATAAGTCTTTATGGTCTGAAGCTTTTGAAGGCTATCCTCCAAACGATTTCTTTAGCAGCTTAGATCCTTTATTAGAAGGGTTTACTGATACGCTTTCCCGGGAAACCTACACCGCAGACAAATCTGCGGGGCACCTTTCTACAGAATGGGCCGACCGGTTCGGACTATCAACAGACGTAATCGTGGGAATAGGTGCTTTTGATGCTCATATGGGCGCAGTTGGCGGACAAATCGAACCTTATTATCTCAGCAAGGTAATGGGGACATCAACTTGCGATATGCTGGTTGCGCCTGCAGAAGAAGTTAGTGGTAACCTGGTACGGGGCATATGTGGACAAGTGAATGGTTCAGTCATTCCTGGAATGATCGGGATGGAGGCTGGACAATCTGCATTTGGCGATGCTTATGCGTGGTATAAAAACCTTCTTCTATGGCCCCTCAAACACTTCAACGATCTAGACGATAATACGCGGGCTGTTTTAGATCAAGCCGTTATGGACGAGATAGAAGCTCAGCTCATACCTGCACTCAGCAATAAGGCAGCACAAATCCCACCAGATGAAAAACAGGAATTTGCAATCGACTGGTTAAACGGTAGGCGTACACCAGACGCCAATCAATCGCTCAAAGGAGCACTCCTTGGATTAGATCTAGGTACTGATGCTGTACAACTATTCCGGGCAATAGCAGAAGCTACTTGTTTTGGCGCAAAAAATATTGTGAACAGATTTAATGAGCAAGGTGTTCAGGTAAAGGGGCTCATCGGTTTGGGAGGTGTAGCCAGAAAGTCCCCATTTATTATGCAAATGATGGCAGATGTGATGAATATGCCTATAAAGATACATCGATCAGAACAAACTTGTGCCATAGGGGCGGCCATGTTCGCCGCTACGGTAGCCGGTGTCTACCCAACAGTTGAGAAGGCTATGCGAGCGATGGGACAAGGATTTGACGTCACTTATCTCCCTGATCAAAAACGAAATGCTATCTATGAAAACCGTTACAAAAGATACTTGCAGACCGGGGCTTTCATTGAAAGCACTATGACGTCGAAAAACAGCTTTATTCCGGAAGCAGCCATAGATTTATAAACTGATTGAAACATGAACAATTATAAAGATCTAAAACAGGAAGCATATGAAAGCAATATGCAGTTACCTAAACTAGGATTGGTACTCTTTACCTTTGGGAATGTAAGTGTTGCCAATCGAACGGCAAAAGTTTTTGCTATTAAACCTAGTGGTGTTCCCTACGAAGATCTTCAGCCAGAAGATATGGTTGTCGTAGATTTCAACGGCAATATTGTTGAAGGAGATTTACGGCCATCATCAGATACAAAAACACATGCCGTTTTATACAAACATTGGAAAGACATTGGGGGTATTGTACACACACATTCCACTTATGCCACCGCATGGGCTCAAAGTCAGCGTGATATACCGATTTATGGCACTACCCACGCTGACCATCTTACCACAGACATCCCCTGCGCTCCCCCTATGGCAGACGAAATGATTGCTGGCAATTATGAATATGAAACCGGTTTTCAGATTCTAAATCATTTTAACGAAAAACGGTTAGACTATAAGGAGGTAGAAATGATTTTAGTGGGTAATCATGCTCCTTTTACCTGGGGAACAACGGGAAAAAAAGCAGTGTACAATAGCGCTGTATTAGAATCCGTAGCGCAGATGGCTTTATTGACAGAACAGATCAATCAGCAAGTTCCTCGATTGAAAAATGCGCTGATAAAAAAACATTACGAAAGAAAACACGGGCCAGATTCGTATTACGGCCAATAAGGAACAGTTATTCTAAAAATGTTGATTAATAAACATAATGCACAAGGCGTAAACGATTACGAAAATTACCATTAATAAACATGCTTACATTAAAAAATTTTGAAGTTTGGTTCATCACCGGCAGTCAGGATCTCTACGGCCCGGAAACGCTTGCCCAAGCAGCAACCCATGCGCAGGAGATTGCACAATATTTAAGTGATCACTCCACAATTCCTGTAAAGGTTGTTTACAAGCCCATTGTAAAGAATTCGGAAGAAATTTTTGACACGATCTCACAGGCCAATACGTCGCGGGAATGTATCGGCCTCATTACTTGGATGCATACATTTTCTCCTGCGAAAATGTGGATAAGGGGGCTAGACGTGTTAAAGAAGCCTCTACTTCATCTTCACACGCAATTTAACCGAGATATTCCCTGGGATGCCATTGATATGGACTTCATGAACCTGAACCAGAGCGCACATGGTGATCGGGAGTTTGGTTTCATTGTTTCCCGTATGCGCATCAATCGAAAAGTGGTTACCGGTTTTTGGCAAGACGAAGAAGTTATAAACAAAATAAATATTTGGACGCGTGCGGCAGCAGCCTGGAACGACTGGCAAGGAGCCAAATTTGTGCGTTTCGGAGATAATATGCGTAATGTCGCTGTTACAGACGGCGATAAAGTAGCAGCGGAAATGAAATTTGGCTTTTCTGTTAATACCTATGCGATCGGTGATCTAGTAGCTGCGATTAATAAGGTGACAGACGATCAGGTCAACAGCTTGGTCACACAGTATGAGCAGTGTTATCTTTTGGCAGAAAATGTACAGAAGGGCGGAGCGCTTCGGCAACATGTAATCGATGCGGCCAGAATTGAACTGGGATTAAAAACATTTTTAGAAAAGGGTGGCTTCAAAGGGTTTACAGATTCGTTTGAAGATTTACATGGTATGGTTCAGCTTCCTGGAATTGCTGTTCAACGGTTAATGGAACAAGGCTATGGCTTTGCAGGTGAAGGTGATTGGAAAACGCCGGCACTGGTTAGGGCCTGTAAAGTAATGGCCTCTGGCCTGAAAGGGGCCAATGCTTTCATGGAAGACTATACCTATCATTTTGATCCGGCAAACATGATGGTTTTAGGTTCGCATATGTTAGAAGTAGACGCTTCTTTAGCTAAAGAAAAACCACGTTTGGAAGTCCATCCACTGGGGATTGGGGGCAAAGCAGACCCCGCGAGATTGGTGTTCAACTCTTCTGGTGGACCAGCATTGAACGCCTCTTTAATTGATATGGGTAACCGATTCAGGCTGATTGTAAATACAGTAGAAGGTATCGATGTAGAGCAACAGCTCCCGAAACTTCCTGTAGCACGTGTATTCTGGAAGCCGCTACCTGATATGAAAACAGCCTGTACAGCATGGATATATGCCGGAGGAGCACATCATACGGTCTATAGCCAAAACCTTACTTCGGAATACCTAGAAGACTTCGCTCGCATAGCCGATATAGAATTCGTAAAAATTGACCACCATACACAGCTCGACCGATTTGAAAACGAATTAAAATGGAGTGAAGTATATTATCAGCTACATCAATAAATCAAGAAGTGTGCTTTAAGAGCATACTTCTTTTCTGCATTTACATAAACAACCCTTTAGCGTTAACCAATGGAAAAATTTGCACCTGTTGACTACATCATATTTTTCATCTACTTTGTCGTTGTTGCCGGATATGGCTACTGGATTTATCAAAAAAAACGCTCAACAGTAGCCGATAGTAAAGACTATTTCCTTGCTGAAGGATCTTTAACTTGGTGGGCAATTGGGGCGTCGCTCATAGCTTCCAACATCTCCGCCGAACAATTTATAGGCATGAGCGGCAACGGCTTTACTGTCGGTATAGCAGTAGCTGCCTATGAATGGGTCGCAGCACTGGCATTAATTATTGTCGCCGTGTGGTTTATTCCTGTTTATTTGAAGAACAAGATATTTACCATGCCACAATTCTTAAATAATCGCTATAACGAAACCACCAGTTTAATCATGGCCGTATTCTGGTTATTCTTATATATTTTTGTAAACCTTACTTCCATTCTTTTTCTAGGCGCACTAGCTATCAACAACCTTGCTGGCGGGGGGAGTTTCCATCTTATCGTAATAGCCTTGGCTATATTTGCCATTGTGATTACCTTAGGTGGGATGCGTGTAATTGGTTTCACTGATGTTATACAAGTACTCGTTTTAATTATTGGAGGTGTAGCTACCACCTATATCGCGCTCACCTTAGTAAGTGAGCACTTTGGGTTAGGGAAGAATGTATTGGCAGGTTTTACCCAACTCATGAAAGATTCTCCGGAACATTTCAAGATGATTATTGATAAACCCACCGAAAATTCTACGCAAGAAGAGATTAATAAATACCTAATGTTACCTGGTTTAGGAATGTATTTAGCAGGTATCTGGATTGTGAATTTGAATTATTGGGGATGTAATCAGTATATCACCCAACGTGCTTTAGGGGCAGACCTAAAGACCGCTCGTACCGGAATTTTATTTGCTGGTTTCCTTAAGTTATTTATGCCCGTCATTGTGATGTTACCTGGTATTGCCGCTTATGTACTGTATAAAAACGGTGCGCTACAAGAAGAGATGGCCCCGGCAGGAAATTTCAATCCAGATAATGCCTATTCGGCCATTTTGGGATTCCTGCCCGACGGAATGAAAGGGCTTTCACTGGCGGCGCTCACCGCTGCCATTGTCGCATCTCTTGCTGGTAAAGCCAATAGCATTGCCACTATATTTACGATGGATATCTACAAGAAATATATGAAAAAAGATGCCTCAGAAGAAAACCTAGTCTCGGTGGGTAAAATAACCGTTATAATAGCTATTGCGGCTTCCATTTTATTTACTTGGGATGACATGTTGGGCATCGGTGGAGAAGGTGGATTTACCTTCATTCAAAAATATACCGGTTTTATCAGTCCAGGCGTATTAGCCATGTTTTTGCTTGGTATGTTCTGGAAGCGAACAACAGGCAGTGCAGCCATCGTTGGGCTTATTCTTGGCTTCGTACTATCCGTATTATTTAATAATTACGCCCCTTCCTGGTTTGGCAGGGAAACGTGGCTTTACACCGCTTACCCTACTGGACGAGGTGGCTTTGAGATACCTTTCCAGATTTGTATGGGTTTATCTTTTTTATTTACTGTTATCGCCATGATCGTTATAAGTTTTGCAGGTCCTAAAGTAAATCCAAAAGCGTTTGCTATAGATTCTAAAATGTTCAAGGTAGAACCTTCTGTATTGATCATGATTGTCATTACTATTTTATTGGTGAGCGCGCTTTATGTCAGGTTTTGGTAAAGGCTCCTCCGATTACCATTTTGTAAAGGCTCTGCTAATATTTATGTAAAAAACATAATTTTATAGAACAAAAATTGCATTAACAAAATTTTATTTTATACATTTGCATCTACTATCCATAAAAATGGGTGTTTTAGATGAATATATTAAACCTTTATATTGCGAATAATGCTAAGCAGGCCCAAGTTGGGTATGCTCAGGTAATGATTTGTGAAAAGGTTCTTACCAGTAAACTGGTACTAAGAGTCCGACGACCCATTATGCCCCGGGCATGATTTCGAGGGCATACCCATTTACCTACAAATACAGTAGCGAGTCCGGTTATTGTACTACATCAACAAAGAATTAACAAACAGATAATTTAAATCAAACGTTAGAGCAAAATGCGTTATTTTGTTTTGTTCTCTTGGGTCATTTTCATTCAATGAATACTTCAAATTTTGTTGTTATTCCTGCCAATGAATCGCATATAGGATATGCTGAGCAGATTTGTAACGAAATGGCAGAGTCTGCCAAAGCGCGAGGGACAGGTATTGCACGTAGAAAACCTGAATATATTGTCAATAAAATGCTTGAGGGTAAAGCCGTCATAGCACTTCATAAGGATGGCACCTGGGCCGGCTTTTGCTACATTGAAACTTGGAGTCACGGGGAATACGTGGCTAACTCGGGGCTCATAGTAAATGCTACCTTCAGAAAAGAAGGGCTAGCGAAAGCTATTAAAAAGCGCATATTCGAATTGTCAAGGGAAAAGTATCCTAAAGCCAAAATATTCGGGCTGACCACCGGTTTTGCCGTTATGAAAATAAATTCTGATCTAGGTTATGAACCCGTTCCCTATTCCGAATTAACACAGGACGAGGAGTTTTGGAAGGGTTGCCAAAGTTGCGTAAATTACGACATTTTGATGAGTAAAGAACGTAAAAACTGTATGTGCACTGCCATGCTGTGGGACCCGGCGGAAAAAGAAAGAGAATTACGCCAAAAAATTGAGCAAAAGGCAAAAGCAAAGGAACGGCTAAAACAAATGCAAAAGAAGCATTCACTATTAAAACGCATAGAATTAAGTTTACGGAGACGCAGTAAAATTATAGGATCTTTACTTCTCGCATTCGACTAACAATCGTCACATTATGCTAGACAGGTGCTACCAGCTGGCTCACCAAAAAATAGACAAAATGAATAAAAAAGTAGTATTAGCATTTAGTGGAGGATTAGACACCTCTTTCTGCACGATTTATCTTGCAAAAGATATGGGACTTGAAGTGCATTCGGTTATCGTTAATACCGGCGGTTTTTCTGATGAGGAGCTGAAACAGATAGAGGTTCGCGCATACGAGTTAGGTGTTGCCTCTCACGCGACGGTAGACGAAACACAAAATTATTATAACGATAGTATTAAGTACCTCATTTTTGGGAATGTATTAAAAAATGCGACCTATCCGCTTTCTGTAAGCGCTGAGAGAGTTTGCCAGGCTACGGCCATAGCCAACTACGTTAAAAAGATAGGAGCCTCATATGTAGCACATGGAAGCACTGGTGCAGGGAATGATCAAGTTAGATTTGACATGATATTTAATATCCTCATCCCAGATGTTGAAATCATCACTCCTATTCGTGATCTAAAGCTGAGCCGTGAATCAGAGATTGATTACTTACACAACCATGGTGTGAGCTATAATGCTGAAAAAGCAAAATACTCAATCAACAAGGGCATTTGGGGAACCTCCGTTGGCGGAAAGGAAACATTAACGTCCCATGAAACGCTTCCTGAGGAAGCATGGCCTACACCTGTTACAACTACTGAGAGCAAACGTATAACCTTAACATTTAAGAACGGCGAACCTGTAGCCATAGATGGGGATCATCTTGGCCCGGTAAAAGTAATTCAGCAACTACAGGCAATCGCTCAACCTTACGGCATCGGTCGAGATATACATATAGGAGACACTATAATAGGGATAAAAGGACGTGTGGGATTTGAGGCGGCAGCACCAGTAATCATTATCAAGGCACACCATACGTTAGAAAAACATACCTTAACAAAGTGGCAACTGAGCTGGAAAGATCAACTAGCTTCTTTTTACGGTAATTGGATGCATGAGGGACAGTTTCATGACCCTGTGATGCGTGACATTGAAGCCTTTTTGCAACAGTCGCAGGAAACCGTTAGCGGTGACGTGCAGCTAGAACTTCATCCGTACCGGTTTAATATTATAGGCATCACCTCTGCCCATGACCTGATGTCTAACAAATTTGGTAGCTATGGTGAGATGAATAATGCTTGGACAGGAGAGGATGTAAAAGGTTTTTCGAAAATTTTTGGTAACCAAGTGATGATCTGGCATAAAGTCAATCAGAAATAAAATCAACACACTTATGTTGTTAGCCACTGCATCAGTCGCTTAACAGGTGAAAAGACTTAAAAACTATTCCCCTCTCACCGACGATCAGCAGCTGACACTGAATTTCTAAACACTAGCAAAATGGATAAAATTAAAGTAGGAGTTATAGGTGGGGCAGGATATACAGGAGGAGAGTTGATCAGAATACTGATCAATCATCCAAAGGTAGAGCTGATTTTCGTAAACAGTAACAGCCAAGCAGGTAAACCTGTTTATACCGTTCATGCCGATTTGTTTGGAGACACTGACTTAATATTCACAGATCAATTAAGTCAGGCAATTGACGTGCTATTTCTTTGTGTGGGGCATGGCGCCGCTAAAAAATTCTTAGACAATAACAAAATAGACACTTCTATAAAAATCATAGACCTCAGCCAGGATTTCAGACTAGCTGAGAATGCAGGTGCTTTTGTATACGGGTTACCTGAACTGCAAAAAGATAGGATACAAAATGCCCAGCATATTGCCAACCCTGGTTGTTTTGCAACCGCCATCCAGCTGGCACTGTTACCTTTGGCAGCCAAAGGTCTGTTAAAAAACGAAATACATATTAATGCCACTACAGGTTCAACAGGAGCGGGTCAAGGCCTTTCACCTACTTCCCATTTTAGTTGGCGAAACAATAACTTGTCAATCTATAAAGCTTTTGAACATCAGCATCTGCATGAGATAGGTGAGAGTCTATTAAAACTGCAACCCGACTTCAAGGATAACATCAATTTTCTCCCACAACGAGGTAATTTTACCCGAGGGATACTGGCCTCCGCTTATATTTCTTCCGAGCTACAATTGGTAGACGCCTATGAAATCTATAACACCTATTATCAACCACATGCTTTTACTCATGTAAGCGAGAACAACATTGATTTGAAGCAAGTGGTGAATACAAATAAGGCACTTATTCATTTAGAAAAGCATGGTGATAAATTATTGATTATCTCTATCATCGATAATCTTTTAAAAGGTGCCAGCGGACAAGCGGTGCAGAATATGAATTTGCTGTTTGGTTTAGATGAAACTTTAGGCCTACGTTTAAAAGGAACAGCCTTTTAAGCTATGGAAACAGTCAGTCCGTAAATAGCCTAAGGGCATTTCACCCCGACGCTATAAAATAAAACGGTCGAACACCGTTTTGTGTTTTTTAACTTAACTGTAGGAAGGGTCGGATGATTAGCCATGATTGCAATAAATAAAAGAGTAAGACAACTGTTGTTATCATCCGGTTTTTAGCTCAAAATCAATAAAAATGAAACTATTCGACGTATACCCCATAAATCCTATTGAAATTGTACAAGGAAAAGGCTCCTATGTATACGACAAACAAGGAACCGAATATTTAGATTTATATGGGGGGCATGCGGTTATATCTATTGGTCACAGCCACCCGCACTATATCCAAAGAATAACCGATCAGCTAAATAAGTTAGGCTTTTATTCCAATTCTGTTGAAATTCCTCCCCAGGCACAATTGGCAGAATTACTTGGCAAGGTATCTCGCAAAGATGATTTTCAATTATTCATCTGTAACTCAGGCGCTGAAGCAAATGAAAATGCCCTTAAGCTCGCTTCATTCTATAATAATCGAAAGAGGGTAATTGCCTTTAAAGGTGCTTTCCATGGAAGAACATCATTGGCCGTATCGGCAACCGATAATCCCAAAATTATTGCGCCTGTAAACGAGACCGACCATATTACGTTTCTTCCTTGGAATGACGAGGTTGCACTGGAGGCGTTTTTTGAGAAATACGGATCTGAAATTTCGTCAGTTATTATCGAAGGTATACAAGGAGTTGGTGGTATTAAGGAAGCCAGCGTTTCTTTTCTTCAGAAAATCAGAAAATTATGCACCGAATACGACGCGATATTTGTCGCAGATGCTGTGCAATGTGGTTACGGGCGTTCCGGCAAATTTTATTCGCACGATTACGCGGATGTAGATGCTGACATCTATAGTATGGCCAAAGGGATGGGCAACGGATTTCCAATTGGAGCTATAGCTATTTCTCCTAAAATAAAACCATGGTTTGGAGAATTAGGCACTACTTTTGGCGGAAACCACCTGGCCTGTACGGCGGCTTTAGCCGTATTAGAAACAATTGAAAACAACCAGTTGATAAACAATGCCGCGCAGATAGGCGACTATCTTAGCAAAGAGTTAAAAAGATTTGAGAAGGTGAAAGAAGTTCGTGGTAAAGGACTAATGATCGGAATAGATCTACCAGAGGAGTTAAACCAACTAAAAAAAGACTTACTGTTTAAAGATCATATTTTTACAGGAGAAGCGAAACCAAATGTTATCAGGCTCCTACCGGCGCTTAACTTGCAAAAAAAAGAAGCCGACAGGTTTCTGGAAGCTTTTCAGAAAAGGTTAAATTTAGCATAAATTCTAATTGAATAAAGATGAAGCAATTTTTTTCGGTCTCTAATGTAGACAACTTATCAGCTATCGTGAAAGAAGCGCTGGAGCAGAAAAAAAACCCATATGCTCTGAGAAATTTAGGCCAAAACAAGATGTTAGGCCTCGTTTTCTTAAACCCTAGCCTACGCACACGTTTAAGTACTCAAAAGGCTGCCATCAATCTGGGTATGGATGTCATGGTAATGAACATGGATAAAGATGGCTGGGCCTTAGAAACACGCGACGGTGTAGTAATGGACGGCACAACGGTAGAACATATACGGGAAGCCGCTGCTGTAATGGGAGAATATTGCGACATCTTAGGTATACGTTCTTTTCCAGGATTAAAAGACAGAGAGGAAGATTATAGTGAGGATTTATTCAACAAGTTTGTCACCTATTGTAATAAACCGGTTGTAAGTTTAGAAAGTGCAACCCGCCATCCACTTCAAAGCTTAGCCGACTTAATCACCATTATCGAACACACACCTTCGGGACGAAAACCTAAAGTAGTACTTACGTGGGCTCCTCATGTAAAAGCACTGCCCCAGGCTGTGCCAAACTCCTTTGCCGAATGGATGAGCAGAGCTAAAGCGGAAGGCCTCATTGACTTTACTATTACTCACCCTGATGGATATGAACTTGATGAAGTTTTTACTTCAGGGGCGACGATCACTTTGAATCAGGAAGAAGCCCTCAGGAACGCAGATTTTGTGTACGTGAAAAATTGGTCGAGTTACAAAGCCTATGGTAAAGTCTTGGAAACCGGAACCGAGTGGATGCCAGATGCTAAAAAGTTAAGCGTTACAAATAGCGCAAAAGTCATGCACTGCCTCCCTGTTAGAAGGGATTTAGAGTTAGCTTCTGAATTACTTGATGGACCTAACTCCTTGGTAATTAAAGAAGCAGGCAACAGGGTTTGGGCTGCACAGGTTGTATTGAAAAGAATGCTTATCAACATGGTTTAGTGAATATTCTTAAAGTTTGTGAAAAAAAGCGATGATAAGCAGGATATCATTTAACGCTTACAAATAGCGCATGGAAAAACTAAATATCATAAAGATTGGGGGCAACATTGTAGAGGATGAGAGCACCTTGGTAAGGTTTGTAAAAGCTTTTGCTAAATTGCCCGGAAAGAAAATTTTAGTACACGGAGGCGGTAAAATTGCCAGTCTGCTCGCCAACAAATTGGGAATTGAAGCTAAAATGGTAATGGGAAGGAGAATTACCGATGAAGAGACGTTAAAGGTGGTAACGATGGTATATGCTGGACTCGCCAATAAGACTATTGTATCTCTTTTACAAGCTGTTGGATGTAATGCTATCGGTCTCAGCGGAGCCGATGCAAACACCATCAAAACGGTAAAAAGACCCGTGAGAGAAATCGACTATGGCTTTGCCGGTGATATGACCACCTCTTCGATTAATACTGAACAAATCAAAAATTTAATAGAAATTGGTCTTTATCCCGTTTTTTGTGCGATAAGTCATGATGGCTCCGGGCAATTATTAAATACTAATGCAGACACGATTGCCTCTGCCCTTGCTGTAGGTTTAGCGTCTCATTATAAAACGGCGCTCATCTATTGTTTTGAAAAGAAGGGAGTGCTCCGTGATATAAACGACGACTCGTCAGTGATTCAGCATATCAATAATTTGAACTATAACGATCTTAAACGATCTGGCATTATTGCTGATGGCATGATTCCTAAATTAGACAATGCTTTTGACGCGCTGTCTGCAGGAGTGAGCGAAGTCATCATTAAACATGCGGATGATCTGCAAAACACCGATGCTGGAACAACGATCAATCAGCAAGTGTAACAAACAGGGATATAGAATACCTAACAAACATATTATGCCTAAAATAACAATTATTGGGAGTGGAAATATCGGTTTATCCTTAGCTAGGGGTTTGGTTAACAAACACTACAGCAGTCCTACTGACATCACCTTAACTCGTAGAAGCCTTAAAAATATACCATCAGAGGTGGTTTCTATGGGCTTCGACGTTTCCGAAGACAATATTTCAGCAATTGCTGGCGCTGAGATCGTTGTCTTAGCTGTATTACCACAACAACTTGATCAAGTACTAGATCAAATAGCCCCCGTAGTAGTAGCAGAAAGACAGTTGATCGTTTCAGTTATCTCTGGCGTAAGTTGTATGGATATCCGTAACAAACTTGGTGATACTTCCCAAGTGATCCGTGCAATGCCTAACACTGCTATTGCCATTGGACAATCCATGACCTGTATTGCATCTGATAAGGCCAGCGAGCATCATATGGAAGAAGTAACCCGACTATTTGAAACGGTTGGCTCTGTAGTCACCATCAACGAAGACCTGATGACTTCTGCCACAGCCCTTTGTGCTTGTGGTATTGCTTTTTTCTTGCGCAGTATAAGAGCTGCTTCGCAAGGAGGTGTAGAGATTGGGTTTCATGCTCATGATGCGTTAAAAATGGCTATTCAAACGGCCAAAGGTGCAGCCGATCTATTATTACAGATGCAAAGCCATCCAGAAAGTGAAATTGATAAGGTGACTTCCCCAAAAGGTTGCACCATTGCGGGTTTAAATGAAATGGAGCATTACGGCTTTAGCTCTGCCTTCATTAAGGGGATCAAACTATCTGCCGAACGGGCCGGAGGGCTATATAAAGATTAGCTTATGCAACACTTATTGGAAGATAGCATATCGTTATTAAAACAGCTCATTAAAACACCTTCTTTCAGTAAGGAAGAAAAAGAAACAGGTGATTTAATTGCGCATTTTTTTAATGCTAGAAACATTTCTACACATAGAAAGGGAAATAACATATGGGCCTATAACAAATTTTATGATCCTGAAAAACCTACAATTTTACTAAATTCACATCATGACACGGTTAAACCCAATACGGGATATGGCAGAGACCCTTTTCTTGCCGAAATTATAGACGGTAAGCTCTTTGGCTTAGGTAGTAATGATGCTGGGGGAGCTTTGGTTTCCTTAATCGCTACTTTTTTACACTTTTATACGCTGAAACAATTAAAGTACAATATATGCATTGCAGCAACTGCAGAGGAAGAAATTTCGGGACGTGGAGGTATAGAACTCATTCTTCCAGCATTAGGTAAGCTTAACTTTGCTATCGTGGGAGAGCCTACCTTGATGCAATTAGCCATTGCCGAAAGAGGGTTAATGGTACTCGACTGCACTGTTAAAGGGAGGTCTGGTCATGCTGCGAGAAATGAGGGAGAAAATGCCATTTACAAGGCTATGAAAGATATTGCATGGTTCCGATCTTATCGATTTCTAAAAGAGTCTAATATTTTTGGCCCGATTTCGATGAACGTAACGATGATCAATGCTGGATCCCAACACAATGTCATCCCGGCCACTTGCTCATATGTAGTAGACGTCAGGGTAACAGATGCCTATCAAAATCATGAAGTACTAGATATTATTCGCGAACACGTAGAAGCTGATGTGCAGCCACGTTCAACACGGCTCTCCCCTTCCTCCATACCGGTGGACCATCCTATTGTAAAGGCTGGGCTTGCGCTTGGAAGAGCAACATATGGTTCTCCGACGATGAGTGACCAGGCACTATTGAACATACCTTCGCTGAAATTGGGTCCTGGAGACTCTGCAAGATCCCACAGTGCTGATGAATTTATTTATATTCGCGAAATTGAAGAAGGCATTAGCATATATATAGACATGCTAACACAGGTTGTAGTGTAAAATGTAGCACCTCAGCTTCGGACATTTAAGTTCTCATAACAAAATAATTATACGCAGATGAAACTTTGGCAAAAGGAAACAGCGGTAGAGCAGTCAGTAGAAAAATTCACAGTTGGTAACGATAGGGATTTAGATTTAGATCTGGCCCCATTTGATGTATTAGGTTCATTGGCCCATACGAAGATGTTGGAGAGCATCGGACTACTCTCAAAAAAAGAGCTCGGTCTAATCCAAGATGAACTTAAAAATATATACCATGAAATTGAAGCGGGAGATTTCTTAATCGAAGAGCATGTAGAAGACATACACTCTCAGATCGAACTTCTGCTTACCAAGCGTATTGGTGATGCTGGTAAGAAAATCCACAGTGGGAGATCCAGAAACGATCAAGTATTGGTTGATCTTAAGCTTTTTTTTAGAAGTGAAATAAGTCAATTGGTTCATGAAACGAAGCGTCTTTTTGAGCTCCTCATTAATCTCAGCAATCAACATAAAGAGGTATTAATGCCCGGTTACACACACCTCCAGATTGCCATGCCATCATCTTTTGGTTTGTGGTTTGGTGCTTATGCCGAAAGCCTAGTGGACGACCTGGAAGTAATATTATCTGCGTGGAAAGTTTGCAATAAGAACCCTTTAGGTTCTGCAGCGGGTTACGGCTCTTCCTTTCCGTTGAACCGTACGTTGACCACGGAGTTGTTGGGATTTGAAACGTTAAATTATAATGTTGTATATGCGCAAATGGGCCGGGGAAAAACAGAACGTATATTAGCACAGGCAATGAGCGTGCTTGCTGCAACTCTTGCAAAATTGGCCATGGATGCTTGTCTTTATATGAATCAGAATTTCGGGTTCATTAGTTTTCCTGATAAGTTAACTACAGGATCGAGTATTATGCCTCACAAAAAAAATCCAGATGTATTTGAACTCATCCGTTCACGTTGTAATAAGATACAGGCTTTACCAAATGAGATTACGCTAATAACGACCAATTTGCCTATGGGCTATCATAGAGACTTACAGCTTCTCAAGGAAAATTTATTCCCAGCCTTCACTTCTTTAAACGACTGTTTGCAGATGATGCAGCTTATGTTAAGTAATGTCCGAATAAATAAAAATATACTGAATGATCCAAAGTACGATTACCTATTCAGTGTAGAAGTGGTGAACAACGAAGTATTAAAAGGTGTGCCTTTCCGGGAGGCTTACAAAGCCATTGGACTAAATATTGAAGCCGGCACCTTCAAACCCCTAAAAGAAGTAAATCATACACATGAAGGCAGTATAGGTAATTTGCAGAACGGGGAAATTACCAATCAATTTTCAAAAATATTCAATGCATTTGGCTTCACAAAAGTGGATAAAGCACTGAAAGATCTTTTAAGTTAAAAGTTTATGGGGGCTTAAGGTTTGAAAGAAAAGTGGTATAACCGCCTTACCTTAAGCCCTGATGCTCTTTTGTTATTGATTGATTAATCTTTCACCAAGGTACCTATAGTTTCGCCCTTAGCTAAACGGGTCAAGTTCCCTGTTTTGTTCATATCAAAAACAATAATTGGCAATTTATTTTCTTGACAAAGCGTAAAGGCTGTCATATCCATTACGTTCAAGCCTCTATTGTAAACATCCTGAAAAGTAATTTGATCGAACTTTGTGGCATTGGGATCTTTTTCCGGATCAGCAGTGTATATTCCATCAACTCTGGTACCTTTTAATACGACATCTGCATTGATCTCAATAGCTCTTAACGAAGCTGCTGTATCAGTTGTAAAATAAGGATTACCGGTGCCTGCACCAAATATAACGATTCTTCCCTTTTCTAGATGTCTTACCGCCCTTCTACGAATAAATGGTTCGCAGATTTGTTCCATTTTTATGGCTGTCAGCAAGCGTGTTTTCATACCAGCTTTTTCAAGTGCATCTTGCAGAGCCATGCTATTGATAACCGTAGCCAACATCCCCATGTAATCAGCCTGCACACGATCCATGCCAGCCTTTTCAGCACTTAACCCTCTGTAAATGTTCCCCCCGCCTATTACTATAGCAATTTCGACTCCCTGATCATACACTGTTTTTACGTCTTGTGCATATTGGGCCACACGATCAATATCGATACCGTATTGTTTGTTACCCATTAAGGCTTCTCCGCTAAGTTTGAGTAGGATACGTTTGTATTTCATCTGTTTATTTTTTTTTCTTTCAATTATCAGCTGCCTGCGGTAGGCAGGCTTGTCTACTGCAGGCAGGTAGACTCATGTCGTGTCCTTTATTGAATTGCGGACTTCAAAGATTATACTTCCGTTAGAATTTGTTATCTAGTAATAAGCAGTATCTGCGCGCCAAAGATATTAAAATTTCATAAAAAACTTTCACCCTTCATCCAATCGCCTTTGTAACAAAAAATTCACACCGGCATAAACGGCTATTTTAACCTCCAAATATAAATTCACTCAAAAAAATTACTTTTATTTTGAATAAACCACAAAAAAATAAAACAATTTGATAATGAACGTCTTATTATTACTGATCAAACGACATTATAGATGACACTAAAAAGCGAAGCCTCAAATTCCTTCAACCCCCATCAAGCTCCCGAAAAGAATGCCCCCGCCCCAAAACTAAAAATGATTGATGCTGTTGCTGTCATCATAGGTATCGTAGTAGGCGCAGGTATTTTTAGAACACCATCCATTATTGCTGCAAACACCCAAGACACCTATTTTTTTTTAGGATCATGGCTTCTCGGTGGGATTATATCATTAATAGGCGCTCTATGTTACGCAGAACTTACCACCACGTTTCCAAATGCTGGCGGGGATTATTATTTTCTTCGAAGGGCCTTTGGTCAGCGTTTATCATTTCTATTTGCTTGGGCAAGAATGAGTATTATTCAAACAGGTTCAATCGCTTTATTAGCCTATATTGTAGGCGATTATACAGCTCAAATTTACGATATAGGTCCATATTCCTCAGCAATATATGCATCGATTGTAGTAATTTCGTTAACTGCTATAAACATTATCGGCATTAATTTTGGGACCTCCACACAAAAATTGCTGACATTAATAGAAGTTGTAGGCATCCTGATGATTGTTTTTTCTGGGTTATTCTTTTCATCTCCAGCCACTCCCTCATCGATACAAGAAACGACAGCCAGCGCTTCTACCCCATCGTTTGGGCTTGCATTGGTTTTTGTGCTTCTAACCTTCGGTGGATGGAATGAGGCCGCTTATATCTCTGCAGAATTACAATCTGGCAGAAAAAAAATGGCAGGAATACTTATTTGGAGTATTGTTAGCATTACTATAATTTACCTTCTCATTAATCTGGCTTATCTAAAAATTCTGGGATTGGAGGGCATCGCGTCAACAGATGCCGTTGGCGCACAGTTGATGCGTAGTATTTACGGTGAATACGGTGCCGTGCTGATCAGTATACTGGTCGTTATAGCGGCTCTTACTTCAGCGAACGCCACCATATTTACCGGAGCGCGCACCAATTATGCGTTAGGACGCGACTTTAACTTTTTCAAAGCGCTAGGTCGATGGAATCAAAAAACTTCGTCGCCCATTAATGCATTATTGATCCAAGCACTCATATCGCTGGCTTTGATCGGCTTAGGCTTATTTACAAGAAGTGGCTTTGAAACGATCATAGACTATACGGCTCCTGTGTTTTGGTTTTTCTTCCTCTTGGTTGGGATAGCCCTTTTTATTCTCCGAATAAAAGAACCTCATGTTAAAAGACCTTTCCGTGTTCCATTATATCCCATAACACCTATCATCTTTTGTACGACAAGTACCTATCTCTTATATTCCAGTTTAGCCTATACGGGCATCGGGGCATTTGTAGGTGTGATCGTGTTAATTATAGGAGGGATACTTTTACTAACGATGCCCTTGATAAAAAAAGGTAACAATATTGTGTAATAACCTAGTATTCAAATAATAAGATATACGCATTGTTTAACAAGAAAAACTAACCACAAATTATTTATTAAAATTAATTACTATGAATCAAACATATTCAACAAATAGACGGATAAAATTGAGCATGCCTCGATTTTTATTGAGTAGTATTTTAATGTTATTGGGAAGCTTTGGCGCTTTTGCTCAAAGCTCTTACGAAACCCTGGATGTGCCCTATGTTCCAACAAAGCCGGCAGTGGTTGAAGCCATGTTGAATATGGCAAAAGTTAATAAAAACGACGTCATTTACGATTTAGGATGTGGTGATGGGCGTATCGTCATTACGGCAGCAAAGAAATATGGCGCTACTGGCGTTGGTGTAGATATAGATCCACAACGAATCGAAGAAGCAAATGCCAATCTTAAAAAAGAAGGGCTAACCGATAAAGTGAAATTTATTGAAAGTGATTTATTCAAAGTAGATTTTAGTAATGCTTCTGTTGTAACGCTCTACCTTCTTCCAGATGTAAACCTACGATTACGTTCAAAATTACTGGAAACTCTAAAACCCGGCACGCGAATCGTTTCACATGCATTTGACATGGGAGACTGGAAACCTGAGAAACAGATTAACGTAGAGGGTTCTACTATATATTTCTGGACTGTTCCAGAGAAAAAATAAAATTTAAATATCTTTAATTGACATACACTGGTACCATAACACTAAATTTGCGTTATGGCCGGTGTATATTTTCATATCCCATTTTGTAAACAGGCATGTCACTACTGTGATTTCCACTTTAGCACGGCTCTCAAATATAAAAGTGACCTGCTAAAAGCTATGCTTCGTGAAATATCGTTACAGTCGACTTACCTAGGAAGGCAAAAGATTGAAACGTTATATTTTGGAGGCGGGACCCCTTCTTTACTAAGCGAAAATGAAATTAACCTTCTTATTGATACTGTTGCTAAATATTATACGATTGACGTGCATGCAGAAATCACGGTGGAGGCTAATCCAGACGATTTAAGCACCAAAAAGTTAGCTTCATTAAGAAATACACCGGTTAATAGGTTAAGTATTGGGATACAATCCTTTTTTGATGAAGATTTAAAATGGATGAATCGTGCTCATAATGCTTTTGAAGCCAAAAGAGCTATCAAAAAAACACAAGATGCAGGTTTCGACAATATAACTGCTGATCTTATTTATGGTTATCCCTTGTTAGACGACACGAAATGGTTGGCTAATATTCACTGTTTAGTTGAACAAGGCATTCCACATATTTCTGCTTATAGTATGACGGTAGAGCCTCGCACGGCGCTCGATCACTTCGTGAAAGTAGGTAAGCAACGGCCAATGGATGAAGATCAAAGTGCCCAGCAGTTTATGCAGCTTATTAAAACCTTAGAATTTGCGGGATACGAGCATTATGAAATTTCAAACTTTTCGTTCCCTAATCAATATTCGCAGCACAATACAAACTATTGGCAATCGATTCCCTATTTAGGTATTGGGCCATCTGCTCATTCTTTTAATGGATCTACACGACAGTGGAATATTAATAATAACGCCCGTTATATGGCATCATTGTCTACCAACGAGGTCCCAGCAGAGATCGAAGTATTAACAACAGTGAATAGAATAAACGAATATTTGATGACCTCCTTACGAACAATTTGGGGAGTTGACCTCTTATTTCTGGAAAGTACTTTTGGCAAGGAGTATGTAGAAAAAATTATATATACCGCACAGCCATTTGAGAGACGTGGACAACTCATAAAAAGGGAAAACCATTTAACGCTTACCGTAACAGGTAAACTTATAGCAGATTTAATTGCTTCGGAACTTTTCATAGACCATTAAATCTCTCAAGCGTATATTAAAACAAAACGGTATCCATGAAACGAAAAAAAGAAAGAAAAATAACTCCACCTATCAATACCCAAGTGATATGGATAGTTGGTGCTTCTTCCGGCATTGGGGCGGCACTAGCTAAACATTATAGTTCATTGGGGGCAAGACTTATTTTATCTGCCCGTTCGAGAGACGGCTTATACCATGTAAAGACAACATGTAAGGCTAATCCAATGAATATCCATGTTCTGCCCTTAGACCTCGAAAAAAACGATACATTAGTAGAAAAAACACAGGAAGCTTTGCGCATTTTTGGTCGGATTGATACCGTCATACATACTGCCGGTATCACCCAAAGGGCATTAGCTGTGGAAACGGATATCACCGTTGCAAAAAAAATTATGACTGTAAATTACTGGGGACCTGTGACAATTACACAAGCGTTATTACCTAGCATGCTCTCACAAGGCCGTGGTCATATTATCGTTATCAGCAGTTTAATGGGAAAAATCGGCACGCAACTCAGATCATCGTATGCAGCATCGAAACATGCCCTACATGGTTATTTTGAATCCTTAAGACCTGAGATATATGCAAGTAACATCCATATCAGTATGGTTTGCCCGGGATTTGTTAATACCTCACTCGGAGAAAAAGCGCTAAAGGGGAATGGAGAGCTCTACCTAAAAAAGGACGATGTACATCGCAACGCCATGAGTGTAGAAGAATTTGTAAAAAAGTTAAGCCCGCATTTAGCCAAACAAAAAGAAGAGATATTTATTGCTGGACCTGAAATCAAAGTAATATGGGCTAGCAAATTTCTCCCTGGAAAATTCTTTAGAAAAAAAATCAGGGAATCAAAAGTTATTTAACTGTTCACCCCATTGCACTACTTTGTATTTGCTGCTTTTCATCTATAAGGCAAGCTGGCAACAGTAGATCAGGGGCCGGTAAAATACATGTTATCTAAGTTTCCAGATAATCCATAATTCGTTGCGTTGCTCCTGCTTGTTGTTGCACGTAGCCATATGCTCGATCGCCAGTTTCTTTGCGTACTTCATCTGATTGTAGATTTTCAAATATAGCCACTAACTCCTGAAGATGATGTACGCTGAAAGCTGCTTTTGCTTTTATAAGATCCTTTGCTTCTTGAAATTTATGATATTCAGGGCCAAATATTATTGGAATGCCGTAGGTAGCAGCTTCAAGAACATTATGTATGCCTACACCGAACCCTCCCCCTACATATGCAATATCTGCGTAGCTATATAAATAGGACAACATACCGATATTATCTATGATTAAAACTGAAGGGTTCTTTTCATTTTGATTAACATTACCGTTAAGCACGGAGAAAAGTACGCTATCCTTAAATCGGTTATCAATTTCACGCAGGTGTGTTGGCGTAACCAAATGGGGAGCGATGATTAGTTTCCACTCTGGATAAACCTGTCTAAGGGACATAATTAACTCTTCATCAGGAAGCCAGGTGCTTCCTGCCACGAGCACACGATGATCTCCCACAAATTTAGACACTACCTCGATATTTCTATTTTGTTTAGAGAGGTTAGACACCCTATCAAAACGTGTATCTCCAGAAAGTGAAATCGATCTAATTCCTATACTTTGTAACAAAGAGGCGCTTTCCTGATTTTGCACAAAAAAATGCGTTACAAATTTTAAGGTAGACCTAAAGAAACCACCATACCATCTAAAGAACACCTGATTTTTTCTAAAAATTCCTGAGACTAGATACAAAGGGATATGACGTTTATGCAGCACCTTGAAATAATTATGCCAAAATTCATATTTAACAAAAAAAACCATCTCAGGGTTAATCAGATCAATGAACTTTTTGGCGTTTCCCGGCGTATCATTGGGCAGATAAAAAACATGATCTGCCTTCGCATAGTTAGCCCTGACCTCATAACCAGAAGGTGAAAAAAAAGTGACCAAAATTAACTTCTTCGGATATCGTACCCTATAGGCTTCCAAAACCGTACGTCCCTGCTCAAATTCGCCCAAAGAAGCAAAATGAAACCAAGTATGTGGTTTCGAGCGATCAACTTGTTGTTCAATCAGCTGCAAAAGTCCTTTGCGGCCTTTCCTCCATTTGCGTATTCTACGATTAAAGGGGGCAACAGCGATAACAAAAATTTGCCCTAAAAAAATTCCAAGATTATAAAGGATCCACATAAGGTAGGATTAATAATGTTTGCAAAAGTATTACTTCTTTGTGAAGTAATTGTTTATGATTAGAAACGGCAATTATATTCAATTTGTTTATCTTCGCCAAAGATAATTCTAAACAATTTACATAGCGCCTATGTCTAGAAAGCGTATACTCATTACCGGTGCAGCAGGTTTCTTAGGTTCACATCTGTCTGATAGGTTTATTAGAGAAGATTTCCACGTTATTGGCATGGATAATCTCATCACAGGGGATTTGCGAAATATAGAACATCTCTTTAAACTTAAAAATTTCGAATTTTATAACCATGACGTTTCAACGTTCGTTCACGTGCCGGGAGAACTGGATTTCATCTTACATTTTGCTTCTCCCGCAAGTCCAATTGATTACTTAAGAATTCCGATTCAAACCTTAAAGGTCGGTTCATTGGGAACACACAATCTATTAGGGTTAGCAAGGGCTAAAAAATCTCGCATCTTAGTTGCTTCCACATCGGAAGTCTACGGCGATCCTTCTGTTAGTCCGCAATCCGAGGAATATTGGGGAAATGTAAACCCTGTTGGCCCTAGAGGTGTTTATGATGAAGCAAAACGCTTTCAGGAAGCTATTACCATGGCCTATCACACCTTTCATGGATTGGATACAAGGATTGTACGTATTTTTAATACTTATGGCCCTAGAATGCGATTAAATGATGGGAGAGTACTTCCTGCGTTTATAGGTCAAGCTTTAAGAGGGGAAGACTTAACTGTTTTTGGCGATGGTAGTCAGACACGTTCATTCTGCTATGTAGATGATCAAGTAGAAGGTATTTATCGTTTATTGATGAGTGACTATACGCAGCCTGTAAACATAGGAAATCCAGACGAAATTACCATTAAACAATTTGGTGAAGAGATTATAAAACTGACAGGAACAAGACAGAAACTTGTTTATAAGGCGCTTCCAGTAGATGACCCTAAGCAACGCAGACCAGACATCACCAGAGCCAGGGAAATACTGGGCTGGCAACCTCAGGTAGACCGGGTTGAAGGCCTTAAAATAACTTACGAATACTTCAAATCACTACCGGAGCAAGAAATAAAACACAAAGACTTTAAATATTACAATAAGCATTAAATAAGATGAGCAAAATACTTGTTACAGGAGGTACGGGATATATTGGGTCCCACACTGTAGTTGAACTTCAGGAGGCAGGTTATACACCAGTAATTATCGATGATCTTTCCAATTCAAACAAAGGAGTACTTACACAGATTGAAGCAATTACCGGCACCATACCTGAGTTTTATGAATTTGACCTTTGCGATGAACAAAAAGTAGTTTCTTTTGTCGAAAACAATCCGGATATTACCGGTCTAATACATTTTGCAGCCAGTAAAGCTGTGGGCGAATCGGTAGAAGAGCCGTTAAAATATTATAGAAATAATTTTTTCTCGTTGATCAACCTATTAAATGCATTTAAGAATAGGAACATTAATTTTGTATTTTCTTCCAGCTGCACCGTTTATGGTCAGCCTACTAAACTGCCGGTAACGGAAAGTGCTCCCGTGCAGAAAGCTGAATCGCCATATGGAAACACAAAGCAGGTAGCAGAAGAGATATTAAGCGATACCGCCAACGCTTTTAAAAATTACCAGATAATTGCATTGCGTTACTTCAACCCTGTAGGCGCACACAAAAGTGCCATGATAGGCGAACTCCCCATTGGAGTACCACAAAACCTCGTTCCATTCATCACACAGACAGCTATTGGAAAGCGAGCAAAAATCACCGTTTTCGGAGACGACTACGATACGCCCGATGGTTCCGCCGTTAGAGATTATATACATGTGGTAGATTTGGCGAAAGCACATGTGGCAGCGATTAAAAGGATGGAGGAGAAAAAATCCAAAGCCAATTATGAAGTATTCAATATCGGAACAGGTAACGGTTTTTCAGTACTGGAAATTATCAAAGCTTTCGAAACATCTACGGGAGTTAAATTAAACTATGAGATAGGTCCACGTCGTGCTGGAGATATAGAGAAAGTATGGGGGGATGTCTCCAAATCTGCCAGTGAACTTGGCTGGAAAGCAACCTTAGATCTAGAAGAAATGATGCGCTCCGCTTGGGCTTGGGAGGTATATCTCAAAGAAAAGAATCCTTTTATCTAAAGTGGCAAAAATTAGCGTGCACGAGTGAGACCTAGGGTTGGTTGTAAAGTCTTATCTTAATCATTGCAATAGACAAGCTTTATTTTCGTTTAAATTTTTGAATTGTATAATATATACTTTTCTGTCTGTTTTTAGACATTAATGGCATGAGAGAAATTAAAAATTCAAGGATGACAATTTATTTATCTTCTTACCAATTTCATTTCTAATGAACCGAGCTTGCGAGCTCATTGATACGACAGAAAACAACGAATAAAAATAAACAGATGAAAATAATTATTACCGGTGGCGCCGGCTTTATAGGTTCCCATGTTGTTCGGCGCTTTGTAAGAAACTATGCCTCGTACCAGATCATCAATCTGGATAAACTGACCTATGCCGGTAACCTCGCCAATTTAAAAGACATAGAAAACGAAGCTAACTACCGCTTTATCAAAGGCGATATTACTGATGCGCTCTTTATTGACGCGCTTTTTACAGAAGAAAGGCCTGATGCTGTTATACATCTTGCCGCCGAATCGCATGTTGACCGTTCCATCAGCAGTCCGCTGGAGTTTGTGATGACCAATATAGTGGGTACGGTAAATCTGCTGAATGCGGCAAAGAAGTATTGGACGGGAGAGCAGCGGCATAACCGCTTTTACCACGTTAGTACAGACGAAGTATACGGTGCACTGGAAGAGACGGGAGTGTTTACAGAGGAAACAAAATATGACCCGCATTCTCCCTATTCAGCGTCAAAAGCAGGTTCGGACCATTTTGTCCGTGCTTACCATGACACCTACGGACTGAACACGGTCATCTCCAACTGTTCGAACAATTACGGATCGCATCACTTCCCTGAAAAGTTGATACCATTAGCTATACATAATATCCAGAACAATAAACCAGTACCAGTGTATGGTAAAGGGGAGAATGTACGCGACTGGCTATGGGTAGAAGACCACGCAAGAGCAATTGATATGATCTTCCACCAGGCCAAAGCTGGTGACACCTACAACATAGGTGGGCACAATGAATGGAAAAACATAGACTTGATCAAGCTTTTGTGCGCTATTATGGATAGAAAACTTAACCGTCAGAAAGGTTCTTCTGCCAAACTTATCACTTTTGTCAAAGATCGTGCTGGCCATGATTTACGTTATGCGATCGATTCCAGCAAACTACAAAAGGAGTTAGGATGGGTCCCAAGCCTGCAGTTTGAAGAAGGACTTGAAAAAACCGTTGACTGGTACCTCGCCAACGAAGAGTGGTTAACGACCGTAACCTCCGGTGCTTATCAAGATTATTATTACAAACAATATGGAAAAACCGAAAAATAATGTCTTACAAGCTGTATAACCCTTTCCAGAACTTTACTTTCGACAACAAAGCCTGTTTTCTCAGCGGAAACCGTTTATCATCTAGCGAAGAGTCTATTCAAGTTTTTCCTACTTGGTTAATGCGTAGCTTTGGTTTAGAAGACAAACCCTTTAAATTGCTGGATGAAAGTATAAGCACCTATAAAAAGCTACAACTGCCTTGCGCTATCGATACTGCACAGCATATAGACAGGCTTGAGGAACAAATAAAAAAGGCATTCCTAGTGGGTTATGAGGAAGTCAAGAAACTGGATAGGCTCTTACTCTTTCAATGGATCGGGAAGCTTATTTACGGTATTGTATTCAATGAAATACAAATAGGTATTCGCCAGCAGATGATAAGTGGAGAATCCATGAACTTTTCGCAGGTTTTAGCCAAAAAGTTCACCAATCTCCACTACATGTTACAGTCGCTCATTTACGCCGTTGAGTTTGAGGGGAATCTACCTTTCAGCATTAACGTGTTTGAAGTTGACAATCCAGCAGACACCTTCAGTTATCGTGATGAGATAAATACACTGGTCTTCTCATTGAGAATGAAAGACTTTGGCATTGTAGCATGTTTACAGGATAACGGTGCTAATGATCGCTATAACCACGAAACGTTAAACAAGGTAAATGGGAACAAATTACATCCTATTCAATTTGAAGAAATTTGCGGAAGGTATTTCTATTCAGCGTATCTATTTAACAGATTACCGGAGTATACCATACTTCCGACAGAACAAATTATTTTTATTGAACCCATGCCGTTGATGGGAATGGACATACGTCCAATTTTTGATAATTTCCAAGCAAAAACCTACGGACAGGTCCTGGAAAATTTCTGGAAACCATGGGGCTTTACGCTATTCGAAATCATTAAAGACCCCGAAAATCCAATGACCTTCTTAACGGATCAAGGAGGCAAATTCCTTTGTTCAGAAGAAATTGAGCTTTCTAAAAGTTAGTATTAAAGCGTTCGTAAGAACTTCGTATTTTTTTAAGCAATCAACTGCTGAATTGCGCTGAAAAAATGTCCCATAACCTGTGGGTACAAAATAATGGTAATAACAATTCCTACAAGCGCACCATAGAAATGAGCGTCATGGTTAATGCTATCTCTTGCCGCTTTCGCTGCCCAAACGCAATATAGAAGAAAAAGAGGACCAAAAATTACTGCGGGAATTGGGATAGGGATAAAAAACAGAAAAATAGAAGTGGTAGGCTGAAAAAGGATAAAGCTAAATAGTATTGCGCAAATAGCTCCTGAAGCACCTAAACTATGGTAATTGTAGTTGTCTTTTTGCTTAACAACGGTTGTAATATCACTGAGTATCAAACTTACAATATATATCAAAGCAAATTGCGTATGCCCCCAACTGCTTACAGATGCCAAAATCCTTTCCAATTGAAAACCAAAAAAGAAAAAGGTAAGCATATTAAATAACAGATGCCCCCAATCTCTATGAATAAGACCACTGGTAAGCAATGTATAAATTCGTTGACCTCTGCTGACACTATAGGGGTGCAACATAAATTTCCCAAAAACCTCATGGTTTGAGAAGGCATATATGCTGGTAATTATCGTAAAAATAAAGAATAAACTTGCAACAGGCGTTTGCGTTATGTAGGCTTCCATCGAGTAAACTTAAATGTGCGTGAAAATACCAAAAAAATAGCACTTTTTAGAACAAGTCAAGCTGTTTTCCACGTAAAGGCGTAAATAAATCTGTTCTCAATTCCTTTAGCCTATTATCTCCCATGAATCGGGTTGCAGCCAATTTAAACAATTGGTGAATGCTCTCGGCCAACTTCCCTTCGCCTTTTATTCGTCTTCCAAACAGGCTATCATTGAGTTTACCTCCATGACAGGAAGCAATTCCATGCAATACTTTCTCTGCCCTATCCGGATAGGCCTTATAGATCCAATCTTTAAAAATTTCTCCAATCGCCCCGTTGAGTCGTACTAACGTGAAAGAAGCCGCTTGAGCACCATGCTCCGCTGCCTTTTCAATTAAAGATGGCATTTCATCGCTGTTTAATCCCGGAATAATCGGTGCACACATCAGCATAACGGGGATACCTGCCTCGCTTAATCGCTCAATAACCCTCATTCTCCCCATAGCTGTTACGGTTCTCGGTTCCATTTTCTGGCGTAAATCCTCATTTAAGGAATTAATCGTAATTGCCACGTGTATCAACTGTAATTTAGCTAGCTGTTTTAGAATATCAATATCCCGCAATATCAAACTGTTTTTACTAATAATAGACACAGGATGCCTGTACTTTAAAAAAACCTTCAAAAGCGATTGCGTTAACCCAAGCTTTCGCTCTAATGGTTGATAGCAATCTGTGTTACCAGAAAGCATAATTGTTAAAGGCTCGTAATGCTTATTGTTAAACTCCCGCTCAAGCAATTCTGCACAATCTCTCTTTATAATGATCTTGCGTTCAAAATCAAGTCCTGCACTGTAACCCCAATACTCGTGTGCATTCCGGGCATAACAATAGATACACCCGTGTTCGCATCCCTGGTAGGGATTAATAGATTGCAGGTGACGTAGGTCTGGGCTATCCGTTTTGCTGATAATATGTTTTGGATGCGTCTCTATAACTTGTGTGTCACTATTTTCCAAAAATGCTTCATCCAACCCTTCTATATGTTCGCAAACGTACTTATTCTTAAAGAATTTGTTGTGTGTATTAATCTGAGCTCCCCGCCCCTTGAAATACGCTTCATTTTGTACGGAATCCATACAGCAAATATACTAATATATTTAGTAAATAAAACTATTTATATTAGCATGTAGATTAGCAATATTTACATCAAAATAGGTGGTTGGTATTGAAAAAGCTTTTTTTGCGTTACTTTTTCCCGCTGGCTAACTACTCATCATAAATACCATCATCCATTAGCAGCAGGTATAATTGTTTCGGTCCATGCGCTCCTAAGACAAGAGTCTTTTCTATATCAGCCGTTCTGCTAGGTCCCGTTATTGTACTAATCATTGACGGTAAACTATCCGCGTATTTCTCACGCACAATATTAAATCCATCTTTCAAGTCCATTACCACTTGGGAAGTATAGGCGATTACAATATGTACATGGGGATATATGCTCATCCGACGCCCCGAAGCATTCCCGTTGGTTACAAGAATACTTCCTGTTCTAGCGATTAATGCTTCGCAAGCAGTAATACCAATTTGGGCATTGATAAAATCTGCATCCGATTTGAAATAAGGAAACTCATAACGATCCAATAGCTCCTGCATAGATTTTTCCCACGCGTAGATTCTCCTAGCATGTTCCTTTTCCACTATTGCCAACAAATTCTCGATCAATTGGATTTCATCGTCACAAAACACAAAATTCCCAGCAACAGTTGTAAAATTCTTAGCAAAAAGTACTTCAAGTGTTTCCTCTGTCTCTTTGTACAAAGGTAATTCCTCCAAGTTGGGATAGGGATTATCCCGTTTCGTCAAAAGCGCTTTTCTAATTTTTTTGAGCATCCTTTCTTTGGCCGTCGCTTCCTCCATATTAAATCCTTAATTATTAAAAACTGCAATTTAACAGTATTTTGTTGAAAATGGTCAATCCCTATAATCTATTTTTACTTCTTCAACATCAAGCACACGTTAACAAGACCTTTATAAAAGAACACGACGCTGTAATAAAAAAGCATTACTTTTTAAAAAGTAATGCTTTCGAGTTCTTCTGGAACCAATTTTTTACTAAACAAATATGTCTATACAATTCTTAAGACACACTTTTATCTTCAGAGCTTTGATTCTTTTCAAATGTTCCTGAGTTATCCCCTACACCATCGTGGACTAGACCTTCCGCCGCCTTCCGTTGATCAGAGGAACCTTCATCTCCATTAACGAATTCATCATACGTTGTACGATGATCAAAAGGACGTTTACCCAAAATCTCCTCTAAGTCGGATTGGAAAAGTATCTCTCTCTCCAGTAATTTCTCGGCAAGCGCCTTAAGCCCCTCAGCCTTGTCGGTTAGCAATTGTTTTGTTTTTTCGTAAACTTCACCGATCAAATTACGGACCTCTTGATCAATAAGTTCAGCAGTTTTCTCTGAATATGGCTTTTGGAATTGAGACTCCTGGCTGTCGTTAAAGGAAACATTTCCCACTTTGGCGTTCATACCATAAATCCCCACCATCGCGTATGCTAGTTTAGTGATCCTTTCAAGGTCATTTTGTGCTCCCGTAGAAATTTTTCCGAAGGTCAAATCCTCAGCAACACGCCCCCCCATTGTCATGCACATGCCGTCTATCAACTGTTCGGTAGTATAGAGAAATTGCTCTTTGGGTAAATACTGTGCGTACCCCAAGGCAGCTACCCCTCTTGGTACTATAGAAACCTTTACTAATGGGTCGGCATGCTCCAAAAACCATCCCGCAATAGCGTGACCGGCTTCGTGATAGGCAACGATACGTTTTTCTTCCGGAGATATGATTTTATTTTTCTTCTCAAGCCCACCAATAACCCTATCTATGGCATCTTGAAAGTCCTGCATATCTACAGCTTCTTTATTTCTCCTTGCGGCAATTAGGGCGGCTTCATTACATACGTTGGCGATTTCTGCACCAGCGAAACCAGGTGTTTGCGCAGACAACTTTTTAGCTTCTACATCAGCCGCCAACTTTATTGGTTTAAGGTGGACCTTAAATATCTGCTCACGTCCTACAAGGTCTGGTTTATCGATAGATATCTGCCTATCAAACCTTCCCGGTCTTAGCAGTGCCGAATCCAGCACATCAGGTCGGTTGGTTGCCGCTAAAATTATAATACCTGAATCCGTACCAAAACCATCCATTTCCACTAGAAGCTGATTGAGTGTATTTTCACGCTCATCATTTCCACCAACAATATTATTCTTTCCACGAGCCCTGCCTATGGCATCAATTTCATCTATAAAAATAATACATGGCGCCTTATCTTTCGCTTGTTTAAATAAGTCTCTTACACGTGAAGCGCCAACACCTACAAACATCTCGACAAAATCGGAACCGGAAAGCGAGAAAAAAGGTACTTGAGCTTCACCTGCTACAGCCTTTGCCAATAACGTTTTACCGGTACCCGGCGATCCTACCAACAACGCGCCTTTGGGGATTTTCCCCCCAAGATTAGTATACTTCTTAGGATTTCGCAGAAAATCAACAATTTCCATCACTTCCTGCTTTGCTTCTTCAAGACCGGCAACATCGTTAAATGTTATATTTACCTGTGATTCCTTATCAAAAAGCTGAGCTTTTGATTTTCCTATATTAAAAATTTGGCCTCCAGCTCCGCCAGCACCCCCTCCCATTCTGCGCATAATAAATACCCAAAACAGTATGACTAGCCCTAAAGGTAGAATAATGGACAACAGCCAGCCGGTCCAGGGGCTATTACGTTCTTGAAGTGTGACATTAATTTTTTCATTTTCAGCTAACCCTTCTTGTGCAGCATTTAATTTTCGTTCAAGTGCATCAAAAGAACCATCTTGAAAAAAATATTGTGGCCCTGCATCTCCCGAAGATAAATTTAAGCTATTACTCTTCGGTTGAACATCCTTGTATTTGTCTTCTTTGAGCCTGTCTTTCTTGATATATACTTCAACACCAATTAACTCATTTCTCTTATACGCTACCAACTTCTCTACATCACCTGCTTTAAGCATCTTATTCTCAAACTGCTGATAGGTGATTTCTTTTGCATTCTCTCCTGTAAATACATACTGTAATGCTATAAAGCCCAATATCATCGCTACCCAAAGCCACATAATGTTAAACTTTGGGGGCTTTGGGGCTATCTTTTTCCCCGGAATTTTCTTCATTTTCCCAGGTTGATTTGACATATTTTCTTTCATAAATTGTTTTTGCTGTTTGTTTTATTCTGCGGAGAACCCGTTACGCACTTTGAAAATACTTTAATTCTGCATCGCCCCACAGATCTTCAATTGCATAGAATTGCCTTTTATCTGTTTTAAAGATATGCACCACCACATCTATATAATCGAGTAAAATCCACTCGCCGTGATCCAAACCTTCCTTTCTCCATGGATCTTGTTTCAATGTTTTATAAACTTCCTCCTCTACACTTTTTGCAATTGCTCTTACCTGAGTTGTTGATTCCGCATGACATACCACAAAATAATCAGACACAGAACTATAAACATTTTGCAGGTCTAATCTAACTATTTCATTACCTTTTTTCTCCTGAATACCATGTATAATAACTTCTGAGAGATAGGTAGATTCTTTAACCTTTTTATTTTTTACCATTAAAAATTATAATTTTGAACAGTTTTTCATCTAATGTCAATAAGACTTTGCAAAGTAACACTTTTTTAGGACTTATTGTTGGAGAAAATGTGATTACTCTTCAACGCGTAAATTCAACAAATGATTACCTGAAATCTAAACTGTCAAATTCTACGCCATACCAAGAAGGAACTGTAATAATGGCAGTTGAACAATATGCAGGTAAGGGTCAGGCGGGCAACACTTGGGTAAGTGAGGCAGGCCAAAATCTTACCCTTAGCATATTATTGAATCCCACTTTTCTACTCCCCAAGGAGCAGTTCAGGCTTAATATAGCAATTAGTTTAGCCATTATAGAGTGTATTAAGCCAATATTGGGAGAATCTGTACGAATCAAATGGCCCAACGATATTTACGTCAACAATAAAAAGATCGGTGGCATTTTAATTGAAAACATTATCCGCGGTAGCAAGTGGAAGCATGCCATCATTGGCATTGCACTAAATGTCAACCAGACATCTTTTGGCATCCAAAAAACAAAAGCGTGTTCACTAAAAAAATTATTGAACAAAGATTTTGATCTACACAAGTTATTAAAGCTTTTATGCGCCGCAGTTAGCAAGCAATATCATGTTCTTAAAAAAGGAGGTCACCTCTTACAGCGGGAGCTGTATAAACAATGTTTGTTTCGCTTTAACACACCTAGCTCATTTTTAATAGATGGCGTACAAGTAATCGGTACGATAACAGATGTAGACGATCAGGGTAAGCTTATTATTGATTTTGACGGCCATCTAACCAAGTTCTGCATAAAAGAAATTAGTTTTGTAATATGATAGCAGCAATTGTATCTTTGCGGCTAACCGAATTGCTGGATATAACCAGCAATCTGCGTAACATATTCACACATTTTAAACCATTTTAGACGAAACTGTCTAAAGATTAATTAATCCAAAATGCTATGAAAAAATTAAGTGTATTGGTAGCATACATATTACTAACACTAACCGTATCTGCTCAGATCAAGACTCCAGTAAAATGGTCATATGCAGCAAAAAAGCTAAATGATCAGGAAGCTGTCGTATTAATTAAAGCTACCATTGAAAAGGGATGGCATATTTATTCACAGCACATAGAACCGGGAGGGCCTGTGCCTACAAGTTTTTCATTCACCTCATCTGGAGACTACGCCACAGATGGAGAAACTTCTGAACCTAAAGGGATCAATCATTTTGAGAAAGTTTTTGACATGGATGTCATATACTTTGAGAATGAAGTTGTCTTTCAGCAAAAACTAAAGCTGAACAAACCCGCTACAACTGTTAAAGGTACTGTTGAGTTTATGGTATGTAATGATAAAGAATGCCTACCTCCCGATGAAGTTAGTTTCAATATACCGATTAAATAGAGAAAAAGGCATCTGTTATGTAACCGATGCCTTTTTTAACAAAAACCCATCTAATAGCCTAACTTACTATACTTTATTTACATTAATGCGACTGATCAATCGCCTTTCAGTCGATAATAATTACTAATTTCACGCCTTAAATAAAAACGATGTATAAGATTTTTTTTATAGCCGTCTTAACGTGTATATTAAGCACCTTAGCATTGAGTGCATTTAGCTTTACTTTGCAGGCAGACACTATATCTTTTGACGACATTGAATTTACTGACATCCAAGAAGATACCATAGTAGAGGATGAGCCTGCCGTCCAGCAACAAGGCAATTCAAAACTGCACTCTTCCGAAATTCAACAAACAGAAAAAGATGAACTGTCGCTTTGGCAAACTTTTATCAATGGCCTGCTATTTGGTTTCGCGGCGATTTTGATGCCCTGTATTTTCCCGATGCTTCCTCTAACGGTTAGTTTTTTCACAAAAAGAGCCGGAAGTAGAGCAAAAGCGATTGGCCAGGCTATTATATATGGATTGTCTATTATCGTAATATATGTTGGACTGGGCATGTTAGTGACTATATTTTTTGGTTCGGATGCCCTCAATGCACTTTCTACTAATGGCATTTTTAATTTTTTCTTTTTCTTGCTTCTAGTGGTGTTCGCCGCATCATTTTTGGGCGCTTTTGAAATAACATTGCCTAGCTCATTTGTAAACAAAATTGATGCTAAATCTGATCAGGGCGGTCTGGTTGGCATCTTCTTTATGGCTTTTAGCCTAGCACTGGTTTCGTTCTCTTGTACAGGACCACTAATTGGAACACTTTTAGTTGACGCTGCCTCTAAAGGAGATCGCTTAGGTCCGGCAGTAGGGATGTTCGGTTTTTCATTGGCTCTGGCCATTCCTTTTGCCCTATTTGCGTTATTCCCGTCCTTACTCAAGTCGTTACCAAAATCTGGCGGATGGTTGAATAGTGTAAAAGTTATTTTGGGTTTTCTCGAGCTAGCCTTTGCCTTAAAATTTCTATCGAATGTTGATTTAGCCTATCACTGGAATTGGCTAGACCGTGAAGTATTTCTTGCTATATGGATTGCTATTTTCACCCTGATGAGTCTTTATTTACTTGGAATCATCAGGTTTGCCCACGATAGCGAAATCAAGTATCTTTCTGTCCCGAGAACATTTTTTGCGATCATCGTTTTTTCTTTTGTTGTTTACCTGATTCCTGGCATGTGGGGAGCTCCGCTTAAATCTGTGAGCGCCTTTTTACCTCCCAGCGCAACGCAGGATTTTGACCTTAGTGCAAGTGTTTCCGTACCCGCATCATCACCTAATAATGCTGATATTAAAAAGAAATATGCGGAAATCTTCCACGACCGAGGTACGCCAAAGGGGTTCGACCCATTTTATGATTACGATCAAGCTTTAGAAGTAGCTAAACAAATAAATAAGCCCGTGCTAATTGATTTTACCGGTTGGAACTGCGTGAACTGTCGAAAAATGGAAGCGAACGTATGGACAGAACCTAAAGTTAAGGAATTACTCAACAACGAATTTGTAATGGCTGAGTTATTCGTAGATGATAAGACCGCTCTTCCACAAGAGGATCAATATGTTTCTACCTATAGCAATAAAAAGATCAATTCGATTGGTAAAAAATGGAGCGACTTTCAGGCAGCTAAATTCAACAGTAATTCGCAGCCCTTATACGTAATCGTTGATGGCGATGGCAGTGTTCTAGTTCCTCCTCAGGGTGCAAATTATGATCCTGAAAACTATATCACATTTTTAGAAAGTGGTATAGCAGCTTATAAAAATCGACAATAGCTTTTACTTATTATTTATTAAGAATTTATATTTACCACATGAGCACAATAAAAAATATAGCCGTATTTACTTCAGGAGGAGATTCTCCAGGCATGAATGCCGCAATCAGAGCCGTTGTAAGAACAGCGCTACATTATAATTTAAATGTTTTTGGAATACAGCGTGGCTATGACGGTATGGTAAACGGAGATATCTTTCCGATGGATGCCAAGTCGGTTGCTAATATCATTCAACGTGGCGGAACCGTTTTAAAAACGGCTCGCAGCAAAGAATTTATGACTCCAGAGGGGAGACAAAAAGCATACGAGCAATTAAGAGAATTCAACATTAATGGCTTGGTCGCTATTGGTGGTGATGGCACTTTTACGGGCGCTGCTAAGTTTATTCAGGAACATGATATTCCGGTAATGGGTTTACCAGGTACAATTGACAATGATCTTGCCGGCACAGACTTTACCATTGGTTATGATACGGCGATTAATACCGTTATAAATGCAGTAGATAAAATTAGAGACACGGCAGAATCACACGATCGCTTATTCATTGTGGAGGTTATGGGACGTGATTCAGGCTTAATCGCTTTGAGAAGTGGGATTGGCACCGGAGCAGAAGCCATTCTCATACCGGAAAGTGCTACTGATTCAAGTGCTTTATTGGACAAACTAGCCCACGGGAGAAAAAACAAATCTTCAAAAATTGTATTAGTTGCGGAAGGTGATGAAGAAGGGGGCGCATTTACTATTGCAGAAATGGTAAAAGACAAATTCCCAAATTATGATACTCGGGTATCAATATTGGGACATATTCAGCGAGGGGGCAGTCCAACCTGTATGGACAGAGTATTAGCAAGTCGGCTTGGAGTAGCGGCAGTAGAAGCGTTGCTGGAAGGCCGTAAGGGCGAGATGGTAGGACTTATCAATGGAACAGTTGCTTTTACCTCATTCGATAAAGCTATTAAGCATATCGACTCCCTTACCCCAAGTTTATTAAAAATAGTAAACATACTATCTTAATATAGAAGGAAACGAAAGGGGGCTTAGTTAGTTCATGTGGCCCCCTTTTAATATTAAATAAGTTTTTTATACTAGTTTTAAATCGTTTAGTCTCGCCTTGGTATCCTTTCCCGTATAATTTGCGGCGGTAAGCTTTTAATTTTCGGGTCTGTCCTTCAAAAACGTATATTTAAGTATAATGCATCGCCTTAGTAAAATTTTGCTAACAACCATCGGTATAACTATTATTTTACTATACAGTCCTTAATCAGAAACGCTAATTTTTCAGTTTTGCTTTAAAAACTTTCTTAAACTTCTCCATTTTTGGTGCTATTACAAACTGGCAGTATCCTTGATCAGGATTAAGTCTATAATAATTTTGATGATAGTCTTCTGCTATATAAAACGGACCATATGGTTTAACAGCTGTTACTATGGGCTTGGCATAAACTTTTTCTTCATTTAGGCGTTTTATATAAAAGTCTATTTTATCTTTCTGTTCCTGATTGTGATAAAAAATAGCCGACCGATACTGTGTTCCGATGTCATTCCCTTGCCTATTCAATTGTGTTGGATCATGTGCCACAAAAAAAGCTTCAAGAAGTTCGTCATAAGTAATCTTTTCTGGATTATACAAGATATTGACAGCCTCGGCATGTCCCGTGTTCCCACCGGTTACCTGCTTATAGGTTGGGTTTTTCAAATGACCTCCTGTATATCCGGAAATTACTGTATCTACCCCCTCAAGCTCTTGAAATTGTGCTTCTACACACCAAAAACAACCAGCCGCGAAAGTAGCTGTATCACCCCGTTGACTTCCCGATCCTGGTAAAACCTGCCGCTCCGAATGGACAGATGGTTTTTCATTACGCCCATTAGCGCATGCAAGGCATGCAATAATAACGACAGACCATAGGATTAAAGTTTTGCCTTGCATGATTTTACAATCTAAATAAATTTATACCACAAAAAACACATCTAATCTATTCGAATAACAATTTTACCAAATTGATCGGCGTTATCCATTTTTCTGATAGCCTCTTCTGCATGGGCCAACGGATGGATGGAATCGATTAAGGGCTTTATCTGATGTTTATTTACAAATGTCATCATTTGATTAAAGTCTTTTGGAGAGCCCATAGTACTTCCCAATATACTTAACTGTTTCCAAAAAATCTTCCTTGCATTGAGCTCCGGCAAGTCTCCAGAGGCAGTTCCTCCGAAAAACACAATTCTTCCTCCAGGCTTCGCTAAATCTATATGGTGGGCAAAGCCTGTGCCTAAAGAGCTGTCAATAATTACATCAAACCCTCCGTCGGGCTTTATTTTTTCTGGCCAATTTTTGTCCGTATACAATACACCCGCTTTTGCTCCAACATCTATCGCCTTTTTTATTTTTTGCCTTTTTCCAGAAGTTACGTAAACCTCTGCATCGGCGTGTATTGCCCATTGCAAAACAAAAGTGGCAACACCACCTCCCACGCCTGTTATTAAGATCTTTTCGCCTTTCTGTAAATTTGCCTTAGAAAAAACAGCTCGCCAAGCCGTTAAGCCCGCTAAGGGAAAAGCTGCCGCCTCCTCTACAGTCAAATGTGCCGGGACAGGATAAAGGTTCTGCACTGGTATTTTAACATATTCAGCGAAAGTTCCGTTTTGTGGAAGCCCCAAAATATTGAAATCGGTTCCCTGAACAGCCTCATTATCGCCCCAATTGATAGCAGGATTAATCATCACCTCTTTTCCTATCCACTCCCCTTCAGATTCGCTCCCTACCTCTTCCACATCGCCCGCACCATCCGAACCTAAAATTATCGGAAACCTTAAACCTGCGTACTGCCCTTTCTGTATCCAAAAATCTCTTCGGTTTAATGCCGCGGCCTTTATTCTAACCAATGCTTCATTTGCTTTTAACTGTGGTTTATCCACATATTTTACTGTTAATGGTAAATTAATTCCATCTAACACAATCGCTTTCATCTGTAAATAATTTTTTGTAAATATTCATCTTAAAAGCACTCATGAACCGCTCTGCGGCTTTTAATCCATCGGCATAGGCCTCCTACCATTTTCAAAATTTATATCCCAAAATGTGACAAATGAAATATACAAATGGACGGTCCTTAGCGCTATTTTTGCACTCATCAAAGAGCATGATATAAAAACGGCAGTGTTAGCCAACGCAAACACTGCCTTTAATAAATCTTTTAAATGGTTGTGAGAGGCCTATTTTTTTGCTTCAGCATAGCGCTCACCGACTGATTTCCAGCATATAACGTTGAAAATCTCTTCTAAATAAGATGGGCGCTTATTTTGATATTTCAAATAATAAGCATGCTCCCAAACATCTATCCCAAGAATAGGTGTACCTTTAATTTCAGCAATATCCATTAAGGGGCTATCTTGGTTAGGTGTTGAAGTTACTTGCAATTTTCCTGCACTATCAACAACTAGCCAAGCCCATCCGGACCCGAAACGGGTAGCACCGGCTTCTTGTAATTTCTTTTTCAGTTCTCCAAACGAGCCGAATGTCTCATCAATAGCTGAAGCAAGGGCTCCACTTGGTGTTGTTTCCGCGTCAGGGGACAAAATAGTCCAAAATAATGAATGGTTATAATGCCCTCCTCCATTGTTACGTACCGCTGCTGGATACTTTGAGATATTTTTTATGATATCTTCAATAGAAAGCGATTCAGCATCTGTACCAGAAACCGCATCATTTAATTTATCCACATATGTCTGATGGTGTTTGCCATGATGGATTTCCATTGTTTCTTTGTCGATATGAGGTTCTAATGCATCTGATGCGTAAGGTAACGCAGGAAGTGAAAATGCCATAATTTTATGTTTTTTTATTTTCTGATTTGTTATATTACAAATATAACGATATAGTTCTTTAAATTGTTCTTTACAATTTCAGTTTTTATTGGGAGATGAAATACGAATGACATTCCCTTAACAAGTACTTACCTTTTTAATTCAAAAAATTTTCTCATTAAAGAACTACATGCTGTATCTAGAACACCTTTGATAATGGTAGTTTTAGGATGTATGATATTTTCGGAAATGGACGTGTAGCCTCTTTTATCATCTTTTGCGCCAAAAACAATCCGTTGTACCTGCGCCCAATACGACGCACCGGCACACATTACACAAGGCTCAACAGTGACATATAATGTACAATCTTTCAGATACTTTCCACCAATATAGTTAGCTGCCGCCGTAAGCGCTTGCATTTCTGCATGGGCCGTTACATCATTTAAAGTTTCCGTAAGGTTATGTCCCCTTGCAATAATATTTCCGCCATGAACAACTATAGCTCCTATAGGAATTTCATCGGCATCAAAAGCTTTTTGCGCTTCTTTTAACGCTTCTTTCATAAAAAACTCATCTGATATCGTATCAGCGGTATCTTCAAAATTAATGTACTTCATATTTTTTATTAACATGTATTTGGCATGCCCGGAATACCTAATTATATCAACTTTGCCCCATTGGGAACAGTGCTAGCAACTGTACTCAAAACAATATCTCCATGCTCGTCAGCAAATCCTGTAACTAGACATTCGGAAAAAAAATTAGCTATTTGTTTTTTTGGAAAATTGACTATTCCTATAATTTGCTTTCCAACGAGATCCTCTTTCGTATAATGCCTAGTAATCTGCGCGCTACTTTTAAGCACGCCAATTGCCGGGCCAAAATCTATACTTAGTTTATAAGCTGGTTTACGTGCTTCAGGAAAATCCTGCACTTCTAATATCGTACCGACACGAAGGTCTACTTTTTCAAAATCGTTCCAGTTTATCTCTTGTTGCATGAGCTAAAACTAGTAAAAACTTAGGGAAAATACACTTTTTTACAAGTGTTAGTTTTTTGTTCAAGCTATTCTCGCCGGTATTTGAACTAAATGCAAAAGGCATGTGCCATCTGCCAAAAAAGCAAGCATGAAATTATTTTATAAAGGAAGTATTATCTATTCATAGCGGAGCGCTTCTATCGGATCCAATCTAGAAGCTTTTGAGGCCGGGTAAAAACCAGAAAGTATTCCCACTAAAATACATACCGTTATTCCCAAAACCATCCATAGCCAAGGTATTATGAAGCTCGTCCCCAACGCCATTGCTACCAAGTTACCTATTAGAATACCAAGAAAAATCCCCCCAAGTCCCCCGATAAGACATATAACAATGGCTTCTGTTAAAAACTGGATCCGTATTACGCTTGGTGTTGCTCCAATCGCTTTGCGAACGCCTATTTCACGGGTACGTTCAGTAACCGATACCAACATAATATTCATTAAACCAATGGAAGCGCCGATCAATGTAATAATCCCAATGACAAATGCTCCCAACGCCACATAGGTCAAACTGCTTACTAATATTTGCGCCACAGCATCACTCTTTGTAATCTCAAAGTTGTTTTCCTGCGTTACGCCTAAAGACCTAATTTTCCGAAACAATGCGGTTGCTTCGCCTATAGCCGATTCGATATGCTGTGCGTTGCTACTCATCACCGTAATGGTATAAGATGGCGTTTCTCCCTGGACCACTGCTCTTGCCCTATAAAGAGGGATAATACATGTTCTATCTGCACCCATACCCGCGCTTGACCCTTTGTCTTCCAGCACACCAATAATTAAATACCGAGCGTCTCCAATAGTTAGCATTTTATCTATTGGATCTCTTCCATTTTTGAAAAGACGTTTTTTTATTTCACTTCCTATAATTACGACGTTAGCTCCCGTCTCCAGCTCTCTCTGGGTGAAGTTCCTCCCGCTTTCCAGCTTATATCCTCCGGTTTGCAAATAATCGTCATCACCTCCCAAAACGGAAATATTAGGATTCGACTGTTCACTACCGTATTTAACTACTGCATAATTAGACGCATATGCACTGATAGATACTGTAGCGGGATAGTCAAATCTTTCCCTGAAGGCCATAGCCTCACGATAAGTTATTTTCTGGAATACTTTAGGTCTGGTACCACCACCCCCTATCTGCACATTGATGCCCCTGTTACGAATATTGAATGAGTTCGCTCCCATTGCTGAAAAAGAATCAGTCAAGGAATTCTGTATGGCGTCAATAGATGTTAAAATGCCCACTAGCGCCGTAATGCCTATCGCTATAATAAGTGCTGTTAAGAATGTTCGAAGCTTGTTACTGGAAATAGATTCTAATGAGAGTCTTATATTCTCCCGATAAGGCATTTTTACCGACATAGCAATCTCTGTTTGCATTAAGACAACTGCAGAAAAGCTTTGTTACAAGAAGAATTTCTTTTTATGTGTGTTCAACAGGATCGTTCCCCGCTATAAGTTCAAAAATAGTGATTTCCGGAAGGATACCTACCCGTCCGGGATACCCCAAGAAACCATAACCTACATTCACATATAACTTTTGCTGGTTCTCTTGATACAGGCCCGCCCATTCTTTATAAACGTATTCCGCTGGGCTCCATTGATAATGCTCTCCCCGCACACCAAATTGCATGCCATGTGTATGTCCTGCAAACATTACGTCAATATCCCTATTGTTCTCCAGTATCTGAGCTCTCCAATGTGATGGATCATGCGACAACAAAAGCTTAACAGGCAGATCTTCTGTCCCTTCTTTCGCCAGATCTATTCGACCATACTTTGGAAATCTGCCCGTTCCCCAGTTCTCTACACCTAAAACACCTATTTGCTCATTATCAACCTGAAGTTTTCGATGCTCGTTCAACAGCAATTCCCAGCCCATTAATCCATGTATTTCTTTTATCTGCTGCAGATTTTTACGCTTTTTTGGACTATCTTCTTTCCCATAAAAATAGTCTCCATAATCGTGATTACCCAATGTGGAAAAAACCCCCAACGGAGCGCTAACTTTCGAAAAAAGATCCTGATAGTTTCGCATTTCCTCGGCTTTATTATTCACGAGATCACCCGTAAAAAAAACAACTTCAGGTTTTTCTGCCAAAAGCATGTCTATTCCCCCCAATACCGCCTTTTTATTATAAAAGCTGCCAGAGTGAATATCTGATAATTGCCCGATTTTTATACCATGAAAGGCTTTCGGTAAGTTAGGTAGATACAGCTTTTGCCTTCTCACTTGATAATCGTAACCACCTACCGCAATTCCCCAACTTAGCGTTGCAAAGGGTACCGATGCTACAACAATTCCGGCACGCGTTATAAATTGCGATCTGCTAATAGTATTAGCGTCAAGCTCCTGCTGACGAACCTCCTTGCCCGGTTTCTTTATTACGCTTATAACTCTTCTACGGACCCAAACACTCCCCCTCCTAATTTCATCTATCAGCAATACAAGGACATAGACAGCCTTACTGGTGAAAGTAAGAAAAAATGCAACCAATATAACCGATCGTAACATTAACGGTATATTCAAAAGAATGCTAGCAATAACGCCAAAAAACAAGGCTATATTGTAGGTCCACCACAACGATTTGAACAGCTTGCTCTTAACCCATTTTATGCTGCTTTTCTGTAGCGCATAATAAATATAAAAATCTATTAAAAGGAGTATAAAAACATTTAATAGAATAAGTCTCATAACACAAAAAAGAAATTACTTTCCCTCATTTTATGGATATACTGCCTGCTTAGTTTGAGGATGTACAGTGGCATCATAAGCATATACCATTTGTTTAAGGGCTTCGATCCATTTAGGGTGATCATTTAGACTTGGAACAAGCTCTACATGCTCTCCACCCAACTTTTTAAATTCTTCGCCGTATTCAACAGTAACTTCATACAACGTTTCCAAGCAATCTGCGACAAATGCCGGACATAAAACCAACAGTCTCTTTGTATTTTTTTTTGCCAAATCTTCTAGGACGTCACTGGTATAAGGTTGAATCCAAGGTTCTTTTCCAAGTCTTGACTGAAAACAAACGGTAAACTTTCCTTGATCCAAATTGAGCTTTGCAGCTATAAGTCTCGCTGTTTCATAACACTGTGCTACGTAACAAAATTTATTGGCTGAATTTATTTCGTATTTACATGTAGAAGCTTCACAACGGTGTTCACCAGAATTATTTATTTCTTTCATCTGCCTTTCAGGGAGGCCGTGGAAGCTAAAAAGCACGTGATCAAAAGAGGCTGGAGTTTTGCTTTCAGCATTTTCCGCAAAAGCCGCTATCATGAGATCATTATCATAGAATTGATTAACGATAGAAATTCGTGGAAAGGTATGCCATTTTCGCATCAAGCCCATTGTTTTTTCAATGACAGAGCCAGTACTTGCGGATGCATACTGCGGAAACAGCGGAATAACTATAATACTGTCCACCATAGCTGCCCTAAGTCTTTCCAAGGCATCCTCAATGGATGGTTTTTGATAGCGCATGGCCAGTTCTACCTGGTAATCATCTCCCAACTCTTCCTTTAACAAAGCTGTTTGTATCTCACTGATGTGTAAAAGAGGTGACCCAGTATCGGAATCCCAGATCTCACTATAAAGTTTAGCTGTCTTTGGACTACGGAAGGGCACTATAGCTCCACGCACAAGCAAATTACGCTGAATAACCCCAACGTCAATCACCCTACCATCCATAAGAAACTCATCTAGATACCTTCTAACATCCGAAACTTTCGGACTATCAGGAGTTCCTAAATTAATCAGCAATACGCCTTTTTTAGTTTTCATTAATAACCAAATCTTTTAAAAATGTTCGATACGCCGCATTCCACATATGTTTATAAAAAAAGCCATATCTCCTGCAAAGATAAGCAATTGTACGTTGACTGATTTGAATCTTTAATAATGTGAGGTTTACATGATACAACAACCTACTTCTTATTCAGAACATTTCCAATGCGTCTTTCACTGCTTGCATCAACCACATAGGAGTGGACGTTGCCCCACAGATGCCAACCGTTTCATTAGCGTTGAACATACTTGGTGATAATTCTTTAGAATCTGATATAAAATAGCTGTTTGGGTTATGCTGAAGACACACATTAAACAATACCTTACCATTGGAGGATTTTTTCCCTGAGACAAAAACAATTTTATCATATTGTTTCGCAAAACCCGCAAGGTCTTCATACCTATTGGAAACCTGCCTGCAAATCGTATCATTTGCCTTCACTTCATACCCCCTTTTCAGCAGCTCTTCTTTGATGCTATAAAACTTTTCCGTGCTTTTAGTGGTCTGACTATATAAAGTAAATTTATCAGGCAGTTCAACGTCCTCTAATTCCGCTATATCCTGAAAAACAATTGCTTCATTATTAGTTTGCCCTTGCAGTCCAATAACTTCAGCATGACCATGTTTACCGAAAATCAAGATTTTTTCTTTTTCGTCATAGGATGTTTTTATTCTGTTCTGGAGTTTTAGAACCACCGGGCATGAAGCATCTATCAAGGTAATATTATTTTCCAATGCAATGCGATAGGTTTCAGGCGACTCTCCGTGTGCTCTAATTAACACTTTTTCATTGCTGAGAGTAGGCAGATCTTCATGGGAGATTATCCTTAAGCCTTTAGCTCTTAAACGACTTACTTCTTCGTCATTATGCACAATATCGCCTAAACAATATAAATAGCCGTCATTTTCTAAAATTTCTTCGGCCATATCGATTGCATAAACCACTCCAAAGCAAAAGCCAGAGTCCTTATCAATGGCAACCTGCAGATTCTGTCCCATAATGCAAAGTTAAGGTTTTATTTACTAAAAACTTAACACCTTAAATTAAAGCATTTTCTTCATTTCAAGGTATTAAGCAGCTTAAACATTTTTTGTCGCATATTATAAGCTGTCCCCTCATAATTATTAACGAGCAAACTAAACACCAATTCAGTACCCAACGCATTTTTATGATATCCTGTATACCCTAGTACTCCGCCAATCGTACCACTTTTCATACGCATACCATTATAAGTTGGAAAGCTTTTGTAATAGCTATCAAACCAAGATTCTTTCTTCGCGGAAGCTAGAATACGTGCCATAGCATCAGTAGTGACCCTATTTTCGGGTGAAAGGCCGCTACCATCCAAAATACGCAGGGCTCCTTTCGGAATACCTAATCTGCTTGCCCAAAAATCGCTTAACAACTGGGCTGCGTTTTCTGTATCAATATTCTTACCCTGTTTAATAGCCATTGTTTTCAAGAATGATTCGCCATATAAATTGATACTTTTCTGATTAAACCAATACACCAATTCTTTTAACGCAGGAGAGTTATGCGTGATTAACAGCTTGCCTTCCGATATCTTAATTTTACCCGAAAGGCTTAACATCTTTGATGTTGTTGCAGGAACATTAACGGTAATACCTTGATCTTCTAAAGCCAGCTGTAGACGCAATGCGGCATCATAGGCCGCATCTGGCAACGCAGCCTGTATGTTTTTTTTCATATCAATACCATAGGTTCCCCGGAGGTAAATAATAGATGAATAGGGCGCAGCATAGGGATAAACCTTATCTCCAGACCCAGCCGCTCCTGTTGTCGACTCATTAACTACCTTTATATATGAAATATTTGGTTTGGTAGCAATCAATGTTGTAGTTTCTCCTACCCGACTCGCTGGGCGCAATTGAATATCCACTAAATTCTCGCGCCAGTTTAAACCAGAAGGCCCTGCTCCATAGTAGCTTCCCAAGTCTTGCCAAATCCACCGAGGGGCAGCTGTTTGTCCACCAAAAACAGCATCGTCGGCAATGATACTACCTTCGATTTTTTTTATCCCCGCAGCCTTTATGGCGGCAGTCCACTGACCAAGCAGCAATGCTTCCCTCGTTGTTTCGAATCTGTTACTTGCCAACGACGGGTCTCCACTTCCACGAATAATAATATCTCCGAGAAGCACTCCGTCGTCACTGATTTTACCCGTGTGCAAGAGCTGCGTCTGATAACTATAGTCTGCCCCCAATATATGATAAGCTGCTGCAGAAGTAATCGTTTTCAATGTAGAAGCTGTAGCAAGCCCTAAAGCTTCATTCTTAGCGAAAACGGTTTCTCCGGTTTGCGCATTCAATACTGTAAATGAGACTGATGCATATTTTAGATCTTTATCCTGTTCAAACTGCTGATAGGCTGCAGCTACTTTTTTTTGAAGGGACTGACCAATGACTGGTTTATGGAGAACTACTAGCAATAAACCAAGCAAACAGCTACATTTTCTAATATCAAAACAAATCATAAACAACGAATTTACACGAACGGCCAATATCCATATTTTTTTTACAAAAAACACGGTCATAACCATCCATTTCTACCTAAAAAATGACATTTTTGTAGAAAAAATACATCAACCTCAAAAACCATATCTATTCACACGCTATAAAACCATATGCTTAAACAACAATTTATTCTTTTAGGATTAGGTCTATCACTATTAATATCCCTAAACAGCTTTGCCCAACACCGCAAAATACCAAAACGAAAGCCAGCAAAAACAACAATTGCAGACGACAGTACAAGGAAAGCTCCCGAAAAAAAAGAACCAAAAAAAGAACCAAAAAAATTTGAGGACTTTCTGAAAAAAGACAGCAAAAGCAACGTAGGCCTTTTTACCATACACCATCAAGAAGAAAAGTATTATTTTGAGATTCCAGACAGTCTTTTGGAACGTGACCTACTCGTAGTCAATCGAATTACTAAGTCAGGTGCTGATCTGAGAACAGGAATGAGTGGTTATGCAGGAGACCAGATAAACAAAAACGTTATCCGCTTTGAAAAAGGGCCTAGAAATAAAATATTTTTACGTAAGATCTCCTTTTCCGAGCGTTCCTCAGACAGCACACAGGCCATGTACCGTGCTGTCATGAATTCAAATATCCAGCCTATTGCAGGAAGTTTTGATATTGTTGCATTTTCGAAAGACTCCGCCGGCTCAGTGATAGATATGACCGGCTTCATTAATGGCGATAACGATATTCTCTTTTTTGCCCCTTATTACAAAAGCACGCTAAGACTCGGAAATTTACAGGCAGATAAATCATATATTTCCAGTATTCGTACCTACCCCATGAACACGGAAGTTAGCACTGTCAAAACATACGGAAGAACTCCTCCTCCCGGAACCAGTGGACCCACAGCCGCGCAATTGGGCTCGGGCACAGCAACATTGGAGTTGAACACCTCGTTGGTCCTTTTACCTAGAGAGCCTATGCAAGCACGTTATTTCGATTCAAGAGTAGGCTATTTCACGGTGAAGTATACGGACTTTGATTTGAATCCTCAAGGTGTTAAAACGCAATCCCTTATTACCCGTTGGCGTTTAGAGCCAAAAGAAGAAGACCTAGAAAGGTATAAAAGGGGCGAGCCTGTGGAACCAATAAAACCAATTGTTTATTATATAGACCCTGCAACCCCCGAAAAATGGGTCCCTTATCTTATTGCCGGCGTAAACGATTGGCAGTCGGCCTTCGAACAAGCTGGTTTTAAGAATGCCATAGTTGCAAAACGCGCACCAACACCTGAAGAAGACCCGGAATGGTCACTGGAAGACGCCCGCTATTCAGCCATTGTATACAAACCTTCCACTATACCTAATGCCAGTGGTCCACACGTGAATGATCCTCGAAGCGGGGAAATTCTTGAGAGCCATATCAACTGGTATCACAATGTAATGTACCTCTTACGAAACTGGTATTTTGTGCAGGCTTCACCTAATGACGAACGCGCCAGAAAAATGCAATTCGACGACGAACTTATGGGAGAGCTTATTCGTTTTGTATCTTCCCATGAAGTAGGACATACACTTGGGTTACGGCATAATTTCGGGTCAAGTTCTGCATATCCCGTAGAGAAGCTTCGTGACGCAAAATGGGTCAAGGAGCACGGTCATGCCGCTTCTATTATGGACTACGCCCGATTCAACTACGTTGCCCAGCCAGGTGATGGCATATCTGGCAAAGATCTGTATCCAAAAATCAACTATTATGACAAGTGGGCAATTGAATGGGGCTACAAATTGATTCCTGAAGCTCACCATGCGGCACAAGAAACCCCCATACTCAATCAATGGGTACTTGGAAAGGCTGACGATCCAAAATACTGGTTTGGAACCGAGAGCAACCCCAATGATCCACGCTCGCAGAATGAAGATTTAGGAGACGACGCGATGCAAGCAAGTACCTATGGTATTAAAAACCTCCGATTTATTCTTCCTAATTTAAAGAAGTGGACAAGCGAACCAAATAAAGACTATGAAAATCTCGGGACAATGTATGGCGAGCTCATCAATCAATTTGGAAGGTACGCCGGCCATGTAGCAAAAAATGTCGGAGGAATTTATGAAACGCCGAAAACAATTGAACAATCGGGAACCGTTTACGAACATGTATCTAAAAACAAACAGCACAAAGCGATGCTCTTCCTGTCAACGGAAATATTTGATGCTCCAAAATGGCTAATTAATTATGAGATCGGCAACCTGAGTGGCTCTGATCCTATTGAATTGATCGGTAAGGTTCAAAAAAGCACTTTAGACCGTATATTATCAACACGCACCTTAAGCAACCTTATTCAAGCTGAAGTACAAGAAGGTAGCAGGGCTTATACAATAAAGGATTTATTCACCGATTTCGACGCCGGCATTTGGAGCGAGCTCAATAGTAAGAAGGCAATAGATGTTTATAAAAGAAATCTTCAGAAACATTATGTAAACAATCTAATAAAACTCCTATCTCCTCCAACAAACGGAGAATCCTCTGCTGACCCTACAAAATCGGATGTATCGAGTGTTGCTAGGGGACAGCTCATCAGTCTTCAAAAAAATATCAGTGGTGCAATCACCGGAACGACAGATACGTTAAGCAAATATCATTTACAAGACCTATCAGAAAGGATAAGAATAACACTCCAACCGGGTAGTAAATAGTTAGTAGTTAAAGAGTTCGTATATTTAGTCAAATAAGAAGCCCACTTTTATACTAAACCGGGCTTCTTATTTATATGATTTTATTTATAGGCGAATTCTACGTATACCGGTAAGTGATCAGAAGCATAAGGTTCTTTAACAACCTCGTGCTTCACCGGTTTAAAGGCATCCTTTGGTTTATACATAATAAAATCGATCTCTCTATTAGGTTGCTTTTCCGGAATAGTAAAGGCTGCTACACCCGGAACGCTACTTCTTTTGAAATGCTCGTCAAAATGGTTGATAACGTCGGATCCAGGCTTGGCATTAAAGTCCCCCCCTATGATGACAGGAAGTAAGGTATCTTTAAATTTTGCGGTTATAGCATTCGCCTGCAACATCCTATTTTCCTCCTTAAGATCCAAATGGGTGCAGGCAAACAGCAATGAATCACCATTGGCGGTTTCTACTGTGATTACAGCCAGAACTCTTGGTTCTCCGCCGCTATTTTGATCCATTGGTAGTTTTAGGCTGTCGACCTTTAATATGGGAAATCTCGATAAGACAGCAATTCCATACGCGCCCCCCTCATAATCTATTCCCTTTACAAAAAAATGCTCCATTCCAGTTAATTTACCCAATTCAGCTGCTTGATCCAAGCTTTCACCCGACCGACGATTGTTAACATCAACCTCTTGTAAGGCAACAAGATCCGGTTGATAGCTGTTAATCACTTTGGCTATTGCTTGCATATCTATTAACTCTGGTTTAGAGGGTGGGTTTGCATGATGCATATTATACGTCATCACTTTCAAAGTATGTTGTTGGGCGTAACCGCATAATACCTGTAAGATTAGCAATAAAGAGAGCAAGCTTGTTCCAAAAAAAGTTTTGCTATTAGTTAACATAATAATTTGTTTTACTATTGATATAATTTTAACCATCCTGTGAAATATATGGCAGCAGCTTATTTTATCTGTATGTTCAAAATAAACCCTTATACTTCCTTCACAAGTTCTTCTGATCTTGTGAAAAAAATAAAATGGGGAAGGCGAACAGATCTCCTCCCCCATTAATTAACTGAATAACCGTTTTATACAAGTCCTTTTTCTACTAAATATTCCGCAATCTGTACGGCATTCGTAGCGGCTCCTTTTCGCAAATTATCAGCCACAACCCACAAATTCAGCGTTTTATCTTGACTTTCATCTCTACGGATACGACCCACGAATACTTCATCTTTTCCGTGCGCATCCTTTGGCATAGGATATTTTAAATTGGCAGGGTCATCCACTACAACAACTCCGCTTTGCGCTGCAAGTATTGCTTTTACCTCTTCTAGGTCAAAATCATTTTCAAATTCAATATTTATCGCTTCGGAGTGCCCCCCTATAACGGGTATACGCACGGTAGTTGCTGTCACGCGAATACGCTCATCACCCATAATTTTATTAGTTTCCTTGATCATCTTCATCTCCTCCTTTGTGTATCCGTTATCCTGAAAAACATCAATTTGAGGAATTACATTTAGGTCAATTGGATAGGGGTAAGCTTTCTCTCCAACCACGCCTGCACGCTCGTCGTTAAGCTGCTGAACCGCTTTCACACCAGTACCGGTGACCGATTGGTACGTCGAAACTACCACCCTTTTGATCTTATATTTTTCATGCAGGGGTTTCAATACAACAACCATCTGAATAGTAGAACAATTAGGATTTGCTATGATCTTATCTGCTTCTGTAAGAACAGATGCATTTACCTCAGGAACTACTAATTTTTTTGTGGGATCCATCCGCCAAGCAGAAGAGTTATCGATTACGGTAATACCTGCCTCTGCAAACTTAGGGGCGTATTCTGTAGACGTTCCTCCTCCTGCCGAAAATAATGCTATATCAGGCTTTAATGTTATTGCTTCGCTGGGGGTTACCACTTTGTACATCTTCCCCTTGAATTCAATTTCCTTACCCTTACTCTTTTCTGAGGCTACCGGAATTAATTCTGTAACGAGGAAATCGCGCTCTGCTAATACTTTTAACATCTCCGAGCCTACTAACCCGGTAGCGCCAACGACTGCAATTTTCATTGATATAATTATTTTTTTAAAATGATGACGAAAACTACCCAAACTATTTCAGCGATTAAGCAGGTTTCATTGTTTTGTTTTTTGTTTTCAATTTTTTTATTGAACAAACGTTATAAACCTTCAAACATACAAAATTTCACGTAAAAATTTGAAAAAATAGAAGAATTAGCCCTTATACCTGTTCATTTTGTTCATTCTTGACTAAAAGACTCTATGGGCGGGAAAGATTCCATTAACTTCCATATCTTCCCTTCTATTATCTATCTAATTCCACAGATGCAGTACAGATAACGATTAATCTAAATATGAAATTCTACTTAGCGTTTGTTATTAAGCTCTTATACCTTATGGTATTTTTTGTTCATAAAACAACTAACCTGTATGGAAGTACAGTTACAAACCGCGATAAAAATATGCCGTACACCTACACGTTTATTCAGCGCCAGTCAAACAGCACGATATGGCGTGATAAAACTTTTGCTATAAGCAACACATTTAATGATCAGAACAAGCTTTTACCTGATTCCTCAGGGAATTATATCTTTTCCGAGTTTTTTTCTTCTACTGGTTTGGATGAATTTTGGCAGGGAAACACGAGTAATTTTACCATTGTTAACGAACGGCTTCAAATTTCCGGTGAGCACGTGTCTCCTGTTACATTGACGACCCCTAACAAGCGTATACGTAACACCATTTGGGAAACAGGAATACAAATTGACGGAAACCTAAGTTCAACGAACAATATCAGAATATATTTAGCTTGTTCAGAAAGCAACATGCAATCACACCTAGGTTACCATTTGCAGATCGATGGGAGCGGCGCTCAGCATACTTATCAGCTATGGAGACAAAATGGCTCCTCCCGTAGGAAAATTTTTCAGAGTATTCCATTAGAAAATAAACAGACCAGCCTCCGCGTCAGACTCAAGATAAATTGTGATCAAAATGGTCTCTGGAATATTTATGCAGATGAATATGACGAAGGAATTTATAAAGCACTGATCGACGACCAAGGATTACAGAATGTACTCGACAGCACCTATTCCAGTAGTACTCAAATGGGCATGCTAATCAATTATTCTATTACCAGACGAGCAGACTATAAAATAGATTATTTATTATCGCGACGCCTAGATGAAAACCTTTCGTCGGAAATGTTACCCTTAAAAGTTGTCTCGTATAAACCGTTAACTTCAAACACCTTCCAATTGATTTTCAATAAACCAATCAACCCTTACGGCATAAGCTTAACAGATTTTGTTATCGCAGATAATTACCGGTCACCTGAAAATGTTAAAGTAGACAAAAGTGAAATTATACTTACATTTGAGGAACCATTCGAGCCTGGCGATTATACATTACAACTTCATAATTTTTATGACATCTACGGTAATGCGACCAGTGAAGACTCCGTTATATTTCACTACGAAGAACCACATCAGTTACAGCAGTTTGACATTGTCATAAACGAAATAATGGCCAGACCTCATCCATCAAACGGTTTGCCCGCCACAGAGTATATAGAACTCTTTAACAGAAGCGACAAAAACATAGCACTGACCGGTATGACCTATAAATCATTAGCAACATCATATACCTTTAATAAAGGGGTAATCAACGCTGGTGAGCATTTAATTCTATGCCGTTCACGAGATACTAGCACATGGAAAAATTTCGGTAAAACAATTGGTTTATCTCCATGGCCAGTTCCAACAAACGCGGGAACCACCTTAAGCCTGATAAGTGAAGAAGGGCTTATTATAGACGAGGTTAGCTATCGCGAATCGTGGCATAGTTCTACTGACAAAAGAGCGGGAGGATGGAGCCTGGAACGCATCGATTATCAAACACCTTGCTTAGTCGAGACCAACTGGGCCAGCGCAGAGCACCGATTAGGAGGAACACCCGGCACAATAAATAGTATTTATCATCCTTTATCAGATGAATTAGACATATTGGACATCCAGGTTATTGAGGAAAAGACGATAGCGCTTCAATTTAACATGCAGATTGATACGCTATTTGCGAAACAAACTGATTTATATCAAATCAATCACAACTTATCACGCCCTGATGAAATACATATAATAGGTGTTAATACCGTTCATCTTTCATTTTCCGAACCACTACCGAAAGGCCTCACCTATCAACTTACTTTAAAGGGGATCTCCGACTGTTCAGGCGAGCTAACCAACCTGACGAAAACCTTTTATATCGCTGAAGACATATTACCAGGCGACATGCTAATCAATGAAGTTCTACCTAATCCAAGAAATGAGGGTGTACCCTTCATAGAACTATATAACAACTCCAAAAAATCACTGGAGTTAAAAAACCTACAGTTAGCAAGAATTGTCAGCTCAGATAGTATTATCACTCCCCGAGAAATAACAGCTTTCCCGCATCAGGTTTTACCTGGAACATATAAGGTCTTAACTATTGATCCTGAAAAGGTGAAGCAACAATACACCACTCCAAATGAAGATGCTTTTGTGACTATGCAGGCATTACCTCAGATGAATAATCGAAGTGGTGGGATCGCATTGCTTAGTCAAGGTAAGGTGATTGATTTGCTGTTATATAATGAGAAAATGCACGATCCGTTTATTAAGGATCCGAAAGGCGTTTCATTGGAAAGAAAGCGCTTTTCGGTAAGTACGAATGAGCCAGGGAATTTTACATCCGCTGCGGCTATAGTAGGTTTTGCAACACCTGGATACCAAAATTCGCAATATGCTGAGCAAGAAAAAGCTGAGGATCACGAAGTATGGTTAACATCCAAAACATTTTCTCCTGATTATGACGGATTTGAAGATAAATTGGAGATAAATTATCGGTTCAAAGAGGGCGGTTATCGCGCGAATATCAGGATTTTCAACGATCGTGGACAATTGATAAAAAACCTACTTTTCAACCAAAGCCTAGCTACTGAGGGTTGTATTTTATGGGATGGACTTAACGACCGGAATCAATTAGTTCCCGTTGGTATCTACATTATTCATTTAGAAATATTCAACGCAATCGATAGCGTAAAACATTATAGGATAAGTTGCGTTTTGGCCGATAGATTTTAACCGTATATAAGGTGCTACAAGTTGCATATAAAAGGCAATTTATCTAAGTTTGTGGGCGATGGAAGAGCGTATTATTATTATAGGATCAAACGGTCAAATAGGCACAGAGCTAGCATTGGCCCTGCGATCAAAATATGGACAGGAAAGCGTAGTAACATCAGACATTAGGCAACCCTCCGTAGCCTCAGCAGGTCCTTTTGAGCTAATCAACGTTTTGGATAGGGAACTCCTGAAAGCGATGTTTGACAAATACAAACCGACTCAAGTATACCTTTTGGCAGCGGTACTTTCTGCTGTCGGCGAGCAAAATCCAAAGATGGCTTGGGATCTTAACATGACAGGACTACTCCACGTTTTGGATCTAGCCGTTGAATTTAAAGTGCGTAAGGTTTTCTGGCCAAGCTCTATCGCTGTTTTTGGTCCTAATTCACCAAAAGAGCGTACGCCTCAATACTGTACAATGGATCCAAATACTGTTTATGGCTTTAGTAAACAAGCGGGTGAACGTTGGTGCGAATATTATTTTAATAAATATGGTTTAGATGTACGAAGCATTAGATATCCGGGATTAATTAGCTGGAAAGCTGCTCCAGGCGGTGGCACAACTGATTATGCTATTCATATTTTCCATGAAGCTTTGAGCAAAGCTTCCTACCAATGTTTCCTTTCTGCGGACACTGCTCTACCGATGCTTTACATGGAAGACGCCATAAGAGGTACACTAGCCCTTATGGAAGCCCCTGCAAAAAATCTTCGCATAAGAAGCAGCTATAATTTAACTGGGATAAGTCTCACGCCCCAGGAGCTAAGTACTGAAATCCGTAAGCATATTCCTGACTTCACTATTTCTTATAAAGAGAATGATCCTCGTCAAGTTATTGCCGATAGCTGGCCATCCTCAATTGACGACAGTTATGCACAACAGGACTGGGGGTGGAAACCTGAGTTTGATATCACTGCATTAACGAACGAGATGTTAACCAACCTCAAACAAAATTTAGAAACCACGTAATTATCCATCATCTATGGGAAGAGCTTTTGAGTTTAGAAAAGAACGAAAATTTAAACGTTGGGCCAAAATGGCTGTTCAGTTCACCCGTTTAGGGAAAGAAATTGCTATTGCAGTAAAAGAAAGCGGTCCACACCCAGAATCTAACTCCCGTTTACGTACTGCTATTCAGAACGCGAAAGCGGTCAACATGCCTAAAGACCGTATAGAGGCGGCTATAAAACGAGCTTCGGAAAAAGATGCAAAAGGTTATGAAGAACATGTGTATGAAGGATATGGGCCACACGGAGTCCCTATCTTGATTGAAACCGCGACGGATAACACCAACAGAACAGTGGCAAACATTAGAAGTTATTTTACAAAAGCTGGGGGATCTTTAGGAAAAACAGGCTCCCTAGATTTCATTTTTCAACGCAAATCGATTTTCCGTTTCACCGCAACCGAAGATTTAGATATTGAGGAGCTTGAGCTTGAATTAATTGATGGTGGTTTAGAAGAATTATATGTGGAAGCCGACGAAGAGGAAAATGACGTTGTAGTCGTGCAAACTTCCTTTGAAGACTTTGGAAACATGCAGAAACTTCTTGAACAAAAAGGCATAGAAGTTAAAAGTGCTAAATTAGAAAGAATTAATTTATCGACAACTGAAGTTTCGGAAGAAGCCTCGGCCGAAGTGCTGAAACTCATAGATAAAATTGAGGAGGATGATGATGTGCAGGCTGTTTATCACAATATGGTTTAAAGTAATCGTCACACAGCCGAGTATTTGTTGTTGTATATGGTTTATGCTTCATTATCGAAATCCTTTGTATATTAGGGAACTTGATTTTCGCTCATGACATTTGAAGAATTCTTCGTAAAAAAGAAAATAGATCTACATCTTTTGAAAAAAGTAGAACCTCTTTTATATCAGGAATTTAGAAGCCATTTTGAGCAAATGGGTGAAAGAAGTTTTGATCATACGAAGAAATATTGGTTCAATCGCCTTAGAAAAAATTTTCTTTTAAAAGATGTTTTAGAAGACTCTAAACCCACTACCTCTAAGACATCACCCCTTGATGAAAATAAAATTATTGCTTCAAAAGAAGCTCCGCAAGCAGTTAAACCCAGCGGATTCAAACCTCGTTTTAAGCCCAGTGTAACCGGTAAGTCCAAAACACCTGAAGACAGCGAGGCTCAGAAAAGTGAAGAAACGAAAATCCAGGAAAATAAAACAGAAGGTACATCGGAAGCAACAAAAGAACCAACGCCCAAACCCCTCGGATTCAAACCTCGTTTTAAGCCCGGTGTAACCGGTAAGTCCAAAACACCTGAAGACAGCGAGGCTCAGAAAAGTGAAGAAACGAAAACCCAGGAAAATAAAACAGAAGGTACATCGGAAGCAACAAAAGAACCAACGCCCAAACCCCTCGGATTCAAACCTCGCTTTAAGCCCGGTGTAACCGGTAAGTCCAAAACACCTGAAGACAGCGAGGCTCAGAAAAGTGAAGAAACGAAAACCCAGGAAAATAAAACAGAAGGTACATCGGAAGCAACAAAAGAACCAACGCCCAAACCCCTCGGATTCAAACCCCGCTTTAAGCCCGGTGTAACCGGTAAATCCAAAACACCTGAAGACAGCGAGGCTCAGAAAAGTGAAGAAACGAAAACCCAGGAAAATAAAACAGAAGGTACATCGGAAGCAACAAAAGAACCAACGCCCAAACCCCTCGGATTCAAACCTCGCTTTAAGCCCGGTGTAACCGGTAAATCCAAAACACCTGAAGACAGCGAGGCTCAGAAAAGTGAAGAAACGAAAACCCAGGAAAATAAAACAGAAGGTACATCGGAAGCAACAAAAGAACCAACGCCCAAACCCCTCGGATTCAAACCTCGCTTTAAGCCCGGAAGGCGTGACAATAACGATCAGTCCAAAGACACTTAAAATAAATTATTGCTCCTGTGCCTTTATCACTCGTAACACATTTTCACCTAACACTTTACGAACATCTTGCCTGCTATAGCCACACTGCCTTAACGCCCGTACTAAATTCGGGTAAGAAGACACATCGTCTAATTCCAGTGGCGTAATGCTCATTCCGTCGAAGTCTGCACCTATCGCTACATGGTCAATCCCAACTAGTTTTACTAGATAATCAATATGATCAACCAATAAAGATAAAGGGGGTCTCAAGTGCTGTTTAGCTTCGGCAGGTAATAATCTATATTTTTCATCGATGGGCCTATTAACGCTATCCGTTTCCGAAACGTACTTGCTATAAAGTACGGAAAGTTTTCTCCGGTAGCTCGGATCCAGAAAGTCGGCATAAAAATTTACGCCGATCACACCGCCATTTTTTGCAATAGCCCTAATTTGACCATCCTTTACATTTCTATAATGCGGGTTTATTGCATATACGTCGCTATGCGAAACAAAAACAGGTTTGGTTGTTATCTCCAGCGCATCATAAAATGTCTGCTCTCCAACATGTGATAAATCAACAATCATTCCCAATGTATTCATATGCCTGATTACTTTTCTTCCAAAATCGTTTAAGCCTTTTTGCTTTGCTTTTTTGTTACTTTCGTCGATCGCGGATGAAGCCCAATCTGTACTATTATTCCAAGTAAGCGTTAGGTAACGTACCCCTCGTTGGTATAAACTATCAATATAGTCTATACGATTTTCTATCATATGCCCACCTTCAACGCCAATCATAGCTACTATTTTATGCTGTCGCAATCCATTTTCTATGTCCTGGGCATTATGTGCCAACATAATATAATCGCCATTCTCCTTAACAACATTATACAACGCATCAATCTGCCGATTTGCATACCGAAAAGGTTGGGCTTTCTCGCCATCGCACCAAACAGAGAAGAACTGAACATTCACCCCTCCCTCCTTCAATCTCGGAATATCAGTATGTCCTGTTGTTAATCGTTTAGCAATATCTTTCCCCCTCATAATCGTTTCGGAGAGAACATCATTGTGAAGATCCACTAGTACTTCCTGGTAATCGGGATTCTCTTTTTGCTGTGCAGGTAGGTTCAGCCAAATAACCAAGCAAATAATCAGCGATTTAAGTTTCATTTTGTTGTTGTTGATCAATATAATGCAATATATCACTAAAATTCTTTATATTTAATGCTTTTTTAATTGTTCAGATGTTAAGGATAGATACGCAAAAACCATATACATTAGTTTATTCTCTTTGCCAGCATGAATTTTTGGGGTATTTAATCGAACCTCACATTGTACAGATGAATCCAAATGGTGAATTTTCTCTCACCTATCAGCGTATTTTCACCAATACTGCGGAAGAGTATGCCGCAGCGATAGACGAAAGCGATCGCAAAATCATCCGTCTTTTAGATGAATTGGAACAATCTGAGCTGATAAAAAAGATGCATAAAAAAACGATCCGTCCAAGAGAATTCTTTAGTAAGGTATTCGATAAGAAGCTATTCGACTATATACGACCTAAAATTGACAGAAAGCTGTCTGATGTTTTGACACTCATTAAACAGAAGCCGTTATATCTCATGAGTAAAGAAGGCTGGCCTGTCGAAAGAACATTGACAATTGCGGATGAGCCTGCTTCGGTTTTATTTCATTTCCGCCGTAACGAAGAAGAGACACGTTACTTCCCAACAATTAAATTTAAGGGTATGCGCATCGAGTTTATGTTTAAAAATGCGCAAGTAGTGAGCAATGAGCCAGCCTGGCTTCTTTTGGAAAATACGTTATACTTTTTTGATCAAGCATTAGATGGCAAAAAGCTTTCTCCATTTTTAAATAAACGTTACATCAGTATCCCCAGAAATACAGAATATAATTACTTCGACAGGTTTGTGCGTCTGTTGGTAACTAAACATCACGTTTATGCAGAAGGCTTTGAAATTAAAACATATCAACATGAGGCCTCCCCTATCTTGAAACTGGTAACCACCCCACTTGGCGACTCTTTTGCCCAGCTACAGTTTAAATATGGTCCTTACGTCTTCGATGCAGGAAGTGACCATAAAGTTACTGTTCGTATGGAATATAAAGCATCTGAAGATCTGTATATCTTCCATCGCATCAAACGTTCACTCAGATGGGAGGAGAAACACTTACAAGACCTACTTGATCTTGGCCTATATAAGGTTGATCCTTTGTTCAATAATTTAAATGTTAAACCGACTAAAAGTTCTCAGGAACCATCTAAGACACATTTATTGATTAACTGGATAAATGTCAACCACTCCCTACTAAAAACGAAGGGATACCATATAGAACAAAAAGATGACAACCCTAAAAAATTCCTTTTGGGTAATACTAAAATAGACTTAGAGATCGATGAAAAGAATGACTGGTTTGACGTAAATGCAATTGTTCGTTTCGGCTCCTTTGAGATTCCTTTCACACACCTTAGAGATCATATATTACGCCAAAAGAGGGAGTATCTTTTACCATCGGGAGAGGTAGCGATCATCCCTGAGGCCTGGTTTTCGCAGTTTAGCAATTTTTTCCATTTTTCGGTCAGTAAAAGTAAAATCCAGTTACAGAAGCATCACATAGGCCTTATTAGCGACTTAAACGAGCATCCTATCAACGGACTAGCTATGGAACGCAAATTACAACGCTTGCATGATTTTGAAAGTATCCAAGACGTAAGTGTTCCAGAGTACTTTAAGGGAAACCTGAGGAGCTACCAAAAAGCAGGATATAACTGGTTTCATTTTCTAAAAAGTTATCATTTTGGGGGGTGTTTAGCCGACGATATGGGTCTGGGTAAAACGATTCAAACACTTGCCCTGCTACAAAAGGAAAAAGAAGAGCACCTTACAGCAGGCAATCATAAAACATCGTTAATAATCATGCCTACATCACTTATTTACAACTGGTTGAGTGAAGCTGAAAAATTCACACCAGATCTAAAAATATTGATACATACAGGCCCAAATAGAGTAAAAACAGCTAGTACCTTTGCTCCTTTCGACATCATTTTCACTACTTATGGAATTACCCGAATCGACGAATCGTTATTACAAGAATTTTACTTTCATTACGTCATTTTAGATGAAAGCCAAAACATTAAAAACCCCAGTTCGAAGTCATTCAAAGCAGTGCGGCAGCTAAACAGCAAAAATCGATTAATATTAAGCGGAACACCTGTAGAAAATTCAGTGGGCGATCTATGGTCACAAATGTCATTCCTAAACCCTGGTTTACTTGGGGGGCACTCCCATTTCCAAAGTGAGTTCGTCATTCCAATAGAAAAAAAGAAAGACGAGGAGAAAGCAAGAAGGCTTCAAGCGCTTATCAAACCCTTTGTCTTAAGGCGTACGAAAAATCAGGTCGCTACTGAATTACCTCCAAAAACTGAGCATATTTTCTATTGTAAAATGACTGATGAGCAAACGGAATACTATGAAAAGGTCAAGTCGGAATATAGAAATATATTATTGGAGCAATCAATCGACGAATTGGTGGTTAAATCACAAATACAGGTATTACAGGGCCTGAGCAAACTGAGGCAATTAGCTAATCATCCGCTTATGATAGACGAGCATTATAGTGGTGAATCAGGTAAATTCGAAAATGTAATCCATACATTGGAGAACATATTATCAAGGGGTCATAAAGTTTTAATTTTTTCACAATTTGTTAAACAACTCGACATCTATCGTAAATATTTCAATAAAAAGAAAATTCAGTACGCCTATCTTGATGGAGCTACCAAAAACAGAAAAGAGGTTGTGAATGACTTTAGAAAGAATGCCAACATCAAGCTTTTTTTAATATCCATAAAAGCTGGCGGGGTAGGTCTCAATCTTATTGAAGCAGATTATGTCTTCATTTTAGATCCTTGGTGGAATCCTGCCGTTGAGCAGCAAGCAATTGATCGCTCTCACCGTATTGGTCAAACTAAGAGTGTTTTCATTTATAAATTTATCACAAAAGACTCTGTAGAAGAAAAAATACTGGCACTACAAAATCGGAAAAAAATTATTGCCGAACAACTCGTTACTACGGAAGAAAGTTTTGTAAAATCGTTATCTACTGAAGATATCAAGGAGCTATTAACATAAATTAATTCCTCTAGCCTTTCCAAGACAAAGCCTAATACACCACAATTTCATCCGTAAATAGAAAACCCTTCATCTCGTTCTTACCTATAATTCTGATGTAACGGGCCGCGCGGCCTTTAAGGTCAAAACGAAACGTTTTGAAGCGCAATGACGAATCAGTAACCGGTACATCATTAACTACCGTTTGCAGTTCGCGAAAGTGCTTACCATCGTCCGAAGCTAATAACTTAACATTACTTGGAATGTAAACTCCGGGGCCAGCTATTTGCATAAAGCGTAGTCTTACCTGATGAAGTTCTTCCCTTCGTTCAAAATCCAAGGTAACGTCAAAGTCACCCAAAAAACCCTGCCACTCCCCATCCCCATAGCTTACTCCGCCATATTGTCCATTTAACAATGTTGAGTCAAATTTTGCAGGATATTTTTCATTCCAAGGATTATTGTACAAAATCTTCTTACCGATACCCTTGTGTATGTCTGCGGTAAAAGTTTGCACGTTTCCAAAGCGAACAGAATCTTTAAAAATCGCGGCTTTGACTGTTGCTGTGTTAACCAAAGTGAACGGTTCTGCATACAATGTAGACATGGCGTCGGGTTCCGTTCCGTCTGTTGTATAACGAATCACCGGATTGTCTTGTTCAGAGGTTATGCTTACGATATTCTTTTTATTTTCAGCATCGAAACTTGTTGATATACGCACATCGTAAGCAGGACGATAATAATTAATCCCTAAACGCTGCATTAACAAATAATGTTTCTGCAGCCTGTGCTGAAAATCAGGCCAATCTTTTTGATCTGGAGAGGTCCAAGCGACCTCTGCCAAAGCCAAAGCTCTCGGGAAAACCATGTAATCTACGTGTTCCTGCGTGGATATATATTCCGTCCAAACATTAGCCTGCACGCCTAAAATATGTCCTCGCTTATCTTCTGCTATAGCTGCTGACAATGGATTATAATTATATACCTTTTCAATAGGTAGGAACCCACCTATGGCTTCAGGTTGCCCGATAGGGTTTGTTTGATAGGAATCAAAATACAAGTATCCTCCCGGTGTCATGATCACATCATGTCCTGCATTAGCCGCTTCAATTCCTGCCTCCTCCCCCCGCCAACTCATCACAGTAGCCTCGGGAGCTATCCCTCCCTCTAATATCTCATCCCACCCAATTAGCTTCCTCCCATTATCGTTTAAAAAGGTTTCTATCTTTTTAATCGCATAACTTTGTAGCTCTTCTTCATTTTCCAGATTATTCTCCTTAATAACTTTTTGACACTTAGCACAATTTTTCCACGCTGTTTTATCCGCTTCGTCTCCACCAATATGGATATAGGTCGAAGGGAAAATTTCAAGCACCTCCTGAAGCACACCTTCTAAGAAAGTGAAAGTTTCGTGGTTACCTATACAAAATTCAGCGTTTTTATAAGGCTCTCCCGAGCAAGAAAGATTTGGATAAACGGCAAGCACTTCTTCACTGTGCCCCGGCATTTCTATTTCAGGTATAATATTAATGCCCTTTGAAGCAGCATAAGCCACCAACTCGCGGGCCTCTTCTTGGGTGTAAAAGCCTCCATAGGCATTAGGATCTCCCATATCAAGATATTTACGCCCATTGTTCCACCAATCTTTCCATGATGGGTAGCTGCGCCATGCCGCCTTGCTGGTGAGTTCCGGGAATTTCTTAATTTCCAATCTCCATCCTGCTCCATCTGTTAAGTGCCAATGTAAAGTATTCAATTTATACAGCGCCATTAAATCGATGTATCTTTTAAGGAAAGATAGGGGATAGAAATGACGGGAAACGTCTAACATCAGCCCTCTATAGGTAAACTGAGGTTCATCTTCAATAAAAACGGCAGGTACTAGTCGCCCATTAGATTGTGTGAGCGCTATTTGTTCCAATGTTGCAATGCCATACAACAGCGCTTGATACTCATGTGCCGTAACAACTATTTTATCGGTATCGACGACTAAACGATAGGCATTTTTGGGCAGGTTATCATCAGCATCGGCTTTCAATAAAAAGATACCTTGACCAGGTAATTTTTTCGTGGATTTCAGTTTATGCACTTCTCCGAAATCAATATAGGGATGTGCGCGCAAAAGTTCTGCAGACTCGTGGAAGTCTATACTTGCATATACTTCGGCCTGTTCAGGGTAGTTAAAGTAGCCCGCCTTTTCTTGAATATGTGTCGGCTTTGGAATTATTGCCAGACTATCCTGCGCGCGTGTGCGCATAGGAAGGCAAAATAAAAGCAAAAGGGATACCATGGTAGAGAACTTCATCTTTTCCATCATGTTTGTTTTAAATTAAGATCTGACCTTACAAAGGTAAACTTATTGCCCGGTAAAAGAAAACTTCAGGTAATTGATGTTCTTATCATGTGCTAGATATTTCTTTTCATAGTAAGTTTTGATAGCCAGAACATCGTCGATTAAATCGGAGCGGTACAAGTCCTCCGTCTTACTATGAACAGATAATTTCCATTCTAGTATTTTATGGTGCGTATAAGCGTGCAGGCCATCATTATCCGTTTTGAGATTAACAAATCCACCATCTTTAAGAACAATGTTATATTTTTCCAAAAACTTATCAGACGTAAGCCTTTTTTTTTCTCTGCTCAACTGTGGTTGTGGATCAGGAAAAGTAATCCAGATTTCGTCAATTTCCCCTGACGCAAAATACTCGAGCAGCGTCTCGATCTGTATCCGTAAAAAAGCAACATTCGAAATACCTTCTTCCAATGCTGTTTTAGCTCCTCTCCAAATGCGATTACCTTTATAGTCTATCCCTATAAAATTCTTCTCGGGAAAAAGTTTAGCAAGGTTTACCGTATATTCTCCTTTGCCACACGCAAGTTCAAGCACCACAGGCCAATCATTTCCAAAATGTTTCTTTGCCCACCCCCCTTTCATTACCTTTCCTTCATCCAATTGTAATACGTTGGCAAACGTTGCAATCTCGGCAAATTTTCTTAATTTATCTTTTCCCATTTCCCGGCAAACTTAGATAAAATGCCTTTTTTTCACAAGTGTCCATTTCTTTTGGCGTTCAAGCTTCCGTCATTAAATGACGGAGGTATATGCAATATGCAAACCCGCATATACCGGCAAAGCCAGCTTGAACGAAATTGAAATGAACACCGATGAAAAAAGTGGTTTATTCGCGGTGCTTTGCTTTCTTGGGAACTCATGATTGCTTTGCAATTATTGATCTCTCATCTACCTTCTAGAGCTTTCATCTATAGATGAAAGCTGCATGAGCTGCCGAATATGCATACTCCAGCTCATGCAAGCTTCATCGCCTTTAAAAACAGTTATATCGTGGAAAAATAGTTTTATCTTTGTATTCTTTAACATCATAATCGTGGAAAAAAACGACAAAATATACATTGCTGGCCATCGAGGTATGGTAGGGTCAGCCATCCATCGTAAACTTAAAAAAGAAGGCTTTTCCAATTTTATTTTAAAAACCTCGCAAGAGTTAGACCTACGTAATCAGGACGCCGTTGCCGGTTTCTTTGCTGAGGAGAAGCCTAAATACGTTTTCCTAGCCGCGGCAAAGGTTGGGGGCATTGTTGCCAACAACACCTATCGCGCAGACTTCCTTTACGAAAACTTGGCCATCCAAAACAACGTCATCCACCAATCTTTTCTAAATAATGTAGAAAAACTCATGTTCTTAGGCTCCAGCTGTATATATCCCAAACTAGCTCCCCAGCCATTACGTGAAGATTATTTATTAACAGGGCCCTTGGAAGAAACCAATGAGCCTTACGCTATAGCAAAAATTGCAGGCATTAAAATGTGTGATGCTTACCGGGCGCAATACGGTTGTAACTTTATTTCTGTCATGCCTACAAACCTCTATGGTTATAATGACAATTACCACCCAGAGAACTCGCACGTGTTACCTGCACTTATACGTCGTTTCCATGAAGCAAAAGTTAGTGGGTCTAATAAGGTAACCATCTGGGGTTCAGGATTTCCCCTTAGGGAGTTTTTGTTTGCTGACGACCTGGCAGATGCCTGTTTTTTTTTAATGGAGCATTATAACGATGCGCACTTAATAAATATTGGAACCGGAAGCGATATCAGTATAAAGGATTTGGCAATTCTCATAAAAAAAATTGTCGGATTCAAGGGAGAATTAGTTTTTGACACATCAAAACCTGACGGAACTCCGCGTAAATTAATGGATGTAAGTAAACTTCGTGATTTAGGTTGGCAACATAACATCGATTTAGCCAAAGGTATAACATTAGCATATGAAGACTTTAAGAAAAAGTATCTTTGACTTTTACTATATAAATAAAGATCAATTTACAGCAGCAAAGTAAGCTACCACTTCCAATCGCCAGAAATACGCAAAGCTTCTTCCAGATTATTTTTGATCATAAGATCTTTAACTTCCTCATCGGATAGTTTCTTCGCTGTGATCTTCCCGGCATTTGCTAGCCCAAAAGCCAGCATAGCATTAAACCTTACCGTATTTTTTATTCCGTTTTTATCTACAAGGTCGAAACTATCACAGTCGGCATGATAGCAATTAAGCACATCTTTACTTAAATAACTATCGCCGCCACCACCCGTAGGTATTCCTTCCAGCATAAAGGGCTGATGATCACTGTGCAATCCCGCTCTTGCTTCAAAGTTATTTTTAAATGTCGTATCTATTGATTTCACCTCTGCGCCGATCGATTCAAACAGGGCTCTACTCTCCTCGGTACTAGCCTGAAAGCTTTTCGGGTCATTGGTCATATCGTAGTTCAGCATATATTTAATATGATCAATACTTTTATCAGCAATGGCTCGCTCAACGTAAGCCTTTGATCCCAATAACCCTTCTTCCTCTCCCATAAACAACACAAACTCTATTGTTCTTTTCGGTCTAACATCAAGTTTTTTTAAGGTACGCGCCATATCTATCACGGCAAAAGACCCTATCCCATTATCAATTGCACCCGTAGCTAAGTCCCAACTATCCAAATGCCCACCTATCACAATTTTCTCGTCAGGTAACCCATCTCCTTTTATCCGTGCTACTACATTCCTTGCAGTAATTTTACCGGCATGATTAGTCATATCTATTGCAGCGGTTAACTGATCTTTACCAACAAGGTTCTCCTTAAGCGCAAGCCCATCTTCCAATCCGATACAGATGGCCGGTATTGGTATTAAAGATCCTGTTACAGAGGCTGTACCTGTTAACAAAACTCCCCCAGGAACGGTATTGTATAAAATCACTCCTTTTGCGCCGTACTTTATAGCCAAGGCCGTTTTTTCCGAACGGTGGAGATTTTTCGTACCCTCTTTTGCATCAGGCAAAACACCTAGGTAGGCTAATACAATTTTATCTTTTGCTTTCTCCACATCGGCCAGATAGTCTGCTTCCGTCCCACTTCCCATATCAACTATATCTCCTGTTAAACTTACTTTTTCAGGAGAGTGCGCTAAAGAGACTGCTTTTATCTCTTCAAAATCACCACTCCCTTTTTTAATCTTAAAACGGAGCGACTCCCTACTCCAACTATCCGCCATAAAAGGTTGAAAGGTTACTTCATCTAAACCGTAAGATTGAAGCAAATCATATGCGTACTGCTCGGCCTTTTGACCATTTTCTGAACCCGTAAGCCGATGACCGATCTGTTCGGTTGCATTTTTTAGATTATTATAGGCTTCGGTATTATGGAGAACGTCTTGATTGATAAGATTAAATATCTCCTTGCTATTTTCAGGAGTTTGTGCAGTAACTTTTAAGCAAAATAAGATAGCTAGGGCGAGCGCAAATTTATTCATGCACAAACTTAGATAAACTTTCTTTTATATGAAAGCTTATCTGCAATACCTACGAAAGAATAAACACTAGCTGCTGTTTATATCACTCTACATAGCAGTCCTTTTAAATATTCTCCTTCAGGAAATGAAGCTCTTACCGGGTGGTCTTCTGGTTGAGCAAACTGCCTAATAAATTGTATTTCCTTTCCTGCGTCCAGCGCTGCCCAAGCCAATATCTGCTTAAACGTATTTATATCCATTGCTCCCGAACAAGAAAAAGTAGCAAGTAACCCACCACCTTTCAGCAAGAGCAACCCCAGTCTATTCAGCTCCTTATAAGCTCTGGCCGCCTTATTGAGGCTACTTCTAGTGGGTGCATATTTTGGAGGGTCTAAAACAATCATATCAAAAGTATCGCCGTTATCTCGAAACTTCTTTAATTGTTTATTAACATCGGCCTGAAAAGCGGTATACTTATTTTGCTCAAATTGATTCAAGTGCATATTTTGATTAAGTGTCTCGATAGCTAAGGCTGAGCTATCAACACAATATACTTCAGCGGCCCCCATTTTAAGTGCATTTAAGCTAAATCCACCCGAGTAGCAAAAGCAGTCTAATAGCCGTTTATTATGTACGTAATTGGCCACTAACAATCGGTTGTCACGTTGATCACAATAAAAGCCCGATTTTTGTCCTTCAGCTATATTAATCTTATACCGTATATCATTTTCATACACCTCCACAAATGTCGGAGGATGTTCTCCAAGTAGCACACCACCTTCAACGTCGAGCCCTTCATGTGCTCGGGCTGTTGTTTCGTGGCGCTGATAAATACCTTTAGGTTTCAACAAGCTACCCAACTCATCCACTATTACCGCTTTTACCCGTTCAATTCCAGCGGTTAACACCTGTAGTGAGATAAAATCGCCGAAACGATCAGCAATCAGTCCGGGCAAAAAGTCAGCTTCACTAAATATCAATCGTGCTGTATTTGTTTTACCATCAGCAAATATCATGTCACGGGCCGCTACGGCCGTCCGTACTCTTTTCCTCCACCAATCATCATCAATTTCATTGTTTGGGCTCCATTCCAGTAGGCGTACAGCAACCCGTGATTCGCCGCTATAACAACCATAGGCAATAAATTCCCGTTTGATTGTTAACACCATCACGATATCACCATTTTCCGGAATACCGCTTATCTGGTCTATAGCACCAGAAAACACCCAAGGATGTATTTGCCATGCAGCCTTATCTTTTCCTTTTTTTAATATAATTTCAATCATCGTTTCTTTCATTATCTGCGGTAAAATAATAGCGACAGATTACACAGCATGGCACCCGCAAAACAACCTATTGAATATTTTATTATCTGTCCAGTTTCTTATCGTCGCAGCAAAAGTAAATAATTATTGAAAAAAACATTTCTTTGCAACATCTCAAAAAACCTTGCGTCTATTAGTAAAGAAACTAAAGAGTATTTTGGAAGTTACTTACAGCGATCCGCACGAACAACTGATTGCCGATTGTAAGCTGGGCAATCGACAGGCGCAATTCAAATTATACAAGCTTTATTCTAAAGCGATGTATAATACTGCGTTGCGTATTGTAATCGATGCGGATGAAGCTGCCGATGTTTTACAGGAGGCTTTTATTGATGCGTTTAAAAGACTCGACAGTTTTAGACAGGAAAGTACCTTTGGTTTATGGATGAAGCAAATTGTAGTGAATAAATCCTTATCCGCATTGAGGAAGAGGAAAGTTGAATTCGAATCGTTGAGTGGCGCAGACGATATACCAACAGACGATTTAGAAGAAGAATTTTCATCGCAATTTGAGGTAGAACGCGTGCGTAAAGCAATCAACCAGTTAGCAGATGGCTACCGTGTCGTACTAAGTTTATATTTATTGGAAGGATATGACCATGAAGAAATTGCACACATCCTTAAAATAAATGAAAACACTTCCCGTAGCCAATTCTCACGGGCGAAGAAAAAGTTATTGGATATATTAAAGTACAATTAGGCAAAATCAACCTAGAGCTCGTAAATAAAAAGGAGGAGTGATGAAAGGAAATATAGAAAAATTCATTTCAGAAAACAAGAAACTGTTTGACGAAGCTGTTCCGCCGGAAAACATTTGGGGAAACATAGAGCGTTCGCTGGAGGAAAATTTTCAGCAGAAAAAAAAGAGTAAAGCACTAAAGCAGCGTACATTCATATCCATAGCGGCCATGTTCTTATTAGTCTGTACTGCTGGTATTCTATTTTATAGAACCAACCAGTCAAACAAGCAGGACTATAGTAACATCGACCCTATCCTGGCGAAGAGACAGCTAGAGTATGCTTCGCTGGTGAATGAGAAACGTGATGCGCTATCTGCGATGGCTGCGAACGATCCCAATCTTTATCAGGAATTTTCGGATGTCATTAACAAAATGCAAAGCAACTATAAACAACTTAAGGAAGAGATTGCGCAAAGTCCAAATAAAGAATTAACATTGGAAGCCATGATTAATAATCTTCAAATGCAGATAGAGGTGCTGAATCAGCAGCTCGAGGTTTTGAATTATATTCATCAACAAGAAAAAAAGACCCCTTATGAGAACATATAAAATATTATGCTGCTACATCTGCGCTTTAGTAGTTGCTTCATTTCCTGCAGCTGCTCAAGGGAGAGGGGATGACAGTGCTTTCGAGAAGCATATATTAGGGATTGTGGAACACGCGGAAAGATTAGGTCAGGGTATTGCTCGTAAAGTAAAAGATATTGATACAGATGAGTTAGTTAGAAATGCTGAAAAAATCGCCCGGTTATCTGAAGAACATGCCGAAAAACTGGCCGATAAATTTCAAGAGATAGACTGGGATCAGATGAATAGCCCCTTCCAACACATCGAGCCGTATGAACTGAAAGCAGACGCTAATAGCGTGGAGGAAAGAAAAACGATTCAAAAGGTTTATATGATCTCAAAGAACACCCCATTAACTATTGATAATAGGTATGGAAAAGTACAAGTAAACACGTGGTCGAAGAATGAAATTAAAGTAGACATTACTATCCGTGCCGTGGAAGCTTCCGGAAGCAAGGCCCAAGAAATTATAAACAGTGTAACGATTAGCGAGTCAAAATCACCGAATAGCATTTCCCTGAACACGCAAATCAACAGGGGTAAATCAAGTTGGTGGAACAATATGGTAAGTGGCAGCAATAGGGGCGTTGAAATAAATTATAACATCTACTTGCCAAAAAGCAACGAGCTTTCAATTAATAATAAATACGGAAGCGTTGTTTTGCCCGATTTGGATGGAAACCTTAAGGTTGATGTATCGTATGGCAGCTTAAATGCAGGAAAATTATCCGGAAATAATATTAGTATAAGTTCTAGCTATGGCTCGGCTAAGATAGCTTCAGTTAAAGACGCCGCGCTAGATTTTAAATATGGTAGTATCGATCTAGGAGAAGCAAACAATATTAAACTAAACATAGGTTATTGCGGCGGAAGCAATGTGGGCCGACTCATGAACTCTGGAGATATATCCGTAAAATATTCCGGAGGCTTTAGCGTAGGTTTAGATAAAGCCATCAACAAGCTCAATTTGGATGCCGCCTATTCGCCCAGTAACATCAAAATAGATCCGAACGCTAATTTCACCTACCAAGTAAATGTTAGCTATGGTAATTTTAATCCAGGTAAATGCATCGTCACCAAAGAAGATCCTGCCCCAGATAGCCGTGGGCCCAAATTACATAAAAGCTATAGCGGCTATTACGGAAAAGATGCTAGCAATCATATCGCTATAGATTCAAAATATGGAACTATTAAGTTTCAGTGACTTGTAGTTACTTATAATTTATTCGGAGCCCGATCTACTGACACCCAGGGGATCGGGTTTTCTGCAAAAAAACTTTTGCTCTTCAACGCTCGAATCATCAGAGCAAGCCGAAGATATTTTATACAAACTAGCTAAAAAAACTAAAACACAATTCACAACACACTGTTTTTCAATAAATTAAAACTGTTACCCAGTGAAACTATAGGCTGGTAAATAACTTTTTACCACTATGAATCACCATAAGGTTTAATAGCGTTAATAAGCAATTTTTAGTCTCAGGATGTAACTTGGAAGTTAGCTGTTCGTCCAATAAAAAAGTTATCAACATGAAATTGAAGCTATTGCCAGCCGTATTATGCCGAACTCCTGTATTCTCCTATCAGCAAAACATCTCCCAAATTTGGGAAGAACTTAAGGATGCCATTAAAAATGCTTCTCCTGATCTATATGAAGTTATAAAAGAAACAACAGGTGATCAGTATACGCAACTGCCCGCTAAAATAAAGTTCGCCTGTTGGAAATATTTTAATAGAGCATGTTTTCGGGCAACGCCCTTTGGTGCTTTTGGCTCAGTTACCATCGTTCCCTTTAGCGAAGAAGCACCATTTAAAATTACCATCAGTAACGAGGTAACACTTCACCAATTCATCGACTGGAAGCATAAAGATTTTCTTACAGCGCAGGTTGAGCGGGCTTTTCAACAATCGAATTTTTTTCTATGTAATACCTCTGCTTACACCTCCGGATCGTATATACGTTATATCAACCTAGTAAGGAGCACTTTCGAACTCGCCACTACAAGGCGTCAAGAAATTGTAGAAAGCACGCTTACTTATTGCATTGTCAAACAAAGCAAGCAGAATCTGATGGCCTATCTAACCGAACATTATCGGTTAAAAGGTGCGATAGCAGAAGACTTCATTAAACAGCTTATCGACTTACAGCTATTAATTACCGATGTAAATGCCAATATTATAGGTGACGATTATTTCCAGCGAATAAAGTTAACTCCTGAAAAGACCGTCGATGACCAACGCTATATCATTTCAGAAAAGAAACTCGTTGCAGGCTGCCTCAGCAAGCAGCCATTCAAAATTATCAGCGAAGCAATATTATGTTTAAAGGATCATCTACCATTACACAAAAATAAGGATCTGGAAACATTCAAATATAACTTCTCTAGAAAGTTTGAATACCTAGAGGTGCCCCTACTTATGGCGCTAGATCCTGAGATAGGCATCGGTTACGGTGCCTTGGAAACAGCGTCCACTTACAGCACCCTGTTAGATGAGTTAAAGTCCCCCAACCCGCCCGCCTTGAACACAACTATTACATATGGCCCATTGCAACATTTCATATTGAATAAAATCATTCACAAACAAAAAATTCGCTTGGAAGAGTTTGTTTCAGCGAGCAAACCGTCAGAAGCAACAATACTGCCTAATACATTTTCAGCCATTGTGCAATTAGTAGACAACCATATCATCGTTAAACACATTGGAGGTAGTACGGCCAACGCCTTACTCGGTCGCTTCACTTTAGCAAACGAAAAGGTAAATGAAACGTGCCGGGATATTGTTTTACTGGAGGAACAGGCCAATCCAGAAGTCCTCTTTTTCGACATTGGTTATCAAGCGGAAAAAACGGTAGACAATGTAAACAGGCGGAAATGCATTTATAACTACGAATTACCCATACTTTCCTGGCCAGAAACCACCGGTTATCTTTCATTGAACGACATCATGGTCAGTGTTCGGCAGAACGAAATTATATTACGATCAAAAAAGTATAATAAGCGGATTATCCCCCGCCTTGCCTCCGCTTATAACTATTCCAGATCCGACCTTTCTGTATATCGCTTTTTCTGTGACCTACAGCATCAGCATATACAAACAAATCTTAATATACATTTAAAGGACTTTTTCCCATCTCTAGATTATTATCCTAGAATTTATTACAAAAATCTAATATTGTCTCCGCGGATGTGGAAGGTGCCTGAGGAACTATATAAGCAAACGGACAAAGATGATCTGCTATTATTTTTAACGAATTGGCTGAAGGTAAATAACATCCCACAATACTTCAAATGCGGTAACGGAGATCAAATGCTGTGCTTTAATATGGTCAACAGCGAGGATTTAAACTATTTTATAAACTATTGTTTGGGGAAGAAATATCTATATATAACAGAGGCCTTCCTTCCCGAAAGACCTTCGATACAAGACGAAAAGAACCAACCTTATCTAGAAGAATACATCGTAAGCTTCTCACATAGTGAGGTCGTTTACGAACCGACAAGTAAGGAAACACCGGTTCCCATTTATCAGGAAGAACGTCCTATTCATTTACCCGGTAATGAATGGTTATACTTCGAAATCTACTCGCATACCTTACGTAGCAATCAGGTGTTAACAGCCCTTATTGATACGTACCTGCAATCAGTAAAAAAGCTCATTAAGAATTGGTTTTTCATTCGATATCCCCACCCTGCACCACATATCCGACTTAGACTCCAGTTAAAATCAGGGAACATATCAATGCAGTTAATCAAACAGATGGCAGATCTTATTGAAAGCTATTTTAATCAGGGCATTGTTAGTGATTGGCAGATCAAACCATATATTCAGGAGATTGAACGGTATGGCGTAAGAACAGTGGATGAAATCCAGCGTTACTTCTGTAGTGATAGCAAATATGTACTAAAACTCCTGCGGCACTGCAGAAGTGACCAATTATTATATGGTATGACCTTAAGATTTATAAACGATGTACTGGAAGGTCTAGGTCTCCCCCTTCATGATCAGCGTCAGTACATACAACGTATGGCAGATAGCTTCGCCAGTGAAATGAGTATACATACCACTGCATTCAAAAAAATAAACAAAAGTTACATCTCACTAAAAGATAACATCGGTATACCAGTGCTAAACAAAACATTGGAAAAAGCTTATCACCGAACCGTACAGCATTTAGTGTTACTTCTGAGCACCATAGACCATAATAAACGAAGACAACAGTTGATGGTTGATATTGTACACATGCATATTAATAGACTTTTTCCAACCGATCAGCGCATGCACGAACTCGTTATTTACCAGTATCATCTAAAATATCTATTGGCAAAGCAAAAGCGTGTAACGTCTCCACATTAATCATCACCTGCGTTTTGAAATGATTACGCGCGTCTGCCTCGTGCTCGAAGGTGGCAGCATTGCCGTAAGCATTTTTTAATCGCTTTTCTATATTTTCCAGACCTTTACTAAAGCCAGTTTTATTATGTATGGCATTAATCAAGTTATCTGTCTCAATATAAAGTTTAGCATCCAACATGTAGACTTTAATTATTGCTGGGTGATGCTTAAGCGAAAGATTTCCATGTTTAAAGATGTTTTCTACTAGCGTAATAAGAATCAGCGGAATAATGCGAATTTTTTTCACATCATTTTGAGCCACTATCTCAAAATAGATCTGATCATTCTGTCTTAGTCGATGCAGGTGAATCAAATTATGTACCTGCTCTATTTCTTCTTCAATCAAGATGTTTCCTTTATCTTCCCCCGCTTCTATAGCGTAACGCATCATGGCAGAAAGTGTAAGAATAGCATCAGCAGCAATGGGTGCTGACTTTCTTGTTTTATTATAAATAAAATTGAGCGTATTAAATAAAAAGTGTGGGTTAATTTGAGCTCTTAAATAAGCATTTTGTGCTTTTGCCAGCTCCTGTTCCATTTTCTGTTGGCCAATAATCTGATTGAGCCGCTGACGTTCAAGCTCAGTTGTATGTTCTTTCTCCTTCAAAAATGTGATCAGAAAATAATATCCACTAGAAAAACCGACAAAATATAAAGAGCGCCAAACAGATTTTAGTATGAAGCTCTTATTAAAAACCACCTCTGATATACCCGTAATATAAGGGAAAGTAGATGCCGTTAGATTAATGACATAAAGTAAGCTGGTATACAGTATTATTTCTAATAACGTAGCCAATGGTAATATCCAGTAAACAGTTTTTCTATTTTTAAACCGAAATACGTGATACAAAGTAACATGTGCATGAAAATAAAAAAAACATATATTGTAACTATAATGAATGATATAGTCGCCAATCTCACTAAACTTTTGCGTTGCAAAACCAATTATTAATGTTTCGTAGATAATAAAAGAAGCCCAAGCTACAATATGTATTTTCTTTCTTTTAATGAACTTTTGGATGGTTAAGAACATTTTGTTGCTGTTTATAGCAGTTTCGTGTAAGGAAAAGCTAGTTTGGTGTAAACTTTTTGTTTCTAAAAAAAATAAATAAGAGCTTTAAAAGAAAAAGGCTATGAAAAAATTCAAATTAAAAAAACAAACGCTCTTCGTATTTAAAAACAGCAAGAAAGCTAAAACTGGCGAGAAGGATCCAACAACAACGGGTATGACTTTTACCGTTTCAGCTACTTCTTATTTTTAACTTTTTATACTATAGTTTTAGTTGGTTGGTTAAAGGCTGGTCAGTTGTGACGGCCAGTCTTTATTGTATTTTTTGCTAAGTACTCATAAAATGGATCTTTATAAAAAGTTCCTATGGGTACTAACATGTTATTGGGAAGTTTTACCAAGCTACCTTCTACCTTTTCAATGTAATCCTTTGAAATAACAAAAGAGCGGTGTACCTGAATAAAATTTGCGGTTTCATCTAACCTCTCTTTTATCTCTTTCAAAGTAAGATAGGTAATTACTTCTTCGGTGGTTGTATATATCTTAATATAATTTTTGACGCTTTCCACCGCAATAACATCATCGAATTTAATTCTTACAAATCGGTTCCTTTCTTCTGTTGTTTTGACATAAAAATCTTTAGCCTTATCTATTGTTTGTGCGCTTACAATATCCGTCTTAATAAGTTTATTAATCGCCAACGCAAACTTAGCAAAAGTAAAGGGCTTTAGCAGGTACGCATCCGCTTCCACTTCAAAAGCCTCAAAGGCATATTTAGTGTGTGCTGTGGTGAATATCAGCTTCTCTGTTTTAGCGCGAATGGCTTTCGATAAATCGATCCCTGAAATGAGCGGCATATCAATATCCATAAAAACAAAATCGACCAGATCTCCTTGTGCTATCTCAGCCATTGCCTTTACAGGATCGGTATAACTTTTAGCAACCTCCAACTCGGATATCTGCTGAATATAATCGTTCAATATCTCCAGAGCATCGGGCTCATCGTCTATGATGATACATTGATAGGGCATAACTCAAGGTAATGTTTTCCCAAACATAGATAAAATCCAATATATTATCAATTTTAGTTTGTAACAGGTGATTTTTATCAAAATTCATTAATGGTATGCAAAAACTATTGTTTGAAAAGCGTCAAAGACACCCATCTCTATCTAGCTTTTCACTAAAGGGTTTTCCAAACATAAATCAATGTAATTAGCCGATGTTCATCGCTCTGTCTATTAGATCAATCTTTCACCTTAAAAACGGCTCTTGAAGACATAACTCTGCCACTGGCACTTATCCCTTGAATGTCAATAATATATTCTCCGCTCCAGTCGGAAGAAAAAAAAGACTTCGTCTGTTCCCCCTCGATGACACTCCAGAAAAGTTGATTCCTAAAATCTGGTTTTTTACTTTTCAGTTCATCCTCGTTTAGATACGAGGGGGCCTGAAAAGTATTTTGGTTTAATAAACCATTATACTTATACAAGGTCACTTCTGCATCTATTGGATAATCGCCCGACAAAAAAGAAGTTTTAGCACTTAAGATACCATCATAAATATTCGGCCCGTAGATATAAGTGTCTGTGATTAGCTCTATCGTTTCAATCTTTGCAGGGTCATAGTTGAGGAAGTACTCAGCTGTCATAGGAACCCCATCAAGTAAAATTAACGGATTGTTTCCCATAAAGGTATTTGCTTTTTCATCTAGAATTCTAAGACTAAAATTATTTTGTGACCGTCGCACCATTACCTCTCGTATATATTCATGAAAAGTTTCCTGTAACGTTGCGAACCTTTTATACTTATTCAGGTCATAACTAACATCAGGGGTGTAATAAAAGGGAATTATACGTGTGTCAATCATTTGCGTTTGCACTTCACCTGCATCAGGGAAATTAAACCGTAGATTTAGTTGATTATTTATATAATACTGTAGCAGCGTTTCTTTCGAAATCAATGCCCTTTCTTTAAACGGGTATACTTTATAAGCCTTATGCTTATAAAAAGGCGAGACCTCCTCAATTTGGCTATTTTCTCCATGAATACCAATGGCTAAAGTCTGCAACCCGCGAATATACCTCAAATCAAAGGTTGCCATTCCACAACTATCTGTTTTCGAAACGTAATAATTTGGCGAGGAGCCCACAAGCCCTATGTAAGCATTCTTTAAAATTATTGGCTGATTATCATTTAACGATGTGAATTTAAAAGTTGCTGGCTGGCCTATAACATCCGTCATTATCTCCTCGTTAAAACGCTGGTCTTTCCTATAAAAAATCAATAGATTATCTAAATTAATAAAATCCTCTGTCCCTTTTATAGCATTGAAATAGTCTAATGGTTGCTCAATCTTTCCTTCTAAATCTGATTCTAAGTAATAATACGTGGCGATATCCCTTACGTCCTGTTGCTGTAAGTCGTCAACTCTATAAACTGAAATAGAAAAACGGGTAGTTTTTTCGTCCGTATCAGCCATATCGAAAACCGGTTTTATAAACGATCTACGGTTGTAAGAATCCTGTAATTCGTTTACAGTAAACCCATTACGATCGGGCGTCTTAAATAGCGCGTGCTCTGCCAAGATATCGTTCATTGCATTTCTAACCACAACATATGAAATACCTTCCGGGAGTACCGCATAATCAAGGGAATCGTTAAGGGAAGCGTATACGTCGGTATCGTATTCTCTTTCTAAAACCTTTTCGCCCTTATGATAAATAGCGAGAGAAAACTGATTTTCAGTAGTAGCGTTACTGTACTGACCCTTTAACACTATTGATGAAGTCGTATGATAAAGCCGCAGCAAGAATCCTTCACTTTCAACTTTAGGCATTTCTTTTTCAAATATATGCCCTTGCTCATCTTTTACTATTATATGATACTGATGATGCAACTTCGGTATAAAACTAACCTGTCCTAATCCAAAGGCAGAGGAACTAAACGTTTCAATAACTTGCTTATCAGCATCGATTATTTCTCCCTGGTAATCAAGCCCCCTACCATATTCATCCACCAACTGCACCACAATCCTATTATCCAGGTCGGCCACCAGCTTATAGTTCTCCAACCTAACACTCAAATTTTTAGGTAATTTTTCTGCTGTCGGCATTATTTCGTCCGAGGGATTAACGATCAGTAAATCTTTACGGAAGAAACTTTCCTGTCCATATGATTTCATCCGCTCTGTGTAGGCTACAACGATATAAGTACCGGAAGATATCGCCACCGGTAGCTGAAATTCTCCCTCCCCGGTTCCGTCATCTAGCAATACTTTTGTTTGCGCTATAACAAACGAATGAGCATCCAAAACCTCTACATAAGTAATTTTAGGGCCTATAGAAGTTTCTCCATTCCCAAGCTCATAAATGTTAAACCAGATCGTTTCTCCAGGCAGGTAAGTACTTTTCGAAATATGAAGATAAACACTTTCAGGCTGATTGTTCCAGCCCGGATTTGCAAATGCCTGATGAAGCTGAAAAAAGCTTACATAAAAAAATAAGATGATAAAAGATCTATAATTATATGCCATACAGCTATTCATTTTCATTCCAAAACATAGGCGGCCTCGCGGAACCCCTTATCGTACAATCAACACACCGAGGATTAGCGTATGTATAACCAATTAACAAAGACGTAGCGTTACTATAAATTTCATCCACGGGAACCATTCCCCCCGCAAAAACAATAAGGGGTGAATTGACTTCATCAATAAAAACACTTTCCGGTGTACAATCACCATATATATTCTCTTTTGCCACCCATTCACGGCTTAGATTATTATTGTTGATGTAGATCCGTTTACTTGCCTTTTTTCCACCTTCGACAAATCCTATTACCTGCTTATTCGCGTTTGAAATGCATTGAATATTGGTAATTAATTCTGAAGGCATCGTTCCAAAAATATCCCCCAAATCTTCCGAATTTTTCCTAATGAGGTCCCAAAACATATAAGCCTCCCTACTTAACGCCGTTTGCTCAACTAAAACACTATATCTTTCGGTTAAAAGTTCTGATCCCCTAGGAATAGTTTTCAAGTAAAAATCGTCTATCAATGAACTACTTTGTCCATGCGTATTCCCAATGAGTATATTTGTAGAACGCTGATTCCTAAAGCAACGAAATACTTGTTCATCTGCATTTCTCCTTCTAACTTGATCATTTTCAAAAATAAGTCTAGAATTGAAAGGTGTATAAAAGACATAGTCCTCAAAAAAATCCCATCGGAAATATGAGGTATTGGTTAATGCTCCATCTGTACTAACCTTTAAATCAATCCCGGCATCGATCTCCTCCCAAGTTAATTTTTCAATAGGCGGTGTTATTAAAAGCTGTACAAAATCTGACAAATATTCCTCATTTTCCTGGTCTCTAATACGGATACGATAATTAACTTCCTTCGTCAATGCTATAGTATCCGTTTGATATACTCCGGGAGCTGTTTCCAAGCTGTTGATCAAGTCTCCATTCTCCCCTTCTATTTGAACAATAGCTCCCCGGTCCGGATGTCGTACAACAGAATCATCCAAGAAACCCGTTCTGCTAAGACGAACCTCAGTCACACCGGTCAAATTGATAAAACCTTCAACAACCAATACTCCCACCCTGCTCTCCTCGCCAATCACCGGATCGTAAGGCTTTCTACAGGCGGAAATTGCCATTAGGCCAATCAATAATGTATATACTATTTTACCTTGCATTCCTATCAGATCAAAATTTGAAGTTATAATTAATAAAAGGAATTGGTCTTGCAAAAACAGACAGTTGATACCCATTGATCTGCCCACCCTCTGCCATATAGAATACAGAAAATGGATTTTCCCTCCCTGTTAAATTGTAAACCCCGACCGACCACGAGCTATGAGCTAACTTCTTAATTTTGTGACTACCTTCCAAATTGAACGACAGGTCCGTCCGAAAATAATTAGGTATACGGTAACTATTACGATCGCTATACAAAACTCTCTGGCTGCCTCCATACTCATACCTACCAAGCGGCAATGTTATTGGTCTACCCGTGCTATAGGTAACATTAAATGAAACGCCATAACGTTGTGAAAATCTATAATTTCCGACGAGCGTAAAATCATGCGGTTTATCAAAACCTGCCGGATAATAAGCCCCTTGATTAATTTGATCTGCTGGGTTTTGCGCGTGTGTCCGTTGTTCTATCCGGGAGTAAGTGTAGCTAACCCAACCATTGAGTCGTCCTGTCAGCTTCTTAAGCATTAACTCCATTCCATATGCTCTTCCTTCTGTAGGAATCACATCAGTTTCAATAGCATGGTTCATCGTTAAGGAGGCTCCGCTTTTATAATCCAATAAATTATGCATTTTTTTATAGTACAACTCAGCTGAAGTTTCTATAGTATGATGGTTATAGTTTTTATATATACCCAAGGAAGTCTGATATCCATTAAGTGGACGGATATAACGATCGCTTAATTTCCATATATCAGTAGGCGTAATAGCAGTAGTATTAGAGAGCATATGAATATACTGTCTTGAGTTGTTAAAACCGACCTTCAGCGAACTGGTTTCTGAAAGTAGTTGCTGTATATTTAGCCTAAATTCAGGGGCATGATAGGTGTTAATAACCTGGCCTTTTTGGTATGATGTTATTCCTGTGATATTTGACGTGCTTACGGGCAGGCCTTCCGCATATTCATTGATATTTTGGGGACCAATATTATTGAACAATACATATCTCAAACCAACGTCCAAAAAGAGATTTTCACTGACTTTCCATTCATTCCCCACGTACAATGCTGTCTCTAAGGCCTTTTCGGACTGTATTTCATCGGGTTGAACAAGCGACTCTGTGCCAATGGGCCTTAAGCTTCCAGGGTTTAGATGATACAAAATAGCATTCACACCAAATGATGTGCTGCTATTTTCGGAGTTCTTCCATTTAAAGTCGCCTCTGAGAAATGCCTGCCCGATTTTATATTCCAACTGATACCGGTTGTTAGCCTGCTCCTGCCCTTGAACCTGGAAGCTATATTGGTCATAACCAAACACAAAGTCCCCCGTTAATGAACTGCTTAATATGCTATTTAACCTTAGGTTTGCATGTTGATTTTTATAGCTATAAGTCGTGTCACCGGAAAAAGCAAAACGATCTCTACTTAGATAGCCTGAGGCTGAAACAGAAAATCTGTTATTGAGTTCGTGCCGCATCATAAAGTTAGCGTCATAAAACTGCGCCGATCCATTATTGTATTGATCTTCCGGGATCAAATTCAACAGCCAGTCGGAATAAGTGGTTCTTCCTGATAATAAAACACTGGTTTTACTTCCTATTGGTCCTTCAAGACTCAAACGTCCCGTCAGCGGACCCACTCCACCGGACCCACTAAATTTTTCCATATTAGGTGTTTTTTCCTTCACCTCTAAGACAGATGACAAACGGCCACCATATTGTACCGGAAGGCTGCTTTTATAAAGTTCCGCTCCTTCAATTACGTCAGGGTTAAAAGCAGAAAAAAATCCAAAAAAATGAGCGGGATTAAATACCGTCGCCTTGTCCAATAGTACTAGATTTTGATCTGTTGCGCCACCACGAACGTTAAAACCATTTGCGGCTTCGCCGACTGCCTGAACACCAGGAAGCGTAAGTATTGCTCTCGTTACATCTGCCTCGCCAAATACCGTTGGAATCTGCTTGATTCGCTGTATGGAAAGCTTTTCAAGCCCAAGTTGAGGTCTTTCAAGATTATGCCTTTCACTATTGATAACGACCTCATCAAGCAGATTCATTTCGTCAAAAAGCTCAAAGATCAGTGTCGCATCATCGTAAACCATTAACTGACAGCTAAAAAGCCCTTTTCCAAAGCTTCGAATGGTTACATTTGTTCTTCCGGGCAATAACTCCGCTTTAAATTTTCCATTTTTATCAGTAAAAATGGAGTCCCTAAATCGATTCTCAAAAAGTACCCTTGCATGATTAATCGGCTTTCCATCTGCCTTATTAACGATAGTTCCCGTTATGAAAAAATTTCCATTAATGTCATTGGTTTGCCGAGTGCCCAGCTTAACTAATTCATTTCTTTCCACCACTCTTCCCTTATCCCTCAACGGTGTAAGCGGACTTTTTAGCGTATTCGCAGAAACTTTTTCTTCTGCTCGAACGTCCTTTTTCGGCAAATAGGTTGATATTAAAGGTAATGTGGTAATAAATATTCTATTGGTTGATGAATCTATAGAAACACCATAATCCATTTTTTTAAATACTTCCTTAAAGGCCACTAAAATTTCATCATCATCGTCATAAGAAACTTTAACCGTATCCAGCAACTTTTCATCATAATAAAACCGAACAGATGATCGATTCTCTGTATGCTGAACATAAGTTCTGAAACTGATCTCCTTATGTTGTTGGGCGTAGCCAGAAACAACACTTGAGGCGTATAAAACGGTCAATAAAAAAGTAGTTAATAACTTACGCATAAAAGTATAAAAGACTATTGATGATCAACCAATGATAAAAAAGTCTTTATGTACGCTTCAGGCTCTTCCTTAAATCGTATGTCTAGCTTTATATCTTTTTTCAATAAGCGACTAAGCGCTCTTTCTGATGTGACCTTATGAAAACGGCCCCTCACTCTTACATAATGCCGAGAATCCGCCACAACCTCATTTACGATTTCATTTGATAATGAATTTTCCTTGATGCTCTTACTAATGGCCACTAAGGCTTCAAATTCCTTTCCCGAAAATATGACTTTATAAAAACCCTTTTCTATTCCCTCCTCACCTGAAAAAACATGTATAAACTTGTCGCCACCAATAACAAAACTACTGATCAGATCTTTATTTAATGACAATGGCAGGTTTTTATCTACGTCATAATAAATCACCTCCTGTTTTATCAGATCATAAAACAACGGTACCTTCTTAAAGTAGACACCATCATACATAATCTCACAACTGTCAGAAAAGGTACTAAACAAGTAACCGGGATCGCCCTTTAAACTACCATGATCTTGTTTGTACACTTTTCCGTTTAGTAATCTGGAAGGTAAGTATGTGGTGTCAACGCCCTGAGAAAAGGACTCTTCCGTGAAGAATAGTATCCCACAGAAAAATAAGCTAAGAAGAAATTTAGGTTTAGACATTATTTCATCTTAAATAGTAAATACGGCAATAAAGACTGCCGTATTTACTTGTAATAGGTATGCGGTCAAAAAACGACTACATTTTTAGGTTGCATTCATTTATTGAGGATTCTGATCGGCGGCCGTCAATGCCCCATTTGCATTTATTTCATCCTGAGGAATTGCAAACAACCACCTATTCGTATTTGCTGGCAACACAAGTTCCCCAGGGGCGAAATTCGCGGCATTAGCGTCACTATTTAAATCTCCACCACCATGATTACCATCGCCTGTTGGCCTATTAAGACCGTTACCTAGTCTTTTCACGTCTAATAAACCGAAGCCTTCACCCCACAGTTCTATTTTCCTCTGCAACAGGATTTCCTCCAGTAAGGCATTACCACTAAAAGCTCCTGCATTATAAGCAGGATAACGGGTAGATACCAATGTTTGTAGCGTTTCAGTAGCCTGTGCTGCATTACCCAAGCGCGCTTCTGCTTCTGCCTTTATCAGATACATTTCGGCTAACCTCATTAACAGGTAATCGGATGCCCAGTTACCAGGTTGTCTTAATTGAAATTTAACTTGAGAATAAATAGGCAAATCTGGATTTTGGCTCCCATTGAATAAGTTCCTACGAACATCACCTTCTGGTATACGATCATACAACGCTTTGGTAATTTTTTTCTGTGTACCTAAAGCAGCATAACCTCCCGTTGCCTCACGATTATCTATATGAGAGTAGAAAGATGCAAAAATCGTCGCTTGATCAACGATCACTTCGAGTCCCCACAGCCATTCAGGTGCACTTAAGGTATTAAATCCAGCCGCAGTATGCTGCTGCGCGGTGTAAAGAGACAGTCCACTTGATTCGATAGCTTTAGTTGCGTATTCCAAAGCAGCATCATAGTTACCTATTTGCAATGCTGCACGTGCATGAATACCCTGAGCTACTGCCAAATCCACGTGCGACCTATGAATTCTCGATTTACCCTCTAATAAGGTTTCAGCTTCACTTAAATCACTAAAAATAAGGTTGTAAACTTCCTGTACAGACGACCTTGGATTTCCCTCCGATGTAGGTTCCGTATATAAGGGCACCCCTGCTCCTGACAAGCTATTGTGTCCAAAAAAGTTCACTAGATAAAAGTAAGAATGTGCTCTCAAAGCCAATGCTTGCCCTCTTATTGATGCTTTATCTTCTTCAGAACCGATTGCCTCATCTAAACCGTCTATAATTCGATTCGCATTGCTTATAATTCTGTAATAATAAAACCAGGTACGGTCCGGTCGCTGGTCAGGATTAGCATTACTTGGAGCGGAGTAGTTATAATCGGTATTCAGCCAGCCATATCCCTGCTTATGTACTACCATATCCTCACCCATTAGGTCCAATACCAAATCATAGGACTTCTGTCCAAAATTGCCGTGATTGGTCAGCGAGCTGTACATTGATCTTATGGTACCATTTAAGGCAACCATTGCGCCGTCTGTTGTCGTAAAAACTTCATTAGCATCAATGCTAGAAGTGGGAGACGTTTCCAGATATTCCTTTTTACAAGCCGTAGCTGTTAAAGCTATCGCAATTGCAAAAGGGTATAATTTCTTTATAGTTCTTTTCATTTCTTTTACTGATTATAATCCAATAGTAACACCAAAAGTAAAATTACGCATCGTTGGGTATGTAAAATCCGATACACCCGTAAATGCCCTTTGAGGATCCATTCCTTTTCTGGAAGTAAAAATATGGGCATTGTCCACATTCGCAAATACGCGCAAACGTGTCAACCCGATATTATTAACTACTTGTTGCGGCAGGTTATACCCGAAAGTGATGTTTTTAATGTTCAAATAAGATGCATCGAATAAAAATCTAGACGATTGCGAGTTTCCAGCATTTGCGGCAGCAATGGCATTTTGCAATCTAGGTACATCAGTAACATCACCAGGCTGTTTCCAGGCATCTAAAATATCGGCATGCCAATTAGATCCGTAACTTCCCATATGCATTAGAGCAGCATAGTTACCGTCATAGAACTGCCCTCCCAATTGGAACGTCAATAACACAGATAAATCAAAACCTTTATATCTAAAAGAGTTGGTAAGTCCTCCAAATAGATCTGGAATAGCCGACCCGTGATAATAGAAGCTAGCTTGGTTGATATTATTGGTCGTTATTCTCTCTCCTGTTGGGTTACCGCTATCATCTAAAACATCTTGATACCAAAGCGCGTCTCCATTGTCCGGATCTACACCTGCATAGTCGCGAAGCCAAAATCTGTATACGTCTTCACCTTCCATGATTTTTTTGGTACCCTCAATAATCCCACCTTCACGATTTTCCGGAGCCAGTCTCGTCACCTTATTGCGATAATGACTTAGATTTAAATCAATTCTCCAGTCAAAATCAGTTTTGCGAATGGCGTTGTATCCCAACTGTACTTCAACACCTCTATTATACATCGTACCCACGTTCCTCCAAATACTGGCATCTCCTGTAGAGAGGCCACCAGTAGATAGGGGAAGCGGCACTTGGAATAATAAATTAGAAGACTCACGGTTATACCATTCTACCGAACCTTCTATTCTATTATTAAATAATTGAAAATCGAGACCAATATTCAGGTTTCTGTTCTTTTCCCAGGTCAACCCTTGATTAGGTAAGCTATTTAGAATTACCCCGGGGAAGTTAACATTATTCCATCCAAAGGTGTAAAGACTCTGCCAACCATAGAAATTATCAATATTTGTATTGCCTGGATTTTCTTGATCTGTTTCGCCTGTCGGTCTTGTTCTTTGAACCCCTTCATTACCTTGTTCACCATAACTTCCTCTTAATTTCAACTCATTTACCCAAGTTGCATGCTGTAGAAATGCTTCTTCTGAAAGCCTCCAACCAGCACCTATAGAGAAAAAGTTACCCCACTGGTTGCTGGATTCGCCACCGATACCGGGAAAAAATCTTGATGTTCCATCACGACGAAAGCTAGCCGAAAATAAATAACGCTCTTTATAGCTGTAATTCGCACGGCTTAAATACCCCTCAATTCTATGGTAATCTTCATAAGAAGAGGCCGCCTCTAATGTTGCCGCTGGTGCTAACTCCGTGTTCCCTGGGAAAGGGAAACCTGATCGCGTAGCATTTAGAAAGTTTCTAGTATTGCGGTAATTTTCATGCCCCACTAGTACATTTAAATGGTGATCCTCATTGAAGGTTTTATCGTAGGTCAAAATTTGGTTGAAAGTAAACGACAATTGCCGTGTTTGATTTTTGGTGGAACGACCTGAAACATTTGCCGCGTCACCAAACTCTGGGTTCTGGAACGTGGTACCGTATCTATTAAAGTAGTTACCTCCTAAAGTCGTCCTAAACGTAAAATTATTTAAAAACCGTGCTTCTAAATAGGTATTGAAGTTCATATTTCCGGTTTTGCCCGAGCGGTCGTCCAGATCCAACGACCCTAATAGATTGGAGTTACCCGCATATGGACGAGCTCCCATCTGCGCATTGGTTCCCCAATCTAAAACTTGCTGGCCTGTCAACGGATCAATCACGATACTTCCGGATTGATCTCTCTGCCATACCGGATAAATAGGCCCCATGATTCGAGTATAGTAGAAGGGGTTAGTAGTAAAAGTACCGTCTGCTAAGAGATTATCCTGGTAACCAAGTGCACCGTCAGCATTTAACCCTGCACTAAGCCATTCTTTTATTTTGCTATTTACGTTCACTCTACCAGTAAAACGCTCATAGCCTGTAAATTTAACATACCCGGGCTCGTTTAGGTAACCCATAGATATGTAATAATTTCCCTTATCAGTACCACCTCTTACATTTAAGTTGTAGTCTTGGCGAAAAGGTGAACGAAACAATACATCTTGCCAGTCGTCTTGATACAAGATACTTGCATCAGGATTAAATTGACCATTTGGCAGTACCACCAAATTATTGGGCTGATCCGTATTATTGTACACCAGATTCCCCGGGATTAAACTTGTAGAAGCTGATTGTCTTGCCTCTTCAGCTGTAGGAAAAGTTCCATCAGCTCGCTGTGTTCTTATAATTCGATTATAGGTTGCATGCCACATGCCTTCATAATACTGAGGCACATTTACTCTATCGTATTCTGGAATTGCTCTGTTCACAAAGCCTGTCCGTGCAGTGAAGGCGAGCTCTGGACTACCATCACGCCCTTTCTTTGTTGTGATCATGACAACACCGTTTGCCGCACGAGATCCATAAAGCGCAGTGGCAGCAGCATCTTTCAAAACGGTAGTTGTCTCTATATCATCTGTTGATAATGATATATTCGAGCCTACGTACGGAACGCCGTCTACTACGTAAAGCGGACTGCTGTTAGCATTCACAGAACCTATACCTCTTATACGTATGTCTGCACTCGTTCCTGGAGCACCACCACCATTCGTTGCTTGAACACCCGGAGCGACCCCCTCTAATGCACGCGTAAATGACGATACCTGCTGATTTTCAAAATTCTTCGCTGAAATGGTAGATTCAGATCCAGTAAATGCCGTTTTACGCATTGATCCATAGGGAACATGCACGATAACCTCCGACAGCATTTCAGAGCTCGCCGATAAAGCAAAGTTAATAACCGATTTATCTTCGGTGGCAATAGTCTGCCTATCAAACCCCAGATAAAAAGCGGATAGCTCCGTAGCGCCACCAGGTACATTGATTTCATAATTACCATCAGAACTCACCTGTACGGATACAGTCGTTCCTACTACCGAAACTGTGGCTCCTGCAAGAGTGGCCCCATCTGCTGCGGATGTAACCTTACCCCTAATCACTCTTTGCTGTGCATGTACCGCTCCAATAAGCAATGTACATGCAAGAAAGAAACTTAGTAGTTTTTGTTTCATGTGTTTGTTAGTTTTGATTAAAAATTAAATTGATTAAAAAATATAAATTAGTAAACTAATATACGTTGGGAAGGCTATTGAGATAGGCAGGCAGATTATTCGCCCGGTTTTATTACTAAAGCGTAAACACCTAACTGGCATTTTACCCTTTTAACCGGAACACAGAAATAGAGAAAATTTCCTGTCATGTTTTTTTACAATATCAGTTGATTTATGACAAGACTATTTGGGAATAAACGAAACGGCTTATGGCAATACAAGCTTGCTAATAGGGAGCTAAAACTTCGGCAATGAAAACCTAATGAAAGGCACTCTTTAAACAGAAGACTTGTATACTTGATTATGGGTTTTCTGGTAAATTTTTCTCAAATAGTATTGTCGTAATATTAATAGTGATTATTTAACATTTTTAACAAAAATACTATTTGTCTGAGAAGTTACAAGAGTTATTTGTAAAAAAAATGCAAAAAAGATTAAGTTCTTGTAACCGGAAGGCTAAGGAAAAATAGAAATATTTATTCCTAAAACTACTCTTACCGTTAGCTAAATCATTTTAACAATAATTATTATGAAAAAAAGTAGCGGTCTTAAACAATTAAAAATTAGCTCGTAAAATAATAAAGAGGTAATTTTAAGTTACCTCTTTATTATTTTTATTTTAATAGTTAAAGATCAGGGTTTGTTTGTACTTCCCCTACCGGAATCGGGAAAACATAAGAAGACGAGTTAGGACTAATCATCCCTCCTGCGCCATAAGACGGTATAGCTTGTCCCCTCCTCATCAAATCAGGAGCCCTGAAGCCTTCGCCTAATAATTCGATACGACGTTCTGTTAGAATCTTTTCGATCAAGTCTTCGTTGCCTGAGCTTGTTAATGGATTTTCAGCATCAGAGCGCGTATGTACAGCGTTTACCAAAGCCAATGCACGCGCTTGATCGCCCGCCTCAGCCTCAGCTTCTGCTAAGTTCAATAACACTTCGGCATAACGAATAACAGGAATCCAATCGATAAAAGGCGCTTCGCCGGCCCATTTAGTCAAAATCTGTAAACCAGAGGCTTCTGCGGTTAATTGCGTTTTACGCGCATCATTCTCTCCCCACTGCGGGTGCGCATAGATACCACCTAAGTTTCCAGTTGTGGTATTAAGATAATACTCAATATTACCATTTCCAGTATTATAATAATAACCCATTTGATTCTGTGTTCCTGGTGCATTATTCTCTTCCATAGGCATCGATAGAATATTTTCTCTATTGTTACCCGCGTAAGGAGTGGCAAATGCAATTTCGACAGAAGTTTCCAGTCCCAAACTTCCGTCAGGAGAGGTAAACGGCGCTGCCGGCGAAACAATCTTATTTGCTTCTGCAATAACATTTGGATAGTCTCCCATCGCTAAATATACCCGTGTTTTAAGCGCAATTGCTGTATTTCTGTAAGCCCGCGTTTTATCAGCGCTACCACTTTCAGGCAGGTCTGCTTCGGCTTCGTTAAGATCCGTCAAAATCTGTTGATAAACTTCAGCAACAGTGCTCCTTGGTAAGGAATTGTTCTCTGTATTGGTTTCAGCCTGTAAACGTAAAGGTAAGCCGGGGGAAGCACCGTTGTCTTGTGTATATGGTGTAGCAAACATATGCACCAACGCGTAATACATCCAGGCACGTACAAACTTAGCTTCTGCACGATAGTTTGCTTCCAACTCTGGGCTGACAACGCCTGGGTATAAATCAAAATCCTCCAAGAATTTATTGACCCGGTTGATGGTCATATACCCCTGTATCCAGAAATTATTAACCTGGGTTGTAGCAGCATCATTGGTATGATTATATACATTTAATCCTGTCACACCGTTCGTGGTTCGATTCACAAACTCCTCGGCGCGTATATCGTTGTATATAAAATACCGCCCTGCCATCAAGCGCCCATCCTTTGCCGAAGCATATAGCCCGTGAACATGCGTAAGAATACGTTCAGGAGTATCAAACATATTATCCTCCGGAATATTCAGCTCCGGTCTCAAGTTTAGGAAGTCTTTACTACAGCTCGATAAGCTTGCCGTAAAAACCAACGTAGCAAAAGAAACCTTCAACAGTTTTCTTGTGTGCTTTCTATATATTGATTTCATTATAATATTTTTTTGTTGAATTAATTTAAAATCCTACTGTCAATCCCATGGTGAATGTTCTTGCCTGCGGAACTGAGTTACGTTCAATACCTGAAGATAAGTTCTGATTACCATTACTTGATATTTCCGGGTCTACACCACTATATCCGGTAATGAGAAATAAATTTTGAGCAGAACCGTAAACTCTTACCGATTGAATACCGCTATTACCAAATAATCTAGTTGGTAAGGTATATCCTAAACTTATATTCTGAAGACGAAGAAAATCTCCTTTCTCCACATGTTCAGAAATCAGGAACGAAGAACCATTGGAGACATTATCACCATAAACAGCACGTGGAATGGAACTCCCGGTATTTTCTGGTGTCCAAGCATTTAATACTTCGGTAGAATTATTCCATACCCTTTGATCTAACAGGCCCGCACGCGTTCCGTTATAAATATAATTGCCTCCTGAGAAGGTAAAAATTAAGCCCAAATCAAAAGCTTTATAGCGGAAATTATTGTTAAAACCACCAAACCAAGTCGGAATAGTATTACCTAGAATCTGTTGCTCAGTAGCGATATTTACACCAGATGCCGGCGTACCATCTAAATTAGTATATGAAGCCCTAAACGTATTACCGTTAGCATCCACGAACTCTTCGCCACCATGCAAATATTGCACCTGTCTGCCATCAACTGTTTCAAAAATTCTACGCCCATTTTCCGGATTCACTCCCACAGTTTTTACCCCAAAGATACTAGCCGCCGAATAACCAACGCTCGTAATACTTGTTAACTCTAAGCCAGACGTATAAGCAAGCAACGGTGTACTTTCGTCAACTAAGCTCGTCACTTCGTTTTTCAATGTTGAAAAATTCAAACTTGTTGTCCATGTAAAATCCCCTCTGTCAATTGGTGTAGCGTTAATGTTGAATTCAAAACCACGGTTATACATTGAGCCAACATTCATCAGTATGGTATTTTCGTTTTCAGTCACCGGATTCGGAATACCTTTCGAAGGTGATTGCGGCACCCCCAGTATCATATTGTCTATATCTTTGTTGTACCAATTGGCCTCTAAATTCAAGCGGTTATTAAAGAAACCTACGTCCAAACCAATATTCATCTGTGTACTAGTTTCCCATTTTAAGTCTTCGTTACCAGCCTGAATGTAGTAGTTTCTGGAAACACCGCCATAAATTCCTGATTGATACAAGTTATAAGCACCGTAGAAATTATTTAGGTTACCATTACCAACCCTTCCCCAGCTTGCTTTTAACCGAAGATTTGACATCGTATTCGCTAAGTTCGAATTCTTAAAGAACTCCTCGTTAGATATGGTATAACCGACAGAAGCGCCGCCAAAATTACCCCATCTGTTATTAGGAGATAAGGCCGAGTTTCCGTCCCTACGGTAGTTAGCGCTAATGTAATATTTGTTATCGTAGTTATAACTTACACTTCCCAGATATGCTTCATAGGCGATTTCATCTATGAAATTCCCGCCGGGCGTATTTTGAAGAAAAACACCTTGAAACTGATCGTAAAATGGATCTGCTAGCTGCGCACGATTCGCTCCCCAAGCATCATCTCTTCTTTTCTGTGCATCTGAACCAATTAATAAAGACAGGTTATGTACGTCAGCAAATGTTTTATCATAAGTTAGGGTATTGACCCAGTTCCAGTTTTCCGAACGAATATTGTTATTAAATGCCTGACCGGTGCTACTCCATCCATCTCCCTGTAGTGGGTTCCAAAAACGCTTATTCTCAATATTTCTTAAATCCCAAGAGAAAGTTGTACGGAAATTTAAGCCTTCAGCGAGTTTCAATGTAGCTCCTAAGTTAGCCAATAAGCGACTAGTTTCTGAGGAGTTCCTATCTAAGTCAATTAGGGGATATGGATTTGACCATTGCGCAGGCACTAAGTTAGCACCTCGATGGATGGCATTACTTTCCATGGCGTAACTACCATCTGAATTGAACGGTCTTACGTTTGGCATCTGAGACATCGCGATACGGCCCAGACCAGAAGAAGCGTAAGCTCCACCATCGATGGAACCACTATTCGGCGCATTGTTTTGTGCATTGGTATAGTTTACATTGGCCATCAAATTTAACCAATCCGTAGCCTGATGATCAATATTCATCCGTGCACTTTTACGCTTGAAAGTATTAGCTTTTAAAAATCCGTTCTGATCTGTCAGTCCCGCAGAAAAATAATACTTTGTTTTTTCTGTACCGCCTGATACGGTTAGGTTATGGTTTTGTTGCCAAGCCGAACGGTAAACTTCATCATACCAGCGGGTATCTACTAAAGAACCGTCGTCATAATAGTCTAAGAAAAACGCACGGCCTTCTTCGTCACGCTGGTTGGCAGGCACCGCATTTGGATTAATCGCTAAGGCGTTGGCCAGTGCGGTGTTTTTATGTGCTACATACTGCTCTGCGTTTAACACGTCCTGTAAGCGTATCGCCTGCGTGTTGCCGATCCATCCATCGTAAGTAACGTTGGTTCTTCCTTGCTTCCCTTTCTTTGTGGTAATCACCAAGACCCCTGCAGCGGCTCTCGATCCATAGATTGCTGCCGACGCAGCATCTTTCAGGATGTCCATTGATTCGATATCTGCCGGGTTGATATCCCCCAAAGGGTTATTTGTTGCCGAATTTAAATTCGCCCCATCACGTTGTGTAACGTTATCGGTAGTAATTGGGATACCATCAACCACAACCAATGGAAATGAACTCAGCGACAGGGAACTCAAACCACGTACGCGTATAACAGGCGGGTTATTTAAGAGACCGTTCGGTTGCACCACATTTACACCTGTTGCTTGTCCTGTTAATCCCTGCCCAAAACTCTGAATAGGCATAGATTTGATTACATCCCCTCTTACAGAAGATGCAGATCCGGTAAACTCTTGCCTGCGCTGCGTACCATAACCGGTGACGATCACTTCAGACAGTTCAGAAGCATCGAGCGATAAGGTAACGTTTACCGTACTCTCTCCTCCAATTTCCTCCGTGATAGACCGATAGCCAATATAACTAAAGGTTAACGTTCTAGCATCGGCCGGAACCGAAATTGAGTAATTTCCTTCATTGTCTGTCTGTGTACCACTAGTTGTTCCGGTCACAACAACAGACACACCGGGCAAGCCACTGCCATTCTCTTCAGTTACTTTCCCGCTAATGCGTCTCTCTTGCGCATATACCACTCCTAAGAGCATGGTACACACTAGAAAGAAACTTAGTAGTTTTTGTTTCATGTGTTTGTTTGTTTGGGTTAAAAAATTAAATTGATTAAAAAGTAAAGTATATGATTATGGTAAATTTGCTACATAAGGCAAGAATAGGTTTAGGAGACCTCATTCACCGGGCTTAATAACGAGCACATACACGCCCAATTGATGTTTTATACGGTATAAACCAGAAAGAATAGAATGATCGTAAATTTTTCTCATCATAAATCAGCTAAATCCTCCCATATTTTTTACATTCCAAAGTAATTTTGACAGCAAGCGGCTGAGATTCGAAGGAAATTTAGGTCACCCACAAGAAATAAGGCACAATATTCTGGAAAACCAATGTTCTTTGCGCCTATTTTTTGCAAAAAAATACGATATCGTAAACTTGCTTCAATATTTTTATATTATTTAAGTTTTTTTAAAAAAATTTCTTACTTTTTCACAAAAGTAATCTTTAGCAAATATTTTACAACTTTTTTTTAAAAAATAACGAAAAAGATCCTTTCACGTAGTCAGAAATAGCTATGTTTTCCTACAAATCGGGTTCCCTTTGTAACAAGCAGGCTTACGGCATTAACGTATTCCAATTGTTTTTAGCTGCTTTTCACCATGATACAACAGAAAGTGCGTTTATAGCCTACCCAGTGAACAGCATTCCTGATGCCGCAGACTGCTGTAACATAGCTCCATCTTAAAGGCCAGATATGCCCCGGCAATTATAATACATGTCGATAAGGATTCAAAATCTGCTCGCTTCATAGTACATGCAATGGTAAAACGGATATAATGTGAAAGTAGATCTGCCCGTAACAAGAGTCCTAATGCTTTAATTAAAAGTATCGGAACTAAAGGAGGAAGGGTTTTGGCAAGTAAGCGCGGGTAACAATTTTGTAAATATTTGAGCTGATTGTTATTTCTACAGTAATGATCCCGAAAAGCTCACTACGTATTTCAAAATTGATGGTGTAGAATATGTTAAATCTACAGACATAAAGATACAGCACCCTAAGCCTACGAGACCTTAGCTGTAAGATCTGTCCCGTCGTATGTTTGATTTAGCTAATGAGATGATTCATTAGCTAAATCAAACATACGACGGGACATAAAAAAGGCGGTTAACTTTTTGCAGTTAACCGCCTTTTTATTTACGTTTCAGCTTTATTAATTCACATCCCAGAAAACCTTCTGCCTCACATTATCTGCGCCTAATCTCGAGACTGCCTCATTCACATTAGATTCATTCAATGTATATTCACTTGGTGGATATGTTAAACGGTTTGGAATTATACCCGGACTTACTGCTCCACTGGCGGGTTGTAAGACAGGATAGTCTAGACGCTTCCATTCGTTCCAGGCATCAAAACCACGATTGTATAACGCAATCCATTTTTGCGTGCCAATTTTTTGTTGCCAGTTGCCTTGCGCAGTACCATAGGCCACTTCACTTTGAGCGAGATACGTATCTGCTTGCGCTTGTGTTCCTCCCCAATAAATGATTGACGCACTTATTGCGTTATTATAATGCTCTTCTGGAGAACCAAGGATTCCCCATCTTTCAGCAGCTTCGGCAAGAATAAATTCTACTTCCGAATAATCCATTAATAACGCTTCAAAATCCGGAGCAATCACTTTTGTACTTGGTGAACTGTTGTCCGAATAAACATTATTAGAGCCAATTACACCACCAACATAATTTCCATTCACGGAAGTAAAAAATTCTGGTCTACGTGGATCGTCTAAATTATTCAAAACGGTTATAAAAGGTCGTCCTGCAACGTAATCTTGACGTGTTGTAAACAACGAATTTAAGTTCGCTGATACGGGGTTGTTGTTTGGAGTTGAGGTCTGATAGGCGAAAGCCGCATTGTCGTTATTACTGGTAAATGCAGACGCGGCAGACGCAGATATTGCTTGTTGCGCAGCCGCCTCATCTATGTCTGCCAAAGTTATAGCTAAACGAAGCTTCAAGCTATGAGCAAACTTTAACCAAGCCGACATATCTCCTCCATAAAGAAGGTCAGCACTTCCAAAACCCTCGGCGGCAGGGTCAATCTGTTCTATTGCAGCGTCCAACCGATTAAGCAAATCAGCATAAATGTCTTCGGCATTGTCATAAGCCGGTTGATTCACGTCAGTAAGAGCCTCATTATAAGGCACGTCACCATAGGTATTAACTAAAGCAGCCCAAGCGTAGATTGAAGCAACTTCAGTAGCAGCTATTTGATTATTTCGCACATCTTCTTCAATTTCCACATCTTCTTGCGCAATCCTTTTACTCTCAAGCAAATCGTGCAAAACTTCCCGATAAAACGGATTCCAAAAGTTTTGTTGAATGTTTCTAGTTACGAAATTATACCGTGGCTCATCTTGATAAGTTGTAGCCGTCCATTGCTGCATCCAAAAGCGGAAAACATTGATGTTCACACTTGGACTCGTCACATTATCGGTTAGTTCCTTTAAGGCGTTGCTAAATAGCGGACCTTGCGGAACTTCCCCTGGATTTTTCTGGTCAATATTATAATCATCCAGACTTTTCGCACACGATGCCAATAGGATCATTGGTACGATATATATAATAAGTTTTTTCATTTTAAAACGCTTAATCTAATTCCTAAAATCTCATCCGAACATTAAATCCAAAATTCCTTACTGAAGGATACGCTCCACTTTGAACCCCTTGTAGGTTCCCTGCAGCCAATCCGGCCTCTGGATCAGAATATGGTACATTTTTGTGTAGAATCCACAAATTTCTTCCTACTAACGAAACATCAATTCCCTTAAAGAATTGCGTATTTGCCAACCACCTGTTCGGCAAAGCATATGTTAAAGCTAGTTCTCTCAATTTCACATAACTGGCGTCGTATACGAATCCTGCCTGTGGGTTATTGGCATAGCCGTAAGGTGTTACGGAATTATCATAAGCCTCTACGCGAATATCATTAGGTGTACCATCCTCTTTTACTCCAGGCAGCACAACGCCACCGCCTTGCGCAACTGGCGTACGCACAGGATTACCTAGGTCATTCAAACCCGCTGTTTCTGGATATATACCGGTGGCCATCCCATAATACTGATCTAATGAAAATACACTACCGCCTTTCTTGATATCCAGCAAGAACGATAATGAAAGATCTTTATATTTAAAGTTGTTCTGTATCCCTCCAGTCCAATCGGGGATGATATCTCCCAAAACCTGATTAGGTTCTGAAAACAAGTAATAGCCGTCTTCACCGACTACACGTTGTCCGTCGCTATACACGTAATCCTGACCTCGAATGGTTCCATATGGTTGATTCAAAGTAGCGTTAAGTGAGATACCTCCTTGGAAAGTGCCTAACTGAATATTAGTGTTCTCTTCGTAAAGTTCCACCATCTGACTTTTTACAGTGGCAAAGTTAAGGTTCAATGTCCATGAGAAATCGTTGGTACGTACAGGTACTACAAAAGCACTTACCTCTACGCCTTCATTCCTTAAGGAACCAGCATTTACCCAACGTCTCTGATAACCAGTAGTAGCAGATACTTCAACAGGTATGATTTGATCAAATGAAGTTGCTCTATAATAAGTCGCGTCAAACCCTACTCTGGCATCCCAAAAATTCATTTCCGCACCTATTTCAAAACTTTTCGTACGTTCGGGGCGTAAGTTGGCGTTCCGTAATTCGGTCGCAATAGACGCCATCGGGTTACCAGCAAAGATTGTATTGATGGTATAGACATTCAAAAGACTAAGCGCAGGGGCATCATTACCAACCTCTGCATAATTGACCCGGAATTTACCATAACTCAACCAATTGGAATCTTTCATCAAATTAGAGAATAAAAAGTTACCCGCAACTGATGGGTACCAATAGACGTTACTACCTTCCGGTAAAGTGGTCGACTGGTCACGACGGATCGATCCTTCAACGAAAAATGTTTCTTTATAACCAAAGTTGGCATTTGCAAACACACCATCTACTCCTCTCCGCTCATAAATTTCAACCGGCGCTTCAATAGGGTTCACAGAATTCGAAAGGGAGTATAAACCCTCATATGATAAACCGCCATTTGTCTGAGCGCGGATGGATGATAAATAGTTTCTACGAATATTTCCGCCCAAAAGTCCAGTAAACGAGAGGTCATCCGTGATATTCTTTTTGAAATTCAATAAAAGATCATAGTTCGCTTCACTATAAGTTTGATCAAAGCGCGCATACTCAGGAATTGTTGTGCCACCTATCGCTAAACGTTCTTCTTGGAACTCATTTGATCCATCAAAACTCACACGCCCCAATACATCGAGCCATTCTAAGGGTTTCCAATTGAGGGTAGCATTACCAAAATAACGGTTCCGCGTATCGTTCTGATAATTTTCATAACGCTCCCAATATGGGTTATTCGAGTAGATAGGATTTGTAGCATCGATATTAGCCCAATTCCAAGTGATATTTTTTCCTTCACGATTGTAGGCATTCTCCAAATCTTTTATGTCCACGTTCGTCTGCCACCATTGCCTAAAGGTTTGGTTCGGGTTTCTACCATCATATCCTGTTCCAAAACGCCCCAGACCATCGATCTTAGAAAAGTTTGCATTAGCAGCCACCGTTAATTTGTCTGTGATGTCATGTGAGCCAGAGAAATTAAACATGTTTTTAGTAATCTTACTATTAGGTAATACACCAGTTTCGTCATTTCTTGTGTAACCTACTTTATAAGTGGTCTTGTCTCCTCCTCCGTCAATGGTTACACTCTGCATAGAATTTACTGCGGTCTTGTAAAATGCAGAAGGATCATTTTTTGCAGCGACCCAAGGCGTTGCCTGTCCATAAGTAGGTGATGCAGGGTCAAATGCATCCCATTGATAAACCATTAAATTTGGATCAAAAGCGGCACCGTATGAGGCATCCTCAGTAAAAGGTGTTACTAAAGCTGGTCCTGAATTTCCAAATACCGTATTATACCAAAAGTTTCCGTCAGGTGAAGGATATCCTTCTTCGCTATATTGATTAACGTAACCTGCTCCGTATTCCTTTTGGTATTTCGGGAAAGTACTTTTATCTATACGTCCTATATTTACGCCACTGTTGACGGTTATATTGCTAGAATTTTTCTTTCCTTTTTTGGTCGTGATCATAATCACTCCATTGGAAGCTCGCGACCCATAAAGCGCAGACGCAGCAGCACCTTTTAATACGTTAATCGACGCAATATCATCCGGATTAATATCCGCAGCGGGGTTACCATAATCATATCCTCCACGACCAGTTTCTTGATCAGATGTGTTGGTTGTCTCGTTATTGATTGGTGTACCATCTATTACAAATAATGCCTGATTGTTAAACATAACAGATTTGTACCCTCTCATCACCACATTGGTAGATCCCCCCATGGTGCCCGATTGTTTGACTTCCAAACCTGCTACTTTACCTGATAAGGCACTGGTGAAGTTATTATCTCTAGTACGTACAATATCTTCGCTTCGTACTTCCTGGGCAGCATAACCCAATTCATTTCGATTACGTTCGATACCCAATGCAGTCACAACAACTTCGCTTAGGGCTTGTGCATCTTGAGATAATTCAACATCGATTTGGGTTTGGCCTTCTATTTCAATGCTTTCCCTAACAAAACCGATGTACGAGAAAATTAATGATTCCCCGTTCGCAGGTACGCCTAGGCTATACCTTCCGTCAGCATCAGTTGTAGTACCAGAGGTCGTTCCAGAGACGATTACCGAAACGCCTGGCAACGGTTCCCCGCTGTCTTTAGCGATTACTTTACCGCTAATTCTTCTTTCCTGCGCATATACCGATCCAATCAGTACCATGCATACAAAAAAGAAACTTAGTAGTTTTTGTTTCATGTGTTTGATGTATTTGGTTTAAAATTAAAAATGTAATAAATAGTAGATAACACTAGATTATTTGTAATAAGTAGAATTCAGCTTGTAAAAATATGCATACCAATAAGCATAATCATTCTGCCGGTTTTGTAATTAATACGAAACGCCGTAACAGGAAATTCCATTTCGGTAAAAAAATATAAACAAATAAAAGGTGTATATTGACACTATACTCCATATTCATTAGGTATCAGCAGATTAAGCCATGAAATTGTCTGTTTTGGTTCGACATGCTAAACATTTTTGCCCAGCTAACACAGCAAAAAACGAAATAATTGTAAATGTAAAAATCAACTTATATGTCCTGTTTTTTATTTAAGTCATACGTTAATGTATATAAAAATGTTACAAACATTAGGATGACATAAGCAAATATTCGTCCTTATTTTTGTAAATGCAAATGGAAAAAACAATTGTTACAAAAGAACTAGCTTAACAGACTTATATAAGCAGATTTTATTTTAAATGTAACATTTGGAAATGTTTACATTTTTATTCTTTACGCAAAAAAAAGATATTCCCAGCCGATCGCCGTTTTTCCGACAAAAATTCAGCCGTTATTTTGCAGCAATCTTGGTCTTTTTTTGAAAACAGCAAAAAATACTCGACCATGGTCAGAAAAATCAGCGTAAACCACCTGCATTCAATTAATATCCCCCTCAAAAACCAAATGTGCCGGGCCTTCCAAATAGATCTCATGGAAAATACCATCTCCCTGATGATGAAATTGAATATTAAGCGCCCCGCCCTGTGCTTTTATGGGGGTATTAAGGATACCTGTCTGGTTTGAGACATAAGCCATAGCAAGGGCTACCGCTGTTACACCGGTACCACACGCCAGCGTTTCATCTTCCACTCCTCTTTCATAGGTACGTACAGCATAGCCTTTATCAATAGCCTCTACAAAGTTTACATTAATACCGTCTTCTTTGTACGTAGGGTGATAACGAATGGCCCGCCCCTCTTCTACTACCGGAAACTGCTGAAGGTTTTTAACTGTCTTGATATAGTGAGGAGATCCTGTGTTCAACACATAGGCGTCGCCGTCTTTTCTAATCTGTGAAACATCGATCATCTTTAAACTTACCCAATCGGCCTCCTGATTAATAGTTGCCTCATGAGCACCATCCACCGCCAGAAAAGTTGTTTTAGTCTGGATAATACCTAAATGCTTAGCAAAGGCAACGATACAACGGCCTCCATTTCCGCACATACTCCCCAAATTACCATCAGCATTATAATAAAGCATCTCAAAATCATACCCCCCCTTTTCCTGCAATAACATCAAGCCATCGGCTCCGATACCGAAGCGTCTATCACATAAATGGGCAACCAAGGCTGTATCCTCAGCGTTAAAGTTATTGTCTCGGTTATCGATCAATACAAAATCATTTCCGGCACCTTGGTATTTATAGAATTTCATCCGTAATATTTCTCCGTAATAAACATGCAAACTTATCGAATTCATCCTATACCTCCAAAAACTTAAAGTCCGCTTTCCTTGTTATGTATCTTGCGCATTGCCCGAACTCGCTATGTTATTAGGATTATCATATGCTTACATTTAATAAAAAAGGTATTTATTGCAAACAGGCTAAAGTCTATATCGATCCTTGGGTACCGGTAAACAAGGCGATCATTACACATGCTCACGCTGATCATGCGAGGAGTGGACACCAGCATTACCTCTGCCATAAAGATACCGAAGCCTTATTGAGATTGAGGTTAGGGAAAGATATTAAAACCGAGGCGCTCCAGTACAATGAGCCTATCCACATCAACGGAGTCCGCATATCTTTGCATCCCGCAGGCCATATCATTGGCTCGGCTCAGGTTCGCCTAGAATACAAAGGAGAAATATGGGTTGTTTCCGGCGATTATAAATTACAAAACGATAATTTATCTACTCCTTTTGAACCCCTCAGATGTCATCACTTCATCACCGAGTCTACTTTTGGACTACCCATATACCATTTCCCTGATCCGGCACTTATCAAAACACAGACATTAGACTGGATCGCGAATAACCAAAAACAAAAAATAAATTCGCTCCTGGTAGGTTATTCTCTTGGGAAAGCGCAACGTATTATTCAGCAATTGCAGGAAGTAGATATGCCCATATTTGCTCACGGGGCAATTACAACTATTCAAAACCAATTGATCCACTTGGGTAAGCCATTAGTTCCGGTAACCTATGCATCGGTAGAAAATATCCAATCGATAGGTAGCCCCTACCTAGTTATCATGCCTCCCAGTGCAGTCGGTACACCTTGGTTAAAGAAGTTTATGCCTTATGAAACCGCTTTCTATAGTGGTTGGATGCAACTCCGAGGCGCCCGGCGGCGGCGAAATGTAAACCGTGGGTTTATTTTATCAGATCATGCCGATTGGAACCAACTCAATAATGCCATCAAAATTTCACAAGCAGAAAACATCTATGTAACTCATGGCTATAAGTCAATATATGCCAAATGGCTGAGGGAAGAATATCAATTAAATGCCGTTGAAGTAGATACACTATATGACGATCAATTGCTAAACGAGGAGGCCAACGGTGATACACTTCAATGAATTGTTTCAAAATATCGACAAAACAACTTCCACTAATAAGAAGGTAGAGGCGTTGGTAAACTATTTTCGCTCGGCGCCTATAGATGATGTGTTATGGAGTATTTATCTCTTAATCGGGAAATCAAGTGGTCGGGTAATCAAAACCGCCATCATGCGCCAGGCGGCTATCCACTTATCGCGAATCCCGGCTTGGCTATTTGAAGAGTCTTATCATATCGTTGGCGACTTAGCTGAAACCATTGCATTATCTTTACCCCCGCCAATCATAGAAAAAGCGTATACACTTAGTGAAACCATGCGCTTTTTATCCAACATGCCCACCTTGCCCGACGAAGAAAAAGAAAAAGCCATTAGCGAACGCTGGATGGAAACTGCTCCCGAAGAACGCTTTATTTTCAATAAACTAATCACTGGAAACTTCAGGGTGGGAGTCTCCAAACAGTTGGTTATTAAAGCGCTCGCAATTACCTACAGTAAACCCACCAATGAGTTAACACATCGTTTAATGGGGAATTGGCACCCCAATTCCGTCACCTTAGCGCATTTATTACTAAATGAACGTGCAGAGGAAAGAAGCTACGAGCCCTATCCTTTCTTTTTAGCTTACCCACTGGATCAAGAACCAGCCAAACTGGGGGATGTACAGGATTGGTTTATTGAACGCAAGTATGATGGCATAAGGGGACAAATTATCGTACGTAATCAGGAAATTTATATTTGGAGCCGTGGTGAGGATCTGCTCACAGACAAATTCCCTGAATTTCATCCCTTAAAGCGCTGGCTTCCTAATGGAACAGTGATTGACGGTGAAATCCTTCCCTCCAAAAACCAACAGATTCTTCCATTTTCACTTTTACAAACACGTATTGGACGCAAGAAGCTCAGTAAAAAAATCTTGGATGATGCTCCGCTGATTATGATTTGTTACGATCTCTTAGAACATGACGGCCAGGATACCCGTCGGTTGCCTATGCTAAAGAGACGCACCATGTTACAGAGGCTCCTGAAAAACATGCCTACACCGTCCCCGCTACAGTTGTCGCCCATCGTTCATTGCCAATCATGGGAAGAGGTAAAAAAAGAACGCTTACAGTCGAGGGCTTATTTTTGTGAAGGATTAATGTTAAAACGAAAGGATAGTATTTATGAAACAGGAAGACGACGAGGGAGCTGGTGGAAATGGAAGATAGATCCTTATACGATCGACGGGGTGTTAATATATGCACAACGCGGGCATGGCAGGAGAGCAAACCTCTATACGGATTATACCTTTGCTGTTTGGGACGGCGATGCACTGGTACCCTTTGCCAAAGCCTATTCCGGTCTCACAGATAAAGAAATTCAGGCTGTAGATACTTGGGTAAAACGCCATACCATTGACAAGTTCGGTCCTGTGAGAAGTGTAACCGCATCCTTGGTTTTTGAACTGGCTTTTGAGGGTATCAGCGCCTCTCCCAGACACAAATCTGGCATTGCTCTTCGTTTTCCGCGTATTCTGCGATGGCGAAAAGACAAAACAGCTCAAGAAGCGAATACTAAAGCGGATCTCTTAGCCCTTTTGAAAGAAAGTAATAACAATAGATAAATGCGTAAACAAAACATGGCTTTGGCAGCAAAGTGGTTTCGCCAGAAAAACTGGTCGCCCCACAAATTCCAAAAAGAAACCTGGCAGGCGATAGCTTCTGGAAAATCAGGCCTGCTAAACGCCCCAACAGGTTATGGAAAAACCTATGCCATGTGGTTCGGCATATTAGAACGTTTATTGGCATCTCGAGCGTCAAAAGAAGTGTCACGTGGAACATACTGCTTATGGTTAACACCCCTGCGTTCTTTATCACAAGAAATGTTCTTGGCATTGAACCGGGTGAACCAGGATTTATCATTAGGTTTAGATATTGCCCTCCGCACCGGCGATACGGCAATTAAAGAGCGACAGCGACAGGCGAAAGAACATCCAGATGTTTTGATTACCACGCCAGAAAGCGTACATCTTATGCTGGCGCAAAAAGGCTATGCGAAGAGATTGAACGGTATCCGCTTTGTCGTAGTTGACGAGTGGCATGAGTTGCTCGGGAGCAAAAGAGGTGTACTTACGGAACTTGCACTATCTCGATTGAAGCAATTAAACCCGACACTGCAAATCTGGGGAATTTCAGCTACCATTGGCAATCTGGAGGAGGCCAAAAACATCTTATTGGGAACAAAGGAAACAAACAACGGATGTATTGTCAGAGCTAATCTTCCGAAAAAAACCGAGATCACTACAATTATGCCCGAAAAACTAGATAAGTTCCCCTGGGCCGGTCATCTCGGCGTATACCTTGCTCCGGAAGTAATAAAAATTATTGAACATGCCGGTACCTGCCTGATATTCACCAATACGCGTTCGCAAGCCGAGATCTGGTACCGGGAGCTTTTGAAACTTCAACCCAATCTTGCAGGTATATTAGCGCTGCACCACGGTTCGTTAAGTGAAGAAATTAGGCAGTGGGTAGAACAATCGTTGCATTTAGGAAAATTAAAGGCCGTAGTTTGCACCAGCAGTCTTGATCTCGGCGTAGACTTTAGACCGGTAGATACTGTAGTACAGATTGGCTCGGCAAAGGGAATTGCTCGCTTTCTTCAACGTGCCGGACGCAGTGGGCATCAGCCAGGAGCAACCAGCAAAATTTGGTTTTTGCCTACTCATTCTCTTGAAATCATCGAAGGAGCGGCACTGCGTTATGCCGAAAACCATCAATTAATGGAAAATAGAATTCCTTACATCCGCTCATTTGACGTACTGATTCAGTATTTGGTGACACTCGCGGTATCGGATGGGTTCTACCCCATGGAAATTTTTAACGAAGTGAAACAAACACACTGCTTTGCATCTATCTCCATGCACGAGTTTAATCAATGTTTGTTACTTATTACCCAAGGCGGAAAAACCTTAGATGCCTATGATGAATTTCATAAAGTGGTTATCGAAAATGGTCTATATAAAGTCATCAGCAGAAAGATAGCTATGCGGCATCGTCTAAGCATTGGAGCTATCGTAAGCGATACGATGATGAGTGTTAAATATCCAAGCGGCAGATACATTGGCAGCATTGAAGAGTGGTTTATTTCCCGCTTGCATATAGGCGATACGTTTTGGTTTGCAGGAAAAAATCTCGAACTTATTCGCGTAAAAGATCTGCAGGCTATCGTCCGGCTGTCCAATCGTAAAAAAGGAATTGTTCCTTCATGGATGGGAGGTCGGTTGCCCCTCTCCACACACCTTTCCATGGCCATCCGACATATGTTGGATGAATGGCAACAGAATACCCCCAACACCATGCCAGAAATGACCTTTCTTAGGCCATTATTTAAGGAACAGGAACGACGTAGTGCTCTTCCAAGCGGCGAAAGCTTTGTTATTGAGAAAACGCAAACAAAGGAAGGTTATCACCTGTTCTTCTATCCCTTTGAAGGTAAATTTGTACATGAAGGCATGGCAGCATTATTCGCCCACCGTCTAAGTCTCCATCGGCCATATACCTTTTCCATCGCCATGAATGACTATGGTTTCGAGCTGCTGAGTGATCAGGAAATTCAGATAGAAGAAGCTATTTCGAATGGTCTATTATCAACGGAAAACCTAAGTACTGACATTCAGCAGAGTGTTAATATGACGGAGATGGCCCGTAAAAGATTTCGCGATATTGCGGGCATTGCGGGATTAGTATTTCAAGGCTTCCCGGAAAGAAAAATCAAAACAAAACACCTACAGGCAAATGCCGGCCTTTTTTTTAAGGTTTTTGAGGAATACGAGCCGGAAAACTTACTACTTCGCGAGGCCTACGATGAGGTGTTTGATTTCCAACTGGATTATGCTCGTTTACATCATGCGCTTAATCGCATTTCTATGCAGAAGATACTTATAAAACATCCAAGTAAACTAACGCCATTTGCTTTTCCTATCTTTGCTGAGTCGTTTCGGGAACGGTTCAGTAATGAAGCATTGGAAGACCGGCTGAACAAGATCATAGCGCAACTCTAATATGAACGAAGCTCTTCATACCTTCTTTTTAGGCGGCAAAACTGTTTACTTGCTACCTGAGAAATGCATATTTCTACCCGAAAATGCAACCCTGGTCCTTGCAGATATACATCTCGGAAAAGCTGCTCATTTTAGGAAATCTGGAATCATCATTCCCGCTAATGCAGGCACGTTACAAGACTACGCTAAACTGCATCGCTTGATATCAAAATACCAGCCAAAACGAATCTTATTCTTAGGTGATCTTTTTCACAGCGATACGAACAAATCCTGGCAACACTTTTTAGACTTCTTTCACCTTTATCCTCAAATAAAACTGATTTTAGTTAGAGGCAACCATGATATCTTGCCGGAGAACGTATATCAGGAAGCTAATTTAGCGTTGTGGGAAGAGCAACTTGAAGAAGAATTTATCATCTATTCGCATGCTCCGCTAGCAGCAGTTCCCAGTGGAATGCTTAATATAGCTGGCCATGTACACCCCGCGACTATTTTGACGGGAAAAGGAAAACAAAAACTGAGGCTACCGTGCTTTCATTATCAGCCCCCTTTGTTTCTACTCCCTGCTTTCGGTGATTTAACCGGCACCTTTATATTGCCTAAAGGGAACGCTAAACAATTTGTTGTTACCAATAAATCTGTAGTGGCTTTATAAAATTATTTATTTCTGGAATCAAAAACAATTAATTAGCTTTAGCTATAAAAATAAAGCAATCGATATTACATAGCGCGCAATGGCCTCATTTTTGCTCTTAATGACAAGTCTTACACTTAAACAATAATACTATGAAATCAAAAATCTATTCACTATTGACCGTTTTCATGCTTGCCTTTACCTTTAGCACCCCGCTTTCTGCTATGGCAAACAGTGAAAAAAATGCCAAAAAAACAGAACTTTCTGAAGAAGAAGTAGCTCGACGTATGGGAGAAATGCGTAAAAGGGTAGAGGAAATTAAGGCCATGGATAAATCAACGATGTCAAAAGATGAACGCAAGGCTTTAAAGAAAGAGTTAAAGGAAATGAACAAGAAGGCTAGGGCTATGGGTAGTGGAGGTGTTTACCTTTCTGTGGGAGCTATCATTATTATTATATTGGTATTGATTCTAATCTTATAGATAAGCTAGTAAAATGTCAATTGCTTTTTTATAAGGTAAAATTCTGAATATACGGATTTGTTAACAAAGAAATTAACGGTCTCCGAAGAACTTCGGAGACCTTTTTTTATAGCTTTCTAAACCATAACCTGCCTCCTTGACCATACTGACCGTCCTTCTTGTTTACACCAGCGTGTGCTTTAGGTAACAGAACAGGTTTTCAACTAAATATTTGCTGCTTAGCGACACCTGCCTAGGTTTTATTATCTTAAAATAAATCACTAAAATTGTATACCTGTGCAAGAGACACGCATCAAACAAAAGAAGGGCTATCCAAACATGATACTAATCGTTGACGACAAGCAGGAGAATCTAATTTCTCTAAAAAAATTTCTAGAATCGAACAATTTTAAAGTACATACTGCATCATCAGGAGAAGACGCTCTTAAGAAGGTATTAAAAACTACCTATGCCCTCATTATATTAGATGTTCAAATGCCTGGCATGGACGGCTTTGAGGTTGCCGAACTTATTTCCGGTTACAGCAAAGCGGTAGATACCCCGATTATTTTCTTATCCGCAGTAAATACCGAGAAAAAATTCATTACTAAAGGATATGAAACCGGAGGTATAGATTACCTAACCAAACCATTTGATCCCGACATACTATTGCTGAAAGTAAAAACCTTCTATCGATTATTTGAGCAGGCTCAAGCGATGCACAATATGCAGGAAACCCTGAAACAGGAAATTGAACATCGCAAGCTATTAGAGAATAAAAAAGACGAGTTCATCAGTATTGCGAGTCACGAATTAAAAACACCATTAACAAGCGTTAGGGGGTACCTACAGCTACTGGAACGCCTTCCTGAAACCACAAACAACGAAAAATACAAAAAATACTTGGCCAAAACCAGCGCCCAACTGGATAAGCTTCGCGATCTAATTGACGACTTATTGGATATCTCTAAAATCGAAAGCGGAAAAATGAAATTTAACTTTCAACATATTCCGATAAAGAAATTAGTCGATAACACCATAGAAAACATCAGTCAAATGCATCCTAAGCATACTTTTAAACGGTATGGAGATGTCGATACATTTATTTACGGAGATGAAATGCGCCTAGAACAGGTATTGATCAATTACCTAACTAATGCCATTAAATATTCACCTAATTCGACCGAAATCCATATTGAAAGCAAAATGACCCATGACCATAAAGTACAGATCGGTGTTCGCGACTTTGGAATAGGCATTCCGCCAGATAAAATCAGCAATTTGTTCGACAAATTTTATAGGGTTGAAGAATCTTCATACAAATTCCAAGGCTTAGGAATGGGCTTATACATTTGTAAAGAGATTATTGCACGGCACAAAGGCGAATACGGCGTTGAAAGTGAACTTAACAAAGGGTCTTTGTTTTATTTCAGGCTGCCTCTTAATTGATACATACCCATGAAGAAAAGAAATTATTTCAACCTCATACCCTTGAATTACAAGTTAGCTTTACTAGGTTTTGTACCTTTATTAGCGCTTATTTTTTTCTTTTATATTGTAGAAAAAGGGAAAGCCGACCGAATTAGTGGCACAAATAGTTTTATTGCCCGTATTGATCTCACACTCGCAACAGACAAGCTTGTTGAGCAATTACAGCAAGAAAGACGTCTGAGCGTTAGTAAAATATTCAATCAGCAGGACGAAGGTGGACTGAGTGTACAACAGTTAAAGACAGACGAGGCCATCCAGCAGTTAAACGCATACATAGATAAGGGGTTAATCGCGGATTACGGCAATTACACCTTTCTAAATGAATTGCCCAAATGGAGAACGGAGATTAACAATGGGGAGATTTCCTATGAAGAGGTTTTTAATCACTACCAGAAAATCACCGAAAGACTTAGTAGCCTTTCGCAGGTGTCAACTGATTATAGTAATATAAACGAAAGTCTCGGTTCCAGTATCGCGTTACGTGAAGTACTATCAAAAGCGGTAAATTACGTTGCCTCTTTACGTCTTAATTTATTTTTCACAATTGCCGACGAAAAGATTGACACCCTTGATCTCGGAAACTTCAATATAAATTATGAACTACTTGATTCTTACCTGAAAGAATTGGAAAGCTTAGATAAGCGTTATGGAGAAAACAATCTCGAAAAATTATTAGCAAACCGATCATTCAGCACTACGATTAACTTCTTCGCGGAAATTCACGATTCTGGCAAACTCCCTGAACGATTTAATGCAGACGACTGGTGGAATATTTCGGGGGCTGCAATGGATTTTTTAAGAGCAGGCCTAGCAACAACCATTCAGGAAATCGCTGAAAATGCAAATCATACTTATCAGGAAGAGCTGCATGATCGAAACTTTACCAGAGCCGCCCTCATCATCTGGTCGTTAATCGTTCTGAGCTTGATATATTTGGTGATAAAGAATATTGCCAATCATCTTTTCGAGCTTCAAGAGGCTGCGACAAAAATAGCAATGGGGTATACAAATATCCCTATGCCAATCTTTGCCAAGGATGACCTAGGCGTGGTAGCCCGTTCCATTAGACGAATCGACCAAAGTAATCAAGAAATTGCAAGGGTAGCCAACGAAATTGGTCGCGAAAACTACGAAGTACAGATAAACCCGAAGGGCGCACATGATATTTTAGGGAACGCGCTGTTAAACATGAAGCAGTCATTGGAATCCCATTCACAAAAAGATAAACAGCAATTATGGATTCAAAGCGGCGAAAATATTATAAACAATCTGTTGATAGGCAGAAGAGAGCTTAATGCATTTGGCCTGGATATTTTAAAGGCTCTGGTAGAACACCTGCAAGCAGACATCGGCACCTACTATATAGGGGAATTCAATCAAACCCTTCAATTCGTATGCGCGGTGGGAGTGGACAATACGTTAGAAATACCTCAGCGTATAAATATGGGAGAAACACTACTTGGCAAAGCCGCACTCAATAAAGAGGCTACCCTAATCACGAATCTCCCGGAGAACTATTTAAAGGTTTCCTCCAGCTTAGGCACAAGCCAACCGAGCTGGGTATTGATTATACCATTAGTACATGAAAATGAAGTGGAAGGCGTGATCGAGATTGCTTCACTCAAACATGGCCACGAATCTACACTCCATTTAGCAAACAGCATCTCGAAAAACTTAGGCGCTGCCATTCATGCGGTTAAAAGCCGTATCCGACTGAAAGAACTCCTGGAAGAAACACAAGCACAAACTGAGGAACTACAAGCACAACAGAGTGAACTGGAAAACCTCAATGTAGAGCTGGAAGCTCAGGCAAATAGACTTCAAGCTTCTGAAGAGGAGCTTCGTGTGCAACAGGAAGAACTTCTAGAAGCCAATCAAGAACTTGAGATAAAGTCACAAGCTTTGGAAGAAAAAAATCAGGTAATTTTAGAACGCAATCTTGAAATCCAGAAAAAGGCGGAGGACCTCGCATTAAGTACTAAATATAAGTCTGAATTTCTCGCGAACATGTCGCATGAACTCCGAACACCACTCAATTCCATCCTGCTTTTATCCAGATTATTAAGTGAGAACAATGAAGGAAATCTATTGGAAGACCAGATAGAGTATGCAAAAGTGATCCAAACTTCAGGCAATGGTTTACTCACCTTAATCGATGAGATACTTGACCTTTCCAAGATCGAAGCTGGAAAAATGACCCTAACAAATGAAGAATTGCCTCTGAGTGAGATAGTCAACGATATACAGGTACTCTTCGGACCTATGGCAAACGAGAAAGGATTACAGCTAAAAACAGAAATAGCCAAAAATTCACCTACAACAATAATTACTGATAACCTAAGGCTTCAGCAGATACTACGGAATCTTGTCTCCAATGCGCTCAAATTCACTTCAAAAGGATCTGTCAGCATCAGCGTCTCTCAAAATACCGAAAAGGAGGAGTTCATCGAATTTCGCGTGAGAGATACTGGCATCGGTATTCCAGAAGAGAAACAACAGTTGATATTCGAAGCCTTCCAGCAGGCGGACGGATCAACCCGACGAAAGTTTGGGGGTACGGGGCTGGGATTATCTATCAGCAAAGAGTTAGCAAGGTTATTAGGAGGTTCCCTTGCTATTAATAGTAAAGTTACCAAAGGAAGCGAATTTATTCTCAATATTCCTAAAACCCCTATTAAAGAGAAACAGGAACAGACTAGCCCTTCTTTTCTTCTTCAGGCGACACCAGAAAAAAAGGAAACCCCCTCTGCGTCAAAAGAGAAAAATTCACCCGCAAAACCCACTGTCGCCCAACCTTTCATCAGCAAAAATATTCCCAATGAACTGGACGATGATCGGCGAGAGATTCAGGAAGGCGACAGCGTCGTACTCATTATTGAAGATGACACGAATTTTGCACGGGCGCTGATAGATTTCTCACGTCAAAATAACTACAAAGTCATCACTACCGTTAGAGGCGATGTCGGCATCGAATTAGCCGAGAAATACCTACCTCACGCCATTTTATTGGATATAGAACTTCCTGTAAAAAATGGGTGGCAGGTGATGGATGAGTTGAAAAGTAACCCTAATACACGTCATATACCTGTACATATCATGTCATCCCATGAGGTCAAAAGGGAAAGCATTACAAGAGGAGCAATCGATTTTATCCGCAAGCCGATGGCTCTAGAGCAACTTGGCCAAATTTTTAACCGGGTTGAGAAAGCGCTATCCGTAGGTTCCCGTAAAGTACTTATCATAGAAGACAATCTCAAGCATGCGCAGGCCCTAGCACATTACCTAGAAAGTTTTGATGTAAAAACAGATATCCGCAAAGACATTCAATCAGGTGTTAGTACATTAAAAAGCCATGAAGCAGACTGTGTTATTCTCGATATGGGCATACCCGATGCTACGGCATATAAAGCGCTCGAGACCATCAAAGCCGATGCAGGAATGGAAAATCTTCCGGTTATTATATTTACCGGTAAAAACCTATCGCCATCAGAAGAACTTAAAATCAAACAATATGCAGATTCTATCGTTGTGAAAACGGCGCATTCGTATGAGCGTATTTTAGATGAAGTTGCTTTATTTCTTCATATAGTAGAAGAAAACAACGACAAATCGGAACAAAAGAAGGAAAAATCAAAACTTAACAGTAGTTTGAACGAGGTGTTGAATGGAAAAACAGTGCTTATTGCAGATGACGATATTCGAAATATTTTTTCTTTGACAAAGGCATTAGAACGTTATAAAATCAATGTAATCCCCGCCGATGATGGAAGGGAAGCATTGAACATTTTACAGCATACTCCAAGCAAAATAGACATCGTACTAATGGACATGATGATGCCCGAAATGGATGGATACGAAACAACCACACGGATTCGACAGGATAAACGCTTTAAAAATTTACCTATTCTGGCTGTTACAGCAAAAGCCATGATAGGCGATCGGGAAAAGTGTATCGCTGCCGGAGCTTCTGACTATATATCCAAACCGGTCGATATTGATCAACTAATTTCTTTACTAAGAGTATGGCTATACCAATAAATGATGAGTCAATCCATATATTGATCATTGATGACGAACCCTTAAATATTTTGGCACTTTGCGCAGTTCTGAAATCAAGAGGATATACTCCGCTAACAGCTGGCAGTGCTACAGAGGGCCTAGCAATGCTCGACCAAAGCAACACCATCAAACTAGTGCTCATGGATATGATGATGCCGGATATAGACGGCTACGAGGCAACAACACGCATCAAAAAGAGTAAACACTGTGGCCATATTCCTGTTATCGCTGTAACAGCGCAAGCTATGGCCGATGATCGGGAAAAATGTTTAGCGGCTGGAGTTGATGATTACGTTTCTAAACCTATTGATATTGATGTATTATCATTGGTTATAAAAAAGCATATAAAATAATTTATGTGGCAGCCTCCTGTGATACAAGACAATGACCTGGATATTATCGTTAACGACCTCCTGGAGATTCATGGCTATGACTTTAGAGATTATAGTAAAGCATCGTTAAAACGGCAGGTAAATAGACTATACACCAAAGATAAATTCCCCAGCTTCGCAGAAATGCGCTATCACCTAAAAACTGACCGATCCTACTTCAGGCGCTTTGTAGAAGAAATTACCGTCAATGTTACTGAAATGTTTAGGGATGCTGATTTTTACATTTATCTCCGGAACCATATTATCCCAACTTTAGGCACTTACCCATTTATTCGTATATGGGTAGCAGGCTGTTCTACAGGCGAGGAAGCGTATTCATTAGCAATACTGATGAAAGAAGCTAACTTACTCCAAAAAACCTTGATATATGCTACCGACCTAAGCCCTTCAGTGTTGGATCATGCTCGGGAAGGTATTTTCTCTATAAAAAGCATGAAACGCTATTCTGAAAATTATATACAAGCAGGTGGTAGTTCAGAATTTTCTTCTTACTACACGGCAAACTACCATTATGCAAAGTTTAATAAAGAATTCATAGATCGCATCATCTTTAGTCAGCACAATCTGGTTTCTGATGGTTCATTCAATGAATTCCAGTTAATCTCCTGCCGAAATGTACTTATCTATTTTAACAGCAGCCTGCAAAACCGTGTCTTCCATCTGTTTGATAATAGTTTGGCCCGTTTGGGCTACCTCGCATTAGGCACAAAAGAAACCGTTATATTTTCGAAAGTCGCCAACCATTATAGACAGGTACAGCAACATATGAAAATATGGCGTAAACAGGGAACGCTAACTGATCACGGATAAACGGTATAGCCAAAAATATACCATAGGTCTCGAAAGCATAACGTAATATTTTAATGATTTTTCTTATGTTTGTCAGGCCTTTGAGGCTATTCTATTGCGCTTAAAAGAAGCAGCAGAATAAAATAGAAGCGGTAATAAATCAGATGCTTACATGTTAAAACTCGAGGAGATTAAGAGACCAATCGCTGCCGAACTCGATATCTTTGAAGCAAAATTCAAAGAATCTATGCGAAGCTCCGTTCCTTTGCTAGATCGTATAACCCATTATATAGTAAAAAGAAAAGGCAAACAAATGCGTCCAATGTTTGTTTTTTTTGCTGCCGGTGCCTGTGGAGATATCAATGAATCAACACATAGAGGAGCAGCGTTGGTCGAGCTAGTGCATACGGCAACACTTGTACACGATGACGTGGTTGACAACTCCTATCAGCGTCGTGGTTTCTTTTCGGTTAATGCATTATGGAAGAATAAGATCGCTGTGCTCGTGGGTGATTTTTTACTAAGCAAAGGATTGTCGCTATCGGTAAAGAATCAAGATTTCGAGTTCCTGAGAATATTGAATGAAGCAGTAACCGAAATGAGTGAAGGAGAGTTATTACAAATGGAAAAAGCGCGTCGCTTAGACATCGATGAAAAGGTTTACTTTGAAGTCATCAGGCAGAAAACAGCTTCTTTAATTGCATCATGCTGTGCCTGCGGTGCCGCATCGACCAATGCTTCCGAAGAAACGATAAGAAAAATGCACGCCTTTGGTGAAAAAGTAGGTATTGCTTTTCAGATTAAAGACGACTTGTTCGATTTTGGATTTGACGACGTGGGTAAACCCCTCGGTATAGATATCAAGGAAAAAAAGCTTACCTTACCATTGATTTATGCACTGAATCACACGGATAAATCGACCAAAAGACACATAATTAACCTTGTAAAAAACCAAAACGAAGACCAAAAAAAGGTAACAGAAGTTATCAATTTTGTCAGATCCAGTGGCGGAATGGAATATGCAAAAGAAAGGATGATCGACTATCAAACAGCGGCTTTTGACATCTTACAGACCTTTCAACAAAGTCAATACAGAGATGGATTGGAGCAACTAGTACGTTTTACGACAGAGAGAAACAAGTAAACAAATGACCAACGAACTGCTATTTTTCTTAGGCTTTTTAGCTTTTATTATATTAATGCTCTCCATCGATCTTGGCCTTTTTAATAAGAAAGATCACGAAGTATCCCTAAAAGAAGCTTCTATTATGAGCTCCATCTGGGTAAGTTTCGCTTTGGCTTTTTATGTAGTACTTCGACTCTGGGGAGATAAGTTACATGATATTCAAGACTTTACTCACCTTCAAGAGATCACGCAGAAACACCTACATAACATCAAGCTAATACCGGACGATTTTGCTGCAAGCATAGAAATATATAAGAAAAATCTTTCTCTGGAATATCTTACGGGCTACGTCGTTGAATATGCCTTATCCGTCGATAATATTTTTGTGATGGTCTTAATCTTCACTTCCTTCGGCGTGCCTTCGAAATATTACCATCGGGTGTTGGTTTGGGGAATAATAGGGGCCATTGTTTTACGTTTTCTCTTTATTTTTCTTGGAGCGACCTTAATCAATAGATTTGAGTGGATATTGTACGTTTTTGGATTATTCCTAGTATACACGGGGATAATGATGTTTATCAATCGAAATGAAGAGGAAGAGATTGATCCAAAAAATCATAAAGTAGTAAAATTTGCCTCAAAATATTTTGCAGTATACCCTTCTTTTGTTGATAACCATTTCTTCCACAAAGAAAATGGAAAGAAATATATCACCCCCCTATTTCTAGTGCTACTGGTGATCGAATTTACCGACCTAATCTTTGCCGTTGATTCTATACCTGCCATTTTTGCTGTCACGAAAGATCCTTATATCGTATTCTTTTCCAATATTTTCGCAATTTTGGGTTTGCGGTCAATGTTCTTCTTGTTGGTCAATATTATACATAAATTCCATTATCTAAAAATAGGACTCTCTTTCTTGCTTGTTTTTATCGGTCTAAAAATGCTCGCACATCACTGGCTCGAAGAGTGGGGCTTTACCACGGCCCATTCACTGTACGTCATTGTCGGAATCTTAGCTATAAGTGTAATCGCCTCACTGTTATTTCCTAAAAAAGCCGAAGCGAATAACTCGTAGCAAGCAAGATGCACCGCTGTATAATGGCTTATGAGTTATGATTGCCCAACCACAGATCTACAGCTTGCCTTGCATGGGTAAAACGCTCCTCACCAACGCCAGAAATGATTTGGTAATCTGCCTGTAGTGCTGTCAATTCCTGTTTCCATACATCAAGGAAATACGTGCGTTGCTCCGGTTCCGGAAAATCCCGTAAGGGATCATCTTCCCAGGGAAGATCAATATTCATTAACAGGTAGTAATCATAAGCATGAGATTTTAACCTGCTTAGCACCTCCTCAGGCGTATTTCCAAACAAATAATCACACCAAACTTTGACCGTTAAAAATGTAGTGTCGCAAAACATTAGCCCATTTACAGCAAAAGGTTCCAGGCTTCTTTCCAAGGCCAATTGTCCATAATATATGTTTAGTTCATCCTGTAAGGTGTAAGCCCGGTTGAGGTTTCTACAATATTCACGGGAATACTCGGGTACACTAACGGTACCATAAAAACGTGCCAATTGTTCAGAAATAATTGATTTCCCGGTAGACTCAGGCCCTACTATTGCGATTTTTATTGGTTTGTTCTCCATGTTTTTTTCCAATCTTTATAACCTTCCCAAGCAATTAAAACTAGTACCGCATACAAAATAGCCGTCAAGAAAAAACCTTTATATATAAACAGAGGAATATAAAAAACATCTACTACTATCCATAACAACCAATTCTGTAAGACCTTTCTGGTCATCAAAAATTGTGCGACAAAACTAACGGATGCCAGTGTGCCATCAATATAGGCAACATCCGTATCTGTAAAGTGGTACAGAAATGATCCGAGTCCAATAGATAAAATACCAATAGCCAATAAGGAGTACAGGATATTTCTCACGGAAAAGCTCACTACAGGCTTCTTATGCTCCTGCTTACGCTTAATCCAATAATACCAACCGTAGATGGCTGTAAATAAAAAATAACCCTGCAAAAGCATCTCTCCATACAACTTTCCTTCATAAAAAAGTACGCTGTATGCCAATATACTGAACATGCTGATAGGCCAATTGAGAATATGTTGTTTTGCAGCCAAATAGATGCAGACAAAACCTGTAATAACTGCAAACCATTCCAGAAGGGATGTCTGTAAAAATTGCGTGGCCAGTTGATTGAAAATGTTCAATGATTCTTTTCTTTATTGTTTTAAATAAATATGCTTGGAGAGTGCAATACCTTTTGCACCAAACATAAAGAAAATCACTTTTATCCGCAAATTTGCAACAAACACACTATTTTCAATTCTTTTTTAAATTATTGATCAAAAAATCCTATCTTTGCACTCCGACAAAGCAGTCGGAAAATATCTCTTCAGCAACAGACATTTCTGCACTGTTTTTTCTCTTGTTCTTTTTTTAAAACTATATTTTTGAACATATAAAATGCCAAAAAACACCTCCATTCGCTCAGTGCTGATTATCGGTTCGGGCCCCATTATTATCGGACAGGCCTGTGAATTTGACTATTCGGGTTCTCAAGCAGCTCTTTCTTTAAAAGAAGAAGGCATTGAGGTTTCTATCATCAATTCAAATCCGGCAACAATCATGACCGATAAGGTCATAGCAGACCACGTTTACCTCTTGCCTCTTACGGCAGATAGTATTGAACAAATTCTAGAAGAACGCAAGATTGATGCCGTACTGCCTACCATGGGCGGACAGACCGCATTAAATCTTTGCATCGAAGCCTCTAATAGAGGAATCTGGGAAAAGCATGGTGTTAAAGTGATCGGTGTAGATGTAGCCGCGATCGAAAAAACAGAGAACAGAGAAGCGTTCCGTCAGCTTATGATCGATATTGGTGTTGGTGTTGCAAAATCAAAAATTGCCAACTCTTTTCTTGAAGGTAAAGAGGGAGCCCAAGAAATTGGCTTTCCATTGGTAATCCGTCCAAGTTATACTTTAGGTGGAACTGGAGGTGGTTTCGTGCATAAAAAAGAAGATTTTGAAGCAGCATTAAGCCGTGGCTTACAAGCTTCACCAACCCATGAGGTATTAGTGGAGCAAGCTGTTTTAGGCTGGAAAGAATATGAGCTGGAGTTATTACGCGACGGCAACGACAACGTCATCATTATCTGCTCCATTGAAAATTTTGATCCGATGGGAATTCATACCGGAGATTCGATCACTGTCGCTCCAGCTATGACACTTAGCGATACCTGTTATCAGGAAATGCGCAATCAAGCTATCAAAATGATGCGTGCCATTGGAAATTTTGCCGGTGGATGTAATGTACAGTTTTCTGTCAATCCTGAAAACGAGGAAATTATTGCCATTGAAATTAATCCCAGGGTATCTCGTTCATCCGCTCTTGCATCTAAAGCCACTGGCTATCCTATTGCTAAGATAGCTGCAAAATTAGCTATTGGATATAATTTAGATGAACTCGAAAATCAAATCACCAAAACAACTTCAGCTTATTTTGAGCCAACACTTGATTATGTCATTGTAAAATCTCCTCGCTGGAACTTCGCTAAATTTAAGGGCGCAAATAGAGAGCTTGGATTACAAATGAAATCGGTGGGAGAAGTAATGGCTATTGGCCGCACTTTCATTGAGGCGCTACAAAAAGCTTGTCAAAGCCTAGAGACCAACCGGTTAGGCCTAGGAGCAGATGGCAAGCAAGTACGTAATTTGGAGGAAATTATGCACAGCTTGGAGCATCCCAGCAGTGGCCGTTTATTCCATATTAAAGATGCCTTTGAGATGGGGGTACCATTAGAGTCTATACGTAAAGCAACATTGATAGACAAATGGTTTCTCGTACAAATACAAGAGCTCGTAGAGCTCGAAACCGAACTCAAGCGTTATGCGCTGAATAATATACCAAAAGACTTTTTCTTAACTCTCAAACAAAAAGGATTCTCTGACGGACAGATTGCCTGGCTGTTAGGCAATGTTGAAGAAGATGAGGTGTATCATCGCAGAAGAGAGCTCGGTATCAAACGAGTGTATAAGATGGTGGATACCTGCGCGGCAGAGTTCCCCGCTTTAACCCCTTACTATTACTCAACATTCGAAGAAGAAAACGAATCGATTCCGAGCGAGAAAAAGAAAATAGTTGTGTTGGGTTCCGGCCCCAATCGTATCGGCCAAGGTATTGAGTTCGATTATTCTTGTGTACATGGTTTACTTGCATCTAAAGAAGCGGGTTACGAGGCCATCATGATCAACTGTAATCCTGAGACGGTTTCCACAGATTTCAACATGGCCGACAAGTTGTATTTTGAACCTGTATTCTGGGAACACGTACGTGAGATCATTGATCTGGAGAAACCTGAAGGCGTAATCGTACAACTTGGCGGACAAACAGCCCTTAAAATGGCAAAGCAGCTCAAAGAAACCGGCATTAAAATTATCGGTACTTCTTTTGACGATATGGACCTTGCCGAAGATCGTGGCCGATTCTCTGATCTATTAAAAGAATTAGCTATTCCTTATCCAAGATATGGCGTCGCAGAAAACGCTGAGGAAGCCATCCGGGTAGCCAATGAGGTGGGATATCCCGTGCTTGTACGCCCGAGCTATGTGCTAGGTGGACAAGGGATGAGCATTGTGATCAATGACGAAGAGCTTGAAAAAGCAGTCATTAAAATCATGAAAAATATGCCCGGTAACCGTGTTTTGATCGATCATTTCTTAGATCGGGCGGAAGAAGCCGAGTCTGATTCCATCTGTGATGGAGATGAAGTGCATATTATCGGCATGATGGAACATATTGAACCGGCGGGAATACATTCAGGTGATTCCAGCGCTGTACTTCCTCCCTTCAGTTTATCAACTGCAGTTCAGGAAAAAATGGAAGAATACTCCAAAAAGATCGCCAAAGCACTGAATGTACGCGGATTATTAAACATCCAGTTTGCGATAAAAGACGAAAAGGTATATGTTATCGAGGCTAACCCGAGAGCATCACGAACCGTTCCATTTATTGCAAAAGCATACGATGTTCCTTATATCAATATCGCTACCAAGGTTATGCTTGGCCATAATAAGTTAAAAGACTTTACCATTACCCGGAAATTAAAGGGTTACGCTATTAAAGAACCGGTCTTTTCCTTCGATAAATTCCCGGATGTTGATAAGCAATTAGGGCCTGAAATGCGTTCAACTGGAGAAGCTATACGCTTCATTAAAGATCTTGACGACCCTTATTTCAGACATCTATATGCTGAGAAATCCATGTATTTGAGTAAATAGTAAAAAGCTCCTTGTGATTTAAGCATTTTGGATGCACCACACAACGGTAACGCTCGCGCTGCTCACGCCACTAGGTTGCTTAGGCGCATCCAAACCTGCAATTGAAGTCCGAACGGGTCGTGTGACCGTTGCAGACACGGCCTTGGAGACGGCAGCGGAGCGCGCCCGGATCCAGACGTGGAGCAACGGACACACAACCAATCTTGTTAAATGGGATTCCGCTTTTTAAGTATTTCGGATACGCCACACAATGGTAACGCTCGCACTGCTCACGCCACTAGGTTGCTTAGGCGCATCCAAACCAAACCTGCCTATCAATTATTCACTTGATATTCTTCTTCCTGAGGTGCGTTCCATCCTCCTCCTAGAGCCCTATACAAATCAATTACTGTTTGTAGATATTCTTTATATGTTCTATTAAGCGCTATCTCTGCTTCCAGAACACTTCGCTGTGAGGTAATCACATCGAGATAACTCGCTCTTCCAGCCCTAAAGAGCTCTCCTGAGGCATCAACCGCCAATATCAACGCTTCAACTTCTTCCTCGTTCAGTTGCTGTCTATTTCTTAGGTGCTGTTGTGCCTTTAAGCCGGTTTCAACTTCCTGCCAAGCTTTTAACACTGTCTTTTCATATTCTTGATATTCAATTCCACTATTGGCCAATTGTTGTTCATACTCCGAACGAATAAGACGTTGATTGAATATCGGCCCTGTAAACCCGCCTACTAATCCGTAAGCAATAGAGCTTGGTGTAACGAACAGCTTGGAGATATCAAACGCTTGAAGACCTACATAGGGAGAAAATTGTAAAGATGGCAAAAACGCCGCACGAGCAGCTTTAACATCTCCTTTTGCGGCCAGTAAATTCAACTCCGCTGCGCGTATATCTGGTCTCAAAATCAACATATTTGCAGGTATTCCCGGGTTTAAGCCTCGGGATAGGGGATAATCTTCAATATTTACCTTGCTCCTTGTTATTCCTTCAGAAAATTTACCACATAAGAAATTAAGGTAGTTTTCTTGGGCATTGATATCTTGGAGCACCTGCTCTTTCAGTCCTTTCGAGTTAAGGAGCACGGCTTTCATTTGCTGTACACCCAGCTCGGTAGTTCTTCCTCCCTCCTTTTGTACTTGAATAAGTTCATAAGATTCTTCCTGTAGCCCAATATTTTTCTCCAGTATAGCCAGCTCATTATCTAAAGCCAGTAACTCATAATAAGAAGAGGCAACCTCCGCAACTAACTGCGTACTCACCAATCGTTGGCCTTCATAGGATGAAAGGAAACGAGCAAAGGCTGCCTTTTTCCTATTCTTCAACTTACCCCAGATATCTATTTCCCAAGAAGCTCGTAAACCCAAAAGGTAATCGGGCAGCGGGTCAGGCAAGCGCTCATCATCCTTCAAGTTCTCGGAAAAGTTGGTGTCATAATTGCCAATACCATCCATGGTATAAAAACCATATTTTCTTAAACCCGCCTGCGCCTCTGCACTGATAGAGGGAAATAAAGCTCCTTTGCGCATGCGCATATTTGCTCTAGCCATTTCCACCCTATAAAGTGCTTGCTGCATATCCGGGTTATTTTCTATGGCTGTATCAATTAAATCAATCAGGTGTTGGTCCTGAAAAAAAGAATGCCACGGCGTAGAAGCAATAGAAGTTGTATCACCTTGTATAGTATCCTGTTTATTCCCTCCTGTGAAACTCTCGGGAATTTCCCGATGTCGATAATCTATATCCTTTTTTACCCCACAGGCACTCATCAACAAAGCTATTAACATCATTGGGAGGATTGCTTCTTTCACTTTAGCAATAGTAGATTTTCCTTCTTTTTTACTTTTGCCCAGCGAAGCAAATAGCACATATAAACCCGGAACTACAACCACACCTATTATTGTTCCGATGATCATGCCTCCAAATGCAGCGGTGCCTATCGACCGGTTGCCTAAAGCACCCGCACCGTTTGCAAATACCAGTGGGATCAACCCCGCATTAAAAGCGAAAGACGTCATCAAAATCGGGCGCAACCGAGCAACAGCTCCTTCTTTTGCTGCCTGCAGAATAGGCATTCCTTCTTTCCTGCGAAGTTCGGCAAACTCAATAATCAATATAGCGTTCTTACCTAACAGACCTATCAACATAATCAGCGCGACCTGAGCATAGATATTGTTTTCAAGACCGGTTACCTTTAATAGGAAAAAGGCTCCAAAAACACCCGCTGGTAAACTCAAGATTACACCCAAAGGCAACAGAAAACTTTCATATTGAGCGGCGAGCAACAAATACACAAACAACAAACATAAAGCGAAGATATAAACTGCTTGATTTCCTGATAAAATCTCCTCCCTTGTCATACCTGACCATTCAATATCAAAGCCTTGCGGGAGCTTCGCCGCAATACGCTCTACAGCTTCTATCACTTGCCCAGAACTATAGCCATCTGCTGCGTCTCCCGTAATCATAGCAGAGGTAAACATGTTATAGCGTGTAAGCTGTTCGGGCCCGTAGATGCGATCCATTTCTATGAACGTAGAATAAGGAACCATTTTTCCACTATCACTTTTTGCATACATCTTCAACACGTCCTCTGGTTTACCTCTATAATCAGCTTCCGCTTGTACCATAACCTTATACATTTGACCAAAGCGTATAAAATTAGACGCATAAAAACTACCCATTAAGGTCTGCAAAGTAGTCATCGCATTTTCAACGCTGATACCTAATTTGGCTGCCATATCATAGTCCACCTTAATCAAATATTGCGGAAAGTTGGGATCGAAACTCGTGAAGGCATTTCCAACAGCTGGTTCACTCTGCAGTTCCTGAATAAAATCTGCCAGCACTTTCGACAGCTCATTTAGGTCATCACTCCCACTTCGGTCTAGCACCCTGAGCTCAAAACCACTGGCATTGCCAAACCCGGGCACGGTTGGTGGAGGGAAAAACTCGATATCTGCATCCGCAATTACGGCTGTTTCCTTATCCAACAACTTCATCAGATCACTGACCGACTCATCGCGTTCCTCCCAAGGTTTTAAGTTAATCATCCCCATACCGTACGAGGCTCCCGTAACCTCATTCACCAAACTATAGCCAGCCAACGTAGAAACACTTTCTACGGCATCGAACTTTCTACTTAATTGATCAATCTCATCTAACACGGCCTCTGTACGCTCTACAGTTGCCCCTGCAGGCGTCGTTACATTAACGTAGATCATACCCTGATCTTCCGTCGGGATAAACCCCGAAGGCAATATCGCGCTCATACCCCAGGTTGCCAGAAAAAAAGCAACCAGTAAACCCAACGTAATGCTTCTCCGTCCGGCAATTCTGCCCACTAAGCCGCTATATTTACCTGAAACGCGGTCGTATACCTGATTAAACTGCTTAAAGAAATTTCCCAGCAGGCCTTTTGGCGAGGAATGATGATGATCCACCGGTTTCAAAATCAGCGCACATAAAGCCGGAGTTAAGGTTAGTGCATTTACTCCGGAAATTATAATGGCTCCTGCCAATGTTAGGGAAAATTGCCGATAAAATACGCCCACAGGCCCGTCCAAAAACGCTACGGGAACAAATACCGCCGACATAACTAGCGTGATGGCAATAATTGCACTACTAATATCTCGCATAGCGGCGATAGTAGCCTCCATGGGCGCCAGCCCCTCTTCCATTTTAACATGAACAGCCTCTACTACCACGATGGCATCATCTACCACAATACCTATCGCTAACACCAGAGCAAAAAGAGTCAATAAATTAACGGAAAACCCTAAGAGCTGCATCACAAATAATGCCCCGATCAAACACACAGGTACAGCTAAACCGGGGATCAAAGTCGAACGAAAATCCTGTAAAAAAATAAACACAACCAAAAATACCAGGATAAAAGCCTCAACTAACGTATGGAGCACCTCATTGATTGAAGCATCCAAAAACCTGGAAACATCGTAGCCCATCGTATACTTCATGCCGGGAGGGAAAGAGGTTCCCTGTAATTCGGCCATCCTTTCCTTCACCCGGTTTATAACATCTTTTGCATTGGAGCCTGGCAGTTGCTTCATCATAATAGAGGCAGAAGGCTTGCCTTCAGCTTTTGAAGCCATTTCATACTCTATAGAACCGAATTCAATCTCCGCAACGTCCCGTAAGCGCAAAATAGATCCGTCTGGATTGGCCCGTAAGGGTATTCTTCTGTATTCTTCAGGTGTACTAAACCTACCTGGATAGCGCAAGACATATTGTTGCATATTAAGTCGCCTATCAGACCCAATACCCGTTTGACCAGGAGCCGCTTCCACATTTTGTGCCCGAATAGCGGTAATAATATCTTCGCTCGATATTTGATATGCCGCCAGGCGATCTGGTTTCAACCACACCCGCATGGCATAGTCTTTAAAGCCCATGATCTCCGCAAACCCAACCCCTTCAATTCTTTTTAACTCTTTTAATACATTGATATCTGCAAAATTATAAATAAAGCGTTCATCAGCGCTGTCGTCGTCGCTATAGATATTCAGGTACATTAACATACTGTTCACGTCCTTTTCCGCGCGTACCCCCGAACGGATAACTTCCTCAGGGAGTTCATCAAGCACAGTGGATATTCTATTCTGAACAGTTACAGCGGCAATATCAGGGTCGGTACCTACCTCGAAGAATACCTGTATCAAGGTTGTTCCGTTATTAGTAGAAACAGTGGTCATATAGGTCATACCCGGCACACCGTTGATAGCACGCTCCAAAGGTATCGCGACGGCATCAGTTGCTACCTCCGCATTGGCCCCAGTATATTCAGCCGTCACCATTACGGATGGTGGAACAATTTCTGGAAATTGTGTTACGGGTAATGTAAATAATGATAAAATACCCAGTAACGTTATAAATAAAGAGATTACCAGTGATAAAACTGGTCTTTTTATGAATCTTTCAAACATAATAACGATCTATTGTTAAGGATAAATGAGACTATCCTTCTACAGCAAAAATAAAATGAATAGACTTATAAACCCATTTCCGGACTATTCAATAAACTATCTAAATGCACTTCCCGAGGCTTAATAACAGATTCATCTTTTAAGCTCTGAGTACCTTCGTAAACAATCCGTTGGTTTTCTTTCAATCCTGATTTTACCAGATAAAAATGTCCAAACCTTGGCCCTGTCTTGAAGCTGGTCATTTTTATTTTATTAGCAGAATCAAGCACGTATACATAAGATCGATCCTGTATTTCAAAAACTGATTTCTGTGGTACAATTAATGTATTTTTTATATCGGTTGGCAGCATGATTTTACCGGTTGAACCATGCTTTAGCATATTTTTTGGATTAGGGAACCTTGCTCTCAGGGCAATGGTTCCGGTAGAAGCTTCAAATTCTGATTCGGCAAGTTCCAGTTTTCCCATAAAGGGATACTCCTGGCCATCGGCAAGCATCAGCTTAACTTGCTTAGCAAAAAAAGTCTTACCCTGTTCACTGTTGCCTATGGTACGGAGGTATTCAGCCTCAGAGATGTCAAAGTAAGCGTAGACCTCCTCGAGATCTGAAACCGAAGTTAGTAATGCACCTTCATTAAGCAAACTTCCAACTTTTAAAGGTATCCGGTCAATTCGGCCATCAAACGGTGCCCGTACATTGGTATAGGCTAATCTTGTCCTGGCGTGCTGGAGATCGGAACGTGCTTCTTCAATTCTTGCTTCCGCCGCTTTCAGCTGTGCCTGTGCAACATCTAAATCGGTCTTGGCAACAATATTCTTACTTACCAACACTTTAACTCTTTCTAACTCAACCGCTACTGTCTTTGCATCGGCAATTGCATTGTTCAGTGCCGCCTGTGCTTTAGAAACTGCCGACCTATATTCATCATCATTAATTTTAAAAAGGATTTGACCTTTACGAACAGTCGTTCCTTCATCAACGTAAATATGATCTAGAAACCCCTGCAACCTCGACCTTACCTCAACATTTCTAACAGCTTGTACATCTGCAACGTAATCTGCATATAGAATAGTGTCGATAGTCTTTAACGTCGTAAAAGGAACTTGACGAAGGTTTTCCTCTTCGTTGGTGCTTCTTCCGTCACTCGATGTGCAACCCAAAACCAGGGCAAGCAATATACAGCATATGCCTATATAAACAGTATCTTTCATTAAGATTCTATAATAATTATGACTAATATTTTTTAATAATTCTATAAAGATTGATGTAAACTACCTAATAATAACTATTAGCTAAGCCATTTAGTTTACATGAACGATTAATTGATTGCGCCATAAACGTCAAACAACTCTTATCGGTATGGCTTTACAGCACCTAATGGCATGAAAGGGAAGAAGCTAGAAAGGTTTTAGCCTAAATAAAAATGTGTAGTATCCCAATAGTGGCGTAGTCTTCGAAACAAAATAACTCTCACTACTCATTAAGGAACACAATATAGGCTTAACAGTTAATATAAAACTATCAAGTACTTTGATGGAAATGTCTATGATGTTAACCAGAAAGTTATAATTGTCGAAAAAGATGTCCGGATCATAGTCACTACCTGACATCGGTAAGTCTAATACATCATCAAAGAAACACTCTAACAGGGTGTCTCCGTCGAAATCTCTGGTTTGGGCTTCGCTAACATCAACATATTGCAATAAATTATCATTAATATAACATGGGAAATAGGTTGTAGTATTAACAAACCCAATAAGTACAATGATATTTATTATCTTAAACAAAGACATGACTTGCAAAATTAGTATTTTTTTAGTACTTATTGTCTTTTTAACACGAACTATATGTAATATTATTGTTTACTTATCCAAAAACTGCACTAAATACCTCTTCAACTTTGGCAACCCATTTTATTTCTATCTGATATTTTGAGGTATCCACACCTTTTTTGTTATATTTAGAGATATAGATTTGTTCAAATCCTAATTTTTCCGCTTCAGCAATCCGCTGTTCTACTCGATTAACAGCTCTTATCTCACCAGATAAACCAACTTCTCCCGCAAAAGCTATATTGGTCGATACCGCAATATCCTGCTGAGAAGAAATAATAGCATTGATAACTGCCAGGTCGATCGCCGGGTCTTCCACCCGCAAGCCACCAGCAATATTTAAAAATACATCCTGAGCGCTCAATCTGAAGCCGAATCTCTTTTCCAAAACAGCCAACAGCATATTCAACCGTTTGGTATCAAAACCTGTCGACGACCGTTGCGGCGTACCATATGCAGCATTACTCACCAATGCCTGTACCTCAATCAATACGGGCCTGGCACCTTCCAGCATAGCAGCAATGGTTATCCCACTTAACGCCGACTCTCGCTGCGAAAGTAAAATGTCAGAGGGATTAGACACTTCCCTTAGGCCTGCACCATGCATTTCGTAAATACCTAATTCAGATGATGAGCCAAAACGGTTTTTCATCGCCCGCAGTATACGATACATATGATGCCGGTCGCCCTCGAACTGTAATACGGTATCAACCATATGCTCCAGTACTTTTGGGCCGGCAATAGCACCATCTTTTGTTATATGACCAATAATAAATACTGGAGTACCCGACTCTTTTGCAAAACGTAACAACTCTGCTGTACATTCCCGCACTTGGGAAACACTTCCAGGAGTTGAGTCTATGTGCGTAGAATAGAGTGTTTGGATGGAATCAATAATCACCAAATTGGGTGCGGTATGTTCAATCTGTTTAAATATATGCTGTACAGAAGTTTCCGTAAGAATATAACAGTTTGCTTTTGACGACTGCACTAGCCTTTCTGCTCGCATTTTTATCTGCTGCTCACTTTCCTCGCCCGAAACGTAGAGCGTCTTCAATCCCGGCAACGTGAGCGCCAATTGCAGCATCAGCGTAGACTTACCAATACCCGGTTCCCCACCTATAAGTACCAAAGAACCGGCAACTATGCCTCCTCCAAGTACTCTGTTCAACTCCTTATCTATCGTTGTTATCCGAGGTTCCTCAGCATAAACAATCTCATGGATAACGGCTGCTTTATTTGTCTTTTTTATAGAAACATCTCCATTACGCCATTCAGGCGTCCTATTTCCTCCCTTTTCCACCAATTCTTCAACAAAAGAATTCCATTCTTGGCAAGAAGGACATTTACCCAACCATTTGGGAGACTCATACCCACAATGCTGACAGAAGTAAGCCGATTTAGTTTTTGCCATAAATTTTGTATCGTGATAAAGATATCAATAATTCAATAGAAAGCCCTGTGGTGTTTAAAACATCACAGGGCTTTTATTTGCAATAATAGTATAACAGCACTAAAGTTTTATTTCTTCTTCTTTCGAGTTAAGGAAATGAAATTCATTCATATAGTACGACGAAATTGCTTTTATCCTAATCCATTTGCCGTATTGAAAAAACCATTTCATACGGCGGGAGATAATCCCCTTCTTGATATAAGCTTCAATATAAGGATGCACACATAAGGTGATACGCCTTTCATTTTGCTCATTAAGTACATAACTCAAATTACTTTCGATATCATCCATCAGTACAATACTCGCTCTGATCTCTCCTGTTCCTCCACAAGCAGGGCACTTTTCGCTGGTAACCACTGTCATTTCAGGCCTTACCCTTTGTCTTGTAATCTGCACCAATCCGAATTTGCTAGGTGGTAGGATAGTATGCTTCGCCCGATCATTGCCCATACATTCTTTAAGATAATCGTGAAGCTCCTTCCGGTTGGTAGGTTTGTGCATATCGATAAAATCGATCACCACTATACCTCCCATATCTCGCAGTCGCAGTTGTCTTGCAATTTCTTTGGCAGCTTCTTTATTTACTTGCAAGGCATTATCTTCCTGGTTTTCTTTATTGGCCGTACGGTTACCGCTATTTACATCAATTACGTGTAGTGCCTCCGTATGCTCAATTACCAGGTAAGCACCACCTTGTAAATTGACAATTTTACCAAAAGCTGCCTTTATCTGTTTTTCAACACCAAAGTACTCAAAGATCGGATCTTTATGCTTATAAAACTTAACGATTTTTTCTAAATCAGGCGATATATCCTGAATGTACGTGCGTGTTTCTTCATAAATGATGTGATCATTTACATAAATATGCGAAAATTCATCGGTTAGAATATCACGCAAAATGGTAGAAGTCCTATCCATCTCGCCCAAAACCTTCTTGGCTGGTTCGGATGACGCCAAGCGTTTACTGAATGATTCCCACTTGGTTATCAGATCACGCAGATCTTTTTCTAATTCAGCAACACCTTTACCTTCCGAAACCGTACGGATAATAACTCCAAAATTGGGAGGCTTTATTGCCTCAACTATTTTTTTTAAACGATTCCGCTCTGTATTACTTTTAATTTTCTTCGAGATGGAAACCGTGTCAGAAAAAGGTACCAGTACTACAAATCGGCCCGCGATAGATAAGTCAGAACTTAACCGGGGACCTTTTGTTGAGATTGGCTCTTTAGCAATCTGTACAGGAAGCAACATATTGCGGCTCAAGATCTCGGAGATCTTCCCAGCCTTATTGATATCTTTTTCTAGTTTTAAACTATTGAGCAGTTTATCTTTGTAACTGCCATTCTTTACTAACTTGGTAAGCTTGATAAGCGATTGTACCTGTGGTCCTAGATCCAAGTAATGCAAAAATGCATCTTTTGAATAACCCACATCTACAAATGCAGCATTGAGGCCCGGCATTATCTTTTTAATGCGCCCTAGGTAAATATCCCCAACAGCATAATTATTATTTACCTGTTCCTTATTTAACTCAACAAGCTGTTTATCCTGCAGTAAAGCAATAGTTGTCCCCGTCTCCGGGGAAGAATCTACAATTAACTCCTTTACCAACAGCTACTTCTTTTTAGAAGGTCCTATCAATATATAAGCACCCAAGCCCAACCTCACTTAATTTACTTTTCTTCAGCAGTGAGCTAATATTCCAGGCGCTCATGGAACCTTCGGTTAAACCATAAAGATTGTTCTAAAAAAACAAACATACTACTACATCATACCTATAGATACGATCAGCGCAATAGAGGGACACCACCAACCACAATAGCCTGCACCTCAAACGATAAGATGCAGGCTACCATGTTCGGCATACGTAAGTACCCTCTATTTTTTCTTATGTCTATTTTTTCTTAAACGTTTTTTACGTTTATGAGTAGCCATTTTATGTCTTTTTCTTTTCTTTCCGCTTGGCATAGCTTAAATTTTTAAAATGTTTTCTATTTAATGATTAATTACTTGCTTAATTCATCAACCTTGCGGTCTATGAACTGTGATAAACTTGGGTCTGCCGCTATAGCTTTGCTTTCCTGAAAAGCCTTAATAGCGTCAGCTTTCAAGCCAATATTTTCGTAACTGGTGGCTAGATAGAACCACGCCTCAGCACTAGGTTTTACTTCAACAACTGTTTTAAATCGGTCAACTGCTTTATCAAACTGACGGGAACGCATTGAAAATAAGCCAAGGTTCATGTTAGCTTTTAAATTTTTCGGTTCCTCTTGAACAACTTCCATTAACATTGCTATCCCCTGCATAGGAGCCCCACCCCCATTTACAATTGCCGTACCCAAACCTGTTTTGGCATCTAAGTTATCTGCATCTAGCTCCAACGCGCTTTGATAAGCTTCTTGTGCATGGTGAACCAGCACTGGTGCTACAACAGTATCTTGTAAATTTTCATAGGCCGCCGTAAAAGCATCACCAGCTTTCATCCAGTTTTCCAGAGAAGGTTCAATCTTGGCTATTTCTTCATAAGAGAAACCCAATGGTGCAGATTTCTCCACGTCATCCCAGTGCCCTGCAAGTTCCTTTAGAAGATTTAACCGTTCTGTTCCTTCGCTGGTAGACAACGCCGCTTCAACTGCTGCAATCTCCTGAACCAATCCCGCATCTAACCCCTGCTTGGCAACGGCGGATACCGATTCCAAATTTACCAGCTCGGCTCCAGCATTACCTGTTGGCTGCGCTTGTTCCATCTCTTCATCTTGCTTCACTAAACCTTTAATAGGTTGCGCCAGCAACACTCCCATGAGTAACACTACCAACGCTATAACTATTATTTGTTTTGACTGATGCATGACTTGATTACTAAATCTTTAAAGCAGACTATTTATTGCCGTTTTTTACTTTCTCAACAAAAACCTTTGCCGGTTTAAAGCTAGGAACATAATGTTCTGGAATAATGATAGCGGTGTTTTTTGAAATGTTACGGGCAGTTTTCTTGGCTCTTTTCTTAACCACAAAACTACCAAACCCCCTAACATACACATTCTCGCCTTCTACCATTGCACCTTTAACTACTTTAAAAAATGCTTCAACAGTTTCCTGTACGTCTACTTTTTCTAAACCTGTTTTGTTAGAAATCTCTGCGATAATTTCTGCTTTAGTCATGTTATATTCTTTCTAATTGTTTTTTCCTTAAAATGCGCCAGATCATTCGATTTGGGGATGCAAAAGTATTGCTTTTAAATGATTTACAAAAATAAATCCTTAATTTTTATGTAAAATATATACAACTTATACTTTTAGCGCAAAAAAATAAACTATTTAGCTATGCTTTAAGAAGTTGTAATTTGTTTACAAACACTTCATACACCGCACACTCAGCAGGCAATCACATTTAAAAAAAACATTTTATTATCAACTTTTTCTTGACAGAAAGTGACATGAAAAACCGAAGCGTAAAAAATGCAGTAACGCTAAGGTGCACACCTGAAGGCTTATTGTTAATTATTACCTTTGCATCATGTCGTTTTCAACAGAAATTATCCGCTGGTACCATCAAAATAAAAGAGACTTACCCTGGCGCCATACAACAGATCCGTACGTGATATGGCTTTCCGAAATTATTCTACAACAAACCCGCGTTGAACAAGGTTTACCCTATTTTAATCGCTTCCTATCAAAATACCCCACGGTTACCGCTTTTGCCAATGAAGAGGAAGATAATATTCTAAGGTTATGGCAAGGATTGGGATATTACTCCCGGGCCAGAAATATGCATAAGGCTGCTAAAATGGTGGTAAATGAATATGGAGGTATTTTTCCTACAACTTACAAAAGTCTACTGACGCTTAGGGGCGTAGGCGAATACACCGCTGCAGCCATTGCATCTTTTTCGGCCAACGAAGCAAAACCAGTAGTAGATGGAAACGTATTTAGAGTGCTTTCGAGATATTTTGGTATCGATGAAGCGATTAATACACCCCAGGGGAAAAAAATATTCTATAAAGTCGCACAAGAGATGTTGGGTGAGAACAATCCGGCAATATACAATCAATCGATCATGGAGTTTGGCGCTCTTCAATGCAAACCTAGAAAGCCAGATTGCCACATATGCCCATTGCAGATAGACTGTTATGCAATAAAAACAAACAAAGTAAATTTTTTACCTGTTAAACTAAAGGGAAAGCCCTCAAGGAATAGATACTTTTATTATTTCATCATTACTAACCAAGATAAAATAGCAGTGCAGAAAAGAGGTCCTAAAGATATATGGGAAAATATGTATCAATTTCCAATGTTGGAATTAACCGAACAAGTTAGCATGGAAGACTTAAAACAACTAGACATCTTCACCGGGTTATTTGGAGATAACACGCAGTTAAAAGTTTTAAGCACGCCAAAAAAGCATGTATTAAGTCACCAAAACATCTATGCAACATTTATAGAGCTTACTCATATAAAGCCAGATAGTGGCAAAAAAAGGCCGTGGAATTATGTTTTTATAAAAGATTTAGATACATTAGCTAAACCTAAATTAATATTCACATTTTTAAGAGATTACAATATTTGCAATAAAAACACTTACAAGCTATGTCAGGAATCAACAAAGTTATTCTGGTTGGACACTTAGGCAAGGATCCCGAGGTTCGCCATTTAGATGGTAATGTCTCAGTTGCGAGTTTTCCTTTGGCAACATCGGAGACATTCAACAAAGACGGTAGAAAGGTAGAGCAGACCGAATGGCATAACATTGTAATGTGGAGAGGACTAGCGGATGTCGCTGCGAAATATCTGCAAAAAGGAAAACTCGTATATATAGAGGGGAAACTTCGTACACGTTCTTACGAAGACAGGGAGGGAGTAAAAAGATATACCACTGAAATTGTTGCCGAGAACTTTACGATGTTAGGTCGTAGGAGTGATTTTGAGCCTCCAGCGGGAAATGGAGATACTGCCAATAAAAACACATCGACAAACTCCGGAGACCAGAGCAGTAATACAGTAAATTTTGATGAAAATAAAGATGATGATTTACCCTTTTAATTTTAAGTAGGAAGACAATAAAATAGCTGATCAAAAAGAAGGGCGCGGTTTTGGAAACCGCGCCCTTCTTTTTGATCAGCGAAATAGCTTTACACTTTAACCGCAATTTTTAATTCATTTAACTGTTCTTGAGAAATTACACTTGGAGAATCGATCATCACGTCCCTACCGGCATTATTCTTTGGAAAAGCGATCACATCTCGAATAGAATCTAATCCTGCGAAAATAGACACCAGGCGATCAAAACCAAAAGCAATACCTCCATGTGGCGGAGCACCGTAGGTAAATGCTTCCATTAGGAACCCAAACTGCTTTTGTGCTTCGGCTTCACTAAAACCTAAATGTTTAAACATCAGTTCTTGCTTACCTTTATCATGAATACGGATAGATCCCCCCCCAACTTCAGTACCATTAATTACCATATCATAAGCATTGGCCCTAACCTTTCCCGGTGCGGTATCCAGCAACCCTATATCCTCAGGCTTCGGGGAAGTGAATGGATGGTGCATAGCGTGATAACGACTAGTCTCATCGTCCCACTCTAACAGCGGAAAATCAACCACCCACAGTGCTGAAAACTTATTTTTATCTCGTAAGCCTAGTCGATTGCCCATTTCTAGCCTAAGCTCGTTCAATTGTTTACGGGTTTTTTCCGCATCACCAGCCATCACTAAGATCAAATCGCCCGATTTTGCATCAAATGCTTTTGCCCAGGCTTTTAGCTGCTCCTGTCCATAGAATTTATCCACTGACGATTTCAAGGTTCCGTCCTCACTCACCCTCAAATACACCAAGCCTGTTGCCCCTATTTGCGGGCGCTTGACAAAATCTGTCAAGGCATCCAACTGCTTTCTGGTATACGAGGCACAACCTTCCGCCTTTATTCCCACAATTAGTTCGGCATTATCAAAAACCGGAAAACCTGCACCTTTCAACAGATCATTAACTTCAACGAATTGCATACCAAAGCGCGTATCAGGTTTATCAGAACCATAAAGACGCATAGCGTCAGCATAAGAAATTCTGGGTAATTCGCCAATCTCCACACCTTTTATTTTCTTAAACAAGTAATTTATCAGTCCTTCAAAAAGTACTAGAATATCTTCTTGTTCAACAAAAGACAGCTCACAATCAATCTGCGTAAACTCGGGTTGCCTATCTGCCCGCAAATCTTCATCTCTAAAGCATTTCACCAGTTGAAAATAACGGTCCAATCCAGATACCATCAGCAATTGTTTGAACGTTTGCGGTGACTGTGGCAGCGCATAAAATTCACCTGCATTCATCCTACTTGGTACGACAAAGTCCCTCGCCCCCTCAGGGGTAGACTTAATAAGTACAGGTGTCTCTACTTCGATAAACTGCTGGCCATCAAGATATGAGCGTACAGCTTGTGCTATTTTATGACGTAAAACCAGGTTGTTTCTTACGGGATTTCTACGAAGGTCCAAATAACGATATTTCATACGAAGATCTTCCCCTCCATCTGTTTCATCTTCAATCAGAAAAGGAGGTAATTTGGAAGCGTTAAGGACATCTAAATGGCTTACTTTTATCTCAATTTCTCCAGTATTTATCTTAATATTCTTACTCGATCGTTCGATCACTGTACCCGACACTTTAATGACGTACTCTCGTCCCAAAGCCCTCGCCTGTACACGCAGCGCTTCGTTATCATCCGTATCAAATGCCAATTGTGTCAAGCCGTATCGATCTCTCACATCAATAAACGTCATCGCACCCAGATCTCTCGACTTTTGTACCCATCCACATAATACAACTTCTTTTCCTAAGTCGGCCATCGTTAATTCGCCGCAAGTATGTGTTCTATACATATTTTATTATATCTTTAAAACATTGGGTTGATACCATTACCGATTAGTGCAGTGGCATTTTTTTGCAAAGTTATTGTTTTAGGTTGAAAACTGTTTGGACAGCACCCCATTTCTCAAAAAACACGTTAAAAAGAAAGGTAAAATATGTGTTGTAGTTGCTATACACTAAAAAATAAAAGTATATTTTTGTTACTGAGCAAACAATAACAGCTTTTTGGAGAATATTCTTAAACCCACAAATAAGCCTCAATCAATTTGGAAATACTATTAATAGAAGATGAGCCAACTGTTATTTCGCTAATCAAGCGAGGGCTCAATGATGAAAAATATAATATAAGTGTTGCCATGGATGGATATACCGGATTAAAGATGGCCGGTATGAATACATATGACCTAATCATCTTAGACATTATGTTGCCTGGTATGGATGGTTTGGAGGTATGCCATAACATAAGAATGGCTAATAGAGATATTCCGATACTTATCCTTTCGGCACTTGACCAAACCGAAGATATCGTGGCGGGATTTGAGCGTGATGCCGACGATTATCTCATTAAGCCTTTTAAACTTGAGGAGCTAAAAGCAAGAATAAAACGGCATACCCGAAGGGCAAAAAGACAGCGGGTCGCCCAGAAAGTAATAAAACTTGCCGATCTTTCTTTGGATATCGAGAGTAGAGACGTCACACGGGCGGGAAAATCAATAGCCTTAACTGCAACCGAATATCGCTTGTTGGAACACCTGATGGTTAATCATAACAAGATTCTACCTCGCCTGGATATACTGGAAGAAGTCTGGGGAATGGACTTTAATTTGAGTACAAACGTAGTTGATGTATATGTCAACTATCTCAGAAAGAAAATCGATAAAAATTTTAGCCCCAAACTGATCCATACGGTCATTGGTATGGGCTACGTAATGCGTGTGCAATATGAAGATGAAGATTAGAACGAAGATCATTCTTTTGTTCTCGGGAATAATAACGCTGATTATTACCTTCTTTGCTATTTATGCATCTTACTTTACCTGGGATAGTCTAAAAACGAAATTCTTCCTACGCTTGGAAGAGAATGCCAGAATTGTAGGTACGCATACCATAGCCGGAGATTCCTACAATACCAAAATGTATTACGAGGTCAAAAGGAAGTATCTTGCTTTGCTATCGGAAGGAAATGATTACCTGTTACGGATTGCGAAGGGAAGTACGGAATTACGTTTTGACCCGAACTTACCGATGCCGAAGTCGTTCTACAGCGAGGCGATCACCAATGGTAAAGCAGAATACCTGCATAATGATACCGCGTATTTTGCCATGTACTTTGCAGATTCACTGCACAAAGATGATCTCCTGGTGATTTCTTCCGGTAGGGATAGTTACGGGCATGCAGAACAGGCCGATCTCGACAAGACCTTACTCTCGGGCGGCCTCATTGCCTTGGCACTCGGTATCGTTATCGCTTTCTATTTTGCCGATCACATCCTTACGCCCATCGCAACGATTAATGAAAATGTGCGTCAGATCAACATCAGCAATCTCAGTCTGCGCTTACAGAATACAAAGTCGCATAAACACGATGAGATCGCAAACCTGATCAATAATTTCAACGATATGCTGAATAGATTGCAGATTGCGGTCAAATCTCAGCAAAATTTTATAGGGAATGCTTCACACTCGCTGAGAACACCCTTAACGGTAATTGGTGGCGAGGCCGAAATCGTACTTCAGCGTTTAAAGGAAGATAAGGAGAGCCAGTACTCGTTAGAAATTATTGCCCGCGAAGTAGACAAGATGGTGTTGATCGTAAAAAACCTGCTGTTATTGGCACGAACGGGTTACGAAGGGCAAATCGAGCGCACCCAAATCATTCGAATAGATGAATTGCTATATGGCGTGAAGATTTCGGCCAATAGCCTGTACTCCAGCACACCCATTCATTTTGATTTTCATGCCATACCGGATGATAGTCAGGAATTGCACATCTTGGCCAACAGAGATCTGCTCCATGTGGCCGTATCTAATCTGGTATTGAACGCATGCAAGTACGGCAAGAGCGCGCCGGTGGTCATCTCTTTGACGGTGAAGAATCAGCAAGTGGTGGTGACGATTAAAGATGAGGGTATCGGTATCCCTGAAAAAGAGCTGCCACATATATTCGAGTCCTTTTTCCGGGGAAGCAACACCACCGGTATATATGGAAACGGCCTTGGCCTATCGTTGACAAAGAATATTCTTGAACTACATGATATTGAGGTAGATGTCACCTCAAAAGTGAATGAAGGAACGCTCGTGACTTTACGTATTGCTATAGATACCGCTCCACAGCACTCCGGATAAGACCGCCTTTCTTATTTGGCTCTCATATCGCGCTGATATCGTTATTATCATTCCAGCCTATTATTGTACGTAAAATACAAGTATAGGACATGAGATCAACGGCTTATCATTTTATCATCTTACCATGTGTTTTAGTTGCTTTAACTTTTAAAGGTTTCGCCGCTACAACTGATACTGCAAAAGTAAAAAACGCTAATGAAACTGCTCAATTGGGCATGGATACGGTTTCGGCAAAACAGGCCGCAACAGACAAGCGTTTTTTCATGAACGCACTATTGCGTACCGCTTTTCATGGCGACAGCTTTTTCAATGAAGGTGGACAGAATAGCATAGGCCTGGATGAAGCGCGTATCGATATAGGGGGAAACTACAACGATCGCTTATCTTATCGGGTCAGGTACCGCTTAAATAGGGCATTCGCCGAAACCGGTCAGGATAATGGATCCCAAGCGTTGGACTGGGCATACCTGCATTATAAATTTGGTAACCAGAATAAATGGTCTGTTACCGCTGGTAAGCAGAGTGCATTGGTAGGGAGTTATGAGTTTCAAAATAACCCGATCTATGAGTTGCTGTTTACGGATTATGTCGACCGGATACTGAATCTATTTGTGGTGGGCGGTACCTTGTCTCATCAGGTCGATAAGAACCATAGCCTGAATGTGCAGATTTATAATACAACCAACGAGGGTTTTGATCGCCTGTTCCAAACAAGGGGCTATAACCAGGAAGACCTAAACGCGGCAAGTAATCCTCTGGGCACTTACTTCACCTGGATAGGAGCCTTTGCCGACCAGAAGATCCATACCAAGTGGTCTTACAATATTTCGCAATTCGCTAAAGGACATACCAATCACAACATCTCTCTTGCTAACAAACTCGCCCTGAATAAAACGTTGGTTTACCTGGATCTACAGTATTCTTACCTTCCGGTAGATTATACGATGGTGGTGAACCCTGTATTAAATACGCACTACGGCCGCAGTGGCACCGACCAGGTGCTGGCAAGGGGTATTCAATATAAAACCGCTGTCTTGCGCTTGGATCAGATGCTAACAGATCACTGGGAGATATCATTAAAGGGCGCATACGAAACGGCCTCTTCCAGGAAAGATGAAGCGATAGGAAAAGATTTCAGAAAGAATTACACCTATACCGCTGCACTTCAATATAAACCCTACGAAAGCCAGGATTTGCGTTTCTATTTGGCGTACATCGGCAATACCATAGATTATAGCCAGGTAATAAACGCTTCTAAAGCGGAGCTCAATCGTGTCTCCTTAGGACTGTTTTACACTATCCCAGTCTTCTAAGATTGTGTTAATATGCCGCTGATACAGCTCCAATACCTAATTGTTAATATTGTTATAAAGTAATAAATCGTCTACAAAATCTACACATATGCGTTTAACACCAAGAGAATCTGAAAAACTGTTGCTGCACCTGGCTGGTGAGCTGGCAGCCAAGCGATTAAAAAGAGGAGTAAAACTGAATTACCCGGAAAGCATTGCCTACATCAGTGCGCAGCTCATGGAAGAGGCAAGAGACGGGAAGACGGTTGCCGAACTGATGCAATACGGCACAACCTTATTGAAAAGAGATCAGGTAATGGAAGGTGTGCCCGAAATGATCCATGATGTACAATTGGAAGTGACCTTTCCTGATGGAACGAAGCTGGTTACGGTACACGAACCTATACGTTAACTTTTAAAATAAGATAATTATGATTCCTGGAGAATACATCCTTAAGAAAGAAGATATAAAAGCGAATGAGGGCTATAAAACCCTTAGCCTGTCTGTCACCAACACGGGAGATCGTCCCATTCAGGTAGGATCGCACTATCATTTCTTTGAAGTAAATAAAGCCTTATCATTTGATCGGCCTAAAGCCTTTGGTATGCGCTTAAATATTCCGGCCAGCACAGCGGTTAGGTTTGAGCCCGGAGAGAAAAAAAGTGTTGTCTTGGTAGAAATCGGCGGAAACAAAGAGATCCACGGTTTTAACGGCCTTACCAACGGTAAATATACCGATGAAAAGGTCAAATCTGCAGCACTGGCTAAAGTGAAAGATAAAAAATTCAAGAGTACAAAGGCTACAAAATAGGTTTTCACAAAAACGATTTATATTATGTCAAATTGGAGTAGAAGAAAATGGATTAAAGTGGTTGGCCTTACCACGGCCGGCACAACAGCTTTAGGGCTCGATGCTCTGGCTTTGGAAAGATTAGGTTTAGACGAAGCATCCGTAAAATATATCGATAACGAATTATATATCCCGCGCGATAAATATGCTGCCCTGTTTGGTCCTACAACGGGAGATAAGGTGCGTCTGGCAGACACGGAGCTTTTTATTGAAATTGAGAAAGATTATGCCGTTTACGGCGAGGAAAATAAATTTGGTGGAGGAAAAACGGTTCGCGATGGGATGGGGCAGTCTGCGCGTGCACTTAGGGATGAGGATGTGCTGGATCTCTGTATCACCAATGTCATCGTTATTGATCACTGGGGTGTTGTTAAAGGCGATGTAGGTATAAAAGATGGTAAGATTGTGGGCATCGGCAAAGCAGGTAACCCCGATGTTCAGGATGGTATCACCAAAGGATTGATCATCGGTGCGTCAACGGAAGTACATGGTGGAGCAGGCATGATCCTTACTGCCGGCGGTGTGGATACGCATATCCACTTCATCAGCCCGACACAGGTAGAAACCGCTTTATACAGCGGTGTGACCACATTTATCGGAGGAGGAACAGGTCCGGTAGACGGTACTTTGGCGACTACCGTAACCTCGGGGAAATGGTATATCGAGCGCATGCTGGAAGCTTTTGAAAACCTTCCGGTGAACGTTGGCTTCTTCGGTAAGGGGAATGTTTCTACCACAAGGCCTATCGAAGAACAAATCGAAGCGGGTGCTTTAGGTGTGAAAATACATGAAGACTGGGGTTCTACTCCTGCTACTATTGATGCCGCTTTGAAAGTTGCCGACAAATATGATGTACAGGTAGCCATCCACACCGATACGTTGAATGAAGCCGGATTTCTGGAAGACACGGTCAACGCGATCGATGGCCGGGTTATTCATACGTTCCATACCGAGGGCGCGGGAGGCGGTCACGCACCTGATATTATTAAGATTTCCATGTATCCGAATATCCTCCCTGCTTCAACAAATCCAACAAAGCCCTATACCGTAAATACCGCTGAGGAACACCTGGATATGTTAATGGTTTGCCATCACCTGGATAAGAACGTTAAAGAAGACGTTGCCTTTGCTGATTCCAGGATACGTCCGCAAACCATCGCAGCAGAAGATATTTTGCAGGATATGGGTGTCTTTAGCATCATGAGTTCCGATAGCCAAGCCATGGGCCGTGTGGGAGAGGTCATCTCCAGGACTTGGCAAACGGCACATAAAATGAAGGTGCAAAGAGGAGCCTTGGATGAAGATAAAAAAGGAGATAATGACAATTTCCGGGTAAAACGTTATGTCTCTAAATTTACCATAAATCCGGCTAAAGCGCATGGAATTGACGAATATGTAGGATCGATAGAGCCGGGCAAGTATGCCGACCTCGTCTTATGGAAACCTGAACTGTTTGGCGCTAAACCTGAGCTCATTATCAAAAGTGGAATGATCCTCGGATCGAAAATGGGTGATGCCAATGCGTCTATCCCTACACCACAACCCATCATCTATCGCCCGATGTTTGGGTACTATGGCAAAGCATTGACGAAGATCTGCCTGAATTTTGTTTCGGCGGTTTCTTTGGAAAACGGCAATATCAAAAATCTAGGCCTTGCCCGCACGTCCTTGCCTGTTAAAGGATGTAGAAATGTGTTTAAAAAAGATATGGTGCATAATAATGCTACGCCAAATATAGAGGTTGACCCAGAGACTTATGAAGTTAAAGTGGATGGTGTTCTGGCTACGTGTGAACCGCTCAAGGAGCTTCCGATGGCCCAGCGATATTTCTTGTTTTAAAAATGAAAGGCTTGATGTAAATGATCCGTGTAGGCAAGGCGTTAGGTAATATCCGTGATAATGCAAGGCTCAGCATTTACGATGAGTTGGTTTTGGAGTGGTTTGAAACCGACAAAAACATCCTCCGAAAGCGAACGCGTGAGGGGAGAGAAATCGCCGTACGCAAACAGGTAGCTGCACCGCTTTATGATGGCGATATATTACATATAGAAGCGGACCTTGCTTTAGTGGTTAAGATACGTGCCTGTGCCTGTGTGGTCGTACGTCCACAAACGTTGAGGGAAATGGCTACCATATGTTTTGAAATAGGCAATAAACATATCCCGGTTTACATTAACGATGCACAAGAGGTCATAACTGCATATGAGAGACCGCTTTTTGCTTTATTGGCAAGAGGCGGTTTTCACCCTACAGAAGAACACCGGATTATACATCGTACCAGCACCCTTGCCTTGCACCGCTGGCCTACGGTTAATCGTAACATATTAATTAAGCAAAGGAATAGATGAATCCACTACTCACATTATTGCAAATCATTGACTCAGCGTTCCCCATAGGAAGTTTCACCCATTCCTATGGCTTGGAGACCTATATCAGTAAAGGCATCGTTAAAGACACACGTAGTGCACAGGAATACGCCACTACATTGTTGGCGCATAGCATATATTATAATGATGCTGCTTTTTTTCAACAAACCTGGCAACTGTGTGATAAGCGTGCGGGTATACGGAAAGTCAGCGAGCTGGACAGCGTGGTCACGGCGCTGAAGGGGCCGTTGGAAATAAGGCAGGCAAGCCGAAAATTAGCCTTGCGTTTCCTTAAACTGACCGAAAAGCTGAAACCGGTAAAGCGTTGTCAGACCTATCTGGAGCAGATGTTGAGCAAAAAAGTGCATGGACATTATCCCATGGCCTTCGCCATGTATGCCCACGCGCAAAAGATATCCTTCGAGGATGCCCTATCGGCCTTTTATTATAATACGCTAAATGGGGTAGTTACCAACTGCGCCAAACTGGTACCTATCAGCCAGACAGACGCGCAGGAGATCTTATTTAAGTTGCAACCCCTGATAAAGAAGCTGGTGGATACGCAAGCCGCGGTTTCTCCTGACATGATTGGTATCTGTTGCATAGCACAGGATATCAGGAGTATGCAGCACGAAAAGCTTTATACAAGATTATATATTTCATAATAACATATGGCACAAACAGCGAGAAATTATATCAAAGTAGGTATAGCCGGCCCTGTAGGATCAGGGAAGACGGCACTTATAGAAAGGCTCACCCGAGCGATGTCTGATCAGTATAACATATGTGTGGTTACCAATGATATCTATACCAGAGAAGATGCTGAATTTTTAATGAAAAACTCAGCGCTTCCCGCAGAACGCATTGCGGGGGTGGAAACAGGCGGATGCCCACATACCGCGATACGCGAAGATGCATCAATGAATATTGAAGCGGTAGAAGAACTGGCGGAGCGTTTCCCGGAGACCGAAATCATCTTTGTGGAGAGTGGCGGCGATAACTTATCGGCAACCTTTAGCCCGGATCTCGCAGATGTTACCATCTTCGTCATAGACGTAGCTGAGGGCGATAAAATTCCCCGTAAGGGCGGTCCAGGGATTACCCGTTCGGATTTACTCATCATTAACAAAATAGATCTTGCACCTTATGTCAATGCGGATCTTGGCATAATGGAGCGCGATGCCAAAAAAATGCGTGGCGAAAGACCTTTCATCTTTACTAATCTGATGAAGCTGGAAGGACTTGATAAAGTAATCGCTTGGATTAAAGAATACGCTTTATTGGAACAAGAATAAGCAACAGCACATGGATAGTATTATCAGCATTAACGTAGCACAGGAAAGTAATAGAAGCGTACTGAAAGACAGTTTTCACAATGCACCGTACAAATTGGTGCATTATGGTGCACGGAATAGCTACGACCATCTGGAACTTATCATCATGAGCGCTTCCCCTGGCGTAATGGATGGTGACACCCTCACTATTCATGTCAACTTACAAGCGAATACCCAGCTCAAGCTGTACACACAGGCGTTCAATAAACTGCATCCAATGATTGAGGGGGCGCAGCAGCATATGGACGTTATCGTGGAAGAAGAGGGGCTTTTTCAATATATTCCGCATCCTACCACACCGTTCAAAGGGTCAATCTACAAGACGATAACCAATATTCATCTGCAAAAGCATGCAACACTGATCTGGGGCGACATCATCTGCGGTGGCCGGATACATATGAACGAATCCTTCGCCTTTAGTCGCCTGCACAGTTTAACCAAGGTATTCTTTGCAGACGGACTGCGTTATTTCGACAATCAATACCTCGCACCCAAAGAGCAACCGATTAAAAAAATGCTTTTCTTAGAGGGCTACACCCATCAGGGGACACTTTTATACGCTTCTCCATATGCCGATGAATTGAAATTGGAATTAGATGAGATTTTAAAGGCCGAATATGAGGAAATCACTTATGGGTTTACCTCTTGCGCTGATGATATGGTCATGATAAGAATACTTGGGAATGATGGAGAGCTATTGTATAACTTCATGACCATGCTGGGGCAGTTATGCTGGGATTTTACTCAACATAAAATCACAGAAAAATCAGAGAAACCCCAGGAACCTATATCCATACCCGCTGGCCAAATAAAAAAATCGCCGGCACAAAAGAAGACGATAAAAAAAACAAGGCATAAAGAAAATAAAGCAGCCGCTTTAAAAATAGATGCTTATGCATGAAATCACCATTGTTAGAGATATTTTCAAGGTATTGGAAGAAGAATATCCAAATAACTATCGGGATATTATCAAAGTAGAAATCCACGCGGGTTTGCTCAGCAATGTGCAACCCATATTGATACAAAATGCCTTTGAAGCCTTCATTGAGGATGAACCGCAGTATGCGGATACCGAGCTGGAGGTTAAACTCTTGCCCATTATAGCCCATTGCGCCAACTGTGCCAGAGACTTCGAGGTACACCTTCATCGATTTGTTTGCCCTTGTGGGAAACCTTCGGATAAAATTGTACAAGGGGAAGAACTGCAGATCAGTCAGGTAATATTTGCAAATAAAACATAAACGATATGATAATGAATATGGAAACGAATCCAAAGAGCAACAGGGCACCTGTAGGGTCTGTCCAATGCGATAACACCACATTAAACTTGCTTAAAGCTAACGACTTTGTCGCTAAAGCAATACGGGATAAATTGCCGGATATCACGATTGTGAATATTTGCTCTTCGCCAGGCAGCGGCAAAACAACGCTCTTGCAGGAAACCGGCAAACGTATAGGAAAAGAGCTGAAGATAGCCGTGCTCGTTGGTGATCCGGAAACGGAGCGTGATGCGGTAAGGTTAAAGAGCGTAGGTATCGATGCCTTACAGATCGTAACTGGCGGCATGTGCCATATTGAAGCGCAAATGATCTTACAGGCAATCGACCATATTGATTTGTCGGATGTCGACTTACTTATCATTGAAAATGTAGGAAACCTGGTATGCCCTGCCGCATTCGACCTCGGTGAAGATTATCGCGTCACCTTGTTGGCCGCCACCGAGGGTGACGATAAGCCTAAGAAATACCCGCGCATGTTTCTCACCAGCGAGTTAATGGTGGTATCCAAAGCAGATCTTTTACCTTATGTTCCTTTTTCCGTGGAAGCGGCAACGATAGATGCACGTGAAGTAAATGCCAAATTGGACGTTATATCACTGAGCAGCATCACCGGTGAAGGAATCGACCAATGGTGCGATTGGTTAAAAAGCAAAGTCAATCAAAAGAAAAATAATAAAATAGCGTCCAATACATAAAATGGTATACGATGCCTACACCCGAAATAAAAGTAGAAGTTATCTGTGATGCTTCGTTAAACAATGAAAAGGATATCGACTATCTGGATATAGAATGGTTTGAAGTTAATCGTAAAACGATAAAACGACAAAGTACCGGTGGACTAAATTTTTTCATTCAAAAAAGGGAAAAAAAGCCCCTATTCGATGGTGATATCTTATGGGCCGATGACAATACAGCAGTGCTGATACGTATAAAACCCTGTGATTGCATTGTATTAACCACAGCTGATTTAACAACCGTAGGACTTTTTTGTTCAGCTGTGGGCAATCAGCATTTACCCCTATTTTTGGCCGGGCAACAGACGCTCTGCTTAGCTTATGATGGCCGGCTCTATCAGGCGCTTCTGCATCAATATGGTTCGGCCGTCTCTATTGAAAGCAGACAGTTATTACCGCAGGATATGCTCCAGCCTTATCATAAATAGTGAAGATGCTCCGATTAAAAAGAAAAGCCCATAGATAACATCACATTTCGTGGTGTGCCTACAAAACCGCGGGTATAATCAAAACCGCCGAGATAATAATACTTGTCGGTAATATTATTCAGGTTAAGCGTCAGTCTTACGCCACGCAAGTAGTAATACACTGCAGCATTCCACACCTGATACGCAGGCCACTCATCCCATAATTGATTACCATCGGCATCCTCAGTTACGGGATTTTCCATCCGTCTCCCACTCACAAAATTCGTTCCTGCACCAAAGCCCAGGCCCTTTAGTGCGGCATTTGGAATGACGTATTTCATCCAGAGACCTCCCATGTGTTTAGGTGCATTGGCTAGTGGCATCCCTACTTCTGACGCGATGGAAGACGCTTTTACCTCGGTATGGTTAAAGCTATAGTTGGCCATCACCTGAAACTCCCTGGTTATCTGTCCCCGAAAATCCAGTTCTACTCCGCGGGAAATCACCTCCCCAGACTGTCTGTAGACAGGGAAGCCACTATCGCTAATTTCACCGGAGGCAATCATCATATTCTGCCGGGAGATATGAAATAAAGAGAGCTCGGTCTGCAATTGGTTATCAAAAAAACCTGTCTTCAAACCGGTCTCCACTTGGAAGCTGCGCTCCGCACCAAATGGCCTGTCTGCGCCGTATTGTTCATAATTGTGGATAAAATCAGCCCCTACCGGAACATAACCCTGTGAATAGCTGGCAAAGTAATTCATTTGGTGATTGATCTGATAGGTCAAACCAAACCGTGGCAACCAGCTATGCTGGGTTGTTTCATACGATTGTGCTAAATCTGCACTGCTGGAGCGATAGTATTCATGACGTAACCCCATGATAAGATGCAAACGGCTGCCAATTGTCATCTGATCTTGCAGATAAAAACCATAACTTCTATAAGGATTGAGGAAGGGGAATTCGGCTTGATCCAGCCATAGGTAGGAACCTACATCGATAACGTCCCGAACAGGCTTTTCCAGATCAATGGTCAAAGGCACCTCTTCTCCATCGAGCATACGACGCCTCGCCTCACGCTGCACATTGTTTCTATCGCCTCCATATTGTGCATAATCCACACCAAAAACCAAACGATGGTCATGCCCCGGCCTTCTAAAATTATAACTGAGGTAACTGACCAAGTTATCCGTGTAGTCCTTAACATTTTTCGAAAGGAAGCGCATGTTCATGATCGTGTTTTGCGGCGGATTCGCAAAGGTATTGAGTGTACGGAACTCATTCAAATCCTCACTATAGATCGATTTCATATAGTTCACATGTATAGATAGGTCATGGGTAATATGCTGCGAGAACCGGGTCGAGAACGACAAGAACTTTGAGCGATAAAAATCTGTAGGTTGATTTACATTGAAGGCCCTATCCTGTGCATAGAAATCGTTATTTCGGATAACAAGGCCTCTATCAAGAAAACCATCAAAATCGTCATAGGTCAAGTCCACATCAATTTGGGTACCCTCAGCCGGACGAAATGTAAATGATGGAGCCACCAATATGTTCTTCCGCTGGTTGTTATCCCGAAAGGTACGCGAGTTTTCATAAGCGATGTTGAGTCGGTACAAAAACTTCTTATCCTGATCCAATGGGCCGCCCATATCCAGTGTGGAGCGTAGCGTTTGAAAGCTTCCCACCGCAAAGCCAATACTGGTTTTCTGTTCTTCAAGTGGCCTTTTCGTAACGAGGTTAACCGTGCCACCCGGTACAATATCCCCAAAGAGCGATGCCCCCGGCCCTTTCAGCACTTCTATACTTTCTAAGTTCGCTGTCATGGGCGTACGCCAGAAACTGGTACCGTAGCCATAAGCGGAACGCATACCGTTCACGAGCCTTAAGCCGCTGGTGTAACCGCTATTGAACCCACGTATCGTTAAATCATCATAGGCGGAAGCTTGATTGACCCCCGCCAAATCCTGTACCATGTCGGTAATGACAAAAGCCTGTCTATCCTCCATAAATTCCCTACTCACCAATGATACCGATTGTGGCAGGTCTTTTAGGATACCCGAAAACTTTCCGCCTAATTCGGCTGTATTGACTAAATAGGAATTATTCCGCCTACCAGTAACCAACACTTCCTCCAACGCAACATCGGCAGGTGCAAGTTGGATTGACAAACCCTCAGAAGCAGAAAAGCTGCTATCCAGTCCTATTGTTTGCTCGGCATAACCAACGGCAGTTACCCTTATTGTCGCGGGTAGCTGTACCTTTTCGGAAAATGAAAAATAACCGTTTGTGCTCGTTTGCGTGACGTATTGATCAACTCTCAGTGTTACGGCAGAGAGACCATTACCTTGGCTACCGGTAACCCGACCGGTTAAAGAAACCGTCTGGGCATAGGCACCAACAATAGAAAGCAGCAAGAAAACGACTGTAGAAAAAATTCTCATAATTGATTGTTTTCAGTAAAAAAATTCACTGTATTTCTCCTTATCACTTTTGTTTTATCAATCACCATATGGAAGGTCTCAAAACCAGACTCTTCACAACACATAACCAGGTCAAATCCCTGCTTCAACCAAAAGTTGTATGCACCCTCCAAAAAAGGATGTGTATGCAAATACAGCAGTTCAACTCCTTGTCTATGCCCTGTCTTTTTCAACTCTTGCACCAATTGTGTACCCAGTCCAAGTTTCCGATAAGCAGGTTCTACAAAGAGTCGAGCCACCTCCACAATCTTGTTTCCTGTAAAAGACCAGTATGGGAACCGGTGATCGTACGCCATCATTCCAATCGTACCGATAAGATTCCCTTGCGACGTACGTGCCTGAAGAAATGTACCTATAGAGGTATCCACATAGGTCGAAGAAAACGTCTGCAAATCTTTCGGCATAACCTCATGATTGAGCATCGGAAACAGTTCTTTTCGGGTTTCCAATACGTAAGCGACTACTTCCTCTCGGTCGCGGTCGCCTACCGGTAATATTTTTATATCATTCATCATCGCTGCTTTAGCTTAGGGATTATCAATGTTCGCCCTTCATGGTGGAGGCTGGTTAAAGCCACATGATATGTCTTTTCTAAGGTAGACAACAGGCCTTCCTCCTCTTTTTCTTCCAACGGATGCAGCTTTTTGTCCCGCATCACATAAAATCGGTCGCCATACAGAAACGCCAGGTTAGGATCGTGCATCACGCATACCACGGTAGTCCCCGCTTTTACCAGACGTTTAAGGTGTTCCAGCACCGCTACCTGATAATGTAAATCGAGATGGTTGGTTGGTTCATCCAGCAATAAAACATCAGGTTGCTGTACCAAAATACGGCATAGTAATACCAGCTGCCGTTCGCCCCCCGAAAGAGAAGTGTATGGTTTATCCCTTAAATGCCATAACTGAAACGCTTGCAGGCTTTCTTCCACCAAATCAAAATCTAGCCGACGGGGCGCAAATCTGGAAAACGCGGCGCGTCCAGTCAAGACCACATCAAAAACGGTAAATGGAAAAGTCGTTTGATGAAACTGTGTCATGAAGCCAATCCGAACGCTACTTTCCTTCCCGGCTTTGATATGCTTGCGTTCTTTACCGTCAAACCACACTTCGCCGGTATATTGACGCTCCATGCCCGACAAGATATTGAAAAGTGTCGATTTCCCGCTGCCGTTTCTGCCGAGAATAACCGTCAATTCCTCCGCATAGAAATTAGCTTTTAGTTCAGCGAGCACTTGCTGCTTACCAAAAGAAAAAGATAGGCTGTTAATCTGTATCAATTCTGTCATGCGTTCCAGTTTACAGCATTTCTACGCATCAGATAAATAAATAGAGGCGCACCCAATATCATAGTAAATACACCTACCGGAATTTCAAAGGGCATCACAGCCCGGGAAAAGTTGTCAATCAACAGCAGAAATGTTCCACCGATACTCATGTTGGCAAAAACACCGATCTGATTATTCGGCCCAAAAATAATACGGCTAATATGCGGTACAATCAGCCCGAATAAGCTGATCATGCCGGCCGAGGCAACAGCCGAAGCCGTAATCATCGTGGCCAGCCCCACTACGATAAACTTTATATTTCTGGGGTTGACTCCTACAGCCATCGCTTCCTGATCACCCAGCGCCAATAAATTAAGCTTCCAACGGAAGGCTGCAGTGGCCAACAATCCACCTACGATCGGTAAAAAGGCGGTATGCACCTTATCCCAGGAGGCCGTGTGTAGATTGCCCATAGTCCACTGCACAATGGCCTGTAACTTGTATGGATCACTCAAATATTGTAGTATGGTCAGGAATGCCGTAAAAACTCCCGTGATAATCATTCCAGACAACACCATCGTCACCAACGACGTCCTTACACCCGAATAGGAAACGAGATAGGTAATACCCACCGCTATCATACCAAATATAAAAGCCGATAGATTAATCGGGATCAGCGGCACCAGCATAGACAATGCGGCCCCAAAAGCCGCCCCCGAAGATATACCCAACGAAAAGGGATCTACAATTGGATTTCTGAAGATAGCCTGTAACACCCCACCCGAAACGGCCAGGGCCGCACCGACCAAAAAAGTCAGCAGGATACGTGGCAGGCGTACCTGCCAAAGGATAATTTCTATGTCAGACTTGGCTACACCCAGCTCTTCTCCCCAAAAACGCCGCACAGCTGTTAAGGTATATCCGGCCAAATCCGATAGACCTACATAACTCGTACTCCCCAATGAAAGCGAAAAGAATAGTACAACAACCGGCACAACAATAAGCAAAAGGATTTTTAAACGCCTATACACCTGCATCTATTATGCCTCCCGATTTCTCCTGTTGTACAGTTTGTCCAAGCTTTCCTGGATTTCGATCTCCAATTGTTCGGCGCCTTCCTCCGGATAACACCAATACCGCAGCTGTTTAGCGAAAAGCATAAACTTAATCGTGTGCGGATCAAAATTAAAGGTAGGCGATAAAACATACACCTGCTTATTCGCCACAGCCGGAAGGGACTCCAATTCCTTTAAACGATAGACGTCTTCCAGCTTCGAGTTCCACAAGACGATAATATCCGGGTTCCATTTGTAAAGCATTTCCGCTCCGATATTGGGCGATTCCATGGTTAACGGACAAGCATTCTCGGCACCGGCCGCCTCGATGGAAAGATCCATAAGTGAACCCTTGCCTGAAGTAGACAGGATACGCCCTTTGGACCATGCATAGTACACCTTTTTACGCGTCTCCGCTGCTGGTCTGATCATTTTGGCCAAATCTTTTTCCACAAAGGAAATCAGTTCCTCTGCTCTATCACTTTTGTCCAATAGCATCGCCACGCCACGTAGTTCCCTGTAAATACTTTCCTTATTTTTACTCGAAACAGCATAAACCGGGATATTCAGCCCTTCCAACTGGGTGATGGTTTCCTTATCCTGCTCATAAACGATGGCCAAATCCGGCCCCAATCCAATAATGGATTCCACATTGTTCGCACGCCCCCCAAAGGTGGGGGCAGCTATCGACTTACGCGCTATGCGTTCGTCCAACTTAGAAAAAAAGGCATATGATGATTCATTTTGATAAACCTGTTCAGGAATCCCAATAATACGATTATTGGCTTCCAACATAAATAATTCATCAACCATGGGCTCAAACAACACAACTACACGTCGCGCTGGTTCGGCGAGCTGAATAGCTTTCCCTCTTGAATCAATAACTTTTATATTATAGGTATCAGAAGCCCCCTTAGCAGCATCAGTAGTATTACATGCCACCAGATTAAAAAGTAATAGCATCCCTGCAATTACTGCCAAACTCCTAAAAAATAGAGAAGTATCTTTGCTCATGATGCAAAAATACCTGCAAGCAATTGGTTTTATATAAAGCGCATCTTAGCGTGAAATTAGAAAAGAAATAGCAGATCACTGATCCTATCCTGCCATGGTACTCGTTTTGTGAGCATGAGCTAGTTTCTTCACGGCATGAATAACGCCATTGGCATCGTAGCCGCATTCTGCCCAAAGCTGCGGTTGCTCTCCGTGATCAACAAATCTGTCGGGTATACCTAGCCTTATAACTTGTGCTGTATATGAATGATCGGCCATGAATTCCAAAACAGCACTACCCATCCCGCCCTGTATACATCCATCTTCAACAGTAACAACTTTTTTGAACTTCCTGAAAACTTCATGTAAAAGCTGCTCGTCAATAGGTTTTACAAAGCGCATGTCATAATGTGCCGGTACAATTCCGTCTGCATTTAAAGATACGCATGCTTTGACTACTTCATTTCCAATGTGGCCAAGACTAAGAATAGCAAGGTCCTCTCCATCACAGATCTTCCTCCCCTTACCTATTGCAACTTCTTTAAATGGTCTGCGCCAATCGGGCATTACCCCTTGTCCTCTCGGATATCTCAGCACAAATGGCCCTCGATCTTCTTGTTGCGCCGTATACATCAGGTTACGCAACTCCTCTTCATTCATTGGAGCAGCAACCTTTAGGTTCGGAACACAACGCATATAGGCAAGATCATAAGCACCGTGGTGCGTTGGTCCATCGGCACCCGCAATACCTGCACGGTCTAAGCAGAACACTACATTTAGGTTCTGCAAAGCGACATCATGAATCACCTGATCATAAGCACGCTGCATAAAACTGGAATAGATATTACAAAATGGAACCATCCCCTGAGTCGCTAACCCGGCAGAAAATGTTACCGCATGCTGCTCAGCAATTCCTACATCAAAAGCACGATTAGGCATTGCTTTCATCATGATGTTCATAGAAGAACCGGAAGGCATAGCGGGAGTAATTCCCATAATTTTATCATTTTTTTCGGCAAGTTCAACCAAGGTGTGTCCAAAAACATCCTGATATTTAGGGGCAACAGGTTTATCACTCACTGATTTCTTTATTTCTCCGGTTATTTTATCAAATAAACCGGGTGCATGCCATTTGGTCTGATCTTTCTCTGCTAAAGCAAACCCTTTTCCCTTTACGGTGATACAATGAAGGAGCTTTGGACCAGGAATGTCACGAAGTTCGTCAATAATCTTAGCAAGTCTTTTGACGTCATGTCCATCTACCGGTCCAAAATACCTGAATTTTAGTGATTCAAAAAGGTTGCTGTTCTTTAATAAAGTACCTTTAATGCTCTTTTCAATCTTTTTTGCCAAGCCCAAGGCATCTGGACCTATTTGTGAAATCTTACTTAGTACATGGGCAATATCATCTCGAAAACGGTTATACGGTTTAGAAACCGTTATATCTGTAAGGTATTCCTTCAATGCACCAACATTAGGATCAATTGCCATACAGTTATCGTTAAGGATGACCAGTAAATTGGATTTCTCGATTCCCGCATGATTTAATGCCTCAAAGGCCATTCCAGCAGTCATTGACCCGTCACCGATCACGGCAACATGTTGACGATCTTCTTCCCCTTTATAGTGTGAGGCTACCGCCATACCTAATGCGGCAGAAATGGACGTAGAAGAATGCCCTACACCGAAAGTATCGTAAACACTTTCGGCCCTTTTCGGAAAGCCACTGATTCCATTATACACCCTGTTTGTATGGAAAAGATCCCGTCGACCGGTAAGTATTTTATGACCGTATGCCTGATGCCCCACGTCCCAAACCAGTTGATCATAAGGTGTATTTAACACATAATGAAGTGCAACGGTTAACTCTATAACGCCTAAACTCGCTGCAAAATGCCCTCCATATACTGATACCACATCAACTATATACTGGCGCAGCTCTTTACATATTTGCTCTAAATCTGCTTCTTTAAGCCTTTTCAGATCAGAGGGACTATTTATTTCCTTTAATAAACTTCCTGGTTCAAAATCCATACATACAGGTTTTGACAAAAACGATTACAAAGTAAGGAATAATTATTCAAAATAGCTATTAGCATGCCTAACTTCGGAAACGGCACATAATAACCGGCACCACGCTCCAAATTTCTTAAAACATGTATATTTTAACCATTTATTATTCGTAACAAATATTTCTTCAAGCTTATTTATCAATTATTTCTTGACTCGACCAACTATTCAACAAGTATGCAAACGCTTTGTTTTCTGTCGTAACTCAAACCCGTTCCTTTTGTAAAATCGCGTATCTGCTATAATGCATCTCCAGATGAAAATAATGATTACATATCGATTCAGAAGACAACATTATTAAAAATATAAATTTGTCAAAAACGTTGTACCTTTGGACCATGCAAACAGCAGGTTTTGAAATTAAACTCCCCCAATTTGAAGGCCCTTTCGACCTCCTGCTATTCTTTATAGAACGTGACGAGTTAAATATACATGATATTCCGATAGCCAAGATAACCGATGACTTTTTAGGTTACATTCATCACATGAACGCTTTAAATATGGAGTTGGCTAGCGAGTTCATATTTGTCGCATCGACATTGATGCGCATAAAAGCAAAAATGCTACTTCCTCGTCCCGATCTGGACGAGGAAGGGAATGAAATCGACCTTAAAAAAGATCTTGTACAAAAACTGATCGAATACAAAAAGTTTAAAACTGTTTGTGAGGAGTTGAAAGCGTTAGAGCACAACCGCTTTCAGATGGAAAAGCGCGGAAACATCGCCTATAATCTCACATTAGCGACGGCCGAATCCGACCCGAGGGAAGAGCTTAATTCTTTTGATCTTTATAAGCTCATGAAAGTGTATGACCGGCTAATGAGTAACTACCTCAATAAAAGCAACCAGGTAAAACATACGGTTGTTCAATACCCTTACACCATAGAGCAGCAAAAACGAACAATTTCCTCTCTTTTATCCATCAATAAAAAGCTCGACTTTAAAGCTATTCAACAGCACTCCGAAAATAAGGTACATTTTGTATATAACTTTTTAGCCATCTTAGAAATGCTCCAGCAAGAGCTTCTTGAGCTGCAACTGGGTCTCGGGTACAATAACTTCTGGGTTAAAGAAAAGCTGGGCACCTGATGGCTTCCCAAGAATTAATTCCTTGAATTTGTTGTACTGATGTTAGTGAATGTCAAGCATTTTATCTAAGTTTGCGCAAAATCTACATCTGGTAATTATATCAATATTTAATGGAAAGAGATCACATCATATTTGACCTTATTAAAGACGAGTTAGAACGTCAGGAAGAAGGTATAGAACTCATCGCTTCTGAGAACTTTGTCAGCACACAAGTAATGGAAGCTGCGGGTTCTGTTTTGACCAATAAATACGCTGAAGGTTTGCCCGGTAAACGTTATTATGGAGGCTGTGAAGTAGTTGACCAAGTGGAGCAAATTGCCATTGATCGTGCCAAACAACTTTTCAACGCAGAATGGGTAAATGTACAACCACATTCTGGCGCTCAAGCAAACGCAGCTGTATTTTTGGCAATACTGAAACCAGGCGATAAAATCTTAGGCTTTGATCTTTCACATGGCGGTCACTTAACACACGGTTCCCCTGTAAACTTTTCAGGCAAACTATATGAGGCTCATTTCTATGGTGTTGATAAAGAAACTGGTTTGATAGACTATAAAGCATTAGAAGAAACTGCTTTAAGAGAAAAACCAAAAGCCATTATTGTAGGAGCTTCTGCCTATTCCCGCGATTGGGATTACGCTTTTATTCGGCAAGTCGCCGATAAAATAGGCGCCTTAGTTGTAGCAGACATCTCGCATCCAGCAGGTTTAATTGCGCGTGGACTATTGAGCGATCCGCTACCGCACTGCCATATTGTAACTACTACAACACATAAAACACTGAGAGGGCCCCGCGGCGGCCTGATTATGATGGGTAAAGACTTTGAAAACCCTTGGGGACTAAAAACGCCAAAAGGAGAGATTAGAAAAATGTCTTCCCTTTTGGACATGGCTGTATTCCCGGGCACACAGGGAGGACCATTAGAACATATCATCGCAGCAAAGGCTATCGCCTTTGGAGAGGCTTTGAGCGATGACTATATGGCATATATCCTACAAGTAAAGAAAAATGCTGCAGCCATGGCAGAAGCATTTGTAGAAAAGGGGTACAAAATAATCTCAGGTGGTACCGACAATCATTCCATGTTAATTGATTTACGCAATAAAGGTATCAGCGGTAAAGCGGCAGAAGCTGCTTTAGGCGAAACGAGTATTACGACTAATAAAAACATGGTTCCATTTGATGATAAATCACCGTTTGTTACTTCAGGTATTCGTATGGGGACAGCTGCTATCACCACAAGGGGTCTGAAAGAAGCGGAGATGGTTACCATTGTAGGATTAATAGACCGCGTTATTGCCAATCCAGAAAATGAAGATATACTAGATGCAGTTCATCAAGAAGTTTTACAATTAATGGCAAAGTTCCCTTTGTACAGTTAATTGATCATTTTATTTAACGAATAGCTATAAGCACCCAAATAAAGGGTGCTTTTTTTTGTTTAAGCTGCGCCGATATCCCGTCAGGACACCCCAATTAGTACTATCGTTAATTTTCAAACGATTTTTGACCACCGCTTACGCTACCCTACTCAATACCAAACCCGCCTCACTTTTCTCGCCAAATAACATTTAGCATTGGTTTAACAAAGAGTCAACAAGGGGTTAACAGGGGTTTACCTTTGTTAACCCCTTGTTAACTCTTTACTAACCCTTTGTTTGTACTTAGTTAATATAGCGTTTAACCATAACCTGACGGAGGAATGTATAGTTATATATAAGCAACTAGATTAATAAGCCGATTTTAGTTTAGAAACTAGGTCCGTGATTTATGGCTCTTTAAATTGCCCAAACGGAAACGACGGGCATTATGGTCACTATAGGTACTTTATTTCATTTCGTATAGGCCAATGTTGCAACACTGACTTTAACACCGGGAATCTCCAATAACTGCTGCGCACATGCTTCTATTGTCGCTCCTGTAGTGAGTACATCATCGACCAAAAGTATATGCTTATCCGCAAAGACCTCCGGCTGCTTTACTTTAAAAATGGTTCGCATATTTTCGTAACGCTCATAGCGTTTCTTTGTCGTTTGAGATTCGGCCAGGGTGTGTCTTATCAGGTTATCGATAATCATTGGAATATTCATCGACGTACTCATGCCTTCTCCAAAATACGCACTCTGATTATAGCCTCTTGTCTTCATCTTCTTTGGATGTAACGGAACAGGCACAATTATTTCAGCTGTGTTAAAATCAGTTCTGCTCAACATCTTTCCATATTCTTCGCCAAGCATCAAACCAATTTTAGGTTTTGAAAAATATTTAAGGTGATGAAGGATCTGCTGTACATTGGACCCTTTACCGAAATAGAGATAAGAAGCAACGTTTTTCAGCTTTACTCTTCCCCAGAGCTGCTTCGCAGATGCATTTTCACTATCCCGATGAAAATTAGTAACGGGGAGGTTGTACCAACAATAAGAACATATTAACTGCTCATGATCATATAAGAAGGTATTACATCCAACACATAAGTCCGGATAAAATAAAGAAACAAAATCTTTTATATATGCGGCTACACTCATCTCTGTATAATTAGTATGCAGAAAACGGGTCTACTAAAAGGCTAACTGATCAATTCTTTATGTTTATCTTTTACTGCCAGTTGACCACAGGCAGCATCGATATCTTTTCCTCTGCTGCGCCGCACATTAGTAACGATTCCCTTTTTTCTTAAAAATGCTGCAAACTGATCAATCTTATCGCCCGCTGCATTCTTAAAATCGGCAAAGGCAATAGGGTTATATTCGATAATATTTACTTTACACGGTACATGTTTGCAGAAGTAAGCCAATTCAGCCGCATCGTTCAACTCATCATTGAAGCCATGAAAGACGATATATTCATAGGTTACCGGGTTTTTTGTCTTCGCAAAATAATATTTTAATGCGTCTGCTAAAGCTGATAAAGAATTTTGCTCATTAATGGGCATAATTTCGTTCCGCTTCGCATCGTTCGCAGCATGCAAAGATAAGGCAAGGTTAAACCGTACCTCATCGTCACCTAATTTCTTGATCATTTTAGCTATTCCTGCAGTGGAGACAGTAATACGCTTGGCGGCCATATTCAATCCCTCAGGAGATATGATATAATCAATCGATTTCATCATATTGCCATAATTAAGTAAAGGTTCTCCCATCCCCATATACACAATATTTGTCAGTTGATGATCATAATTTTGTTCCGCCTGTTTATTGATCAATACTACTTGATCATATATTTCATCTGCGTTTAGGTTTCTTTTGCGGTCCATATAACCGGTAGCACAGAATTTACAGGTTAAGCTGCAGCCGACTTGTGAGCTCACACAAGCCGTCATCCGTTCTGGAGCAGGTATTAGCACGCCCTCGATGATATTACCGTCGTAAAGTCTAAACGTACTTTTTATCGTTCTATCGGCACTAAATTGAGATTGATCAACCGACACATAGTTAATTACAAAATACTGTTTCAATTTTTCGCGCAGCGCAATACTCAAGTTGGTCATCTGGTCAAAATCTGTGGACGACTTTTTCCACAACCATTCATAAACTTGCTTTGCCCTAAAGCTTTGCTCACCCAGCTCTTGTAATTTATCCCTTAGTTGGCTGAGCGTTAAGGATCTGATATCTACTTTTTTTGCTATTGCATTCACCACGCAAATATACCGCTTTTTTAGGACAAAAGAGTATAATCCTTTGTTGTTCAAGTGCATTGTGAATAAATCAAATTTCGTTTGTTTCAATTTTTTTGCTAACATTGCCCATTATTATTAAAAAAGAACACTAACACTTTATAATTTTACTGAATTTCTGGCATCATGGTAAATTATTACTCGGCAGACTATATTCTTCCCGTTTCTGACAATCCCATTCAAGATGGCGTAATTGGCATGAAAGACGATGGGGAGATTACGGGTATATATGAGCCTGGTGCTGACGAAATCACGGGCAAACCCATCAGCAAACATGAGGGTATCATTACCCCCGGGTTTGTAAATACGCATTGCCACCTCGAGTTATCTCATCTGCGCGGAAAGCTATCAAAGGGCACCGGCTTAATCCCTTTTATTGAAGCTGTAATAAATACGCGCAAAGCTGATGACGATGGTATCCGTACTGCGATGGCCGATGCCGACAAAGAAATGAAAGCCAATGGAATCGTCGCTGTGGGAGATATTGTCAATCAATCAATCTCGAAAGAGATTAAGCAACAAAGTCCGATTTATTACCATACTTTCGTTGAAATTCTTTGTTTTGAGCCTGAAAAAGCACAGGATGCCTTTAGGGAAGGGTTAGCGCTTTGCGAGGAATTTGACAAACAGCATTCCTCCATTACGCCTCATGCTCCCTACTCTGTTTGCAAAGAAATTTATCGGTTCCTTAAGCAACTACATCATCCTGAACGCAATCTGTTAAGCATACACAATCAGGAAACTGAAGAGGAGAATAAATTCTTTCGCTATAAGACTGGCGGTTTTGTCGATTTCTACAAAAAAATCAACAAAAACATCGATTTTTTCAAAGCCCAAGCTAGAGATTCCATTCAGACGATTGTGCCTTTACTTCCAAAGAAACAGCCGGTATTATTTGTGCATAACACCTACACCAACATGAAAGACATCTTTTTTGTTGATCGCTTTGGAGGTGATGTCACTTGGTGTTTCTGTCCAAATGCTAACCTTTACATCGAGGGCAAATTACCCAAGATTGACTTATTTTTAGACCAGGAACAATCCATTACTATAGGAACAGACAGTCTGGCAGCTAATGATAAGCTCTGTATACTCTCGGAGTTGATCACCCTTCAGGAACATTTTGCTTATCTGGAGCTCACTGAAACAATAAAATGGGCTACATTAAACGGCGCAAAGTATCTTGGCATTGACAAAACATACGGTTCTTTGGAAAAAGGGAAAAAGCCTGGATTAAATCTGATCAGTGAAACCAACGGGCTGAAACTTACCAAAAATTCTAAAGTGAAACCACTGATTTAACACCTTTCGTATACCGCCTGGAAATTTATTTTGTATCTAAGATCTGTGTACCCCACCTTGCCGAATGGGCATGAGTAAAAAGTTCCTTGTAAAAAGCAACCTATTTACTAAGTTTGTTGGTTCTAAACAGAAAGGTTAAAGCGATATCATATGAACCATCTTTGCTTAAAACTTTATTTTCATCGCGCTCTGAAATGTAAATTTAAACATTTTACTCCCGGCTGACCGATGGAGGAAACCGTGGCAACGGTTCGTGAATATTATTAAAAATTAAATAACTAACGAATAAACTATTTAGAAATGAAACATACCGTTCTTATTATTCATGGAAAAGTGCAAGGTGTTTATTTCAGAGCTGCGACCAAAGCTGTTGCCAATCAACTGGGAGTCCAGGGAATTGTGAAAAACCTTCCCGATGGGACGGTTTATATTGAAGCAGAAGGAAACGACTTCCAGCTAGAAAATCTGGTGGAATGGTGCCATGAAGGCCCTGAAAAAGCAGTCGTTGAAAAAGTTGAACAAAAACCCGGAGAACTTAAAAACTATCGTAACTTTGAAATAGTAAAGAAATAATAAAAAGTGAGAACCCTTCTATTCTAACACAAAAGCTTGTCTACATTACGTAAATTTGCGGGGCAAACCATTATTTATGGTCTGAGCACCATCATTGCCAGGTTAATAAATTTCTTATTAACTCCTTTGTTTGCATTTAAGTACAATCCCTCTACATATGGTATTTTTGGATATATGTATAGCTGGGCTGCGATGATCAATGCACTCCTTGCCTTTGGAATGGAAACTACTTTTTTCCGCTACCTCCAAAAAAGAGCAGACATTAAAGAGAAAGTTTACAGCAATACCTTTATTATTATTCTATTCACCTCTAGTCTTTTCGTTTTATCAGTAATGGTATTTTCAAGGCAGATAACGAGTTATTTGCAACATGAATTTTATGATAATGACCTAGGGGTATATGTTAAATACTTTGTGTTTATTCTGGTTGCCGACGCTTTAGCAGTCATTCCTTTTGCAAAAATCCGTGCAGACGGGCGCCCAGCGAGGTTCGGAATGATCAAGCTGATTAACATCATCACCTTTATTTCCTTCAACCTGTTATTTATCGTTGTTATACCGTGGATGATTGCTAAACAATTGCCTCTCGCAAGTTATTTTGTATCCTGGTATCGGGAAGGGTGGGTAGGATATGTTTTCATCTCTAACCTTATCGCCAGTTTACTAACGCTAGTTTTACTACTCCCGGAATTATTAGCCATCAAATTAGCTGTTGACAAAACCTTAATAAGAGATATGCTGGCCTATAGCTTTCCAGTTCTAATTGCCAATTTCTCGTTCATCATCAATGAAAATCTCGACAAAGTATTGCTAAAAGCCCTATTACCGCAAGAAACAAGTGCTCGAGATGTGGGCATCTACACGCTATGTAGTAAACTTGCAGTCTTTATGAGCATATTTGTAAACGCGTTCCGCTTAGGCGCTGAACCTTTCTTTTTCAGTCAGGCGAAAGAAAAAAATGCGAAACAAACGTATGCCATTATCATGGATTACTTTGTAATTGCGCTCGCTTTAGCGGTGGTAGCACTCGTAGCTAATATAGATATTATTAAACACTTTACCAGAGGAGGCGATGCAGCATCTCGTGCAGCCTACTGGTCTGGTCTGCATATTGTCCCCGTTCTGCTAACGGCCTACATGTTCCTAGGCATTTATATGAGCTTATCGATTTGGTACAAACTATCTGACCAGACAAAATATGGTTTATATATATCTGGCTGCGGAGCCTTTGTAACCATTGTGTTGAACTTTTTACTGATTCCGGTTTACGGTTATACAGCTTCGGCCTGGATAACCTTAGCGACTTATGGAAGCATGATGGTACTTTCTTATTTCTTGGGACAAAAAAAATATCCAATTCCTTACCATACATTGAAAAATTTAACGTATATTGTATGTGCTGTTTTGATATGCTGGCTGTCTTTCAGCATATTTGACCGAAACATTTTTATCGGTAATGCTCTTTTTCTATTTTTTGTGGTTCTTACATACTTCTTGGAGAGAAAGCGATTAACAGCCTTATTAAAAAGGAGGTAATAAATGGCCCAACCTTTGTACATTAAAGCTATATAAAATAAACAACGAATGCATAAGAATAAAAAAACATATAAGCTCTTAGTTATTTTTTTATTGCTCTTCAGTGGTATTGCTGTTGCGCAAGATATACCGGCCGATAGTGCAAAAGTTAACGAACTTTATTACCAGGCACTAAATGAAAAAGCACAAGGTAACACGGCACAGGCCGCAAGCACCTTAGACAAGGTGTTAACACTTGACCCAAACAATGATGCCGCTTTATTTGAATTGGCACGACTGGAACTGGAGCAAAAAGATTTAGATGAAGCTGCGGCACACGCGCAAAAAGCTGCTGAAATAAACCCCGAAAACGAATGGTACTGGATTTTATTAGCGGATATTAATAAGCAAAAAGAGAATTTTTCGGCTCTCCCTCCCATTTTCGAAGAACTTATCCGGTTAAAACCAGAAAAGAAGGAATATCATTATGACCTTGCCTACGCTTTATTTCTAGGTGAAACGTACGACAAAGCGCTTGAAACTTACAATCATATCGAAGAAAAATTTGGCAGTGACGATAACGTCATTATTGCACGCCAAGAGATTTACCTAAAACAAAAACAACCTAAAAAGGCGATAAGTGAACTGAGCCATTTAATAGAGAAAGAACCGGATAGCTCCAAAGGTTACGTACTTTTGGCTAATTTATATTTAAAAATGAATAAGCCAAAAGATGCGCTGAAAATATTGGATGAAGGCCATGAACATATTCCTGGAGACCCTTATATTTCATTAAGCAAAGCAGATGCTTACCATAGTCTAAAAGATGAAAAGAAATCCACCCAGGAGTTAAAGTTAGCTTTTGCCAGCGAGCAGATGGACCTTGAAAGTAAAACGCGCCTTCTGATCAGCCTAATGTCTGACCCAGATAGCAAGGAATTGGCTCCAACTGTATTAGATCTGGCAGAAATGCTTACAATGAATTATCCTACAGAGGCACGAGCCTTTGCACTTTACGGAGATCTACTAGCTCAACAGCAACAGTTGAAGGAGGCTAGGACGCAATATTTAAAAGCTATTGACATCAACGGTCGTATTAACGGTATATGGGAGCAGTTATTGCAAATAGAGCTTTCTCTTGGCATGAGTAAAGAAGCTTTAGCGCATGCTTACAAAGCTTCCGCACTTTTCCCTCAGCAGCCACTCACCCAGTTCTTTTCCGGACATGCCTTTTTAATGGAAAAAAAATACACAGATGCCAGAGAATGTTTCGAAGCTGCGTTAAACTATGCGGAAGAAAACAACACCCCCTTATTAACACAGGTATATAGTAGCTTGGGCGACACCTATCATGCGCTCAACATGGCTGCGGAGTCAGATCAGGCCTACCAGGAGGCATTGTTGATCGATAGTAATAACGTAGGTACGTTAAATAATTATGCTTATTATCTCTCCCTAAGGAAAGATAATTTAGAGGAAGCTGCCCGGATGTCTAAAAAGTCAAACGAATTAGATCCAAACAACCCTACTTTTCAGGACACCTACGCCTGGGTACTCTTTCAACAGGGAAATTATCAGGAAGCTTTGGTCTGGATAGAGAAAGCAATAGCGAATTCTCCCGAAACAGAAGTATCTTCTGCATTACTGGATCACTATGGAGACATCTTATTTAAGTTGGGCGAAATAGAAAAGGCTGTTGCACAATGGAAGGCAGCAAAGGTTGCAGCCGAAAATATGGGAGAAAATGTCGAATTGCTATCCAAAAAAATTGATGCCAAGAAATATCTGGATTAACGCTGTTAAGTATACGTTCTACATGTCATTACTTCTTGCGCTATCTTCATGCAAAAGTAAACGCTTAGTTGTAGAAAAACCGTTACCTGGAAAAACTATTGCCAGCAATAGGGTATTAAACGGTATACAGGAACACGAGTTAAATTTCAATACGTTTAATGCAAGGGGAAAATCATCATTGATGCTGAACAGGGACAGCTATGATGCCACGCTAAACATTAAGATAAAAAATGCACAGCGCATTTGGATTTCGGTAACTACAATCTTCGGCATCGAAGCGGCGCGGGTGCTCATTACTCCTGAAAGACTGAAAGTCATGAACCGGTTAAATGGTACCTTCATCGATCAACCTTTTCGTTATATACATCAGTTTGCTTCAGACGAAATTACGTTTGACAACCTTCAGTCGATTATCGTTGGCAATATGTTTAACCAGGCTTTAAATTATAGTGATAATGCCGAAAAAAACAACATTGGATATCTCTTAAACGGCATTATTAACAATTTAAACTTTGAAATACAGACCAACGAAGATTTCAAAACAGTAAGCCATACGCTACGAGGCTTGGCAGGCAATCAATACATTACAACAAATTATTCAGACTTCACTACCGTCAATAAGCAGCTTGTTGCCAGAACGATGCACCTCAATGCGGCATCGACGACAGTTAATCTCGAAATGCAGTTAAAATATAACCGTATTACGCTGAACGAGGTCCTTGAAATGCCTTTTAGTATTCCTGCTAAATATAAAGAAATAAAATAACCAACGTAAATACCATCACCTATTTTTTTAAGAGTTCGATAATATTTTATACATTCGTTGGCAATAAATCTGTTAATATCACGATGTAATTTATGGCATCTGCCAAAAGATTTAAGGAAGAGAGCATGATTCGGGTAAAGTCAATATTCTGCATACTAATTTTGTCATGTATAGCCTTTACGGTAAAGGCGCAGTCGAGTGCACAGTTAAAAAAACAACGGGAAGCATTAACTCGTGAAATCGAATTGCTCAATAAGACATTACAATCCACTTCAAAAGATAAGTCATTATCGTTAAAGCAAGTCAATGCTTTAAATGCGCAAATCAATCTCCGGGTAAAAAAAATCAATACCATCAGCAGTGAGGTTAACCTCATAGATAAGCAGATTCAGAACAACACCAATAACATCCGATCGTTACAAGCAGAGCTAACTAAACTAAAAAGAGGTTACGGTGCGATGGTACAATTTGCCTTCCGTAATCAAAGTGCTTACAATAAGTTGATGTTTATTTTTGCTTCCAATGATTTCAATCAAGCCTACAAACGGCTGAAGTATTTGCAGCAATTTAGTGACTCACGTAAGAAACAGGCCCAGGAAATAGAAAATACACAAAAAACTTTAGAGCAAAAAATCGCAGAATTAGCAGGCAATAAAAAGGAAAAGGTCGCATTGCTTTCTGATCAGGAAAACGAGAAAAAAGCTTTAGACGGTCAGAAAAGTGTTAAATCCAAAGCGCTGAATGATTTAACACAAAAAGAAAAACAATATAAACAGGAGCTGACCAAAAAGCAACAGGAAGATGCGCGGCTAGCTAGAGCAATTCAGGCAGCCATCCGTAAAGAAATTGAAGAAGCACGACGCCTGGCGGAAGAAGAAGCACGACGTAAAGCGGCTGAAGAAGCCAAGAAAAACCCAACAGCAAAAGCTCCTGAAAAAACGGCCGTAGCCAAAACCACTGATAAGGAGGCGCTCTTATCAACTCCTGAAGCTGCAAAACTAGCTGCAGACTTTACTGGAAATCGTGGTAAGTTACCGTGGCCGGTAGCGTCCGGCTCCATTACACAGGGCTACGGTCAGTATACGTATGGAAAAGGTGTAAAAGTGAATAGCAATGGATTAACCATACGAACTGCCGCCGGAACACAGGTTCGGGCGGTTTTTGACGGCATAGTAACCAATGTTATCCAAATGCAAAACCAATATACGGTATTGATCAAACATGGTAATTATTTCACCGTATATCAGAATCTCAAAAATGTTACCGTTTCCAGAAACCAACGAGTAACTGTTAAACAAGCTATTGGCACTGTAGCAGTGGATGCGACTGAAGGCACTTCTGACCTGCATTTCGAGATTTGGCAAGGAGCTTCTCCGATTAATCCAAGTAGCTGGCTTGCCGGCAATTGATAGAAAACAAGCAGTATGAATAAATTGTATATGTTAGCTATTTTATCTAAGTTTGTAAACTAGCTATGAAATAATTACGTAGATATACTGAAAAAAATAGGATACTAAAATAGATTGGAAAGATTTTTAAATATTGAATTATGTTAAACACAGTTTTATTGGCTATGATTGGTGGGCCTGAGATAGCAATTATCGTACTTGCCTTGTTGTTGTTGTTTGGAGGGAAAAAAATTCCTGAGCTAATGCGAGGGCTAGGTAGAGGAGTGCGTGAGTTTAAAGAGGGGCAGGCCGGAACAGCAAAAGATGATGCTAAAGAAGAACAGCAATAAGGCGATCTCTTTCTTTACATACAAAAAAGAAATTTGAAGCCACTAAAGGACAACAAATGTTTGTTCTTTAGTGGCTTTTACTCTTTAACTTTAAAAAAAAACACCGAAACATAATAATATGTAAAGGTTAAGCGTTGTTTAAATTAATGTATCAACATCTAACAAGTGCTTAGCAAGCAGCATTTTAACCTTGTAAGCAAGTGTTTATAGACGTAAAAAAAATTGGTTTGAAATCAACAACCTATACTAAAAAGACATGATATTAAAAAAAGTATCGGCTCTTGCCGTTAGTGTATTGTTTTGTGTTCAATTAACACAGGCAAACAGTCTTTCAAATAGGGACGGAAAGAATTATTCGGCTGCTGAAAAAGACAGTATAGAAAAAGAAACCGCGGTTATACGCGATCCTTCATGGCATCTCTCTCCACAGAATATCAGAAAGAATTTAGACACTTTACAAACGGTCGTCCCGCTCACCTATAATAACTTTGTGCAATCTTATATCGACGCTTACACCTCACAACGTTATAAGAACCATCTTTCAAAAATGATGGGTTTAGCGCAATATTATTTCCCAATATATGAACGCGTATTTGCAGAGGTTGACTTACCTACAGAAATAAAATATTTATCCATTATTGAGTCGGCACTTAATCCGCATGCCGTTTCCCGCGTTGGCGCCACAGGCCCATGGCAGTTCATGTTTGCAACCGCAAAATCCTTTAACTTAAATATAGACAATTATGTCGATGAGCGGAAAGACCCGTATGCAGCTTCCTATGCCGCGGCAGCTTACCTGAAAGATGCATACGAGGAGTTTGGAGACTGGCAACTGGCAATTGCGTCCTATAATTGCGGGAAAGGAAACGTTGCACGAGCTATACAACGTTCGGGTCTAAGTAAACCAGACTTTTGGTCGATCAGAAATTACTTGCCTCGGGAAACCAGAAATTATGTCCCTGCTTATATCGCAATGACTTATGTACTGAGCAATGCCGAGGCACTTGGTCTGGCCCCCTATGCAGCAGATTTTCTCGCAGATAAGGAAGGTACCGACGTTATTTTAATTGATAAATTCATCCCTTTAGCTGGTGTGGCAGAAGCATTGGAACTCGATCTAAACACCTTGGCAACATTAAACCCGGCTTATAAAAAGAATATTATCAATGGCAGTCCTGATTCTCCTAAACGTTTAATTGTTCCCGCTGTAGATAAAACGGCTTATGCAAGCTTATATGCTGCGTTAAACAACCCTACAAATGCGCCAGTCCGGGTAATGACAGCATCAAACACCGATTCAAAACCCATCTATCATACTGTCCGCAGAGGAGAAAGTTTGGGCCTTATAGCGAACAAATATCGGGTAGAGATCCAAGACTTGCGGGTTTGGAACCAGTTAAAAAAGAACACTATCGTTCCCGGACAGCGATTGAAAATATCCCAACCAAATCAAAATTCCTCACAATCACCTAGAAAATCGACTGTTAATTACGTTACTTATAAAGTAAAACGAGGAGACACACTTTCAGGTATAGCCAAAAAGCATAGAGGCGCAACTGTGCAAAACATAAAAGCGATGAATAACATCAGAACGAGTTCCATTAAACCCGGAATGACATTAAAGATAAACCAACTTTAGGCTTAGAAAAGTAAAGCATTAGATTTTAACAGATTGGTTATTGACTGTAAAATCTAATGCTTTGTGTTTCAAGAAAAATACAAGGATTTTTTTCTATTAATGCAGGTATGTCGCGTCCCCTTCGTCTTTAAAGCCCTCTAGGGTAACCGATACATGTTCATTTAATATCGTTGACAGCTTCAATCCGGAATAATCGCTCACCACTGGAAATTTATGATGGCTCCGGTCTATTAAAACTGCTGTGCGCATTTTCTTCAGAGGAACGTTTAGAAATACGCCTAATCCGTATGCCAATGTGCGACCGCTGTTAAGGACGTCGTCCACTAAAACGACGACTTTATTAGCCGCATTCGAGACAGGAATATCTGTTTCTGCGGTTAAAGTAGAACTTACTTTATCTAAGGCAATTTTTATCAAGGTAACCTTTAAATCCGAGGCTATTTCTCCTAAAACACTTTTTAAACGCCCCGCCAGAACATACCCTCGTTCAGCTACTCCTGCAAGCACCAATTCCGACTCCTCAAAGTTATCTTCTAATATCTGATAAGCAATACGTGTAATTTTTTCCTTTATTTGATCCTTATTTAGAATCAACACCCTATCTGTTGTCATAATATAATCTCGATTATAAAAATAGGAAATATTTAGCTATGGTAAAAATTAGTGACTGATAAACTTAATTGATTTTGTTGTACGATGGTATATAATATAGAACGGGCTAGGTTAGTGGGTTAGGTTATATAGGAAACGGCATCTAAAATCTACAAGGTATTGATTCATATTATTTTTTCTCCAAAGACGGAAAAGAGCTTCAGTAAATTCGTTATAAAAGAACAGATAAAATGCGTGTCTTGGATTATTAGTCCAACTATTAATTCAGGTGCAACACTTCGTTCTCTTCCTGGCTTTCATTATGAGCTTTCAGCATGCGTCCGCCATTAAAATAATAACGTTTCCAGTAAGCTTCCTCCAAGTTACTGATCATAACTCCCCTACTGGTAGATGCATGAGCAAATTTTTTATCACCCAAATAGACGCCTACGTGTGTGACCGATCTACTCCTTATTTTAAAAAAAACCAGATCGCCAGGCTTAAGATCATTTTTATTTATTGGATCAACCTGCGTATAAATGTTTCGGGAGTTATTTCCAATAGATGTATTGAAAACTGTTTCATACAATTCATATGCAAATTTCGAGCAATCAATACCTTTCTTCGTTTTACCCCCCAGACGATAAGGTGTTCCTATCCAATCATAAACAAACTGATACAGTTTAGTATTCGTGGTTGCCGATGCCGCTACTCCCATAATCTGGGAAAAGTATTCTTTAGCTAAATTATCAGGATCTTCAGGTGAGTTGATTTTTTCAGTTGCGGTTTGTGCCTTTACTTTTAGCGACAGACCACCCAGCAGTAAACATACTACCAAAAGTTTTCTTTTCATTCGAGTCAATTTACTTTTTGGAACCAGCATTGTTACTTTTATTAATGCTATATCCTGATAAAGTTAATAAAATGCGTATTTAGCGTAAAGTTTTAATCATATGCAACTGGTAGGTTGAGAGACAAAACTAAAGTAAAAGTTTTAGTTTGTCAAAAAAACTAAACATATTTTTAACTTTTCCTTGACAAATGTACTATTTAGCATACAGTCTTACATGGCATTTGGCCCAAAATATGAATAAATAATGTACTTTCTGCCCCTTTCATTCTGTGAATATCACAACAATTGATTAGATTTGCCTTCCAGTAAATCAAGTACACGAACAGAAAGCAATGAGTTCAACAGCAATTACAAAAGAAACATATTTAGAGTGGTATAAGTCGATGTTACTTATGCGTAAGTTTGAAGAAAAAGCAGGCCAACTTTATGGTCAACAAAAAATTAGAGGTTTTTGTCATCTATATATAGGCCAGGAGGCTGTTGTAGCTGGGGCGATGTCTGTATTACGCAAAGAAGATTCTATGATAACCGCTTACCGTGATCATGCTCATGCGATTGCCAAAGGTATGGACCCGAATGCTGCTATGGCAGAATTGTTCGGTAAAGTAACAGGTTGTTCCAAAGGTAAAGGTGGATCTATGCACTTTTTCGATAAGGAAAACAACTTTGCCGGGGGCCACGGTATTGTTGGGGGTCAGATTCCGCTAGGAGCCGGACTTGCATTTGCTGAGAAATACAATGGCACCGACAATGTTTGCGTCTGTTATATGGGGGACGGTGCTGTGCGTCAAGGTTCTTTAAATGAAACATTCAATATGGCCATGTTGTGGAAGTTACCTGTAGTGTTTGTCTGTGAGAACAACGGATACGCCATGGGTACTTCAGTAAAACGCACCACCAACATGATTGATATTTACAAAATGGGCTTAGGCTTCGATATGCCATGCGCACCTGTAGACGGCATGGATGTGGTGGCTGTGCACAATGCGATGGATGAAGCGGTAGAGCGAGCGCGTACAGGTGAAGGCCCTACCTTTCTGGAAATCCGCACGTACCGCTACAAAGGGCACTCGATGTCTGACCCAGCAAAATACCGCACTAAAGAGGAACTTGAACAATATAAGGAACGCGACCCAATTGCAGCAGTTAAGCATGCCATTTTAGAGAACAAGTATGCAGATGAGAAATGGTTTGAGCAAGAAGAAGCCGAGATTAAACGTATAGTAGATGAAGCGGTAAAATTTGCTGAAGCGTCTGATTATCCAAAAGCCGAAGAGCTCTACACAGATGTATACGTACAAGATGATTATCCTTATGTAGTGGATTAAACTACACAATCAAAACATTAATTTTAATTGATAATATATAACCCAAAATAATATTATGGCTGAAGTAGTTCGAATGCCTAAAATGAGTGACACCATGACCGAAGGTGTTATTGCTAAATGGCATAAAAAGGTAGGCGATAAAGTTAGTTCAGGCGATTTAGTTGCTGAGGTGGAAACAGACAAGGCTACCATGGATTTTGAATCCTATCAGGAAGGTACGTTGTTATACATAGGCCCTAAAGAAGGTGAAGCCGTACCTGTTGATGCTGTGATTGCTGTATTAGGAGAAGAAGGCGAAGACTATAAGGCACTGCTAGAAGGCGGAAACGATAAGGCATCCGACAACGACCAGACAGAAAATACCGATAAAGAAGAGACGTCGCCGGAAGACGACGATGATAGTGTCACTGCGGAATCTTTAGGCGCTACGGTTATTACCATGCCACTTCTAAGCGACACCATGACAGAGGGGGTGATCGCAGAATGGAACTTCAAAGTAGGCGATAAAATTAAAAGTGATGATGTGATTGCTGATGTAGAAACAGATAAGGCCACTATGGAGGTAACTGCTTATGCTGAAGGCACACTATTACATATTGGCGTAGAGAAAGGGCAGGCCGCCAAGGTGAACGATATTATAGCTATCGTAGGAGAGGAAGGCACCGATATCACTCCTTTACTCAAAAAGAAGAGCAGTAAGCCTGCTCAAAAAGAAAAAGAAGAGCCTGCTCAAGAAAACGAGGCGGCTCCTGTAGAAACTTCAGCTGCAAGCAAGGCACAAGAAGGCGGTGATGCTACCGATTCAAGAGTAAAAGCCTCTCCTCTTGCTAGAAAAATAGCAAAAGAAAAAGGAATAGACATTAGCGAAATTAAAGGATCTGCAGAAAACGGCAGAATCATTAAGAAAGATGTAGAGGCTTACACGCCGGCATCGAAAGCCGAGGTTTCCGCCGCAGCTGCAGTAACTACGGACAAGGGCTCTACTGCCGCAGTCACCATACCGCAGTTCATTGGGGAAGAAAGTTATACTGAAAAGCCTGTAACGCAAATGCGTAAAACTATTGCCAAGCGCCTTTCAGAGAGCCTCTTTACTGCTCCGCATTTCTACGTAACTGTAAAGGTTGATATGGATAGTGCCATAGCTGCCAGAGCAAAAATTAACGAAGTAGCTCCGGTAAAAGTTTCTTTTAACGATATCGTTATCAAGGCCGTCGCTGTAGCATTAAAGCAACATCCCAACGTTAACTCCTCATGGCTGGGAGATAAAATACGCTACAATGAACACGTAAATATAGGTGTGGCCATAGCGGTAGACGAAGGTCTTTTAGTTCCTGTCGTGCGTTTTGCCGATGGTAAAACATTGTCGCATATTTCAGCAGAAGTTAAAGACTATGCTCAACGTGCCAAAGCCAAAAAATTGCAACCTAAAGATTGGGAAGGGTCTACCTTTACTGTATCAAACCTGGGTATGTTTGGTGTAGACGAGTTTACCGCGATTATTAATCCGCCAGACGCATGTATTTTAGCTGTTGGAGGTATACAACAAGTACCAGTGGTTAAAAATGGTGCAATTGTCCCTGGTAATGTAATGAAATTGACGCTAAGCTGCGACCATCGTGTGGTTGACGGCGCTACGGGTGCCGCTTTCTTACAAACAGTTAAATCACTGTTGGAAGAACCCGTGAGACTACTTGTTTAAAAATGCTTATCAAAGGCATAACGAAAAAGGCATCCGCTCCCTGAGTGGATGCCTTTTTCGATTGGAAAACACTAATATAACAGAAAAGTCACACATATTTTCCCTTTTAATTACGAAGTTTGAACCAACAAAATTATTCATATGAACCTTAGACACCTTTTAATCTTATGCTATTGCTTCGGTATATTCGTTAGCCAAGCGAAAACCAACGAAACGGAACATGTAGAACGTCCCAAGCTCATGGTGGGTATTATGGTAGATCAGATGCGGTGGGATTACCTGTATCGGTATTTCGACAGGTATTCTGACGGAGGATTTAAACGGCTATTAAATCAAGGCTATACTTGTGAGAACACCTATATAAACTATATTCCGACTGTTACCGCTATCGGACACAGCTCCGTTTATACAGGTTCGACCCCAGCTATTCACGGCATGGCTGGAAATGATTTCATCATACAGGCCACCGGACAGCAGATGTATTGTGCACAAGACGACGAAGTAAGTGGTCTCGGGGTTGCCGCAGACAATAAAGCCGGCAAGATGTCGCCAAAGAATCTACTTGCGTCGACGATTACCGACGAACTGAAGTTAGCAACTAATTTTCGATCTAAAGTGATTGGAATTGCTATCAAAGATAGAGGAGGCATTCTCCCCGCAGGTCACTTTGCAGACGCCGCTTATTGGTTCAATAATGGAAACTGGATCAGTAGCACCTACTACATGGACAAACTACCTCAATGGGTAGTAGACTTCAACAACCAACAGCTTGCAGAAAAATACCTAAAGCAAGATTGGAATACGCTGTATCCCATTGAAACCTATAAACAGAGTATCGCTGATGATAATCCTTACGAAGGTAAATTCAAGGGAACGGAAAAGGCTACTTTTCCTATTAAAACTTCACAGCTCATGAAGGAAAATGGATTAGGACTGGTCAGTTCTACACCTTATGGCAATACCTTGACACTTGACCTGGCAAAAGCGGCTATCAACCATGAGCAGATGGGAAAAAACTCAGAAGGCGTTACAGACTTTTTAGCGGTCAGCCTGTCATCACCTGACTACATCGGGCACCAGTTTAGCGTAAACTCGGTTGAAGTTGAAGACAACTATTTACGCTTGGATAAGGATCTGGAAGATTTTTTCCGTTATCTCGATGCTGAAATTGGCGAAGGTCAATATACCATCTTTTTGACCGCCGACCATGGAGCGGCACACAACCCGCAATTTTTTATGGACCAAAAGGGAAATGGGGGCTACTTCAATGGAAAAGCGGCGCAACAAGGCTTGAATGAACGATTAAGTCAAAAGTTTGGTGAAGAAAAAATTGTTATCAGTCTTGCTAACTATCAAGTACATTTAGACAATCAATTAATTAAGGAAAAGGCCTTGGATGAGTCGGCAATCAGAATAGAAGCCGTGAAATACCTCCGCGACCTGGACGGCGTTGCGTTTGCTACCGAAATGGACAAAGCAGCTGATGCTGCTATCCCGGAAAGAATTAAAGAGCGCATTATCAATGGTTATAACTACAAAAGAAGTGGTGCTATACAAATAGTTTTAGAACCTCAATGGTTCAGTGGAAGCCCCGGGTCTACGGGAACAACGCACGGCACCTGGAATCCTTATGACTCGCATATTCCTCTGGTTTGGATGGGATGGGGTATCAAACAAGGAGCAACCAACCGTGTCACAAATATGACAGACATTGCAGCCACCGTAGCCGGCCTCTTACATATCCAAGAGCCCAATGGTTGCATAGGCTCTCCTATTGTCGAAGTGTTAAATCAATAAAGAAATAGCACTATTGACCGAAACTAATGTGCTGATTCGAGCGGTAACAATTGGCACATTAGTTTCTTCAAGCTACCGTCAACCGGAAGACCATACCCTATTTGGCTATTCATATAATAGCAAATCAATACAAAACTGTTCGAAAAATGTCATCCCATCACGTCGTAAAAGAGAAGCAGGAGCCTGCACTTATTGTTGATAACATCGATGTTATCAATCGATTTCATTTAGAACAATTACTTGAATGGACGCCGACGGTACTCACGAACAATCGAAGTGCTCTTAAATTAATGCGTGACGGCACAAAGGTAGATATTGTTTTTACCACGGAAGAAATACAATCGATGCAAGATGGCGTGGAATTCGTTCCACTAAAAGATCAAGAATTTATGGAAGCCGCGCTATGCTACCTTGTTAAGAAAGAGTACCCCGCAGCAAATCTCATTTCAGGTAATGTTGATTTGAACGGAATAGCATTTTTTTTAGATAAGATCAATTTGGTAATTATTCATCACAATAAAAAGACATTTCCCATAAAAACAGGTTTCAAAAAATGGCAAACTCAGGGTGAAATTATTGAGTTTAACTATGAAGAAATTCCAGTAAACACCTCAGGTCTCAAAAAACTCGATCATAAGCGTTTTCAAACTACCAGAGATGGCTTTTACGAAATCTTTTTCGACGATAGTCGCTACCTATTTATCACAGAAAACCTATAGCCAGCGTTTCTATTTGTTAAGTTGTACCTGGGGTATTCTAGACGGTGTATCTTTGCCGGCTATAATTGACCGGGTACCCAATGCGACCGCACGGATAGATGAAATAATATTTTTGACATCGAGTGTTTTCAATTCATCGTGTACTGTATGATAATACTTATCTTTATCGATTTGTACGGTTGATACTGTATGAGCAGGAACTCCCAATGCTGCTAGCGTAGCATTATCACTTCGATAGAATAAATTTTGTTCCGGGTACGGATCAGGATGGAAAGTAAAACCAGTTTTCTCCACATTAGTCTGTAAAATCTTTCCCAGATCAGATTTTTCATAGCCTGTTAAGTATACGGAATTGGGTCCAAATTTGGCATCTTTACCTATCATCTCCATATTTATCATGGCCACTATTTTTTCCGGATCCAATTGCTTAGAGAAAAATTGTGAGCCGTATCCTCCGGACTCTTCAGCAGTAAAAGCAGCAAAAATCAAAGATCGTTCATTATCATGTTCCTTGGCGAATAACTTAGCCAAACTAATAACCGCTGTTACCCCGGAGGCGTCATCATCCGCTCCATTGGCAATAGAATCTTTTCCAACAGGCTCTATCACGCCTAAATGATCGTAATGTGCTGAAAATATTACGTATTCATCTGGTCTTGATTTTCCTTTTAACATACCGACCACATTAAAAAGCTGCTGTCTGCTAACAGTTCCTGAGTAATTTACTCGAAAAGAACTTGATCCATTGTTTTTTAAGACAAATACCGATGATCCACGTTCTTCTTCCTCATCTACCGGAATGATTCTCCCGGCTTGAATGTATTGTCTTAACGAAGCAAATTCAGCAGCAAAACTCTCATCTACGTAAGCTAATACATCTTTACCTTTGGATACTATTTCTCGATAAACTTGCTTAAAATCACTCCCTTTTGGTATAGTTATCACTTCCACCTCTGGGTTAGCATTCCAATTAACACCAGCCTGATCACTTATTACAAAAGCATTCTTGTCTGCTATCAATTCTCCGTCGATTGTGATTTCGCAGGTAGACGGCTGCACCTGTATGACGTCAAACGTTTGGCGATACCCTCCTCCTTTCGTATTCAGAAAGCTTTCAGCAAGCCCTGCTTGCTGAAACGCTGATGAAATATAATCCGCGGCTTGTTCAATTCCCTCTGTAAATACCGCTCGTCCTTGCATGCTATCGTCCGCCAAAGCAGCAATCACCTGATAAACTTCTGTCTCATTTAGGGGCACGCGATACTGCCTTTGTGCCGTGCATGCTCCTAACAGAAAGCAACCAATCAGTACGTATAGATATTTTTTCATCTTATTCAATTTTAATCCATTAATGATCGTGTTATTCAAGAGGCATGTCTAAATCAAAATCAATCCTTTACCGATCGGTTTGGGACAAACAAATTCATTTATTCAAATAAGCCTTTGACAAGTAGGATTTTATATACAATCTATGTAAATTGCGCAATAATTTTAAAAACTTATTTAGGCACGGGATAACGGATGAATGCGTTAAAATCAATTGATCTTAGTTTGACATATTACTAGCGATAAAGTTAAACAAAATCCATAGCTTTGGCACAATAAAAAGAACCTTTTAAATATTCTACAATGAAAGAAATAACTGTTGAAGAACTAAAACAGAAAATCGATCAGCAAGAAGATTTTCAGCTAATAGATGTACGCGAAGAATTTGAGTATGAAACATCAAATCTCGATGGTTTAAACATTCCCTTGGCAGAAGTATTACTTGAAAAAGATAAAATCAGCAAAGAAAAACCCGTAATCGTTCACTGTAGAAGTGGTAAGCGCAGTGCACAGGCAATATTGCTTTTAGAGCGAGAAGGATACACGAACCTCGCAAATTTACAGGGTGGTATATTAGCCTGGAGAGAAGCTTTTGATCCAAATATGCCCGTGTATTAATTATGACCAAACATATTTTATACAATATATTCCTCAATATCGGGATACTGGTACTTGCCTATTGTAGTATAGCTGCCTACAATGAGAAACAATTTTTTATCCTGGGTGGATGTATAATCGGTATCGCACTTTTAGTCTACTTAAAAGTAAGGTTAGCAAAAAAAGTCAGACAACATATTAAACAAGGTAAACAGGGAAAATAGCAAAAAAGGGGGTGATTGTACTATATTTAAGTCAATATGGTCGTTATATTAGACATTCTCTTTGTATCAAAACCAAAGGTTTATCTATTTTTTCTGACTTTTTTTCTAATATTTTTATTAATTAACCACGAAAACAATACATACACAAAGAGCTTAAAAACAGCTAATTACAATGCATAATAATAGGTAATAATGCTCAAAAAGACAATTCAAAACACATACAGGGGGTGTTTTTTTTTTTGGAATAGTATTTGCTGATATTGCATGAATAAAACTAATAACTATTTTTGTATTTAAATTATACAATTAAAAACTGTTTAACCTTTAAAGAAAACGAAGTATGAACTATTCTACAATCAAAAAAGCAGTTACTTGCTCTTTGATTGCCGCCTTAGGTTTCACTGGGGCAGCTCAAGCACAAGACACTAAAGTATTTGGCGGAAGAAGCCAATACAGAACTTGGTCCATTGGTGTCAATGGAGGTATAACTTCTCCTAACGTATTGGTTGGGGGATCCAACTCTTTCGGCAGACAAGTTGGCCTATTTGAACATCCTGTAAGAGAATACTACGGAATTAATGTTCGTAAGCAATTCTCTAGCTGGTTTGGTTTGCAATTAGATGCGAACAGAGGTCGTATCTTCGCTCACAACCAAGATGGTCTTACAGAGACTGCTTCTTGGCCTGCTGCAGGTGCTGACCCAAATCAAACTTACCAATCGGCCGAGACAGATGTACAGTATGCCGTTAGCTTAAATGGCGTATTCCAATTCGCAACAATTGACTTCTTAAGAAGAGAAAACGCCGTTAACTTCTACGCAAGCGTAGGTTTTGGTTTGATGGCTTTCAATCCAGTAATGTATGCGAACAACGACGCTACAGGTACTGCTTGGGACAACAAAGGCAATTGGGGTCAAGATCCTTTCAACAGAGACTTCCAAGGAGATAAAGACTATAGCAGAACGTCTTTTGTTCCTGTTGGTTTAGGTCTTAAATTTAAGCTCTCAGATCGCGTAGCGCTAGATTTGGGTTACACGATGAACTTTACTGACAGCAGAAGTTTATTCGGACCAGTTGTTGGAAACACGTCAAGCGACAAATTCTCTTACACTCATGCAGGTCTTGAATTCTCATTGGGAAGCAGAGACAAAGAAGACTTAACTTGGGCTAACCCAGTTGCAACGCTTTATGATGAGTTGAAAGATCCTGAATTGAGAAACGAGGTTGATGCATTAAAGCAACGTGTAAGTGCATTAGAATCTACTGTTGAAGCATTAAGCACTGACTCTGATGGTGACGGTGTGGCTGACAAGTTTGACAAATGTCCTAACACACCTGCTGGTACACAAGTTGACGGTTCTGGATGTCCTATCAAATTCCCTGAGCCAGATACAGCATCTCTTTCAACAGGTTCTTATCCAAACATTCAGTTTGAATTTGATAGCTCTGTATTAAAAACTAGCTCTTACCCAACGTTAGATCAAGTATCTGCTGACTTACGTGAAAGTGGTGCTACACTTACTTTAGAAGGTAATGCTTCTGAAGAAGGTACAGAAGATTACAACTACCAGTTAGGTTTAGATCGCGCTAACTCTGTAAAAAATTACTTAGTTAACTCTGGTGTTGCGGCTGATCAAGTTAACGTTGTAAGTAACGGTGAATTAAAACCAGTTGCTTCTAACGCAACAGAAGAAGGTCGTCAATTGAACCGTAACGTACAATTCAAAAAATAATTCTGTCTATATAAGCAGTTTATTATAAAAAGCCCTCGGAGTATATACTCCGAGGGCTTTCTTTTATTTCCTATAATGTGTGCTTTGAAATATCAGCAATCCATGCTAACTTCGTACATGCGCTCCTCTCAAAAAAAAGATCAAAGAACTATGCCTAAAAGCTTTAACTTAAGGGTGATGCACACCATAAATAAAATAGCCATTACCATCTTTATTTTAGGAGTATTATATAAAATTATCGATTGGTTATTTTTCTAATAGAGATTACAACCAATTACAATAGTCATCAACAGATTTTTATCGGTAAGTACTTAAACAAAAATCATACAAATGAAAGAAATAATTAATACCATACATGCGCCAGCACCTATAGGCCCCTATAATCAAGCAATCAGGGCTGGAAACACCTTATATATCTCTGGACAGATTGCACTTTCTCCAGAAAGCGGCGAACTTGTTTCCGGAGGAATTGCCGACGAGGCTAAACAGGTCCTGGAGAATATACGTGCCATACTCAAAGAGGCGGATTACTCACTAGCAGATGTGGTTAAGACAAGTATTTTTTTAACGGATATGGCAAATTTCTCTATAGTTAACGACGTCTATGCCGAATATTTCACGGAAAACGCTCCTGCACGTGAAACAGTGGCTGTTAGCGCTCTACCTAAAGGTGTTAATGTAGAAATATCCTTGATTGCTTGGAAAGACTAGCGAAACAAGCTTTAGTGAAAAAAACATAATCCATCGTGATTGAGCATTCGTTTCATACTCCTATTGAATACCTAAAAGGCGTAGGACCGCAACGAGCTGATATAATAAAGAAAGAACTCAATATATTTACTTTCGGCGATCTCATCAGCTACTATCCTTTTCGCTATATAGACCGAACGCGCTTTTATAAGATCAATCAACTTCAGCCAGACCTTCCCTCAGTGCAGGTCATTGGCCGTTTACTGCATGTTGAGACGGTGGGACAAAAGCGAGCTAAAAGATTAGTTGCACAGTTCAAAGACGAAACCGGAACCATGGAACTTGTTTGGTTTCAGGGTATACGGTGGCTGGAAAAAGGACTAAAGGTTGGTGCTGTCTATATAATTTTTGGCAAACCGACCCTATTTAAAGGACTTCTTTCTATGACTCATCCGGAAATGGAACTTTACAACCCTACAGCAAAGAAAACCGGAAACCCTAGTTTACAGCCCGTTTACCGATCAACAGAAAAACTTAAGCAATTCTCATTAGATTCCAAAGGAATACAGCGCTTACAGGAGAACCTCATCACATGGGCCATAAAAAAAGTGGAAGAGAATATCCCTGAATATATATTAAAAAAACATCACTTACTTGAAAAGGGAGCAGCACTTCTAAGTATTCATTTTCCGTCTAACCAGCAAGACTTACAAGCTGCTCAGAAACGTCTGAAGTTTGAAGAACTGTTTTTTATTCAACTCAAACTCCTCAAGAATAAGCTTTTACAAACACAAAAATTCAAGGGGCATCTCTTCGATCGTGTAGGAGCCTCTTTTAATCTCTTCTATAAGGACCGTCTACCTTTTCCCTTAACAAACGCGCAGAAACGAGTGCTCAAAGAAATCAGACATGATACGCATACGGGTGCACAAATGAACCGTTTATTGCAAGGTGACGTCGGCAGCGGCAAAACCGTTGTAGCACTAATGACGATGCTTCTAGCAGTAGATAATGGGTGCCAAGCATGTATGATGGCTCCGACAGAGATTTTGGCACAGCAACACTATAATAACCTTGCCGAGTTGTTGAAAGATCTACCGGTGTCTTTAAAATTGCTGACTGGCTCCACTCCTAAGAAAGAGCGTCTATTAATGCATCAGAGCCTTGAAAGTGGTGATCTCAACATTTTGGTCGGCACTCATGCGCTTATTGAAGATGTCGTCAAGTTTAAAAACCTTGGGATAGTCGTTATAGATGAACAGCACCGCTTTGGTGTTGAACAACGAGCCAAATTATGGCGAAAAAATGCTATTCCTCCACATATGCTGGTTATGACTGCCACGCCGATCCCCCGCACCTTAGCGATGACGCTCTACGGCGATCTGGACGTTTCTGTTATTGATGAACTACCCGCCGGCAGAAAGCCGATCAAAACACTCCATCTATTTGAGAACAGCCGTTTACGGATGTTCGGCTTTATGCGGGAAGAAATTGCTAAAGGAAGGCAGGTATACATCGTTTACCCCTTAATAAAAGAAAGCGAAAAGCTAGACCTTATGCACCTCGAAGCCGGAATCGAAGCCCTTATAAGGGAGTTTCCCTTACCTGATTTCAGGATAAGTGTTGTGCATGGCAAGATGACTCCCAAAGACAAAGAATTTGAGATGCAGCGTTTCATTAAGGGTGAAACACAGCTAATGGTGGCCACAACAGTGATTGAGGTAGGTGTTAATGTACCGAATGCGACGGTTATGATCATCGAAAATGCTGAGCGATTTGGATTATCACAACTGCACCAGCTAAGGGGTCGGGTTGGTAGAGGTGGAGAGCAGTCTTTCTGTATTTTGATGTCGTCGAAAAAATTAAGCAAGGAAGGTAAACTACGGTTAGAAACGATGGTTCGTACCAATGACGGTTTCGAAATTGCTGAGACCGACTTGAAGCTTAGGGGGCCGGGAGACATCGCAGGAACCCAGCAAAGTGGCATATTAGACTTAAAACTCGCAGATCTAAGCACAGACCAAACGATTTTGCTAGAAGCGCGTAACTTAGTGATCAATATCTTCAAAAATGATCCAAATTTAGCTGCTCCGCAAAACCTATTATTGCGAAAATACTTATTCAAGCAAAACCCGGGTATCAGCTGGGAGAAAATATCATAATGATAATATTTTTTATCTATTAAAATTTTCGTACCTTTGCCACTCTTTATCTAATTTCATTAAAAGACTTAAAAACAATCAACAGTCATGTACATGTAATATCCATAATCCACGCATCGCCGCATAGAATTCATTAACGAGTTGCGATAGGCAGAACACGACCTGGTTCCTAGCCAAGATTTGGGTAATCTATTTACAGTATCTTTTTTCAACAAGCTATTGGCAACATATTTCATTCGAAAATAGTTTGTCTTCAAAAGACCTCATGGAACCTACATTTTCATCATGTTTTACATATAGTGCTAACGTAGCAGGTTTCCTCTATAAACAGCATCGCAATGGCAGAGGAGAAATCGGTAATAAGCCACTTCTGTAAACTGCGAAGTATTCGTGAATGCAGAGCATTTTATCTAAGTTTGATTTCTATTTGAGCGGCAGTAAAATTGTTTCGTACTAAATATTTAGTACTTTTATTTACCTTTAAAAAAGCATATATGGCCATTAAAAAATATTTTGATACCGCTATAAAAGCCGAACAGGCTGTTCTAGTAGGCATCATCACCCCTAACGAAACCGAAGATCAAGAAAAGGAATATTTGGAAGAATTAGCCTTCTTAGTTGAAACTGCCGGAGGAGAAACCTTACAAATATTCACTCAAAAGATGCCAAAAACAGACCGTGCGACCTTTGTTGGTAGTGGTAAGCTTGACGAGATAAAAGCTTACGTAAATGCTGAAGAAGCAGATATGGTGGTATTTGACGATGAGTTATCGCCTTCTCAGCTTCGAAATATAGAGAACGAATTAAAGGTCAAGATCCTAGATCGGAGTAATCTCATTTTAGATATTTTCGCAAACAGAGCTCAAACCGCACAAGCTAAAACGCAAGTAGAGTTAGCTCAGCTACAATACCTATTGCCAAGGCTAACCCGTATGTGGACCCATTTAGAACGACAAAAAGGAGGAATTGGTATGAGAGGTCCCGGTGAAACACAGATTGAAAGTGACCGCAGGATGATCTTAAATAAGATATCCTTATTAAAAGAGAAGCTCAAACAAATCGACAAGCAAAACGAAACGCAAAGGAAGAACCGCGGGCAACTCATTCGCGTCGCTTTAGTAGGCTATACCAATGTTGGAAAATCAACGATTATGAACATGTTGTCAAAATCTGAGGTATTTGCCGAAAATAAGCTTTTTGCAACACTCGACACTACCGTAAGAAAAGTAGTTATCGAGAATCTTCCATTTTTGTTATCAGACACGGTAGGATTTATTCGTAAGTTACCACATCATCTCGTAGAATGTTTCAAATCTACATTGGATGAAGTAAGAGAGGCAGACATCTTGGTACATGTAGTTGATATATCACATCCGAATTTTGAAGATCATATCAACACGGTCAATGAAACGTTAAAAGACCTCGGTGCTATCGATAAACCCGTCATAACCGTATTTAATAAAATCGACGCTTACAAACCCTCTGCTACGGATATGCAGGGTGGTGAAGGGGATGACGAACAATCTCCAAGGGCGATCACCATTGAGGATTTCAGCAATAGTTGGATGGCCAAACATCGCAGTCCAGCTGTTTTTATTTCGGCAACAGGAAAAGATAACATTGAAGCCTTTAAACAAATATTGTATGATAAAATAATTAAGATTCATACAGCCCGTTATCCTTATAACAATTTATTATATTAAAAATTTTAACCTAACAGCTAAAAAATCTTATATATTATGGCCACAGAAAGTAAAAGACAACAGCGGTTTGCGAGCGTTATACAACAAGATTTAGCGGATATTTTTCAACGTGAAGGCAGTGTATGGGCGCCAGACACATTGGTAACAGTAACAAGGGTAAGGGTAACACCAGATTTGGCCATTGCCCGGATATACTTAAGTTTTCTTAACGCGAAGAACACGCAATTAACCATAGCCAACATTAAAAGTCATGCCGGCGAAATACGGTATAAACTGGGTGCTAAAATTAAGAATCAGGCGAGGATTGTTCCGCAATTGGAGTTCTTTGTAGACGACACCAATGAATATGTGGAACACATGGATAAATTGTTTGATAAAATCAGTAAAGAACCCAGGCAAGAGGAAGATTAGCTTATTCTGCCCTTAGGCTGCAACAAGCCTAAAATCGACCGCTATAATATGATTTTCCAGTTGGATAGACATGAAATATGGTTTCCCGACCCATCACTTGCAGAAGATGATGGGTTGCTTGCTCTTGGAGGTGACCTTCGCACAGAGCGTTTGGTGATGGCTTACGCAAACGGTATTTTCCCGTGGTACAGCGAAGAGACTCCTATCTTATGGTATGCACCTAAACAGCGCTTCGTGCTGCTTCCGGAAGAATTAAAAATCAGCAAGAATATGCGTAAGTTTATTCGCACTTCGAGCTATACGATTACCTATGACGAAGCATTTGCAGATGTTATCAAAAACTGCGCAAGCATACCGCGTCCTAATCAAGACGACACTTGGATTACGCCTGCTATGCAAAGTGCATATATCGAACTTCATGCAAAAGGTTTAGCTTCTTCCGTCGAAATATGGCATAAAGAGCAGCTATGCGGTGGATTATATGGGGTTATTTGTGGAAAGCGAAAACATATTTTCTGTGGGGAAAGTATGTTTTCTATCCAGCCAAACACTAGTAAACTAGCCTTAATATCACTTTGTTTGTCAAAAAAGTTTGAGCTTATCGATTGTCAAATAGAAAGTGAGCACCTAAAATCGATGGGAGCGAAGCTAATTAGCAACAAGGATTATTTAAACATTTTAAATACCTGATTGTTTTTTGTTAATTGATATTGTCCGTTACCCAAAGTTCGTATCATTAAGCCTGCATATATGGAATCACTTTACATTATTGATTTGGTTGGCGTTCTAGTTTTTGCAATATCTGGAGCACTCGCTGCAGCCGATAGAGATATTGATGTATTTGGAGCCGCTTTCACCGGTTTTGTAACAGCTATTGGTGGGGGTAGTTTACGGGACGTATTTCTGAACACCCGACCGGTATGGGTTGACGACGGTAATTATCTGTTGGCAATTCTAGCCGGAGTTATAATAGCCATTACTTGTCGCGGGCTACTAAACCAGCTTCGACGCACGCTATTTCTTTTTGACGCTATTGGGATCAGTTTTTTCACAATTGTAGGAGTACAGAAATCGCTGGCTATTGACAGCCATGAAAGTGCTGCCGTTGTACTGGGAATGTTTTCGGCAGTAATGGGAGGCGTTACCCGCGATACACTAATGAATGAAACACCCCTTATCTTTAGAAAGGAGGTCTACGCCACAGCGTGCCTATCGGGAGCAGTACTTTTTATTTTACTGGTACGTTTAGGAGTCAACGATAATATCAACGCCTTTGTAAGTGCATCTTTGATTTTTTTGATTCGCATCTTGTCGGTTCGTTATAAATTATCGCTCCCTATTGTTGGCGGATAGTCTATTTTCTTTTTTTAGTTGAAGGAAATTTCATCTTATAGTCGACCTTCACCTGCCCTTTAGTTATGGCATCTAATTTAGATTTCAGCATAGCCTTACGCAGCACGCTTAATCTATCGGTAAACAATTTTCCCTCAATATGATCATATTCATGTTGTATTACCCTAGCCGCTAAACCAGTATACGTATCTTCGTGCGCTACCCAATTTTCATCAAAATAACGGATACTGATGGTGCTTGGTCTACTTACATCCTCTCTTATGTCAGGAATACTTAAACAGCCTTCATTAAAATCCCACTTATCACCTTCCTCCTGAAAAATCTCCGCGTTGATAAAAATTTTCTTAAAATCTTTGAGCTCCGGAGAATCATCTTCAGCAAAAGGAGACGCGTCAATGACAAACAATCTTATGGATAATCCAACCTGAGGCGCAGCTATACCTACACCATGCGCTGCATACATGGTTTCAAACATGTTGTCGATGAGTACATTCAATTCAGGGTAATCTCGATCTATATCGGCGGCTTTTCGTTTAAGAACAGGGTCTCCGTAAGCTACTATAGGTAATTTCATTTGTATATCTCTGTTTGCTGGTGCGATTTACAAGCACATCTATTTTAAAGCATCAAAATTATAATTATTTACGTCAAAAAGGGAAAAGCCGCTATTCTTTTTCCGGCACAAAGCTGAGTTCAGTTAAATCGTTGGGGGCAAACACCTCATTAGCTATTTCTAATATCTGTTGGGCACTTACGGCATTAACTTTCTCTACAACCTCTTCCAAACTATTTACTCTATTATAGTCCAATAGATTTTTAGCCATGGTTATCAGCACGCCTATCCTGTTTTCTTCTCCCAGGGCAATCTGTCCGACAAACTTCTTTTTGGCCTGTTGAAGTTGTATAAGCCCCAACTTTTGCTCTCGCAGTCTCTTCAACTCCTTCTGGACAAGTACGGCCGCCCGTAGGGATTTCTCTTCGTCAGTGCCGAAGTAAATAGAAAATATCCCCGTATCCGTATAGGGAGAATAATTAGATTCTATGGTATAGGCAATACCATATTTTTCCCTGATTTGCAGATTTAACCGTGAGCTCATCCCCATTCCACCCAATAGGTTATTCAGTACCATTAAGCCGGTTTTATTAGGGTGATAAGTATCATAGGCAATATTTCCAATGGTGGTATGTACCTGCCCAATAGGCTTTTCCAAAGCCAAGCGCTTGGTTTGATAATTGAGTTTATCCGTACGTACACGTTCGTTGGTATTGATGGGCAATTCCCCAAAGATACTGGTAGCTATCCGTTCTATTCTGCTATATGAATAATCTCCCGTAATGGCTATAACAATTTCATTGGTACAATAATTTTGTTTTAAAAAATCAAAAACGTCCTGTCGGTTTAAAGCCGTCAAGCTCTCTTTAGTTCCTAAAATATTATGCCCTAAAGCGTGGCCATTGAAAAGAACATCCTCAAAATCATCCGCAATGGCATCCTCCGGGCTGTCCTGATAAGAGGCGATCTCATCTAGGATAACATTTTTCTCTTTGTCCATTTCCTCTTCCGGAAAAACCGAATGAAATACGATATCCTCGAACAAATCCAGTACACGCATCAGATGTTCTTTCAAAAAAGACGCGTGCAAGCACGTATATTCTTTGGTTGTATAGGCATTTAAGTCTGCCCCAACCAACTCTAACCTATTTAAGATCTGATTGGTGTTTCTACGTTCGGTCTTTTTGAACAACAGGTGTTCAATAAAATGTGCCATTCCGTACTGGTGCGGCAACTCATCCCGTGACCCTGAATTAATCAAGATACATGCGTGCGAAACGATGCTTTTAACAGGCTTGAGCAAAACCCGGATACCATTGGGTAAATTAATAAGTTGATAATCCATTGTGGTGTGCAAACTTAGATAAAAATGTATTCTGATACAATTAATCAGCGCACACCTTTTCTATAACGGGCATTTTTAACAATGCTATTACCATTAAAAGCCCCCGGGACGACCACCTGGCCTACCCCCGCCTTCCCAACGGCCACGTTCTCCGTCGTCAAAAGATCCTCCAGACTTGCCAGCAAAGTTTTGAAACCTATACGTAAAGGATAGCATAAAATATCGCGCGAGTCTGTTCGTTCGGCTATCGGAAATTCTGTTTTCAGTGACACTTCGATTAACATTTACTTGTTGGTTGAATACATCAAACGCTGAAAACCTAAGCATTCCATTTTTCGCCTTGAAGAACTGTTTTTCCACGTATCCGTTCATTATCAAAGGATTTGCTTCTACTGAGCTTCCAAAACCATTGTTCGATGTCTTCGCTATATCCAATCCCCAAACCCAACCCGGTGCAAAGGTTATGATGCTGTTCCATGTAGCGGCCCATGTGGTGATATTCGTGTTGCGCGAATCTTGTATGGTGTTGCTGGTTGTATTAAAAATATAAGAGATCCCCGGTCTCAACTCCAACCAGTCTTTTGGATTAATCTGAACGTCTAAACTTTGCTGTAGCACCCAGTTCTTTGCTATATTTTCCATAGAATTAGTAAAGGAAACGTTATTTGTATAATTACCTCCCCCCCTTAGGGAAACCACATAACTTCTATTATTAAAAGGCTTGGAATAGCTATAAAAACCCCTTACATCATAATATCCGTTGGCATTTATGTAATTTGTTTCCTGCACAATGGCTCCAAGTTCTTCCGAATAACTAGTGGAGCGGTTGCTCACGATCTGATCTTGAATAACGTTTGCCATTAACATAGCAAAAAAAGTATTGCCACTTGTAAAATCAAAGTTTCGATAACGCATTCTTAAACTATGGTTGAATTGGGCATTCAGATCAGGATTTCCACGCACTAAAAACTGGGGGTTAGAAATATCTAATACGGGTTGAATCTGAGAAAAGCTAGGTTCCGATGCATTTCCCGAATAGTCTGCCGTAAAAGACTTGGTTCTTGACGCTTTATACTCAAAGCGAGCTACAGGTATAAAATAAAAGCCGGTACGATTAGAAGTCACTTGCATTCCTCCCAGTACATTTTCACCATTAAGCGATGTAGGCATCACCGCCGCGCCTACCGAATAATTTATTTTTTCCGACCTGAAACGGTAAGTAAGACCTACTCTATGCGTAGAAAACGTGTACTTAAACTGATTATTTAAATCGGTATATGGAGCAACGACACCAGAACGGTCTACACTATCAACCATTCTATTATTATCATAATCGGCAAAATTATAGTCATAAGCGAGCTCCAAATTCGCCCGCTCGGAAAGTGGCTCGATATAGGAGACCGAGGCTCCTCCATTCCAACCTTTATTATCAATATCGACCAGTTGTCTGAGATAGAAATTAACGCTGTCTGGATTTTGCGCATTTGCACTCAAGCTTGTCGAGATTCTGTCTTGATCTTGTTCCGTTTTACTGGAATTCAAGGAGAAACTCATAAAAATATTTCGCCCTTTATCATTCAATTTATAATTATACAAACCACTTATGCCATAGCTCGCATCAAAATTCCGATCATCGTTTATATTCTGTAAAACAGCAATCGTATCGCTCGACGCCAATATCGTCTGCAAAGATTGCCGATCTAAATTGCTGTGTCCGTTATTCAGGCTAAAGGTAGGAGATAACTTAAAAAAACTGCGGTCATTTGGTTTGTATTCTAGATTCCAGTCAAAACGATGCCTATTGGTTATATTATGCGTGTTACTATTATCTCTAGTGAACAAAGCGTCCTGCCCAGGGTAAATTTCTTCGATTTCATTCGTGCTAAGGGTAGTATTGTCGCTATGGTTATAACTATAGTTTCCATAGGTCGAAAGTTTATCATTGAAGTCTTTTCTATAGTTAATTCCAAAAGAATAAGAATCTGTTAAACCATCCGTATTATTTCCAAAGCTGGGTCCACCCTGTCTTCTGGGACCGCGCCTCGCTCCGCTACCCCTTGTATCAAAGTTAAATGCTTCGTTATTATTATTATTTAAGTTACCCAAAATGGATAACTGACTGGAGTTGGTGAATGAATTGAACATTCCCCCCACTTGATAACGATGTTTATCGTCCATATTCTCAGGCTTATTTCCCAACCCTGCTCCAAACTGGCCAAATGTTCCGTGATTATTTTCTTCGGCAATGGTAATATTTAAAATTTTTTCCGGATCGCCTGTTCTATTACCCGTTAAATTGGCCTGATCTCCATAATCATCTATAACCTGAATTTTCTCAATGATGTCTGCAGGAAGATTCTTTGTTGCTGTTTTCACATCTCCCCCAAAGTAATCCTTTCCATTAATCCGAACTCGCGCTACAGATTCTCCCTGAGCTTGGACATTACCATCTTTATCTACCTCTACACCATCCAACTTCTTGATTAACTCTTCTGTCATAGCATTCTGCCGTACCCTATAGTCTTTCGCATTATATTCTACGGTGTCTTCCTTAATCGTAATCAACGTCCCACCCGTAACCGTTACTACATCCAAAAGCCTTGCCTCTGTATCCATCACCAGTGGAGACAGATTCAGCTGATTTTCACCTTTTCGGAACGAAAAAGCTTGAGCTACAGGTCTAAACCCCAAACTGGTTATTGTGAGATTAAAGCTGTCAGCCTTGACATTTTTAAAAGAAAATCTCCCGTCTACATCGGTGCTTATCTGAAGCGTATCTGACGGAGAAGTGAGTTTCACAGAAGCAGCAATCACACTTAAACCTGTGCTATCCTGTACTATTCCACTAACACTTTTGCCTGTTTGGGTTAAAGCGGGTTCAATGAATGTAATGGTTAAGCATGCAGTCAAAAGTATAGCATAAAGTTGTTTCGTCTGGAAGGCTTTACGGATGATCATTTAATTATTTGTATGTTTGTTTAGTATCTGTTTAGTATTCAATTAGGTTTGGCCAGTGGCAATACTACCCATACTCCAGGTTCCTGTCGCGCCTCTTTTCTGCTGAGCTGTGCCCCATAACCGTAAGGGTAACCATAACCGTAACCGCCATATCTATTGTATCGATTCGCTGGCATTCCACCGCCTACTGTGCGCATAACAATACCGTTGATTTTGAGGTTAAAAGCCAGTTTATTCTCTATAGTATGGTCTATACCTAGCCTTTGAAGAGGTATAACAGCTTCATAACATATCGCATCGCTACTGTCAATTGCTACGGCAGTCTTTATTCCATAATTGTTTTCGAGTGATATCGGGCCATCTACAACATCATCAAGCCCGCTAACATATATTGCCCGAACAGTGCTCAATATCCCTGTACGCATATCTTCCGGTTTTTCCTCTTCTTCTTTTGCCGCCAGGCTTCTTAGCGACTCTCTATCAGGTATGGGGAAAGTGACTGCAGCTCCCTCTTTTTTCTTCCCTTCTTTGTTAATCATGAAATTAAACCCTTGATGTAACGCTTGCATCTGTTGTGCGCCATCTCGTACACGCATGGCAACATACAGATTATGATCGTCGTTCGCGATTTCGTATTGCAATAGTTGCTTATCATAAATGAATCGTAACGAATCTCCCCAATCAGACAGATCACCATCCACTTGTACAGAAGACCTGTAGTCTAGTTGAGATGGTGTTACCGACTTAATCTTCTGCCCCCATACAGCAATAAAACACAGGGTAAAAAAAATTAGCGCAACAATCCTATTAACCATTTTCATTTTTTCTGACCTGGCCTTTTTTGACTTCATAATGTTTCCTGGGTTTAATTGTAACATAAATATTATTTTAACTCTTTTCCGGTTAATGTACAAGCGTTGAGGCATTCTATTTTTTACCTTTGATAGCGCAAAGCTATAAATAAAAGAAAAATGTTATTATCCACTTTTCAGGAACAATACCTAGAGGCAGGGTGTGATGAAGCAGGAAGAGGATGTTTAGCCGGGCCTGTTTTTGCCGCCGCAGTTATTTTCTCTCCAAGTTTTAAGCACGACATATTGAATGACTCCAAAATATTATCTGCTGTGCAGCGTTACACGCTACGTAAAATAATTGAACAAGAAGCTTTAGCCTTTGCCGTTGCAAGCGCTAGCCCCGAAGAGATTGACCAAATAAACATTCTAAATGCATCTTACTTAGCAATGCATCGTGCCTTAGATACTTTAAAGGTACAAGCTGAATACATTCTTGTTGATGGGAATCGATTTAAAACCTATAAGAATATTCCACATCAGTGTATTATTAAAGGCGATGGCAAATACCTATCGATCGCCGCAGCCTCTATTCTGGCAAAAACCTATCGCGACGATTATATGGATGCCCTTGCAAACGCACATCCAGAATATGACTGGTTAAGAAACAAAGGTTACCCTACAAAAAAGCACCGAGATGCGGTATTGAAACATGGCCTCACGCCCTATCATCGAAAAACATTTAGAATTACTGATCCACAGTTAAAACTGGAACTTTCATAATACCAAACTTGTGAAATAGATACAACAAACCTCTTGTAAATAAGCTTGATGGTTTATTAAAACAAATAGTTGGTCGACAACGCTATTTTATCTAAGTTTGCGGCGAAGTTTAAAACATTTTATATTATGAAGACTACTGCGCTAACGGATTTGCATATTGCATTAGGGGCTAAAATGGTTCCTTTTGCTGGCTATAACATGCCTGTTCAGTATACTGGCATCAATGATGAACATGATACAGTTCGTAAAGGTGTGGGTGTATTCGACGTAAGTCATATGGGCGAGTTTATCCTAAAAGGGGAAAAGGCGGTGGAGTTGGTGCAGAAGATAAGTTCTAATGATGCTTCAAAACTTTACGACGGAAAAATTCAGTATGCATGCATCCCTAATGAAACCGGTGGCATCATAGATGATTTTTTAGTTTATAAAATTGACACCAACACCTATTTCTTGGTAGTTAATGCTTCCAACATTCAAAAAGATTGGGATTGGATATCAAAACACAACACTTACGGCGTAGAAATGAAGAATATTTCTGATAACACCTCTCTTTTTGCCGTACAGGGTCCTAAAGCTGCTGAGGCCCTACAAAGTTTGACCGATATTAATCTTGGTGAAATGGAATATTACACGTTCAAAAAAGGTGTTTTTGCAGGGGTAGATAATGTGTTGGTTTCTGCCACGGGATACACAGGAGCAGGGGGTTTTGAAATTTATGTAGAAAATAAAGATGCCAAAAAAGTATGGGAAGCTATTTTCGAATCGGGAGCACCTTTTGGGATTAAGCCCATCGGCTTAGGCGCTAGAGATACGCTACGTTTAGAAATGGGGTTTTGTCTTTATGGAAATGATATTGATGACACTACCTCTCCTTTGGAAGCTGGCTTGGGATGGGTTACCAAATTTACCAAAGACTTTGTCAATGCCGATGCGTTGAAAAGACAAAAAGAAGAAGGTGTTACACGTAAATTGGTAGGTTTTGAAATGGTTGAACGGGGCATCCCCAGACATGGCTACGAAATTGTTGACGCAAATGATCTGGTTATTGGAAGAGTAACATCTGGCACCCAGTCGCCAACTTTACAAAAATCTATTGGATTAGGTTATGTTAAAAAGGAGTACAGCAAAGAAGGTACCGATATTTTCATTAAGATTCGGGATAAAAAAGTCAAAGCAACCATAAATAAACCTCCTTTTATTAAGTAGTTTATATATTCAGAAACATTAAAATTAATACACGTTTTGCTTGATACAACGAGAAATATAGCAGTTTGTCTTAGTCCTGCTTTACTTCATTTGCATGATGTAAAAAACAGTATAGTAGTAGTCATCGATATATTTAGGGCCTCCTCTTCAATGTGTTATGGTCTTGCGAATGGCGCAGAAAGTATTATTCCGGTTGCTGAGGTTTCAACGTGCGCAATTTATAAAGATCATGGGTACTTGCTGGCTGCTGAAAGAAATGGTGAGATAGTAGACGGTTTCGATTTTGGAAACTCCCCCTTTTCATATACCAGGGAAAAAGTAGCAGGAAGAACTATTGTATTAACTACTACTAATGGAACGAAAGCCATACATTTATCACGTGAGGCGAAAAGAGTCGTAATAGGATCGTTTTTAAATTTAACTGCTCTTTGTAATTGGCTCGATCAACAGGAAGAAAACGTTCTGCTGGTTTGTGCTGGATGGAAAGACAATTTCAATTTAGAGGACACCGCATACGCGGGCGCGATAACAGAAAACTTAGGTGACAAATACCAGAAAGCGGATGATGCTTCGATAATGGCAGAGAATCTATACAAAACGGTCAAAGAAGACTTATCGGGGTTCCTAGCACAGAGTGCTCATAGCCAGCGATTGAAAAAACTAAATATCCAGCGGGATATTGATTTTTGTTTGCAGATAGATACCCTGCAAACCATTCCTATTTTGCAGGGAGACCGATTGGTAGAATTGAAGGATTAATCCTTCAATTCTTCTATTAGAACTTCACATCTAGATGCGACCAGCTGATAAACGGTTTCGAACAAATTATCATCATAGTAGGGGTCTGGCACAATGCCATCTTCTAAAAACAACTTCACCTTTGTTTTTTCTTCAGCTGTTTTAGCTAAGGCTACTACGTCTCTTAGGTTTTGGCGATCCATTACCAATATATGGTCATACCTTGCAAAATCACGCTCATTAAATTGTCTTGCCCGTTGTTGGCTAATATCTACTCCATATTTTTTTGCAACAGCAACTGATCGTTTATCTGGGCATTGCCCTATATGCCAATTCCCGGTACCTGCAGAATCGATTTCCCAACCAAGTTCTTTTTCCTTGACCATATGCGCAAGTACTCCATGAGCCAAAGGAGATCTACAAATATTACCTAAACAAACCATTAATATTTTCATTCGAATAATTTCTTTTAAATGGCAATGAAGCTTGCATGAGCCGAACTTCTAAAATTGCAAGGTAAAAATACTACCTTTTCCTTCTTCGGAATGGACTGCAATATTCCCCTTATGGACCAACATTATCTGCTTACTTAAGGTCAACCCCACCCCACTCCCACTTTTACGAGTGGTAAAGAAAGGAATAAAAATATTTTCTAACAAATCCTGAGGTATTCCGCTACCGTTGTCAGTTACTTTAATCTGTGGATTACCATTATTTGCAAGAGCAGCAACACTTATATAAGGATTCTCCACGCTCTTAACGGCTTCAACAGCATTTAACAACAAATTAATTAACACCTGTTCTATTAAATTGACATCTAAGGCCAGTTGCAATCCAGGATCTTTAAGGATAATATCGAGTTCAATATTCTTTTGAATCAGTGAAGGTTCCATCAGCTGGTAGAGATTTTCAAATAGATCTGCAGCGTACACTGTTGTAATTGTAGGCTGCGAAATTTTATTTAAACTGCGATAGGTTTCTGCAAATTTCAATAGACCTTCACTTCTCCGTTTTATGGTTTCGGTTCCCAAACGGATGTCATCCAGCTCCTCACCGTTGGGCAATCCTTCCAATCGTTTCTTTAAGGTATCAGCCAGCGAAGAAATAGGAGCTATAGAATTCATAATCTCATGTGTTAGCACGCGTAGCAACTTTTGCCAAGCTTGTGATTCGGTTACATCCAATGCCTCGCTGATGTTTTGAAAGGCTACTAGGCGGTAATGACCTTCGGTTGTTTGAAAACTGCTCGCAGAAAGCTGTAGTTTCAGCATCCCTCTGGGTGTAGGCACGGTAAACAAATTCGTTTCTCCAGAAGGAATCTGCATAATTTTTTCATAGAGTTCTGGGTTTCGTTTATGTAATCCCGTAATTTTTGACAAATAAGGTATATTGAAAAGCTCTTTAAAAGCCTCATTCATCCATATTACTTTTTCAGTTCGCTCATCGTAGGAAAGGATAGCGGTACTAACAAGTTCCAATATTTTCTGTAAATATTGGTATTGGGTTTCTCGTTCACTACTTATTTTTTTAAATACACCGTTAATTTCGTTAAATGCTCCTCTTAAGGGTTTTATTTCCGGACCGGCATGCTGTAACGGGAAAAAGCGTGTAAAATCCCTATAGCGGGCCGCCTCAGCAAATTCTTCCAATTCTCTGCATGCTCTTAGTTGAGACCGAAAATTTAAAGTTAATATCCATATACAAATTGGGAATAAAAGTAAAGCATAGAGGTAGTGATTACGCAGTAGTAACCAACAAAATAAAACCACTACAGCAAAAAGGAGCAAGGCCCTAAAAATAATCAAAAGACGTAATCGATTCATCAGATATTATACTTACTCAAACGTCTGTAAAGGGCGGTACGTGTTAGCCCCAGTTCCTGCGACGCTTTACTGATGTTGCCGTTATGCTTTTCAATCACTTTCATTATCGTATTCTTTTCCATCTCAACCAAGTTGTACTCGTCCTGTTCATCAATTTTTCCAGGGGCATTTCGTTCGATCGGTGAAAAAATGATATCCTCGGGTGTTAGTGTCTCCCCATCGGCCATAATAATAGCTCTTTCTATGCTGTATTGTAGTTCTCGCACGTTTCCCGGATAGTGGTATCGCAACAACTTCTCTTCTGTTTTTCTATCCAGCTCGGGAACAGATTTAGCATACTTTAGCGCATAACGCTGTACGAAATGCCGAGCTAGTAATAACACATCATCCCCTCTTTCCCGAAGCGGAGGCACTTGTACCTCCACGGTATTAATTCTATAAATGAGGTCTTTTCTAAACTGGTTTTCGTTTGCCAGTGCCGAAAGGGGCATATTGGTAGCACATAGTAGGCGAATATCTACGGGAATGGATTTGTTGCTTCCCAATGGTATTACCTGTCTGTTCTGCAAGACACTCAGCAATTTGGCTTGCTGTTGCAAGGAGATGTTCCCAATCTCATCGAGAAACAAAGTGCCTTTATCTGCAGCTTCAAAGCGCCCTAGGCGATCTTCTCTCGCATCAGTAAAGGCCCCTTTCTTATGTCCAAAAAGCTCACTCTCAAATAATGTATCAGTCAGCGCTCCTACATCCACTTTCACATATGGCATAGCAGCCCGATGTGATGAACGATGAATCATGTCTGCTATCACGTCTTTTCCTGTTCCATTTTCGCCCAATATTAAGATGTTGGCATCGGTAGGTGCAATCTTACTGATCTTATGCAAAAGCAATTTCATAACTTCCGACTCTCCGATTAGGTCGCTGCTCATCATTTTTGAAGGCTCTGGCTTCTTTTTTGACTGCTTTTTATTGAGTATATCGGCAATCACGTTCAAAAGTTGTTCATTTTGCCAAGGTTTAACAATAAAGTCTGTAGCCCCTTGCTTCAACGATGTAACAGCCAAATCGATGGCGCCGTAGGCAGTGATCATAATGACCGGCATGTCTGGTCGGATTTTTTTTATTCGATTCAGCCAGAACAATCCTTCATTCCCTGTATTTATAGCACTTTTAAAATTCATATCCAGCAACACCAGATCTATGGCGTCACGTGACAAAATTGCCGGAATGTTTTCGGGATTCTTATCTGCAATCACTTCTGTCACCTCTCTTTTCAGTAGAAGCTTAACTGCTGTCAAAACATCCGGGTCATCATCTACTATTAGTATACGGGCATGTTTCATATTTTCTAGCTTATAGCTCCCGGCAATGGCCGTCGGCCTTTTAATTTATTTCAAATGATCTCTTCTACAGAAATACGATTTTATCTCCATCTTGTAAATCTACAATTATACCATTATTAATAAAAGGCTGATAATCAGAAAAGCTTTCATTGACGCAATATTTAATCTGTACGCAAGCGCACATAAAGTGTCCGATATCGAACAGTGCATCTCGGCCGAAAAAGCTTAATAAGCTGATTATTAAATAGGTATTTTTATGGCACAAGCTTGTAGGCTAAATAGGTAACCGGAAAAACACCTGGTATTAACACGAAAATGGATAGAGCATTACCAAAAAAGAGATGGACAAATAAGCGGATCGCTACCTTAGTAGGGGTTGTCGGCATAGGAGCGTTAATTTTTTCAAGTTATTATTTTACTTCTGGAAATTCAAGGCTAAATGTGGATGCGGAGCGAATAACTTTATCAGAAGTTTCGGAAGGCCCCTTTAGAGAGTTCATTCCTGTAAATGGTATGGTGATGCCGATCAGCACGATTTATCTGGACGCTTCTGAAGGGGGGCGTGTAGAAGAAAGATTTGTTGAAGATGGAGCAGTTTTAAAAAAGGGAGATCCTATTATGCGCCTATCGAATACCGATTTAGAATTAAGCTTAGTGAATCAAGAGACTCAGGTGCTCAATCTATTGACCCAAGCGCAGATTTCAGAAACTCAAGCGCAGCAAGCTTCGATCAGTAACAAAAACAGCTTGGCTACCGCAAATAACGGACTAGTGGAGGCAAAGCGTGTATACGAGCTCAACAAACATCTTTATGAGCAAAAAGCCATTGGAAAACAGGAATATCAAGAGGCTTTGAATGAGTATAATTATCAGAAAGAGATGTATGAGTTAACCAAGCAAAATGTGATGCAAGACTCGATCATCAACCGCCGTAATATGGAACAAAGTAAACGTACCTATGGTAGTACAAATACATCTCTGGAACTAATGCGACGCAAGGTGGACGATCTCATCGTGAGAGCACCTGTTGACGGTCAGCTGACCGCTTTGGATGCAGAGATCGGTCAAAGCAAAGTACCGGGAGACCGTTTCGGCCAGATCGATGTCCTAAGCGGCTTTAAAGTGCGCGCCGATATTGATGAGCATTATATTTCACGTATTTATCCGGATCTAGATGGTGAGGTGGTCTTGTCTGGCAAAGCGTATAAATTGAAGATCAGGAAGGTATATACACAAGTATTAAACGGACGTTTTCAGGTGGATATGGAGTTTGAAGGTGATGTACCAAAAGGTATCCGTCGGGGGCAAACCTTACAGATTCGTCTGGCTTTGAGTGATGAGACAAAAGCAGTCTTACTGCCTAAGGGAGGATTCTATCAGCAAACGGGAGGTAATTGGGTATTTAAATTGAGTGCTGACGGAAAGACGGCCTACAGAGCAGATGTTCAATTAGGAAGACAAAACCCCGATTATTATGAAGTAATTCAAGGCTTAGAGCCCGGAGAAAAAGTAGTAACTTCAAGTTATGAAACCTATGATAAGGTACAGGAGTTAAACATTAAATAGTGATCCTCATCGTGCAGTCGATGAGTTATAAATAAAACGCTTAAGCATAAAAAATGATAAAAATAACTGACCTCCAAAAATTCTACCGTACAGAAGAAGTGGAAACGGTAGCATTGAACAATCTCAGCATTGAGGTTGAAAAAGGGGAATTTGTTGCGGTGATGGGCCCTTCTGGCTGTGGAAAATCAACGTTACTCAACATCGTAGGTCTCTTGGACGATCTTGATGAGGGTAGCTATCTTTTTAACGACATTGAAGTAGCCAAGTTCAATGAACGTAAACGTTCCGATCTGCGCAAACATAATATTGGCTTCGTTTTCCAGAGTTTTAATCTCATCGACGAGTTAACCGTTTTTGAGAATATAGAACTGCCTCTCATATATACCAAGGTGCCATCAGCTGAACGAAAAAAACGTGTAGAAGAAGTATTGGAAAAAGTACAGATCATGCATCGTCGCAATCATTTTCCTCAGCAGTTATCTGGGGGACAGCAGCAGCGTGTAGCGGTAGCCCGAGCAGTAGTGAACAACCCAAAGCTAATCCTTGCCGATGAGCCTACCGGTAACCTTGACTCCAATAACGGTAACGAGGTTATGCAGTTGTTAACGGAACTTAATGAGCAAGGCACGACTATCGTTATGGTGACACACAGCGAGCATGATGCCCGTTATAGCGACCGCATCATCCGCATGCTGGACGGGCAGGTTGTGATGAGCACTGTGGGATAGTTTTGTAAAACATTGTTATTTTATGCAACGTTTATTTCCATCTAGCGTCTTATAGATAAACACCAATGATATGAACAAAACTTTCCTTTTCTTTATTGCCTTTTGCAGCAGCTGTTTTTTGGCAATAGCCCAAGACTCAGGCACTCCCCATATCAATCAATCGCTTAGCGATGCTAATATCCGGTCGGTTGACCTGCAAACATCTGGTGGCAGTTTAACCGTTACTGGTGTAGCTGATGGAGAAGCCCGCCTGGAAGTATATGTGAATAGTAACAACGGTAATAAGCACTTAAGTAAAGACGAGATTGAAAAGAAGTTAGCTGCTGATTACGATCTGAAGATCAGTTCCAATGGCGGTCAACTAATTGCTCATGCAAAACCTAAAAGAGGTTTTAAAAACTGGAACAATACCCTCTCGATTTCTTTCAAGGCCTATGTGCCTAAGGCATCTACAGCAACACTGAAGACCAGCGGTGGAAGTTTAATGCTAGAAGGTATTGAAGGCACCGTGGATGGTGCAACTTCTGGTGGTAGCATTAAGGCAAAAAACCTAAAAAACAACGTAAGCTTAAAAACCAGTGGCGGCAGTATACTTGCTGAAAACTCCACGGGAGAATTAACCTTGTTAACCTCTGGCGGATCTATCAACTTGAGCGATCTGAAAGGCAAAATAACTGCTAAAACCAGTGGAGGGAGTATTCAAGCGGTTGGCATAACAGGAGAACTTATCGCTGGTACATCTGGGGGCAGCATCCATGCCGACCGTATCGACGGCAGTATAGATGTTGGCACCAGCGCGGGCAGTGCCACAGTAAATATGCTTACTGTCGATAAATACGTAAAGGTGAATGTTTCCACCGGACAGGTCCAGCTTCAATTACCGATGGATAAGGGATTAGATCTTAACTTGAGTGCAAGCAGAGTAAACCTACCTAACCTCGGTGACTTCAGTGGTAGCCGCGAAAAAAATCGGGTACAGGGCAAACTAAATGGTGGTGGTGCCAAGGTAGATGTCGCTGTCAGCATGGGAAATCTGACCTTAAGTGCTTTAAATTAACCTTACATAGTAGGTCTCTTCTTTTTATTTTCAAGAACACGGCTATTACAGCCGTGTTTTTTTTCTTCTCTTCATTCCATTGCTTTTCTTCTCAGAAAATTATTATATTCAACGCATAAACCATACAACGGACATATGACTGCCCTTGAGCATTTACTAACCCATCGTTTAATTTGCATTATTCGCGGAAATTTTTCAGAAGAAGCCGTTCTTGCCATTGCCAAAACGCTTTATCAAGCGGGTATACGGACATTAGAGATCACACTTAATTCGCCAGGAGCATTGTCCTTTATAGAAAAACTTAGCGACACCTATGAAAACCGCTTGCTCATCGGTGCAGGAACTGTTTTGAGTAAAAAAAGTGTACAAGAAGCTGTCCATGCAGGAGCACAATTTATGCTGTCGCCAAATGTCGATGTTGGCGTCATTGAAACCACTAAACAGCTGGGCAAAGCAAGTATTCCGGGAGGTTTTACCGCAACAGAAATTCAATTCGCGCATCACGTTGGCGGAGATATTATCAAGGTTTTTCCGGCACGGTTAGGCGCTACCTATATCGCTGATATCCAAGCCCCTTTGCCACACATTCCTTTACTACCAACCGGAGGTGTTCACTTACAAAACATCGCCGACTTCCATCGTGCCGGTGCTGTAGGTTTTGGAATAGGCAGTTCGCTTGTACCTTCGGACTTCAGCACCACGGACAGCAACCTTCACGAACTCGAATTAAAAGCCCGGCAATATACCGATCTTTTGCATAAACTTGGCGCTAAATAATACCATATTGTGCGCTGCACATATACTGAAGCTTTATGAACCCCGTTATGTATAAACAAACCTGAGATTATGACAAAAAATAATGGTAGTGCCAGCCGCATACGTTTTCTTATACTTGCTTTCCTCTTCATCAACGTTGTTATTAATTATATGGACCGCAGCAATATTTCGGTAGCTGCACCGATACTGAGCAAGGAGTTAGGGTTCTCTACTGTTGAATTGGGATTAATTTTCTCTGCTTTTGGATGGAGTTATACCTTACTCCAGATACCCGGTGGATTATTGGTTGATCGCTTTGGACCACGCATGCTTTATACCTTCTCCTTGATCAGCTGGTCTGTTGCGACCTTATTACAGGGCTTTACCAGAACTTTTCAGGTATTGTTCAGTTTACGCTTATTAACTGGGGCCTTTGAAGCACCTGCCTACCCGATTAACAACCGTATTGCAACCTCTTGGTTTCCAAACCATGAACGTGCCACGGCTATAGGCATTTATACTTCGGGACAATTTATTGGCTTAGCCTTTCTAACGCCTTTACTCATGGCTGTTCAACACCTGGCCGGATGGAGGGGGCTCTTTTTTATAACCGGCGCTGTAGGCATTATCTGGGGTGTCTTATGGTATGTCCTGTACCGTGACCCTCAAAAACATCCATTAGCTAATGACGCCGAACGCGCTTATATCCAAGATGGCGGCGGGCTCATAAATACGGCCAATACCGCTAAAAAAAAGTTCCGGAGAACAGACTTTATACAAGTGCTCTCAAGTCGAAAATTATGGGGTATATATTTGGGCCAATTTGCCGTTAATGCAACTTTATGGTTCTTTCTCACGTGGTTCCCCAGCTATCTGGTCACTTTTAGAGGGCTTGATTTTTTATCATCCGGCTATCTTGCCTCAGCTCCTTTCCTAGCCGCTTTCATCGGAGTTGTCTGCGCCGGATTTTTCTCAGATTTGCTCATAAGAAAAGGTTATTCTATTGACATAGCAAGAAAGACACCTGTTATTGTTGGGCTCCTATTATCTACACTTATTATCGGTGCAAATTTCGTGGACAGCACCTTCTTTGTTATTTTATTTCTCGCATTGGCCTTTTTTGGCAATGGCTTAGCTTCAATCACCTGGGTTTTTGTATCTACATTAGCACCTAAAGACTTAATCGGTTTAACGGGAGGCGTATTTAATTTTATTGGAGCAACAGCTTCTATTATCGTTCCACTTGTTATCGGATATTTGGTGCGGGATGGAAACTTTGAACCTGCATTAACCTTCGTTGCGGCAATGGCTTTGCTTGGAGCGCTCTCTTATATTTTTTTAGTAGGACGTATAAAAGCAACAGCATGAGCAAAAAGATACTATTTATTAGTTGTGATTGGGGCACCACCAACTTCCGATTAAGGGTCATAGGAACCGAAGACCTGGAGGTTTTAGGCGAAGAGGCCTCAGATTGGGGTATTCAACGAATCAATATCCAGTGGAAAAAAACGTCAAAATCAGAAAAAAACCGTGAAAAGTTCTTTTGTGATGTATTAATTAAACACTTGGATGCGCTGTCAAAAAAACTAAAGCTTGCACTTTATGATGTGCCTATCCTCGTATCAGGTATGGCTTCTGCTAATATTGGATTTAAGCCTATTGATTATAAACCGCTTCCTTTCAATATGAATGGAAGCAATTTACTGATCGATCATTTCTCCTATGGTCAACTGAAAGGTTTAGTTATTTCGGGCGTATGTACAGACACTGACGTTATACGTGGAGAGGAAACACAATTGATGGGAGCTTTTGACACCTTAACCAACAGAGATGGCTTCCATTGCTTCATCATTCCGGGCACCCATTCGAAGCATATTTTCGTAGAACAGCAAGAGGCCATATCTTTTAAAACGTATCTGACCGGAGAATTTTTTGAACTTTTATCCACTAAAAGTATCCTGCAGCATTCGCTCAAAACAGCCGAGACCTTTAAACACCTTTCCCATCAATCAAGCTTTCAAAAAGGTGTAAAGCATGGCCTGCATCGCAATTTTCTCCATGAAGTTTTCCAGGTGCGCACAGCAGACATCTTTCAAAAACACACAAAAGAGGAGAATTATTTTTATCTAAGTGGTCTTGTAATCGGCACCGAATTAAAAGATTTACTGCAAGTACAACCGTCATGCCAATACCATTTAGTTACTTCTTCAGCATTAGCTCCGTATTATGGATTGGCACTTCAGGAACTAAACATTACTTACACCTTACACCATTCGGAGAAAGCCTTAATCAAAGGGCATTACCAAATGTATCAACAATATTATCAAAACTCGTTCTAAATAAAGATTTCTTGATAAATCTATTTTTTTGCTTGCTATTATGCTTTTAATAAGCCCTATCTTTGCCATAATTACTTCTTTTTACTCTTAAAAGAAAAGTCGATATGGACGATTTCTTAGCCGCTCGCTCACAAATGGCCCTTTCCCTAGGCTTTCACATTATTTTTGCCTGTATTGGTATGGTCATGCCGTTCTTCATGGCTATTGCTCATTATAAGTGGTTAAAAACTAGCGAGCCTGTTTATAAGAATGTCACCAAAGCCTGGAGTAAGGGGGTTGCTATCTTTTTTGCAACCGGAGCGGTATCTGGCACCGTATTGTCTTTTGAATTAGGGCTGCTTTGGCCAACTTTCATGGAGCATGCCGGTCCTATATTTGGCATGCCCTTTTCCTTAGAGGGCACAGCATTTTTTATCGAGGCAATTGCCTTAGGTTTTTTCTTATATGGTTGGGATAAGTTTAATCCCTGGTTTCATTGGTTTACCGGTGTAGTAGTGGGTATAAGCGGTTTAGCTTCCGGTATATTGGTGGTATCTGCCAACGCATGGATGAACAGTCCGGCAGGATTTGATTACATTAATGGGCAATATCTTAATATAGATCCAATCAAAGCCATGTTTAACGGTGCTTGGTTTTCACAGGCACTTCATATGACTATCGCGGCTTTTGTAGCTACCGGCTTTGCCGTCGCCGGCGTACACGCGCTCATGATATTAAAAGGTAAGCATATCTTATTCCATCAGAAAGCCTTTCGGATTGCTGCCATCTTTGCGACCATTGCGGCAGTTCTTCAACCATTGAGTGGAGATATTTCCGCTAAGGATGTGGCAAAAAGGCAACCAGCTAAACTAGCTGCTATGGAAGCACATTTTCACACAGAACGTAATGCGCCTTTGATTGTTGGCGGATTGGTTAACGCACAAACCGCTGAGGTAAAATATGCGGTTAAAATCCCTGGCTTGCTCAGTTGGATGGCGCATGGCGATAGTGATGCAGAAGTGATCGGTTTAGATCGTATTCCGAAGGAACATCACCCCCCAATTGCCATTACCCATTATTCCTTTCAAGTAATGGTGGGTTTAGGTATGCTGATGATGGCATTATCCATCATCTATTTTATCGCCTTATGGAGGCAGAAAAACTGGCTTAAAAGCAGATGGTTATTACACCTTTTTGTTGCGACAATTCCTTTGGGTTTTATCGCTATTGAGGCTGGATGGATGGTCACAGAAATCGGAAGGCAACCCTGGATTATTAACGGTATTATGCTTACGGTCGATGCGGTAACACCCATGCCAGGTATAGTCTATTCCTTTTATCTGTTTACCATGGTTTATATTTCTTTATCGTGTATTGTGGTTTTTTTATTGTATCGGCAGATAAAAATGGTAGGTAAACTATACGATGTTACCGAAGACAAAACACCTCATAAATACTAGAAAAAATGCTATATGTAGTAATTGCTTTTCTATGGGCTTCCATCTGGCTTTATCTTCTTTTGGGTGGAGCAGATTTCGGTGCCGGTGTCATTGAGTTGGTTACCAACCGTGAAAACCGCACCAAGACCCGATCTACCATGTATCGTGCCATAGGCCCGATTTGGGAGGCCAACCATATGTGGTTGATCATTGCTATTGTTATTCTATTTGTTGGCTTTCCGAAGATTTACACAACCATGTCTGTTTTTGTGCATATACCGTTAACCGCTATGCTGCTCGGCATCATTGCCCGCGGAACCGCCTTTGTCTTTCGTAATTACGACGCTGTTGACGATCATATGCAGAACATCTATAATAGGATATTTGTATACTCCAGTGCTATAACTCCCTTTTTCTTAGGCATCATAGCTGCGAGCACGGTCAGCGGACAAATTGATCCGAATGCAGGCGACTTTCTTTCAGCCTACCTGTACAGTTGGTTGAATAGCTTCGGTTTGTCTGTAGGTCTCTTCACGGTATGTATTTGTGGTTTTTTGGCAGCTATTTACATCATTGGAGAAGTGAATACTGTGGCCGATAGACAACATTTTATCCGTATGTCAAAAAGGATGATTATTGCCGCCTTCTTTTCTGGCGGACTTGTTTTTGCCGCTGCGCAATATGAGGGGATCCCCTTAGTAGAATGGATTTTTGGTCAATGGGTAGGAAGTATTGCCATTGCGTTAGCGAGTATCTCTTTGCTAGCACTTTGGTTTTCTCTAGACAAAAATAGACCTGTCCTTATCCGGCTACTAGCTGGATTTCAAATAAGTATGATTTTATTAGCGGCAACTTATGTACATTTTCCGAATATCGTCTTGCTAAAAGACGATACAGCACTATCCTTATTGGATGATGCTGGATTGGATAAAACTATTGAAGCCCTGGCTTGGGCGTTGATGATAGGCAGTGTTTTTATTTTACCGTCACTTTTTTATTTGATTTATAGTTTCGAAAGGAGGAAAAACCCTGAAGAAATTGCCTGAAGAAATAATAAAGGCCATCAGCATTTCACTGACGACCGTAAAATTAGTATTATCTAAAGACGTTTTAGAAACTATAAGCAACACCTAAGCGATAATTACGTGGCGCTTCGGCCTGCCAATAGTAATAATCTAGATATGGTGTCCCAAGGTATAGGTATTCATCAAGGATATTGTATACATTAGCGGTTACACGTATATTATTTTTTGTCCAAAATATTCCCCCATCCAATTTAAAATAGTCAGGCAACGGAATAACTCCTTCCGCTCCATCCCAGCTCCAGGTACGGCGATCTACTTGATATTCAAATCCGCCGGAAATACCAATACCTTTCAATGGTCCTCGTTGAATTTCATAGCCTAACCAAGCATTTGCTACCTGTTGCGCGTAGCCTGGAACCTTGGTCCCAACTTGCGACTGTATCGGTGCGGTTTCACTCGCCTTAGAAATCTCCGAATTGGTATAAGCATAATTCAATATCACATTGAATCCCTCTACAAGTTCTCCCCGTACATCAAACTCAATACCATCGGTTCGGGTCTGTCCGATATCTATTACAAAGCTTTCGTTTGGATTATTGTTTGGGTCTTGTGTCAGTGTATTATTCTTCAGGATACGATAAGCCGATAAGGTCGTATTAATTTTTCCGTCCAGCCAATCTCTTTTTAATCCCAGCTCCATATTATTTCCGGTAATCGGTTTCGGCGCATCTCCACTTCTCATTCTCGCCGCCTGTGGAATAAATGTTTGGTCGTATAAAGCATATGCTGTTGTCGCTTTGGCAATCGTTGCACTGAGTCCAAATCTAGGTGTGAATTTTTTTTCTGTGATAGGCTCGGCACCATAACTTGATTGCTTAACATAGGTATACCGTCCAGCTAATGTCAGGCGTATACGATTTTCGAAAAATCCCAGTTCGTCCTGCACATATATCCCTGAATAACTTTGGTCAATCATTCCGCCGGTTCCCCGCGATTGCAGAGGTGTATCATAATCAAAATTTGGATAGCCATTTACCGGAGCGCCATATACCGGAGCATTTACATTAAACAGCCCCTCCCCCGCAGAATCCAAAGCATGCGACTGCCCCCAATCTGCGATATAATGCTTAGTCCCTAAATCAAGTCCCCCCAGTATACGATGCCGTACTTTACCAGTGGTCACATCCCCATTTAGGTAAACCTGTCCGAACCTATACTCGCTAGCAGCTTCCCAAACACCAACACTTCTTAAAATGGTACCATCTTCATTCACCTCATCTGGCCACAGCGATGTACCTTTTTGGTAGTAATTAAAATATGCTCCTTTTGCCGTCAGCTTCCAGTTGCGGTCAATCTGATGATCTAAGGTTACGAAGGCACTGTGATCATTGATGATAGTAGGCGGTAGGCCTGGATCGGCCATGGTAAACTCCCGAGGCAGACTTGCATAACCATTATGACCAAAAACATATGCGGAACCAACATCTGACATCTTCGCATGCTGATAAGTATATTCGGCGGTTAAGGTCGTTTGATCATTGACCTTATACATTAATACTGGCGCAATACTGTAACGATCACTATATTCATAGGCACGAAACGAGTTTTTCGTTTGTCCCATCAGGTTCAGTCTGTACAATAATTTCCCTGAGTCATTGATCTTACCATCAAGGTCCAAAGTTGTACGATAAAGATCGAAACTGCCTAAATTAAAGGTAGCCTCCCCATTAAAATCTCTGCCGGTTGGTTTCTTCGTTACCACATTATAGATACCGCTCGGCTCCCCATTGGACATCATAAAACCTGATGGCCCTTTTACAATTTCTATAGCTTCCACGAAACTCATATCTTCTGTCAGCGGCCCCCATGATCCAGTTACATTCATACCGTTACGAAATGCAGCTAGGCGTGAACCCCTGGCATTGACATTGGTATATAAGTCGCTCCAATGTTCTTTTCGGATAGCCCCACTGAAATTTCGCAACACGCCGTCGCTCATACTGATTACCTGTTGATCCGCTAAGGTTTTCGCTGTGATTACCTGTATGTTCTGAGGAACCTCGATTAATGGCGTATTTAAGCGTAAATCGGGAGACAGTGTATCGACTTTATATTGTTTTTTATGAGAAGATACAATTACCTCCTCCAACTGCTCATTCGTCGCATCCACGTAAAAGTCTTCAATAACATCGTTTCTTCCTACTAGACGAATGGCCCTTTCTTGTTGCTGCACACCAACTGCGGATAATACTAAGGTGTAATCTCCTTCTTTTAAGCCTGAAATCTCGTATTTGCCATCAATTTCTGTTTTGGCACCGATTTTAGTACCCTTTATCCAAACAGAAATCCCCGAGATAGGCTCATCTGAGCGATTTCGAACGGTACCCCTAATGGTAATTCCTGAAACATTTTGTGCATTTGCACTGCTAATGATTAGCAATAGGCTGATAATTAAAAGCTTTTTCAATTTATTTAGAATAATTCTTATTAAACAGTTTCGCACAAACGTACAATTTGTTCAACAACTTGTCAATAGTTGTTTAGAATTATTTTAAATAAAACAACAAAAGTCTTAACTATTTACGCTATGGCTGTTATATAAAATCGTCATCGGCGAGGTCATCTGCATCATTATCAAAGCTAGCATTGAACAAACTTCCGAACATGTCAGAAAATCCAAATCCACCATTTAGGTAACTTTTATTCAGCTGAGAAAATTCAGCAAGGCCGTGTAACACAAACTCCATCAGTAAAAGTGTTTGATTATCTGTTAGCTTTTTATGGAACTCTTTTGTTACACCTTCTAATCCGGGTACGTGTTTCAACAATCGTCCATATTCTCCGTCAGTAACCGCATCCGTAATGTCCAGCCTATTTCCATTGGTAAACCAATCGACTATTTCAACATAGGGGTTTGTTGCGTTTTTATTTTTCTTTATTTTCTCCGGATCGGGGAAATACTGCGCAAACACGTTTTTTATTGCGCTTCCAATGAGCTTATTGGCCACATGAAGAGGTCCCTCCAGTTCGCCTTCATATACCAATTCTATTTTCCCGGTAATAGCTGGAATAATACCTGCTAGGTCTGCTATTCTCGCTACGGTGCTTTTTTCTTTGTTGATCAGCATCCTTCGCTCAGCCGTACTCACTAGATTTTCGTAAGCAGCGATGGTCAATCGAGCAGAAACTCCAGATTTTTGATCGATAAACTCACTTTTCCTTGCTTCAAAGGCCACTTGTTCGATTAAATTCCTTAACAAACCGTCTACCTCAATACTTGCTTTTTGGGCTGCCGATAATCGTGCTTCCTGCAAAGTGATGCTTTTAGAAGTTTCGATGTCTTTTGGATAATGCGTGAGTATCTGGCTTTCAATTCGATCTTTTAATGGAGTTACAATGGACCCCCTATTGGTATAGTCCTCCGGATTAGCGGTAAAAACAAACTCGATGTCCAGAGGTAAGCGTAATTTAAAGCCCCTAATCTGTATGTCCCTTTCCTGTAACATATTAAAGAGAGCTACCTGTATGCGAGCCTGTAAATCGGGGAGTTCGTTAATAACAAAAATCCCTCGGTGTGCCCGCGGAATCAATCCAAAGTGGATCACGCGCTCATCATTATAGGTCAGTTTTAGCGTTGCGGCTTTTATAGGATCTACATCTCCCACTAAATCAGCCACCGTAACATCCGGCGTTGCCAGTTTTTCCGTATACCGTTCACTTCTATGCAGCCAGGCAATGGCTGTATTATCACCTTTGTTTTCAATTTCATGCTTGGCGTACCAAGATATTGGACTCAACGGATCGTCGAAGATCTCACTTCCCTCGATGTAAGGAACATACTCATCCAATAAATTTACCATTAGTCGTGCTATCCGGGTTTTAGCCTGCCCACGTAACCCTAATAGCAGTATATTATGGCGAGAGAGAATTGCTGTATGCAACTCAGGTATAACTGTTTCATCGTAACCTAAAACCCCTTCAAAATCCGCTCTATTCTTTTGTAGTTGTTTAATTAAATTTTCCCTTAACTCGTCTTTTACTGATCGGCTTTTATATCCGGAAGCTTTTAATTCACCTAACGTTTTTATTGTTGCCATAAATATTTTTTTATTCATTTTGCTAACATCCTATCGCACTGTCCTTCTTCTATTGCTGATATAGTCTTCAAATATATACTCACCCAACCCACTCAAAGAACTATAAAAAGCCTTTCCTCCGTTTACTTGCGTAAACTGTCTAACGAATTGCTGCAAATATGGGTCGCGAGCAATCATAAAAGTAGTGATCGGAATATTCAAGCGTTTACATTGCGCCGCCATGGTAAGTGTCTTATTTACTACTTTTCTATCTAGGCCCATGCTATTTTTATAATATTTTCCCCCTTCTTTTAAACAAGTAGGTTTGCCGTCAGTTATCATAAAAATCTGTTTATTATGCGTCTTACGTCGGCGCAACAGATCCGTTGCCAGCTCAAGACCTGCAAAAGTATTGGTATGATAAGGCCCTACTTGCAGGTACGGAAGATCTTTTAACGTTATAGGCCAGGCATCATTACCAAAAACAACAATATCCAAGGTATCCTTGGGATATCTTGTTTTTATTAACTCGGCCAAGGCCATAGCTACTTTCTTAGCAGGCGTTATCCTATCCTCACCATACAGGATCATGCTGTGTGATATATCAATCATGAGTACGGTAGAAGTTAATGTCTTATAATCACGTTCCTCCACTTCCAGGTCACGTTCGGTCAGCGTGAAATTATTCAATCCATGGTTGATCTGCGCATTATGAATAGAAGCGGTCATATCAATTTGGTCTAAGCTATCCCCATACTGGTATGCTCTGCGATCTGCATTTTTCTCTTCTCCTATTCCACTACGGTTACTGTTGTGGTTTCCTTTACCGGATTTCTTAAGCTTACCAAAAATCTCTTCCAAGGCAGCTTGCCGGATGGTTTGTTCCGTCTTTGCGGTAATCTGAAAACTACCATCATTAGACTCGGTCGTTAAATACCCTTTATTCTTTAAATCCTCGATAAAGTCTCCCATGCCGTAATCGTCGTTAGTTAGGTTATACTGCTTATCCAACTCATTCATCCACGCTAACGCCTCTCCAGCGTCGCCAGCTGTGTAATTCAACAATTGAGTAAAAAGTTTGAACAACGCATCAAAACCACCCTTGGGCATTTCGTTAGGTTGGAATTCTGTAAAACGGAAACCTCTCATTGTACCACCCTCCTATATTTATTAATTCTTAATTCATTAACGAATTACCGAAGATAACTGTTTAACAAATCATTATTCTAAGCGTGATGTCATTTTCAATCCATGCTAAGCGAGTTCGATTACCGCTTTCTGTTCATCACTTGCAATCGCTGCTTCAATGATTTTCATTGTCTGTACGCCTTCATCTGGCGTAACCGGCTCGGGTTTATCATCCGTAATAGCCCGAAAAACACCTTCATAAAAATCGATATAGTTACCCTTTTCGGTAGGCACAAGCTCTTTGAATGCTTCACCTTTTCTTTCTGCATGCAGTATCCCCCTCTCGCTTTCAGGCTCTTCACACCAATCACTATTGTTCGGTTTTTCACCTGCCAAAAGACGATTTTCCTGTTGATCGGCCCTACTTTTCAAAAACGAACCCTTTTTCCCATGTACAATATAAGAAGGAGCCATTTCACGAGCTAAAAAGCCTCCCTTTAACCGTACTCTCTTATCCGAATAATACAAAATTAACTCAAAGTAATCGTTTACCCTGGAGTCCGTGCGCATAATGCCCAAGTCCGCAAATACCGCATTTGGATAGCCAAAAATACAAAGTGCCTGGTCTATCATATGCGGCCCGCGATCACGGATCAAACCAGCTGCTGGCGACGGTTCTTCCAGATGAGCTTTCGTATTCAACTTCGGAAGATAGGCTTCATAGGAAAACGTAGCCTCTACAATCTCGCCCAACATATCCGATTCCACAACCTTTTTCACGGTTTTAAAGTCACTATCCCAACGACGGTTCTGAAAGACCGCGAGCTTTAGTCCCTTACTCCCAGCTAATATTGCCAGCTCCTGTGCTTCCGCGGCGGTAATGGTAAAAGCTTTTTCGACTACAGCATGTTTTCCTGCCTCCAGTACTTTTTTAGTGAATTCATAGTGTGTGCCAGTTGGTGTATTTACAACGACCAGTACAATAGACTCATCTTCCAAAACGCTTTCCAAAGAAGGGTAGCTAGTCACTTCCGGATAATCTTTTTGAATGAGCTTTTTGCTCCGCTCCCAGGCCCCTGCAAGGTCAAAATTCGGATGTAAATCAACAAAAGGCGCGTGGAACACGCTTCCCGACATACCATATGATAATAAAGCTGTTTTTATCTTTTGCATTGATAACTTTTTATTGGTTTCCTTCAAACCTAATCTATTT